>NZ_JACHCR010000025.1 GCF_014205845.1 Mucilaginibacter cryoferens
AAACGTAGAGGCGCATCACATGCGTCTCACGCATGCAAATCCAACCTTGCAAATCCGATTGTCTGACGGGAGACGCATGTGATGCGCCTCTACAAGAATCCCCGTTTGCAATTACGTCATTACTGTTTTTTCCAGGGTAACCCTGGTGCTCCCTTATAATGACATACTTTCAAAGCATTGATTATCAGTATGTATTTTTTTAAACACAACCCCATCGCCACCGTCATTGCGAGGTACGAAGCAATCCCCGACTTACAGAGTAGCTGTGCAAATCCGCCCTGTAATTTGGGGATTGCTTCGTCGTACCTCCTCGCAAGGACGGTCTTTTTTAAGATGTCATTACTGTTTTTTCTGGGTTACCCCCGGTTGTCACTCGCAATGACGTTAGGATATGTGTTTCATGAAGGTATAAAAACTTTAATAAACCAAATTTAGACAGCTTCATAGTAATGAAAATTAATTTAATGCCGAAGGTAACCGCGCCACCAATAGGCTGTTGCTAAAAGCCAGTGAAACGGGCATAGTAACGCCCCAATGTTATGCTAAACAGGTTGAAAAATACTGTTTACATAAGCTGTACCCCGCTTTACAAAGGCTTTTGCCCTTTCGCTCTTTTTGGGGGACAGTTGAGGGGCGCTTTTGCCCGCTTGGGTTGTTGATCTTTAAATAGGTGCCGGCTATTAAGTATATTTGTTTATATGCAAGAAAAATTACCCGTAAAACGTTTAAATCGCTTAAGCTGGCTACTGTCGGTAATTATTGGCATTATTTTCTATCTCATTATCTCCCGCAACAGCATTAATGAGCCCGTACTGCCATACACCTTGTTGACGATGGCCGGCATTTTGCTGGTTGGATATGCTGATGTTGGCCTCATGATCATTGTGGCCGGGCGGTTTCCCATCCGATCAAAAAAGTTTACGTTATACCGGCGCCTGCTAACCTTTCCAGCAAGTATACTCATCTACCTTGCTATATGGCCGGTTTTTGCTTGTGTAGCTCATAAACATTGGTCGTTTTGGGATATTCAATTGTTCCTGGCGTTTGTAGGCTCTGGTGTGGTTATCAATACCATGGTAATGATTCTGCACGATTCTGTTTTGTTATATGAGCATAAACTGCATAGCGAGTTGGAACTTTCCCGCCTAAAAACGGCCAATGCCGAAGCTACCAACCTATTACTAAAGCAGCAGATACAACCCCATTTTTTGTTCAACGCGTTAAACACGCTCAAAGCCCTGTATCATAAAGATTTGCCAACTGCTGATACCTATCTTGTGCACATGGCCAATTTTTTAAGGGCATCTATATACCACCATACATCTAACGTAGCCAAACTGGAGGATGAAGTAAGTTTGTTGCTCGATTATTTGGAGATGCAGCGCATAAGATTTGGCTCCGCGCTGGATTGTATTATAACACTGCCCGAAGAAACGTTAAAAACATACTACCTGCCTTCGTTTTCGCTTCAGCCATTGTTGGAGAACGCTATTAAACACAATAATTTTACAAGGGAGGAGCCGCTTACCGTAACCATTAGCCAACATGATGATTGGCTGGTGATAAGCAATAACCGGCAAAAGAAAAAGATTAAAGTAGCTTCAACCAATTATGGCCTGGCTAACCTGGCCGAAAGGTACCGCCTATGGTCGGGCGATGATATTTTGATCAGGGAAGAAGATAACTCGTTTTCGGTAAGTATTAAATTATTAAAGGATGAACATCGTAATTATTGAAGATGAAGGCCTGGTTGCCGACGATCTGGAATTGAATATCAGGAAACTGATGGATGAGCCGGTAGATATAGTGCAAATAAAATCGGTAAAAGAGGGGATAGCTTATTTTAAAAAGGCAGATGCCCCGGATCTTATTTTTAGCGATATTCAACTGGGCGATGGGCTAAGTTTTGAAATTTTTATTGCCGGATTAGTTTCTGTGCCCGTAGTTTTTTGTACTGCTTATGATGAGTACGCATTAGATGCGTTTAAAGCCAACGGAATAGATTACATTCTAAAACCATTTACCAGCCAAACACTTAATACTGCGCTCCAAAAGTACAAACAGCTAAAACAACTGTTTTCAACAGATCAAACACCGCAATACGAAGCGCTGATACAGATGCTTACAGGTAAAGAAACGCAAAAGGCGGCCTCTGTTTTGGTTTATCACCAGGATAAGATCATTCCGGTTGATTTGAATGATATAGCCATGTTTTACCTGGCTAATGAAATTACGCACCTGCTTACTTTTTCGGGCAAAACCTTTTATCCCAATAAAAATCTCGACGAGCTGGAACGCATTTCGGGCAATTACTTTTTTAGGGCAAACAGGCAATACCTGGTTTGCCGGAAAGCCATTACAGATGTATCCAACTTTTTCTCCCGCAAGCTTTCTATAAACCTGAATGTGCCCTTTCCCGAAAAGGTAATTGTAAGCAAAGGGAAAGCACCTCAATTTTTAAGCTGGCTTGCTAAGGGTTGATTTTTAACTATTATTGCCTTTTTTTTCTCTTTTTCTTCTCCTTTTCTTCTCCTTTTTTCTTCTCTTTTTCTTTCATCTGCCGGACATTGTTATCTGCCGTCAACAGAGATCAATTTTGACTTGGAAGATTGCGGCAAAACATTGAGGCTTAAAGGCGACGGATTTTGTCCGTCAAACATTATTCAAATATTTGCCAATCGGGGGCTTTGAATGCTATTTATTAGAATAACTATTTTTAGTTTTAAAGCAATTACCGGGTAATTGTCCGGCTGCAAAATAAAATTAATTGGTCCGAACATCAGCCGGTAGTATTTGTTTAACTAAAAAAGAAACAACATGGAAATTATACGTAGCGGCTCACAACCTTCGGGCAAAGGCCCCGCAGCATATTTTACAGGAACGGTAAGGATAGATCCACTTATCAATCCGCCAGAACCTTCACGCGTGGCTATGGCATTGGTAACTTTTGAGCCTGGTGCGCGTACGGCCTGGCATACACATCCGTTTGGCCAAACATTAATTGTAACCGCAGGGGCAGGCTGGGTACAGCGCGATGGCGATGCAAGGCAGGACATTCGCCAGGGCGATGTGGTGTATTTTTTGCCGGGCGAAAAGCATTGGCATGGGGCAACTACTACCACCGCAATGAGCCATATAGCCATACAGGAGAAGCTAAACGGTTCGCCGGTAGATTGGATGGAGCAGGTTACCGACGAGCAATATAGTAAATAAACGAGTGTGCCGGATATTGAAATGCCCCTTTTGTAATTAAATTACGGAAGGGGCATTTTAATACTCAATAAAAATAGCATTTTTCTTCAAGGAGGCGTAAAGAGCCTGGAGTAGGATACAACGTGATGAGAACACTCATCACTTGCCGGGTTCTTTATTATTCTGTAGTTTCCGCCGGTTCATCTTTTACCACCACCTTTTTTGCCAGCCGGTTTTGTTTATGTTCTTCGTCGCCTAAAATGATGCCCCAGGGTTTCAGGCTTTCTACCCTGTCGAAAATAATTTTTAGTACAGCAATAACGGGGATAGACAGAAACATGCCCGGGATACCCCAAACCATTTCGCCAATAATAACTCCCAATACTGTGATAAGCGCGTTTATCCTCACCTTGGAACCCACTATCACCGGCAGCAGCACGTTACTATCAATAAGGTGGGTAACTACCAAAGTTATCATCACATAAATTACGGTGCTTTGTGCCGGCGCTGTGGCAAACGTTACCGCCGAGCTAACGATCAACGCGGTAAAAATGCCGATATAAGGAATGATGTTAAATAAGCCGGTGATAAGCCCCAGTAATATGGCGTATTTTACACCCAGCATCATAAAAACAACACTTACCACGGTTGCTACAATGGCCATTTCTATAAGCAGGCCGATGATGTACTTGCGGATAATAAACTGCACCTTTTCAATAATATCATGTACCATAAGTTTATTTTCGTCGCCAAAAACCGACTCCAGAAAGCGCATGATAAGTTTGCGGTAAAGCAAAAAGAAAAAAGTATAGATAAACGTAAATACCAAAAACAGCAGGATGGACGATAGGGATAATAAAGTTGCCCCTACCACCGAACCGCCCGAAGCTACCACCTTATCGGTGGTGTTGGCCACAAAAGTTAGCTGCTTGTGCCTGGTTACATGAAAGCTGGACCGAATCCAATCCATGATATCGTTTTGCGATTTATGCAGCTGGTCTTGAAACTGTGGCCAATCGCTGGCTAAACTTGATACCTGCGTGCCAATTACATACAGCAAGCCACCAATACAGGCCAACAGGCTTAATACGGCCAGCATAGAAGCCGCGCTGCGGGGCAGGCGCAGTTTGTTTTCCAGGAAAGCCGCGAAAGGCAATAGCAGGATGGAAAATAAACAAGAAAATATCAGTGGTGATAGAATTTCCTTAGCCACTATCACAATGTATACCAATGCAATGAGGCTGAATAATACGGATGCCAGTTTTACATAAAATGGCATCCCCTTAAATTGCTGTACAGTCATTTTTCTACCGGCTTATTAGCTTTTACCGCGGAACATAGAAACTATCCAGATGATGATGGCGATAACAACAACTACCGCCAGGATGCCCACAACAGCACCTGCTTTAAAAATGCCGCCGATAACCGCGCAACTGTTTAAAACAGTCATTAATAATACCAGTAGTGAGGGAATGTAAAATTTTTTCATTTGATTTTCTATTTTAATCGGAGTGAATGGGGAGATAACATTTGCCCCCCGCGGTTTGTTTTATTGTTGCATCAAACTATTTTTTTGAGTGATTGGTTAGTATGTAGACAAATGCTTAAAAGTAAATAGTTATCCTAATATTGATCATTGGGGTAAACCGCTTTGTGAAGAAATAATTAACTGTGCTTTAATCCCAAATTAATCGTCTTGCTTTCGGTTAAAAAGATTTAAATTTAAGCATGATTTTCGTCCTCAATAAAACCAATACCATTGCCAACCAGTTTTTGGCCGAGTTACGTGATGCTGTAATTCAACAGGATAAAGCTCGCTTTCGCCGTAACCAGGAAAAACTGGGCGAAATTTTGGCGTACGAACTGAGCAAGACGTTGCATTATGAACCTAAAGATGTACAAACACCTTTAGGAATAGCCAATATTAACGTACCGGCAGATCAGCCTGTATTAGGTACCATCCTGCGGGCCGGATTACCCTTTCATCAAGGTTTTATGCATTATTTCGATCAGTCCGAATCGGCGTTTATAACCGCTTACCGTAAGGTAAAAAGGGGAGGGGATTTCAATATCCAGGTTGATCATATCTCTACGCCCAACCTCGACGATAAGATCCTCATTTTGTGCGATACCATGCTGGCAACCGGCCAAAGCCTGGTATCGGTTTGTAAAGAATTACAGGCCCAGTACCGGATAAAAGAATTGCATATTGCCGCCGTAATTGCCAGCACAGTTGGCATAGCACATGTACGTGCAAACCTGCCCAAAGCAAAACTATGGATATGCGCGATTGACGAGGAAATGACCAGCAAGGCTTACATTGTACCCGGCCTGGGCGACGCCGGCGATCTGGCATTTGGGGAGAAGGTGTGAAAAA
Source organism: Mucilaginibacter cryoferens (assembly GCF_014205845.1). GTDB lineage: Bacteria > Bacteroidota > Bacteroidia > Sphingobacteriales > Sphingobacteriaceae > Mucilaginibacter. The sequence goes on from NZ_JACHCR010000025.1 coordinate 5,570, forward strand.
GCGATCTCGAGATTTAGATGTTAGATTTTTAATATCTAATTGTTTTCAGTGATGTTAAAGAAGGCGTCGCCGTTTCTGATTTAGTTTCACTTTTAAAATGATATATTTTAGTTAAAAAAAGAGAGGCTGGTCCCTTTCGGGGCAGCCTCTCTGGTAATAAGCATAGGTTACGTAAAAAATATAAGCCTAATAGCCATCATTCTGTATCAATACAGGTGCGTTCCTGTCTATCTCAGGTTGAGGTATAGGCCAAAAGTCGAAGTTGTTTTTGTAAATAGTTTTGGTTGCCGGCATTAATGGATTTTGGATAAAGCCATTAAGTTTGGTTGTAGCCATTCCCCATCTGCGCAGGTCGAAATAGCGTAGGCCTTCTAATGCAAATTCTACTCTCCGCTCGTGCTGTATTTTAGTGCGCATATCTGCCTGTGATAAACCAGCAGGTAAAGCGGGCATATTAACGCCGGGCCTTGCACGTACTTCATTAATTTGTTGGTAAACACTGGCATCGGGGCCAACAGCTTCATTCTGCGCTTCGGCATACATCAGCTTAATATCGGCATAACGTAACCAAACATAATCCTGGTCGTCAAGTAAACCTGGTTGCGGATTAACAAGTTTGGGGTCGAGCCATTTTTTTGAAGGGTAAAAGCCGGCAGTCCAGTTATTAACACCTGGTTTACCAACCGTGCCGGGGAATGGCCACCCCTGGGCTGGGGTATCTCCAGGGAAAAAGAAGGTCATTTTTTCTCTTGGGTCGTTCGCTTCATATTCGTTTATCATATCCTGCGTGCCTTGTAAATCAACATAGCCGGCCAATATCAGGATCATAGTAAGCGAGTTTGGATGCGGAATAGTAGGAGCTTGAAATTGTACTGAAAACATAATTTCGGGACTGCTTTGCTGATCGGGTTTGTAAAAGTTTGATGGGTAATTATTGTTTAACGAAAACAGACCGCCATCAATAATCGTTTTGGCCATGGCCGCCGCATCTGCATATCTTTTTTCAAACAGCAACATTCTTACCATTATACCCTGGGCTGATGCCTTTACCACGTGCCCATTGGTATACTTTTGATCTGGCAGGGATGCTATAGCCTGTGTAAGATCGGCTTCTACCTGTTTTAATACATCCGCACGTGTAGATTTACTCACCTTGGTCTTAAAATCAGATGTGATAGGGTCGGCTGTTAAAACCGGGACGTTACCATAGGTTTCTGCCAATAAAAAGTAGTTAAAGCCTCGTATAAAATAGGCTTCTCCTTTATACTCATTTAGCTTATCGCCGGTTAATACTTTATCTACATTGGCCAAAAAAGTATTGCTTGCCGCTATGCCTTTATAAGCATTAATGTATAAACTACTACCACCGTCGCCTATAAAACCTCCGCTGGTAGGGGTTAGCCCCGCAATAAGCGCCTGTTGGGCGCCTGCCTGGTTATTTTGAGTGTACGAATCATCACTAAAGTTTTCGTACCACATAGGCGCGTAGGTGGATATTTGCCCGTTTTGCCCATAAAGGGTTGCATAAATACCGGTAAGGGCCAGGTCGGCATCTGCAGGAGTTTTCCAGAATGTGGCGTTTGATAATTTATCCGGAGGAGTTAGATCCAGCTTTTTGCAGGATGCGAAGCAAATCACAGCTGCAATAAATATCATGATATGTTTTTTCATTGTTTTTTAATTAAAATTGAACGGATGCGCCAAATGTGTAAGTACGGTTTTGCGGGTAGCCGGCAAAGCCATACCAGGCATCGGGCCTGTTGTTAATATCCTGCCTTTCGGGATCGGCACCCTGCTTAAGCGGTGTAAACAATGCCAGGTTATCAACTGATGCGAAAATGCGGAGCGATCTCACTCCGCTAATCATCCTTGCCGGGAAGGTATAACCCAACTGTACATTTTTAATGCGCATAAAGCTGGCATTGTACAGGTGATAGGTTGATTGTACGCTGGTAATTTTAGGATATCCGTAAAAGCCCATGTAAATTTTAGGCATGGTGTTGGATGGGTTTTGAGGCGTCCAACGGTTCAGCCAATCTGTAGTTGGCGCGGCACCTTGTGCAAATGGATCAACTCCCCATTTGTAGAGGTACAGTTTATTGCCGTATGAGCCATACAATTGTATGGTGGCATCAAAATTACCATAAGTAGCACCCATGGTGTAAGAGTATTCAAACTTAGGGTACTGGCCGGGCTGTATGCTGCGGTCTTTGGCATCAACCTTACCATCGCCATTGATATCTTTATATTTGATATCGCCCGGTGTAGGTACACCGCCCAATGAAGATTGATCTGGTGATTTATCTATCTCTGCCTGGTTTTGGAAAATACCATCCATGGTATAAAGGTAAAACGAGTTTATAGGGTACCCGTTTTGCATAATGGTTTGCTGATCGGGGCCGCCAATTTCGGGCGCGCCAAATGATACCAGTTTGTTGCGGTAAGCCTGGAAATTGGCTGTGGCGTAGTAGGTAAACTTATCTGTAACGCGGTTCTGGTAGTGTAAACTAAACTCCAGCCCCTTGTTGCTTACCGCGCCGTTATTTACAATTGGAGCGTTTACGCCCAGCGCCAGCGGCACTTGCGATTGGCGTAAAATATCGTAGGTGTATTTATTAAACCAATCAAACGTAAAGGTAAGCTTATTGTTAAAGGCCGTAAGGTCGATACCTATATCGGTCATCCTTGTCGATTCCCAGGTAAGGTTTGGATCAACCAGCTGATTGGCCTGAAAACCGTTTGCAATAGTGCCGTTAAAGGCATAAGTACTTTGCGATAAGGCTGCCTGGTAAGGGTAGGTACCTATATTTTGATTGCCCAGCTTACCCCATGACCCGCGGATCTTAAGATCATTTATCCAGGCCACATCTTTCAGAAAACTTTCCTGCGATAAGCGCCATCCGGCCGAAAATGCTTCGTACAATTTCCAGCGCGAATCTTTAGGTAAGCGCGATGAGCCATCGTACCTTACGCTGGCGCCTAAAAGGTATTTATCATTAAAACTATAATTGGCATTACCATAGTACGAGTTAACTACCCACTGGGCAGATGTACCTCCGTTGGTTGCCCCGTTTAGCGAACCCGCGTCGATCTCTGATAATTCGTTTGTAGGGTAGTTTGTTCTGAAAGCGCTTAGATTACTAACATTGTCAACCTCCTGCTGTGCACCACCAAGTATAGTAATATCGTGCCTGCCAAATGATTTATGAAAATTTAACTGACTGTAGGCGGTAGAGTGAATCTCATCTGCTTCTGTTGAAGTCATTCCCGGCGTGCCTATATCTGCGTTGCGATAGAATGAAAGGTCGCTGTATAAATACTCCGGAACTACCGGCTTGAAGGTTTTATTTTTGTCGACATCAAAACTTAATCCGGCGCGGTTTTCCCATTTCAAGGCATCTGTTATCTGTACATCTAACGAAATGTTTCCCTGCCCATAATAGTTGGGGTTGTGCGTTAATATGGTTGATGTTAACACAGGGTTTTTATTGCCAAGTTCTTTATCGTAAGCTTTTGTTATCCAAAGGCCATCGGCTGTTTGGGCCGGGTATAAAGGAGATTGAGCCAGGGTTGAAATGTAAAGGTCTGTAGCGTTATCATTAGGGAATGCCCTATCGCCATAACGCACCTGGAAGTTTGTACCCAGTGTAACTCTTTTATTCACCTTTGAATTAAGGCCCAGGCTAAGTGTATATTTTTTATAATCAAAGCCTTTCATAGTACCCGGCTGATCGGTAAGACCCAAACCCAGGCTGTAAGTTGTATTATCGTTACCACCTGTAAGGTTTAAGTAGTGGTTTTGCACGGTAGCGGTGCTAAACATATCTTTAAGCCAATCGTGATTAGGATATTTTACCCGATCTGTAGCGTTTTGGTAAAGATTTATCTGGTCTTGTGTGTAAATTGGCGCATTACCGGAATTTGCCTCTGCTTCGTTTAGCAATGACATATAGGTGGCCGAGTTGGTGATCAGCTTGGGTAGCCTGGTGGGCGTGGCAAAGCCTATATTGTAATTATAAGATAACTGAACGGCTCCCGCCTTTCCTTTTTTGGTTTTAATAACTACTACGCCATTTGCACCCCTCGAACCATAGATGGTAGCGGCGGCGGCATCTTTCAATACAGTAGCCGATTCGATATCGTTTGGATTGATAACACTAAGGTCGCCGGGGAGCCCGTCTACAATTATCAACGGATTGGTACCCGCGCTACTGAACGTACCAACGCCCCTTATCCGTAGCTGAACATTCTCGTTGCCTGGCTCGCCCGAGTTTTGCACAACCGATAAGCCCGGAAGCTGGCCTTGCAATAACGATGATGGATCGGTTGCAACCCTTTTTGTCATTTCGTCGCCTTTTACAGATACGATGGCGCTGGTAAGGGTATGTTTGCTTTGCGTGCTGTAACCTGTTACCACAACCTCGTTTAATGCCTTTTTATCTTCCAGCAAGGTAACATTGATCTGAGTTTTATCGCCAACAGCTACTTCCTGCTTTATAAAACCAACAAAGCTGAAAACAAGTACGGCACTTCCATTGGGTACATTAATACTGTATGCACCATCGGTGTTGCTCACCGTGCCAGCCTGGCTACCTTTAACCTGAATGTTTACGCCCGGAAAAGGTAATCCATTACTATCGCTAATCTTACCTTTTATAGTGAGCACACTAACGTTAACAGCCTCGGGCTTTTCTTTTATGGTTATTGTTTTTTTATGGATGAGATAGATCAATGGTTGATCTGAAAATATCTTATCCAGAGCCTGCATAACAGTTACGTTTTTTAACGATAATGATATAGGTGCAGCCTTTTTGATAAGGGTGGAGCTATAAATAAAGTCGTATCCGCTTTGCTGCTGTAAAGTAAAAAGCACATCTTCGAGTGGCACTTTTTGTACTTCAAGGTTTACCTTCTGCGCGTAAGTGGTTGCACTAACCTGCATAATAGCCAGCAGGATAAAAGCAAAGGATAGTTTCATTATACGGATAAATTTTAACAGGGCATGATTATGCCGCCTGAACTTTGATTCAGTAAATATTTTATACATTTGAATGTTAGGTTTAATTTATAAAAGGTTGTCTCACAATTGATATAGTTACCTGGCTTAGTACCAGGGGCGGTCGAAACGCTCCTGGTATATTTTTTAGGTAACCGTTATTTAAATAATGGTTAATTCATAACGATTATCCTCCTTCCTTCAATTTTAAAATGTATCAATCCGGTTAATTCAAGGCCATTAAGTAATTCGTTAATGTCTTTACCTTTAGCATAGGTGCCCCCGAAGGTTTTGGTGGGTGGCGTGCCTTTATATTCAACTTCCACATCGTACCAACGGGCCACTTTTTTCATAATATCGCCAATGTTATCGTCTCTGAAAATAAAATACCCCATTTTCCAGGCCACGGCCTGGTTAACATTTACAGTTTTGGTTATAATTTTATCCTGTTGGGATGATGCAATTCCTTGTTGCCCGGGTATCAGCAAAGCAGATGAATGGCCTTTTGTAAGGCTTACCGAGCCTTCGAGAAGGGTTGTTTTTACCTCATTATCATCATTATAAGCAGATACATTAAAATGTGTGCCCAATACTTTAACACTTACACCATAGGTGTGTACAATAAAGGGGTGTTGTTTATTTTTTGCTACTTCAAAATAGGCCTCGCCTTTTAAGGTCACGTTTCTTTCTGCGCCATTAAACGCCACGGGGTAAGTGAGCGACGACTGCGAGTTTAGCCAAACGTTTGTTCCATCGGGTAGCATAACAGCATATTGGCCGCCCCTGGGTATGGTAATGGTATTTAGCGCGGCTTCGTTTGCTTTTGTATCATCGTCGGTATAGGCTATTAAACCGTTTTTCAATTTTTTGATCTCGGCTTTACCAGATTTGGCCAATACGCCATTTTTAGCATCGTCCAAAACAATATTAGTCCCGTTTGATAGGGTTAAAATGGCCGTGTTTTTACCAGGTAGGATAGGCTTATGCAAGTTTTGCCCCACTTTGTTATTAACAATAGTCTGTGCTTTATTTTGTTTAAAAAACACGATGCCGATGCCGGTTGAGAGGAGTAAGACGGCAGCTGCCCACCACCAGGACGAGTTAAGATGCCTTGTTTTACTGTTGCTTACCGATTGATTAATACGGCTATATAGGCTTCTTCTTAATACCTGGTCGGTTTTTGATAACCTTATGTTGTGCACATCTTCCTGTAAGTCAAATGCATCCTGATATTCCATCAGTTGTTTTTCTTCGCCGGGCGTGCAGTGGCCTGATACGAATTTTTCATATAACAATATGTATTCTTCCGGTGTCATTTAATTGGTTGGGGGAAATGAGATTTTGCCCTTTAGATATATAGTGTTAAAAAGTTGAGCACAACACACATAGGAAATCAAATATTTTGCAAAAAGAATTTTTATGTATAAATGACATTTGTAAGTGATATATATTTTCTACTTTTATCGAACCAATTATGGCCAATAAACTTACTGACAATGAATTATGGGACGCCGTTGTCTCAGATAATTCCAGAGCTTTTGTAGTTCTGTATAACAGGTATTGGCGTAAGCTTTATAAAACAGCCAGTTATTATTTAAAGGATGCTGCTGCGGCCGAAGAAATTACCCACGATGTTTTTGTGGAGCTATGGCAAAAGAGAAAATCGGTTAATATTTTAAACTTTCAAAGCTATATACGTGCCGCTTCAAGGTACCATGTTTATAAGCAGTTAAAGGCCGCCCGGGTAAATATTGTTGAGTATATAGATCAGTTTACCGATAAAGATGATCTCGCGGTATTTAACGATAGCGTTGGCAAGCTGAATTATGAAGACCTGGAGACCAAACTATCTGCAGTACTTCAACAGCTACCTCCACGGTGCCGGCAAATTTTTTGGTTAAGCAGGGTGCAAAATTTAAGTAATGATGAAATTGCTCAAAAGTTTAATATTTCAAAACGTACGGTAGAAAATCAAATTACTGCTGCCTTAAAACTCCTGAGAACCGAGTACCCGCATTTTAGCGGAGCCGCGATATTGTTGATGGTTATTTTAATATCCTGATCGGTAAGGTAATAGTTATAGCAGAATAAAAAATGTCATTTCAGAACTATTGCAAAGTATCAAATGCCGAACTTTGCATAGCGGCTATGCAATAGTACATTGTAGCTTTTTGTACCTCGGCATGCTCCAAGCTATACTCTAAGATGAAAAACAACTTCGATACAGAACATCCTCGATCCGGCCTTAAAAAACATATTTTTTTTGATCTCGATCACACCATCTGGGATTTTGATAAAAATGCGGAGGAGGCTTTGCACGAGCTTTACCAAATTCATCAGTTACAGGATATTGGCCTGGAATCGGCCAGTTTGTTTATTGAAACCTATACCCGCAATAATCATCAGCTTTGGGCGCAATATCACGTAGGGAAAATTACTAAAGACGAATTGCGCGATGCCCGTTTTAAGCGCACCTTTACAGATCTGGGTTTGCACCCCGATTTAATGCCGGTTGATTTTGAAGATGCTTATGTAAAACTCTGCCCAACAAAAACAAACCTGTTTCCGCATGCGCACGAAACTTTGGCTTACCTGCAATCAAAATATACCCTGCACCTGATATCTAATGGCTTTAAAGATTCTACCCGGATAAAGGTGGCGGGCAGCAACCTGGCGCAGTATTTTCAAAACATCATTATATCCGAGGATGTGGGTGTTAATAAACCCGATAAAGCTATATTTCAACATGCAATTGATTTAGCCGGGGCCGCAACAGTGGAAAGCGTAATGATAGGCGATAGCCTGGAAGCAGATATTTACGGCGCATTGGGTTTTGGTATGGATGCCATTTATTTTAATCCCTTCAACGCGCCAAAGCCAGCTGATGTGCCAATGCAAATAACGCATTTGAGAGATTTGATGGAGATATTTTGATGGGATGATAAATACAAAAAAAGAACACAATTGTATTATTTAATGCTACATTGTTTAAAAGCGCTAACTTTAATTTATGAGCATTGCCAAAGAACGCCGGGCCATTAACGCCGCCCTTGATAGCTACCGCGGACAACTGGATACAATTCCCGACGATAGGTTTACCGAAACCCCGCCTGTAGGAGGCTGGAGCTACGCCGAGGTTTACAGCCATATATTGCAGGCTACTTTAGGGTCCTCTATCGCGTTGGAAAGGTGCGTGCATGGCAATTGCCCGCCAACTAAGGATGGGCCTACCTGGGCGGGGCGTATTTTCTTGTTGCTGGGCTGTTTTCCAAAGGTTAATGCACCTGCTGTTGTTAACCAAAAAATGCCTGCCGTTAAGATCAGTAAAGAAGAAGCCAAAAACATGATCATCAAATGCCGCATGCGTATGGATACTATTACGCCGCTTATTAACGCGTCGTCGGCAGCAAGCAGGTACAAGCATCCAAGGCTGGGCATGCTTAATGCCAGGCAGTGGTTCAGGTTTATCCGCATACACCTGGAGCATCATTTGAAGCAACTGAACAGGATAAAAATAAATTTACCATAGTTGTGAAACCTTTTACATTTAACAGAGTCTTAACAGTATGATAATGTTAGCTTTCTGATATTTGTAAAAATCATAATGATGAATTTTGAGTACGCTTATTTGGTTGTTATAGCGCTGCTGCTGTTGGTATGCATCTTTTATATCAGCCCTTATGAATTAACCGTTAATGAAGACGAAGACGACGAATAATCGTTTGTTTTGTATTTCTTTAAAAATCAATAACCGGCAAAACCTGCCGACAGAGCAATTAACCCCCTATTTTTAATGGCAAAACGTGAAGTAGATATTGTAGTAATATCGGATGTGCACCTTGGTACTTATGGGTGTCATTCAAAAGAATTGCTTAAATATTTAAAAAGCATTAAGCCCAAAATATTGATCCTCAACGGCGATATTATCGATATATGGCAGTTCAGCAAATCGTATTGGCCAGAGGCGCATATGAAAGTGGTACGCCGTATTCTTAAATTTGTTACGGAGGGCATCCCGGTATATTACCTCACCGGTAATCACGACGAGATGCTGCGTAAATTTGCCGATTTTGATCTTGGCTCGTTCCAACTGCTCAACAAAGTAGTATTAAATATTGATGGTAAAAAGGCCTGGATATTTCATGGTGATGTATTTGACGTTACCATGCAGCACTCCAAATGGCTGGCTAAATTGGGCGCCGTTGGGTACGATACGCTGATACTCATCAATAGTATGACCAATTGGCTGTTAACCGCCATGGGCAGGCAAAAAATGAGTTTTTCGCAAAAGGTAAAAGCCAGCTTTAAAGAAGCTGTAAAATTTATTAATCAGTTTGAGCAAACAGCTGCCGATCTTGCTGTTGATAAAAACTACCAATACGTAATATGCGGCCACATTCACCATGCCGAGATCAGGCAGGTAGAAAACACCGATAAAACAGGTTCGGTACTTTACCTAAACTCTGGTGATTGGGTAGAGAGCCTCACCTCGCTCGAATACCAAAACGGTAACTGGACCATCTTTAAATACAACCCAGATGACTTTAAAACCGACGCCGACGAAGATGATAAAACCGACGCCGAAGACCTGGACGCCAAAATGGATGTAAAAAATCTGTTGAACAGATTTAGGCAGGAAACGGAATAGGGGAAGTAGCTGGTATCATACTTCTTAGATGCATGATAGCTCCTCTGTTAAAATGTTGCAAAGTATACTTTCAAACAAAGCGCTATTACAAATACCGATTTGTTTATTAACTTGACCCCATAATTAAATTAAAGGGCATGGAGAGGGCTACAAAGGGATTATTTGTCTTGATTCCTGGCTCTTAATTCTTGACTCTTATCTCATACATGAAAATATTGTTTGCCATACAGGGAACCGGCAACGGGCATATAAGCCGGGCCCGCGAAATTGTGCCTTTGTTACAGCAGTATGGCGAGGTTGACCTGCTGGTGAGTGGCACCGAGGCCGAGGTGTCGTTATCGCAGCCCCTAAAGTACCGGTTTCATGGGGTTAGTTTTGTGTTTGGCACCAACGGTGGGGTTGATAACTGGGCAACCTGGAAAATTATGAACCTACGCCAGTTTCAGCACGATTTGCGCCACCTGCCACTAAAGCAGTACGATCTGGTTATAAATGATTTTGAGCCGGTAAGTGCCTGGGCTTGTAAATTTCAACGGGTGCCGTCGGTATCGTTAAGTCATCAATGTTCATTTGTATCGCCCAATACGCCCCGACCGGCAAAAAAAGACCCGTTTGCACAGTGGTTGTTAAGAAATTATTCGCCTACCACTTATCATGTTGGGTTTCATTTTGAGCGTTACGATAGTTTTATAAATACCCCGGTTATCCGTAGCGAAATTCGGCAGATGGAAACCAGTAACCTGGGCCACTACAGCGTTTATTTGCCGGCCTACGATGATAAAACGCTGTTGAAACACCTGGGCGCTGTAAAAGATGTGAAATGGGAGGTCTTTTCTAAGCGACAGAAAACGCCCTTCCAATCGGGCAATGTGGAGATCTTCCCGGTAAATAACGAAGCCTTTAATAAAAGCCTGGCCAGCTGCGAAGGTTTGCTTACCGGTGGTGGCTTTGAAGGCCCTGCCGAGGCGTTATTTCTGAAAAAGAAGGTGATGATGATACCCATGAAAGGGCAGTACGAGCAACAATGCAATGCGTTATCTGCATCAAAATTAGGGGTACCGGTGGTGGCCGAGATCAATGATGCATTTGGCGGGCATCTAAATAAATGGATCAACGACGATAAAAAGATCATCGTTGATTTTCCGGATGAAACCGCGCAGATAGTTGATAAGCTGGTAAAGCAGTACGCGAGGTGATAATACTTAAACTATGTCAGCAATAACCTAGAGACTATTTAAGCTTCCAGCTGTTACCACTCTTTTGGCTTTTTGTACTAATTTTACCGCCGCAAATTATCGCCCACTATGATCCAGGTTTTCCGGTCTTTTAATCCTTTGAATGTTTTGTGGCTGGTGCTTGTGCTGTTGCTTACCCGGGTGGGCTACCTTATACACGTACCCGATAAGCTTGAATTTGTATTTGTTGAGCCATTTGCACGCTTGCTGGTGCCCGTAGCGTATGAGTATGCCCTATCGCCGGGGTTAAATATATTGTTGGCTGCGGTATTGGTATTGGCTCAGGCTTTGCTACTTAACTATTTAATAAACCACTATAATTTATTAGGCAAGCCAACGTTTTTGCCGGCGTTAATGTATGTAACGTTGTCGGGCCTGTTTTCTCCATTTTTAATATTGAGTGCGCCGCTTATCTGTAATTTTTTATTGTTGTGGATGCTGTTTAAGCTCATGAGCTTGTATAAAGGCGAAGATGCAAAATCAATTTCCTATGATGTAGGGATGATAGTGGCGCTGGGTTCGATCGTATATTTCCCTTTTATTTATCTGTTTTTGATCATCTGGATAGCGCTTATGTTATTTAAGCCCTTTAACTGGCGCGAGTGGATAGCCGGAGTTTTGGGTTACGGAACCATATTTTTCTTTTTGGCTGTGTTTTATTATCTTAACGACAGGATCAATAATTTTTATCGTATCTGGCTTCCCTTAGGTAAAAAATTTCCCGATCACATCAGCATAAACTCCTGGAATTATCTGCTGCTAATACCTGTTGTATTGATATTGGTATTCTGTTTTTTTAAATTGCAGCAAAATTTCTTTAAAAGCTACGTGCAGATTCGAAAATATTTTCAGCTTTTATTTTTTATTTTTCTGATAACCGCGTTCTCGTTTTATGTTAACGCGTCATTCCACATCAACCACTTTTTGTTGTGTATAGTGCCCGCCGCAGTGTTTTTTGCCTACTATTTTTTATATGCGGGCAAAAAATGGTTTTACGAAACACTGTATTTATTGCTGCTAATCAGCATTATCTACTTTCAGTTTAACAAATTTTAACTTTTACATTCGTCCAAATTTCGGCGGTTATATTAGTTTTGTAACGTGAAACCATAATTGGCTGCTATTTATACAAAGCAAACGGCTGTTATAGCTTCATAAAAACTTACACAAAAAACAATTCAAATGAAATTTGGCGTAGTTATATTCCCCGGTTCTAACTGTGATGAAGACATCATATATGTATTAGAAAAAATAATGGGTCAGCAGGTAGTAAAATTATGGCATAAAGACCATGACTTGCAAGGTGTTGATTTTGTTGTTTTACCCGGTGGTTTTTCATTCGGCGATTATCTTCGCTCTGGTGCTATTTCCCGTTTTTCGCCAATTATGCAGGAGGTTATTCAGTTTGCTGCAAAAGGCGGTTACGTTATGGGTATTTGTAACGGTTTCCAGATATTGGCCGAAGCCGGTTTATTAGATGGCGCTTTGCTGCACAATACCAACCGCAAGTTTATTTGCCGTAACATTTACCTAAAACCACAAACAACCCAATCATTGCTAACCGCAGGTTTGGAGCAGGATCAGGCTTATAAAATTCCTATCGCCCATGGCGAGGGTAATTTCTTTGCCAGTGCCGATGTGATCAAAAGGTTAAATGATAACGATCAGATAATGTTCCGTTATTGCGATGAGGCAGGTAATATCACCCAGGATTCAAATCCGAACGGCTCTATTGAAAATATTGCCGGTGTTACCAATGCCACCCGTAACGTGTTTGGCTTAATGCCTCACCCCGAGCGTGCGGCTGATGCTTTATTGGCTAACGAGGATGGATTGGCTATTTTTGAATCTATATTATCAATAGTTAGGGCCTGATGACCAACCTTGTTATCGATATTGGTAACACATTTACAAAAATCGCTGTTTTTAAACTGGATGCGCTGCTTACGGTTGAACAGTTTGAAGATGTAGATACTACCAGGCTCGATAAGCTATTAAAGGATTATAAGGTTAACAGGGCAATAGTATCGTCGGTTAAAAAAAAGGTAGAACCCTGGCAAACAGGGTTGGGAGCACAGGTGCCGCTCGTTAATTTTAATAATAGCATGAGCAGCGGAATACGCAACCATTATTTAACCTCCGAAACACTTGGTACCGATAGAATGGCAGCCGTGATAGGAGCAAGCCATATATACCCCGGTCAAAACAACCTGGTTATTGCAGGGGGCACCTGCATAACCTATGATTATGTTGATGCCGGCGGTAATTATTTTGGTGGCAGTATATCGCCGGGTTTAAATATGCGTTATAAGGCTGTTAATAATTATACAGCCGGTTTACCACTTATAAAAGCCGACGCAGCATTTGCCCAGACGTATGGAAACAACACCGAAACCGCTATACGTTCGGGGGTGCAAAACGGTATAAAATACGAGCTAACGGGGTTTATTGAAAGCTATAAAGCCATTAATAACCAACTAAATATAGTACTGAGCGGGGGCGACAGTATTTTTTTTGATACGCTGTTAAAAAATAGCATCTTTGCCCCCTACATAAAAAATGAACCATATTTGGTTTTAAAAGGATTAAACGCAGCTATACAAAAGCATAATGATTAAATATACCAGGTTTTTTTTAACACTTCTATTTTCTGCTGTTATTGTATTTGCAGCAAATGCACAATCTACCACCAGCTCTCCGTATTCAAGATTTGGTTTGGGCGATATCGATCCGCAATTGATGCCTCAAAACCTGGGTTTAGGTGGCATTGGAGTGGCTACAAACAAAATCAGTTTATTTAACAACATAAACGTTATCAATCCGGCCTCGTACGGTGCTATCAATCTCACTGTTATAGATGTGGGCGTTTATACCAATTTTTCCAGCTTAAGTCAAACCGGTCAATCCAGCCAAACTAGTAGCAATTTCAGGCTTAGCCACGTTGCTTTTGGTATCCCGGTTACCAAACACTCTGCATTAAGCTTTGGTTTGTTACCATATAGCGAACGCGGGTTTAACTATTCAAAATCGGTTAGTAAATTAGGCAACGGTACCGGGATAGATACCAACACCACCAACTACAATTACAGCGGTGATGGCGGTTTGTCAAAATCATACATCGGTTATGGTTTTGGTATAGGCAAACATTTATTGTTGGGCGGTAACGTATCCTACATATTTGGTAACCTTAAAGATATCAGCACTGTAGAAACTCCTGGCTTAGCCGGTTTTGTAAATACCCGTACAGAAAAAAGTAATGCTATAGGCGGTTTAAATTATGATTACGGTTTGCAATACTCTTTTGATTTTTCGCCAACTAAACACCTCATCTTAGGCTACTCGGCATCGGCAGGTTCAAAGCTTAACACGCAAACCAGCTACATTGTAAGCCAGTATACTAACGATGCCAAGGGCAATGCAAATATTGCTGTTGATAGTGTTAGAAATCAAACAGATCCTAAAGGGAAGCTGAAACTGCCACAGATAAACCGTTTCGGTGTATCATTCCAGGACGACGGTAAGTTTTTGGTTGGTGCTGATTATTCTATGGGGCAATGGTCTGATTTAAGTATAGCCGGTGTAAACCAGGGATTAGAAAACAGCCGTACCATTAATGTTGGTGCGCAATTTACGCCCAATATCGCAACCATCCGTAATTACCTGGCCACTGTTGATTACCGTATTGGAGCCCTTTACGATGAAACCTACATGACCATTAATAACAGCCGGATAAAAAGATATGCGGTTACCGCTGGTTTAGGTTTGCCTTTGCGCACATCTGGTGATAACCTTAGTTTTTATAAGATCAATATCTCGGCAGAGATCGGTCAGCGTGGTACATTGGCAAATGGGTTGGTAAAAGAAAACTATGTTAACTTGCATTTAGGCTTTATCTTAAATGACAGGTGGTTCCGCAAGTATAAGTTTGACTAAGCACGATAATGTATAGCAGGGTAAAATATAGGAAAGGCGCAGGCCTGCTGTTATTGCCCCTGCTTGCCTTGTTTATAACCTCCTGCGAAAACGATCTCAATAAAGTTAAAGAGATTTCATCTACAGAAACCGGGGTAATTGTTGAGCCAACAACCGGGGTAGACCTTATCATGAGCGATTCTGCAAGGGTAAAGCTGCATCTTTTAGCCCCGCTAATGTTGCAGTATCAAACAAAAAAACCTTATAAGATAATGCCGAAAGGAGTAAAGGTTATACTTTACGATAAGGAAACTCAAAAGGAATCGGGCAATATTGTTGCAGATACGGGCATTTTCTACGATGAGCAAAAGCTGATTGAGTTTCATAAAAATGTAGTGGCAACCAATGCCAAGGGCGAAACTTATAAATCAGACGAACTTTACTGGGATCAGGCTACAAAAAAAGTTTACTCGCACAAGCCTGTAGAAATAACAATGAGCGGTGGCAACATAATGAACGGGGTGAGTTTTGAAAGCGATGATGCTTTTCTGCACCCAACATTAAAGAGTAGCAATGGCATCTTTCACGTTGATGAAAAAGTGACACAATAATGTTGTTTTTTTCAGGAAAATTTTGTGTTATAGAATTTTGCTAAAAATTGTATCTTGCGCCCTCTTTTAAAAGAATATTATAATTACAGAAGTATATGGGTATAATGGGTTTCTTGCGCGAACGGATGGGGAAAATTCTCGCATTCTTTATTGGGTTTGCGCTTCTTGCTTTTATTGTAAGCGAGGTTGTAAGATCAGGTGGTTCTTTTTTTAAGGACGATAGCAATCAACTTGCCGTAGTAAACGGCGAAAAAGTTCCGTACGATGAGTTTAACAGAAGAGTGGAACAAAACACCAATCAATTTAAACAGCAATCGGGGCAGGTTCTTTCTGGCCAGATCACGAGCTATATTCAGGAAACAACCTGGAATCAGTTTTTGAGCGATCTACTGCTGAAAAAAGAAATTGAAAAATTAGGCTTAATTGTAGGTGTAGATGAAAGCGCTGCAATGGTTAGCGGTAACAACCCCGACCCACAAATTGCCCGTCAGTTCTCTGATCAGCAAACCGGCCAGTTTGATAGAAGCAAACTGAACCAGTTTTTGAGCTACCTGGCATCACCCAAAGCAGATACTACGCAAAAACGTGCCTGGAACGATTTCCTTATCCAGGTAATTGAGGCGAAGCAAAAAACAAAATATATGGCTATCGTTAGCAACGGTTTGTATGTAAACTCGTTGGAGGCAAATGACGATTACCAGGCAAAAAATAAATTGGTTAACTTTAAGTATGCTACTTTGGATTATGCTTCAATAGCCGATTCTAAAGTTACTTTAACTGATGCTGATTACAGCGCCTATTATGACGCTCACAAAGCCGAATTTAAAAACCAACAGGAAACCCGTTCATTTGACTATGTAAGCTTTAACGCTGCGGCATCAAAAGAAGATAGCCTTGCAATTAAGGCCGAGGTTAATAAATTGGTTGATAGCATTAAAGTAAGTACCAACGATTCGCTTTTTGTACAGATCAACTCTGAAACTAAAGCTCCGCTTGTTTTCCAGAAAAGAGGTACGCTCGAACCTAAATTAGATACGTTAATGTTTAACGCCGCAAAAGGTTTTGTTTACGGCCCGTATGTATCAAACGGTAGCTATAAAATAGCCAAGCTGAGCGATGTTAAAACCACTTTCGATTCGGTAAAAACCAGGCACATCTTAATTAATCCTCAAGCTGAAGGCGGTATTGAGAAAGCGAGAGCCAAAGCCGATTCAATTAAAAAACTTATCCAGGGCGGTAAATCATTTGCCGAGCTTGCAACTACATACTCTACCGATAGGGGTAGTGCTGCAAAAGGCGGCGAAATTCCTTCGTTTGATGTTAATGGCGCAATGGCCGGTGGTCAGGGGCAGATAGCTTCAGAGTATGCCAATGCTGCTTTTAAAGCGGGTAAAGGCGATCTTATTGTAGTAACCTCACAGTTTGGCGTTCACCTTATTCAGGTTGAAGAGCAAAAAGGATCTGTAAAAGTGATAAAAGTTGCTGTGGTTGATAAACCTATCTCTGCAAGCAGTAAAACACAAACGGTAGCCTATAGCAAGGCACAGGCATTCTTGGGTGCTTTAACTAAAGATAACTTTGATGCTGAGATAAAAAAAGAAGGTTTGAAAAAACTTACTGCCGAAGATATTAATGGTACTGCATCTGGCCTGCCAGGTTTAGATAACGCCCGTGACGTTGTTAGATGGGCATTTAAAGCTGATAAAGGCGACCTAACCGATAAAGTATTCACTGTAGGTGATCAATACATCATCAGCCGTTTAACTGAGGTAAAACCAAAAGGTATTTTATCGTTAGATGCAGTTAAAAAACAAATTGAGCCGGCTGTACGCAACGAAGTTAAAGCTAAACAGCTCGACGAGAAATTTGCTGCTGCCTTAAACGGATCATCTTCAATTGATCAGGTTGCTCAAAAAGCAGGTACTAAAGCGGTTCCTGTTCAAAATATTGTGTTTGCTAACCCAATAATACCAGGCCAGGTGGCAGAATATAAAGTTATTGGTGCCATATTCGGTTCGCAGCCAAATAAACTTTCAAAACCGGTTAACGGCCAGCAAGGTGTATTTGTGTATATTGTTGATGGATTTACCAATCCTGCAGCGTTAACCAACAACTTAAGGCAAAAACAACAAATAGGCCAGGCTTTAGAGCAACGCGCTTCTGGCCAGGTGTTAGATGCTTTAAAAGATAATGCCAATGTAAAAGATAACAGAGCTAAACTGTTATAATATAAAATAAAGTAATTTTACATCCGGGAGCAGTTAATCTGTCTCCCGGATTTTTTTTGCTTAAAAAACGGATTAGAAACTATATGAAAGATCTGTCATTGCTTCGTGCTTCGAAATGACGGTCGAGATTGATTTGTTAGAGGTTATAATTAATATTACAGCATTTACCTATTATGGATATCCAGGAAAATATAATAAATAAAGTTGCCCAAAGCGGTTTGGTTACTTTAGATCCGGCTTCTTTTTACCCAGCCGGCGATCGTGTTATTTATGATATAAAAGATAACCTGTTTCACGGCTTAATGCTGCGCGAAAAAGACCTGCGCGATTTTATTAAAGAGCATGATTTTACACAGTACGAAGGCAAAAACGTAGGGATAACCTGCACCGCCGATGCCATTGTACCAACCTGGGCCTATATGCTGTTGGCTAACCGCATGGCACCCTACGCCCGCGAAGTTGTTTTTGGTGATGCAGGTATTTTAGAAACCGTGCTGTTTGAAAAGGAAATTGCTAAAGCCAACCTGGAGCAATATGCCGGTCAGCGTATTGTGTTAAAAGGATGTGGTGATACTCCGGTGCCTGTATCGGCCTATGTAGAGCTTACCAAAAAGTTAACCCCCATAGTTAAAAGCCTTATGTTTGGCGAGCCATGCTCAACCGTGCCAATTTATAAGCGCAAGGATTAAGGCATGAATGTAGGCTGTCTTTGTATGGTCCATTTTGTTTCACCTATTAGGTATTTGTTGTATAGCCAAACGCTTGAGTTAAAATAATTACCAGGCAGGTTCGTTTAAGAAACAAAATTATTGATGAGAAAATCCCTTTCGTGTTGCCTGTTGTTTGTACTGCTGTATACCAATGGTTTTGCACAGGAGTTGGCTAAGGTTAGCGAACCGGTATTTAAGGTAGGCGAAAAGCTGAGCTATAAAATGCAGTATGGCTTTTTTACCGCCGCCGAGGCGGATATAAGGGTAGAGGCCAGTGACAGAAAACTGCCTGCGCCCGCTTTTCATCTTATTGCCGAAGGAAAAACCGCAGGTACTTTTGATGTTTTTTATAAAGTGCGTAACCGGTACGAATCGTATGTAGATGAAAATACCTTGTTACCTTATTTTTACAGCGAAGACAGGCACGAAGGAAAATGGAAGCATGCCGATAAAGCTACTTTCGATCAGGCAGATAAAAAGGTAACGGCCAATAAAGGTGTATTTGGCTATAAAGGCAATTCGTTCGATTTTGTGTCAGCATACTATTTTGCCCGTACTATTGATGTATCTAAATTAAAGCAGGGGCAAACCTTTGATCTGCAATATTTTTTGGAAGATGGATTTCATAAAATGAATATAACCTATATAGGCACCGAAACCATTAAATGCGATATGGGGACTTTTAACTGCTTAAAATTTAACCCTACAATTATTCCTGGCCGTATTTTTCGTAAGGATAGTAAGTTGTACCTTTGGATAACCAATGATGGCAACAGGATACCTGTAAAAGCGCACGTGGAGGTTGTTTTAGGTAGCATTACAATGGAGCTAAAATCGGCAAGCGGATTAAAGTATCCGTTAAACCCGGTAAAGAAGTAAAATAAAAATATGATTGAGGTAGGTAACGTGTTGGTGCACGAGGATGTAATAAAAGAAAACTTTGTTTGTAATTTAAACAAATGCAAAGGCGCCTGCTGCCTGGAGGGCGATTCGGGAGCCCCCCTAAATGCCGATGAACTCGATATTTTAAAAGAGATATACCCCAAAGTAAAACCTTACCTTACCGCCAAAGGCATCAAAGCCATCGAAAAGATGGGTACCTATGTTAAGGATTTTGAGGGCGACTATACCACCCCATGTGTAGACGTTAATAAGGAATGTGCTTACGTGATCTGGGAAAACGGTATCACCAAATGCGGTATCGAAAAAGCTTACGAAGAAGGCGCCATCACCTGGAAAAAACCTATTTCCTGTCATTTATATCCTATTCGTATTACCGCGTATCCAGAGTTTGATGTATTGAACTATGATCGCTGGAGTATCTGTAGCCCTGCCTGTACCTTTGGCGATGAGCTTAAAGTGCGTGTATACGAATTTTTAAAGGGACCACTGATTCGTAAATATGGTGCCGATTGGTACCAGGAACTGGAAGATGAGGTGGCAGGGCGATAGAAGAGAGCCAGGAGATTAGAACCAAGATTTAAATTTTTAAAATCTGCGCGTTAAAAATCCGAAACCGAACATCGGAATTTCGAAATCAACTCCAAATACCTGTTTTTACAATTAAATTGGATAATATTGTAATATAGAAGTATTGGTAAATTAATATTGATGAAAATAGCTTTAATAACCGGTATTACGGGGCAGGATGGTGCATACTTAGCCGAGTTTTTATTGAAAAAGGGCTATGAGGTACATGGTGTTAAAAGGCGTTCTTCTTTATTCAACACCGATAGGATAGATCATTTATACAATGATCCGCACGAACCCAACGTTAAATTTAAGCTTCATTACGGCGATCTTACCGATTCTACCAATCTCATCAGGCTGATACAGGAAGTACAACCCGATGAAATTTATAACCTGGCAGCGCAAAGCCATGTTAAGGTTAGTTTTGATACCCCCGAATATACTGCCAACGCCGATGGGATAGGTACACTGCGTATTTTAGAAGCCGTGCGCTTACTGGATCTTACCAAAAAAACAAAAATATACCAGGCATCTACATCAGAGCTTTATGGTTTGGTGCAGGCAGTGCCGCAAAGCGAAACAACACCGTTTTACCCGCGGTCGCCGTATGCGGTTGCTAAAATGTATGGTTACTGGATAATTGTGAACTATCGCGAGGCCTACGGTATGTATGCCTGCAATGGCATTTTATTTAACCATGAAAGCCCTATCCGCGGCGAAACTTTTGTAACCCGTAAAATTACCCGGGCAGCATCAAAAATTGCTTTAGGTTTGCAGGATTGTCTTTATGTAGGCAACCTATCGGCACAGCGCGATTGGGGGCATGCCAAAGATTATATTGAAGCCATGTGGCTGATGCTGCAACAAGATAAAGCCGAAGATTTTGTGATAGCTACAGGAGTAACAACTACAGTACGCGATTTTATAAAAATGGCTTTTAACGAGTTGGGTATAGAAGTTGAATTTAGCGGCCGGGATGAGTACGAACGTGGCGTGATTATTGATATTGACGAGCAAAGGGCTTTGGAGCTTGGTCTTAACGTGGATGCTCTGCGATTTGGGCAAACTGTAGTTAAGGTGGATGCCAAGTACTTTAGACCAACGGAGGTTGATCTGTTAATTGGCGATGCTACCAAGGCATTTGAAAAATTAGGATGGAAACCTAAGTATAATTTGCAGGCGCTGGTTACCGATATGATGCAATCAGACCTGCACCTGGTTAAAAAAGACGAGTATTTAAAAAAAGGTGGTTTTACCACACTCAATTATTTTGAATAGACAAAAAAATTGATTTATCAATTCTATATATGAAGAAAATATTTACCAGCATTTTATTATTGATTTTAACAGGTGGGTTTGTAAAAGCTCAGTCTGATTATCAACCCTACTCGTACCAGTTTTATCAAAAGCTGAACGAGGATGTATACTCTACCAAAACCAGTATACACAGTTCATTAAAACCATTTTTTGTTGATGATTCCTTATTGAAACATCATTACGATTCGTTGATGAACAACACAGGCGGTTTTAAAGGCAGGTTTTTTAACGAACACCAGATTGATGTTAAAAAAGGGAATAATACTTTTTACGCCGATCTGCTGCCCGATTTTAACCTGAGCCGCGATTTTTCTGGCAAAAAGAACACCAGCTTTGGTTCATTAGGCTTACAGGTTGGCGGCACGTTGGGCAAGCAGCTTTCATTTAATATCAGTGCCTATGATAATCGCGCGCAACTGCCCGAGTACCTGGCCACTTATACCAACCAAGTAGGAATTGTAAGAGGAGAAGCCTATGGCAGTTTATACGGCAGCGAATATCGTTGGTCGTACATTACGGGGGTGTTATCTTATACGCCGAGCAAATATTTAAACGTAACTGTTGGCCGCGATAAAACATTTATTGGGGATGGGTACCGGTCGGAATTATTATCAGACTATGCATCGCCATACCCATTCTTCAAAGTAACGGCTACACTGGGTAGTGTGCGTTATATGGCCATGTGGGCTTATATGGACGATCCGCTATCTACCCGGGTGGATAATGGCGACAGGAAAAAATATGCGGTATTTCATTATTTAGATTGGAATGTGAGTAACCGTTTATCATTTGGCTTTTTTGATTCCATTATATGGGGAGCAAAGGACGATGATGGTCATCAGCGCGGTTTTGATTTTACTTACGCTAATCCCCTCATATTTTTAAGGCCTGTTGAAGCTTCAAACGGTTCGCCGGATAATGCCTTGTTAGGTTTTACAGGGAAGTACAAAATAAGCGATGGCATTACAGCCTATGGTCAGTTTGCATTGGATGAGTTTGAAAGTAAAAATTTCTTTTCGAGCAATGGAAGCTCGCGTAATAAATATGGCTGGCAGTTTGGTTTCAGGGGTGCAAACCTGTTTACGGTTAAAGGCCTTAATTATTTAATTGAAACTAACAATGTTAAACCATACACCTATTCAGAACGCAGTTCGGTACAAAATTATGCCGATAACGGCGAGCCGCTGGCACATCCATGGGGTGCCAATTTTCGCGAGTTGGTTGGCTTGCTGAATTACTCGTACAAGAGGTTTGATTATAGTTTCGAAGCAGACTATGGTCACTATGGGTTGGATATTAACGGCGAAAATTATGGTAAAGATATCTATCAGCTGTATGTTGATCCTTCAAGGGCTTTTGGTAACTATACCGGCCAGGGTTTAACTACCAATATGGTTTTCTTTGAAGGTAAGGTAGCCTATCTCATTAACCCTAAATATAACCTGCGTATTGAGTTGGGCGGTTTGTATCGCACCGAAAAAAACAACCAGTTTAATGATAAAACCAGCATGGTAACATTTGGTATCCGCAGCTCGTTCAGGAGCATGTATAATGATTTGGCAAGTTATAAGGCGCACTAATATTTGTGCTTTATTAACGGAGATGTAAAAGAGCTTACATTGTTAAGTAGTAAAATCCAGGGGGGCTTGTTTAAGCGTTTCTGGATTTTACTGTTTTAGGGCTGCCGATAAAAACGTTACCTAAATAAATGTTTACAAGTGTCTGGATTGATAGCCCCTCATTGCAAAACTAATTAAGACTAAAAGGCTATTTAAACTTAAAACCACGGCTATATAGCCAACATGGCTATCGTGTTTCATGGCGCCCAAATAGTCGGCAACAGGTATGGATTGTGTAAGGGCATACGTAAGCAAAAAGAACAAGATCTCGAATAGCTTTTTACCCTTGCTCACTATTCCCAGGCATACAGCCAACAGCACAATGCAGATAGCCCCGTTGACAATGTTAAAAATAGCGTAGCCATTGAGGGCGATCACATAACGTACAATTAATGGGAGGGCCAGTACAATTGCCAAAATAACGCCGGCCAGTATCTGCGCGGGCAACATGCGTTGCAGGGGCTTGTAAGATGCATAAGTAAAATAATGCAGCCGGTTAGTTTCTTCTTTGGTAGCCAACTCCGACCAGCGGGTTACTTGTAAAAACCATAGCACCGGCAATATATACAAGTGCGAAATAGCCATTGGGGCGAACAGCATACTTGCAGATATGCCCACGATAACAAGCCAAAACCACTTGGAGCCTTTACGGATCAGTAACAGCAATTCGGTTTTGATGAACGGGAATATACCATAATTGGTAACCAAAGGAGGCATTAGCCCACGGTTGATACCTGTTGATGCAAATGCCAGAACAGCGGGCTGCTGTTCATGGGGTGATGATTTTTTCTTTTTACTCACCGCCTGTTTAAAATCAAAACGATGAAAGAAAAACGACGACAGGTAAACCAGGGCTATTGAAAAAAGGAGCCACAATACCCGGCTAAATAAAAGCAGGTTAGTTATTGTAATGCCGTTCCACTCAAAGGTTTTAAAGCCTAGTTTTTGATTGAAGATAAAGCCTAAGTTAACAGCATCAATATGTTCATGGAATTGGATGTTTATCTGGTTTTTGATGCTGCTTGTCATGGTGCGTACGCCAAATGGATCAATAATCACAGATAGCGTTTCATTCTTTTGTCCGTTTATATTGGCCATTAAAGCACCAAAAAAGAAAAAGAATATGATGTATTGCAGGATGCTTTTTCGCCCTAAAAAAACCTCGGCCAAAACTGCCAGTGAGGATATAAAAAACATGGCCGGCATTACAAACAACAGGTATGGTATAATAAAGTTGCTGATGATAAAAGGCGAACCATTGGTACGCACAAAAAACATGATGATGCTAACTCCAAAAGTACAGCCGGCTATGGTAAGCAAAACCAGTAAATTACTGAGCATTTTACTGAGGAGGTATTCGAAATTAGTAATAGGTGTAGTGGCTATAATTAGGCCAACTTCGGTATCTATGTCTTTTTTAATACCCCCGTTCACCAAAAAAAAGCCATATAAGGACAACATAATGGCGGTCATCATTCCCGAAACATAGCCTACCCAGGCCGAGTTGTAAATGCCTTTAAAACCAACAACGTTTAAAGTGGTGTACGATGCCGTAGGTGGCGGTACAAAAGAGTAAGCCGCGTAAAAAGTGATAGCCAACGTAATGAGAAAGGCATAGCTGCGTGTGCGTTGCAGGTAATCGGCTTTAATAATGCTGTAAATATATTTCACCTGCTTAGCCGTTATTTTGTGTTAAAAACAAATACGCATCTTCTAACGTAGCGTTTGCAGCAATGGCAGAGGGCTCGGGCTGGTTTGTTTTAACAATAAACCGTACCCTGGTTTTATCCTTTTGCCTGCCGGTATCAATAACCAGGTGTTTGGTACGGAGGGTTGCAACTTCATCATTGTTTACCAGTACTTCAAACACTTTGCCATTAACCATTTTTATAATATCGGGTTGTGCTGCTTTGTTGAGCAACATGCCGTTTTTCATGATAGCTACTTCATCGGCAATAGTTTCAATATCTGATACGATGTGTGATGAAAGGATGATGATACAGTCATCTGCCAGATCGGAGATCAGCTGGCGAAATCGTACCCGCTCTTCGGGGTCGAGGCCTACGGTTGGTTCATCAAATATCAGCACTTTAGGGTCGTTCAGCAACGCCTGGGCAATACCAATGCGTTGCTTCATTCCGCCGGAGTAGGTGCCAATGGGGCGTTTGGCATCTGCCGTTAAATTAACGGCTTCCAGTAGCATATCTATCCGCTTGCGTAAACTATTGCCGCCTACACCTTTCATGGCTGCTATGTACTCTAAAAATTCGTTAGCGTTAAGGTTAGGGTACACGCCAAAATCCTGCGGCAGGTAGCCAAGTATTTTGCGGATACGATCGGGATTGGCAACAATATCCTCCCCATCTAAAAATAAGGTGCCCTTTGTAGGTTTGCTGATGGTGGCGATGATCTTCATCAGCGTAGATTTACCCGCGCCATTGGGGCCAAGTAAACCCAATATGCCTTTTTCTATGGTGATAGAATAATCGGTAAGCCCGGTTTTATGCCGGTTATATTGTTTGGTAAGATTTTTAATGACTAAGGACATAGGGGTGATTTTATGTCCTGTAAGATGCCCTGTATAGATTTAAGTTACAGGGGGTGGTTAAAATACCTCCAATTATATAAAATCTAGATGCAAAGTTTTACTCTTCCGTAAAATCAAGAAGTCTGAGTATATCCTTATCACTTATATTCGATTGTTCAGATTTGTCGTAGATAGACAAGAGATAGACATAGTTATCTTTAAGGGCAAAATACGTAATTACTCTCGCCCCTCCCGATTTTCCTTTTCCCTTGGATGATATTGCTAAACGTATTTTATAACAACCGTTTCCAATGGGTGTTCCTTTATTTGGTTCTATTCCAAGTTCGGCTATCAGTTCGGATAGATCTTTTTTAATCGATGGATATTTTTTTGCCAAATGTTTAAATTCCTTTTCAAAAGGAACAATAGTTAAAACTTTAAAGCTCATTCAAAAAATCTTCTGCCGGGCGGCTTTTTAATTTTCCTGCTTTAATTTTTTCGACATTTTTAAACGCACTCTTTATTTTTTTTATTTCTTCAAAAAGTTCGGCATCCGGAGTAGAAAGTGTCGTTGCTTTTACGTATGAATGATTTTTGATCATTGCAATAAAGCTTTCTACTTTGCTATCGGCTATGTCAATTAATAATTTCATATGTAGTTGTTTTACGACGCTATCGTATGCGCATTTCTTTGAACTCCTAAGTTTTTAACCTGCGTGGCTATGCCATCGGCATCAAAACCACATTCGGCCCAAAGTTCGGGTTGTTCGCCGTGTTCTACTATCCGGTCTGGTATGCCAAGGCGTTTTACCTGAGTTTTCTGATAGCCATTATCGGCCATAAACTCCAGTATTGCACTGCCCATGCCACCTTCAAGGCAGCCATCTTCTACGGTGATCACCTTATCAAACTTTTTAAATACCTCGTGCAGTAATGCTTCGTCAAGGGGTTTCACAAAACGCAGATCGTAGTGGGCAGGGTAGTAGCCTTCGGCATTTAGCGCAGCAGTAGCTTTTACTACCTCGTTGCCTATAGCACCAATTGATATAATGGCTACATCTTCGCCGTCGCAAATTTTACGGCCTTTACCTACGGGTATGGCTTTAAATGGGCGCTGCCAGTCTACCATAACACCGTTGCCACGTGGGTAACGGATAACAAACGGACCCATATCATCCTGCTGGGCAGTATACATGAGGTTACGGAGTTCTTCTTCATTCATTGGTGCGGATACCGTCATATTCGGGATACAACGCATATAGGCAAGGTCATAAGCGCCGTGATGTGTTGGTCCGTCGGCACCGGCAAAGCCGGCACGGTCAAGGCAAAGCACTACGTTTAGCTTTTGTATAGCCACGTCATGTATTACCTGGTCATAAGCCCTTTGCATAAAGCTGGAGTAGATGTTACAGAAAGGTATTAACCCCTGCGTGGCTAACCCGGCCGAGAAAGTTACGGCATGCTGTTCGGCAATACCTACGTCAAAAGCGCGGTTTGGCATGGCCTTCATCATCAGGTTTAATGAACAACCCGAAGGCATGGCAGGCGTGATCCCCATTATTTTAGGGTTCTGCTCGGCCAGTTCAATAATGCTGTGGCCAAAAACATCCTGATATTTTGGAGGTTGCGGCTTATCGTATTTTGCTTTTTTTATCTCGCCGGTTATCTTATCAAACAAACCGGGAGCATGCCACTTGGTTTGATCCTTTTCGGCAAGGGCGTAGCCTTTACCTTTGGTAGTAACGCAGTGTAATATTTTAGGACCCGGAATATCGCGCAGGTCTTTTAAGACTTTAACCAGGTGGTTTACATCATGACCGTCAATGGGGCCAAAGTACCTGAATTTTAAAGCTTCGAAAAAGTTGCTGCGTTTAAGAAGGGTGCCTTTTATGCTTTTCTCTAATTTTTGAGCAATCTTAAATGCATCCGGACCAATGGCCGATAGTTTGGCCAGCACGTGTGCAATATCATCTCTAAACCTGTTGTACGGTTTAGATGTGGTGATATCTGTAAGATATTCTTTCAAAGCGCCTACGTTAGGATCGATAGACATGTTATTGTCATTCAATATCACCAACAGGTTGGAGTTTTCGATACCCGCATGGTTTAATGCTTCAAAGGCCATACCGGCTGTCATGGCGCCATCGCCAATAACGGCAACGTGCTGCCTGTCGGTTTCGCCTTTATAATGCGATGCAACGGCCATGCCTAAGGCCACAGATATAGAGGTAGAAGAATGCCCAACGCCAAAGGTGTCGTACTCGCTTTCAGATCGTTTTGGAAAGCCGCTGAGGCCTTTATAAATACGGTTGGTATGGAAATCTTCGCGGCGGCCGGTAAGTATTTTATGGCCGTAAGCCTGGTGCCCAACATCCCAAACTAATTGGTCGTAAGGGGTATTTAATACGTATTGTAATGCAACGGTAAGCTCAACAACACCCAGGCTGGCGGCGAAATGGCCGCCATTTACCGATACTACATCAATGATGTACTGGCGCAGTTCCTGGCAAACTTTCTCAAGTTGGTCTTCACTAAGTTGCTTTAAATCAGAAGGGTAATTTATTTTAGATAATAAATCTCCGGCCGGTACCTGCATAGACATTTGTAAGGGTATTTAACTTACAAAGTAAACTAAATATTTATAAATAAAGGACATCGATTTGTATTAAAATAGAGTTGGGAGGTAAGAATCAAGAATTAACACAAAGCCATCTTTCCATTTTATAGAGACTTTTCCAAAAAATGTTGACTCTTGATTCTTGATTCTCGACTCTCCTTCCCTATTTTTACAGGCATAGATATGATCGACGACAGCTTTGCCATAAAATTACCCCAGTTTGAAGGTCCGTTTGATTTGCTGTTGTTTTTTATAGAACGCGATGAACTGGATATTCACGATATTCCCATTGCCAAAATTGCCGACGATTTTCTGAACTATATTCACCAGATGACCAGCCTTAACATGGAGCTGGCCAGCGAGTTTATATTCGTTGCGGCCACCCTGATGCGTATTAAAGCCAAAATGCTGTTGCCCCGTTACGAGACCGAGAATGGAGCCGATGATACAGATACCAAGGAGAACCTGATACGCAAGCTGATAGAATACAAAAAGTTTAAGGAGCTGTGCGATGAGTTGCGCCCTTACGAGGACGAACGCTTTAAGCAGGAAAAGCGCGGTAATATTAAACACGACCTGGAGCAGGTAGAAAAAGTGGTACTTCCCGGCGAAGAACTATCAGAAATAAGTCTTTACAAACTTATGATGGTACACGACCGCCTGATGCGCAATTACATTAACCGCAGTGAAGAAGTAAAGCACACCGTAGTACAATATCCCTACACTATAGAAAAACAAAAACAGGCCGTTGCCGATCTGCTCAAGATCAATAAAATGCTCGATTTTAAGGCGCTGGCCCGGGAGTCGGAAAACAAGGTGCATTTTGTATACAACTTTTTGGCCGTGCTGGAAATGCTGCAACAAGAGCTTATTGATATACAAATAGGGTTGGGGTACAATAACTTTTGGATATCGCCGAAGGAGATATAATAATAGATGTGAGATTTGAGATATGAGACAGAAAGGAAAGCATAATGCTGTTGAAATAAAATCATCAGCTAATTTATCCGAAGGCGATTTCTGGGCCGATATTCCTGAAGAAATTAAGCAGGCTATTCAAAAAGCTAAAGATCAACTTGATCGGGAAGAAGGAATATCTCATGCTCAGGTAATGGTTATGGCAAAAGCTCGCTTTCTCGACAAATAGAGTGCGCCGGAGTTTTTTTAATCAACGCTTATACATTGTTAGTATGCGAGATGGGTTTATAACAAAAACTTATTGGTTATAAGTGTCTGAACAGCAAATTATATTGGGTTGGTTTTTGTGTAAGTAAAATCTCAAATTACTTCCCTCTCAAATCTCAAATCTCACATCTCAAATCTATCTTTTTAGCTAACTTAGCGCCGTTAAAAACACACAATGAAAAGAGATAAACTGATATTTAAGCTTTTGGATGAAGAGCAACAACGCCAGGAAGAAGGCATTGAACTGATAGCATCTGAAAATTTTGTAAGCCGTCAGGTAATGGAAGCGGCGGGTTCTGTTGCTACCAACAAATATGCCGAAGGTTTACCGGGCAAGCGCTATTACGGTGGCTGCGAGGTGGTTGATGAAATTGAAACCATCGCTATTGAGCGTGCCAAGCAATTGTTTAACGCCGAGTGGGCAAACGTACAACCGCACTCTGGCGCACAAGCCAATGCTGCGGTAATGTTGGCTTGTTTACAGGCTGGTGATAAAATATTAGGTTTTGATCTTTCACATGGTGGTCACTTAACACATGGCTCTCCTGTAAATTTTTCGGGTAAATTGTACGAGCCGCATTTTTATGGTGTGGTAAAAGAAACCGGTTTAATTGATTACGATCAGCTTAAAAAAGTAGCCTTAGAGCAAAAACCAAAACTGATTATCTGCGGTGCTTCTGCCTACTCGCGCGATTGGGATT
Source organism: Mucilaginibacter cryoferens (assembly GCF_014205845.1). GTDB lineage: Bacteria > Bacteroidota > Bacteroidia > Sphingobacteriales > Sphingobacteriaceae > Mucilaginibacter. The sequence continues at coordinate 35,346 of NZ_JACHCR010000025.1, forward strand.
ATGAATTTATCCGTGCCGTTGCCGATGAGGTTGGTGCTTTGGTGTTAGCAGATATTTCGCATCCATCTGGCCTTATTGCCCGTGGTTTGTTGAAAGATCCGCTGCCGCATTGCCATATTGTTACTACCACTACCCACAAAACTTTACGTGGCCCGCGCGGTGGTCTTATTCTTTTAGGTAAAGATTTTGAAAATCCTTTCGGTGTAAAAACTCCAAAAGGCGAGATCAGGATGATGTCGTCGTTGTTGGATATGGCTGTGTTCCCTGGTACACAGGGTGGCCCGCTTGAGCATATCATCGCTGCTAAAGCCATTGCTTTTGGCGAGGCTTTGAGCGATAGCTACATGAAATACATTGTGCAGGTTAAAAAGAATGCCGAAGCTATGGCCGAAGCATTTGTAAAACGTGGTTACCAGATCATTTCTGGCGGTACAGATAACCACCTGATGCTGATTGATCTGCGCAATAAAAATATTACAGGGAAAGCAGCCGAAAATGCTTTGGTGAGCGCGGATATTACCGTAAATAAAAATATGGTGCCTTATGATGATAAGTCGCCGTTTGTTACTTCCGGTATCCGTGTAGGTACTGCTGCTATCACAACACGCCACATGAAAGAGAAACATATGGAAGAGATTGTAGAACTGATAGATGCCGTAATTTCTGATCCTGAAAACGAACATTCTATCAAGAAAATTCGTAAAAGGGTGCACAAGCTGATGCACGACTTCCCGTTGTATCGCGAGGAAGCATCCGAATAGATAAATGATAACAAAGCAACATGGAATTTTAAATGATGAAAAAGAGCGTTTAATTGCGCTGCAATCATACCATGTTTTAGATACATTGCCCGAAAAGGAGTATGATGCCATCACCCGTTTGGCATCGTATATATGTAATGTACCGGTTGCTTTAATCACCTTAATAGATGCCGACAGGCAATGGTCTAAATCAAAATTTGGCGCCGACGTGGGGGAAATACCCCGCGCCGGCGCTTTTTGCAATAAAACAATTCAGCATGATGGGATTTTTGAAATTGGCGATACGCTTCAGGATGCCGATTTTAAGGATAATATATTTGTTACCACACAAAGCGTAAGGTTTTATGCCGGCGCGCCGCTTATCGACCCCGATGGTTATCGCTTAGGCTCGCTTTGTGTTATTGATATGGTACCTCGTAAACTCACTGCAGAGCAGCTTGATGCCCTGCGCACCCTGGCCGATGAGGTAATGTCGCATCTTATTTTGCGTAAACAAAAACACGACCTGGAACTGAGCCTTACCCGCTATAAAGAGTTTTATGACCTGTTTGATAGCTCGCCCGATATTCATTGCATTATGGATAGGGGGTTTAAAATTGAGCAGGTAAATAAATGCGTAAAATCTATATTTGGCCTTAGCCCCGAAGAGGTTATTGGCCAGCCTATCTGGAATTTTTTTTCTGAGGAGGAGCGGGTCAACTCGTTAAAAAAACTTAAAGAAAGCCTGGGCAACAGGCAGCGCAAGGTTAATATCGAGACCGTAGTTTTAAACCCGTTAGAAAATATTAAATGGATAAGCTGGTCTGTTACCTTTAAAAACGATAAATGGTTTGCCAGCGGCCGCGATATCAGTTACCAGAAATATATTTCGCAGGAGTTGGAGCAGTTATCCCTGGTAGCCAGTAAGGTAAGCAATGGCGTGGTAATAAGTAATGCTGCCGATGAGGTTGTTTGGGTGAACGATGCCTTTGAACATATTACCGGCTTTAGCCTTGCCGAAGTTGGAAATAAATACCTGGGTACCACATTAAACGGTACTGTTGTTGACGCGGCAACCGAAGAAAAACTGATAAAATCGATAAAAAATAAAGAATCGTACGAGGTGGAGTTGTTGATAACTCCAAAAGCAGGCGGTCTTTTGTGGATCTCCGTTATTAATTCGGTTATCAGGAATAGGGAAGGCGAGGTTGAAAAATTTATCAGGGTGATCATCGATATATCGGCCCGTAAAAAAGTTGAGCAAGACCTGGAGATACTATCCTTCGCGGCGAGGAAATCGCCGGGCGGGATTTTTATACGTGATATTGAGGGCCGGTTTATTTGGATGAACCACGCTTTGGAGGATATTATAGGATACTCTTTTGCCGAGTTGGAGGGCAAAGCCTTGGGAACCTCACTTTTGGGTGAAGATTCTGACATGAGCGTATTTGAAGCAGCTGTAAAAGCCGTAAAAGAAAACCGGCCTTACGAGGTGGAGATAAAAGTTTATAAAAAGGATGGTACACCAATATGGATCTTTCTTTCTAATAGTCCTTTATTTAACGAGGTGGGTAAGGTTGACAGGCAGATAGGCGTAATGGTTGATATCACCGAGCGCAAAAAGAATGAAGCAGAAGTTAATTTATTATCTCTGGTGGCCAGCAAGGCAACCAGCGGTATTGTTATTAATAATAGCGAAGGCCAGGTAGAATGGGTTAACAAAGCCTTTGAGAAAATAACCGGTTACACGCTGGGCGAAGTAAGCGGCAATCACCTGGGCGATGTGCTGCAGGGCGCGCTTACCGATGTTGCTATCATTCAGCGGGCGAGGGAACTTTCCCGCAACAAGCAATCCTTCGAGGTTGATCTGTTGATTTACCGTAAAGATGGGCAGCCTTTGTGGATCTCGGTCATCAATTCGGTAATATTAGATGCCAAAGGCAAGGTTGATAAATATGTAGAGGTAATTATTGATATCACGGAGAAAAAGAAAGCCGAGATACAACTAATTGCCGCCAAGGAAGAGGCATTACAGCTGAGTCGCGCCAAGGATATGTTTATATCGGTAATGAGTCATGAGATTCGCACGCCGTTAAATGCTGTAATTGGGATGTCGCATTTGTTGCTGGACGATGATCCGCTCGAATCTCAGAAAGAAAACCTGGGCATTCTTAAGTTTTCGGCCGAAAATTTATTAACGCTGATAAATGATGTGCTCGATTTTGCCAAAATGGAAACAGGTAACGTAGAGTTGGAAAAAGTGCGGGTTGATCTGCGCGATACGATACAAAGCATTAACAGTTCGTTACAATACAAAGCGGCCGAAAAAAATATATACCTTAGCAAAAGCATTGATGAGGCTGTGCCATCGGTTATATTGGGAGATCGTACCCGTTTAAGCCAGATAATTTTAAACCTGGTGAGCAACGCGGTTAAGTTTACCGAAACAGGCGGCGTTAATATCGATCTGAAAGTTATCCAGGAAACTGATAAGGATGTAAGGATAAGGTTTTCGATAACGGATACCGGAATAGGTATTGCGCCCGATAAAATTAATGTGATATTTGAACAGTTTAAACAAGCCGAAGCCGATATAACACGTAAATATGGTGGTACCGGTTTAGGGTTGGCCATAAGCAAACGCCTGATAGAACTGCACGATTCACGTATAAATGTGGATAGTGTATTGGAGCAGGGCTCAACCTTTTGGTTTACCATTACTTTCGATAAAGCAGATAATCAACTAAATAGTAATAATAATAACGTGGAAGAAGGATTGAAGATTAATGTTTTGGTGGTTGACGATAATCAGATAAACCGGTTGTTGATTAACAAGATACTCAAAAAATGGGGTGCCGATGCCGACTTTGCAGAGAATGGCCTCGAAGCGGTGAATAAGGTAGTGGCCAATAAAAACTATAACGTAGTTTTGATGGATATTCATATGCCCGAAATGGGCGGCCTTGAAGCAACCCAGATTATCAGATCAAACCCCGACCCTTATTTTCAGCAATTACCCATCATTGCATTAACCGCTTCTATGCTCAGTAACCAAATGGGCGAAATAGGTAGCGCCGGTATGAACGATTATATTCTGAAACCATTTGATCCCAAAGTGCTTTACGAAAAGCTGAGCAGATATCAACACCAGTAGATTTCGGATTTCGGATTTTCGAATTTGGATTTATTTATAGCTGCCGCAAGCGTCCCGCTTGTGGCTCACGTTTATGAACCCGACAACGGGGCTATACTGCATAGGCAATAGTAGCAATACTCAACTTCAATCCGGGTACTTTTAATAGTTCTATGCTGCAGGCTTCTAAGGTTGAGCCGGTAGTTACAATATCATCCACCAGTAAAACATGTTTTCCTTCCAGCCTTTGCGGTTTATCAACGGTAAATACCTCCTGCATATTCTCAAACCTGGCAAAGCGCGATTTATGGGTTTGGGTGGTGGTAGCCACCACGCGTATCAAATTATCTAACTCAACAGTAGCGTTTAGTTTTTCGGCCAAACCATCGGCAAAGCAGGCGCTTTGGTTGTAGCCGCGCTCTTTTAACCGCTTTTTATGCAGCGGGACCGGAATAATATAATCTACCGAGTTAAAAATCAGGTTTTCTTTTAGCTGCCTGCCGGCAATATTGCCCAGTAAATTTCCAATCTGATGCATGCCTCGATATTTAAAATGATGCATCAGGTTTTGCACGTTACCGCCTTTGTTAAAAAAGTAAAGGGCATAAGCAGCTTCCACGCTTATTTTGCCATAAAACTGCTGTGCAACAATGTTATCTGGCTGGGTATGGAAATTAGTGTATGGTAAATTGTAGCGGCAATCAGAGCATAAAATATGCTCATTGGCTACCAGGCTGGCATTGCAGGCAGAGCAAAGTTGTGGAAATAGCAGCGAAACAAAATCGGCAAGGTAGCCACGCAATAATTTCATGCCCTTAATGTAAGGCACATTTTATTAAACTGCTACAGTTTTTGCTTTTTCTTTAATAGCCAGCTGCCCGCAGGCTGCATCAATATCTTTACCCCGGCTGCGGCGCAGGTGGGTGTTGATGCCTTGTTTAATTAGATAGTTGGCAAAAGCCTCTACTTTATCCTCGTCGGCATTAATATAGCTGGCGAACGAAATGGGGTTATATTCAATAATGTTTACTTTGCAAGGCAGGTGCTTGCAAAATTTGGCCAGCTCCATAGCATCCTGAATGCCATCATTTACACCATCAAAAATAATGTACTCGTAAGTTACCGGGTTTTTGGTTTTGGCGTAGTAGTATTTCAATGCTTCGGCCAGTGCCTTTAAGGAGTTTTGCTCGTTAATAGGCATTATGGTGTTGCGTTTCTCGTCGTTAGCAGCGTGTAAAGATAGGGCCAGGTTAAATTTTACTTCGTCATCGCCCAGTTTTTTGATCATCTTGGCAATACCCGCTGTTGATACTGTAATACGCTTTGGCGACATGTTTAAGCCATCCTCGGCTGTAATACGCTCAACAGACTTCATCATGTTGGCATAATTAAGCAAAGGCTCGCCCATGCCCATGTACACAATGTTTGTTAGCGGTTGGCCGTAATTTTCGCGCGCCTGTTGGTCTATCAATACTACCTGGTCGTAAATTTCATCGGCGTTGAGGTTTCTTTTGCGCTCCATGTACCCTGTAGCACAAAATTTGCAGGTAAGGCTACAACCTACTTGCGATGATACACAGGCAGTCATCCTGCCCGGAGTTGGAATTAAAACACCCTCAATTAGGTGGGTATCGTGTAAAATAAAAGAATTTTTTATAGTTTTATCAGCACTAATCTGCGATGTGTTTATTTTAACGTTGTTTATTACAAAGTTTTCATCCAGTTTAGTACGCAGTTCTTTTGAAATATTGCTCATGTCATCAAATGAGAAGCACGATTTTTTCCAAAGCCATTCGTAAACCTGTTTAGCTCTGAAACTTTTTTCCTCCATACTGGTAAAATGTTCCTGCAAAGCGTTCAAACTCAGGCTGCGGATGTCTATTTTGTTTTTTGCAATATTCACGTTGCAAAGGTACTTAATTTAAAAAAATCTTTTTCTTTTTTTAAAGTCATTCTTTTTGACCAACAACAAACAATAACTAAAAGTTAATTGTATTAATTTGAGGCGGCATATTTAAAAAAAACATTTTTGAGATAGATACCAAGTTTTACAGATGAATGAAAAGTTTTAGAGCCGATTACGTTTTCCCGGTTTATGCCGATCCGATAAAAAATGGAATAGTGACCGTTGACGATGTTGGCAAAATTATTTCGGTTACAGATTCAAACAACCCACCGGTTGGCCCGATAGAAAGTGTTAGCGGTATTATTTGCCCCGGTTTTATAAATACCCATTGCCATTTAGAACTTTCGCATTTAAAAGATAAAATTAAAACAGGTACAGGCCTGGTTTCCTTTATAAAAGACATTCAGTTGTTCAGAAACTCCGATCAGCAACTGGTAGCCGATGCTATTGAAAAGGCTGATCTGGAAATGTATGATAATGGTATTGTAGCCGTGGGCGACATATCTAACACCAATTTAAGCATTCCTGTTAAAGCAAAAAGCAAGCTGTACTACCATACTTTTGTAGAAACATTTGGCTTTTTACCCCAAAACGCCGAAGATGTTTTTAACAAGGCTATGGCTTTAGTTAACGAGTTTAAGCCGCAATCGGTTTCTATAACTCCGCATGCACCCTATTCGGTATCAAAAGAATTGTTTAAGCTGATAAGGAAACATAGCGAAGAAGGCCACAACCTTATCAGTATTCACAACCAGGAATGTGAGGACGAGAATAAGTTTTACCGGTATAAACTGGGTGGCTTTTTAAACCTGTACCAGCATTTTGGCATCGATATAAGTTACTTTAAGCCACAGGCCCGTAACTCGGTACAATCCATTATTCCGCTGTTAAGTAATAAGCAAAGTGTTTTATTGGTGCACAATACCTGTACCAATTTAAAAGATATCTACTTTATTAAACGCTTTGACCGTAAGGTGAATTTTTGCTTTTGCCCTAATGCCAACGTATATATTGAAGGCAAATTACCCAAAGTTGAACTTTTTGTAAACCAGGGCTTTAATATTACCCTGGGTACCGATAGTCTGGCATCAAACGGCCGCCTTTGTATTTTGGACGAAATGCGTACCATTCAAAAGAAATTTCCGGCCCTGAGCACCGCCCGCCTAATAGAGTGGGCAACCCAAAACGGTGCCGAGTTTTTAGGTATCGACGATGAAAAAGGGTCGTTGACCCCCGGTAAGACCCCCGGCCTTAATTTAATAACAGGTCTTGATGGGTTGAAGATAACGCCGGAAAGTAAAGTGAGAAAATTAATTTAGGGTGAGTGGTTGATTGGGTGAGTAGTTTATTTGGTTAAAAAAGTTAGATTAGGTTACTTTGCTGTTTAATATATAGAGTTGAATGTGATCTGGTAGCAAATAACCACTCACCTAATCAACCCAATCAACCACTCACCAACAAATGAAACATCTCAATATAACAGTAAAAGGCAAAGTGCAAGGCGTTTTCTTCCGTAAATCAACCAAGGCAACTGCCGATCAGTTGGGTGTAAGGGGCTTTATTTTAAATGAGCCTAACGGCGATGTATATATTGAAGCCGAGGGCGATGACTTTGCCATGGATATGTTTATGGATTGGTGCAACGAAGGCCCCGAGTATGGCGAAGTAACTTCTGTTGAAACCCATGAGGGCGAATTAAAAAACTATCGTAATTTTGAGGTTGTAAAAAGGCGTCCGTAATAGTAACAGACGAGCAGATCAATTACACTGAACATCAACATTGTCAACCGCTAAAAAATTTGCCGGTCAAACGGCCATATATGGTATAAGTACCGTTGTATCAAAGGTACTTAGCTTTATTTTAACTCCAATATATACCAAAGCTTACGTGCCTAAGGTGTATGGTATTTTTACCACCATGTTCAGTTGGGTATCTATATTAAACCCATTGCTGGCATTTGGTATGGAGACTACCTTTTTCAGGTATCTCAATAAAACCGAAGATAAAAAGCAGGAAGTTTACGATAATGCGTTTGCTACCGTATTAACCCTCTCATTGGTTTTTTTATTATTCGCGTTGCCATTTGTGGGCAATATAGCCACCGGCATAAGCATAGGCAATAGCAATACTCATGCCGACTATATGTTGTATGTGCGTTATTTTATAGCCGTTTTGGTGTTGGATGGCATAGCTGTAATACCATTTGCCAAAATGCGGGCCGATGGCCGCCCCGGCAGGTATGGCATCCTTAAATTTATTAACGTAGCTATATTTGTAAGCTGTAACCTTACTTTTATATACGTATTCCCTTTTATACTTAAGCGTAACTATTGGGGCGCAACCTTTATCAGTTCATGGTTTAGGCCAGGTTGGGTAGGTTATGTGTTTCTATCAAACTTTATATCAAGTGCACTAACGCTTTTGATGGTTTTGCCCGAGCTTCTTACTTTTAAATTTAAATTTAACTGGGTTTTGTTAAAGCAAATGATGATGTATAGCTGGCCAATAATGGTTGCCAATATATCATACTCGCTTAATGAAAACGTTGATAAGCTATTGTTGGGTAAGCTTTTGCCTGCAAAAGAAAGTGACACAGCGGTAGGTATCTACTCCGGTTGTGCCAAAATCTCACTGTTCCTCAGTATTTTTGTACAGGCGTTTAGGTTAGGTGCCGAGCCTTTTTTCTTTAGCCATTCAAAAAATAAAAATGCAGGGCAAACCTATGCCCGCATTATGGACTATTTTGTAATTGCTGTATGTGTAATATTTGTAGCACTGATAGCCAATATCGAATTGTTAAAATACTTTGTTAACAACCACAGCTATTGGGTAGGCCTGGGCGTTGTACCTCCACTGGTGTTTGGCTATGTAAGCCTGGGTATTTATATGAACCTATCGGTATGGTACCGCTTGTCAGATCAAACCCAGTATGGCCTTTATATTTCAGGTATTGGGGCGGTGCTTACCGTTGTACTTAACGTAATATTTATTCCAAAATACAGTTATATGGCATCGGCCTGGATTTCACTGGCAGCTTATGCCTCCATGATGGTGCTATCATACATCTGGGGACAAAAAAACTACCCCATCCCATACAATATTAAAAAGAACATAGCTTATATTGTAGCATCAATAATCCTCGTTTATTTATCATTCACTATATTTAAACGGAATATATTTTTGGGTAACGCCTTGCTGTTATTATTTGCAGGCACGGCATTTTATTTAGAGCGTAAATCGCTGGTAGCTATTTTAAAAGGATAATGAACGTACAGATAATCAATAAATCAAACAACAGTTTACCTGCTTATGAAACAGCCCACGCCGCAGGCATGGATCTGCGTGCCAGTTTGGAAGAGTCTATTAGGCTAAACCCAATGGAGCGCAAGCTGATTTCAACAGGTTTATATATTGAGCTGCCAGTTGGTTTCGAGGCGCAAATACGGCCACGCAGTGGCCTGGCATTTAAACATGGCATAGGCATTGTTAATTCGCCGGGAACTATTGACGCCGACTACCGCGGTGAGATAAAAGTATTGCTGATCAATTATGGTTCAGAATCTTTTGAGATCAACAACGGCGACAGGATAGCCCAGATGGTGATAGCCAAACACGAAACCGTAAGTTGGAACCAGGTAGAAGTATTAAATGATACCACCCGCGGCGAAGGAGGATTTGGGCACACCGGAACCGGCGTGAAGTAGAGGATTAAGGAGCAAGGATTAAAGATAATAGCTGTTTACTGTTATACCATGAGATACAAAAGATTGAAATATAGTTTAAGAAGCAGTGCCTGCATTTATTATTATGGCGTTGCTTTTTGTCTTTTGTCCTTTGTATCTACTCCCCAAAGTCCTGTCTTAGCGCAAACCTCGGCTTCTCCAAAATCTACGGGCTCGCTGGATAGCACTGAGATAAGGCAACTGTTTTTTTCGGCATTACGCGAGAAAACAGTAGAGAACCTAAAACATGCATCTGAATTGTTTGAACGGGTGATACAGGCCGACCCCAGGAACGATGCCTCGCTTTACGAACTGGCCAACCTTAAAAAGATCCAGAATGATTATGCCAATGCACAGCCGTTACTGGAGCGTGCGGTTGCTGTAAAGCCCAATAATGAATGGTATTGGAGCGCGCTTGCCGATAGCTACGAAAAAAGTAACAATATTGGCAAACTCGAAAATGTATTTAACCAGCTCATCCGCATAAACCCCAATAAGCCGGAGTACTATTTTGATAAGGCCAATGCCCTGGTTATTTTAAAACGATATGATGACGCGCTTGCTGTGTATGATCAACTGGAGCAGATTGCGGGTCCGAGCGACGATATATTGGGTAGTCGCCAAAAAGTATACCTCAAACAGGGCAAGATTGATAAAGCCGCGGCCGATATTGAAAAGGCCATAGCCGAAAATCCGGGTCAAATTCGTTATTACCTGCTACTATCAGAAATTTATAACTCCAACGGTTTAACTGATAAGGCCGTAAAGGTTTTATTACAGGCCGAAAAACTGGATGCAGGCAACGGGCAGGTACATCTGGCGCTTGCTGATATTTACCGGGATAAAAAAAGTAACGACGCGAGTTTTAAGGAGCTTACCCAGGCTTTCGCTATTCCGGATATCAGCATCGATCAAAAAATAAGAATACTTACAGGTTATTATCCCAAGTTTCCAGATCCTAACGCCAAAGCAAGCGCGTTGGAGTTAAGCAGGATATTAAGTATTACTCACTCTAAGGATAGTAAAGCTTTTGCCATATATGGCGATATGTTGTTAACCAACGATAAACTTAAAGAGGCCAAAGAAGCCTACAAAACGTCTATAGCCCTGGATGGGCAGATTTACGCTGTACAGGAGCAACTGTTGCGTATCGAGCTAAGTCAGAACGACCTGGATGGTGCCATTAAAGATGGCGAAAATACCCTTTCGCTGTTCCCTAACCAGGCCTGGGCCAATTATTTGGTTGGCGTAGCTTACGCGCAAAAAAAAGATTTTAATAAGGCACTGGGTTACGTTAAAAATGCAACTTCATTAGAACTTCAGGATAAGGAGCTACTTTCGCTTAGTTTTTCGTTATTAGGCGATTGTTATCATGATCTGAAGAACAATAAGAGTTCTGATGAAGCCTATGATAAGGCCCTGGCCAACAATCCGGATAATGCGTACACTTTAAACAATTATGCTTATTATTTATCGTTAAGAAATGAGCAGTTGGATAAGGCGGCGCAAATGTCGGCACGGTCAACCCAGTTACAGCCCAATACGTCATCGTTTGAGGATACTTACGCATGGATATTGTTTATGCAAAAAAAGTACAGCGATGCAAAATTATGGATGGAGAAGGCTTTAGCCCACGACAAAGAAAATAGTGGGGTTAAGTACGAGCATTACGGCGATATTTTGTTTTACCTTGGTAAAACAGACGACGCTGTTGACAACTGGAAAAAGGCCAAAGGCTACGGCGATAAATCGCCGATTTTAGATCGTAAGATAAATGAAAAAAAATATGTTGAATAAGCTGCTTGTAGTTTGCTGTTTGCTGACTATAGTAAGCTGTAAAGCGCGCAAGCAGTTATTGGTAACCCGCAAGCCCGATACCGTTGCCAAACATGCCGATAACAAGGTAAACAGCAGGTTGGTTGCTATAAGGGCGCAGCAGTTAAACTTTAATACTTTTGCCGCCAAGGCCAAAACTAATTTGGATATAAACGGCAACAGTAATGATGTAACGCTTAATATCCGCATTAACAGGGATAAAAAGATCTGGGTATCTATCACCGCTATATTGGGTGTAGAGGTAGCCCGGGCTGTAATAACGCCGGATAGCATATTGATGATAAACAGGCTGGATGGGGTATACCTTAAAAAGCCATTTAGCTATGTGTACGCGTATGCAAGCAGGCAGGTAAATTATAAAACACTGGAATCGTTACTGGTAGGTAACGCCATCCCGGAGTTGTTAAGCGAAAAAGGAGAAATCGCGACGGTAAATGGAAACACTACCCTGAGCGGCAATCTGGACGATTTGCTGTATAAGCTGATTGTAGGTGCCGATAACAAGGTAACGCAAACCAACCTGGATAATCAGGCGCAGGCGCAATCGTTACAAATAGTAAACAAGGCGTTTATACAGGCAGCCAACCGTATTTTGCCGTCGCAGGTTGATATTGCATCAATAGTAAAAGATAAAAAAATACATATAAACCTGCATTATACTAAGGTTGATTTTGATCAGCAGCTCGAATATCCATTTAGTATTCCGGATAGGTACGAGGCGGCCAAATAATTCCTATTTTTGTTTGATGAAATTTTTAAAAGCAGTTTTCTTTATTATAGCAGTATTTATTGCGGTTGGTGCACATGCCCAAAGCAGCCAGGAGCTTAAGCGCAGGCGCGATAAATTATCTGAAGAGCTGGATCAGCTTAATAAAGACTACCAGGAAACTTCAAACAATAAAAGGGCTACGTTAAAACAACTAAGCCTGCTAAAAGCACAGATAAACCTGCGTGAAGAAAAAATTAATGTGATCAACTCGGAGGTAAGAAATTTGGATAGCCAGATCTCCGAGAGTAATAATACCGTACATAGCTTACAAAGTCAGCTCGATCAGCTAAAAAAACAATACGCGGCCATGGTGCTGTTTGCCTATCGCAACCAGAGTGCCTATAATAAGCTGATGTTTATTTTTGCATCAAAGGATTTTAACCAGGCTTATAAGCGACTAAAATATTTACAGCAGTTTGGCACCTACAGGGAGCGCCAGGCCGGTTACATACAGGGCACACAAAAAGAACTGCATGTAAAAATAAACGAACTTGATAAAACCAAGGCAGAGAAAAGTAACCTGCTGGTAGATCAGAAAAAGGAAAAAGAAACCCTGGGTAAAGAGAAAAATAGCCAGGTAAAAGTGGTAAGCGATTTATCACAGCACGAAGGGCAGCTAAAGCAGCAGCAAAAAGATGTGCAAAACAAAATTGCTAAAACCAACCGCGAAATTGGTGCTGCGATTCGCCGCGAAATTGAAGAGGCCCAGCGTAAAGCCGAGGCCGAAGCAAAAGAAGCAGCAAGGTTGGCAGCGCTAAAAGCAAAGGCCGAAAACAGGCCTGCACCGGTAGTGGTTAAAGCCGCGCCTAAAACCAGTTCGGGATATTTGAATGCCACGCCTGAAGCGGCCAGGCTATCAAATGACTTTTTGGGTAATAAAGGCCGTTTGCCATGGCCGGTTGCCAATGGAGTTATAACCCAGGGATTTGGACAGTATACCTCTGAGGGAATTAAGAGCGAGAACACAGGTGTTGATATACGTACCAATGCCGGCAGTGCGGTAAGGGCGGTATTTGAAGGCGAGGTAATACGGGTGGTTGATGTAAGTGGTACCTACCTGGTGATGATAAAACACGGGGAGTACTTTACAGTTTATGGCAACTTACGGTCGGTAACTGTGGCACGCGGGCAAAAAGTAACCACCAAGCAAAATTTGGGTGTTGTTGCTACCGATGCCTCTACCGGAGAAACTGAAGTAAATTTTGATATCTATAAGGCTAAAGACGCGCAAAACCCTAAGTTTTGGTTGGCGCCTAATTAGTTGAAACGATAACCTATTTTAATTGTATATATTTGTAACCTTAAAAAAATGCTATGTTAAGTACAGTTTTTTTATTTTTAAATATTGGTACGGGAGAGATGGTACTGATACTTTTTGCAGCATTGATGCTATTTGGGGGCGAAAAGCTTCCGGGCATGGCGCGCACGCTGGGTAAGGGCATTCGTGATTTTAAAGATGCATCTGAGGATGTGAAGCGCGAGATCAACAACCAGATCAATAATTTTCAGGAGAAACCAGAAGAAACCAAAACTACCGCACCGGTGGTTGAAGAGCATGTAACTCCACTTATTGAAGAACATTCTGCCGATAATACACCGGTTGCCAAAGATGTGGTAAACTTTGAAGAACATCCAAACCCGGTTATTGCCGAAAACAGAGTTCCGAATACTATCCCTGTTGGCGAGTTTCACGTAAGCAGCGATGATGTAACGCTTAACGAATCAAAAATTGACCTTAGCAAGCACTAAATAAAACTGCGAAAGCAGCTAAAAAGCATTCTACTATTTAACAAAAATATTAACATATATAAAAACTTAAAATTATGGGTTTAGGGGCACCAGAAATTATTCTGATCATCATGGCAATACTTCTTTTGTTTGGCGGTAAAAAAATACCAGAACTAATGAAAGGTTTAGGCAAAGGCGTTAAAGAATTTAAAGACGCGCAAAACGGCGAAAACAATAGCTCTTCATCAGAAGAAAAACCTAAAGTATAATACTTTAAGGTACAGAAGCTTCGCCGCTTTATTACGATATAAACTTATCTGTTTTAATAATTTATTATTTCAACGGATAAGTTTTTTTATTTTAGCCCCATGGCTAAATTTTATTCCTCTTTAAGTGAGATAAAGAGCGGGTTGCAGCGTGCAGAGATTACTGTTCAGGGTTTGGTGAAAAACTATTTGGGTGAGATCAAAAAAAAAGCTCACTTAAATGCTTTTAACGAAGTTTTTGAAGATGAAGCACTTACCAACGCTAAAATTATTGACGAACGCATAAAAAGCGGTACCGCCGGTAAGCTGGCAGGTATGGTTATAGCCATTAAAGATAATATTTGCTACAAAGGGCACGAGGTAACCGCCTCGTCCAAAATTTTAAAAGGGTTTACTTCCATTTATTCGTCAACCATTGTTGAGCGGCTGCTTGCGCAGGATGCTATTATTATAGGCCGTTGCAATTGTGATGAGTTTGCCATGGGCGGCTCAAACGAAAACTCTTACTACGGCCCGGTAAAAAACCATGCCGATGAAACGAGGGTTTCGGGCGGGTCATCTGGTGGTTCGGCTGTTGCAGTACAGGCCAATATGTGCCATGCTGCTATTGGCACAGATACCGGCGGCTCTGTTAGGCAGCCTGCCGCGTTTTGTGGAGTAATAGGCTTTAAACCCACTTATGGCCGCATCTCCAGGCACGGTATTATCGCATACGCTTCATCGTTTGATCAGGTTGGTCCAATCACACGCTCGGTTGAGGATGCTGCTTTACTTTATGAGGTAATGGCCGGGCCCGATGATTTTGATGGCACGCTGATACAACACCCGGTTACACCGGTTAACGTTGATGCCGAACAACCCGCAAAGAAAAAGATCGCCTATTTACAGGAAGCACTATCGAGCCCGGGAGTTGATGCCGAGGTGAAAGATACCCTGGTAAAATATATTGATAAACTAAGGGCCGAAGGCCATACAGTAAAGCCAATTGCTTTTGAGCAGCTGGATTACCTGGTACCTACCTATTATATACTGGCTTCGGCCGAAGCATCATCAAACCTGGCCCGTTTTGATGGGGTGCATTACGGTTACCGCAGCCCGGCAGCCGAAGATCTGCAATCAACCTATAAGCGCTCCCGGTCTGAAGGGTTTGGTAAAGAAGTGAAGCGCCGCATTATGCTGGGCACATTTGTTTTAAGCGCCGGCTACTATGATGCTTATTATGCCAAAGCCCAAAAAGTACGCAGGCTGATCCGCGAAAAAACTGAGGAAATTTTAAACGAATACGATTTTATTTTGATCCCAACGGCTCCCGAACCGGCGTTTGCCATAGGTGCCGAAGAAAAAGATCCGGTGGTAACCTATCTTCATGATATTTTTACGGTACAGGCTTCATTAGCTGGTGTGCCTGCCATATCGTTGCCTACCGGCAATAATAGCCAGGGATTACCGTTAGCTTTACAATTATTAACCAAACATTTTAATGAGGAGCAACTGTTAAATTTCTCCGAATATTTCTTAAAACTATAAAAAAGAGATATTTTAGTAGAATTAACCGATGCAGGAAAGCATCCTTACTTAATCAAATCCAACTAATGAAGAGATTATTTACGCTTACTATCTGCCTGTCACTATTACAAATTATTTCTGTTAATGCCCGCCCGATGCAAAAGCAAATTAGTGGTTTTGCAAACTTTCACGGTGGCTTTAAACCCGATACCATTATCACTTCGATTGCAAAGCGGCCTATTGGTATGCAAGGCAATATTTATGAACGTCGGTTAGATTCTGTTCATAAAGACATTCAGCTTGATTATAATGAGTATGTACAAAGTTATATAGACCTGTACATGCGTAACCGCGATGAAATGGGGCAGGTTGCCGGCCTTACCAAATATTACTTCCCTATTTACGAAAAAGCGTTTCGGGATGCAGGTATTCCCGAAGAAATAAAATTTTTATCTATAGTAGAGTCAAAGCTCGATCCTAACGCGATATCGCGCGTAGGGGCAACCGGGCCATGGCAGTTTATGGCTACCACAGCCAAAGTTTATGGCCTCAGCATGAACGACTATGTTGATGAGCGCCGCGACCCTATACAGGCCAGCTACGCGGCTGCAGCCTATTTGAAAGATGCTTACCAGGAGTTTGGCGATTGGCTGTTAGCAATAGCATCGTACAATTGTGGTAAAAGCAATGTAGAGCATGCCATGGAAAAGGCAGGTGCCGGTAGCGATTTTTGGGCTATTCGCCAATATCTGCCCGCAGAAACCCGAGGCTATGTACCCGCTTTTATAGCCATGAATTATGTGATGAACTATTTTGGCAAACACAACATTGTAGCGCAGGCCTGTAGTTTTTCGCTAAAAACAGATACGGTGATGGTTAAAAAGTTTGTATCACTAAGCAATGTTGCCCGCGCCTTAAATGTGGGTATTGCCGAAATTACTATCCTTAATCCGGCTTATCGTAAACTAATTGTAAACGGCACGCCACACGCCCCCCGCAGGCTCATTTTGCCGCAAACCTCAAAAGAAAACTTTGCCGCTTTATACAATGTGTTAAATAGCGCCGGCGATGCTGTAGCGCCAATGGAGTTTGCCAAACCAGCCCCGGTTTATGCAGCTGCCCCTGTAATTCGCTCTACTTATGCAGAAACGGGCAAGGCCGAGCGTAAGATAACCACGTATCATAAAGTAAAAAAAGGCGAGACCCTTGCAGGTATTGCAGATCTGTTTGGCTGCGAAGTGCATGATCTTAAAATATGGAATAACCTGGAGAGCAACCGCGCTCCGGTTGGTAGAACGCTGAGGGTTGCCGCCGGTGGCGATATTTCGGCAAGTGTATCCGCTGAGTCAAAACCAACGCTGTAAACCCAGGATAATATCAGGTATATGAATAGCCCGATTTTGACATGTTTCAAAGTCGGGCTATTTTATTTGAGGTTACCATAAAAAGAATTGTAATTTTGAGCGCTTGAATTTTGAGAAGATGAACAAGAACAACCGTAAACAGGACGCCCTCAATTACCACTCCATGGGTCGCCCCGGGAAGATAGAAGTAGTGCCAACCAAGCCTACCAATTCGCAACGAGATTTAACTATGGCCTATTCGCCTGGTGTTGCAGAGCCTTGCCTGCGCATAGCCGAAAACGTTGATGATGTTTATAAATACACCGCCAAAGGTAACCTGGTAGCTGTAATAAGCAACGGTACCGCTGTATTAGGTTTAGGTAATATTGGTCCCGAAGCCAGTAAGCCGGTAATGGAAGGTAAAGGCCTGCTGTTTAAAATTTATGCCGATATAGATGTTTTCGACCTGGAGGTGAACGCCAAAAATGTTGATGACTTTGTAAATATTGTAAAAGCGCTGGAGCCAACCTTCGGTGGTATAAACCTCGAAGATATCTCGGCCCCAACCTGTTTTGAGATAGAGCGCCGGTTAAAAGCCGAAATGAAGATCCCTGTAATGCACGATGATCAGCATGGTACAGCCATTATATCTGGTGCCGCGTTGATGAACGCCTGCGAAATTCAGGGCAAAAAGCTCGATAAGATAAAAATGGTAGTTAATGGTGCAGGTGCCGCCGCGGTATCGTGCTCAAAAATGTACCTGTCATTAGGGGTTAAAAAAGAGAACCTCGTAATGTTTGATATCAACGGCGTGCTGTCGCAGGATCGTACCGACCTGGATGATATCCGTATGGAATTTGCCACTACCCGCACCGATGTTAAAACCCTAAGCGATGCCATGAAAAATGCCGACGTATTTGTTGGGCTTTCGGCAGGCAACGTGGTGACGCCGGATATGCTGAAAACCATGGCAAAAAAGCCCATAGTTTTCGCAATGGCCAACCCTGTACCCGAAATTGACTACGACCTGGCTATCGCCGCCCGTGAAGATATCATTATGGCAACCGGCCGGTCTGATTATCCTAACCAGGTAAATAATGTATTGGGCTTTCCATACATTTTTCGTGGTGCGCTTGATGTAAGGGCTACAGCCATTAACGAGGAAATGAAAATAGCAGCTACAATAGCTATTGCCGAGATGGCCAAAAAGCCGGTTCCGGAAGCTGTTAACCTGGCTTATAATATTACCAACCTTAAATTTGGCCGGGATTATATTATCCCAAAACCAATGGACCAAAGGCTTATCACCGAGGTATCTATGGCTGTTGCCAAAGCGGCTATCGAATCTGGTGTGGCCCGCAAGGTAATTACCGATTGGGAGGGCTATGCCGAAGAATTAAGATCGCGCTTAGGTACCAACGATAAATTACTGCGCAACTTAACCAACAAGGCTAAGCAAAGCCCAAAACGGGTGGTGTTTGCCGAGGCGGATAATTATAAAATACTAAGATCGGCCCAGATAGTAAAAGAGGAGGGCATTGCTACCCCCATACTGCTGGGTAATATAGAGCGGATAAAGAAGATCATCCGCGATAACGACCTGGATTTGGGCGATGTGCAGATCATCGACCCTCGCGAAGGTTGCGAAAACATGGACGAATACGTTAACTATTTATATAATAAACGTCAACGCCGTGGTATTACCCTTTACGAGGCCAAAAAACTTATGGCCGACCGTAACTATTACGGAGCCTGTATGGTACAGTTTGGCCGGGCTGATGCGCTGATATCCGGCTTAACCAAAGACTACGTAAGTACGGTTAAACCGGCTTTACAGATCATCGGGACCGAAGAGGGGGTGAACCGTGTGGCCGGTATGTATATGATGATAACCCCGAAAGGGCCAGTATTTTTTGGTGATACTACGGTAAACGTAAACCCAACCGTACAGGAATTGGTAGATATTACCGTGTTGATAGAACGCTCTGTAAAACGCTTCAACATTGCGCCGCGGGTTGCTTTGCTCTCTTACTCCAACTTTGGATCTAACGAAGGCGCGATTCCCGAAAAAACAAGGGAAACCGCAAGGATATTGCACCAGAAATACCCCGATATGGTGGTTGACGGCGATATGCAGGCCAACTTTGCATTGAACTCCGATCTGTTGGCCGATAATTTCCCATTCTCTACCTTAAACGGAAAACCAGCCAACACACTGATATTCCCTAACCTCGAATCGGGCAACATTGCCTACAAATTATTGCAGGAGATAGGTGGTGCCGAAGCCGTTGGGCCAATATTGCTGGGCTTAAAAAAGCCGGTGCACGTATTACAGTTAGGCAGTTCTGTTCGCGAAATTGTAAACATGGTAACAATTGCTGTTGTTACTGCGCAGGCTAAAGCCGAAAGCAAGTAAGCAGATTGTTGTTTTATATTTTAAATTAAAAAAAGAAAGTAATATTATTTATGTACGATTATATTAGTGGTAAACTGGTTTTTAAAAGCCCATCGCATGTTGTTATTGACGCAGGAGGCATAGGTTATCATATTAATATATCGGTAAATACATATTCAAGACTTGGTACCGATGAAAGCTGCAAGCTATACATCTGGCAACACGTTAAAGAAGATGCGCTCACCCTGTACGGTTTTGCCGATGATGGTGAGCGCCGCTTGTTTATGCACCTCATCTCCATATCGGGTATCGGGCCCAACACGGGGCGCATGATGTTATCGTCTATAACCCCGGCCGAGATTCAGGCGGCTATTGTAAGTGGTAATGTTTCGCTTATTCAACGCATAAAAGGGATAGGGCCAAAATCGGCACAAAGAATAATTTTGGAGCTGCAGGATAAATTGCGCAAAGAAGGACCGGACACCTTAACTGTTGTGCCAATAAACAAAACAGCTAAGGATGAAGCACTTACCGCCCTGGTAATGCTTGGCTTTGTTAAAAATGCGGCAGAGAAAGTTTTAGACCAACATTTAAATAACAATAACGGAGATTTAACCGTAGAACAGCTTATTAAATTTGCTTTAAAAACTCTATAATTACGTATAAATTTCAACTTGACTTTTGATAAGAATATTTACTTATAATATTATTATAAGTGTGTTGTTAATCCTTGTTTTTGGCGGGCTGGGCAGCGTTTACGCGCAGCAACAGGTTCCAAAAGTTAAGGCCGATACAACCCAAAAAAGCGCTCCTCCAAATTTTGCCCAACCCAAAAGCGTTAGGCTCAGGGAAGGTATTTTCAATTCCGACCCACCCGGCCTGGTGCGCACCGTTGAATACGATGCTGTTACAAACCGATATATACTGTACGAGCGCGTTGGTAACTTACTCTACCGCCCACCACAATACCTAACCTTTGCACAATACTTAAAACTAACAGACAGATCAAATCAGCGAAGCTATTACCAACAACTAGCAGATAATTATGCTTACCAGTCGCAACAGCCTGGCTTTATCCCGGTGATAAAGGTAAGGAGCCGCACTTTTGAGCAAATTTTTGGCAGTCAGAATATTGATATCCGTCCGCAGGGATCGGCAGAAATGATATTGGCCGGGCAGGAGAATAGTAATGAAAATCCATTATTCAACACCCGCCAGCGTAACCAGTTCAACTTTAATTTCGATCAAAAGATCCAGTTAAATGTAACCGGTAATATTGGTGATAAACTAAAAATAACCACCAATTATAATACCGACGCGCAGTTTCAGTTTGAAAACCAGATAAAGCTGGATTATACCGGTTCGCCCGATGAGATCATCCAAAAAATAGAGGCGGGTACTGTAAGTATGCCCCTGCCAACTACGTTAATAACGGGTAGCCAGGCGCTTTTTGGGGTAAAAACCAAACTGAAGTTTGGCCGGTTGGATATTACCAGTATCCTATCGCAACAGCGGTCGCAATCAAAAACTATTACCATAACCAATGGCTCGCAGCAAGGCGAGTTTAGGCTTACCCCTGCAGATTATGAGGCCAACAAGCACTTCTTTTTATCGCAGTATTTCCGCAATAATTATAACAGGGCGCTGGCCAATATTCCTATTATCAGTACCAATATTAACATTACCAAAATCGAAGTTTGGACAACTAACAGAACCAACGTAACTACCGACTCGCGCGATATATTGGCTTTCCTGGATCTGGGCGAAAATAAGCCCCATAACACCAGCAAAATACAGGGTGGTGCCGGGTTTAGCGGTTTGCCCGCCGGCTTTAAAGGCCCAGGTTTTGCGCAGCAATCCAATAATTTATTGGCCGGTTTGCCTGCCGATGCAAGGCAAACAAACTCTAATTCGGTAGCAAGTTATTTCCAGTCGACCGGTAATACAGATAACTACTCCAAACTAACTTACGCCCGCAAGCTGGTTTTAGATAAGGATTATAAGCTGAGCCCGCAGCTGGGTTATATCTCGCTTAATTATCCCTTAAATAATGATGAAGTATTAGCTGTTGCCTATCAGTATACCATTAACGGCGTGCAGTACCAGGTGGGTGAGTTTAGCAGCGATGTGGCTGTTGATCCCAACACGCCAAAAGTACTGTTTACCAAATTGCTAAAAAACGAATTGCTGAAAACCAGTTTGCCAACCTGGGATCTGATGATGAAAAACATCTATTCGCTGGGGGCATTCCAGATAGCGCCAACCAATTTTAAATTAACGGTTACCCGCCTTGATGATAAAACAGGTATCGAAAAAACGGTAATGGAAGAAGGCGCTACCCTGAAGGGGAAATTATGGATACAGGTTGCCGGACTCGATAACCTCGACCAGCAGGGTGCTAAACAGCCCGATGGGTATTTCGACTTTTTGGAGGGCGTAACTATCGATTCACAAAACGGGCGGATAGTATTCCCAACTATCGAACCTTTTGGCGCAGACCTGGCAGCTAAGTTTGCGCCGGGCGAGACCGACCTGGTGAAGCGGTATGTATATCAGCCTTTATATGATTCTACCAAAACCATCGCGCAGCAATATTTTCCGGGCTTAAACCGCTATGTTATTAAAGGTACCTATACTTCAACCGGAGGGTCGGAGTATCAGCTAAACGCGGTTAATATTCCGCAGGGATCGGTAACGGTAACCGCCGGGCAGCTTAAATTAAGCGAGGGTACCGATTATACTGTAGATTATAACTCCGGCAGGATAAGGATATTGAATCAGGCATTACTTTCATCCGGGCAGCCTATCAACGTAAAACTGGAAAACAACGAATTGTTTGGGGTGCAGCAAAAATCATTATATGGATCGAGATTTGATTACCATGTAAATGATAAACTAAGTTTAGGTGGTACCATTATGCACCTTACAGAGCAGCCCATCACCCAAAATGAAACCGTTGGTGAGGAGTCTATCTCTAATACCATCTATGGTTTTGATGCTAACTACAGTTCCGATTCGAGATTTCTGACCCGTTTGGTTGATAAAATTCCATTCATCCATACCAAAGCACCATCATCGGTAACCTTTTCGGGCGAGTTTGCACAATTATTGCCGGGGAGCCCAAGTGCGCTAAATTTCGCAGGCTCAAAAAATGGAACTTCATACCTGGATGATTTTGAAAACAGCCAGTCCATTATCGATATAAAAAGTGCCAATGCCTGGCAAATTTCGGGTACGCCGGAGTTGTTCCAGGAGTGGGACCGGAACAATGACCTGAGCTATGGTTTTAATCGTGCCCGCCTGGCATTTTATAATATCGACCCCATATTTTATACCAACTCGGGTAATATAAACGTATCCCGTAACGATCTCTCTAACCATTACGCCAGGCAGGTATTAGAGCAGGAAGTGTTCCCCAATAAGCAATCGAGCACCGGGCAGCCATTAAGTTTAGCTACGCTCAACATGGCTTTTTATCCAAATGTTCGTGGTCCGTACAACTATACTGCTACCGGTTTAAATACCGATGGTACGCTGCAAAACCCAAAATCGCGCTGGGGAGGTATGTTCAGAAAACTGGAGACCAATGATTTTGAATCTCTAAATGTTTCTTACATTGAGTTTTGGGTACTCGATCCGTTTATTTACAAAACAAACTCGGCCGGTGGCGATCTGTACTTTAACTTAGGTAGCATATCTGAAGATATATTAAAGGACGGCCGCAAAAGTTTAGAGAACAGCCTGCCCGTAAATGGCGACTATACCCAGGTTGATGAAACCAACTGGGGAAGAGTATCAAAACTACAACCGGTTATTAACGCGTTTGATAATAATCCCGATGCCCGTAAACTACAGGATGTGGGTTTGGATGGATTAAATGATGTTGATGAGCAAAGGAAATTTGCACCCATAGTAACCCAGGTAAAGGGGCAGTTGAGCGCGCAGGCGGCAACTACTTTTGCCAATGACCCATCATCTGATGATTACCAGTACTACCAGGGAGCCGCGCTCGATCAGGCACGGGCAAGTATCCTTGATAGGTATAGCAGGTACAACGGTACCGATGGCAACTCTAAAACATCGGCACAATCGCAGGCCGAGCTGGGCATCCCAAACTCGGCATCAACATCTTTGCCCGATGGTGAAGATATTAACCGGGATAACAACATGAGCCAGGAGGATGCGTACTTTCAGTACAGGGTATCCATTCGTCCGGGCGATATGGTGGTTGGGCAAAATAATATCAGCGATAAGGTAACAGCCAGTGTAAAGCTGCCCAACGGCACAACTCAATCTGTAAACTGGTACCAGTTTAGGATACCTATTAACGGTTACGAAAGTAAGGTGGGTAATATTGAAGATTTTAAGGCCATTCGTTTTATGAGGATGTTTATGACCAATTTTGCCGATACCTCCATACTCCGTTTTGCTACATTAGAGCTGGTACGTGGCGAATGGCGTGCATTTAACACCGAAAGAAACCCGCTAAATGTTATTGCCGATCCATCTATTGCCAACCCGCCTATAGATAACTCAACGCTTGATGTACAGGCGGTAAATATTGAAGAAAATGGCAACCGTACGCCTATTCCTTATGTGGTGCCTCCGGGCATTCAGCGCCAGCGTAATTATAATAACCTGCAAACCAATACCAAGCTTAATGAGCAATCGCTATCATTGGAGGTGAAAAGCCTGCGCGACGGTTATTCGAGGGCGGCGTTCCGTACTTTTTATAACGATTTACGTAAATACAAACGCTTGCAAATGTTTGTACACGGCGAGGGAACCCAGCTAAAGGATAATGATCTTAACACATTTATACGTTTGGGTATTGATTACCAGGATAACTACTACGAGTACGAACTGCCACTGAAAATAACACAACCCGGTACCAGCGATCCGAATGCGATATGGCCCGATGCTAACGCTATAGATTTGGAGCTTGGTTTGCTAACCCGTGCAAAGCTGGCACGTAACCATGCCAATGTATTGTATAACCAGGTGTTTAAATACACCGAAGGAACCCAAACTGTTTATATAAAAGGGCAACCCGATTTAAGCCGGCTTACTACTATTATGCTTGGCGTGCGCAATCCGTTAAAAGGTAGCCAGGCATCGGTAGCAGATGATGGTTTGGATAAAACGGGTACAATTTGGTTTGATGAGTTACGCCTTACCGATTTTGATCAGCGTGGGGGCTGGGCTGCAACCGCGAGGTTGGATACCAAGCTGGCCGACTTTGCCGATGTTACCGTATCTGGCAGTAAAACTACCATAGGCTTTGGTACGCTGGATTCACGGTTGAATGACAGAAGCCAGGCCGATAGCAAGATCTACGATATATCTGCAAGTGCCGAGCTGGGCAAGTTTTTCCCGGAGCGAAGCGGGATACATATTCCGGCTTATATCAACCTGTCGTCGCAAATAAGCATGCCGCAGTATGATCCGGGGGCGCCTGATATCGAATTGAAACAAACGTTGGCCGCCGCTACCAGTAAGCAGGAGCGCGATTCTATAAGGAACGCGGCAGAGGATTATACCTTAAGAAAAAGCTTTAACTTTACCAACGTACATAAAGCCAAAAGCAATCCATCAGCAGCAAACCATGTTTGGGATGTAGAGAACTGGAACGCCAGTTACGCCTACACCGAGTTTACACATCACGATTTTACTACGCAGAGCGATCTCGAAAAAACGTACCATCTTTCACTTTCTTATAATTATACCAATGCACCTAAATATTATACCCCGTTTGCCAAAATTATTAAGAACAACTTACTGGCGCTGGCACGGGATATCAACTTTAGCATCCTACCATCGAGGTTAAACTTTAGTATCAACTTCGATCGTTTTTATTCGGAAAATACCCTGCGGGATAATGATCCGAACAACTTTATACCCATACCAACCACAACTTTTAACAAGTATTTTAACGTTACAAGGGTTTATGGCATAGGCTGGAATTTAACCAAATCACTATCGCTGGATATTGACGCGACCAACCTTGGGGTGGTTGATGAACCGGCAGGGCGTATAAACGGGTTAAAGCGCGATACCCTTTGGGATAACCTTAAAAAGCTGGGGCGTACTACCAACTACAACCACACCATCAATATTAACTATACGCTGCCTATCAACAAAATTCCCGGTTTAGACTGGACATCGGTTGTTACCCGTTACAGCACGCACTTTAACTGGCAAACACAGCCGCTATTTGCTATAAATGATCCATCGTATAGTGTTGGTAACAGCATTAGCAACTTGCGCGAGATACAGGTAAATCCCACGTTCAACATGGTTTCGCTGTATAACAAGTTTCCATTTATACGCAAGGCAAACAATCCAAACGCGCCCGCCGGCATAGGCAAGGTTTTGATAGGCTTGCTAACCAGTGTTAAAAACCTGAGCGCCACCTACTCGCGTAAAGAAGGAACATTTTTACCCGGCTACCTGCCGCAATCTGGTATTTTTGGGGAGAATGCAGATTATAGTTCGCCGGGTATAGGCTTTTTATTGGGTAGCCAAACAGATATTCGCGCTAAAGCAGTAACCAATGGCTGGATCTCTACAGATACCCTGCAAAATCAATTGTATACCACATCGCTAAATGAGGATATGCACTTTAGGGCTATTATTGAGCCGTTTAAAGATCTGAAGATAGAACTGATCGCCTTTAAAACACAAGATCATAACTACCAGTCGAATTTTAAATATCTGGATGGTAGTATTCAAAATCTTAGTCCGGTAACAACGGGTAATTACAGCATCTCGTTTTTAACCATTGGTACGGCATTTAAAAAGACAACCGGCATTGATAACACATCGCCATTGTTTCAGCAATTGCTTACAAATCGTACTATAATATCGCAGCGGCTGGCTGCCAAAAACCCTAACTCAACCAACGTTATCGATTCGGCAGGGTTTAGGGATGGATATGGGCAAAACTCTCAGAACGTATTGGTGCCGGCATTTTTGGCTGCGTATACAGGCAAAAAGGCTTCAACAAGCAGCCTTTCGCAGTTCCCGAGGATACCTATCCCTAACTGGGATATCAGGTACAGCGGCCTCAGTAAATTGCCTTTCTTTTCGGATGTTTTCGATTCGTTCGATCTCAGTCACGGTTACCGCTCATCATACAACGTAAGCGGATTTACTACGTTGTTGCAATACCAGGAAGCCGCCGGTGCCAGCAGTGCGCGGGATTTGAACAACGATTTTTTACCGTTGTACCAGTTTTCGCAGGTTACCATATTTGAACAGTTTGTACCACTTATTGGTGCCAGCGCCAGGTTTAAAAACAGCATGACCGCCAATGTAGAGTTTAGGCAAAGCCGAACGCTAAGCCTCAGTTTACTTAACAGCCAGCTGGCGCAGCAAAACGAAAAAATAATTGTGTTTGGGTTTGGCTACCATACCAAAAACTTCCACTTCCCGTTTGGCATGTTTGCTGGTGGCAGTCCTAAGGATGTTAACTTTAAGCTCGATTTTTCGTTGCGCGATAACAAAACGCTCATTTACCGGGCTGATGTGCAAGCGGCCGAGATCTCGTCGGGCGCGCAAAATATTACGCTAAGGCCATCTATTGATTATGTGATCAATCAGCGCTTTAACCTTAACCTGTTTTACGATTCAAACATCACCCGCCCATACACCTCGCAAACGTTTAATACGGCATTTACCAACTTTGGTATTAACCTTAAACTGTTGCTGCAATAAATTATATTAGTTAAATGGAAGATATAAAAGTTACCAGTAAGGCGGATTTTAAATCCTATTGGAGTATATCATTGCGGGTGTTTTATACTGGCAAGGGCTTGTTGATGATATTGATGGTTGCAATTGTGATGCAGGGTTTGTCACTATCCGATGGGCCTATATCGTGGTTTGATGAAGGGTTTCTAATTTTAGTTTTGGTGTTTATTTATGGTATCATGGTTCCGGCTCTTACTTATTATACTTGTAAAGTAAATATGAAAAAAATTGCTTCGTTACGCGAGCAACTCAGATATGCAATTAATGAGGACAAGATTGAATATATAGGTGAGACCATAAGTAGCACAAGTAACTGGCAATATGTAACCAAGCTTATCGAACGCGAAAAATATTTTACAATCTTTGTTTCCAGCCGGAGTTCTCACTATTTATCAAAAGAGGGCTTCGAGTTAAAAGAAGATATGAACAGGCTTAAAGCCATAGCTAAACAAAAAGGGATTAAGTTTTCCTATAAATAAGAGGTATCATCCGATCAAATTCTCTCAAAGCCCTTTCATCGCTTTCGCCGCCTTTTTTTCTTCCCGGCGTTTTGCACGTTCGGCTTTTTTGATTTTCCGTTCTTGTTTGTTTTTGTTGTGCTCATTTAGGCGCCCCCTTACAGCCTCCTGCGATTTATCGTCCAGGCCCACGCATGGTTTTATGCCTTGTAACAAGGTGCGCCAAACGGCTTTAAAAAACGGTGCATCCTTTGGGCGCACATAGTTTACATGAGCTATTCTGGGAAGAGTGCCCGCATTATCGGGGTTGTTGTGTTTGATTACAAAAAGGTTGGCAAATATGGAGATGATGGATTGTTTCTTTAGCTGATTGTGAGCCGTATCTGCTTTTAATATCGACACTTTTAAATCGTTATATAATAACGATACATTACCCTTAAATACCTTACTGTTTGCGTGGATATCGAAGTTAAACTGCTTAACAGTGCCTGATGTGATCTTGAGCATAGCCAGCGCCATGGTGGCCTGGTTAAGCTTATTAGCCGTCATCGGGCTCATGGAGCCTTTGTAGCTAAATGCGGCATCCTTATCGGTTAAATTAAACAGAAACTGTACGTTGAGCAGGCCCCGGTTCATGAAATAACTACTGAGCTTAACATCGGTAATGTTGTTTTTGGCAATGGCCGCCTTGTTGGTGGTGATATTATAAAAATAGCCGCTGGTATTATTAAAGCTTACCGAGCCGGTTTTTTTAGTATCCGCATTAAACTCCGAGTACTCCGCGTCGATATGCCTCACCTGGATGGTATCGATAGTAAGATCGGTATTTACATTACGAATTACCATATTGGGGAAAGTGCTCACCCTATCCACATCCGATTTTTTTACCTTATTAGGGTTGCCAAATATCCGTATAGCACCATGGTTTAGATGGAGGCTTGTGGCTTTTACCTTGCGGTATTTGTGGTAGCTTAAATAATCGAAATTGTTAAGTTGAAGTGAGTCTACATTGAAGGTAAAGCGGTCGCTTTGGCTTTTGTTGAAGAATACACTGGTTTCTACCGGCTGCAGCTGCAGGCCCTGTATGTTTAACCTGGATGAAAGAGTAGATAGCTTAAGATACTTTATCTTGTATTGATAAAGGCCATTGTCGGTTTTGCCACTGTAATTATTTAGTTCGGTAACTATATCTTTACAATATAACAACCTTGTTTGGTCGGTTTGCGTTGCCGAATCTATTAAAAGGTCGGTAGCGCTCAGGTTCATCTCCTTCAATTCGGATATCACTACTTTATGGCCCGAGTAGTCTTCGTACTTAAATTTAACATCGTTAAAATAAATATGATCTACACTAATAGAGTGCAGGCTTTGGGATATTTTTTGCCAGGCAGTACGGCGGTCTTTTAGCACGGTATCCTGGGTATGGTTAAGCCGGTAGCTTATATTAAGCTCGGGCTCGTTCAATACGATCTGCCCAATTTTTAATTTGTTTCTGAAGTAGTAACTAAATGGATGTATATGCTGTAGTATAAGGCGTTTTACATGCAAGGTTACCAGGTTGTTAGGCGCTATGTGCGCTTTTTGCAGGCGGTTATAAACGGCGGTGTCGGGTATAAGGCTGATGTTGTTGATGGTAACTTTGCCTTCTAAAAGATGTAGTTGTGCATCTACAAAATCGGCACGGTACAGGCTGTCGCTGCCGGTTAAAACGGCGTCGCGTACCCTATCGGCCAAAATTGGAGATAGGAAATGATTAAGAACAAGGGCGATCATGAATACGATAACCACCGGGATTAACACAAAACTAAAGGCTATTTTTTGCCATTTATGCCTTAAAAATTTAAGCTTCATTTACAGATGTTCCTTTGCCTTTTAGTTGTTACCACCAACTTTATACGTATGGAATCAGAAATATAATAATAAAAATTTGATTTTATGAAATGCTGACAATATGTCACCCATGTATTTAAATTTTATGTATTTTTGCAAACTAATTTTTAATTGAATGATGGATTTGGTTCTTCCGGATAAGGTACATGATGAAAGCAGGCAAGGCGAGGCTTTAGTTTTAGAGCAGCCGGTGACGGGTAAAAACAATGGCCGTAAACTTTATATTGAAAGTTACGGTTGCGCCATGAATTTTAGCGATAGCGAGATAGTTGCATCCATACTATCTGAGCAGGGTTTTGAAACTACCGGCGATCATAATGCCGCTGATGTTATATTTATTAACACCTGCTCTATACGCGAAAACGCCGAGCAGCGTGTGCGTAACCGCCTAAAAGAATTTGCCATTACCAAGGTGAAAAATCCTGGTTTGGTGGTGGGTGTATTAGGCTGTATGGCCGAACGCCTGAAATCGAAATTTTTAGAAGAAGAAAAACTGGTTGATGTAGTGGTTGGTCCGGATGCATACCGCGACCTGCCTAATCTGATAGACCAGGTTGATAGCGGCCAAAAGGCCGTTAACGTACTGTTATCCCGCGAGGAAACTTATGCGGATATAAGCCCGGTACGCTTAAATAGTAATGGTATTAACGCGTTTGTATCTATCATGCGCGGATGCGATAACATGTGTTCGTTTTGCGTGGTGCCGTTTACCCGTGGCCGCGAGCGCAGCCGCGATCCAAAATCTATAATTGCCGAGTGTACAGATCTGTTTGATAAAGGCTACCGCGAAGTTACTTTGCTTGGGCAAAATGTAGATTCGTTTAAATGGAAACAGCCTCACCCTGCCCTCTCCAAAGGAGAGGGTTCTGAAATACCAGAAGCAGAGCCGGGTGCAGAGCAAGTCCTCTCCTTTGGAGAGGATTTAGGTGAGGCTGCCCCTGTTACCAACTTTGCCAATCTTTTGGAGATGGTAGCCCTCATCAATCCCCATCTGCGTGTGCGTTTTTCAACATCGCATCCTAAAGATATTACCGATGAGGTTTTGTATACCATTAAAAAGTACGATAACATTTGTAATTATATCCACCTGCCGGTACAATCTGGCAATACCCGTATTTTGGATATCATGAATCGTACCTATACCCGCGATTGGTATATTAACCGGATTGATGCCATCCGTAATATTATTGGCGATTGCGCTATCTCTACAGATGTAATTACCGGTTTTTGTACCGAAACGGATGAAGAGCATGCCGATACCGTAAGCATGATGGATTACGTAAAATACGATTTTGCCTACATGTTTAAGTACAGCGAGCGCCCGGGAACATTAGCTGCAAAACGCTATACTGATGACATTCCCGAGGAAGTAAAACAAAAACGCTTAACCGAGATAGTAGCCAAACAGCAGGAATATTCTTTCTATCGCGCACAAGCACGCATTGGTAAAATAGAAAAAGTGCTGATAGAAGGCTTCTCCAAAAAATCAAAAAATGATTATTGCGGCCGTAGCGATCAAAACGCCATGGTAATTTTCCCGGTAGGCGAAAGCTACAAACCAGGCGAATACGTGAACGTTTTAATTGAAAGAACTACTACAGCTACGCTGATAGGAAAGGTGGTTTAGCCCCCCGGTCCCCTAAAGGGGGAGGGATAAGTTAAACGTCAATAAAAAATTAAACCTAAAATTCCCCCTTCAGGGGGTTAGGGGGCTACATGGAAATACAAGAAATTAAACAACGCTTCGGTATCATTGGCAATTCGCCATTGCTTAACCGGGCTATAAATATTGCCAACCAGGTGGCACCTACAGATATTTCTGTACTTATTACCGGCGAAAGCGGGAGCGGTAAGGAGGTGTTTTCGCATATTATACACCAGATGAGTCCGCGTAAGCACGGGGCTTTTATAGCGGTGAATTGCGGCGCTATACCCGAGGGGACTATCGATTCGGAACTGTTCGGTCACGAAAAGGGAGCTTATACGGGCGCTGTGGGCGAACGTAAGGGCTATTTTGAAACCGTAAACGGCGGTACCATATTTTTAGATGAAATTGCCGAAATGCCATTGGGTACGCAAGCCCGTTTGCTTAGGGTGCTGGAGTCTGGTCAGTATATAAAAGTAGGATCTTCGAAGGTAGAGAAAACCAACGTGCGCGTTATAGCGGCTACCAATGTTGATGTTTACGATGCGGTAAAGAGCGGCAAATTTAGGGAAGATCTTTACTACCGTTTAAATACGGTGCCCCTAAAAATACCACCATTACGCGATAGGAAAGAGGATGTATACCTGCTTTTCAGAAAGTTTACATCCGATTTTACCGATAAATACCGTACGCCACCCATTCAGCTGGATGAGGAAGCACAACAGGTATTGGTCAACTACAGTTGGCCTGGTAACGTAAGGCAGCTTAAGAATATGGCCGAGCAATTGGCTGTTTTGGAGCGCGATCGTATTATAACGGGGCAAACGCTGCTTACTTATATACCTCATGAAGCCAGCGGCCGCAATTTGCCCATGCGTTTGGATAATCAGCCAAAAGAAGATTTCTCTGAACGCGATATATTGTATAAAGTGCTTTTTGATATGAAGCGCGATATGGTTGAGCTAAAAAAGCTGGTAGCCGATATTATTGAGCATGGCGGTGTATCAGCCAATTATGCCAATCACTCGCAAACTATTAACCAATTATACCGCGATATTGAGCTGCCCGGTAATCCCGAAGCGCAATTTACTTTGCAGCAGCCCGTTAATACCAATAACAATGGGGGTAACAATACCGGCAATGATGCATATAACATAACCCACGAAGCCGAGGAGGTAGAAGAATCGCTGTCGCTGATAGAGAAAGAATCAGACCTTATCCGTAAGGCTTTGAAAAAACACAAGGGCAAACGTAAGTTGGCTGCCAACGAGCTTGGGATATCTGAACGTACATTATACAGAAAAATAAAAGAGTTAAATTTATAGTTGATGAAAAGGTTATACGGATTGATCATTGTTTTAAGTTTTGGTTTACTTTCGTCATGTTATACACTTAAAAATCAAGCGATACCTCTTGATGTAAAAACCATCAACATCCAGTTTTTTGAAAATAACGCGCCGCTGGTAGTGAATAACTTAAGCCAAACTTTTACGGAGGCATTGAAAGACCGGATACGTACCCAAAGCCGCTTAAGTATTGTGAGGAACGAGGGCGATGTGATCATGTCTGGTGCCATTGTTGGCTACCAGATAGCGCCGGTATCTATAGAGGCTACCAATAACAATACGGCTCCAATTGCCGATGCCAATAGATTAAGCATTACTGTAAGGGTAAAAAGCGTTTATGAAAAAGATAAGAAGGATAAAAATCTTAACTTTGAGGAAAGTATGACGCGTTTTGCTAACTATAGGGGCGATATAAACTCGCAGGAACAAGCCCTGATACAAGAGATTACAAAGCAGCTAACCGAAGATATTTTTAACAGGGCCTTCTCTAATTGGTAGGCTTTTTGTAATTTCAGCCACGTGGATCAATATTTAAATAACAGGCAGAACGAAATATTATGGGAATTATTGGCTAACCCGGCCGATAATGGCCAGTTGCATAACTACGATTTGCAGCAGTTAATAAGTGAGTTTCCGCAAAGCGGGATATTGAGGGCTATGCTTGCGCACGCAGGTAATGGCAGCGATTTAAAACGAGCCGCTACCTATTATAATCCGCAGTTGTTGCACAAACTGATCCATTATCCTGAGAGTTTTCCTGCGGTTTCTGCCGGGCAGATTGTTGTACATAAAAACGGAGCTCAGCCGGATAATAATGCAATAGCTCACCAAAGTGAAAATTACTTTAATATAGGCACCTCTCCGGAGGAGGAAACTGCCGCCGAAATAAGGGAAGAGCAATTAAGCCAGTTTGCTGCCCCCGAAGCCGAAAAATATACAGCTACTTACGAGGAAAAATTGCCTGTACGGGTAGCCGCCGGAGAATACACCGTAATTGACGAGATCCCTACAGTTGCCGAAATGTTGGGCACTGCTATTAATGATATAAAAGTTGAAAGCGAAGTACCTGTAACCACCGTTAAAGCCCAGGCTGAAGATATTGAAGACGAGGTTTTTGACGAGATCGTTGGCATCGAAAGTATAAGTTTTACCGGCAGTAACCCGGAAGCTAATCATGAGCAAGAGGCCGAAGAGGGCCAGGCAGAGCAACAAGTAGCTGTTGTTGCCAAAGGCGGTATTCCGGAGCCACGAACCAATGAGCCGAATATTAATTTTGAAACAGAAAAATGGATAATTGGCAGCATAGCCGCTACCGATTATTTTATGTTTGATAACTCCATAATAGACCAAAAGACAGCCAATGATATTGGTGCCAGAGCAACGTTAGGAGCAACGGTTCCAGCTATTGCGCAGTGGTCTGTTGACGTTAAAGCAGACGATGCTATTACACCTGATGCGGAAGCGGTATCACGCTATCACGATGAAAAAATGCCTTATACCTTTATGTGGTGGTTGGATAAAACCCGTAAAGAGTATGCTGCAACTTATCAGCCTTATTCGCCACCTACGCTGCCGGTTGGTCAGCCAACTATTACGGCAGAGGAAAAGCGGGAGCATGCTGCCGATGAGCTGCAACAGCAATATTTTGAAAATATTTTTCACGATAAATCACTACAGGATCTGGAGAATGCCCCTATACCGGATGCTCCGGAGGTAAAACGCAAGGAGGATGTGATCATTGAAAAGTTTATTAAAGAGGAGCCGCAGATTCGCCCGCCATCTATTAACAAGATAGATAACGAGAATAAAGCCAAAAAAAGCTCGGAAGATAAAAATGAGCTGGTGAGCGAAACCCTGGCCCAGATATATACCGACCAGATGCTATATCACAAAGCAATTGCTACTTATAAAAAATTGATATTGAAATTTCCGGAAAAAAGCCGTTACTTTGCCCACCAAATTGAACAGATAGAAAAGAAAACGAATTAATATAAAATAAAGAAATGTACATTTTA
Source organism: Mucilaginibacter cryoferens (assembly GCF_014205845.1). Lineage (GTDB taxonomy): Bacteria > Bacteroidota > Bacteroidia > Sphingobacteriales > Sphingobacteriaceae > Mucilaginibacter. The sequence goes on from NZ_JACHCR010000025.1 coordinate 69,797, forward strand.
ATTATCCTTACCATTATTGTATGCGCTCTGTTAGGGCTTATCGTACTCATCCAAAATCCTAAAGGTGGTGGTTTATCATCTAATTTTTCAAGTTCATCTCAATTAATGGGTGTACAAAAAACCGGCGACTTTTTAGAAAAAGGTACCTGGGCACTGGCTATTGGTATTATGGTTTTAGCATTAGCTATTAACGTTGTTGCCAAAGGTGGTCCGGCAACCACTGGCAATTCGGCATTGCGCGAGCAGGTTGAACATGCTTCTAAACCATCTAACGTTGCACCAACTCAATCGTTACCATTAGCGCCAGCACCTGCTGCTACTCCTGCACCGGCACCAAAAAAATAAGGAGTACATACTCCCATAAAGAATAAAAAAGGCTCTGGATACTTCCAGAGCCTTTTTTATTGCCATTAAGCTACTGACATCATGACACGGGCAGGTTAAAATAAGGTTAAGCCCTAAAAGTAAATTTTTGTTTTGCTGCCATTACAACAGTTTAATATGTCAATATTTGCCATTGCCATTGCTTGGCATAATTGATGAGCATTTGGTGATGAAAAACTTAAATAAAATAAACAGTTATAACTATGTCATTAAACATTAAACCAATCGGCGACAGAGTGGTTGTAGAGGCCGCAGCTGCCGAAGAAAAAACCGCTTCGGGAATTATAATCCCGGATACCGCTAAAGAGAAACCTCAGCGTGGAACTATCGTTGCTGTTGGTAACGGTAAAGTAGATGAGCCTTTAACAGTAAAAGTTGGCGACCAGGTTTTATATGGTAAATACGCCGGTACCGAAATTACCTACGAAGGAAAAGAGTATTTAATAATGCGCGAATCTGACGTTTACGCGGTATTGTAATTTAGATGTGAGACGTTAGATATGAGATTTGAGAACAATTTTGCTCTCGATTGCTTGTATAAAAAAACTAAAAAATTAAAATGATTTGAATTTGAAATGGAGTTCTCTCACATCTCAAATCTCAGATCTCAAATCTTAAAAATAAAATGGCAAAACAAGTTAAATACAATGTTGAAGCACGCGACGCCTTAAAACGCGGTGTTGATATTTTAGCTAATGCGGTTAAAGTAACATTAGGCCCTAAAGGCAGAAACGTAATTATTGATAAAAAATTCGGCTCACCTATTATCACAAAAGATGGTGTTACTGTTGCTAAAGAGATCGAACTGAAAGATGCTTTAGAAAACATGGGTGCCCAGATGGTTAAAGAAGTTGCATCAAAAACTGCTGATATTGCAGGTGATGGTACTACTACTGCTACCGTTTTAGCACAAGCTATTGTAACTGCAGGTATTAAAAACGTAGCTGCCGGTGCAAACCCAATGGATTTGAAACGTGGTATTGATAAAGCTGTTGCAGCTGTTGTTGAAGACTTAAAAGCTCAATCACAAACTGTAGGCGAAGACAATAACAAAATAAAACAAGTAGCATCTATCTCTGCAAATAACGACGAGATCATCGGTTCATTAATTGCCGAAGCGATGGCTAAAGTTGGTAAAGATGGTGTTATCACTGTTGAAGAAGCAAAAGGTACCGAAACTGAAGTTAAAACTGTAGAAGGTATGCAGTTTGACCGTGGTTACCTTTCTCCTTACTTTGTTACCAATGCTGATAAAATGGAAGTTGAGTTAGAAAATCCTTACATCCTGATCTACGATAAAAAGATCTCTTCGATGAAAGAATTACTTCCTATCCTCGAGAAACAAGTACAAACAGGCAAACCATTATTAATTATTGCCGAAGACCTTGATGGCGAAGCATTAGCTACATTAGTGGTTAACAAAATTCGTGGCTCACTAAAAGTTGCTGCTGTTAAAGCACCAGGTTTTGGCGATCGTCGTAAAGCAATGTTAGAGGATATCGCTATCTTAACCGGTGGTACTTTAATTTCTGAAGAAAGAGGTTACAAATTAGAAAATGCTGATCTTACTTACTTAGGTACTGCCGAGAAAATCATTATCGACAAAGATAACACTACCATCATTAATGGTGCTGGTTCTGCTGATGAGATCAAAGGTCGTGTTGGCCAGATCAAATCTCAGATCGAATCAACTACATCTGATTACGACCGCGAAAAATTACAAGAACGTTTAGCCAAATTATCTGGTGGTGTTGCTGTACTTTACGTAGGTGCTGCTACAGAAGTTGAGATGAAAGAGAAAAAAGACCGTGTTGACGATGCTTTACACGCAACACGTGCTGCTGTTGAAGAAGGTATTGTTGCAGGTGGTGGCGTTGCCTTCATCCGCGCGGTAGCTGCTTTAACTGATCTTAAAGGCGATAACGAAGACGAAAACACTGGCATCCAGATCATCCGTCGCGCTATCGAAGAGCCTCTACGTCAGATCTGCGCAAACGCAGGTATCGAAGGTTCTATCGTAGTACAAAAAGTTAAAGAAGGTACAGCCGACTTTGGTTACAATGCACGTACTGATAAATACGAAAACCTGATTGCAGCTGGTGTTATCGATCCAACTAAAGTTGGTCGTGTAGCATTAGAGAACGCGGCGTCAATTGCAGCTATGTTGTTAACAACAGAAGTTGTATTGGCCGATGATCCTGAAGATGCTCCGGCTGGTCCACCAATGGGCGGCGGCGGCATGGGCGGCATGATGTAATAGCTCCCCGGCCCGTTAGCTAACGGGTGTCTGGAAATATATACTATTAAAAACCCTGTATGCTTTTGCATACAGGGTTTCTTTTTTTTAAGACCGCTTACGGTCATTTGAGCGTAAACGGATGGTCATTAATTAATCATTTGATTAGTTTTTAAAGTTATCTTAATAGCGAAGGCGTATTTTTGCGTAACAAATCTGAGAGGTAGGCTCTTAGGCATAGGATTTGAATAGCTTTTAATATAATGAAGAATATAATACAAAAATCAAAGCAACTGCACAGTACCATGGTAGATTGGTTACTGTTTAAAGGCCCCGAGCTGTTTATTACTATTTACGGTAAGTAATAAATTTTTACTTTTGCCTTCATCATTTTATGAAAGACAAAGGCATGTACAAAGTAGAGGATTTTTATAAAGATTTCCACAATTGGCTGTTCACCCACGGCCCTAAATACATAGGTGGGGTAATCATATTCTTTATCGGTCTTTGGGTTATTCGTTTACTACGAAGTCGGCTCCGCAACCGGATGCTCAAAAGGGGCATACATTCTTCATTACAACCCTTCTTCTTAAGTCTTACCATAACTACACTGTATGTATTGCTCATTATTTGGGTAATGAATATTGTTGGTTTAGAGATGACCATCTTTACAACCATTATCGGTGCTTTCTCTGTTGCGGCGGGTTTGGCGTTATCAGGCACTTTCCAGAATTTTGCGGGTGGGGTGCTTATCTTATTATTGAAACCATTTGAGCTTAGCGACAGCATAGTAGCCCAGGGACAGGAAGGTAAAGTTTTATCGATACAGATATTTTATACGGTTTTGCTTACAGCCGATAATAAAACAGTAATTATTCCCAATGGCAAGCTTTTTAACGAAGTGATAGTGAACGTAACCCGCGAAGGTAAACGCCGCCTCGATTTTGAGATAAAGATAGCCTATGCCAACGATCTGGATAAAGTAAAGGCTATCATTAACACAGCCATCAGCTTAAATAAAAATCTCCTTACCGAACCCGCAGCCAGGGTAGGTATCATCAGCATGGAAATTGACTCGGTGCGGATAGCCATCAACGTATGGGTAGAGCCGGCCAACTTTTTAACAGCCAAAATAGAACTGCAGGAAAAGATATTTACGGATTTTAGCGCCAATGGCGTGGCATTCCCGAAGGCGGGGTAGGGAAGAGAGTCAAGAGGTTAGAATCAAGATTTTTTTAGCCAGTGGTCATCCTGTACGAAGGATCTATTCGCAGACAGTACAAGGCTAAGAAGTATAGCGGATAATAGATCCTTTGTACCTCCCCACGCCATGTTTAAAACATTTGTCATTGAGCGCAGCGTGGCAATCTCGTAGCCCTACGGGGCGAATAAGCCTGGGTACGAGATTACTTCGTTCCTTATAATGACATACTTTTATATTGTCATTTCCCCTTCAGAGTTTTGCGAAATTTTATCCCTCAGAATGAAAAGCTTTTTTTTGCCTGAAAACATCAACGAACCACAAGCTGAGTAGTTTTTATGTCTTGAGTCTTAGCTCTTGATTCTCTTCTAAATCTTTTGCCTCGCCTTTATCTCCAAATACTTATTAATGGTGTTTACTGTAAGGCTTTGAGGCGCGCTCAAAATAGATTGGATGCCGTATTTGGCCAGTTCTTTCACAATAAGCTTTTTATCGTAAGCAAACTTTTCGGCGATGGTTTTTATGTATACGCCTTCCAGGTCGGTGGCAGGTTGCTCGCTGAGGGTTTTAAGCTCGGTGTTTTCAAAAAATACAACCAGTAGCAGGTGAAATTTTGCTATCCGTTTTAAATAGGGTAATTGCCTGTTTAGGGCATTCATGCTTTCGTAATTGGTGAAAAATACCACCAGGCTTCGCTGTTTAATTACTGTGCGTACCGTGCTATACAGCAGTTCCATATTAGTTTCAAGGTAACGGGTACGTTCCTTATATAAAACCTCTAGTATTTTATTTAATTGCGATGCTTTTCTATCGGCCGGGATTACAGCGCCAATTTTCTCTGCAGCGGTGATGAGGCCGGCTTTATCCTCTTTTATCAGCGCTACACTGGAGAGCACCAGGCTGGCATTTATGGCGTAATCAAGCAAGCTTAAACCATCAAAAGGCATTTTCATGGCTCTTGATTTATCAATTACACAATAAACATGCTGCGATTTTTCGTCGGTGTAAGAGTTAACCATTAGGTCGCCCCGCCTTGCGGTAGCTTTCCAGTTAATGGTGCGGTAATCATCACCGGCAACGTAGTTTTTTACCTGCTCAAACTCCAGGCTGTGGCCAATACGGCGTATTTTTTTTATGCCGATATCTGTTAATCTGTTAGAGATAGCCATCAGCTCGTATCTACGCATCTGAAGGAACGATGGGTACACCGGCAAGGTTTCGGCTTGCTCAAAGGTATAGCGCCTCCTGGTAAAGCCCAATGGCGATTTAACATAAACCCTGATATCGCCAAACTCATACTCTCCACGTTTTGTAGGGCGCAGCACATAACTTATAAGTTTTTGTTCGCGTGGTTTTAAATTGGTTTTAAACCATACATCCCGCTTCTGAAACTGAAAGGGGATTTCATCTATTATAGCTATGTTAACGTTAAAAGAATAACGGTTTTCTATGTACACAGCCATATCGTTATCATCGCTGTTGCTTAATCTTTCCGGAGCAAGGCGTTTGGCAAATACGCCGCTGGCTGTTTTATAGAGCATCAGAACATCCGCCAAAAGTAAAAAGACCAGTACGCAAAAAGCCAATACAGGAATGGCCCCCAGCCATGGGAAAAAGAAAGCAAGCAAAAACAAAACGGTACAGATGCCAAGCCCGGTAAATAACCGATTGGTTAAAAAAAGATCTTTGTAAAACAGGCGTAAGAAATTTTTCACTCGGCTATATTAACGGGGAACTTCCAGTTTTTGAATAATTTGCGCTATTACGTCGTCGGGAGTTACACCTTCCATTTCCCTATCGGGTGTAAGCATAACCCGGTGTCTTAAAACAGGAACTGCTACATAAATAATATCTTCTGGCGTTACAAAATCGCGACCTTTAATTGCAGCTAATGCTTTGGCTGCGTTAATAATTGCCAGCGATGCTCTTGGCGAACCACCCAGATACAACGATTTGTGATTACGGCTTTCGTAAACAATTTTGGCGGTAAACTCCAGTAGTTTATCCTCAACATGCAGGGCTTTTACCTGTTGCTTTAACGCTATGATATCTGCTGCCGATAAAACCGGTTCAATGGTACTTAACTGCTCGTTAGTTTTTTGATTATGTTGTTGGGTTATAATGGCAATTTCTTCTTCGAGTGTTGGGTATTTGATTTCTATTTTAAATAAAAACCTATCCAGCTGGGCCTCGGGTAACCGGTAAGTACCTTCCTGCTCAACCGGGTTTTGGGTTGCCAGTACAATAAATGGCTCCTGCATTTTATAGGTTTGGCCATCAATGGTTACCTGTCGTTCTTCCATTACCTCAAACAAGGCCGATTGCGTTTTAGCCGGTGCACGGTTAATCTCATCTATAAGAATAATATTGCCGAAGATTGGCCCTTGTTTAAATTCGAATAGCGTTGACTTCGGGTTGAAAACCGAAGTGCCCAATATATCAGATGGCATCAGATCTGGCGTAAATTGGATGCGCGAATATTTAGCATCTATAGCTTTTGATATCAGCTTGGCTGTAAGTGTTTTGGCTACGCCGGGTACACCCTCTATCAGGATATGTCCGTCTGCCAATATGCCTGCTATCAGCAAATCGATAGAATCTTGCTGACCCACAATAATTTTAGCCAATGTAGCTTTTATCTGCTCTACCGCCTGGCTTAGCTTGCTCATATCGGTGCGTTGTTCAAAAAAATCATTTTCCATTGTATCGGTTTTGGCTGTAAAATTTTTCTATAAGTTTATTAAATCTAATCAACTCCATATCTGTTATGGTTTCGCTATTGTTGATGAAATTGATAGTGTTTATAATGTCGGTAATAAATTGAACGTCTGTACTCGTTTTCTGGGATAAGGTGCTTATAAATTCCTCGTCAAGGCTATTCGTCTTCAATCGGTAATTATCCCTTAGGTATTCTAACAGGTAGGTTGCCTTTTTACGCGCAATGTTGGCATTATCGCGCTGCTCGTAATAAACCTGGCCTACAACGCTCACAAATTCGACAGTTGAGTTTGGTAATGGTTCAATTACAGGTATAATACGCTGCCTGCGCTTGGCTTCATAAATAATAAAAACCAACAGGCCGAAAAATGCGATATAGAAAGCCCGGCGCAAGTTGGTATTGCGCAGAAATACCCGCATGCTCGATTCATCGTCAGATCTGCCAACAGTATAATATTGATCCCATATTAAATTGGAGTCGTTTTTTACAACTGATAATGCCTGCGATACGTAGCCTGAACCCGCGCTGCTCAACATCCCAAAATTGGTAAACATCAATGGATTGGCATTTATATATAGGTGCCCTTTGCCAATAGTGCATTTTGCGAAGTTGGTGTGATGCTCTGTATTACTGCCCAGCACTGTAAACTTAGCAGTATCTAATTTTTTAAAGTAAGCATCACCTATCCCTTTATTGCTGTAGTAAAGCTTAGTTGTATCGAGGTATTTATTGTTTAATTTAATGCTTACAAGTTTTTTGTTTGCAAATTCTACCTGTGTTTCTACGCCAAGTTCTTTCGCCAATTGGTCTCCAAAATATTCGGCGGCTATAAAAACGTCGTTACCTGCTTTTATGTAGGTTTTTAGTTTGGCATAATCGTACTCATTAAGGTTTATAGTGTGGCAAATAATAATATAGGTGCCATGCTTTATATCATGATCATTAATTACGTTATAAACAGGTTCGCGAAAGGTTAATGTTTTTGCTCCCGGAAAAATGTCATTAATGCGATTATATAATACGTATGTACCGAACGGAATTTTATCGTTAATATTCATGGTCTCGGTCCAATCGATAGGTTTGGGCCGGTTGTATTGTGCTATGAGGTATACAAGCATTGAACAGCTCAAAACAGCAAGGTATAGCTTTAAACTTTTCATGATAGCTGCTGTTTAAACTCGTGGAAAATAGCATTGATTTTTTGATACGATTCGCCATCTACCGGGAAGTCACCATACCATACATATTCAAACTGTTTAGTAACAATAATAAATTGCCGGCGTTGTGCTGCATCTGCAAGCTCGTTGATATAGGTCAGGTTGGTCTTTTCTATTCTCCAGTTAATGAGGTTGTTATCGCTTAATTGTTTAAGGCTGCGCAGGTATAACAGTCTTACCGCAAGGCGGTAGTTTTTAATGGCTAATGCGTTTTCAATTGCTTCATCAAAGCTTATCTCATGTATGTTCTCAATAGATTCGTTGTATGGTATAGGGACCTGCTTAGAATCTTTTTTAAAGAGGTGCCAGGCGTTTATTCCCAGCAACTTTAAAATAATATAGATCACAGCAAATGCAAACATGCCTATAATGGCGTATTTAAATACAACTGCCGTATTATGCCCCATAGATGAACCGCCGAAAAGTTTTCGCAACAATTCACCCACCCATTGCCAAAAGCTATCCCATAGGTGCCAAACCCAGTTCCAGAATTTATCCCACCAGGTAATGGCCGCCTTTTCTGTATGATAGTTAAAGTCCTTATCGTTTTTATAGGCTTTTAATGAGGGTGCATCAAAATGGCGAAGGTTTATTTTGGTGGTATCTGATTTAAGTATTGCCGGTATTGCCTTTGTTTTTACAAAGGCAGCCTTGGGCACCGGAGTGGTTTTTATACGCTCGGCCGCTTTTAATGCAAACAATACTACCAAAGGTTTAAACATGTTGGATCTTAATATTGGTCTGTTGGGAATTGATCGGTCGGCGAATCGTTTTTGCCAAACATTTTGATGCGGTTTACCAAGCTTGTTCCTTCGGTATGCTCGGCCAGGCTATAATAAACCAGTGTAACGCCTATAATAGGTAACAGCCATAAAATCTGGCCGCCATGAATAATTATTGCCTGCATAACGCTAAACGTCGAATCGAACTTACTACCTGTTAACCATTGCCCACCGCTATATAATATAATTGCTGGGATAAAAACTATCATCAACGCCATTCCAACTATAATGGATAAAAGCAGGATTACTCCAAAGGTAAACCCCCAGTTTTCTTTAATAATCCGAAATGCCTTGCGAATGGCATATTCAAGGTTTGTATTTTCGACGACCATGATGGGGATCACCAACGCAAAAACTGGACTAAGATAAATGCCTGGGAAAAAGCAAAGCAAAATTCCTAACCCCAGCCCGATAGTTAAAACCACCTGTGCACCAAATACTCTAAAAAAATAAAATTTAAAATATTCCCAAACCTCTAATACTGTAGGTGGCTGCTTATTCTTTTGCTTATAAATGGCTAAATAACTAATGGTGGTTAACATTACTGCTGTATACTCTATCAACTGAAACAATAAGCCTACAAAGCCCCAAAAAGAAAATATACTCCAGGAACCCTCTATTGCTTCTTGTGTATTGGCAACCACGGTAACAAGTACACCGGTAATAATAAACATACCGCATATAACCAGGTACGATATGATTAACGGCTTAAAGTTTTGCCTCACAATGATAAAACTATCACTTATAATATCTCCAAACTCACGTACCTTGCTTAATTCAACTTTTTCCTTCATCTTTATTTACAGCACTTTTTAATTGGTATGACAAATAGGTTGGGTAAATTACTACGTACCAGACGATAAATAAAAAAGATCCGGCTAAAATAGAGATGCTAAGCCACATTGGCATTTCGGTACGCCTGGTTACAAAACTTTCAAAAACAGCAGCCGTTACCACAATTGGCGAAATGCCCAACATTATTTTTATTCCATCCAACGCCCCCTTTTTTAAGGAAATGGCCCTGCTAAAAGTTTTTGGGAACAATATACTGTTACCCATTATTAATCCGGCTGCACCGGCCAAAATTATGGTTGAGATCTCCAGTGTACCATGTATCCAAATAACCAGCACAGATTTAATGCCCAATCCCTGTGCAATAAACAGATATTGAAAGCAGCCAACCATTAACCCGTTTTTAAACAAAAGGAATACTGTCCCGGCAGATAAAGTAATGCCTGCAACAAATGTGATGGCGGTTACATTAAGGTTGTTTTTGGCTATCATCCAAAACATTACAAACTCGTTTTCGCTCTTAAAAACGCCAAATGGATCGCCTTTGCTTATGTTTTCGTTGGTCATGTTCACATAATCGTCGCCCAGAATAAACCTGATAAAGCTTCGGTCGTATTTGGATGAGAGAATACCGATGAGGAAAAATATAAGGAAAAATATAAACGAATACAACAATTGCCTGCGGTATTGCGCAAACAGCAACGGTAACTCCATTTGCCAGAAAAATATAAAGCGATTTGCCTTTTCTTTTTTGTTTTTGTAAATGGATTGGTGAAAACCTGCTGCAATTCCATTTAAATAAACGGTTGTTTTTGACTTTGGATAAAAGGTTTTGGCATAAGCCAGATCATCGGTAATAGTTATAAAACGTTCTGCCAGCTCGTCCGGGTCCTGGGTAGGATTGGTTTCATAGTTTTTCCACCGGGCAGAATTTTGTTTTATAAATAAGGGCTCACGCATGTGAAATGGTCAAGTAATTTTTTGTTAAAATAATAACAATATTTGATGTGTGGATATAAAGACATCAAATAGTTAATTTATATTTGTTATACATGCAAACAGTAAAAATACGTACCTCGCAAAATATCGATATTGATTATGAAGTAGCTGGCCTTGGTGATAGGGTGTTGGCCAGAATTGTGGATATGGGCGTATTTATAGGCTTATTCTACGCTTTATACATTATTGTTATTATCTTTTTTTTAAGCACAATTCAAAGCTTTGACGGGAAAAGCGTTCCGGTAACGATAATAGTTCTCGGGGTTATTTATTCGCTGGCCAGTATATTTTATGATTTGATTGCCGAAGTATTTTTTAACGGCCAAAGTTTAGGTAAATATGCTTTAAAAATACGGGTGGTAAATATTAATGGTGCCCGGCCAACGTTGGGGCAGTTTTTATTGCGATGGGTTTTTCGATTGGTTGATTTTATATTAACAGCTGGTATAGGCGCTGTAATATCTGTTGCCGTATCAGAAAAAAAACAAAGGATCGGAGATATAGTTGCGGGCACTACAGTTGTAAAAACCACACCTAAAACAAATCTCAACGAGTTGTTTTTTTCTTACGAAGATGAGGAGTACGAACCCGTTTTTAGTGGCGTAAGCGAACTGAGGGATGCTGATATGACACTGGTATACGAGGTGTTAACTAATTTTAAAGCTACAGGGAATAGCAGCCTGATTTACAACATGGCCATCCAGGTAAAAAATCATTTAGGTATTGAAATTCCTGCCGGAATGAATGAGTACGATTTTTTGCAAACCGTGGTTAAAGATTACAGCTATGTAGTTTCACGGCAGGGTGTTTAATTATACAGGATATACATCTTCCATATATAAGCAATTAGCATAATATTCCCTGTTATTAAGTAAAGCGTTTTTACAACAAGGTGCTTTTTATCAAAATGCAGCCTGCTTTTGAGCAATATAAATAAAAGGGTAATTATAAGCGGAACAGTGGCTGGGTATAATAATAAACTTTGGTGTAGGTTTCCGTTTAATAAGGCGATAACAGATCGTTGAAAGCCGCAGCCAGGGCAGTCAATACCGGTTAATTTTTTAAATGGGCAGGGTATTAAATGATTATGCAGCCATTCGATAAACATCAAATGGCTGCATAATAAAGTATAACAACGCATAATTATGGTTGTGGATCAAATGGTTTTTGATAATCGCCAGAGCCAAAACGGTTGAACATATTCGCTTCTTTTGCAGATGGCCCCAGGTATACCGAATCGCCAAAACCTAATATCATTATAAATATAGGGTGTAAAAGTACCATGCCAACCGTAAAGCCTTCACTTTTACCAAAACTTTTACTTAGCAAATTACAAACCCATATCAGGAAAATGAAATTGATACATGGGCATATCATTAAAAGAAACCACCAGACAGGTTTACCTACAATTTCGCAAAGTACAATATAATTGTAAATAGGTATTATAGCGGCCCAGCCAGGTTTCCCCGCTTTTGTAAATACTTTCCAGGCGGCAACAGCACATAATAGTAAAACAAGGAGTTCAACAATAAGTACTCCTTTAAATGCGCCATTAAATGCTGAGTTTGGATAATTTTCCATTTTTTGAAGGTTTAGTTAATAGTGTTTGTGTTTTTAAGTTTACCGCAAATTATAAATTATTTAAATAAAAATTAAACAAGTTATCATATTTAATACAAAGCTTCAGTGCTTTATTATTTCTAATTTTGCTTTGATGCAAAGAGAACAGATTTCTGTATTTGACATGTTTAAGATAGGCATAGGCCCATCAAGTTCGCATACGCTTGGCCCATGGCGTGCGGCGCAACAATTTGTACAATCGCTTCAACTGCAAGATGCTTTGCCTATAGTTGAGCAGGTAAAAATATTGCTTTATGGTTCCCTGGCTAAAACAGGCAGGGGGCACGGTACAGATATTGCCATTTTGCTTGGTTTAAGTGGTGATGATCCGGTAACATTTGAGGTAGACCAGATAACGCCTAAAATTGATAATATCACCCTATGCCATAAATTGCTATTGGGCGGTATTAAACAGATTGACTTTTCTGTAGGGAGCGACCTCTTGTTTTTGTTTAACGAAAGTTTGCCGTTTCACCCCAATGCGGTAACATTTCAGGCTTTTTTGAGTAATGGTAAAGCTGTTTCAGAAACCTATTATTCTATAGGTGGTGGTTTTGTGGTTAAGGAGGGTGCATCGGGGCAATCTAAACAGGAGGTGGATCTGCCTTTTCCTATTGATACTGCTGCCGATCTGTTGCACTGGTGTATAAAAACCGGGCTCAAAATTTCTGAGGTGGTGATGGAAAACGAAAATGCCTGGCGAAGTGAAAAAGAAACCCGTAGTGGTGTTTTAGCTATTTATAAAGCCTTACAAGAATGTATGTACCGGGGATGCCATACCACCGGCTCGTTACCAGGTGGACTAAACGTGGCTCGGCGTGCCTTTAAACTAAATAGTAAACTAATAGGTAGTAACAGTTATACCAATTATGATGAGTGGATTACCGCCATTGGCAAAACGGGCGAAGGCTTTAAAAATATATTAGATTGGGTTAGCTGTTTCGCATTGGCTGTTAATGAAGAAAACGCTTCGTTTGGCAGGGTAGTAACCGCGCCAACCAACGGTGCCGCTGGTGTTATCCCCGCAGTGCTGCAATATTATATAGTTTTTTGTGACGGCAATACCGATGAAAAGATCATCCAGTTTTTGCTAACCGCGTCAGAAATTGGCAGCATCTTTAAAAAAGGAGCCACTATATCTGCCGCTATGGGCGGTTGCCAGGCAGAGATAGGCGTATCATCGGCAATGGCCGCCGCCGCATTAACCGAATGCCTTGGCGGCACCCAGAGGCAAGTGCTTATGGCCGCCGAAATAGCCATGGAACACCACCTCGGCCTCACCTGCGACCCCATTGGCGGGCTGGTGCAGATCCCTTGCATAGAGCGTAATACGATGGGGGCTATTAAGGCTATTACAGCTTCGCAGCTGGCTTTGCAAAGTAACCCCGAAAAGGCAAAAGTAAGCCTTGATGCCGTAGTAAAAACTATGTGGCAAACCGCACTGGACATGAACTCCAAATACAAGGAAACATCAGACGGTGGCCTGGCTATCAACATCCCGATAAGTTTGCCCGAGTGTTAGGATTTTAGATGTGCAGATTTTAGATTTCAGATGTGCAGATGATTGTCAGGGGGCGAGAGACTTCCGAAGTTTTTAAAACTTCGGAAGTCTGACCTTCTAAGACACAAGCACGTTTTACTTACTAAACTGCTTTCCTATCTCAGGTATCAGTTTTTGTACCCAAAGGTCATACATCTTGGCCGAAGGATGTAAGCCATCCACTGCCAATAAGGTGCCGTCAAATGCGGCCTGTTTTGAAATAGGCGTGATATCAATATAATTAACACCTGCTTTATTGCTTTCTTCCAGGTTAATGGCGTTAAACTGGTCAATCTCGGGGCCTATAACAGCATCGTTACCATGGGCAAAAGGCGTTACACCATAATCTGGTATTGATAAAACAAATACATGTTTGTTATTGCCCTTCGCAAATTTAATGGCGGTAGTTAAAACATCTACAAATTTTGCGCGGTAATTATCCTGGCTGTAACCGCCGTACTGGTCGTTAACGCCAATAAGCAGGGTTACAAAATCGTAGGTTTTATCGTTAATGGTACTGTTTTTAATGGCAGCTATCAATTGGCTGGTTATCCAGCCGGTGGCTGCAATTATGGTAGGTCCGGTAACCTTGAAGCCGGGCAGTTTAGCAGTAAGCTGGTAAGGAAATGATTCGGCCGGGGTTACAGATTGGCCAATGGTGTACGAATCGCCCAGGGCAAGGTAACTTAAAGTATCGGCTGTAGTGCTGGTTATCGGTACCGTACCGGTAACCGGCGGGGTAGAATTATTGCTGGTATCCTGCATTGGTTCGGTTTTTTTTGAGCAGGCTGATAGCGTGCTTATCGAAAATAAAATTAAAAATAGTGCTTTCATTACAACATCTCCATATCAAACAATACGGAAATATGGTGCTTAAGGATTTTTTTAACTTCATTAATATCAACTTCGTAGCCAAGCTCTTGCTGCATAGAGGTTACGGCTTTATCATCAATGCCGCAAGGCACTATGTTTTTAAAGTAATCGAGATTGGGATTTACATTAAAAGCCAGCCCATGCATGGTTACCCAACGACTGCAACGCACGCCCATGGCGCAAATTTTTCGCGCTTTTTCATTATCAGCATCAAACCAAACGCCGGTATAGCCCGGATAGCGGCCAGCCTTTAATCCATAATCGGCAACGGTAAGTATTACCGCTTCTTCAAGGGTACGCAGGTAAAGGTGAATGTCTGTAAAAAAATTATCCAGATCAAGCACCGGGTACGATACTATTTGCCCGGGGCCATGGTACGTAATATCGCCACCACGGTTTATAGCATAATAAACGGCTTCTTTTTCTTTTAGCCCCTGCTCGTCTAATAATAAATGTTCGGGTTTGCCGCTTTTGCCCAAGGTGTACACGTGCGGGTGTTCGCAAAAAACCAGGTAATTAAAAGTTTCATCTGCCTCAAAAGGCTCAAATGTATTTTCGGTTACCGGGCTTTTAGCCGCCTCGGCATAAGCTAATTCGTTATTGCGGTTATCCAGTTTGGTTTTTACTGTGGTCGAAAACAGGTCTTCCTGCCTATCCCATGCATGCTGGTAATCTATTAGCCCCCAATCCTGAAAAAATACTTTTTTGTTCTTCATCACATGTCCCCTTTTACGTAGCCAATCATATAATCCTCGTATTGCAGGTATCCAACGGTATAATCAATGTCCAGGTCGTTTTTGCGCAGGTTGGCATCCAACACACCATGATGTTCGAAGTGAAAGGGTTCTAAAAAAATGTTATCGGCAAATGATACCTCTTTTTGTCCGTTGCATTTATAAACGGCCTCTTTGGCGCACCAGCAAACATACAGGTGCTCAATTTTTTTATGCTGACCAATAAAGGCAAGCTCTTCCGGGCGCATAAACCTGGGTGCAATGCGCTCTACCTTTTCCTTTATCTGCTCAATATCAATCCCCACTTTATGGGTTTTACTGATCATTACAGCGGCGTAATCAAAAGAGTGGCTCAACGAAATATGGTAGGGCAGGTTTACCAGGTAAGGCTTGCCATGCGCATCTACCTTGCAATCAATATACTCATCGGTGCTCAGCATTTTGCGCAAAAGCACGCGGGTGCCCAGCCAATGCAGGTAGCGTTTACTGTGGCTCAGTTTTTCAACATAAGCTTTCTCATCCTCATCCAGTTGCAGCTGTTTATACAGATCGTCGGCCTTCTCCTCAATTTTCCAGAGTGCAAACTCAGTATCATCATCAATACGCTGCCTGTATGCTATAGCCATAGAAGTAAAATTGCAAAATTGGATGCAAACTTATGTCAAATAAAGTTAATTATAATAATTGCTGTATCATATTCATAAGCGGTTGATTTTTAGCGTGCTGTAGTTGTCTTTTTTGCTTTTGCTATTTTAACAATGTTTAATTAATACCAGTTGCCCGTTGTGGCAATTAGTTATATTTTTGCCACTTCATCCCCAGGCATCTGCTATGATTTTATCTGATAAACGCATTCTCGAAGAAATAGAAAAAGGAAATATTATTATTGAACCGTTTTTGCGCGAGCGGCTTGGTACCAATTCTTACGACGTACATTTGGGTAAACACCTGGCTACCTACCGCGATAGGGTACTTGATGCCAAAAAACATAACGAGATTGATGCCTTTGAAATACCTAAGGAGGGATTTGTATTGCAAACCAATACCCTTTACCTGGGTGTAACGGTTGAATATACCGAAACCCATAAACATGTGCCTTTTTTAGAAGGAAAATCGAGCACGGGCCGCTTGGGTATAGATATACATGCTACCGCAGGTAAGGGCGATGTTGGTTTTTGTAACACCTGGACATTAGAGATCTCATGCGCCCAACCCGTACGTATTTACGCAGGCATGCCCATTGGCCAGCTAATTTACTTTGCTGTTGAGGGCGAAATTGAAACCCTTTACAATACCAAAAACAACGCCAAATATAATAACCCTACCACACGCCCGGTTGAAAGTATGATGTGGAAGAATAAGTTTTAGGTAGAAGTATATATTGGGCGTAATTTGTTTTTCTTAAAGATTAAACCTTTCTTTAGGCCAGCGGTCAAACGCCCAATAGAATAAAACTTCTACCTATGAAAACCAACAACCTTAACCGCTACAAAAGCCGCGTCGACGTAAAACCTATAACGTAATAAGTGTTGGCTTGTGCATCTTTTGCACGTAGTAACACACTTGTTATGATATTATTATAATATTTTCTGTAGATTGAAAATTATTTACCTTGATGAAAAATAAACAATTATCTATTGGTTTGCTTTTAACTGTTATTGCTACAGCTATCTTAGGCTTTACAGGTCCCGGCGATGATCTTTTACATAAACTGGTAGATCAGCTTTACAAATGGCGGGCCGATCATCCACAGGAAAAAGTTTACCTGCAATTTGATAAACCCAGTTATGCCATTGGCGATGACATCTGGTTTAAGGCCTATGTAACCATTGGCAGTAAACACCAGCTATCGGCACTTAGTGAGATACTGAATGTTGATTTGATAGATGAGAATGATTCTGTAAAACGCAGTATTAAATTACCCCTAATAAGTGGGCTGGCTAGCGGCGATTTTGCCCTTGCCGATTCGATGGCCGAAGGTAATTACCGCATTCGCGCCTACACCAATTGGATGCGTAACGAAAGCGATGCGTACTTTTTTGATAAAACCATCACAGTTGTAAACGGTATTAATAACGTGGTGTTTACCAAAACTGCTTTTACTTATAGCGTGGTAAACAGCAGGCAAAAGGTAAATGCGGTTATTAATTATACCAATATTAATGGAGAGCCCTATGTAGCCAAAGAAGTAAGTTACCATGTAGCGCTAAATGGTAAGGTTGTTTTTAAAGGCAAAGGCATTACCGACGATAAAGGTAATATTAACGCCGACTTTATAAATACCACAGCTGATATGGCCGCCACGGGCCAGATTATTACCACCATAAAATATGCCGATAAAAAAACAGCGGAAAAGATTATCGCTGTTAAGGCCGTATCTAACAAAGTTGATGTACAGTTTTTTGCCGAAGGTGGTAACCTTATTAATGGTGTTAATTCTAAAATGGCTTTTAAAGCCGTTGGTGCCGATGGATTGGGTGTTGATATAAAAGGAGCCGTTGTTGACGACCAAAACCAACAGGTTGCAACTTTTAGCAGCAGCCATTTGGGTATGGGCGTTTTTAAGTTGACGCCTTATGGTGGCAAAACCTATAAAGCACATGTTACATATGCCGATGGATCTGAAGGTGTATTTGATTTGTCCAAGGGAATTGATAACGCTTATGCGCTGGATATTGATGATTCCTTTGATGATGACATAGCCGTAAAAATATTGCCGGGTAAAGATCTCCTGGATGGCGCTGCACCAACCAGTGGCCTTATATTGGTGGCCCAAAGCCAGGGCGAAATTTACTATGCCGGTAATAGTGCCGATGGCGGTAAAACATTTACCGCGGTTGTGCCAAAAAGTAAGTTTCCATCGGGTATTGTGCAGTTTACTTTGTTTTCTGATAAAGGCGAGCCCCTGAACGAGCGTTTGGTATTTGTGAAAAATAAGGACGAGCTTAATCTTTCTATATCGGCAGATAAACAAAAATATGCACCGCGCCAAAAGGTGAACATCAGCATTAATGCAAAAAATAGCCAGGGTAAGCCGGCTAATGCCAGCTTTTCGGCAGCGGTTATCGATCTGTCTAAAGTTGCTGTTGATGAAACGGCCGAGGAAACTATTTTCTCTAATATATTGCTTACCTCCGAACTTAAGGGGTATATAGAAAAGCCAGGCTATTATTTTCATAACGAGAACGCCACAACGCAGGCGGATCTGGATGTGCTTTTAATGACCCAGGGCTACCGTCGTTTTGAGTGGAAGAAACTGTTAGCCGATACTTTTTCGCCAATAGTTTACCAGCCCGAAAAAACTTTGCAGGTATCGGGCCATTTAAAAACGTTTGGTGGTAAACCTGTAGTTGGCGGTAAAGTAACCCTGTTTACCACATCCGGCGGTCTTTTTGTAATAGATACCGTATCTGACAGTAAAGGCAATTTCGTTTTTAAAAATCTGGTTTTCAGGGATAGTATAAAGTTTGTTGTGCAAGCCCGTACCGTTAAGGATCGCAAAAACCTGGAAATAGAACTCGATAATATTGCGCCCCAGACAACAGGTAAAAATAAAAATGCCGCTGATATTAAGGTCAATATCAGCGAAGGCCAATCTATATATCTTAAAAACAGTAAAAGCAGGTTTAGTGAGGATATTAAGTACGGGTTGGGCAACCATACCATTGTATTAAAAGAGGTTGTTGTACGGGATGTGAAGGATAAAAAAGACCTGGTAAAAAACTCAAACAATTTAAATGGGCCCGGCAATGCCGACCAGGTACTTACCTATAAAGATTTTGAAAACACCGGAGGCCAGTTTACGAATGCTTTACAGATGAAAATATTTGGCGTAATATTTAAAAATGGTGTACCCTATTCAACCAGAAGTCAAAATCAACCTATGACGATAATGGTTGATGGGATTGAGGTAGAGAGCGATTATTTAAATAACTTAACTACAAGTGATGTTGGGAGTGTAGAAGTGCTACGCACCATTGGTAATACCGCCATTTATGGTTTCAGAGGATCTGGAGGTGTACTGGTTATTACTACCAGGCGTGGTGGCGATGGCAGTGTTTATAACCGCTATGCGCCTGGTGTGGTAACCTACGCGCCAAAGGGATACTACAAGGCCCGTGAATTTTATTCGCCGCAATATGATGATCCTAAAATAAATACCCAGATACAGGATCTGCGAACAACCATATATTGGAACCCCAATATTTTAACCGATAAAGAGGGCAACGCCACTATCTCATTCTTTAACGGCGATGCGAAAGGTACATACCGGGTTTTAATTGAGGGGATAGAGGTTGATGGTAGCCTGGGGCACAAGGTATATACTTACAAAGTAGAGTAGCATAGATTGATAGTATTTTAATATTGCGCATATTATCCCATAATCGCTTTTATTATCTGTTTTTATGAAACTTGTTAGCGCTGCAATTTTATTGGGTTTGGTATTGGCCGGTTTTAAAGGTTACGCGCAAGCCGATACTTCATTTTTAAGCCATGTTGTAAACTCGCTTGATAAATATTCGGAGGCAAATCCAGTAGAAAAAGTTTACCTCCATCTGGATAGGACAGGTTATGTGCCCGGCGATACCGTTTGGTTTAAGGCTTATACTGTTGCAGGCGAAAAACATGGTCTATCGGCAATAAGCAGCATATTACATGTGGAGCTACTTACCGAAAAGGATTCGGTGATCGGCCGGATAGCTATCCCATTAGGTACTGGTGTAGGCTGGGGCGATTTTGCTTTGCCATTTTTAATAAAAAACGGTAATTATCATGTTAGGGCCTATACGGATTGGATGCGTAATTACCACCCGGCTTATTTTTTTGATCAGGCCATCCGCATAGGCGAATTACAAGCATCCATAACCGCTGAAAAGCAAAAGAATGACAACCCGGATGTGCAATTTTTTGCTGAAGGAGGTTCGCTAATCAACGGTTTGCGTAGCAAAATGGCCATTAAATCGATAAGTGTAAATGGTGTGGGTGAAGATGTTGACGGATTGGTGGTGGATAGCGATGGTAACGAAGTTGCAGCTTTTAGCACACAACACCTCGGCATGGGAGTATTTGCATTACTGCCACAAACAGGCAAAACATATAAGGCCAAAATAATTCACAAAAACGGCTTGCAGTTTACTGTAAACCTTCCAAAGGCCCAGGAAGAGGGCTTTGCCATAGCGGTTAATAATAGCCTGGCAGATAGCATGAGTATTCGGGTTGCATCATCTGCTAAATTATTTGATACAAAAAAGAATACGAAATATTACCTGGTTGCCCAATCGGGTGGTAAGGTTTATTTTACTGCCGGGTTTACATTATCGGCACAAAGCTTCAGCACTCAGATAGATAAAAAACGCTTTCCAACAGGCATCGTACAATTTACCCTTTTTGCAGAAAACGGCGAGCCACTAAATGAACGGATAGCTTTTATACAGCATAACGACGGATTGAAACTGAATATATCTGCCGGTAAAAGCAATTTTTTAGCCAGGGAAAAAGTAAATATCACCTTAAATGCCAGTGATCGAAACCTTAAGCCAGTAATAGGTAGTTTTTCGGCATCGGTAATAAATGAAAATTTGAGCAACGAAAACACCAACTCGGTAAATGGAATACTAAGTAGCCTGCTGTTAACATCTGATATTAAAGGCAATATTGAACAACCCAATTATTATTTTATTAATACCGGCGACAAAATTAACGCCGATCTGGATCTGCTGATGCTTACCCAGGGCTATCACCGGTTTGAGTGGAAACAGGTACTTACAGTTAATGATCCGGTGCCTGGGTTTGAACCCGAAAAAGCCTTGCAGCTATCTGGTTATGTAGAAAATTTAGCTGGTAAGCCGGTACCAAACAGCAAGGTATCGTTGATTACCACAGATAGTGGTTTTTTTAAAATGGATACCATAACTAACCAGGCAGGTAAATTTACATTTAGGCCCATACCGGATGAAATTGTAAAATATGTTATTCAGGCCCGTACCGGCGGTGGTAAAAAAGATGTAAAGGTGGTGTTGGATACTATAGCTGCATTTACGCCAAGGGCTACCGGTTATATATCTGCCGAAAAAGATAGCGCGAAGGAACTAACTACTTACCAAAAACAAATTGGACAGCAGATTAAATTACGTATTGATAAGCGCACCATACAGTTACGGGAGGTAGTGATTAAAGATAAAAAGGAAGCCGTAGATGATCCTTTTGCACATGCAGCCAACCCCGATCAGCTTATTAAAAATTTCCCTAAAGAGGGTACCGGCGAAACGTTGAGCCAGTTTCTGCAACAACATGCCATAGGAGTAACATTTTTGAATAACAGGCCTTATAATACGCGTGTAATAGCACGTACACGAGGAGGTGCTTCGCCTCCTCCTATGCAGATTTTACTCGACGGAGCCTATATTGATTATGATGTGTACATGAGCCTTAACTTAACCGACATTGAAAGTGCCGAGATATTAAGAACAACCGGCAAGGGACTAATATATGGTCCGGAGCGGTCGGGAGCAGGCATGTTGTTTTTAATATCACGTAAACATACTGGCAGTCGCGGACCTTCAACTCCCGATGTTATTAATTTTCAATCAAAAGGGCTTTACAAATCGCGGGTATTTTATTCGCCAAAATACGACGCCGTTAAAATAAATACGCAAATACCTGATCTGCGCACCTCTATTTATTGGAAACCCGATATTATAACCGATAAAGACGGAAACGCCGCTATCTCATTTTTTAATGCAGATACCAAAGGTACTTACCAGGTTTTAATTGAAGGGATTGATGCCGATGGAAATCTTGGTCACAAGGTATATACTTATAAAGTAGAATAGATTAAAAAGAGAAAGAGATCATTTTAACGTGATCCCTTTCTTTGACATATCAATTGTTGTTCAAATAAAATTTCTCCCAAAAGTCGGTCGATTTTGATAGTTCGCTGCGGCTGCTTTCTGCGCCGCCTCCCGTACCGCCACCGCCACGGCCTCCTCTGCCACCACGACCTCCGCCGCCGCCCATGCCACCACCACCGCCGCCGCGTCCTCCCCGGCCGCCTCCGCCGCCACTAAATCCACTGCCACCCTGATGATCGCCTTCTGCACCGTCAGCTTTTGGTTTTTGAATGCCATTTATTTTAAAGTTGAAAGCCCACTCGGTTTTGGTTACATCTCCCGAATGAAAAAAATGCAGCGGTATAGCCACTTCGTAAATAAGGTTACCATCGGCATCGTAGTCTATAGCTGCTTTAACGCCATAAGTATTGGAGGTGGTGATCATATCGCCCTCAATATCGGTAAAGCCAACTACCTTAATGTCGCGTAGTTTGGTTATCCGCTCGCGCATCAGATCGTCGCGGTCTTGTTGTGTAATTTCGGTATTATCGTCAGGCTTTTTGCCAAAATCTGGCTTGCTGCCTGGTTCGGCAAGCGGGAATGTTAATGAGTAGCTTTCCTTTTTTTTGCCTTTGGTATCTATACTTAAGGTAATGCCTGCATTAAGCGCACGCATCTGGTCCATCTTATCGGTAAGTTTAATGGCGGCGTAAAGCGTAGTTTTATCGTTGGCTAATGCGTAATTAAACTTTTTTTCCTGGTTGTAATAGCGTAGGCTATCGCCCCATTCTTTAGGGTTGCCATCAATATTGATGTTGGCTGGTGGGCTTTGAAGCGTAGTTTGAGCGTTTTTTGGTCCTTGGGCGTTGGCGCTGCTAATGGTAAATAATTGAGCCGCTAAGGGGATGATAAAGCACGTGGCTATTTTTTTCATTTCTTTATAGTGTTCTGGGTTTGGTATCCATGCTGTTACAGCAGTGTTTTTAAATGAATTGAACACGATTTTAACACTTTTATTATTGTTTTTGAGTAATTTTGTGGTTACGTATGCCAACTGAAACACAGGAAGAAACATTTACCCTCGAAGAATTACTGGCAGGACTTAAAGAAGTTCACCGCCTTATATTATGGAACGATGATTTTAACACGTTTGATCATGTGATCCATTGTATGATGAAGTACCTCGATTACTCGGAGCCGCAGGCAGAAAAAATTGCATGGAAGGTTCATAATGAAGGTAAATGCCCGGTTTTGGAGGGTTCTTTTACAGAGATGGAGATTTATCGAAAAATTCTTCAGCAGGAGGGGTTAACTGTTTCTGTGGATTAAACTTTCAATTAAGGCATTAGTAATTGTATCTTGCCTGTATATGAAACAAATACTTCCCTTTGTTATTTTATTGCTGTTATGTATAGTTGATACCAGGGCCAATGCGCAGAGTAAAAAGCTAAAGTTGATATTCATCCGCCATGCCGAGAAACCTGCGGATGGCGATAACCTATCCTGCATTGGTTTAAACCGTGCCCTTAAACTCCCCGAGGTTTTAAAAGCCAAGTTTGGCCTGCCCGATCAAATTTATGTGCCTGCATTGCATTTGGGTAAAACTACTCCGCGGGCGCGCATGTTTCAAACCGCTTCGCCTTTTGCTATTAAATATAATTTACCGGTTAACAGCAATTTTGAGGAAGAAGATGCTAAGGATCTGGCCAGTGAACTGGAAAACAAAAAAGGAACTATCCTTATTGTATGGGAGCACAACTATATTAAGCAAGTAATGAAAGCCCTCGGCCTTAAAGTAAAAGAGCTGCAATGGCCCGATAATGATTTTGACAGTATCTGGATTGTTACCTTCAAAAACGATGAAGCTATTTTTACTAAAGATAAAGAGGGGATAAAGCCAGTAGGCAATTGCAGTTTATAAGCGTTTATATCAAATCTTATTAACACGCAATAAATTTATATCCAAAACAGAAAAGGTGCCCATATGAGCACCTTTTCTGTTTATAACAATATTAGAGAGTTACGATACCAGGTAATTCCATCCGTGAGTATCTTCGGCACGGCCGTATTTAACAGCATCCAGTGTAGCCAATACTTTTTGCGAAAATTCGCGTGTTTTTGGATCGCTTAAAAAATATTCTTCGCCATTAACACTTATCGAGCCTACAGATGCAATGGTTGCGGCAGTACCTGCACCAAAAGCATCGGTTAGTTTGCCATTTTTTGCACCTTCAACAATTTCGGCAACAGAAACTTTGCGGGTTTCAACCGGAATGCCCCATTCTTTTGCTAAAGCAATAACGGTGTCGCGGGTTACGCCATCTAAAATGGTGTCTTTCGCTTCGGCGGTTATCAGCTTGCCATCTAATAAGAACATAGCGTTTGCAGCACCCATTTCTTCAACGTATTTGTGCTCTTTGGCATCTGTCCATATCAATTGGTCAAAACCTTCTTCGGTTGCTTTGCGGGCAGGCAGCATAGAGCTGCCATAATTACCCGCAGCTTTTGCAAAGCCCATACCGCCTTCGGCAGCACGGGTGTAGTGGGTTTCTACTTTTACACGTAGTGTTTTTGAAAAATACGGGCCAACCGGGCCTGCAAGTACCATGTATTTATAAGTTGCCGATGGTGTTACACCCAGGTAAGGGTCTGTAGCAAACATAAACGGACGGATATATAAAGCGTGGTTGGCTTGCGATGGTACCCACGCGCGATCTAAATCGACCACGGCAGCCATACTTTGTAAAAATATTTCTTCGGGCAGGGTTGGCATACAAAGCCTTTCTGCCGATTTGTTGAAACGGATAGCGTTTTTATCCGGACGGAAAATAGTTACTTTTCCATCAGCGTGTTTGTAAGCTTTTAAGCCTTCAAAAAATGCCTGACCGTAATGTAAAGCAGAAATTGCAGGGCTCAATCCAATTTCGCCGTAGGGAATGACCTGTAGGTTTTTCCATTCACCATCAGCATAATCGGCCACAAACATGTGGTCAGAAAATGTTTTTCCGAAAGGTAAGTTGTCAAAATCCGTTTCTGCTAAACGGGAATGAGTGGTCTTGGTGATCTTGATGTCCAGCGTCTCTGTCATGGCCTTAAGTATTATTTATTAGAAAATGGCAAGTTAGGAATTTTTTTATTGAGTTGTGTTAAGGAATTGATAGTTAGGGGTGTTTTTTGACAAAATGCTTATTTGATTTTTGTGCTTATAGTGGTCAGATTATCTTTATTTTGATCATTCCGCCAGGCCCTAACTCCAAAGCACCGCCTTTTGCAACCCAATCTTTAAGTTCGTCTGAGACTCTCCAGACATTATTCAATTTATCAAGTCTTTTATCTATTAACCGCGAAACTTTTGCCGTCCAATTGTTATGCTTTTTTCTAAGTTTGTCGTGTTCTATCCATCCAGCCTTGTAAAAGATGCGCCCCGGCGAAATTAATGATGCCGTCCGTTTACAATCGTTAAATTGTATGATAGGGTCTTTGTAGTAATCAAATACAAAGTGACCTTTATTAAATCCGCGATCTATTTCAATCCCTTTTGGTTCTCTAAACTCATTTTTTAGCCAAAGTGTAAAATAGTTGGATTCAATTGAGGCGTTAATTTGTGTAATAGGTTCTGGGCTTTCATTTCAAAAGAGCAGCCAATAAAAACCTCTACCTCATTAGTGTCGATAAGGGCATTTAGAATGCTGATTGTTTCGTCACGGGTTATGAAGAAGTTTAATTGGCTCATTGATGAGTAAAAGAGATTTAGGTTGGGTAGCTAAAGACTTCCGAAGTTTTAAAAACTTCGGAAGTCTGGAAATATCAATAATGCAATTCAAAAAGTCTCCCCTTCAGGGGAGATTTAGAGGGGCTGGGGCCTACACCGTCAATTTCTTATACTTAATCCTCTTCGGCGCAACATCACCTAAGCGTTTCTTGCGGTTTTCTTCATAATCGGAGTAGTTGCCTTCAAAGAAATATACCTGTGAGTTGCCTTCAAAAGCCAGGATGTGGGTACAGATGCGGTCTAAAAACCAACGGTCGTGACTGATCACTACTGCGCAGCCGCCAAAGTTTTCCAGGGCTTCCTCTAATGCACGTAAAGTATTTACGTCGATATCGTTGGTGGGCTCATCCAGCAGTAATACGTTCGATCCTTTTTTAAGGGTGATAGATAAGTGTACCCGGTTACGTTCACCGCCCGATAGTACGCCTACTTTTTTCTGCTGATCGGCACCGTTAAAGTTAAACTTAGATACGTATGCACGGGAGTTTAGGGGTTTGTTGCCAACCATAATGGTTTCCAGGCCGCCGGTTACGTTTTCCCAAACAGATTTGTTAGGGTCTAGGTCATCGTGCATCTGATCAACATAACCTAAGGCAACGGTTTCGCCTACGCGGAAGGTACCTGCATCTGGCTGGTCCTGCCCGGTGATTAAACGGAATAGCGTGGTTTTACCTGCACCGTTGGGGCCGATGATGCCTACTATACCTGCTGGAGGTAAAGAGAAGCTTAGGTTATCAAACAATAATTTATCGCCGTAAGATTTGCTTACGCCATTGGCTTCAATCACCACATTACCCAAACGCGGGCCTGGCGGAATAAATAGCTCCAGTTTATCTTCGCGCTCCTTAGTTTCTTCGGATGCCAGTTTCTCGTAGTTGCCTAAACGGGCTTTTGATTTGGCGTGGCGGCCTTTTGGTCCCATACGTACCCACTCCAGCTCGCGCTCCAGTGTTTTCTGGCGTTTGCTTTCAGTCTTGTCTTCCTGGGCTAAACGCTTGGCTTTCTGATCTAACCATGAGGAATAATTTCCCTTCCATGGGATACCTTCTCCACGGTCGAGTTCTAATATCCATCCGGCAACGTTATCTAAAAAGTATCTATCGTGCGTTACAGCTATAACGGTACCTTTATATTGTTGTAAGTGTTGCTCCAGCCAATCAATAGATTCGGCATCTAAGTGGTTGGTAGGCTCATCAAGCAGCAATACATCCGGTTCCTTTAATAATAAACGGCACAAAGCCACGCGGCGGCGCTCACCACCCGATAGTACCGAAATTTTAGTATCCGGCTCGGGGCAGCGCAGGGCATCCATGGCTCTTTCAAGTTTGGTATCCAATTCCCAGGCGTTTACAGCATCAATCTGATCCTGCAATTCGCCCTGGCGGTTCATTAGCTTATCCATTTTATCGGCATCGCCATAATACTCTTCCAGGCCAAATTTTTCGTTAATCTCTTCGTACTCTTTTAACAAGGCAGTGGTTTCGGCAACGCCTTCTTCCACAATTTCGCGCACGGTTTTTTCCGGATCAAGCTCGGGTTCCTGGCTTAGGTAACCCACGGTATAACCCGGCGAAAAAACAACCTCGCCTATATTGGTTTTATCAATACCTGCAATAATTTTTAATAAGGACGATTTACCGGAGCCGTTTAAGCCGATAACGCCAATTTTGGCACCATAGAAAAATGAGAGGTAAATGTTTTTTAATACTGTTTTTTGCGGGGGATAAACTTTGCTAACCCCAGCCATTGAAAATATGATCTTTTCGTCTGCCATTATAATTGATTTGAAAAAGGAACTCAAATATGGGCAAAATTGGTGGATTAGGTAAGGTGCTGGTTAAATTTGATGTTTTGTATTTTTTAATTAGGGAAAGCAGATTTTGGGGCTACCAGAGGATATTTCGAATTTTCGCCCCCCTATTTACCTAATAACTTATTTTAGTGCTGAGCCCTATCCCTGTGTTCTTTTTTGTCCAGGCCGACTGGCTGGCTTGCCTGTAATAGGTGTGCCCAAAAACAGCAGCTGCAATATCAATTTTGGCGTTGGTTGCTGGCTGGGCTTCAATCCATTCTAAAGTGAGTAAAACATCACTGCTCAGGTAAAGATCATATTTAGATAGATCAAATATTATTTTACCCGTTTTATAGTCATCGACATTGATAAAAATGTTTTGGGTTAATAAGTTCTTACCCGGTTTGTCTTTAACAAATTCATACAAATTCACGCGGAACATCAAATGTTTGAACGGGTTTTGGATGATAAAAAAACTGAGGTTTTGCAAATTGGTTTCGGGATGGGCAATTGGTATAATTACGCCAGCCTGTGAACCAACCCCGCTGGCATCGAAACCGAGGCCAAATAATTTTGAATTTTTATCGTAGCCTACAATTTTTACATGTGCCTTTTTTAATATTATGGATACCTGCTTTAGCTGATTTACCGATTGATGTAACGAAATGGTTAGCGGCCCATTTTCTGTTTTTTTCCTGAGGTCTTTAATTAAAAAAGCTTCGCTTTGGTAACCGATACTTGAAAATTTTAAAGTGTCATCATCCATAACTTTACTATCCAAAGTAATGCTAAATGAGCCGGCAATGTTGGCAACCGTGCCGTTAGGCGTTCTGATCACGCCAATGCTTGCATACTGAACAGGTTTACCATCTTCAGCATCAATCACAACACCAGTGAGCATGTTTTGGGCGTAACTATGTAAGCCTGGTATTAAAAAGGTGAGTATTAGTAGGTATCTGTTCATAAGTAATTGTTTTATAGTGATTTATAAAGATGTGGAAAAGGTTAAATCAAAGATGAGATATATCCCCGAGACACTACAAGCCGATAATGTTATTTATTGTTAAATAAAAACGCTTTATCCCGTAAAACCGCGACTATCAGTAAATGAAGACAGCATGCTGTAAGTCTCAATTTTCGGCAAAATGCAATGGATTAGCTGAAAAATACGTGGCAGAAAAAATATTTACTGTCATTTATCAATCCATCGGGGTTTATACATACTTGTAAGTATTTAATTGCGTTTAACAGAATAAATTGGCAACCGTTTTGCATGGTTTTGCGTACATATTGATAAACAAAATGTAAACGTTAGGTTAATGCCTTTATGGCATACGTTATGACGAAATGCCTGTTTGCTTACATTCGTTATAATTTATTAACACAATGTTTAAACTATTTTGAATTTTTTGTATCAAAAAGGTGTGTTTAGTTTGTATATTGTAAAAGAATTTGATGATTGTTGAATTTTTTGATAAAAATTATTGATTAAACCCAAACTTTAATAGCTTGCGTATCATATCAATGTCTGTTTCTGCAAAGTGTTAAATGTTGGCAATATTGTTGATAAATGTTAAGTCACGCGTCGTATTTGTAAAAACAAAATTTATAGATTGCGGCGTTCATAATAATTGAAAGGTATATATGGAAGCTAAATTTTCGCCGAGGGTTAAAGATGTCATTCAATACAGCAGAGAAGAGGCATTACGCCTTGGGCACGACTATATAGGAACGGAACATCTTTTACTGGGCCTTATCCGGGATGGAGACGGCGTAGCAATTAAATTGCTGAAAGGTTTGAACGTTGATACTGCAAAGCTTCGCCGTGCTGTTGAAGATGCCGTTAAAGGTACCATTGGAACCAATGTACACATAGGCAGCATCCCACTAACCAAGCAAGCCGAAAAAGTATTAAAAATAACTTATCTGGAAGCCAAAATATTTAAAAGTGATGTAATTGGAACCGAGCACCTGCTGCTATCTATATTACGCGATGAGGATAATATCGCATCGCAGATATTGGTACAGTTTAACGTAAACTACGAGGTGTTTAAAGGTGAGGTTGAATCACATAAAAACGATGTAACAGACGAAATGCCTGGTTCACCAACCGGTGGCGACGATGACTTTAAAGAAGAAGAGTCATTTAGCCAGCCTAAAAAGGTATCAGACATTAAATCAAAAACACCGGTGCTGGATAACTTTGGCCGCGATTTAACCCGCGCTGCCGAAGATGGTAAGCTTGACCCTATTGTTGGGCGTGAAAAAGAAATTGAAAGGGTTTCACAGATCCTGTCTCGCCGTAAAAAGAACAACCCTATATTAATAGGTGAGCCAGGTGTTGGTAAATCTGCCATTGCCGAAGGTTTGGCATTGCGCATTGTTCAGCGTAAAGTATCGCGTGTATTGTTCAACAAACGCGTGGTAACGCTTGACTTGGCTTCATTGGTTGCCGGTACAAAATACCGCGGGCAGTTTGAAGAGCGTATGAAAGCGGTGATGAACGAACTGGAAAAATCACCTGATGTAATTTTATTTATTGATGAAATTCATACTATAGTTGGTGCAGGTGGTGCCTCTGGCTCGCTTGATGCTTCAAATATGTTTAAACCGGCCCTTGCAAGGGGCGAGATTCAATGCATTGGCGCAACTACTTTAGATGAGTACCGTCAGTACATCGAGAAAGATGGTGCTTTGGATCGTCGTTTCCAAAAGGTAATGGTTGAACCGGCTACTCCGGCAGAAACTATTGAGATACTGAACCGTATTAAAGAAAAATACGAGGAACACCACGGCGTAACTTACACTCCTGAGGCGATAAATGCCTGCGTTAACTTAACTACCCGCTATATTACCGACAGGTTTTTACCGGATAAGGCTATTGATGCCCTGGACGAATCGGGCTCGCGTGTTCACTTAACCAATATTCATGTGCCTCAAAACATATTGGATATTGAGCAAAAGATTGAGCAGATTAAGATTGAGAAAAACAAGGTTGTTCGCAGCCAGAAATATGAGGAAGCTGCCCAGTTACGTGATACCGAAAAGAATTTGATTGCCGAGCTTGACCAGGCCAAAGCCGTTTGGGAAGCCGAAACAAAATCAAAACGTTACACGGTAACCGAAGATAATGTTGCCGAAGTAGTATCTATGATGACTGGTATCCCTGTACAAAGGGTGGGCCAGGCCGATAGCCAAAAGCTATTGCACATGAGCGATACTGTTGCCAGCAAAATTATTGGCCAGGATGAGGCTATCAAAAAATTAACCCGTGCTATACAACGTACCCGTGCCGGCTTAAAAGATCCTAAAAAGCCAATTGGTTCATTTATTTTCTTAGGCCCAACCGGTGTTGGTAAAACCGAGCTTGCCAAAGAGCTTGCCCGCTTTATGTTTGATACCGAAGATGCGCTGATACAAATTGATATGAGCGAGTACATGGAGAAATTCGCGGTATCCCGTTTGGTAGGAGCGCCTCCGGGCTATGTAGGTTATGAAGAAGGTGGACAATTGACCGAAAAAGTACGCCGTAAACCATATGCCGTAATATTGTTGGATGAGATTGAAAAAGCTCACCCCGATGTATTTAATATACTATTACAGGTATTGGATGAAGGCCAGTTAACTGATTCATTAGGCCGCAAGGTTGATTTCAGGAATACCATCATCATCATGACTTCAAATATCGGTGCCCGCCAGTTGAAAGACTTTGGCCAGGGTGTAGGTTTCAGCACCAATGCTAAAAACTTACAGGCCGATACGCATTCAAGAGGTGTTATCGAAAACGCTTTAAAACGTGCTTTCGCACCAGAGTTTTTGAACCGTATTGATGATGTTATTGTGTTTAACTCATTGGGTAAAGATGAGATATTTAAGATTATCGATATCGAGCTTGCATTCTTGTTTAGTCGCGTAAATAACTTAGGATACAAAATTGAGTTGACTGAAGCTGCTAAAGAGTTTATTGCCGAAAAAGGTTACGATTCGCAATTTGGTGCCCGTCCGTTAAAACGCGCTATCCAGAAATACCTGGAAGACCCAATTGCCGAAGAGATTCTGAAAGGTGAATTAAGCGAAGGCGATATTATGAAAGTTGATTTCGACAAAGAAACCAGCCAGATCACCATCACCGACGAAAAAGGCGAAAGCAAAACGCCAACCGAAGAGGAAACTAAATAAACTGAAGTTTATTTAAAAATACAACCCCGTTTGTGAAAGCAGACGGGGTTTTTTATTGGGTGGGAATTGGTGTTTTATATTTATAAGTATTTTAATTGCTTTGGATATTAGTTTTTTAATACTATATTTATAAATATTATAAATACCTGTTAGCCCTTATCATGAAGACACCTAATACCAAAATCTTACTATTAGGTTTAAGCATCGGCGCATTTCTTTTTGTTTTAGCGGTTTTTATTTACAGTTGTAAAAAAGATGTTCGGAGTAATACGAATAATAAAGATCAGCTTAGTACTACCGTTATACAGGCCAAATTATGGTATGAAAATACTTATCCTAAGAAAAAGCGTCCCGCTAATATATCAATACAGAATTTAGATACCAATAATGTCGATTTAAGCCAGATTGTTAATCCTGATTGGAGCAACGCCTCAAGTTATAGTCGCTTTGACGATGATGTTATCGAAATGCCTTTAGATTCGGCAAGTAAATTGGGTATCGACTTAACTAACGCCCTTGCTGCCCAATCTGTTTATCAAAATAAATATAGCCATAAGTCGATCCTTTTATTAAAACAGTTTGATAAGTATAATGCTTATATTATGACTATTATAGCTGCCCCTTCTTACCTTAAAGGTGAGATGAGTAAAATTGACCATAATACATACAGCAAACGAGATAGTGATTTTACCGGTGTTGTAATGTATTCTACACCCAAAGGAGATTTTGTAAATGGCTGGCTTTACAGTAACGGTACTATTACCGGCCATCTATCGCCACAGGGTGCCCCTGCTGATAGCATTATAACAACGCGGGGTAAATCAACAGTACAAAATATAAAAACAAATAAGGTAGTTGCCGTCACTAGTTGTACAGATTGGGTTCAACTGGTGCTCGATAGCCATGGCGATGTTATTGAACGTATACCTTTGAGCCCTACCTGCTCAACCATATATATTGATGCAACAGGCGGTGCCGCAGATTTACCCCCAGCTAGCGGCGGTGGATTAACTGGCACAAGTGGGGGATCTACATCGCCTCCCGTACCGGTAGTTAATTGTACTGTTTCGGCTGCTAATGCCAGTTATAGCAAGGTAAAGGTAAACAGCTTAAAAGTACAAAAGGTAAACCCCGCTGATGGTGGTGGCTTCCCGCCGCCAAGTGGGAATGTGCCTTGCCCAACAATATCAACTCCCAATTTTGGCTTAGATCCAAACTGCTTAAATTGTGTAATTTCGGATGGTAATTTTGATGCTTTTTTAGATGCTGCAAGAAATGCCGGGCTTACTGTGTCAGACCCATATGACGACACTTTTACTATAAATGGGGTTGATTATAACGGCCAAATCACAAAATTAACATATCCTGATGGAAGCGTTGTCTACTACTTTAGTCCTGATGTGAGTTCAGGTTCATTTACAACTGGGATGGAATATAATCTTGGAAATTCTGCTCCTGGTGCAAATAATAGCGGAAGTGTCAATCCTGCGGGCAACGTTTCCGCTATTTCTGGATTACAATTTGGTAATCCTTCATCTTACCTTGGTAGCAGTCCGATTACTTATTCGCCGTCCACAGGTGGTAATGGAACAGCTACTTTTTTTGTTGCTAATCCTTCTAACATGGATTGGTCAAACGAACCTGATAATATAACTTTGCCTGATCCAACCCCGATTATTTATTCTCAATATCAGCAAACTACTCCATGGCCAAATATTGCAAACATTGTCCCATTCGAAAAATTTGTACCTTATCGTACAGATGCTAATGGTAAAGGTGTTAACTGCTTAACTTTAAGTAAAGAACAAATTGCTAAAGCTGGTTATGGAGTTTCAGGATATTTGCCAGGTAGTCAAACCTTTCAAACCTATACATCTGCAAATGTTGTAAACTTAGTACAAACTAAGGAGGCTATAACCTATATTATCAGCGCATTGACAAACAAAATACCCGTAATAGCAGGTGTGGATGCCTTTCCTGGCTCATCTAATCCAAAACCAAAGGGAGATGACATAACCGACCATTTTATCACAATAGATGGAATGGGAACGGATGCTGGTGGGAAATATTTTCATTTTGTAGATAATTCTACAAGTAATCCAAGTAAAGGTGATTATTATGGCAATAAGCTTTATTATAATGAAACAACCGGAAAAATTACCGGGAAGTGCTTCACCGGATATACCGACTTCCAAGGTGGGCATGATTATATAGTTACACAAATTCGTAAAAGCATAAAAAAATAAATTTATGAAATGTAAATTATTAGTGTTAATCCTATCAATGTTTATTTCAGTTGCCGCTAATTCTCAAATACCTAAGCATCACTATTCGAAATCAAAAAAGACAAATTTAAGTACACCCGCAAATACAGCTCGTGGTTATTTAGAGTGGTATTTAAACAGTAGGGGCAGATTAAATAGAATTGGATTTATAGATTCTTGTGGAAAGGAAAAGTTTTACTGTGTAAACTTTGATGAGGTTGATCGTTATTTACTTGAATTTAAAAAAAGTGGATATGTTTCTGATCTCTATATATCAAAATTAAGAGATTACTTTGAAAAAATAGCATGGGAATTAGAAAAATATCCACGGAAAGACGTACTTATACATGGTTTTGAAGCTGATTTTATTTTAAATATAGGGATGGAAGAAGGTAACTTTGAAAATGATTTACGGCATGGAAAATTTGAATGTATCAGAAGACTCAAAGATTTATCTGGGCGAAATTTGGCAATAGTATTAGCGGATATAGGAACTATGCATTTAAAACTCATTTTTACATTATCAAAGTATGCCGGCCGTTGGCATATTATGTCCTATCAAACTTTTTAAACAACGCCGAACCGGAACACGCGATGCCTGCCAAATGGAACGCTCAAACTCAGTGTAGATACTAACCTAATCATGTCGGTAATTAGAGCCTATTTTATTTTAGTAGTGCTATTGTGTTCATTAACAGTTAAAGCACAGTCTGCTCTGGATTATGCTGGGTTCAGTAAATTTGTTGGTAAGGGGTATAAACTATCGGAGGGTTTAAAATTTAACTGCGAATGGATGTATGCGGTTGTAAAAATTGAAATCAATAAAGAAAGTAAGATAACGAAATACAAAGTTGTAAACAGGTTACCCGATACTGTTAAGTACGACTTTGGTTTTCTTATTGGGTATAAGTTTTCAGAAAAAATGAAGGTCAATGGGCATTCATTAGTCTTTTATTTTTCGATTGATAATTCAGAAATATGCAAACCAAAGCCTGGGCAAAAGATATTTTATAGTCCG
Organism: Mucilaginibacter cryoferens; assembly: GCF_014205845.1. Classification (GTDB taxonomy): domain Bacteria; phylum Bacteroidota; class Bacteroidia; order Sphingobacteriales; family Sphingobacteriaceae; genus Mucilaginibacter. The sequence continues at coordinate 104,749 of NZ_JACHCR010000025.1, forward strand.
AACCAAGTTGTTGGTATAATATATGAGATTTTAGAGCAAACAAGGTTGGAAGATCCCAGAACGATTATCGAACCATATCCCATTATAAAAATGTACATGGCTCCTCAACAATAGGGGTATTGCATTTGGATTGTTTAGCTTAATTATTGGAATTATCTTTAATTCTGTACCACCGGCTCATAATCTACCGGCAACAGCTCAGCCATGCGGCTTTTGCCCCAATCGCCCTCAAAAATTACACCTTGCGGATTGGCTATAATGCCGTTGCTGTCAAAAAAAGCATGCGGCTCATCAAATGAAAGAATGGTGATAGGGTAGTTGGGTACCTCTAACGGGTGGTAAACGGAAAGATCGCTTACCTCTCTTTTCCGGGTATAAATTACATACAGGCAATCGTTAAATCCAAGGGCAAATAGGCCTGGCTGATCTGTTCTGCTGGCGAAGTCGGCCGGGATTAAGGGGGGCTTCGTGTATAATGATTGTATGTATTTAAAGTTATTGGTTCCTAATCGTCCTACTTTATAATCAGGATTGGGTTTACGGGCTAGTCTTAAAACTTCAAAGCCTTCCCTGGTGGTTTCATCGGTAATTACCGATCTTAAAAAGTGCATGGATGAGCCCTGGTAAGCTACAAGTCTGCGTTTTTCCCACTTGCGTTTTTGCGATTTACTGCCTTTGAGTTCCTGGAATACCGAGATGCCTTCGTAATAAAAGACTCCTTTGGGCTCGAAACTGAATTTGGTGATCTTATATTTAATGAGGTAGCCCAGGGCCTTGTTTTCTATTTCCACAAAATCGTCGCCGCTTGATGCCGATAGGATTCCCGTTTTCGAGTCGAAATCGACATCTACAACATCGGGATTTAAGATCTTGCAAAGCTGCGCATTTGCTGATGTGCCTAAAAATAGGTTTTTAAAATCATTATAGTTTCGTTGCCGGTTTGGGTCGGGTTTTATATTTACCTCCTGTAGCATAATAGTTTTAGGCTTTAAAGAAATTTCGGCAAGGACGATATCTTTAGTACCGGTCATTAGGTTAAGGCTATAGGTTTCGTAACCAATCGCTGTTACGATAAAGGTATATTGCCCGGGCTTTACATTACTAAGGGTGAAGGTGCCATCATCGGCGGTTTTATTGCCAACAATGGCGTTGTTTAAAAATGCACTGGCATTGGCAACCGGTTTTTTGTCGTCGCTATTTATAATTTTGCCGGTGATCTTTATCTGACCAAGGCAAAAAACAGGCGCCATCAACAACAGTAAAAAGAGGATATTCCGCATAAATAAAATAAACTAAAATTTTAGTTATATCAAAATGTTTTTTAATGATTTGCTAAAACAGCGGCTTTTGAAGTTAATTGTATATTTATAGCCAATCGATATTGTTATGTATGGCTGTAAATAAAAGGGTGATCTATAAATGGTGTTTCATTATTTCAATAGCATTGAACGTTATCACCGTTGCCTATTTTATTGATAGGAAGGTTTACTTCGGTTACATGCGCCGGCATCAATTTGAGAAACAAAAATGGGACGCGCTTTTCAGCACTAAATCAGATAGCCAGGAGATTATATTTATAGGTAGCAGCTTAACAGAAGATTTTACTTTGAGGAGTACTTTCAATAATAATCATCTTAAAAACATGGGTTTTGGCGGCGCGGAAACAAAAGATATTTTAAACAACTTTAAACGCATCATCTTACGTAAACCTCCCTTGATATTTGTAGAGGCCGGCATTAACGATGTCAGAAACGGGAAGGATATGGATACAGCCTTTAAAAACTTTGTTGAAATGTGTATCCTTACAAAAAAAGCTTCTCCGGCAACTAAGCTGTATGTGCAATCGGTTTTGCCTACGTTAAACAATAGTTTTAACGCAAAAATTAAAGACTACAACACTAAGGTACAAAACTACTGCAAGCTTAACCAGTTCATTTACATAGATATGTACAATAATTTTATCGTTGATGGGCAGTTAAACGCAATGGCTACAACCGATGGCATTCACCTTACACCTTATGGGTACTACTTATGGAAAAAACAATTAGAGCCATATCTCTCCAATAAGTGATCAATAAGTTTAAAATAAATTAATTCAAAATACGTTAAACCTTTTTTAATTATATTGTTCTTACAGTATACACAATCGAAACATTATGAAAAAAATCTTGACTTTAATTTGCTGCACTGTATTATTGGCAGCTACATCCTGCAAAAAAGAAACAATTGTTGGGCCAGGTGCAACAACGGTTTTTACCTCAACAACCGGTTGGGCGTTTGATACTGATATAAATGCTTATACTACTACTGTACCTATGCCCGAAATAAATAGCTATTATAACAACCATGGTGCTGTTTTAGTTTATTTGGTTGTTACAGACAACACTGGCACCAGCTACGAGCAGCTCCCTGATGTATTTGACGGTGTTACTTACCGCGCTGTTTATACAGGTGGACGTTTGTATATTGATGCTCAAAACGCCGATGGCAGTAAGTTGGGCTCTGCTCCGGCGAATATAAATCTTAAGGTAGTTTTGGTACCGTAAGTTCAAAAGCTATTCCATAAAAAAGGGGTTTTGCATTTTGCAAAACCCCTTTTTTATGGAATAGCTAAATTTCTTATTTCCCCATTTGGTCAATAACAGCTTGTGTTACGCCGGTAAAAGAGAAACCACCATCGTGGAAAAGGTTTTGCATGGTTACCATTTTGGTAAGGTCGCTAAACATGGATACGCAGTAATCAGCACATTGGTCTGCATCAGCATTACCCAGCGGGCTCATTTTTTCTGCAAAATCGATAAACCCATCAAAGCCCTTAACACCAGAACCTGCAGTGGTACGGGTTGGCGATTGTGAGATAGTGTTTACACGTACTTTTTTGCTCACACCATACTCGTAACCAAAGTTACGGGCAATGCTTTCTAATACCGCCTTGTTATCGGCCATATCATTATACCCCGGAAAATAACGCTGACCAGCTATATAGCTTAAAGCCAAAACAGATCCCCACTCGTTAATGGCATCGTGTTTCATAGCTGCCTGTAAAATGCGGTGTAAGCTTAAGGCCGAAATATCAAAACCTTTATGGGTAAAATCGTAATTGTTTTCTGGGTAAGGAATGTTTTTACGAACGTTGATGCTCATCCCTATGGAGTGCAAAATAAAATCAACACCGCCGCCAAAATGTTCTTTTGTTTTGGTGAACAGGTTGTTGATATCATCATTGCTGGTAACATCGGCGCCAATGATAGGTGCATTGCACTCTTCTGCCAGTTTATTGAGTTCGCCCATGCGTAATGCGATAGGGGCGTTTGATAATACAATTTCTGCACCTTCCTGTACTGCGCGCTGCGCTACTTTCCAGGCGATGGATTGCTCATTGAGGGCACCAAATATGATGCCTTTTTTGCCTTTTAATAAATTATAAGCCATGTGTTGAGTTTATGTAATTGGGGCAAAGTTATAATATTTTTATTCAGTTTGCAGATAGTATCAAGTAGTTAGTATCAAGTATCAAGATTTCTGCTTAACTCTCTCGAGGTTAGCGTAGCGTAACTCGTGGTAAAACCTGGAGTAAGCTTCCAGCTTATGTGGATAAGGCAACTGAAAGCTGCAATCATTATACCTATGGGCTGAAAGCCCGCGGGAGTTTTGTGCTGTTTCGATACCTGATACTAACTACTTGATACTTATCCAAGCAATTCCCTTGCATTTTGCAAAGCACTTTCGCCTGGTTTATCGCCGCTTAGCATTTTGGCAATTTCTGTTATCCGCTCCTGGTTATTTAGCTTTTTCATGCGGGTGTACGTAGTGGCGGCGCTATCATCTTTATAAATAAAGTAATGATTTTTTCCTTTGCTGGCTATTTGCGGCAGGTGTGTAATGGTTATCACCTGTAAGTTACCGGCCAGTTGCGCCATTATATGCCCAACTTTATTGGCTACCTCGCCAGATACGCCTGTATCTATCTCATCAAAAATGATAGTAGGCAATGCTGTATACTTTGCAATAATAGATTTAATGCTCAGCATCAGCCTCGAAAGCTCACCACCCGATGCAACCTTACTCATTTCGGCCAGTGCATGGCCTTTATTGGCAGAGAAAAGGAACCGTACATGATCAACCCCATTATTGCCAAGTGTACCGCCACCCGGCAAATCAAAAGCCCCCCCTTTAGGGGGTAGGAGGGGCGCCATCTCAATCTTCAGCGTAGAGTTGCCCATCCCCATTTCGGCCAGGGTATCAATCACCTGCTTCTCTATAGCCGGGATGGCTTTTACGCGATTGGCAGTAAGCTTAGCCGCCAGTTTTTCTAATTCAGCCTTATCGGTAGCTAATTGTTTTTGTAGTTTTTCGATGGTTTCATCGCCAAACAAAGCTTGCTGTATCTTTTCGGATAGTTCATCCTGAATTTGCAGTAGCTCGGTGTTGCTGTTTACCCGGTGTTTCTTTTGCAGATTGTATATAAGGCTCAGGCGAATGTTGATCTCCTCAACCCGGGCATCATTGGTATGTGTTTTTTGTTCTATGCCTTCAACTTCGGCGGCAATATCTTTTAATTCTATAATGGTACTGTTTAGCCGCTGGTGCAACTCCTCAATTTGCGAATCAAATTGTTCTAACGATGCTAACTGCTGTCCGGCCTCGCGTAGTTGCGAAAGGGCCGCTGCTTCACCTTCCTGTATCAGGTAATAGGCACCGTAAAGATTACGCTTTATTTCCTCGGCATTGTTTAGGGCATAAAGCTCTTTTTCTAACGGCTCCTGCTCATCCGCGCTTAAGCTTACTTTTTCCAGCTCATCAAACTGAAACTGAAAATAATCAAGGTCGGCTTTGGCCTTATCACTTTCGGCAATAAGCTCATTTAACTTTGAAGTATACTTTTTATAGGCTCTGAACTTGCTTTGGTAGTCGCTTAAAACATCATCGTGTTTAGCAACCGAATCAACAACCAGTAATTGAAACTCCGGGTCGTTGATCTCTAACGTAGCATGCTGCGAGTGAATATCTATCAGCTTTTCGCCTAATTGCTTAAGCGAGGTAAGGTTAACGGGCGTATCATTTACAAATGCCCTCGATTTGCCATCGGCCGAGATCTCCCTTCGCAATACGGTTTCGGCCTCATAATCCAGGTCGTTATCCTCAAAAAAAGAGCTTAAATGAAAACCGCTTATTTTAAACGAACCTTCAATAACACATTTTTTTTGCTGGTTAAAAAAATAACGACTCTCGGCACGCTGCCCTAAAATAAGCGAAAGAGCACCCAGTATGATCGATTTACCTGCACCGGTTTCGCCGGTAAGTATGTTAAGGCCTTCGCCAAAACTTATTTCCAGGTTATCAATCAGCGCGTAATTGTTGATGGTTAGCTTTTGAAGCATAAAAAAAGTATCCTTAATTTTATTAAGGATACTAAATTACGAATTAACGGTCTGTAAAATAAAATTTAATGAGTTATTGCTAAATAATTTAGTTATTCTTTATTGTCGTCGCTGTTATAAGCTTCTCTTTTGGCATCTTCGATCCGTTTTTTAAACTCGGGGCTGTTGGTATATTCTCTTAGTTTTTTACTTGCCGCCCTTAACTGGGCTTTTGTTTGTTTAATCTGCGCATTGTCCTGATAGTCACGCATTTGCTGGCTAAGTTTCCTCATCTCCTGCTTTTGCTCTTCCATAGCAGGGCTGCGGTAGGCCCTTCTTAGGCTATCGCCCATCATCCTCAATTCATCCCGTTTTTTACGAAACTCCGGCGAATCAAAGTGGCTACGCATTTCTTCGCCCATCTTTTTAAGCTGCTCGGCCTGTTCTTTTATCTCCGGCGATACTTTGCTTTGCAGTTCGTCCTGGTATTTTTTGTAGTTCTCATCTTTTATGTCATTATTGTATTCCTTTTTGATGCCATATTTTTTTCTGAGTGCTTCATTCATACTTTTAAACTCGGGGCTGCTGTAATACGCACCTATCTTTTCGCCCATTTTACCCATTTGCTCTCCTATTTTAGTAGTTTCGCTGGTTTCACCCCAGTTTTTCTGAAAATCTTCGGATGCTTTTTGTTGTTCTTCCTGTATTCTCTTCAGTTCGGGACTATTGTAAAATTTCTCCATCGCCTCGCCTTTTTCTTCCAACTGCTTTTGCTGCTCTTTAAATTCGGGGCTATCGTAGTATTTGCTAACCTGCTCTGCATATTTATCAACTTCGGCGCTTAATCTGTTTAGCTCTTTGTCATCGAAATTGTTGTAACGGGCTTCGGCTAGTTGCTTTTTTCTGAGGGCTGTTTTGGCAGTTATAACCTTTTTAACCTTAACTACTTTTTTGTGTGTAGTATCGGTAAGGATGGCCTTTAACGCGGTAGGGTAAACTATTTTTACTTTTTTGATAGAAATTTTACCATTGGCTATGGTAGGGTTTAGCCAGGCCACGCTGCTGATGCTGGCTGTTATTATTGCAAGGGCCACTAAAAGGTGGCGTATGTTGCCTATGGGTTTTTGCGGTTTCATAATTCTTTCAATTCTGTTTAATAAATGATGTTTTTTACCGGTTGCGGCAAGTGCCATTTGCAGGTTTACCTGCCTTGTTTGCTCCAGCTTTAATAGTGCATGCGCATACACTAAGGGTTGGGCGGTTGTTTGTACTACCAGGTCGTCGCACCGGTTTTCGCGTTCCTGGTTTATTATCCTGTTAATTAATTGGGCAAAGGGATTAAAGAAAAGTAGTATGCTTATAAACTGCTGCACCAGGTTAAGCAGGTAATCGTTACGCTTAATGTGCGATAGCTCGTGTAATAAAATAGCTTTTATTTCTTCGGCAGATAAGTGTGTCGTTAGTGAAATAGGTAATAATATAATGGGACTAAAAAAGCCGATCATGCAAGGTACATCAACATAGCGGCTAATATTTACGCTTACATATTTGGTAATGTGTAATTGCTGGCAAAAAGCATCAACATAATCCTGCATCCTGTCAGATGGTATCATGGTGCGCTTAATGTGGTTTATCCGTTGCCAGTTTATGGCCATACTTAACATATTAAAGGTAAGGCCTATAAAGTATATGGCAGATATATAGGGCAGGTAGCCCTCAATTACATAATTATAATAGGCAGATGCAACCGGATGAGCAAAATGATTTAACGGAAATACGAAGTGTGGTAATAAAGCCGGCGCGGTGGCTGCCGATAGGTTAACCCAAACATGGGCCTGCATCTGGCTTACAAATGTGTACACAAACCATGTGGTTATGGCAAGCATAGCAGCCATAGCCCAGTTGTGCTTTTTTATTGATGACATTGATGGCGCGCAGGTAAACACCAGGCGCAGTACAAACCAAACCAATAAACCCTGCCATAACGAGTGGATAATAGTGATACCCAAAACCTGACTTATATTATAGAATACGCTTTCCATAACGTTTTATTTTTTATGCTGATCAAACTGGTTTAAAAAATCCTTAATAGCATCTATCTCATCTTTTGATGCCCGGTGCTGCCCAAGTGCCTGTATCACCAGATCTGATGTGGAGCCTTTAAATACAGTAGACAATATTTTGTCCAAAGCGTTGCTTTGTGCCTGTTCCTGGCTAAATAAAGCTTTGTATAAATGCGTTTTTGAAGTAGTATCGCGCTCAACCATACCTTTATCGTGCATTATCTGCATCAGTTTTAGGGTAGTAGTGTAACCGGCATCTTTGGTTTTAGCCAATATTTCGTGCACATCGCGCACTGTACATTGGCCCATTCTCCAGATCACCTGTAAAATTTCGAGCTCGCTCTCTGTTGGTCTTATATCCATTTTATCTTAATACGAATTTCTTCGTACAAATATCTACGATAGATTTCGTATATGCAAGAGTTTTGTGAAAATTATTTTTAAGTGCCTGATGGTTAGTAGCACGTAATGAGTATCAGGTGTCAAGTTTTTTTGATTGGGTGGAGGGATTTTGTCTGAAATTAGAATTAAAGAATAAGCAGAATTAGGAAAGTGGCATTCTGGTAATTACAAAACGCTGAAAATTCTGATTCAGGCAAATGTTCGTGTTAGGGATTGCAGCGAATACCGGCCATGTGGCTAATGCCTGTGTAGTATAAGCGTAAAGCCCGGGCCGTAGGCAACACCATTGTTAAGGAAGGGAGCAAGGATAAAAGGAACAAGGAACAAGGACAAAGAAGTGTTGTGTGAATAAAGATAAAAGAACAAGGATACAGAAATATCTAAATAGGCCAATCAAAAACTCCCCCTTCAGGGGGCCGGGGGGCTTCTATTTCAAAGCCTGGTACTTATTTCCGTTAGCCGGATCTGTTTGTAATAACAAATTCATGGCCTGTACCCGTTCCTGCGGATCTGCTTTGCTGTACAGCGAAACCAACTCATCACTTTTAGCAGTATAAAATACTAATGGAAACATAGAGCCAACCCGTTGCCGGTCTATCTGCTGTAGGTCTGGCAAAAGGGCGGTAATAGCTTTGCGGCCTTTGCTGGTATTGTCGGCCATAACATCCAATCCGTTACGATGGTAGTCATACATAAAACTACGCAGGGGGCCATAAAGCTTATTATTTAGGTTTTCGGATAGCCAGTAACGGTTAATACTGCCATCAAAAGCTTTCCAGCCCTTGTATGATCCGGCTTGTGCGTTGGTTACTACTGTTTGCGCGTTGGCAAAGTAGGGGGTGCCACCATAGCGCGAAAAACTATCATAATCTACTCCCACAATAATATAAGCGTAAAACGCCATAACCGAACTTAGATTACTTTGAAAATTTTGATCGCTATAGTCAATTGTTTGACCTTCATTATAGGTAAAATCAACATCACGGTCGTTAATGTTCAACAAGGTAGAACTGTACGACGAGCCATAAACAGGCCTGGACGATTGTACCTGCAGTTCTGCGCTAAAGGTGTTGCCGCCATCCCAGTTGGTAACGTTCAATACAAAATTGCAATCAATGCGTTCTTGTGGCAAAATAGCATCGGCACTCCATTTACGTCCGTTCAAAAAATCCTTCATGGCGGTTTCCAGCGTCTGGAATATCCGCTTATTGCTCACCTGTATTTTTGGCGAAACCACAGATACGCGCGCGTTCAGATCCTGCGCGGCAGCGCTAAAGCCTAAAAAAATCAATAGGGTGTAAAGGATTATTGTTCTCATCCGTTTATTAGTTGTGCAACTTTAAGACAAATATCATACGCTACGGCGTCTTTACTTTTAAGTTCAAAGGTTGTTTTTTGCAGGTCGCGGTCAATAATGGTAATCTTATTGGTATCCTTTCTAAAACCAGCTCCCGCATCATTTAACGAATTTAGCACAATAAAATCCAAATTCTTCTTTTGCAGCTTGGTTATTGCATTCATTTCTTCGTCGTTGGTCTCCAACGCAAAGCCAACCAATAGCTGTCCTGTGGTTTTCTGTTCACCCAGGGTTTTCAGAATATCTGTTGTAGCAGTAAGTTCGATGTTAAAGCCTGCATCTTTTTTCTTGATCTTTTGCTGCGCGATGTGTGCGGGGGTATAATCGGCTACAGCGGCGCTCATAATGCACACTTTTGTGTTTTTATAATGAGCGAGGCAGGCATCCAGCATTTGGGCGGCAGATGTTACATCAATACGTTTAACAGATTTTTGTTTGCTTACCTGCGCGGAAGGACCGCTTATTAAGATAACATCGGCGCCCATCTTAGCCAATTCATCGGCAATAGCAAAGCCCATTTTGCCCGACGAATGATTGCCGATAAACCTTACCGGGTCTATAGCCTCATAGGTGGGGCCCGCGGTAACCATAACCTTATGGCCGGCTAAAAGGAGTTTTTTTTTTTGTTCCGAAGATAGAAAATCAACAATTTCTTCCGGTTCGGCTAATCTGCCTTCGCCATAGAGACCACTGGCGAGTTCGCCGTTGCCTGGGGCTATCATTACATTGCCAAAAGACTGTAGCTTGTCAACATTTAGGCGCGTTGCCGGGTGCAACCACATATCCAGATCCATAGCCGGGGCAAAATACACCGGGCATTTGGCCGATAGGTAAACCGCGCTCAGTAAATTATCGCAAAGGCCGTTAGCCATTTTTGCCAAAGTATTGGCAGTAGCAGGGGCAATAATAAGCATATCGGCCCAAAGGCCCAGTTCTACATGGTTATGCCATTCGCCGGTTTCGGTTTTATAATAATTAACCAACACCGGCTTTTTAGATAAGGTAGCAAGTGTAAGCGGAGTTATAAAATTGACCGCATCGGGTGTCATCACTACCTGTACGTGGGCCCCGGCTTTAACTAATAACCTAACCAGTAAAGCCGATTTATAGGCAGCAATACTACCGCAAACTCCTAAAATGATGTTTTTACCTTCAAGCATAAGCCCCCTAGCCCCCTGAAGGGGGAATGATAATAAATTTAAAAATAAACAAAAAAACTCCCAATAGGGAGTTTTTAATTCTTTAACCTTTGCTCCCCTTTCAGGGCGCCGGGGCCACTATACTTCTTTAGCCGGATTACGGTAGTAAACCTTGTCATCTAAAAACTCCTGAACTGCAACCAACGATGGTTTAGGCAATTTTTCGTAGTATTTAGAGATCTCAATTTGCTCACGGTTTTCAAAAACCTCTTCCAGGTTATCGTTTGATGATGCAAACTCAGAAAGTTTCTGATGTAATTCTTCTTTAATATTATTTGATATCTGGTTCGCTCTTTTAGACATAATTACAAGCGACTCATATATGTTGTTGGTTTTAACGTCCAGCTCGCGCAAGTCGCGGGTTACAGTGCTGTTTGCTACTGCTGGTTTGTTGGTGTTATTAGCTGTCATATCTTAATTTTTTTAATATGGTATTTTCTGATCCTGATTCTTTTCTGAAGGTGGCTGTTGCGTTTTCAACGTATCTTTCTTAGCTAATTTTTTAGCCAGTTTATCATCTGCCAAAGCTTCGGCCATTACACGTTTTGTATCGGCTATGCCAGTTTGGCTATTTTTCTTGAGTACTGCAACTTCATGAGCATATTTACTCGCAGTAAACTTGTCGGTAAACTGATCGGCATAGGTAATAGTCTGCTCATAACGCTCCTGTTGTTTGTATTCTAAACTATGGTCGGCGTACGCGTATTGGGCTTTTACAGTTAAATACTCAATTTCCTCACCGTATTTAGTATCAGGGTAATCGCGCAGTACATTGTTAAATGCAATTACAGCTGATTGAAAATCGCCAATAGTTAAATACAACTTAGAATTTTCGTAAGCCTTTTGCTCCAGCTTATCGCGCAAATTCTGTATTAGCTTACTTGCTTCGGTAACACGGTCGCTTTTTGGATATAAGTTAATAAACAACTGAAGTGTTTCAATAGCCTTTAAGGTGTTGTCCTGGTCAAGCGAGAAATTTGGCGAATCCAAGTAGTAGCAATAAGCCGAAAAGAAGCGGCACTCTTCTGCTCTTGGGCTCGATGGATAAGTATCAGCAAAGGTTTTAAAGTGAAACCTGGCCGATGTATAATCTTTCAGCTTATAGTTGGTGAAGGCATAGTAATAAAACAAGTCTTCGGCAGCACTACGGCCACGGTAACGCTCAACCAGTACATCAAATAAACCAAGTGCTTTTTCGTACTCCTGTTTATTATAGTACTTGATCGCTTCCTGGTACTTTTTGGCGTAATCGTTACTTGCCTTTAACTTTTCGTATTTGCTTTTACAACTTCCCAGTGTAATAATCAACAGGGCTAAAACACAGGCGAATAACGTTAGTTGTTTTTTAAACATTTTGCAAAGATAGGTGATTATTATAAATCAGTCAATTATTTATTTGGGTGCTAATATATAACGTGTTTAGTGCTCCTTATATATATAAGGTACGCATTTAACATCTTTTAACTTATAGGGTATTTTGTGCCGGTAGTATGGGCAAGCCATTTACTGTTTATACTATATAATAGCAATAGCCGGTGTGTAAATATACGCAAAGCACCCAGCTGTTAATATATGCTATATAGTGCAACCGTCATCTGGCGGCGAAACAACAAGGCGTTACTTTTTTTTGACGCTATATAGTATATGTATAGTTTAAAGTAGCTACCTTAATTATTGACCCTGACCTTTTGACTCGTTCCTCTCGGCGTTGCCTCCGGGCCGCGTTAATGCTGTATTCACTAAGTAATGCGATGCAAATTCCAACTGAGCATAAAGTTAAGCTATCTATTTTAAATGAATAGTGTTGATACCCCCGGTAAATTAAGCAATCCAGCTATAAAACAGGAAAGGAAATCACCAGGTGTGAATTTTTTACCGGTGATTATTAGCGCCTTATCTTTAATGATTAATTAAATGTATAAAACGGCTTGCGTGAGAGGATAAAGAGGCTACCTTTGCATCCCGCAAATAAGG
>NZ_JACHCR010000026.1 GCF_014205845.1 Mucilaginibacter cryoferens
CTCTTCCCATTCCGAACAGAGAAGTCAAGCCCGCCAGAGCCGATGGTACTGCGGTAAAACGTGGGAGAGTAGGTCGGTGCCCAATCTTAAAAGCCGAAAGGCTGAATCGCGAAAGCTCTTATCTTAACTGGTAAGGGCTTTTTGCGTTCGTATACTTTTCAACCTGATCCCTTCCCGGCAATAAGGTGTTCGCTTTTGACTAACACCGTTCGGGTGTTCGGGGACGAACGCTTAATGTGAAGATAGTCAGTATGATAGGTGTTCGGAGTCTCGCTCCCGATTAAGAAATGGCAGCTTAAACCCACAAAACCACGGTTACAGCCCGGGTTTCCCCGGTTTTAACCGGTGCAGGTAAATAAACTGGAACAAAGCTTGAATAATAGGCTATTATTCGCTGATAAAAGTGGAATAAATAGCTGCTTTTACCGAAAATATAATAACAACTTTCAAATGCACTTTTATGAGCACCTGGCGGGGGTATTGTTTATAAGTGATGATCTTTGGAAGGGGTATTTTAACCTATCCGGATGGAATTATCCGGATAGGTATTTGAGAATTAAAAGCGAAACGCGATACTTCCGGTAATGCTTCGTAATTGTTGCGGATTAACGGTATACCAGCCAATCCAGTATTTTTTATTAGTCAGGTTATTTACCGAAGCCGCCAGGCGAAATTTACCGGCATCATAAAATACGCTGCTATTTAACACCGTGTATTCGGGAACATAAAACTGACCAGAACTTTTGCTGCTTACTACCAAACTTTTGCCAGAATAATTACCTCCGAAGCCAGCACCCAAACCTTTCGCCGCTCCTTTGGTAATGCGGTAACTTAGCCACAGGTTTGCCATATCTTCCGGGCCTGAGCTATTTGGCCTTAATCCATTTACATCATCATCTGCGTTAGTGTATTTGCTGTTATTATGGGCATAGCCCGCCACAATATTGAAACCGGTAAACGGATTGGCAATAATCTCAACCTCTAAACCTTTACTTAGTTGCGTACCATTCTGTATAGAGAAGTTAGGATGGTCGACATCGGTACGCAAAATGTTATTTACCTTAATATCATAATAGCTTATTGTGCCACTTAGCTTCCCGTCGAAAGCATTCAGCTTAACGCCGCCTTCCAGCTGATTGGCTTGCTGAGGTTTGAAGGAACGCCCTGCATAATCAGTGCCCGTCTCGTTGGTAAAACCGTTTTGAAAATTACCAAACAAAGATACCCGGTCTTTAACTACCTGGTAAACCACGCCAAATTTTGGTGATAGAGCGGTTTGTTTAAACCCGCCGCTGGTTGTTCCGCTAATGGGGTCATAATTGCCTGTATTGTTAAAATGGTCTATTCTCAATGCTGCATTAACAATCAGTTGATCTGTGATATTTACAACATCCGATACGTAGGCGCTTGTTATATACTGTTTATTGGCTATAATATAGGGATTGGTAGCTGCCGGGCTGTTGGCGTAGGCCGAATCCACTTTAGCTTTATTAAAGTTTAAATAATTAGGAATTTTGCCCGTAGAATTGATCACATCAAACAAATCTGCGGCAGTTTGCCCACCTGCTGTGCCCATAAACTCGTGGTAAACCACATTAGCATTGTAATTATAGTAATCTATACCCGCTACAAGCCGGTTTTTTACCGTGCCGATATTGAATTTGCCTACAAAATTCTGTTGAATATCAAGCGTGCGGTCATATCCATCTATTGTCCAAACGTTACGTGCAATTTGGTTGTTGCCAGGTAAAAGATAAAAGTAAGGCATGGGGCCGTACGAATTGGTATTAACTACCGAGATGTTGGTTTGCGAGGTCCAATTGTCAGATAACTTATAATTCATCTGCCCATTAAAGTTAAGGTTTGATGACCTTAACACCAGGTCGTTGCTGATATAAGACCGGTTATAATCGAGATTTAGCTTATCTGCGCTTGAAACACCCAGTTGAGGTACCGTGGCATAAAAGAAGAAAGTGGTTGGTGTAGTACCTTCCGACTTATACAGCTCCGCATCAAATGAAAATGAAAGCCGGTCGTTCACTTTATAGGTAAGGCTCGGCGCAACAAATATGCTGTTATGAAACCCGGCATCCTGCCATGTTTTTTGCGTATTTAATGATGTGTTGATGCGAAACAACAGGTTTTTGGCAGAATCAAGCGGTGTATTCACATCTGCAGAAAGGCGGTTAAAGCCATAACTTCCCCCGCTATAAGCAATTTCGCCGCCAACGTGATCATACGGTTTTTTGGTAACACGGTTAATCAATCCGCCATATGATGTTACCGCGCTGCCGAATAGGGTGGCCGATGGGCCTTTAAGTACCTCTATACTTTCGATGTTGGCAGCGTCGACCGTGGTACTCACATTACTGGGCAAACCGTTTCGCAGAGAGGTATTCAACTGAAATCCGCGAAGTGCAAAAGAACTGCCATTACCAAATCCCGATCTGTCTGTTGCTGCCCAAAGCCTGTTAATGCCGGATACGTTTTTTAAAGCGTCATCCATAGTAAAAGCAGACTGTTCTGCCATCAGGGCGCTGGTAACGGTTGAATATACCTGTGGGTTTTCGAGGTTATTCAAGGGCATTTTAGCAGCATCATTACTTTTCGGTGTCGAAAAACGGTTGGCCTTTCGGCTGCTTACCACTACTTCATTAAGTTGTTGGCTGCTTTCCCTCAGCATAAAATCAACGGTGATGGTATCAGCTGCATGTACTTCAACCTGTTTTATTTGGGTTGCAAGACCAATAAAGCTGGCAACCAACTGGTAACGGCCGGGTTTAATATTATGGATGATGTAATAGCCTGATTGATTAACAGTTGCTCCTTTGCTTGTGCCCTGTAGTGCGATGTTTACAGCCCCCGCTGGTTTACCATCAGAGGTTTTAACATGCCCTGTAATTACTCCGTTTATACCGGTTTGTGCATAAGCTGGCGCAATCCCCGCCAAAGTAACCATGGCACATATGGCATATTGAAACATTTTAAGTTTAAAGCGGGAAACAAAATTTGCGGTTAAATTGAATTTAGATAGATAGATCGTAGTGGAATTACTGCGTAGTAATAAAGAATTCATAATTTCGTAAAATGATTAATAGATTGAAGGATTTGTTAACATGGCCCGGTAGGATGTTTGGCGACGGATTACCGGGTTTTTATTTTAAAAAGATTGTTTTTATGCATAGGCTGATTTATAAGTCGGTGCAAAGAAAGTCATTATTTAGAATGATTCCAAACAAAATAATAAGTTGAATTTAAAAGAGGCAATTGTGGCTTGCTCTGCTTTGTTGGCTACCATAGTGATTTGATCAATGGTTTAAATTCTACGCCGTCTCTGTTTAGTTAAAGTGCTTTTCTTTTAACTCCTACATCTATTAAAAAAAGTTGTCATTAACGAACGAGGTACGAGGAGAAATGCTATTCGATTTACAGAGCAAACTTGTAAATTTACCTAGTAGGTAGTACAAGATTTTTCACTATTGCTCAAGAGATAGTTTCTCTTTCGCGCCCTCGCTCATGCCCCTCTCGCTCTATCGAAATGACAATTTTCTTTATTAAAAAAGATGTGCCTACACGGTAGCTCTAAGTTGGTTAGCAAATCCGATTGTCTGACGGGAGACGCATGTGATGCGCCTCTACAAAATCCCCGTTTGCAATTACGTCATTCCCGTTTTTTCCAGGTTAACTCTGGTTGTCACTTATAATGACACAGTTGTAAGTAATTGATTATCAGCATGTATTTCTTTCACACGCAACACCCAAGCGACCGTCATTGCTTCGTCGTACCTCCTCGCAAGGACGGCCTTTTTTAGTTGTCATTCCCGTTTTTTTCAGGTTAACTCTGGTTGTCACTTATAATGACACAGTTGTAAATAATTGATTATCAGTATATATTTCTTTCACACACAACACCCAAGCGACCGTCATTGAGTGACAACCAGGGTTAACTGGAAAAAATAGTTATGACATGGTTGCAAATGGGCGGTTGTGGACTAAATAATAAGGAGGTCTTATTTAAAAAAGTGGTGGGATTGTGCGATTCCCCTCTCGAGAGGGCACTAACATATCTATTTACACTATATTTGGTGATGTATTTAAACATCAGCATGTTATGGCAATTGAAAATGTAACCGTTTATAATTTATCACTTGAATTACGTGAAGTAAATACTAAGCTTAAGGATATTTGCAAAAAATACCAAATAGAATATGGCGATCTTTTTTGCTCTTTTGATGGGTTTTACCTAATTGGCATCGACATTAGTGGCGTTTTAAATAATTCAAATAGCCCACTAAGGGAATCCTTAATCGATTTTCAGGAACCTCGTACTGAAAAGTCAGCATAACTTCCAAATCATTATTATCAAGTAATTCTTTATCCTTAAGGTACTTTTCATTGTCTACCTCGATGAGTTCATAGTTGACAGTTGATTGAAAATCTGCTATAGTGGTAATGGCTATGTATAAAAGCATATAGGGTGTATGCACACGACCGGATACACTTGGCAAATCAGATGATACCAAATAAACATCCCCGTGTTTAACTCCGCTGTTTAATATTTGCTCACGCGATTCCTGATAAGTCATAATCAAATCTACATCTTTTTAGTGTAAACTAAATCTTATAAATCATTACATTTACACCAATTAAAATATTGTACTAAATCGGAGTGCTACCCAAATTCTCACAAATAGCATGCACGCAACCGAGATATAAGTACGCTGTAAAGGCGTGGCTGTATCTTTTTGCGGGTAGGGATGTGGTGTCCCTTGAGTAGCTAAAGGTAATCGGTTACGCCATAATTTTTAAACTCTAAACACACCACAAAATGAAACACCTAACCCTTATGGGCATCCTATGCCTATGCGCTTGCTCATGTAAGCAAGTTGTAAATCAAAACTCTTGTACAGTGCCCGTACAGGTTACAGAGCCACATGACAAGTCAAATCTGTACCTAATTATGAATAAAGACACTTCGGGGATGGATTGTGCTATCTATAACTCAGTAAATACATATCTAAAGGAAACTCTACGAGATTACTCCAGCTATCAACCTGTGAGTTTTGCCGAATTTTCGGAAGTTAGATCAAAAGAGGCAGATAAAATAGCCGTATATCTATCAGATAAAGGCTATAACGATGGTAAAAATAGAAACCCTAAAAATGATAGCTTGGCAAATGAATGGAGGAAAATGAAACCAGTGGGGTTTACTATCAAACATAAGTTCAGGGCCAAAAATGGATTTGGTGTATATGGTTTAGAAACAGATGAGTTTAGCTTAGATACATTATTCAAAGTTATGTCGGCCGATAAATCTGATTACATGGCAGATAAACAGGCAGATATAGATCGTAGAATGAAATTACTACAAAAATAGTATATTCAGAGACTAAGAACCACAATCATGAGCCTTACACCCATTCAAAAAATTGATATTGTTTTGTCTATACTTAGAGATAATAAACCATATCATAGAAATTCATTAACTGAAAAGCTAATTGAAAAAGGCATTGAGTATACTGATGCCGAATTAAGGATTGCACTTAGACAAGCAAATGAAGATGGGTATATCTATTCTGAACCACATACCGGGAACATCACTATAACGCTTAAGGGATATATGTTTGTTGGATATGAACAGCAGGCTATCGACGACGCCCGTAACGAAGATCGAGTAAGGAAGAACGAACGATGGGTTTTGAGAGCCACTTGGGCGGCGGCCATAGTCGGATTTCTTGTGTTGTCATGGTACGTATTGATTTGGTTTTGTCCCCATCCGCACGATTGCTTTTACAGAAGATAGCCTTTATTTTTTCTATTATTTTCATATTTTTAATTTATAGCCAGTATTTGATTACTGGCTATTTTTATTTTTACCCTTGTCCCAACTGCTATATAGTTACCAGTAAGTCATTCTGACTTCTCAAATAAAATGGATAACAGTTTAAATACCCCAAATACAACTACATACAAGGCAGCTGAAAAAAGCAAAAAATCACCTATGGTTACATTGGGTATCATAATTGGTGTGTTGTCTGGGCTTGCCGTACTTTATGATTTATTGAAAAAATATCATGTCATATAAATTAACAATCGGTGTACATTTGTATGTTAGTGCCCTCGAGAGGGGCGGAGGGGTGTGTTTATGCACGCGAAAGAACGCTGTAGAACACACCCCTGCCAACGCTCAGTCCGGCGCGCCCCCTCTCTAGAGGGGAAAAAATGATGAAGGCACCTCATTGTATCTTGGACATTAGGAGTTTTAAAAAATTATACTGATAATCAATGCTTTATAATCATGTCATTATAAGGCACGAAGCAATCCCCGATTTACAGAGTAGCTGTGCAAATCCGCTCTGTAAGTAGGGGATTGCTTCGTCGTACCTCCTCGCAAGGACGGTCTTTCTTTAAGATATCATTTCTGTTTTTTACAGCACGGCTGGTGATTACTCGCAAGGACGGCCTTTTTAGATGTCATAACTGTTTTTTCCAGTTTACCACTGGTGATCACTCGCAATAACGATCTGTATCTTTATTTAAAAACAGGTTATTAGTGCTATTAACTTAACGCTACCTTAATGCGGGCAGTTATTGTGAAGATAAGCACACTTATTTAAAGCCGTTTGCAACTGTAAGGGCATCGAGCCTTATAATAGGCCCTTATTATAAAGAAGCCCTTTTATTATAGTAAAACGGAATTTCAACGTGCCGCCTGCTATTGTCTAAAATAAGGTTTGCAGCCACGGTACCCATATATGAAAAATCGGTTGATATGGTTGTTATCCCGTTTAAAATAAGTTTTTTCAACGGTGTTTCGTTATAGGAGATAATACCTACCTGTTTTCCTATAACAAACTGCATTGATATTATCCTTTCAATCAAATTCACCAAGTCATCCTCCTTTAGATTAATAAAAACCTCGCCTTCATTTATAGGCTCAAGTAAAATATCGCTGACTACCTCATGGGCAAAAGCATATTGCTGGCAAAACCGGATAAAACCGGTCACAATTTCGGCAGGGAAATAACTACGTTTTGGAAATACAATCTTAATAGTATGGTATTTACTCAATTGCTCCCGGGCTTGCTCTAAAGCCCCATAAATATCCTTCTCAAAATTTTCATAAGCCGCAGCATATTCTCCGTCAATTCCCGGGATCTTTTTATCAAGCAACACCAGTTTTTCTTTAGGGATAGTATTGATAATATCCTTGGCAAACTCCCCGCCGTCAATAAAGTGCGGAATGATCACAAAATGCGAGTAGTCGCCTACCGCACTGGTTAAAAACTTTTTAAAAAGCTTAAAGTCATTATTATAAATATAAAAATCAACCGTCACATTATCACCAAGGGCGCTGATAAAGTTATCATATATGATTTTTTTATGTGAACTTAACTTATTGAACATCAGAAATATTCGGAGCTCTTGCTTAAAATCACTATGCGCAATGTAATATCCCTTACCCGGCACAGAGTTAAGCATTCCTATTTCTTTCAAGTGTTTATAACCTTTTTCTGCGGTATCCCTTGAAATTTCCAGTTTATAACTCAGTTCATTAATGGATGGAAGAATATCATCCTTTTTCAGCTTTCCTTTTTCAACAGCCTTAATTATTGCACCAGAGAGCTGTAGGTATTTAGGAGTAGATGAGTGAACATCGATGTGAATGAGATCTAAAAATGATATTGATTTCATTTGGTAAGATTAGGTAGTAAGTGCTAAACCTTTTGTATTGTTTCAGATTTTAAAAGGTTAGCTGGGGATTAAGATACAATTAACCGCCAAAAAACGACTATTTACTAAATAACACCAGGGCAATTGCCTTTATAAATTTGGTGTAAAAAGAAAGGTAAGCCCTACGGGGCAAATGAAATATTAAAACTTTTATTGCTACAAATTGGTAGCCTCTACGAGGCAATGTTATTAAGTTAAGAGAGGGCCAAGCTGATCCAGAGGGGCAAAAGCTTTGTAGCAACAATAAATTAGTGTCATTATAAGGCAGCGAAGCAATCCCCGGCTTACAGAGTCGGCGTGCAATCCGCCCTGTAATTTGGAGATTGCTTTGTTGTGCCTCCTTATAACGACATTTTTTTAAAGCATTGATTATCAGTATGTATTTTTTTTAAACACACCACCCTCGCCACCGTCATTGCTTCGTCGTACCTCCTTATAATGACGTGATTTTAAAGCATTGATTATCAGTATAATTTTAAAAAGCTCCTAATGCCCAAGATACAATGAGGTGCCTTCATCATTTTTTCCCCTCTCGAGAGGGGGCGCGCCGGACTGAGCGTTGGCAGGGGTGTGTTCTACAGCGTTCTTTCGCGTGCATAAACACACCCCTCCGCCCCTCTCGAGAGGGGAATCGCACAATCCCACCACTTTTTTAAATAAGACCTCCTTATTATTTAGTCCACAACCGCCCATTTGCAACCATGTCATAACTATTTTTTCCAGTTAACCCTAGTTGTCACTTATAATGACATACTTTCAATGTATTGATTATCAGTATGTATTTTTCTAAACACAACACCCTCGCCACCGTCATTGCGAGGTACGAAGCAATCCCCGACCTACAGAGTCGCTATGCAAATCCGCCCTGTAATTTGGGGATTGCTTCGTCGTACCTCCTCGCAAGGACGGCCTTTTTTAGATGTCATAACTATTTTTTCCAGTTAACCCTAGTTGTCACTCGCAAGGACGACCTTTTTAAGATGTCATCAATGTTTTTTCTAGCACTGTTGGTTGTCACTCGCAATAGCGATTTTTTTATTTATTTTCAAACAGGCCATTAGTAACTCAATAGCAACTACGGGTTAGTAAAAAATGCTTTCTACTGAGGGTTTTGTGTTAAGTTATCAAGCGTTACCTCACGTTGTGGTATTGGCAATAATAATTTATTTGCGGTTACTTTATAAGAGCCGGCAGGGATGGTTGAAAACTGGGCCATTTGCCTTACTCCGTGCGCATTCATCACTTCAACAGCGTTGCCTGTGCGTAAAAGATCATACCATCTATGATTTTCAAACGCAAATTCAACCCGGCGTTCCTGAAATATGGCATCGCGGAAAGCGGCCTGGTTAATTACATTAAGTGCTGCATTGGTATTGCCCGCCGTTTTTGCAGGTAGATGTGCACGGGTACGTACTTGATTTAACAGGTTAAATGCTTCGCCACCGGCTGCAAAACCCTGCTCATTCAAACATTCGGCTATCATTAATAACACATCAGGGTAGCGTAGTATCGGGAAATCATCATTTGTTTTTCCCCTGTCTACAAAGCCGTGATTGTATTTAATAACGTAAGGTATTACCAGGTGGGATGTAGGATCTGTAAAGCTCAAGGATAGCGACGCGTCTTTACGCACATCGCCGGTTTCATACGCATCTATCATATCCTGTGTGGGAATGTTATAGCCGTTACCGCTACCTAAGTTAGTCCCCGGGTCGCCGGTTATGGTGCTGCCTGAGGTCCACGGTGCAAACTGGTACAAAAAGTTACTGGATAACCCATTTTGCGATCCCAGGTACTGGATCTCGAAAATCGACTCCGCGTTGTTTTTATTAGCCGGGTCAAAAACACTTTTATAATCGCCCAGCATCGAATAACCCAAACTGGTTACTTTACGCAACGCGGTTAGCGCATCGGCATAATTTTTTTGTGTAAGGTATACTTTGCCTAAAAGTGTAAGCGCGGTACCTTGTGTTACCCTACCAATATCGGCCCCTGTATATTTTGCAGGCAGTTTGGCGGCAGCATCGGTTAAATCGGCAATAATTTGTTTGTACACATCAGCTTCGGTAGCCCTGCCTTTTGACCGCGCATCGCCCGGCGATTGTGTAGAGGTAATGCGTATGGGCACACCTCCAAACTGCCTCACCAGGTTAAAATAATGAAAACCGCGCAATAATTCCGCTTCGCCGGTATATTGGTTTTTAGCCGCATCAGACATGCTTATTTTGGCTACGTGGTCAAGCACATCATTACAATGGGCAATAGCGGTATAGGTTTCCTGCCAATATTGTTGTATGGGAGGCGCGGTAGCGCTTGATAAAAACTCGTCAACAAACTCGCGCTGCTCCAGCCCACGGTCTGTACCATTGTACTGGTAGGTAGTATTATCAGAGCGCATTTCGCCAAAAAGCCAATAACTGGTTAAGCCCATTCCTATAAGCGAGCTATAAGCTCCATTAACGGCCTGTTTAATATCTGTTTCGGTTTTGAAAAAATTATCGCCAACAATGGTGGCTTCGGGCGTCTGATTCAAAAAATCCTTTTTACAACCTGCTGTTATACTGATAGCCAGGGTTGAAATAAGTATATATTTTATATTGATTTTCATTGTATATCGGTTTAAAACTTTAAAAAAGACTAAAAGGTTAAGTTTAGTCCTACAATCAATGTGCGGGCTAAGGGATAATTGGTAAAATCCTCTCCTGGTGTAAGGGCACTTGCACCGGCAGTATTGGCTTCGGGGTTGCCATTATATTTGGTAAATGTTACCAGGTTTTGACCGCTGACATACAAACGCGCCCCCTTGATAACTTTTGAGTGAGACAATAGCGTAGGATTGAGGTTATAGCCAAACGTAACATTCTGAAGCCTTAAAAAACTGGCATCCTCTACCCACGATGAGTTAACATCGCGATAAATAACACGAGACCCGTTGGTGGTTGGTGTAAAGCCATCACCGGGGTCTTGCGGCGACCGCCATCTGTTGAGTACTTTTTTGTCTACATTAAATACCCCATCAATATTAAGCAGGTATTGGTTGGCCGTTTTTAACTCGTGCCCCCCCTGCGAACCTACAAATATCACATTCAGATCAAACCGTTTGTAGGCAAAGCTATTGGTAAAACCATAATTAAAATTAGGCTGGGCATGGCCAATAACCGCAAAGTCTTTTACCGGCTCAATAATTCCATTCCCGTCAACATCTTTATATTTTATCGACCCAACAACAGAGGTAACGTGTTTAGGCGAATTATTTAAATCATTCTGATCTTTATAAATACCTTCAACTACATAGCCAAAAAACTCGCCAATGGGCTGGCCTACTTCAGTTTTATGTGTGTAAGAGCCTTCGCCGCTTAAGCCGCTGTAAATAGGATCATTGTTGGCATTTAACGCTAAAACCTTATTGCGGTTAAAGGATATGTTAAAATTGCTTTTCCATTTAAACTCACCTTCCAGGTTACGGGTAGCTAAACCCAACTCAATACCCCGGTTACGTATTTTACCCGAGTTAATGGTGGCGTTGGAGTAACCTGATGACTGCGGAATTTCGCTGTTAAATAACATCCCGGTTGTTAAACGGTTGTAGTAGTCGGCAGTAAGGTATATCCTATCTTTAAATAAGCCCAGGTCAATACCACCGTCAAACTCTTTGGAGTTTTCCCAGGTCAGATCGGGGTTGTTTAGCGAGGTGTTTACCCGGCCATTGGCCAGGTTGCCATTAAAGGAATAATTAGCTGTGCCGATGTTGGAGGTATAGGTGTAATTACCGATATTAAAATTACCCGCCTTACCTAATGATGCGCGTACTTTAAGATCGCTTAACCAGGATACATTTTTCAGGAAATCTTCCTGAGACGCGCGCCAGCCAATGGCAGCCGAAGGGAAGGTTCCATACCGGTTATTACTTCCAAACCTCGACGATCCGTCTGTACGTACCGTAGCGGTAAGCAGGTATTTATCCTTGTAACTATAGTTTACCCTTGCCAGGTATGATACCAGCGACCATTTCTGAATGTCTTCGCCATAAGATCTGATGATAGACGCCGCATTAATGGTTTTAACCAGGTCGTCGGGGTAGTTGTCGGCAAAAAGCGATATGGAATTGGAGCGTTCTTTTTGAGCAGTATAGCCCAGTACCGCACTAATGCGATGATCGCCTATTTGCTTATCATAGTTTACCAGCAACTCAGATAACCAGTTAAAGGTAGTGTTTTTATAAGTGTTTGAATTGGGAACCACCGGAGCGGGGTTACTTTCGCCACCTACGGTAGAAGGGTTAAAGTTGAAAGAGTTTTCGCTGGTATAATCAACATTATAGCTATATTTTACTTTTAAGCCGTCAATAACTTCCAGCTCGGCATAAGCGCCGCCCAAACCACGGAAATACTTATCTGTTGTGCCTGCAAACTGCAATGAGTTAAGCGGATTGGGAGCCCCGATTGCCCCCGGAGAGGTTATATAGGAGGTACGGTTTCCGTTTGCATCGGTAACCGGAACAATTGGGCTAAGCCATAAGGTGCGGGTAAGTATATCGCGCCCACCCGAATCAAAATTATTACGATCCTGAACACTATTAGTAGGTGCCAGGTTAAGGCCCATTTTTAACCTCTTACTGATATTTGTTTCGATATTTGACCGGATAGCAAACCGCTGAAAATTGGTGTATTTGATAACACCTTCCTGATTAACGCGGTCGACAGAAAAATTATAACGCGTATCTTCTGTTCCGCCGCTTACACCCAGATCCAGGTTATTTTGAAGAGCGGTTCTTAATACTTCATTATACCAGTTTGTTCCGGCTCCGTATTGGGCAGGGTTACGAAACTGTACCGGGATATCGGCATCTGTAATGGGTACTCCTCTAAAAGCAAAATCATCTGTAATAATATCTTTCCTGAACTGGGCATATTGCGTACCATTAAGCATTTGCGGCCGCCCTTTCTGAGGAACAGACTGCGTACCCACATAAGAGTTAAGCGTTATTACAGGTGCGCCGGCTTTTCCTTTTTTGGTGGTGATCACAATTACCCCGTTTGAGCCCCTTGATCCATAGATAGCTGTAGAAGAAGCATCCTTTAAAACGGTTACCGATTCGATATCGTCGGGGTTGATAACGTTTAGCGGGTTATAAGTTTGCCCGGCCGTGTTGGATATCGGATATCCATCAACTACAAATAATGGATTGTCGCCGGCTCCAATGGAGCCCGAACCCCTAATCTTGATGGTAGATCCCCCACCTGGTGAGCCGGTTGTTGTACTGATTTGTACACCCGGAATCTGGCCAACCAGTTTTTGATCAACAGATAAAACCGGCAAATCTTTGATCTGTGCATTGGATAGTGTTGCTACCGCACCGGTGAGGTCCTTTTTTTGTTGTTTACCATAACCAATAACTACAACCTCATTTAAAGAACCGCTTTTGGGGTTTAGTTTAATATTGATAAGGGCATTGTTTGCCACGGGTATTTCCTTGGTTTCGTAACCGATAAAGGAGAATACCAGGGTGCTGTTTTTATCAGCTGTAAGCGAAAATGTACCATCAACCGCGGTAGCTACTCCCTGGTTACCTTGTTTAACGTGCACAGAAACGCCCGGTAACGGTGCTCCATCGTCGGCGCTGGTTACTTTTCCACTAATCTTTATGCCCTGCGCCAGTACAGCAGAACTGCACAAAGCAAGCCATAGAAACAAGTAAAACCTTCTAAAAAGGAATTTTAGCAGTAAAATTTTTTTACTCATAATAATTTGATGAAATGGTTACTATTTGGTTTATAATACGCTGTATGTGACAGCTGTTATTGATGCTGTCGAATTTCTATAAAACTAAAATGAAACACATCCTGCTGTATCCTGACAACTATCCTGCACAGTTATGGTGTTTTGGTATTAAGTAATTTATAATCAGTTAGTTATTAAAAATAATTTTAGATTATTTATTAAATAAGTTGATGTGCCCGAGAAAGATACTGTAACGTGGGGGGCTGCGCCGGCAGCAATAATACCAAAGGCAAGGCTATCGTTTTATAATACTTATAGTGATGTGTTATGGGCGGTACAGATGGTGATGATCTATTTTCGGGCAATGGAAATGAAAACATGGAGAGGAGCGGGCTGGGGTATAATATGATCTTTCTTTATTAAAATAAAATGGCTGCTGATGTTCACTATCAGATACAAACACAAACAGAGTAGCAGTGAATCTGGTTGAATGCAAAAGTTGATGTTTATTTTTTCAATCCCGGTTTTTATCAGACAGAGGAGGACAGTTGTTTTGTTGGCTCGGGTTAGTTTTGAGTAACCATTTATGCCGGTTGAAGTGCCGAGCCTGATAAGCAATACAATGTATTGCTGTTACTTAGCAAATACCTTAACGTAAAATATGAGAATACTCCTTATCTCTGCTTTTTTTTTATTTGTGTGCAAAACTGGCGCGGCGCAGGTAACAATTACCAATCTTTTAACCGAAGGGCAAAAAAATCCGCTCAGTGTTGACGCCCGCAACCCGCGTTTTAGCTGGCAGGCAACCGCAGATGCCAATAAGGCAAATAGCCAGGCAGCTTATGAGCTTGAAGTGGATACTATAGATGCAAAAAGTGGCAGATCTGGTAGTTTTTGGTCTAGCGGTAAAGTGTTATCAAGTCAGTTGTTATATGTGCCTTACAAGGGCAAAGCGTTAAGGTCGGCACATTCGTATTTGTGGAAGGTAAAAACGTGGGATACCGGGGGCAAACAATCTTCATGGAGCGAACCTGCTGTGTGGACTATGGGGCTTTTATCACCTGCCGACTGGCAAGCAAAATGGATAGGGCCATCAACCCCAAATGTAGTTAATGGCCCGGTGCCGTTACTACGTACTACCTTTTCGCTGAATAAAGAGATTAGGGAAGCGACGGCCTATATCACATCTCATGGGTTTTATGAAGCACAAATAAACGGGCGTAAGGTGGGCGACGCGTACCTTACCCCAGGGTGGACGAGTTATAATAAAAGGCTGCAATACCAGGCTTATGATGTTAAGGAGCTGTTAAAATTGGGCGACAACGCAATAGGAGTGGCGCTTGGCAGTGGCTGGTACCGAAGCCCGTTGGGGCCATACAACCCAAGGCCCGATTTTTACGGGAAAGATCTTGGGCTTTTATTGCAAATAAAAATAGTGTATACCGATGGCTCGCAAAAGCTGATTGTTTCTGACGAAAGCTGGAAGTCATCAACCGGGGCTGTACGCTTTGCCGAAATTTATGACGGGTGTGTACTTGATGCCCGGCTTGCTCAGGAGGGTTGGTCGGCTACCGGTTTTAACGACCAAAACTGGCAGGGGGTAAAACTACAATCCTTCGATAAAAACAACCTAATTGCAACCATCAACGAGCCGGTTAGGGAACATGAAACATTTAAGCCTGTTAAAATTATTACAACTCCCCGCGGTGAAAAGGTGATAGACTTTGGTCAAAACCTGGTTGGCTGGGTAAGGGTTACTGCTAAAGGCCATGCGGGCGATTCTATAAAAATATCACACGCCGAAGTGCTGGATAAAGCAGGTAATTTTTACACCGAAAACCTGCGTGCCGCCAAATCCCAAAATATTTACATTTTAAAGGGGGAGGATAAACAAACTTTTGAACCGCAGTTTACCTGGCAGGGTTTCAGGTATGTTAAGGTGGATGGGATTAAAGGCGAATTAAACCCTGCCGATTTCACCGGCGTGGCCATATACTCAGATATGAAAGTTACCGGGAGTTTTGCTTGCTCCAACCCGTCTCTAAACCAATTACAACATAACATTCAATGGGGGCAAAGAGGCAATTTTTTAGATGTGCCCACCGATTGCCCGCAACGCGATGAGCGGCTGGGGTGGACGGGCGACGCCCAGGTTTTTTCGCGCACAGCCTCGTTTAATATGAATGTGCATAATTTTTTTACCAAATGGCTTAAAGATGTAGCAGCAGACCAGTATCCCAGTGGCAGCGTCCCTTACATTATCCCGGATGTGTTTACCGACCATCATAACGAGGTTGGAGGCAGTTCTGGCTGGGGCGATGTATGTACCGTAGTTCCCTGGACAGTGTACACCGCCTACGGCGATACCCAGGTGTTGGAAAATCAATACTCGAGTATGAAAGCCTGGGTTAAATACATTGAAAAGCAAACCCGTAACGATTTATGGGTTACCGGTAACCACTTTGGCGATTGGCTGTTTTACAGTGTAAACGACGACCGGGACGGAACATCTGCCATCACCAATAAGTATTTAATAGCCCAGTGTTTTTACGCCCATTCAACACAAATTTTGCTCAACAGCGCCAAAATACTCAATAAAAAAGCCGATGAGCAATATTACAGCCAGCTGCTGCAAAAGATAAAACGTGCTTTTGTTAGGGAATATGTTACTGCCAATGGGCTGATATCTTCTGATACGCAAACGGCTTACGTACTGGCGCTTGAATTTGATATGCTGCCAGTAAACTTAAGGCAGCAGGCAGCGGGGCGTTTGGTTAAAAATATAGTGCAATACAACTATCATCTCACAACTGGCTTTTTGGGTACCCCATATCTGTGCGATGCCTTAAGCCGGTTTGGTTATGCCGATGTAGCCTATAAACTGTTATTACAGGATACTTATCCGTCGTGGTTATACCCTGTAAAAGCAGGTGCTACAACTATTTGGGAAAGATGGGACGGCATCAGAACCGATGGAAGTTTTGAGGAACCGTCAATGAACTCATACAACCATTATGCTTATGGCGCCATTGGCAATTGGATGTATCAAAATATAGCTGGTATACAGGCCGCCGAACCCGGGTATAAAAAAATAATTATAAAGCCGGTTATAGGTGGGGGACTTACCTGGGCCGAAGGCAGCTACGATTGCCCGTACGGACGCATTAACAGCAAATGGAAAATAGAGGGGAATAAGCTTGATATGACGGTAACGATTCCCTCAAATACCACCGCAGATATATTTGTGCCCGATGCTCAGGGAAAAACATATAAAAAGTTTTCGGTTAAAGGGGGGCTTTATCATTTTCAACGGTAATTGAGTATTGCTGTTTTTGCCAGAAAGGGATAACTATATCGTTGGAAAGGATAAACAATAACATGGTTTACCATTAATATTTACCCTCCGTTACCAAACCTTACTTCACAACTTCAAATGAAAAGATACTATGGTGGCTTCTCTTAGCAAATCGGATAAAGAGCTTACTACGTTAATGAAAAATGGGAATGTGCTTGCATTTACCCAGTTGTATCATAGGTATAGTTCTAAAATGTATGCCAATATGTTTAGGATGGTGAAGGATAAAGAAGTTGCCGTGGAGATGGTGCAGGTTTTGTTTTCACGGATTTGGCAACAGCGTGAGGCTATAACCTATGAGCACGATTTTGCCGCTTATTTATACCGGGCAGGCTCAAATCTGGTTTGTGATTTTTACAGGAAGCTGGAAAGCGACAGGAAAATGACAGCCCATTTCAAATCAACCATCATAGAACATTATTCTCATATAGAAGAAAAGATATTTTTCAAAGAAAGTGAAATCTTACTGGAGCAGGCATTGGCAAAACTATCGTCGCAACAACGACAGGTTTATCAGCTCATTAAAATTGATGGATTTAGTTATAAAGAAACCGCCGCAAAACTTGGTATATCTCCCCATACTGTGAAGGAATATTTGTCTAAGGCAAAAAATCTTGTAAAATCGTACATGATCAAGAACATGGAAATTGTTACATTTTTGATGATTGGTTTTTATATAGCTTTGCTTTGGTAATTGGGACACAGTTTTTAATTTGATTGTGAGCCCTCCATATTTGTTTCAATTACGTCTTTAGTACAACGTATAACTGTTGATAGATGAACTACAGGGAATTGTCAATTCTTTTTGAAAAACTGGTAAAAAATGAATGCACTGAAAAGGAAGCAGACGAGGTATTGAAATTGCTGGCAGACAGGTCATATGACAGCATGTTTCGGCAACTTGTGGAAGAGCAATTTCAGCAAACAGGTGAGGGCCTAATATTCTACGAGGCACAAGAAGAAGCTTTGAACCTTAAATTAACAACCATTTTAAATTCTAATTTGCCGCCAAAAAAAGCCGGTAAAAAATATTTCCAGGGACTACAAAAGTGGTACATCGCTGCCACTGTGCTATTATTTCTTGCTACTGGTGCTTATGTGTTAAAAAAAAATACTTCAACGGATGTTGTAGCTAATAACCGTCAGCAAAAAATATCTTTTGGGGGCAACAAGGCTACTTTAACCTTGAGTAATGGTAAAAAGATTGATTTAGAGGATGCAGCAAATGGAGCCATAGCTGCCCAATCTAACTTCACCATAAAAAAAACAAGTGAAGGGGTGGTGGTTTACCAGGCGAATGCTGCCTCAAAAACAGCCGGCTCTGCTATAGCAAAACCTTTATTTAATACCATTACAACACCCAATGGTGGCCAATACGAGGTTATACTTCCAGATGGGTCAAAGGTTTGGTTAAATGCAGCATCTTCTATAAAATTTCCAACACAATTTGCTGCAAATGAACGTTTGGTTGAGTTAACCGGCGAGGCTTATTTTGAGGTGGTGAAGGTTTTTAACCCACAAAAAAAGGTAATTAAACCCGAAAGGCTGCCCTTTGTTGTGTTAAGCGGGCGGCAAAGAATACAAGTACTGGGTACCAGGTTTAATGTAAATGATTACCACGAGGAGAATACCGTAAAAACAACCTTGCTGGAAGGTTCGGTAAAAGTAAATACGTTAATAGATAACGATCAGCATCAATCCATCTCTACAGCAATGCTTAGGCCCGGGCAGCAGTCAGATTTGGATGGTGGCCATTTCAACGTCAGTGCGGCCGATACCGCTTCGGCAATAGCCTGGAAAGATGGTTTCTTTCAGTTTGATAATGAAGACATCCACGTTGTAATGCGTAAAATTTCCAGGTGGTATAATGTTGATGTAGAATACCGTGGCGATATGCGTGGAAAAGGTTTTTCTGGTGTGATATCTAAATACAGCAACGTAAGCGAAGTCCTGAAAATGCTACAATTAACCGGAAGCGTTTCCTTTACTATAAATAACCGAAAAATTACAGTTTTCTAGTATCCCCGCTAATTATTTTCTGTAGCACCACTGTGCGCAAATAACTTGTAGCAATAAATTGCCGTTACTTATGCCGGCTGTACCTTGATGGAATTAGCCATGTCATGGGCTTTAGATTCCACTTATGGCTGTGCGTTAAATATTAGCCCATTTCAATTTTGAGCTATATAATTATTTAATAAAAAATCTATTTCACTCCCCCCTTTTTTTTTCGGTATCCGTCTTTATCATACCAATACCTAAATAAGCGGTCTCGCATCCTGTTTTGTTAAAATAAAACAAGGGGGGCAAGAAAGCTATAAACAGGTTTTCATTTAAAGAAAGCAATAACCTGCCAACAGAAACGAAAGGAGAAGAACTATGAATTAACCTTACTAAGCTTCAAGGTAAAAACAAAACCAGGATTGCTTGCAACAACCCTGGTCAACGTTGGCCTATTGAAATCATTCCCGTTATAGAAACAACTTTCATTTCATAAACCTAATTCCAAATGTATAAAACTTACACGGCATTTTGTCGCGGTATAAATTCCGGCATTATGCTCAAATGTATCAAGATAATGAAGCTTACCATTATTTTATTAATTGCCGCATTTTTAGAGGTTAGCGCAGCCAGTTATGGGCAAAAAGTTAACCTGAAAACCAAAGAGGCAACGCTTGAAAATATTTTAAAAAAAATTAGGGCTCAAATCGGCTTTAATATTCTTTATAATCCTAACTCGCTGAAAAATACCAAATTAATAAGCCTCGACCTTAAAAACGCATCTGTTGATGATGCCTTAAAAAAGAGTTTTGAAGGGCAGCCTGTTACTTACCTCATTGAACAAAAAACCATTATCGTTAAAAAAAAACCTGTACTAGCGGAGTCTGAGAATGTAAACGCAGAGAGCCAAAAAATTACAGTAACGGGAACGGTGAGGGATTCTTTGGGCACCCTGCCAGGTGTAACCATCAAAATAAAGGGCACTGGTTTGGGCACAAAAACTGATGAGAACGGAAAGTTTGTTTTGGATATACCAAATGATGGCGCAGTGCTGGTATTTTCCTTTGTAAGCTATGCTACGCAAGAGATATCGGTAGATGGTAAAAGCGTTATAAACGTGCTCCTGAAATCCAACAAAAATGCGTTAGGCGAAGTAGTAGTGGTAGCCTTTGGAACGCAAAAGAAAACCGACCTGGTTGGTTCGGTTACTTCCATTAAAATGTCCGATCTTAAGATCCCCTCAAGTAACTTAACCACCGCATTAGCGGGGCGTGCTGCCGGGCTTATTGCATTTCAGCGTGGTGGAGAGCCGGGGAAGGACAATGCCGATTTCTTTATTCGTGGGGTTACCACATTTGGTTATAAAAACAACCCTTTGATACTTATTGATGGTATGGAGTTAAGCACAACCGATTTGGCCCGCTTACAGCCAGACGATATTGCCAGTTTTTCTATCCTGAAAGATGCTACTTCAACTGCGGTATATGGCGCGCGCGGGGCCAACGGGGTTATTTTGGTAACTACCAAGCAAGGTAAAGTGGGTAAAGCACAAATTGCGTTTCGCTTAGAAAATTCCATATCAACTTCAGTAAGGGATATTGAACTGGCCGACCCTGTTACTTACATGAAACAATCTAATGAAGCCATTTTAACACGTAATCCTTTAGGCGTAACGCTATACAGCGACGAAAAAATTGCAAATACCGAGGCCGGACTAAATCCCATTATTTATCCGGCCAACGATTGGAAGAAGCAGGTTTTTAAAAATTACACCATGAACCAGCGTGCAAACCTAAATGTAAGTGGGGGCGGTGATGTTGCCCGTTACTTTATTTCGGGATCTTTAAATAAGGACAACGGGATGTTGAATGTAGATCACCGGAACAATTTTAATAATAATATTGATTTAACAAGTTATTCGCTTCGGTCTAATATCACCATCAATCTTACTAAAACAACCGAGATGATTGTTCGCTTAAGCGGCAACTTCGACGATTATACCGGCCCTTTGGACGGTGGAGCCGAAATGTACGGGAAAGTTGTACACTCTAACCCGGTGCTTTTTCCTCAATATTACCCTATTGATGCAGACCACGCCTTTGTAAAACACATCATGTACGGTAATTACGACCAGGGTGGTTATACAAACCCTTATGCCGATTTAACCAGGGGGTATATGAACTATTCAAGATCGCTGATGTTGGCGCAGCTGGAAGCCAAGCAAGATCTGTCGGGTTTAATTGATGGTCTTTCTTTCAGGGTTATGATGAATACCAACCGCACCTCATATTTTGATGTAAGAAGAGCCTATAACCCATACTTTTATACGCTCACGGGGTATGATCCGGTTGCCAATACGTACTCAATAACTAATATTAACGAACCTACCGCAACAGAATACCTGGATTACACCCAGGGAGATAGAATACTCAGTTCTACCTTTTACACAGAATCGATGCTGAATTATAACCATTCGTTTAAAAAGCATGGTTTTAGTGGTTTGCTGGTTTACATGTTGCAGAACAATGTTAGTGCAAATGCGCCCGATCTGCAGCAATCCCTTCCATTCAGAAACATTGGTTTATCGGGAAGGGCCACTTACAATTACGATAGCCGCTATTATTTAGAGTATAACTTTGGTTACAACGGATCTGAAAGGTTTTCTGCCAAACACCGTTTTGGCTATTTCCCATCTGCCGGTGTTGCCTGGAGTATATCTAATGAAAAATTTTTTGAACAGATTAAACCGGTTGTTAACAACCTAAGGTTGAGGGCCACTTATGGGTTTATCGGAAATGATGCCATCGGGTCGCCGTCAGATCGTTTCTTTTACCTCTCTAATGTTGATATGAATGCCAATTACCGGGGTGCTACTTTCGGAAACGGCCAGGGGGCAGGCACTTATCTAAATGGTGTAAATATCTCCCGGTACGCCAATGATGATATCACCTGGGAAAGATCGACAAAAACAAATCTCGCGCTTGAAGTTGGGCTTTTTAATAAGCTAAAGGTAACAGCCGAGGTATATTCCGAAAAACGTAAAAACATCCTGATGTCTCGCGCGTCAATCCCCGTTACCATGGGTTTAACAGCCGATGTGAGGTCGAACGTGGGCGAAGCTGCCGGAAAAGGAACGGATATCTCTTTAGAGTATCAACAAAACATTGGAAAAGACTATTGGTTTTCGGCAACCGGAAATTTTACGTTTGCCAGGAGTAAATTTACCGTTTACGAAGAGCCTGTTTACGACGAAAAATATCGCAGTCGTATAGGCCACTCCATTTTTCAGCAATACGGATATATTGCCGAGCGGCTGTTTGTTGATGATGCGGAAGCGGCAAACTCGCCCAAACAAAATTTTGGCCCATACGGAGGCGGAGACATTAAATATACCGATGTAAACCGCGATGGTCAAATTACAGCAGCAGATATGGTTCCTATTGGCAATCCAACATTACCAGAAATTGTTTATGGATTTGGATTTTCGATGGGGTATAAAAATTTTGATTTTTCTGCTTTTTTCCAGGGACTGGGCAATGAGTCTTTTTGGATTGATGCCAATGCAACATCACCTTTCAACAACCAAACCCAGTTGCTAAAAGCTTATGCGGATAGTCACTGGTCCGAAGATTCGCGTAATGTTTATGCCCTTTGGCCAAGGCTAAGTCCGGATATCAACAACAATAATAACCAAACAAGTACCTGGTTTATGCGCGATGGCTCGTTTTTACGCCTCAAGCAGGTTGAACTAGGTTATAAGCTTCCGCAAAGTTTACAACAGAGCTTACACCTTTCTAATTTCAGAATTTATGTAAACGCAACCAACCTGCTCAACTTCAGTAAATTCAAATTATGGGATGTTGAAATGGGCGGTAACGGCCTTGGTTATCCTATTCAACGCGTGTTTAATATCGGTTTAAACATGTCAATAAGGTAGGCGCCCAAATTTTAGGCACAATTAATTTACACCTGTTAAATTCATACATACACATCATATGAAAAAATATATAGTAATCGGAATTTACACATTGTTCTTTTTGGCAGCATTAACATCCTGCAAAAAGTTTTTAGATGTAGTGCCGGATAATGTGGCCACCATAGATAATGCTTTTACTATGCGTACCCAGGCCATGAAATTTTTATTTACCTGTTACTCGTTTATGCCCAAAAACGGGCAATTGAGCGATGATCCGGCAATGGTTGGGGGCGATGAGCTTTGGGAAATTCCAGAAAGAGGTGCTTATTTAGATATGGCCAAAGGCTTTCAGAGTAAAGTAGGCCCCCTGGGCGATAGGTTTCAAGCCATGTACCAGGCAATTCGCGATTGTAATATTTTCCTCGAAAATATTGGAAAAGTGCCCGATATGCAGGAAGCAGAAAGAAGGCGCTGGATATCTGAAGTAAAGTTTCTTAAAGCCTATTACCATTTTATTTTAGTGAGGATGTATGGGCCTATCCCGCTCATTAAAACAAACCTGCCCATTTCGGCCGATGTAAACCAGGTAAAGGTTGTACGCGATCCTGTTGACTCTTGCTTTAGTTACATCGCTCAACTTCTTAACGAGGCGGCACCGGCACTGCCCTTAACCATCATTAGCCCAACTACCGAAGCCGGGCGCATTACCCGGCCAATTGCCCTATCCCTAAGAGCCAAAGTGTTGGTTACCGCGGCCAGCCCCTTGTTTAATGGTAATACAGACCAGGCCAGTTTAAAAAATGGGAATGGTACACCACTCTTTAATACTAACTACAGTAAAGTTAAATGGGATTCTGCTGCCACGGCTTGCAAAAGGGCCATTGATGTATGTGAGTCGGCAGGTATAAAACTATACGTTTATAACCCGGCTTTTCAACAATTTACACTTACCGATACCATTAAAACGCAGTTGAGTATCAGAAACGCCGTTACCGAAAAATGGAACAGCGAGATCATTTGGGCCAACACCCAGTCAAACACTGCCGATTTACAGCGGTTGATTTCTAGCTGGTGGGACCCTTTATACCTCGACGGAGTTATAACAAGAGGAGAATTATCGCCCCCTTTAAAAATTGCAGAGATGTTTTATACTGCCAATGGTGTACCTATTGATGAAGACAAAACCTGGGATTATAACGGTCGTTATGATTTACGCACTGCCGTAGATGCTGATAAGTTGTACATACGGAAGGGTTATACAACTGCAGCGCTGCATTTTGACAGAGAACCCCGGTTTTATGCCGATTTGGGCTTTGATGGGGGAGTTTATTATGGGCAGGGACGCTATGATGATAAAAACGATATGAACCTGTTTTATCTGGAAGGTAAATTCAAACAACGGGATGGCAAAGGTAAATATGGTTATAATTCGGTAACGGGGTATAACCTTAAAAAGCTCATAAATTTTCAGAATACCATCAATTCATCTAATGATTATTCTGTTATTGATTACCCTTATCCTATCATGCGTTTGTCAGATCTGTATTTATTGTATGCTGAAGCATTAAATGAGTCTGCCGGGCCATCGCCTGATGTAAATAAATATATTGACCTGGTAAGGCAGCGTGCCGGCTTAGGTACGGTTGCAGCATCCTGGACAAATTATTCTACCAATCCGGTAAAGTTTCAGAACCAGGATGGTATGCGTGCCATTATTCACCAGGAGCGTTTAATTGAGTTGTCTTTTGAGTCGCAACGATTATGGGATCTGCGCCGCTGGAAAGAATCTGCCAAAGAATTAAACAACCCGATAAATGGCTGGGATCTTTCGCAAACCACCCCAATTTCCTATTACCGTATCACGGTGCTTTATAACCAAACGTTTGGCTCAAAAGATTATTTCTGGCCAATTGCCGAAGACAATATGACCGCTAACAGAAATTTAGTTCAAAATCTGGGCTGGTAAAAAGTATCATTTACAGATTGATCATTTAATTAAAACATAAACATGAAAAAGATATATTTTATCGGAGTATTGTTAATCGCCTTTTTTGAGTACGGTTGTTCAAAACAAGGAAGGTTAGACTTCGTAGATTCCAGTTTGCCTGCCCCCGCACAAATCAGCAATGTAAAGGTTGACCCAACTCCCGGTGGGGGGGTGCTAACCTACACGCTTCCGGCAGACCCTAACTTAGCTTATGTAAAGGCTGTATATGAAATACAGCCAGGTGTTTTCAGAGAAGCAAAATCGTCACGATATACAGATACCCTGCGGTTGGTGGGTTTTGGCGATACATTGAAGCACGCGGTGAAGATATACAGTGTAGGTAACAACGAAAAAGCATCTGAGCCTCTTTTAGTTGATGTGATACCAAAAACGCCACCCGTTAAATCGGTATTTAAAACATCTAATTTTTCTGAAACATTTGGCGGGGTAAGCATATCGTTTACCAATCCCGATAAGGCAGATTTGGCGATAGTGGTACTTAGGGATACCACCGGGAACAACAACTGGGTAACTGTACGCACTTTTTATACGGCAGCCATTGCAGGTAACTTTGCCGCCCGGGGATTTGAATCTAAACCCCAAAAATTTGCGGTATTTATACGCGACCGCTGGAATAATAAATCTGATACATTGATTAAAACACTCACCCCTAAATTTGAGATCGAAATTCCGAAAAATACGTTTAGTAAATTGGTATTGCCTACCGATCAAACTGAACTTGCAGATCCCAGCTATAATATAGAGAATATTTGGAATGGCCTGGCCGACAGGCGGCTTTACGCGTCATCAAATGCCTCATCGCTGCCGCAATGGATCACCATTGATTTGGGCGAAAAGGTTTTGTTGAGCAGGTTTAAAATGTGGATGGAGCAATATAATCATTGTTATACGGGGTCGGGTTTAAAAAACTTTGAACTATGGGGTTCAAATTCTCCCGATCCTGACGGTGGCTGGACACAGTGGACATTGCTTGGCAATTTTACAACATTTAAACCCTCGGGCCTGCCATTGGGCCAAACAACAAATGAGGATATCAATTATGCCGCCAACCTGGGTGCCGATTTTGATTTTGATGTGCAGCCATCAGCCGTACGTTACCTGCGTCTGAAATCGCTGGAAACCTATAGCAGCCCGGGGCAGGTGGTAATTATGGAGATGACATTTTTTGGCCAAATAGTGCAATAGGTGTTTTACTTAACCAAACGTAAAAATTACACAATGAAAAAGATATCGTATATAGGACTAATGATGTTCATCGCAGCCTGCTTTTTTGCAGCCTGTACAAAAATGGAC
The DNA here is from genome assembly GCF_014205845.1 of Mucilaginibacter cryoferens. GTDB lineage: Bacteria > Bacteroidota > Bacteroidia > Sphingobacteriales > Sphingobacteriaceae > Mucilaginibacter. The sequence goes on from NZ_JACHCR010000026.1 coordinate 26,029, forward strand.
GCAACTTACAAACAGTATGTAGTGCCCGGTGGGTTAACTTATACCGGAAAGGCCACTTCGCCAAAAGCCTATTCGGGGCTCAACAGAATTAAGGTAGCCTGGCTACGGGGGGCCGATCCCTCTGTAATAAAGGCCAAAGTTTTCTGGAATAATTATGCAGATTCACTAACTGTTGATATTCCGCCTGCAGGGGATACGATAAGTGCAATGATTAACAACCTGGACGAGAAAAATTACACGTTTGTAATTCGTACGTACGACGGAAAGGGAAATTCATCAATACCTGTTGAAGTGGTAGGCGGATCTTACGGTGTAAAATACCAGGCACAATTATTAACCAGACCTGTAAACTCTACTTCGTTAGATGCTAAAGGGAAGCTTACCATTAACTGGGGCGGTGCCGATGTATCAAACGGTGCTTTTGCATCAGAAGTTAAATACACAGATATCTCGGGAAATATCCAAAACAAAATATTTTCGGTGGATTTGAAAACTTCAGAAATACTTGATCTTAAGCCCAACACGGGTTATCAATTCAGAACGATATTTAAGCCAGATTCGTTGAGTATTGATAATTTCTATACAAGTTATACTGATGGTGGCCTGTTTTCATTTGATAAAAAGGACTGGAAGATTATTGACTTTTCGACGCAACACCCGGGGGGCGACAATGCTGTAACCAATTTTATTGATGGAACCGATGCTACGCGCTGGCATACATGTGCAGGATGTTCAAGCTATCCACACTTTGCTACAATAGATATGGGGGTTGAGCGCACAATTACCCAGTTTGGCGTTTGGCGCACCACTTTTGAAAATGGCGGAGATGACCGCGGGCCTGATACATTTGATTTTTTAACCAGCACAGATAATGTAACCTGGGTAAAACAAGGCTCCTATAATTTTAACCGTTTAATTAATGGCGAACAGCGGTATCTTACTCCTAATAATCCAAAGGCAAGGTATTTTAAATTTGTTGGCACAACGGGGCCGCAAAGCTATATGGTTATGGGCGAAATTAGTACCTATGGGATGTAGTATAAGTTAAACATGTACAGGTAACGCCGGTAATACAACGGAGCGCAGGAAGTTCCTGCGCTCCCTTTTTTTATTTTTACGGCCCAGCACATGGGCTATCTCATTTTATTAATTGAAAAATATATATGACACAATTACAAAATACCTGGCTATCCTTCATCTTACTGTGTTTTACTATAACAGATAGCCAGGGGCAAAGTAGTCATCGCAATATCTCCCATAAATCAACCGGTTTTAAGGCGATGGAAACGGGCTTTATAACAGTGCCAGATTCAATACAAACCAGCGTGTATTGGTATTGGCTATCGGGCAATGTTTCAAAATCAGGTGTGGTGAAGGACCTGGAAGCCATGAAAAAAGTGGGTATCAACAGGGCATTTATCGGCGATATAGGGTTAAATGATGTGCCCTACGGCAAAGTAAAGTTTCTTTCAGATGACTGGTGGGATATTTTACATACCGCGCTTAAAACAGCAGCGCGCTTAAATATCAAAATTGGGTTGTTTAATGGCCCCGGCTGGAGCCAGTCTGGTGGTCCCTGGGTTAAGCCCGGCCAAACCATGCGCTACCTCACCTCATCGCAGGTAACAGTAAAGGGGCCGTTATTGTATAATAAACAACTGGTTAAGCCACAGGTAAATTTTCAGGATGTAAAGGTGCTTGCTTACCCGGTTACTGCAGATTATGATGCCGATATCAGCCAACTAAACCCCCAATTGTTATCAGCGCAGGGTATCGATTCGCTCCATAACCTGGTAGATAATAACCTGGCTACCGGGATTCATTTTAAACAGGGCCAGCAAGTGGCATTGGATATTAATACCAGGAAACCCTACACGGTACGTAGCGTAACTATCCATATAACACATCAGCCGGTTTATTTGGAGGGCAACATCCAGGTGAAAATGAATAACGCATACGTTACAGTTAAGCATTTTATTGTTGACAGGCGTAGCCCGGCGTTAAACTTTGGTTTTTTGCCCTGGGCTAAATCGGTCATTGCTATCCCTGCCACTACGGCTACAAATTTCAGGCTATCGTTTACCAATGTGTCTGCCAACTCGGGTATTACCGAATTGAAAATGTCTTCGACCGCAATGATGGATAGTTATATAGAGAAAACACTAGCCAAAGGTTGGCAAACCGAAGACCTTACCTGGAATGCCTACCTGTGGAACCCAGAGGCTAACGACCGTTCAAAATATATTATAGATCCTGCACAGGTTGTTGATATTTCGAAATTTATGGCTGCTGATGGTACGCTTAAATGGACGGTGCCGCCTGGTAATTGGATTGTTGAACGCACAGGTATGACACCCACAAACGTGGTTAATGCTCCCGCAACGCCCGAAGCCACTGGTTTTGAAACCGACAAAATGAGCAAGCAACATATAAGCGAGCATTTTGATGCTTATATAGGGCAGGTATTAAAACGTATTCCGGCCGAAGATCGTAAAACGCTTACCGTAGTTGTGGCAGATAGTTATGAAACAGGCAGCCAGAACTGGACGGATTTGCTGCTGCCCGAATTTAAAAGAAAGTATAATTACGATGCTACACCATTTATCCCGGTTTTACAGGGCAAGGTGGTTGGAAGCGCGGCCGTTTCCGATCGTTTTTTGTGGGATCTCAAGCGATTGATTGCTGATGATGTTGCCTTTAATTACGTAGGTGGCCTTACAGCGGTAAGCCATAAGCATGGCCTTAGCACCTGGCTGGAGCCATACGGTTATTTTGGATTTCCGGCAGAGTTTTTACAGTATGGCGGGCAGGCAGATGAAGTAGCCGGCGAATTTTGGCTCGATGGGCGTTTGGGTATGTTTGAAAACAAGGCTGCCTCTTCGGCCGCCCATATTTATGGTAAGGCTAAAGTATCTGCAGAATCATTTACCTCTGCCGGAGCAGCCTGGCGCATGTACCCCGGAAATTTAAAGGCGCGGGGAGATCGCTTTTTTACCGATGGTATAAATAACACCTTGCTGCACGTTTTTATTCACCAGCCCGGGGATGATCCTAAGCCGGGTATCAGCGCGTGGTTTGGCACCGAATTTAACCGGGGAAACACCTGGTTTTTTGATATGGACGTTTTTGTGAAATACTTAAAACGCTGCAACTTTATGCTGCAGCAAGGCAGGTACGTAGCCGATGTTGCCTATTTTATTGGTGAAGATGCTCCAAGAGTAATGGGTGTTACTGATCCCGAACTACCTAAAGGATATTCATTTGACTATATCAACGGTGATGTAATAAAGCAGCGGCTTTCTGTGAAAAATGGAAAACTTACATTGCCCAATGGCATAAGTTACAGTATTTTGGTAATGCCTAAGCTTAATACCATCCGCCCCCAATTATTGGCTAAAATAAAAGAGCTGGTGCAAAATGGGGCTGTTATATTGGGGCCTAAGCCAGAGCGGTCGCCAAGTTTACAGGGATATCCTGAGGCAGATAAACAGGTAAAATTAATGGCCGATGAGCTGTGGGGCAATGTAAACGGTACAACCCATAAAGTAAACCATTATGGAAAGGGTTTAGTAATTAATGGCATGGATATGCAAGAGGCATTAAGCCTGATTAAGGTTATTCCCGATTTTAAAACGGAAAAAAATGCCCCACTTCTGTTCATCCACAGGCAGCTAAGCGAAGGATCGGTGTATTTTATATCTAACCAAAAAAATGAAACAGTTAATTTTACTGCACAGTTTAGGGGTGCCGGTAAAAAGCCGGAGTTATGGGATGCTGTAACAGGTATTGTACGTGGTTTGCCATCCTTTTATCAAACTTTGGCTACTACCACCATCCCAATGCGGCTTGCGCCAAATGAGAGCGCTTTTATAGTTTTTAAAAAAGACGGCACAGTTGGTGATACCACAAAATCGAATTATCCGGTCGCCGAAAAAACTATCAGTATTACAAGCCCATGGAATGTAACTTTTGATCATCAAATAGGCGGGCCTGCAAAACCGGTAATATTCAATAGGTTAACCGATTGGTCGCTTAACGCTAATGATAGCATCAAATATTATTCGGGAGCGGCCTGCTATCGCAATACATTCAATATAGGCGATATGAAAAAAGGGATAAGCTATGTAATTGACCTTGGCGTAATGCGCGATATAGCCAAAATAACCATAAATGGTATTGAAGTAGGCGGGGTATGGACGCCACCGTACCAACTTGATATTACCAAAGCTATTAAACCAGGCGAAAATCAACTGCAAATAAAAGTTGTAAATACCTGGGTTAACCGCTTATTGGGCGATGCCGCCCTGCCAAAAGAGCAAAGGAAAACAACTGCCTTATTTGGTCCCGACGCGCAGGCTGGTTTAGAATCATCGGGATTGCTGGGGCCGGTAATGGTTAATATATTTAAATATTAATAGCCGAATAGTAATGCAATAACGGCCCTTCAAAATTCAATAGTCTCCACTTTATATGTATGTTAAAAGGTTGCTTTTAATTAGATACATCAATGAATAATGGTATTTAATTCAGGCTCCCCCGAATGTTCAGAAAATGAGCCAAAGCAATTGGATGCATTTTAATAATTATGCAACTCAAACGTATATACCTGGTATTTTATTAAAAATAAACTACATTTGAATATGGCGGTTCTGTAAACTACCCCTGCCCTTACATAAACCTGTTATTCATATTAATGAGAAAATTGTTATTTACCCTGCTAGGAGTATCAGTCTTTTTCGTTTGCTTTTCTCAAGATTTTTCCCCAAAAAAAATAAGGAAATACTCATTGAAAGATGGTCTTTCTTTTGGTATCGTCAACGGTATAACCCAGGATAATAATGGTTTTATGTGGTTTGCAACAGGCGATGGTTTAAATAGGTTTGATGGTACAAATTTCAAGCTGTTTAAATTTGAACCCAATAACCCGTATAGCTTGCCAAGCAATTATGTTGAAACTATATATAAAGATACACAGGGAAATATTTGGATGTCGTCCAGGCGCGGAATTTATCAGTTTGATACCAACCGGGATCGTTTTATAAAATTTGCCCCCGTAGGTGCCCCACCAAGCTGTTTAAATAATGTAAGCAGTATTTTTGAGAATAAACAAAAACAGCTTTGGTTTTCTTGTGGCGCTTCAGGATTCTCATCGTATAATATAAAAACCCAACTGTTTAAAAACTATACAAAAAAGGAATTGCCCGGCCTCTTGGGCGATTTATCAGTTATTAATGTTGTTGAGGATACTTACGGGCTATTATGGGTGGGCACACGGGACGGCGGGCTTAATGTTTTTAGTACCCGCGATGGAGCTGTTGTTAAAAATTTGAATGATCAGTTTCCGCTTAAACAAATTCCTCAAGGCCTCATCACCCGTATTTACGAAGATCATAATCATGACATTTGGATAGCTACCAGCAAAGGGTTAGTGCTTTACCGCAGAAATGAGAATAAATTTCTCCTTTTTTTAGGTTCAACTTATAAATTGAGGAGCAACTATTTTTTTTCGCTTTTAGAAGATGAACATAAAAACCTGCTTGTTGGTTTGCAGGATGGAGGGTTGTATAATATAAATCTGGAAGAAGCAGAAAAATCATCATATAAGAATATTACTATTGATCCGGTTAAATCGGAAGATAATTATAGTATTACAGCACGTACTATTCAAACCCTGTTTCAAGACCGTGATAAAAATATTTGGGCCGGAACGTATGGCGATGGTATTTACATGCTGAGTAATGTTCCAGAAAAATTCAGGAAATTTCAGAATAAATTAACTGATGCCTATGGAAGTAGCTTTTTAAGGTATTATGGAATGTGCATTGATGACCAGGGGTACCTGTGGATGGGTACCGATGGCGATGGAATATACAAGAAGAAGCTGGATGGTGAAGTTGTAAAGTATTATAGGGCAAACGGGCAAAAAGGGGCATTAACCAGTAATAATATACTTTGCGCCTATAAAGATCATTCCAACAGGTTATGGTTTGGTTCTTATTCAAACGGGCTTTTCAGGTACGATAAAAAAACTGATTCCTTTACCAACTTTGTTCATAAAACAAACGACCCCACAAGCATCTGTTTAAACGATATACGGGCGATTACTGAAGATTCAGAAAATAATTTATGGGTTGGTACAAATGGGGGAGGCCTGAGTTTATTAACTGCGGGCAGTAACAAGTTTATCAACTATAATCCACAAAATAGTGGCATAAGTTCAGACTACATCCGTGCGCTTGCTGAAGATAGAAATGGCAATCTTTTTATCGGCACATCTGCATCGGGCCTTAAATATTATATAAAAAATCAAAATAAATTCATTAATTATTTTAGCAGGGCCCAGGCAGAAAAGTTTTTGCCCAGCCACTTTATATATTCTTTGTATTTAGATAAAAATGAAAATCTTTATATAGGTACCGAAGGCGACGGGCTTGTTTTATATGATATAAAAAACAAAAAATTTAAACGCTATACCGAAAAAGATGGATTAGCAGATAATACAGTAAATGCGATACAAAAAGATGAAGCAGGCGATATTTGGATAAGCACCAATAAGGGCTTATCGCGCATTGATGTAAAAACAAACAAGATCATTAATTACGATGGTTCTGATGGCTTACAGGGCGGGCAGTTTAACCCTGGGTCATCAATGTATTGCAGTGTTAAAAAGTTCATGGTTTTTGGAGGTACCGAAGGCTATAATGTTTTTTATCCTGCAGAAGTTAAACAAAATTTGTTTAAGCCTAAAGTTTTAATCACAGGGCTCCAGTTATTTGGCAAGGAGGTTGAAGTTGGCCAAAAAGACAACATATTAAGTACGGTTATCAACAAATCGACGCAAATTACTTTAAACCCCGGCCAATCGGTTTTCTCTATACAATACGTTGCTTTAAACTATGCTTATGCCGAAAAAAGCGAATTTGCCTATAAGTTGATTGGGTTAGAAAAAAATTGGAATTATGTAAAAAATCAACGGTCTGTTACCTACCGGTACCTCCCGGCAGGTGATTACTTATTTAAAGTTAAAGCCGCAAACCAGGATGGCATTTGGTTTGAGAATTATGCAACGTTAAAAATAAGGATACTGCCTCCGTGGTACAAAGCATGGTGGGCCTATTTAAGCTACATATTAATAGTAGCAACCTTAATTTATTATTATTTAACCTACCGCAGTAATGAGGCCCGGTTAAAGTATGAAGTAAAAATAGCGCAGATTTCTGCCGAAAAGGAAAAAGAGCTAAACGAGCGAAAATTGTCTTTTTTTACCAATATCTCCCACGAGTTTCGGACGCCGCTTACCCTAATTATCAACCCGGTTAAAGAGTTGTTATTTAATCCCGGAGTAAAAGATGCCGAAACCAACAACCTGAGTATTGTTTTTCGTAACGCGCGCAGGCTTTTAAGTTTGGTTGATCAGTTATTATTGTTCAGAAAAGCTGAAAGCGAATCTGACGGTCTTAAAATTGTAAGGGTAAATATTGTAAACTTATGTAAAGAGGTTTTTTTATGTTTTAGCCACCAGGCCAAAAGTAAAAACATATTGTTTGATTTTGTTTCTGAAACCGATACGATAGAAGTATTTGCCGATAGGGAGAAAATGGAGATCGTTTTATTCAATTTAATATCAAACGCCTTAAAATTTACGCCCGATTACGGAATGGTAAATTGTTACATTTCTCAAACCGAAACTTTGGTGAACATTGAAATTAAAGATACGGGACCCGGGATAGCCGAAAATATAGGTGAGCAATTATTTGATGAATTTTACCAGGTACAAAATGAGTTGCCGCTGAGTGGTGGGTTTGGCATTGGCCTTTACCTGGCAAAAAAGTTTATCGAAAGCCACAAAGGCAATATCAGTTATACTAGTTTAAATGGAGCAGGCACCATATTTAAGGTTTGTTTGGTAAAAGGGAAAGAGCATTTAAGCCCGAATTTGATTTTTGAAAATGTTGTGGAGACTTCTGTTTTTTTAGAAGAGCTTATTGAAAGCTATGAGGAAGTTCCGGGGCAGGCTAAAAATTCGGACTCCGTTAAAAGTAAAAAAGCCGATCCTTTTAATTTTGAATCAAAATCGATGCTCATTGTGGATGATAACGCAGAAATGAGGCAATATTTAAAACAAATTTTTTCTGCAAACTTCGAAATTTTTGAAGCTGCCGATGGCACGGAAGGTTTAAATATGGTTTATCAGTTTTTGCCGGATATTGTTATCAGCGATGTAATGATGCAAGGCTTAAGTGGTATAGAGTTATGTAGCAGGGTTAAGGAAGATCCTGCGCTAAACCACATCCCCGTTTTGTTATTAACGGCAAGTTCATCACCCGAAATTAAACTTAAAGGAATAGAAGGCGGTGCTGATGATTACATAAGTAAACCATTTGAGCGCGAATTGCTTTTAGCCCGCGTTAATGTTATTCTTAAAAGTAAAAACAACCTGCAAAAGTATTTTTATAATGAAATTACCTTAAAATCCAATGACCTTAAAGTACCGCCAGATTATAAAGAGTTTTTGGCAGCATGTATCAAAATTGTAGAGGATAACTTAAGCGATAACGAATTTTGTATTAAAACTTTAGCCGATGAGGTTGGCATGAGCCATTCTAACCTATATAAACGGATAAGGGCAATTTCGGGGCAATCTGCAAACGGGTTTATCCGGTTTATACGCCTCAGAAAAGCTGCCGAAATGTTTCTTAAAACGGATTGTACCGTTTCTGAGGCTGCCTATAAGGTTGGTATTAACGACCCTAAATATTTTAGAGAACAATTTAGTAAACTATTCGGCCTCAATCCATCCGAGTACATAAAAAAATTCAGGGTTCCTTTTCATGCCAATATCACCAGGAACGTTGTTAAGGTAAAAATTAACAAAAACTAATTCCTTAAAAAAAGCCCAAAGCGTTAAATATTGGGCACTCTTTACCAATTACCCCCTCTAGTTGTATGAATTTGCCTCTCTCAGGCGCTGTTTATTATACCCATCTTAGTGCTGCCAGTTATAAATGTATTAACCACACTTATTTTTTATTGAATAGCCGTCTGCGATAATATCGAATTGATAACGCAGGTTTAGCGACTATATTATTTAGGAATAAAAGAAATTACAAAGCCGTGTTCTAATTAGTATTAGCCTAATAATGGGATACCCTTTCTGATAGTATTGTTTATTGCTGCGATAAGTAATGCCACACGGTTTCTCTAGTAAACCGTTGCCAAACAGAACCAATTTTAATTTAATATATCACCTAAACAATAACTATGGAAGAAAAGTAAGAATCCCCACCACACCCCCGGGGGAAAGATTATGGAATTAATAATACCCCAATTATTCGCTTCAATAGCGTGCATTAAATATTAATTAACTTAAATAAGCTAATATGGAATACAATTTACATAAGACTGTAAACTTGTTAAGGGTCTTTAAAATTGCGCTAAGTCAAATATTAATAGCTTTAATATTTGCTGGATTGTCATACGCCGGCGTAGCAAAAATCGAAAAAACAAAATTTACAAAAACAAACTTTGGGAAGGCCAAAGAGAACGCACCGATAAAAATTTCGGGGAAAATAATTGATCAAACAACCGGCGAAACCCTGGTTGGTGTATCAATTTTGGTTAAAAATTCAAACAATGGAACTGTAACCGATGCAAATGGAAAATTTACCATTACGGCTCCTGATAATGCAGTGTTGGTTATATCATATATTGGATATAATACTACCGAGGTACCTGTAGGTGGTAAGAGCGTTCTTGTTGTGAAACTACAATCATCATCCAAAGGATTAAATGAGGTTGTGGTTGTTGGTTACGGTGTGCAAAAGAAAGTAACCGTTACCGGATCAGTTACAAGTGTAAAGGGGGACGAATTGGTAAAATCGCCTGCGGTTAACCTTTCTAACTCCATAGCCGGGCGCATGCCGGGTGTTGTTGCTACAAATGCAAGCGGCGAGCCTGGTTACGATGGCTCATCCATCCGTATCCGCGGTACAAATACCCTGGGTAATAGCGATCCATTAGTTGTTTTAGATGGGGTTCCATCACCTGCGGGGCAAACAAGTATTGATAGGCTAAACCCTGCTGATATTGAAAGTATATCGGTTTTGAAAGATGCTTCGGCAGCTATTTATGGTGCCAGAGCGGCTAACGGTGTTATTTTGATTACTACCAAACACGGTAAATCAGGTAAGCCCGATCTTTCTTATACTTATAACAAAGGGTGGGGGCAGCCTACCACTATACCTAAAATGGCTAATTCAACAGAATATGCTACCATGGTAGATGAGATAGACCTTTATGGGTTACCTTCAAACTATTGGAGCGCCGCTTCTGCAGCGTTTAAAACTACAGGAAGCTTTACCCGGCCAGATAACGGTGCAACTACAACGGCTACATTTCAACCTGCCGATTTTACAAAATTTGCAAATGGCTCCGACCCCTGGGGGCACCCTAATACCGACTGGTTTAAGGCTACATTAAAGGATTGGTCGCCTCAATCACGTCAAAATGTCCAGTTATCAGGTGGTTCAGATAACATCAAGTACCTTACCTCTATAGGGTACCAAAACCAGGATGGCTACTACAAAAACTCGGCTACAGGCTATAAGCAATACGATTTTCGTGTAAATGTTGATGCAAAGGTTAATAAGTATATCAACACTTCTATAGGTGTATCCGGCCGCCAGGAAAATCGTTTCTTTCCAAACGGTGGAGGTGCAAGCGATATATTCAGGATGTTAATGCGCGGTTACCCAACCAGGCCCGCTTATTGGCCTAACGGTTTGCCAGGACCCGATATTGAAAACGGTCAGCAGCCGGTATTAATTACTACCAACCAAACCGGTTACAATAAAGATACCAGGTATTACGTGCAGACCAACGGAAAATTGGAGATATCAATTCCCGGAGTAGAAGGCTTAAAAATTATCGGCAACGTTGCTTTAGATAAATATATGCAACAAACTAAAGCCTGGCAAACACCATGGTATGTGTACAGTTGGGATAATGTTACCAGAGATGCAAGTGGTACCCCGGTACTTACCAAAGTAGCCCGCGGACCAGCCCAGGCAACGCTTAGCCAGGGATCTGATGATCAGTTAAGCAGCTTGCTCGAAGGTATAATAAGTTATAACCATAGCTTTGGCAGTCACAACCTTGTATTGCTTGCAGGCGTAACTAAAGAAAAATCAAACGATAGCCAATTTGGTGCTTCGCGTAAATATTTTAACTCAGTTGCTATTGATCAGTTAAATTGGGGTGGTAACGCCGAGATAGGCAATTATGGCACTGCCTGGCAACGGGCCCGTTTAAATTATTTTGGCCGGGTTGGATATAATTATAAAGAAAAATATCTGGCCGAGTTTTTATGGCGGTTAGATGGTTCTTATATGTTTCCAGAAAGTCATCGTTTCGGTTTCTTCCCTGGTATATCTGCCGGTTGGAGAATTTCTGAAGAGGATTTCTTTAAAAACAACGTGAAATTTGTTCAAAATCTAAAGCTGCGCGGATCATGGGGACAAATGGGTAACGATAACGTGGTTAAACCAGGTACCACTACTTTAGCAGAATATGCTTATCTGGCATTAAACAACGTTGGCTCATATATAATTAATGGAGTGCCGGTTCAAACATTAAGCGAAAATGGAGTGCCCAACCCCAATTTTACCTGGGAAAAGGCCAATAATAGCGATGTTGCGTTAGAAGGAACCACATTAAACGGCAAATTGGATTTTACACTGGAAGCCTTTTTAAACAAGCGTACCCAAATATTATGGCCTTCTACTGCTTCGGTACCTGCAACTGCTATACCTTATGCGTTGCTACCTCCTGTAAATTATGGCAAAGTGACCAATAAAGGATGGGAGTTTCAATTTAATTACCATGACAGAATTGGTGAGGTGAGGTATAATGTAGGTGTAAATGGTGGATACGCTAAAAATAGAATTGATAAATGGGATGAGGCCCCCGGCGCGCCGGCCTGGCAAAAATCAACAGGACATCCTATTGGAAGCCAACTTTATTATGTGTACAGCGGTATATTTTCTACCCAGGCGCAAATTGATGCCAATAAGGTTGATTACAGCGGTGTTGGAGCCAGTACACTTCGCCCCGGCGACATGATGTATAAGGATGTAAATGGCGACGGTAAAATTACCGGGGATGACCAGGTGAGGAATGATAAAACCAATCAGCCCACTTTTCAGGGAGGTTTTAATTTTGGGGTACAATATAAAAACTTTGATCTCTCAGTTTTATTCCAGGGTGCCGCTGGCGGACAACTTGTGTTTCAAACCGAGTCTGGAACAATTGGTAACTTCACACAATACAGTTACGACCATCGCTGGACGGTTGACAATCCAAGTACCACCGATCCACGTACGGTTGATAGAAATAACCAGTATTTTTCTGGCGGGTACTACAATTCTGCTGGAACCCTTATTAATGGAAACACTTATTGGCTGCTTAATACAAATTATATCCGGCTTAAAAATGTCGAGTTGGGTTACACCATTCCGGTATCGTTAACCTCAAAAATTGGTATAAGCAATTTGCGCATATATGTAAATGGCCTTAACCTGCTTACCTTCTCTAAAGAGAAAATTTTTGATCCTGAATCAACCAGTTCATCTGGTCAGTATTATCCGCAGGCCAGAGTAATGAATATGGGTGTAAGCGTAAAATTTTAATTTGAACGATATGAAAACATTTATAAGAAATATTTCAACAATCGCGATGCTGTCTGGTGTACTGCTTACTTCATGTAAGAAAGATTTTTTAAATACAGCACCATCCAATCAGGCATCATCAGCACTTACCTGGTCCGATCCAAACCTTTCCGAAGCCTTTGTTACCGAGCTTTACAACGGTTTACATAACGGCGAGCTTGATCAGGAAAATATGGATTGTATCACCGATAATGCACTCTATAATTTCGGTAAGCAGAATATTATGGAGGCCAATATAAGTCCCTCTAATTTAGGATGGGTAAACAATACCTATGAGTGGAATGAAATGTACGCCCGTATAAGATCAGCCAATCTTGCTTTAGAGCAGCTGGCCGTTTCTAAACTGGATAAGGCATTAGTTAGCAGACTTATTGGCGAAACGCATTTTATGCGTGCCTATTTTTACAATCAACTGCTGCGCTATTACGGCGGTGTACCACTTGTAAAAAGCACCTATACGCTTACCTCTCCTGATTATACTTTTGCCAGGAATACTTATGCCGAATGTGTTGATTTTATAGCGAGCGAGTTGGATGCAGCTAACTTGGCGTTAACTGGTCTTAACCAGGGAAAAGGGCGTGCTACCAGTGATGCCGCTACAGCTTTAAAAATAAGGGTGTTGTTATATGCAGCCAGCAAGCTACATACCCCTGCCGGAGTAGCCTCATTAAGCAGCTTAAATAAAGGTACTACTCCTTTTAAAAATCCCGAACTTTTAGGTTATACAACCACTGATTATGGAACCACCGGCCATGATGCCCGCTGGCAACAAGTGTATGATTTGGCAAAGGCTTTTTTGCTTAAAGGTGGATATGGATATGCTCTTAATTTATCTGCCCCTGCCAGTGCTGCCGACGGCTTTACAAATTATCAAAATTCTTATTTGTCAAGAAATGGTGGCGAAAATGAGATAATTTTTGCCCGGTATTTTAGTAATAGTAAAGATGAGGGTGGGGCATGGTATGGCAGAAACAACTGTACCAATGGCTACCATGGCTGGACATCAAGCGAGCCTACCCAAAATGTGGTAGATGACTACGAAGCGTTGGATGGAACCGGAAAAGCAGCTAAATTCGACTGGAGTAACGCGGCGCAGGCAGCTGCACCTTATGCAAACAGGGACCCTCGCTTTTATGCATCTATTTTATATGATGGTGCTTCATGGAAACCGCGTACAGCCGATGGCGCAGGTATAGACCCCTATAATGAAATACAAATGGGTACTTATCAAACCGGCAGCGCGGGTAGCGCGGTAACTTATTTTGGTTTAGATACCAGAAACGGCCCTATCGAAAACTGGAACGGAACCCGTACCGGTTATGCGATTAGGAAGTTTATGGACCCTAACCCGGCTATTGTTGATCAAAATACCCGTTCGGAAGTGCCATCGCCTTTAATAAGATACACCGAAGTTGTATTTAACTTTGTAGAAGCATGCCTTGAATTAAATAAAGAGGATGAGGCCAGAACATGGCTCAATAAAATCCGTTTCCGCTCTGGGATGCCTGCAATTACCGATGCCGGTGACGCGCTGTTGCAACGCTACAGAAACGAACGTAACGTAGAAATGATATTTGAAGAACAGCGGTTTTATGATACGCGCCGCTGGATGATTGCGCCAACAACGCTGGGCAATAAAGCAAAGATCATTAAAATTACAGGTACTTTAAAACCCGGTAAAACGGTAAATGTTTATAGGTACAACACCGACAATTACGCCTACACCTACACCGTGCAGGAAATTGATCCGGGAATTGAAAATCGTACCTGGGATGATAAAATTTATTTTCCGCCTATTAGCCGCGATGAGATTAACAAAAACAATAAGTTAATCCAAAACCCGGGATATTAACCAAAGGATTATAAAATTCTTATATATTTAATGTGAAGAATGCCGGTAGTAAGATGCCGGCATTCTTTTAAATTTTTTAGTCCATTAATTTAAGCCGTGCCTGGTGAACAAAAACATTAAATTATTTTCACAATTACTCTTTATCGGCATTATTGCATTAACAAGTTGCAAGCACTCAACCGAAGATAAAGAACCAACCGGAGACAATGCCAACCCGTTATTTACCCTTCTGCCATCAGAACAAACCCATGTAGATTTTAGCAATACTTTAACCGAGGGCCTAAATACCAATGTGTTGATGTATGAATACTTTTATAACGGTGGCGGCGTAGCAACCGGTGATTTAAATGGTGATGGATTGCTTGATATATATTTTACCGGTAACATGACCGATAATAAACTGTATCTCAATAAAGGACATATGCAGTTTACAGATATTACGGCCATTGCCGATGTTGCCGGCAGGCCAGGCCCCTGGAAAACAGGAGTTACCATGGCCGATGTAAATGGCGATGGTAAGCTAGATATCTATGTTTGCTATTCGGGAAATGTGAGGGCCGAGAAACGTGAAAACCAACTTTTTATAAACCAGGGAAATGACAAAGATGGGGTTCCGCATTTTATAGACCAGGCAAAGCAATACGGATTAGCAGATGCAGGATACAGTACACAGGCCGTTTTTTTTGACTACGATCGGGATGGCGATCTGGATATGTTTTTATTAAATCACAGCCCGGTGCAATTACCCGTTTTAGATGAAGTAAATACAATTGCGGCATTAAAAAAAACAAATTCGCCAAATGGGGTTCGTTTATATAGAAACGATAATGGTGTTTTTAAAAATGTAACAGCGCAGGCAGGAATAAGCAGTACCGATCTTACCTACGGGCTTGGAGCAGCTGTAGCAGATATTAATGGCGACGGATGGCCGGATATTTATATCTCTAATGACTATACCATCCCCGATTTTATGTACATCAATAATGGCGATGGCACCTTTACCAATAAATTACAAACGTCACTGGGGCATACCTCTCAGTTTTCTATGGGGAATAATATTTCCGACATCAATAACGATGCTTTACCAGATATTTTTACACTTGATATGCTCCCGGAAGACAATCACCGGCAGAAGTTATTATTTGCGCCAGATAATTATGAAAAATTTGGCTTAACCCTTCGTTCCGGATTTTACTACCAGTATATGCGCAATATGCTGCATGTAAATAATGGTAACGGTACTTTTAGCGAGATTGGGCAGCTATCGGGCATCTCAAATACCGATTGGAGCTGGGCACCATTATTTGCCGATTATGATAATGACGGCTGGAAAGATCTTTTTGTAACCAACGGCTTTACCCGCGATTTCACCAATATGGATTTTGTGAAATATATGGGCGATTTTTTGAAGGATAAAAGAGTGATGCGTAAGGATATATATAACCTGGTACAACAAATACCATCGTCGCAGGTAAAAAGTTATCTTTTCAAAAATAATGGCAATTTAACTTTTACCAATACCAGTGCGGCATGGGGTATTACGCAATCATCTAACAGCAATGGCGCTGCTTACGCCGATTTGGATAACGACGGCGACCTGGACCTGGTAGTTAACAATATCAATCAGCCGGCATTTATATATCAAAATGAATCAAACAAACAATTAAATAACCATTATCTGGAACTCAAACTAAACGGAGCCGGAAAAAATACGCAGGGCATAGGTGCAAAAGTTACTATCTACATAAAAAATAAGAAACAATACCTGGAGCAAATGCCAAGCCGCGGCTATCAGTCAAGCGTTTCGCCAATATTGCATTTCGGGCTGGGTAACGATATCGCAGTTGATTCGCTGTTTGTAATATGGCAGCAGGGTAAGCAGCAGGTTGTAAAAAACATTAAAGCCAATCAGCAATTAACGCTGGATGAAAAAAATGCTATTAACAAAACTGAAGCGCCCAAAGCCCCGAAACCCATCTTCGCGGAGGTAACATCACCTATCACTAATAAACAGGAAAAAAATGCCGTTAACGATTTTAAACGACAGCCGTTAATGATAAACCCGTTATCATTTTCGGAGCCGTGTATCACAAAAGGCGATGTAAACGCCGACGGCCTGGAAGATGTTTACGTAGGTGGCGGCAGCGGGAAATCGGGCACATTATATATTCAGCAGCCGGGGGGCAAATTTGTAGTTAAGCCAGAACCTGCTTTGGAAGCCGATAAAAAAAGTAATGATGTGGATGCTGTATTTTTTGATGCCAATGGCGATGGCAAACCAGATTTATATATATGCTCCGGAGGCTACGATAATTATGCGCCAGATGATCCTTTATTGCAGGACAGGCTTTATTTAAATG
The DNA here is from genome assembly GCF_014205845.1 of Mucilaginibacter cryoferens. Taxonomy (GTDB): domain Bacteria; phylum Bacteroidota; class Bacteroidia; order Sphingobacteriales; family Sphingobacteriaceae; genus Mucilaginibacter. The sequence continues at coordinate 42,966 of NZ_JACHCR010000026.1, forward strand.
ATGGGAAAGGCAATTTTACCAAATCGAAAAATGCTTTGCCCATAATGCGCAGCAGTAAAAGTTGTGTAAGAGTGGCAGATATTAATGCCGACGGACACCCCGATTTATTTGTAGGCGGAAGGGTTATACCGGGCAGATATCCCGAAACACCTCAAAGCTATATATTGATAAACGATGGCAAAGGGCACTTTAACGATGAAACCATAAAGTACAACTCCCAGCTACAGCATATAGGTATGGTAACTGATGCCGCCTGGGTAGATATGAATGGAGATAAAAAGCCGGATTTGGTTTTAGTAGGAGAGTGGATGCCCGTAACGGTACTAATTAATGAAAATGGCAAACTGGTAAACAACACTAAATATTATTTTGATAAACCCAACAGTGGCTGGTGGAACAAGCTTATTGTGGATGATTTTAACCACGATGGGCATCCCGACCTGATTGTTGGTAACCAGGGACTAAATACCCAATGCAAGGCCAGCGATAAAGAGCCGGCGGAAATGTATTATAAGGATTTTGATGATAACGGAGCAGTTGACCCTATTTTTTGTTTTTATATTCAACATAACAGTTATCCGTACGTTTCGAGGGATGAACTTTTAGAGCAGATCAGCATCATGCGCCCGCGTTTTCCTGATTATAAAAGTTACGCTGATGCCACCCTTACAGATATATTTACTCCTTTAGAATTAAAAGGGGTGGGGCATTTGCAAGCCAATAACCTGGCCACTACCTGTTTTTTAAGTGATGGTAAAGGCAAACTACATTCGTCTGCTTTGCCATTAGAGGTTCAGTTTTCGCCGGTGTACACCATAACCAGTTTAGATTATGATCATGACGGTAACCCGGATTTGCTTTTATGCGGTAACATCAACAGGGCAAGGTTACGTTTGGGCAAGTACGATGCAAATTATGGCATACTGTTAAAAGGCGATGGCAAGGGGCATTTTGAATATATTCCCCAACTCCAATCGGGTTTTAAATTATGGGGAGATGTAAGAAGCGTTATAGAAATTAATCAAACATTATTGTTCGGGATCAATCAACAGGGAATAAAAGCCTATAAAGGATTTTAATTTTATGAAAAGGAAGATATTTTTATCGGCTATCCTGTTTTCGACGGCCATTTTATATAACAGCTGCGCAAAAAAGCAGGTACAGCCAACATTAACAAGTGCCGATATCACTAAGGTAATTAACCAGATGGCAGATATCATGATACATGATGTAACCAATCCTCCTTTGGCCGCGCGTTTCTTTTCGTATACCTGCCTTGCCGGTTATGAAGTTGTAGCAGAAAACGACAAAAATTTTAAGAGCATGCGTGGTGTTTTAAACCAATACCCCGCCATTAGCAAGCCGGCTTATGCCAAGGGATATGCCTACCAGTTAAGCGCTTTAATAGCCATGATGGAAACAGCAGCGAAGCTGCAGCCATCGGGTAACTTATTGATAAAATATGAGCAGGCTTTTTTGGATTCGTGTAAAACAATAGGTTTTACCAACGAGGTAATTGATAGTTCTAAACATTATGGGCAGGCTATTAGTAAGCAGATACTTGCTTATGTTAAAAAAGATAAATACAACAGGATAAGTAATTATGCAAGATATACACCGCTGGGCAAAGATGGCACCTGGAACCCTACGCCTCCAGCTTATATGGCCCCGGTTGAACCTTATTTTAATACTATCCGCCCGCTTACGCTCGATTCTGCCTCTCAGTTTCTGCCCGATCCGCCCATTCCCTTTTCAACCAATAAAAATAGTGCCTTTTATAAGTTTTTGATCATGAACTATAAAGCTGGCGCAGAGGGCTTAACCGCCGAGCAACGTACAATAGCGGGCTTTTGGGATTGCAATCCGTTTGCGGTTCAGGATAACGGGCACATGTTAATAGGCTTAAAAAAGATTTCACCCGGAGCGCATTGGATGGGAATTACAGGTATAGCTTGCCGGCAGGCAAAAACAGGTTTCTCAAAAGCGCTGGAGATACATACCATGGTAGCCGCTGGGTTATTGGATGGTTTTATATGTTGCTGGGATGATAAATACCGCACTAACCGCGTTCGCCCCGAAACCGCTATCCGCAAATATATCGACGTTAACTGGAAACCATTACTGCAAACGCCGCCGTTCCCAGAATATATTAGCGGTCATTCGGTAATATCATCAGCATCGGCTGTAATACTTACCCACTACTTTGGCAACAATTTTCGTTACACAGATAATGTGGAAGAAAAATATGGACTAGCACCCCGTACCTTCAATTCATTTAACCAGGCGGCTACCGAAGCGGGTATGTCTCGTTTTTGGGGAGGTATTCACTTTAAGGATGCAATTGACAATGGTATGATACAGGGCGTTAAAGTTGGCCAATGGGTATTGGCTAAATATAACAATCCGGTGGTACTCCATTAACTGATTTTTTTGAAACCTAATTTATTTTAATCTAATCAAGCCCCAGTTAAGGCTTTAGTGTAAAAAGCTTTAATAATACTTATATGAAACTCAAGTACCTTACACCATAGCCTGGTTTATTTGGTTGTTAATTTGCCCATTTTGGCATATTCCACATCATTGGGTTCCCATAACTCAATCTTGTTACCTTCGGGGTCCATCAGGTGAACAAAATTACCGTAGCTCACTTTCTCCACCGAATCGGTAGGCAGGATACCGGCTGCTTTTAGCTTGGCCAGTAACTGTTCCAATCCTTCCACGCGGTAATTGATCATAAACTGTTTGTCTGAGGGCTGAAAATATTTGGTGGTTTCTTTAAAGGGAGCCCACATGGTAAAGCCCTTTTTTGTGCTGTCGATACCCTGGTGCCATTCAAAGTTGGAGCCGTATTGGCCCATTTGCAGGCCGAGGTTTTTGCTGTACCAGGCTTTGAGCGCCGCGGGGTCTTTGGCTTTAAAAAAAATACCGCCAATGCCCGTTACACGCGGGCCGGTGTTTGCGGGTTGGGTTATACGGCTGAAGCCGTAGCCCAGCATAAAAGTGATAAGCAATAATACAGCAAGGCTAAACTTTTTCATAACACGGTGATTTAAGGTTTAAATATAATCAAATACTTTTTTCTTAAATTTATCCTATGAGTATATCTGAATTTATCAGCAGTATGCCCGCCGAAAGGCAGGCCACTTTAACCACCATTCATGAAGCGATATTGGCGAATGACCCTACCGTGAATCCGGTTATTAAGCCAATGATGGGCAAAGAAATGATTCTGTACGAAGAGCGTAGCTACATGAAATATGGGCTGGCCAGTACCGTGAAGCACATGTCGTTGCATTGCCTGCCTATTTATATGAACCCGGCTCTGCACGCCAAATACCTGGGCCAGTTACCGGCCGCCAAATTTCAGAAAGGCTGTATCAATTTTACGGATGGTACAGCGATGCTGCCGGCCGTTTTAGCAGCCCTCATTATTGATTGCTCGTCCATTAGCATTGCATCCATGCTCGAAAACCGTAAAAAGAAATAATTTGTGAGCTGGACCTGTCCGAAGTGTGAGCGCGAACTGCCAAAACCGGAGCAAAGACATTATTGCGCGCGGGTGAGCCTGAACAGTTTGTTTGAGGGGCGGCCGGCAGAACTGCTGCTGGTTTTCGATAAAATACTGGCAGAGGTTGCAGACTGGGACGGGGTGCTGGTTGGTATAACCCCAAACTGCATCGTTTTTACCCGGCGGCTTACCTTCCTGGTGATCCGGCCAATGAAAAAGGAGCTTGATCTGAAGTTCTATTCAAAAATACCACCGCCCGAAAAACCTATACTCAAAAGCACCGCCTCGGGCAACAAGGTCGAAAACCATATCCGCATCGCGCTATTGGATGATTTGGTGCCCGCGTTGTTTATTCGCCTGCGTAAATCTTACGAGTTGTTATAACTTGGTTCGGCCAGCTTTCCAGCAACGGCCTGGGTAAGTTATCTTCTAAAACAACGCCATTGTTGCCCAAAAGCATGTATAAGATAGGAAGCTTTACTGTTTCATTTTACAGGGCTGTTGTTTGCAATTCATATATGCTACTTAGTTGTAAATCCATATTTGCGATAGATTGCTTTGGCGGTAGGGCTTATCAGGAAGTCCATAAAATCTTTAGCGGCCTGTGCATGCGGGGCATTTTTCAATTGCCCGGCAACATAGGTAGCTTCAATATTTTCACCTGCCGGAATCTCCACCATGTCAATAGGGTGTTTGATCATCATTTGATAATATACCTCACTATACCATACAGGTGCCGCGTCTGATTGGTTGTACAGGATGCGCATCGGCGATTGGCGGTGATGGATCTGGGTTAAATAAGTTGTGCTGTCTTTAACTTTATTTTCCATAATAATTTTACGCAGGGCCTCGGTACCGGTTTTAACGTAAGCATCTTCTATCCGTTTGCCTATTCCTTCCCATTCGGGGTTGGGCATACTTACCCGCACATCGGCCCGGCCCAGATCTTTTAATCCTTTTACATTTTTTGGATTACCTTTCTGCACCATAATAGCCAGGCGGTTATACGCATAAGGTTCGGTTTTGCTAAAGTATTCGGGCATCTGGTCTATACGGCTTTTACCCGCTGTGTACACATCCGGTTTCAGCGTGATGCGCATATTTCCAATAGTGATTGATCCTCCTATAATCTGTCGGGCTAAAATTCCCGGAGGCAATGTTTCCGCAAAAACGCGCTGGTATTGAGAGTATTCTTTTTTAAATGCCGCAAGCAGATCGTCTATACACATAAACTGGTTCCCTGCGAAAAATACAACCAATTGCGGATCGTTGATGTCGCCGAACAGATCAGGCACATTGTCTATACCAGGCACCGTAAACATTACTTTACTTTCGGGCGGCGTATTCCATGGTGGATCAAAACGGTGATCCTGGGCTTTAACATGGCTGCCAAATGCAATAAGCGCAGCCACGCAAACCATTATATTTTTATAGTTTTTCACTTTGATTTTTAATAAAGGTTATTATTGAGCGCGCTATTCAGAGATTAGGGATGCACCACAGCCCAGCCTTCATATTGACGGATAATGATCTCTCCGTTACCACTGGGTACGTAGGATACAAAAGGAAACAAGTCGGCCTTATCTATTTTACGTTCTCTAATGGTATTGCTGCATTGTGCCAATACAACTCCTTTAGCTTGCAGATCTTTTAATGCTTGTTCATAAGCACCACTCTTCATATAAACGGCTACACCATCACCAAAAACCACCAACTCTACATGTAATTTGCCTTTTAAACGAACATCTTCCAACGCATTGTCGATGTTGCGGAGCGTCCCCTTTATTTTCTTTTCATCATTTGAATTGAGGATATACAACGCGTCATAATGTTTCAATTTGGCGGTTGCGCCGGTAAAAACTGCCGGGTCGGTTTGTGCGCTTGCTGTTTTTGCAAAGGTTAAAAAAGCGAAAGCTACTAATATTAATGTGTAGTTTTTCATGGTTTATATTGATTTATATTTTTTTAGTGTTTAATGCTGTCTGCGCGTCTTCAATGGGTTTAAAAGGGCCTAGTTTGTGTTGTTTCTCGCTAAAGGTATCGGCATATGGGCCAAAAGGGAAATCCATCGGTTTATTTTTTAAATCTATCCAGTCATTATGCTGGTTTTTGTGCGGCCGTGGTTGGGTGTTAATAAAGGCAGCAATATCCCAGGCTTCTTCATCTGTTAGTTGCGGGTTTTCATAAGTGGCGCCAAACGGCATATTGTTTTTAACAAACCCGGCCAGATTACTGATACGGTACAAGCCTGCACCGTCATTATAGCTATGTTTACCCCATAGTGGCGGGTTGGTATAGTCTTTTTTATCGGCGGCCAGCAATCCTTCACCGTTGGCACCGTGACAGCTTTGGCATTTCATGGCAAATACTTGCTGCCCTTTAACCGGGTTGGCGGCACGATTCATAAAGGCCAGTTTCTCGGTAGCGTTTCCGAATAGATTTTGTCCTTTTTTTACATCTTTACCAACCCACTTCAAATAAGCCAGTATAGACTGAATTTCGCGGCCGGCAGTATCAGGTACTTTTCCTGCCAAGCTTCGTTCGAAACACTCTGCCACACGTTCTGAGGCTGATTGTATTTTACCGCTCCTGCCACTCATTTTTGGATAGCTCGCAATAAAGCAGGCATAATCGTTCCCAAACAATTTTGTACCGCCGGCAAGATGGCAATTCTGGCAATTCATGCCATTGGTAATCATCGCAATGCTGCCTTTGGGGCCGAAATACCTGGCAGTATGCGCTATCAATTCACGGCCATACCGGATCAGCTCACCTGCCTTTCCTGTTGGTATAGTGTTGTCATCAGGAGCTTTCCATGCATGGGCTGGAATTGGCCGGGGCGTACTGCCCTCGGAGGCCCCGGCTGCCGAAGCAGGGGCTTGGCTTGCCGCCGCTATTGGTGGTATGCCGGCCGTAGATTGCCCAAGGTTAGAAAGTGAAACGATCAGGATAACAATACAGGCTAAAATGATCAGCGCGACATAAATGGTATATCCCGACATTTTTACAATCGCTTTTAGCAGTTCTTTTTCATCTTCCTGATTTTTCATTTCTTCTCTTGAGCTGTTAAACGATAATTCAAAAGTACAGATGAATGCAGCCGTATTTTTATCATTAATATTGATGCTAAATAACTAAATGTTATGAGCAAAATTGGATTAATCGGGTAAATAACTTGGTTTTTGCACTATATTATGTTCAAATGTGCAAACAAATATCATCAAAACAGATGAGACCTGGTATTCGGGTTAATGTATTGCGAGCTTGTTTTAACTGAAATTGCTTAATAAAGGGGTCGGCTACAGAGCCCCAAAATATGGTTTTTCACTATAAACACGTAACTCCGCGAGAGTTGGGAGTAGCTGATGTAAGGTTGAATCTTCGAAACCCCATCAAATGGAAATCAAACTTTGGTTTCCATTTGATGGGGTTTTAATATGCCATGGTGATACTTTTTATATCAATGTGTTTTGTAGCTCGATAAATCGGTATACAAAGAACGGAAGGAGCTCCGTAAACCCAATGTTATCATATTTGTCCTATCGGTAAATTGGGAGTTTTTTTCAGTTCTATAAATTCCGCCGAGTTCTACCCGTAAGTTATATTTAGGATTAACCACAAAAGCTACTTTTTCTTCCAGATATATCATATTGGTGGTTAATCCTTGTCCTGTATAATTGCCGTAAGGTTTGGCCGGAAATGTGTATAACTTAAAAATGTCCTTTCCGTAATTAAGTCCGTCTTCGTTAAGCCCATATCGGCCAAGGTCTATTTCTCCGCTAAAATCAAATCGCTTATATGTATAATTTAGCAAGCCCACCAATTCCCTGAAGTTGGCCCCCCATGGGTGTGCCAGCGGTTCGCCGTTTTCTGAATAATTTTCTATTGTAGAGCGGGCCGAGTAAGTATATGGTTTTACATTATTTGTTTCAATCAGAAACGTCAGATTATTTATTTTAAACAAGTTTGTACCCCTGATACCCAACTGCCAGCCGTATTTGTTATCAACTGCGCCATTACTGGAGAAAAAATCTTTAGAATGAAACTCATTTAATGCAAACTGACCGTAAGCTGTGATACCATTACTGATCTTATATTTTCCTGTAAACCCAAGTAACGATTTGTCAGGGTCGTTGCTGGAGTTGTTAACGGGTTTCATGAAAATAATGGGATTTATATAATTGAAATCAATGGGGCGTTTTACCCCATTATCGTCTGTGAAAAACCCAATAACATTGTCGAAAAAGCCAAAAGAAAGCCGGTTGTTTACGTTATAATCCAGGTAATGAAATACCCCGAATTTTTTCCGGTTGATGCCGTATTGCGAAGTTGATGCCGGATCATTCATATAGGTCCACATTACCATATACCTTACATTGCCTAAGGTGCCGGTGAGCTTCAAAAAGGGATAAGGAGAGGCATAATCAGAAAGCAGCAATGACCGGTACCCATCGCCAATAAAAGTTTTATCGCGACCGGCAGCAATATTTAAAAACTTATTGGGCGTGTACGATACCAACGCGGTGATGTAAGACCAATCGTAATCATTATTGCCGTAGGTTTTGGCATATGCCTGCCCCGGTATTATGCCAACCTGGTTAACATAGGTTGATAAATAATCGGGCAAAACCGCGCGGCTTGCATATCCGCTAACATAATATTGAAACTTATCGCCAATAGTCCCTCCAAACTGTAAACCCAGGGAAGTTGTATGTGTGTTGAGTTTTCCTGAAAAATCTCGTCCGATAGAAAAGTCTGGTAAAAGATCTGCATAAAAGGTAGCGTCTTCGCCTTTAATATCTATCAGGTGTTCATTAAATAACTTTCGGTAAGCCTGGTTATGTTGTAAGTTTTTTGGTTGATAGCCCATCAAAGAGTCGTAGTGAAATTTAATTATCGAATCGGGGCTAAAAAATGGCTTTATGGCGGTATGTTCCCGTGTAGTAATTGAATACAGATTGGGATTTAATTTTTGATAGAACTGGTAGGAGTAAGGCTGGTATTCGGCCTGGGCTGACGCGGTTGTTATGAATGCAAAATTTAACGATATGATTGCAAGAAAAAAGATGGATCTTCCTGATGAGTAAATTTTTCTCATGATTGTGGTGTTAAATGGTAGTTATGGAATTTAGCAGAATTAAAAATCATGATACAGATTTCTGAAACTGCTTCTTAACCCGAAAGTGATCAGCGCCGTTTTGTTATCAGCAAGGCTGTTCTTCTCGTCGCGAAGGATTGCCCCAACCTCTAACCGTAAATTATATTTTGGATTTAAAACGTAGGCTACTGTACCTTCGGCAAATTTCAATGTTGTTGCTAAGCCTTGCCCGTTAGTTATGTTACCAGCCGGCAGATTTACGTTATTAGGCAGCGTTATATCTTTTCCATAATTGGTGTTACCAATATTAAGACCATACTTTGCATAATTGGCCTGACCCTGAAAATCGAATTTTCCGAGCGAATAATTTACAATGCCCAGCCATTCTTTAAAGTTTGCCCCATAGGGATGAGCCAAAGGCTCACTAAGTTGGGTGTAACTAACAATGGAGTTTTGATTTGAATAGGTGTAGGGCGTCGCGGTATTGTATTCAAATAAATAATTTAAGCCCTTTACCTTGAGAAAATCGGCCCCCCGAAACCCTAACTGCCACGATTTACTGTTATTAGTATTGGGAGATGTTGCCTGATCAACCAATAACTGCCCATACAGCGTTGTTTTGTTCAACACCTTATATTTACCGTTAAATCCAAAGAGTGTATGGTCTGGCGTGGTGCCGGATGAACCTAATGACGATGCGAAGTAAACAGGATTAACATAATTAATATCAAAACCGTGGCCCTGCCCTTTGTTGTTTGCTTCTTCGGCTATCAGGGCGTTAAAGAAGCCCAGGGAGGCTCTTTTGGTTATTGTCCAGTCGATGTAGTGAAAAGCACCCCATTTTCGCCTGTTATTGGTAAATGAGTTAAATGTAACCGCTTTTTGATCTTCCATATAAGACCACATGGCCATGTATTGTACGTGCTTACCAAGGTTTGCCGCTAAACGTAACAGGGGATAAGCGGCCGCATAATCAGAAAGAAGTAGAGATCGGTAGCCATCACCTATAAAGGTTTTATCTTCGCCAAGTACAATGGTGATATTGTTGTTGATGGTATAGCCCATTAAAGCGGTAACATACGCCCAATCTTTAGAACCCGTGCTTGTTGTTCTGTCATACGCCAGGCCCGGTACCATACGTACCTTATCTATATAATCCATCTCGTATTGGGCAAACTTGCCCTGATTTTCGTAGCCGCTGGTATAGAAGAAAAATTTGGAGCCAACGGTGCCAAATAATTGATAACCACGGGTATTTAAAGAGGTGTTTTCCTTATCATTGAAATCACGGCCTATCTGTAGGTCGGGCAAAAAGTCGCCCCAAAAGGTAAATTCCTTGTTGCTTACCTCTATTAAATGCTCATGAAATATTTTTCTGTTTGCCCAGCTTTTACCTTCGTAATTAGTTCCGGAAGCCATCAGAGAATCGTAAGCGTGCCTGATCTCGCTTGATTGGGAGATCACCAATGGCTTTATTGAGGTATGTAAGCCATTTGCCGGCGAATAAAGATCACTATTAAATTTCTGGTAAAACTGGTAGGAATAAGGTTGGTAAACTAACTGCGCCATCGCCTTTTGAGCAGGGGATAGTAAAAGCATAAAAAACATTAACCGAAATGCTTTTATAGTGTAGAGTTTCTTCATATAGGTATTTAATTAAAAACAAGGTCAGGATGTCTTTATATTATCAAAAAAGGGTTTATCAGTTAACGAATGGTTAATCTAAAAAACTGTTTAAATTTCTTTCGGGAATATTTTTATACCAATCTTTAAACATATATACAACCGTCATTGTAGGTAGTAAAAGTCCGTGGCCTCTGAAGTGTAAAATGACAAAGCGGCGAAAAACTTACGAAGTTTCTAAAACTTCGTAAGTTTGGGATCTGCAACTTGTCATTGCTGTTTTTTCCGGATTACCCTGGTTGTCACTTGCAATGACGATCTGTTTATTTATTTGAAAACAGCCTTTAAAAAGAACAATTCTAAGTTTTACGCCCATTTTTTAATAACTCATTGGCGTCTCCACTTTTCATAAGCACCTACTTCGTAGTTTCGTCAGATTTTCTGTACGCCCAGCCAAAAATCAGGGGGAAAACCAACAAGCTAAAAGTCATGGCGCAAAGTATTCCGCCAATAACAACCCTGGCCAAAGGGCGGGAGCTTTCGGAGCCAATTCCATGCGAAATTGCGGCAGGGAACAAGCCTATTGCAGCCATCATTGCCGTCATCATAACAGGTCGTATTCTTGAACTTACCCCCAGTTTTATAGCTGTATATAATGAGAGTTCTTCTCCTTTCATTTTTTCAAGATTTTGTTTAAAAACCGTGATCAATAAAACGCCGTCCTGGATACAGATACCAAAAAGAGCAATAAAACCTATGCCGGCAGATATACTGAAGTTTGTGCCGGTTATCAATAAAGCGGCAATCCCTCCAACTATTGCAAACGGTACGTTTAAAAACACAAGTGCTGCATCCTTTAAATCGCCAAACATTACAAATAGCAGTAAAAATATAAGCAGCAAACTTATTGGTACTACTTGTGTTAGCCGTTTTTGCGCCCGTTGCTGGTTTTCAAAGTCGCCCTGCCAGGCTAAGTGATAACCTCTTTTGAGGTTTACTTTGGCTGCAACTTTTTCTTGTGCCTCCTTTATTGTACTACCCATATCCCTGCCGCGAATGGAGAATTTTACAGTGGCAAACCTTTCATTTTCGTCGCGGAAGATGAGACATGGCCCGGTTTTTTGAGTAATTGAGGCAATTTCTTTTATCGGTACTTTTGATCCGCTTTGGGTGGGCACCAGTAAATCGCCTATATCAGCAGGTGTTTTTCTGAAAGCTTCGGGAAAGCGCACGCGGATATCAAAGGTTCTTACCCCTTCATATAGGGTTGAGGCAGCTTGCCCGCCAATAGCCATGGCGATAACAGAATTTGCATCAGAAGTAGCTACGCCATATTGCGCCATTTTTTGCTGATCGAGCCTAATATCCAGCTCTGGCAAACCAATGCTTTTTAATACCCCAAGGTCTTCAATGCCCCGTACATCTTTCAATACGTTGTACACATCATTTACCTTGTTTTCCATATAGTTGAGCGAGTCGCCGTATACTTTTACCACGATGGAGCCCTTAACACCCGACACCGCTTCTTCTACGTTATCGCTTATCGGCTGCGAAAAATTAAGATCTACACCCGGCAATTTGGAAAGCTTTGCATTCATCTGACTAATGAGCTCCTCTTTTGAGATTTTTGGTTTCCAATCATCTTCCGGATACATCAGTACATCAAATTCGTTATTATAAAAACCCGCAACATCGGTGCCGTCATCGGGGCGGCCTGTTTGTGAAACCGCATACTGAACCTGCGGAAAAGTCATCAAAATTTTTCTCACCTCTTTTGAGGTCTCAACCGACTTATCTAACGATATGCTGTAGGGCAATTGTACCCGTAACCAAATAGACCCTTCATCCAGCTCGGGCAGAAACTCACTCCCTAAAAACTTAAAGGCAAACAGGCCTACTGCCATTACAATAAGCGATGTAATAACCACAGTTTTTTTATATTTAAAAGAGGTTACAAAGCCAAACATCATTACTGCTGTTAAATGATGTACAAACGGATTATGCTTTTCGCGAACATTTTTTCGCAATAGCATACTAATTAACACCGGTACCAATGTAAGCGTAGTTATTAAAGCGCCCACTAAAGCAAAGCCCAATGTAAAGGCCAGCGGCGAAAATAATTTTCCTTCTACCTTTTGAAACGCAAATACAGGCAGCAACCCGGTTATAATAATAAGCTTGGCAAAAAATATGGCTTTTCCCAACTGTGCGCCGCTATTTTTAATAATGCCCAATTTAATAACCTTATTAAACCGTTCCATGCCCATCTGCATGGCCTTGTGGTCGAGAATAACAAACATGCCTTCAACCATTACTACCGCGCCATCTATAATTATCCCAAAATCAACAGCGCCTAATGACAGCAGGTTGGCAGACATGCCCATCAGATGCAGGCATATAAAAGCAAACAGCAAAGCCATAGGAATGATAATGGAAACGATGAGCGTTGTTCGCCAATTAAACATAAACAGAGAAACAAGGAGGGTAACCAGTAAAATACCTTCAATTAAATTGTGCAATACGGTATGCGTAGCATAGTTAACCAGGTTTGTACGATCGTAATAAGGTACTATTTTAGTATCGGCCGGCAGCACATCATTATTTAATTTATCCACTTCGGCTTTTAGTGCATTTACTACTTCTGTTGGATTGCCTCCCTTACGCATTACCACAATGGCTTCAACCGCATCCTCGTCATCAACAATCGTTCTTTTGCCCTGCTTATCTACAACAGCATCGCTGCGGCCAACCCATCCCAACCTTGGCATATTGGAGATAGACACCGTAGCTACGTCTTTCACAAGTATGGGGGTGCCGTTATTGTTGCTGATAACAATGTTGTTTATTTCATTGATGTCTTTTATCAAACCCAACCCCCGCACGGCGAAAGCCTGGTTGTTTTGAACAATCATGTCGCCGCCAACGTTGATATTGGTTTTTTGTATAGCTGTAAAAATATCAAGGGGAGTCATGCCTAAGGAGGCAACTTTTCCGGGGTCGACGGTTATTTCGTAAGTTTTGGTTTTACCCCCAAAGCTGTTGATATCGCCTATACCCGGTACTGCCCTTAAGCGGCGGTCAATTACCCAGTCTTGTAGCGTTTTTAGCTCTCTTACATCCCTGATTGAACTTTTTAGTGTATACCTGAATATTTCGCCCGTAGGCCCGGTAGGAGGCTGAACGGCCGGCGAAATGCCTGTAGGCAACGCGGCATTGCCTAAAAGGTTCATCACCTGTTGCCTCGCTTCGGGGTCTTTAACATCATCATCAAAAATTACCTTTACGTAACTCAAACCAAATATGGTGGTAGAGCGCAGGCTGGTTTTATTTTGAACAGAGTTTAATGCTATTTCGATGGGTATAGTAACCAGTTTTTCTACCTCTTCGGCGCTTTGGCCCGGCCATTGGGTGATGATATCTATCTCGGTATTGGTTACATCCGGAAATGCCTCTATGGGCATTTGCAAAAACGTAATTATCCCAACAATTACTAATGCAGCGGCCGAAAACAAAATGAGGAACTTGTTTTTTAACGAAAAACCGATAATTCCTTTAAGAACTTTGATCATTATTGATGTATTAACCGTTGATTAAGAATTTAAAGAGCCATAGATAAGAACAGCATCAGACCCTATTAGCTTATCGCCGGGTTTAACCCCGCTTTTAATGTACGCGGTTTTGCCTGTAATGCTTGTTACTTCCACAGGGCATATTTGTACTTGCTTATTGCCTTTATAAATAACCACGTAGTATTGGCTGTGATCAAAAATGAGGTCGTTGCTTGAAATAGCTATCGATGTAGTATTGGTGGTATTATTGATGGCTACAGTGGTAAACATCTGTGGTTTTAGCAGGTAATCGGGGTTGTTAAGAACGATGCGCATTTTCATTACTTTACTGGTAGGGTCAAGTATGTTCATCAGCTTATCAACCTTGCCTGTAAAAACTTTATCCGGGTAAGCAATTGTTGTTACCTCTACAGCATCGCCCTGGTGTACTTTGGCAATATTCTCTTCATAAACGCTGGCCTGTACCCAAACGTTTTTCAGGTCTGATATGGTAAACATTGCCGTGCTATTATCGGTACGGATAGCCATGCCGTTGGTGACATTTTTTTGAACTACAAAACCCTCAATAGGCGACTTGATGAGGTAATTCCCGTTTTTATTGTCGCCGTTGATGCTTAATATTTTTTCTGCGGCCGTTTTAGCGGCTACTGCCTGTTCGTAGTTTGCTTCGGCGCCGGTAATATCTATCTGCGATGCGAGGCCGCTTTTAAACAGGTCGCGCTGCTGCTCCAGTTGCCTGGCCGCTAAACGTACGTTGGCGTTGGCGCTTATTAATGCGGCGTTATAGTTGGCCACCTCAGCGCTTTTTACAACTCCCAGTACCTGTCCGGCTTTCACATAATCGCCTGGCATCGCGGTTATTTCCTGGATATTACCTGTTATCAGCGGGAATAGGTTAACCACTTTATCGGTATTAAAATCTACTACCCCGTTAAACTTTACTGCATAGGTAAGGTTTGATGTTTTTACCGTATCTATAACCAGCGTTTTTAACATGGAATCCGGGAGCGTGTAAGGCTGTCTTACTTCTGAGGGCTGATCGGATTTGCATGACGGAAAATGTAATAGGGCGCAGCATCCGATAAATAGAATGATATTATTTTTTTTGAATTGCATATTCATGGTTGGGTATTTACAGTACCTGTTATTTGTTGAAAAAACGTGTGCCGGTAACATAGTTGAGTTGCTCCAATGAGGTTAGCCTGTTCAGCAGTATCGTATTTAACTGTACCTGGTTAACTTTATAAGCATCATAAAAATCAATAAACTCTAATAAGCTGATATTGCGTTTTTCATAGTTTTTAAAAACCTCCTGTATCAGGTGCGTAAAATCGGGCTTAAATTGAAGGTCGAAGCCATTGTAAACAGTCTCGTACTTTAACGCCATATCATAACTGCTCATCAGCTCGCTCTCCAGCTGGTTTTGCAGCATTTGAACTTGCGCTTTGCTCTGATCTATAGCTATCCTGGCTTGTTTTATAGCACCCTGGTTACGGTTAAAAAAGGGTAATGGAAACGAAACACCAATACCCGTAAAATCTTTTACGTAGCTGGCCTGTTTATCATAGCTTAAACCAAGTGTTATATCGGGTATTGCAGTGGCCCGTTGTAAACTCAGATTTAAGGTATTATAGGCTAAACCGGCGGTTAATGCTTTAAGATCGTAACGGTTTAAATAGGCCGAATCGAGTAATTGCTGATAGGGTACTTTATTTAATACCTCCTTACCATCCAGTTCGTAGTTAAATTGAGGTAATAAATAGGTGTTGGCTTTTACATTCAGTAAAACCCTAAGCTGACTTTGCACAGTATCTATACCTACCTGTAAACCGGTAAGCTCGGCCTGTAACGAATAAAGCTGCGATTGAATACGTAATACCTCTTTTTCGGCGATATAATGCTTCTGATATTCTTCCTTAAATATTTTTAATGTTTTACTTAAAGAATTGATCTCATCGCCATAAACCTGTTCAGATTGCTGCTGAAAGTAGATGGTAAGAAAATCATTGCGAAGCGACAATCGAAGTGTGCGCAGCAGGTCAAAAAATTGATATTGGGATTGCTGAATACCAATTTGCGCCAGCCTGATGTTTTTATTCCGTTTTCCGGCTGTTAAAAACAGCTGAGAAATTCCCACGCTATACTCTCCTCCTTTTTTACTTACATCAAAAAAGTTTTTGGTCTCGGGGTTGTATAATACGTTGGTGAAATTAAAATCGGGGTTTTGGAATAAACGCGCCGTAATTACCTGTGCCTGAGCATTATCAATATTGTAATGCTGTATAACCAAGGCCAGGTTATTTTTAAGGAATATATTTTCTGCCTGGTTAATGGTGAGCTTCAAAGTATCTTTTGCAGGTTGCGCCGAAGCCCCGAATCCAACAA
Organism: Mucilaginibacter cryoferens; assembly: GCF_014205845.1. Lineage (GTDB taxonomy): Bacteria > Bacteroidota > Bacteroidia > Sphingobacteriales > Sphingobacteriaceae > Mucilaginibacter. The sequence goes on from NZ_JACHCR010000026.1 coordinate 59,149, forward strand.
AAAAGAACAATACGTAACACGATGAAAGATGATACAATTTTCGAAACATATTTTTATTATTAGCAGGTAGATGCCCGTCAGACATCTTCCCCGGAATGCTTCAAAGTTATGTCGGCCTTATTGGAGACAGCTTAAACCGAAATTTGAAAAGGATTAGAATGTGATTAAAATTTCTTAATGTGAGCCGCTGTTGAGTAGGCGGCTACACTAATATCAATAAGGAAACAGCAGATGGAACTCGGTGCCTATACCCACCTGCGATTTTATGCTGATGGTTCCGTTATGCAAACGTATAATGTTATTGGTTAATGACAGGCCAATGCCGTAACCTGCGTACTTTAAAGCATTGGGCGCGCGGAAAAAAGGATCGAAGATTTTGGTTAGATCTGTTTGTTCAATACCGATACCTTTGTCCCTGATCAATATATTTATCCCCTTCGCATCGCAATAAAGATCGCAAACGACTTCGTTATGATCAGAAAACTTGAGCCCGTTTTTAATAATGTTTGAGATACCTACAAATAAAAGCTGGTGATTACCCCTGAAAATCAGTTGTTCCGGATCATCCGGAAAACTGTAGTTAATTGTAATCTGGCTCTCGTTTGATTTGCCAGACAACTCATCTTTTATTTCCCAGATCAACTCGTCCATCCGGATGTTTTGGAAATCATGAATAGAGATGTTGGTTTGCATCAGTTCCATGAGGCTATTGATGAGGTAAATGAGCCTTTCTGTTTCCTTTATAATATTTGCCAGGGATAATTTATATTCATCTACCCCGCGATCATGCATTAAAGTAGTTTCTGCCTCGCCTAATATGGTTGTTATTGGTGTACGCAACTCATGAGAAGCGTTGGCGATAAATGATTTTTGGCTTTCAAAAGATTGCTCGAGATGCTCCAGCAACTGGTTGATGGTTAGTGATAACACATCAATTTCGTCGGTTTTGGTAGGGGCTACCGGAAGCCTGCGGTCGAGTCTTGTAGAGCGTATCGTTTTTAAATTATTGGTGATCTTTACAATAGGGTTCAATGCTAAGCCGGAGAATACCCTCCCCAGGATAAATGTAATAACCAGGGAGGCTAAAAAGAAGAAGAACATGATGAGACTCAGGTTCTTTAAAATGTGATGACCGTTAGTATCGGTAGCCGAAACAATAATTACAAAATTACCCGAGTTATCATTATAGTAAATGCCGGTTATCTGATGATTGCCTGCCGACCAGGATATTCTTTTTTGAGCTATTACAGCGTTGATTACAGCCCTGTTCCATTTAAGATTTCCCTCTTCTATAAACTTGGGTTTAAATTGGTCGTCGTAGATTCTGATCTGTTCATCAGATAATGATTGGGGGAATTTTTTTAAAACAGCCTTAAATTTATCATCAGAAAGATTGTCCTCGGCCAAATAAAACTGCCCTACGGTGTTGGCCCGCTCTGCAAGTTTTTCAAAAAAAGTTCTTGTTCTGTTATGCGCTACAAACAAGTAAATGCCCGAGAGAACACAAAAAAGCAATATGGCAAATAGAAGTGTAAACTGTAGCGAGAGCCTGTTTTTAAATTTCAATGGTTTTATCTTTTAGTCTCTGATGATGTAACCCATCCCAATAACTGTTTGAATAAGCTGTTTTGGATAGCCCTTATCAATTTTAGCGCGCAGGTAATTGATATAAACGTCGATAAGGTTGGTACCACGGTTAAAGCTGATACCCCAAACAGATTCTGCAATGTAAATCCTCGATAAAACCCGGTTTTTATTATACATCAGTACCTCAAGCATGGTAAACTCTTTAACGGTAAGCGTAATGATGTTTCCTGCCCGTGTAACGGTTTTTCTAAAACAATCCATCTGCAGGTCATCTACCTGGTAAACCGTGCCAGGCAAAACAATATTCCTGCGCCTGTCTAATGCTTTTATCCGTGCCAATAATTCTTCAAAATGAAAAGGCTTCACCAAATAATCGTCGGCACCGTTTTCCAGCCCTTGTACCTTGTCATTAACGGTGCCAAGCGCACTCAGCATCAGTATAGGCAACTCCTTTTTATACTGCCTTACTTCTTTGCATACCTCAAACCCATTTTTGTTTGGAAGTACAACATCCAGTATCATTAACTCAAACTCAAGCTCGAGTGCAAGTTTACGTCCCATATTACCGTCATAAGCCAGTGTAACCTGGTGAAATTGCTCTTCCAGGCCCTTTTTTATGAACGCCGCTACCTTTGGTTCATCTTCAATAAGAAGTATGTTCATACTCAGTTTTATATTAAAACATTCAAAGGTAAGTCAATAATATATTGGCAACTACAGTATTAGAGGATTCTAATGCAGATTAAGAAATTCTAATATTAAAGAGAAGCTTTGTATCTGCTGCGAATCAATATTTTGATCTTTATATTGTACCTTGTTGCACTTATTAATTTCAACTTTCCCCATATATGTCCGTTAGCCCTCCAAATAAATTTAATAAACGGAAAATCTTGAAATGGCTTAGCCTCCTCGGCCCGGGCTTAACTACCGGCGCTGCGGATGATGATCCATCGGGCATAGCCACCTATTCGCAAACGGGTGCTCAGTTTGGCTACGGCCAGTTATGGACGGCCCTTTATATGCTGCCTTTTATGACCGCCGTTCAGGAGGCATGTGCGCGTATCGGGTTGGTGACGGGGAAGGGGATAGCCGCCGTGGTTAAAGAACATTATAGTCGCAAGGTGTTATATGCTGTTGTTGGGCTGGTGGTGGTGGCCAATACCATTAACATTGGTGCCGATATTGGTGCCATGGCGGCCGCCGCCCAATTGCTGATACCCATTCATTTTATCTTATTAACCCTGCTATTTACCACAGGTATTTTACTGTTGGAGATATTTACCAGTTACCGGTTATATTCCAGGATATTGAAATGGCTGGCCCTGGCGTTGCTGGCTTATCCAATAACAGCATTTATTATCGATCAGCCCTGGCCAACAGTGCTTAGGGCAAGCCTGGTGCCGCATTTTGAATTTAGCTTTGCATTTCTGTTTATCATTACTGGCGTATTCGGCACTACCATTACACCTTATATGTTTTTTTGGGAGGCCTCGCAGGAAGTGGAGGAAGAACAAGCCCAGGGGCTGATTCGCGATGGCAAACCCAGAATTGGCTGGCCGCATATTCATGCAATGCGTAAAGACAATACCTTCGGTATGCTTATTTCAGAGTTTACCACCTGGAGCATTTTACTGGTGGGCGCTACGGTTTTACACAACAGCGGCGTTACCGATATTAAAAATGCGGCCGATGCAGCCAAAGCATTAGAACCATTGGTGCATTCTTTTCCGCATGCGGGTTTCCTGGCCAAGCTTATCTTTTCTATCGGTATTATAGGGCTGGGCCTGCTGGCCGTACCGGTTTTATCGGGGTCGGCAGCTTATGCCGTGGCTGAAGCATTTGATTGGCATGCCAGCCTGAATCTGAAATTTCGTAAAGCGTATGGGTTTTATGGGGTAATCACTGTTGCTACGCTGGTTGGGCTGGGTATAAATTTTGTAGGGATAGATCCGGTAAAAGCGCTGGTGTATACTGCAGTAATTAATGGCGTGGCAGCTGTTCCGTTATTATTTCTGATTGTAAACATCGCTGCAAGCGAACAAATAATGGGGGTTTACAAAAGCGGCTGGTTATCTAAAACCTTATTATGGGCAACGTTTGTAATTATGGGGGCCGCTGCAGTAGCTTTATTCTTTACATTATAGCCGTTGAGGCAACGATGTAAGCCAGCTAAGCAATAATCTTCATGAGGTTACAGATATTGCTATTATTTGAATTAGGAAACTAAGTGAAATAGCTATGCCTAAATGTAAAAATACTTGTTGTATCCGGCTAATCTTTTTTCTACCAGGCCAGCTTCAACTAATTTCTTTAACCGGGTATTAAATGAGCTGATGCTCATATCAACTCCTTCAGTTTTCAATCCCAGCCATATTGTTCCCGCATCACTTTCTGCGGTAAGGTTTTTAATGTACCCTGCAATCTGATCTTGTATCTGATTATAGCTTTCCTGTTGTTTTGTTATTCGCGATTTGGAGGCTCGGTATTGAGATTGATTGGACATAGATTTTAGTTGCTCAACTACCGGATATAAATTAAAAAAAACTGTTGCAAGTTAACGCCCAAATTTGAAGCAAATCTGAAGTTGATGCTTTGATATTGGAATTGGATAGAACTTGCCAAAGTGATTTTTTGAAACAGAAACCATTAAATACTAACTATTTCTAGCAGTTCTGTTGTTACAAACAGAGTCCGGTAAGTAAGAGGTTGTTAAAATCTGTTAAATGCATTCAATTTCATGCCAACTACAGAATCTCCTGATAATATTGTTCCTGAAACAATACTCTTATTAATGATGAGCATTGTATTCATCGATAATAATGCCCTTTTGGTCTATACTTATGTGAGTAGCAGCCGTTGTTAAGCTACATTGATACAGGTTATACAAACGCTAATTTTTAATTATGGATAGAAATCAATTTTTATCGATCGTCGGGTTTGTAAATCAGTAAGATAGCTAGCAAATATTTCTCTTAAATAATAAAAATGAAATTACTAACACTTATACTTTTCTTTTTTTTCGCCAGCCCGGTTACCTGGCTTGGCGATTTTCACAAAGCACAAACAGAGGCTTCAGCATCACATAAATTAATCATCATCAATTTTTCCGGCTCGGACTGGTGCGGCCCCTGTATCCGGTTAAGGAAGGAAATTCTGGAATCAGAAAAGTTTAACGACTTTGCTGCTGATCGCCTCGTTTTAGTGCGTGCTGATTTCCCCCGGCAAAAGAAAAACCAGTTGAGCAACGAGCAGGTTAAAATGAATGAAGCATTGGCCGATAAATATAATCCCGATGGAAAATTCCCATTCACCCTGTTGGTTGATGAGCATGGCAAAATATTAAAGGAGTGGGATGGATATCCGGGCGGATCTCCTGACCAGTTTATTGACCAAATAAAACCTTTTGCAAATGCCGGCCATTGAAATTATTGAAAGCGGAATATCCACTCATAAGCGGGCGCTGAAGCTGATGGGAAACCGGTTTGAGATAAGTGTAGTTAGCGATGATATGGAATGGGCAAATGACCGGATTGATTTAGCCGTGTCCGAGATCAGCCGGATTGAAAGATTACTAACCACTTTTAGCGATGATAGCGAAACCAACCAGGTAAACCTTAATGCAGGTATTAAACCGGTTGTGGTAAGCAGGGAGACCTTCGACCTAGTTAAACGTTCCCTGATGATATCAAGAGTAACCCAGGGGGCATTTGATATCAGCTACGGCTCCATTGATAAGCGCTTGTGGAACTTCGATCAGCAAATGACGGTATTGCCGGATAGGGAAACCGCGCAAAAAATGGTGCGGCTTATCAACTACCAAAATATACTGTTAAATGAGGCCGATTGCAGTGTTTTTTTAGCAGAACGGGGCATGCGTATTGGTTTTGGTGGTATTGGTAAAGGCTATGCCGCCGAACGTGCCAAGCTGATTATGAAACAGAAAGGTGTTACCAGTGGTGTAGTAAACGCTTCGGGCGATTTAACCGCCTGGGGCCTGCAGCCAAATGGAGAAAAATGGACCATTGGCATAGCCAGCCCCGATGCATCTCACCAGGTGTTTTCTTACCTCAATGTATCCGAAATGGCTGTGGCTACCTCTGGTAACTATGAGAAATTTATAATGATTGATGGTAAAAAGTATTCGCACACCATCAACCCGCGCACAGGGCTGCCCGTTAGGGGTATAAAGAGTGTAACCATAATTACTACCAATGCCGAAATAGCCGATGCCATGGCTACACCGGTTACCATTATGGGCGTAGATGCCGGGCTGGATATGATTAACCAGATGAAGGATATTGAAGCCATACTTATTGATGATAACGACCGCCTGTACACATCCAGAAATATAAATATTACTTAACTACCCCTATAAAATGAATAAACTAATGATTAAAGTACTGGGCTGCCTGTTAATAGCGGCATCTCTTACCTCGTGCGTACAGCTAAAAGAATATCAAAAAAACAGGATCAACGATTCGGAAATGGCATTGAGCAACCGTAAGGTAGAGAAAAACGAACTCAATTTCCAGTCGTATCGTGAAAGTGCTTCGGGTGCCAATGCCGGCAAAACCGGTGGGGGCTGCGGTTGCAATTAATAAAAATCCTGACTCTTTAAAATCATGAAAAAGATATATTTATCTGTACTGGGTTTTTCCCTGATATGCAGGATGCATACGTACGCACAATCTTCATCAAGGGATAGCATAGCACGCAACCTTAAACCAGGCTTTAGTTTGGGCACCACCCCAGATCAGGACACCGTAACCTACCGGCCGCGCAGGTTACGTGTTGATGAGATAAACCTGGTTTCGAGCTATTATAGCCAAAACGGAAACCACTCTGCTGTAACCGGCGGCATAGGGACTGAAAAGGTAACCGACATTTCCAACGGTTTAGATCTTAAGCTGGTGTGGCTAAACAACTCCCTTAATAAAAATACGCTATCTGTAGGTCTGGGTATCGATCATCATACCTCTGCTTCTGCGGCCTATGTTTCTATAACCGGTGCTTCCAAAACAGGTGGCAGCAGAATTTATCCTTCATTAGACTGGACCATTGAGGATGCTAAAAAAGGTACCAGCTTTGGTATCGGCTCTTATTACTCCGGCGAATACAATTACAGGTCGTTAGGGGCCGACGTTCATTTCTCGGTAAAAACTCCCAATAAAATGGGAGAGTTTGGCGTAAAGCTTCAAGGATACTTTGATCAAGTTACCTTAATTTATCCTTCAGAATTTATTCCCACATCAACCACATCAACGGTTGTAACAAGTGCAAGTGGTAGTTCGGGCGAAAGTGGCAAGGCTAGTATCCCCAGCAGTCCAAGAAACACGTACACAGCTTCTTTTTCTTATTCGCAGATCATCAATTCGAGGCTCCAGATCATGTTCCTGGCCGATTTGGTTGCTCAGCATGGTTATTTGAGCCTGCCTTTCCACCGGGTATATTTCTCGAACGGAAAAGATACGATAGAAAGACTACCATCATCAAGATTTAAACTGCCACTTGGATTTAGGGCCAATTATTTTCTGGGCGATAACATTATTCTGCGGTCTTACTATCGCTATTATACCGATAGCTGGGGCAGTAAGTCAAATACCGCCAACCTGGAGATAACTTACAAAGTATCACCTTTTTTATCCATTTCTCCGTTTTACAGGTATTACACGCAAACTGCTGCAAAATATTTTGCACCGTACGAAGAGAATAGCCCAACTCAAACGTATTTTACCAGTAACTACGAGTATGCAAAATTCAACAGCCAGTTTTTTGGAGTTGGGTTTAGGATAGCACCACCCAAAGGCGTATTAGGTTGGGAAAGTTTGCATGACCTGGAATTACGATATGGCCATTATAAACAAAACGTAGGTTTAGTTTCTGATGTGGTATCAATCGGGCTCGGGTTTAAATAAATTCATCAATACGTATCCATATTATATTTAACCACCAAATCGGGCTTTGCACTGGTTTGGTGGTTTTGATTGTTTTGTAACTTTTTTTTATAATTTAAGCGTGTAGGGGTGGGATAAAATTCATCAGCCCTTAAGTTGTAAACTTCAAAATAGCTTCAGTTTTAATTTGTAATCTTACATTCAGAAATGTACCTGCAAGGTATATTCTATCATTAAAAAACAAAGTAAAAACGTAAACACTTTTTTATGCACCACGAGCACCATGTAACAAGTTCGGAAACTATAAGGGATATCGTTATTGGCATGTCTGATGGTTTAACAGTTCCGTTTGCTTTGGCGGCGGGACTAAGCGGGGCTGTTAGTTCATCGGGGCTGGTGGTAACCGCCGGTATTGCAGAAATAGTTGCCGGTTCCATTGCTATGGGTTTAGGCGGTTACCTTGCCGGGCGCACCGAGGTAGATCATTACCAATCAGAACTGAAGCGCGAATACGAAGAAGTAGAGCGATTACCCGAACAGGAAAAAGCCGAAGTAAGGGAAGTATTTGCAAGCTTCGGTCTTTCAGAACCGCTACAGCATCAAATAGCTGATGAACTGGCCAAAGACAAAAAACAATGGGTAGACTTTATGATGCGCTACGAACTGGGCCTGGAAGAACCCAATGCCAACCGCGCCACCAAAAGCGCCATTACCATTGGTGTTTCTTATATCATTGGTGGTATTATCCCGCTGTCTCCTTATATCATTATTAGCGATGCTCAACAGGCACTTTACTATTCGTGTGGTGTTACCCTGATATGCCTGTTTGTTTTTGGCTATTTTAAAAGTAAAATGACGGGCCAGCCGGCGTTAACCGGTGCATTTAAAGTAGTGATCATTGGCGCACTTGCCGCCGGTGCTGCGTTCCTGATGGCTAAACTGATCACTGGCAAATGATCAGCTATGGCCACCGCCACCGTTGATCATATCAGATACAATTCCCTTATCAGTTTTACGTTCTGCTAAAAATACACCTATAACATGTACAAAAATAAAGGCAAGGATGAGGTACATACAAAAGCCATGAACACTTTTAACACTGTGCCTGATAGATTTGAAAGGAGCCAGCAGATCTTCAAAAGCCAGGAATAACCCTGTTACAGCCATAATAATAAGCAAGAGATAAAATATGGCATAAATACCTTTTACGGTAAGCTCATGCCTGGCAACTTCCCGCTCCTTTTTGGTAGTTTTAAACTGCTGGTAAGCACTTTTTAGTTTACGGATAAATTTCTGATCGGCCAGTTGGAAAAATTCTAAAATAAGGCGAAATAAAAGTAAAGCGGCCAAGGCATATCCAAAATAGGTATGAACGCTCCACACACTATCTCCAAGTGCGTGTGCGGCTGAACTTGCCTGGTCATCAGTTATTACGGCACCTGCATTTTTTAATTCATTTTTTACCAGGGCAGATACTGCTCTTTTATCGGTAATGGTTGAATTAATAAGCACGGTAATTAAAGAACCGCTGATAACAATGGTATTGACCCAGTGCCACAGGCGAAGAGAAGCCGAATACTTTTTAATTTGTCCGTGATGTTGAACATCCTTGCGTGTAGGTGCTATAATAGCCATATTTTATTTAAATTGTTTGTAAATTACTAACAGACTTTGAAGTAACTCTGTAGTTGTTATTAAAGTTGCAGCCTGGGTATGTACTTCAGTTTTTCTTCAATTTAAGGTTTTACATTTGAATAAAAAGCAACATTGAAAATATTGGTAATAGAAGACGAGCAGGGCCTGCGTGAGAATATCACCAGCTACCTTAATGTAGATGGTAATATCTGCGAGAGCTGTAATGCCCTGTTACCCGCATTACAGAAGCTGGCAGACTATGATTACGATTGTGTACTGCTGGATATTGGGTTGCCGGATGGGGAAGGGTTTGAAGTGCTGAGTTTTTTAAGAACTCACCAGAAGAGCGAAGCAGTACTGATCATCTCGGCCCGAAACTCGTTAGATGACAAATTAAAAGGATTGAATATTGGTGCAGACGATTACCTTACCAAGCCATTTCATTTGGCCGAGCTAAAGGCGCGTTTAATGGCCGTGTACCGCAGAAAGGCATTAAATACCAACAATAAACTGCTTTTTAATGAAATAGCGATTGATGTACTTGGCCGAACCGTTGAAGTAAATGATACCGGTATTGTTTTAACCAGGAAGGAGTATGATATGTTGTTGTATTTTATTGCTAATAAAGGTAAAGTGATATCAAAAAATGCCATAGCAGAACACCTTTGGGGAGATGAGATGGATATGCATGATAACTTCGATTTTATTTACACACATATCAAAAACCTGCGCAGAAAACTATTGGATGCCGGAGGTAAAGATTATTTAACTTCTATTTACGGTTTGGGCTATAAATTTATCGCTTCATGAAACTATCCGCGCATTATACCAGAACCAGTGTATACATTACCTTAGCTGTTTTACTGGCCGGCGCGGTCATTTATTACTTTGCTATCAATTATATTGCTCAGCAACAGCTGGATCGCGGCCTGTAGCAGCAATTAGCAGAGGCCGAAGAATATGGCCGTAGCAGTAACCAGGACCCACAACAGTACGATCTGGACAGGGATCATGCCATATTTATAAAAACCGGTCTGCAGCAATTGAATAAGCGCTTTTTTGATACCACATATTTTAATCCAAAAGAACAACGGGCAGAAGCCGGGCGTGCTGTTGAAGACCTGATTAAAGTAAAAGGTAATAATTATAAAGTTGTTATTACCATATCACGGGCGGGGCAAAAGTATCTTATTGAAGTGATCACCATTATTACGCTCACCCTGCTGGCAGGTTTGCTGGGGGTGTTGTTTATAACCAACAAATACCTGCTCAATGGTCTCTGGAAACCTTTTCAACTAACATTAAAAGAGATTAAGCAATTTAATATAGCCGATGTTGACCAGTTTAAAGGTAAGCCAAGTGAGGTAGATGAATTTACAGAGCTTAATGAAGCGATACGGGAAATGTCGTTAAGAGTAACTCATGATTACCTAAACCTGAAACAGTTTACAGAAAATGCCTCGCACGAAATGATGACCCCGCTGGCAGTAGTAACTACTAAGCTGGATACGCTAATACAGGACGAAACTTTGAGCGCAGAGCAACTGGCACAGATCACAGATATTTACAGCTCTATCAATAAATCCAGCCGCCTTAATCAATCTTTATTATTACTCGCCAAGCTGGAAAATAAACTCATTATTGAAGATGAGCCTATTGACCTGGAAATTATGCTGACCGAAAAAATGCTGCAATTTCAGGAGTTGATGCAAACCAAACAATTATTGTTTGAGCACAACCTGGAGCCCCGGCAAATAATGGCTAGCAGATACCTTATTGATATTTTACTAAACAATTTGTTCAGTAACGCCATCAGGCACAATAATCGGCAGGGCGTTATTATCGTTGAATTGGCAGGAGGTTTACTCTCTATAAAAAACAACGGCATTGACCACCCGTTAAACGCAAACCTGATTTTTGAGCGGTTTCAAAAAGGCAAGGAATCACAAGGTACAGGCCTGGGATTAACGCTGGTTAAAAATATATGCCATCACTACGGATATTTAATTCACTACCATTATGAATCGGGATGGCACACTTTTACCGTTACATTTTAACAAAATCACAGGTAGTGCTGTATGCTCCTATCTTAATAATGTCACGTTTATCATACAATTGAAATTTAGCAGCCAACTTCAATTTTGCTTCAGATTGCCATTATAGTTTTAGGGCGAATGCGATTTGCATACGTTTTAAAGCCCAATATTAATGAAATATGTTTGCTTGCTCATCCTTGCTTTATCTTCCCTGAAACTCAAAGCGCAGGATAATTATGAGATACAGGTTTATGGTTCAGAAACGGTAGAAAAAGGTAGCACCATGGTAGAGCTGCATAGCAACTACACCATTAACGGCAGCACAGTAGTAACCAACGGCCAATTGCCTACCAATCATGTTGAACATGAAACTATAGAGATTACCCACGGATGGACCCCTTGGTTTGAAACCGGATTCTATTTTTTTAATTCGATAGGTGATGCCGGGCGTACCGCCTATGTGGGTTCTCATATAAGGCCAAGGGTTGCCGCTCCCTTAAGCTGGAATTGGCCGGTGGGTGTAAGTATATCAACTGAATTTGGCTTTCAAAAAAGTGCATTTTCTGCCAATACAAGCACATTAGAGATCAGACCCATTGTAGATAAAAAATGGAATAAATTATATATTTCGGTTAACCCTACTCTTGAGAAAAGTTTCAAAGGGCCGGATGAGAACCGTGGCTTTACCTTTTCGCCCAATGTTAAAGGTAGCTATGATGTAACTAAAGTTGTTGCCCTCGGATTAGAGTATTATGGCAGTACCGGACCATTTTTTCATTATGATGCTTTCAAACAACAAGATCACCAGCTATTTGCTGCAACAGACCTCAACTTCGACCCGAAATGGGAATTTAACGGGGGAGTAGGGTACGGCTTTACATCGGCGGCAGATAGGGTAATTGTGAAGATCATTGTGGGCAGGAGGTTTTGATCTGCTTTCAAACAAACCGATATCCCGAATAAATAAGATCAAGATACCTACTTAAGGCGTTTGCAGGTACTGGATGTGATTGCAGGTTTTTCCATTTCAGGAATTAAGCAAAATATATGCAAATTCGCAGCTCGTGCTGATCAAGAAAAAATATTATTCTCAATGAAAGAACAACTGTTTACTTTAATTACTGCTTTAAAAAAAGGTTCAATAGCGTTTAATGAGGTTATTGCATTTATAGAAACTTATTACCAGCATCAACCTACTGCATTTAAAAATGGCGATGCATATAACGAAGCAACGCAAAATCAGGGTAGTGCCAGGGTATTTGCTTTTGCTCAAATTAATAATTTAAGTGCAGAAGATACCCTTTACTTATTTGCAGAGCATTATCAATCGGTGTTGGCTACTCCTGATGCAACAGATCATCAAAATATAAGGCAATTTATGGCTTACGGCTGGCCGGGGATTGTTTTTGAAGGAATGGCTTTGGTTGTAAAATAAAATATTTGATTTTTGAAAAGATGCTGGCTTAAAGCAGGCCAGTATCTTTTCAAAAAATGAGTCTGGATTTGTGCTATAAAAGGCAATAAGGAAACGGTTTGATGATTATCAATCAGGATTAGTTTACCACAATTAAAGGATATTAATCAATGCCCTACGCTAACTACCCTGGTTACTTTCCATTGGTTATCCTTAAGTTGCCAAACGTGTACAAATTTCATGATGCCAATAATTTTCTGGCCGTTTTCCGTATGGGTAAAACTATGGGTACCCATTTCAATAGCGCCAAAACCGGGCATGGGGTAAACCTCCAGGCTTTCTTTGATTAGCTCGCGCTTTAAGTCGCTGGCCTGCTTGTTTTCGAAAATGCCCTTAAAGCCGGCCATGGTGGCCTCATAGCCTGTTACACCCTTGCCATCGTTATAAAACTCTACATCTGGAGAAAACAGGGTTTTCATTACTTCCAGGTTATGGTTATTAAAGGCATCAAACATCACACTATCCATGTGGGCAATAGTTTTGTATAATTGAGCGTCCTTAGGCTTAAAATGTGCATCTTGGGCGTTTGCTTTAGTATAACTGATACAAATAGCCAATATTACTGCAAGGCCGGTAAACAGGAGTGGTTTATATGATTTTTTCATGAGATTAAATGTTTGCATTATATAAGTAAGACGCAGGAGAGTAGTCCGTCGTTACAGTAATGCAATACATTTGCCATTAAACAAAAAAGACCCAAAGCTATTGCCTGGGTCTATTCAAATCATTCGATAATTTGATTGGTAGTGTTAAGTGAATAGTACTAAGCCTTAAGTCGAAAGTTAAATTTGCTCTTTTTACCTGGAACTTAAGACTTTCGACTAATGAGTATCTGCCATCACACGGTTAACACTTACCGTAATAACAAATAATTTGCTTGTTTAACTACCCTGATTTTTTACTTTTTCCATAATAGCTGTTGAGGAGTATCCATCAACAAAATGAATTGTTTTAACCTCGCCGCCATTTGCAATTACCTCGGCGGCGCCCACAATATTTTCAACCGAATAATCGGCGCCTTTCACCAGTATATCAGGTTTTAGATCAATAATTAAGTTGAGCGGTGTATTGTCACCAAAAATAATTACCATATCTACAAAGCATAAACAGGCTAATAGGGCAGCCCTGCTGCTTTGGTCATTTACAGGCCTTGCAGGTCCTTTTATTTGCCTTACAGAGCTGTCGCTGTTTAAGCCAATGATTAGTTTGTTACCCAGGGCGGCCGATTTGGCTAAATAGCTCAAATGCCCTATATGGATCAAATCAAACACGCCATTGGTGAAAACTACCTTGTTTTCTTCAAACTGCCATGCCTGTACCTGTTTTTTTGCGGTAGATAGATCGTATACTTTTTCGGCTATTATGTTTTCAAAGGGTTGTGTCATTTATAGTCAGTTTATTTCGGTACTATCTATACCGGCATCAAATATTTTTTTTAAAGCAAGCCTCGTCATTGGTTTAATGATATAATCTTTAACAGACATGTATTTTTTTGAACGGGAAATATCCCCGGGATCTATCGACGACGAAATAACATAGATCATGATGGGTTTGGCAACCTTTTGCTGAATGCGTTTATAGTTTTCTAAAAAATCCCAGCCGTTCATAATGGGCATGTTTAAATCCAAAAATATAATGTCGGGAAGTTTATCAACGTCCTCTTTATTTTTATCTAAAAATGCCAACACCTCTACAGCGTTGTTACTGTAGGTGATATAATCGTTGGGGGTAGATACATAGCGGGCCAACATTCTTTCCATTATAAAGTGTTGAATAGGTTCGTCGTCAATAACAATTAAGTTCACATCATAGGTTTTAGCAGGAGGTAAATAATGAACTATTCAAATTGATTTTTAATCTCGTAACCCATTTCTTTTAATACTTTTTCTTTTTGGAAAATAATGATGTCAGATGTTACCATATCGTTAACCAACATTTTTAAATCGTATTTTATCTTCCATCTCAGTTTTTCGATGGCCTTTGTAGGGTCGCCTATTAAAAGGTGAATTTTGTTTTTTTGGGTTACTTGCAAAATCCTTATCGCTTCCAAAATCCTGAGTGTGCCTATTCCATCGGCATTTGGAGTATACTACGGAGTATCAAAGCCAACCTTAACGTGCGACATCACTCCACGGTTGTAGATTCGTCGGGCTGCACTTGTTGTATAATGCGTATGAGGTTGGTCGACTCGGATAGGTCGCCATAATGCATAATAAAGCGTCTATCGTCATCATGCTGGCCCTGGTATAAATGGTCAATGCGCTCGGCATTAAAGAGTTAGATTCTTCGTTTTATTCCATGAACTTCGTGGTTTTTTAATAAGCACGATAACAATTTGCAGTAAGCACAATATAAAAGTACCGACTAATAGAAATAGCGGGAAAACCGGTACTATTATATATGCCGGATGGGAAATGAAATTGAGGCAATAAAAGCAATTAAGCTTCTTCTATGTGTATCACGTGTTTGGGCCTTGAAAGGGAAACTTCAGCCTCCTGATAAAGATAATTTGATGAAGAATATTCATAAACAGCAACCTCAGTAAGGTGTATGCTAATAACTCCGTTGTGCTCGGTTAACGATTTTACTGAACCGAAAAATGTTAGATCACGTTCCATATCGGTAACGTAAAATTTTTTATTTTGGGACGTAGCCATTACAGAATCGCAAGTTAAGAAAAGTTGCATATGTTTTGCTCTTTAATTAGCTTGTATACGTAAAGCCTTGTTAATGGTTATGGTTTTTAGGAATAATTTTAACGTTTTATTTTATTAGTTGCTGTTATATTATTAAAATAATGTTTTGATAAAGAGATGGTTATTTTAATTCTAAATATTCAAGAGGCGGTTGGTCCTCGTTTATTGTAGGAGGCCTGTTTTCTAATTTAATAAAGATCTTATTAAGAATGCTGTTTTTGTTTAAATGGTTTTCCGCGTAGTTTCGCCCGTTAAGCTTTAATGTAGTGTTATCTGATATACAGCATGATAAGATTGCCTCTTCCAGAGAGCTTAAATTTTCGGAGGGAATAACAACGCCCATTTCGTTATCGTTAATAATTTCAAAAAGGTTAGTCCCCGGCTCGGCCGTTATAAGTGCCAGCCCGCCAACTGCCAATATGGTTGTTAATTTCGACGGCATAACCAGGTCACTCGCGCTCTTTTTTTGAAGCACCAGGTGTATATCTGCCATGTTAAGAAAATTATTGAACTGGTTTGGTTCCTGCAAAGGTAAAAAGTGAACGTTATTAAGTTTTTGCTCTTTGGCCTTTGCTATAAGCTTTTCTTTATATGGCCCGGTTCCACAAATTACAAACTTTATAAATGTGGATGTTTCCAGGTGTTTTGCTACCGTTAAAATATTTTCCAGGCCTTGCTTTTCGCCTATACTTCCCGAGTACAAAACAATTTTATCATCTTTGTGGAAGCCCCACAATATTTTCATTTCCGCATTGTCATATAGTGGGCAATAGGCCGTGGTATCAACCCAGTTTGGAAAAAATAAGATGTCTTTTACTGTTTTTTTAGAGATTTTTTTGAGCATCCCTGTAGATATAGTACTTACGTAATCTACCTTTTTCATAATCACGCGTTCCATGGCAAATAAGGCTTTAAATGCCCTGTCAGATTTTATTATCTGCAAATCACGGGCAGCCTCAATTTGCAGGTCCTGTATGTGATAGATAATTTTACCTCCCTTAAAAAACCTATATACCAATCCTAAAAAACCTAGGTGAAATGGCGGGGCGATACAAAATATGTAGTCCTTTTTTGGCTTAAAAAGTAAATATATAACCATTACAAGGGCCGATACAAAAAAACTAAATTCATGTATCAACCTTTTTAGGCCGCTTGGCTGTTTAGGTACAAACATTGGGCAACGGTAAATATTTAATTTGCCATTCTTTAATGTTTCCCTGGTATAAAAGCGGTTTTTGTAGGGCTTTTGAGTTTGCCAGTACGGGTAGTACGGGAATGCCGTAACCATTGTACACAGAAAATTATTTTCGGTTAACCACTCTACCATTTCGCCGGTATATTTTCCTATCCCGGTTAACTCTGGCGAAAAGTTTATTCCAATAATAATAACGCTTTTGTTTTTTAGAACTGACATATCATTTGATTACAAATACTATTAATAAAAATCACATTAGAAATGTGTTTTGATGTCTGATGACGGTTTTAGACCGATTTTTTTGCTACGCACATGAGGGAAAGCGCACTTTTACTTGCATAAGGATTTCGGCCCGAAAGCAAATTTCCTAACCGATATTTAAATTCCGCCTTTCCTTGTTTTCCCTCGAGCACTTCTTCACCCAGCTCATTGTTATGTGCAAATACATTTACCTGGAAACCTAGTGGCTCGAGGTTGCTTTTAAAAAACTCATTAGATACACCATGACCGGGTTTGTGATGAATTTCGCATGCAAGTCCCCAATATTGCTGGCTTGTTGTTTTGTGAAAACCCCGGCCGGTAAGCTTGTAAATTATTTTCCGGCTGTTCCATAAAAGCATCGCTATACCTCTATAATCCCAGGCACTTAACTGAGGGTCGTGATCTGTAACTAACTTGCCCCCGGGTTTTAGCAAGCGCGAGGCTTCTTTTAAAACAATGTCCATGTTTTCGCAATGGTGCAGGGCTGCATTTAAGATTACTATATCGGCAAAACCAGATACAAATGGCAAATTTTCGGCATTGGCTAAAACGCTGGTATAACCCAGCGAATTTGCTAATTCAAGTGATGTGGAAGCAACATCAACACCTATCAGCAGCTTTGGCTGCCCTTTGAGCGTTGCATAAATATTGCCGGGACCACAACCTATATCAACAACAATTTTATTATCCCAGCTTCCTATAGCCGCAAGCCACCTGCTTTTAAATGATGGACTTCTGTGGCAATAGGTTAAATATTCTTCTGCCCATTCGGAGTTGTTAAAATAGTAGGCATTTGATTTTATGGCTTCGGATGGTTTTTCAATCGGAAATTCAAAGTATGTTCCTTTAAATTCAAAATCTACTCCGTTTTTAAGGTAAGGACTGATCGCTGTTGTTTGAGAAATTTCCATGTTTAGGTTTAGTTAAATATTGTGGAAGATTATTTATCGGTTATTAAGGCAATACCAGGGCAATCGTTTTTAACGATCTGATGTAGAAAGAAAGGTAATCCCTATTTATACCTGAGATCGAGATCGGCAGGTGTTTGTTCAATTAATATGGTCTGATATTGCTTTATATTTTTAGTGTTCTTTTTTCTTTCTAATAAGATCTCCCTGGTTTTAATCATGATCATGTGCTCGTAAAACGAAAGATTGATACAATAGGTAAGGCCTGGTAAACCTTCGGTAAAACCCAAACTGAAAATGTATGTATGCAAAAATCTTAACAACGGCCAGCCCGGTATTTTAACAAGCCACGATTTTAAGGCCGGATTTCGGGTACTCCCGTGTTTGCTGAAAATGTTTTTAAACGGGGGGCGTATATCTAAGCGCGCAACTGCTTCCAGGGTTGAATAACGGTTATGCCTTTCAATCCAATGCGACCATCCTTTAGAAAATCCAAAATGGATGTAAGGTTCTTTTATATATAAAACCTGCCCCTTTACTTGATCTTCCTTTTGGCCGTGTCCAAAATCTTTATAAGTAATGCGGCCTTTGCGTAATAAGCGTAGTTGCCATTTGGGGAAATTATCGCACCTTTTTAGCCATGTACCTCCTAGCATCATTTTCCAGCAGCAGTAAAAGCCTGCTGTTTCTTCCCCGGCATTATTAATAGCCAACGTAATTGCTTTGGCAAAATCGGGAGTACTAACCTCATCAGCATCTAAAAATAATACCCAGCTGTATTTTACGGCAATATTGTCGAGCGCAAAACTTCTTTGCTTCCCAAAACTTTCAAATGCGTTGGCGGTTACTTTTGCACCATGTTGCCTGGCAATTTCACAGGTTTTATCTGTGCTAAATGAATCAAGAACATGGATATCATCGGCCCATGTTAACGATTTTAAGCATCCCGGCAGGTCCGCTTCCTCGTTTTTTGTAAGAATAATTATTGATATCATTTTTGTAATGTTAAAACCGCGGCCTCATCATGTTCCTGGTTGGTTTTTATTTTTTTAATTTTTTGTATATCAGTTAGGTAGTTTGCAAGTCGTACGGCAACGGCTCCTAAAAAAAAGGTTGGGTTAGCTTGTCCCGATGTTGGAAACACCGAACTGCTGCATACATACACATTACTGGTGCCCCATACTTTGAGGTTTTTATCAACCACGCCAGTATCTGCCGTGTTGGATATTCTGGTTGTGCCAGATTGATGCAATCCATCTTTGGTCATGTTTTTAATGGCGGCCGGCAATTCGTTCTTATTAAACCAATATTCAAGTTCGCCACAACCGCAATCCCGCAGCCACTTATCAAGCACATCGTGCAGTTTTATCACAGATGAAACATCCGCATCGGTAACTGAGTAGTTAATTGTTAAAGTTTCGCCATCGCCGCCCAACTTCATGCAATTGCCTGCGAAAGGTATTTGCTCTGCATGAAAATGTAACGCGTAAGTGTTTTTAGGGCTGTATAAAAAAATCCCCGGCAACTTACGCTTAACGCAATATCTTTTATAAAATATGGTTGCCGGTTTTATTAAGGAGTTTGGTAGCCCTTTTACAATATTGCCTACATGAGCAGATAAGCCTATAACCTTACCTTTGGTAATGGAGTGCGCTATTGCCGGAGGAGCCAGTTTTTTACCAAGTACCGGAGTTATCATCGCCATATACATAAATGACATTGGCCCACTCCGGTGTTTGGGGTCAAAATATAATGGATTATCAAGCCATATGGCAGTGTTTAATAAATTGTTATCTTTTAGAAAATTGCTCGAAAACTGAAACCTGCGCCTTATATAAGCTCCATCTGCTTCTCTCGTAAAAGAGTAATCTGTTTTTTTAGGATCACCATAAAACTTTACAGAAGCAATTTTGCCAGACAAATGACCTTGATAGTATTTTCCTAAAGCCTGGGGTACACTATCTAGGTTTTTAAATAATTGAGGATTGCGTAATAATGTTCGCGTGCTTTCCTGCGCTCCTGCTGCCAGTATAAATGTGTCGGCAGCTATTTTTTTTTCGACTTTGGTAGCCACCTCTCTAATTGTTAGAGATTCTATTTTATTGTTATTATCGGGGGCCGAGAAATCTCGTGCCTCAAACCCCTGTAATAATGTTAAATTTTTCTGTGCTTTAATATCTTCCTCATACCGTTTACCAAACCGGGTTGGCATACTATAGCGTTCTATAGTGCTGTCGGTTACTATCCCTTGTTTAAACCCTTCGGCAATAGTTGTATGCTGAAGGCCAGGTATTGCCGATAAATTAAATTCAGATTTTCCACATTCAAAGTATTGGGCAGCGATGGGAGCGTGAGATTTTACCTCTTCAAACAATGTGCTATCCCATGTGCAGCCGCCGTTTAAAATGGGGCGGTCAATAAAGTCAATATCATCATACATTACACAACGGCCTCCCCATGTTGCCGATGTACCACCCAAACCTTTATTTGTACACTCCTGCGGTAGATGATGATTTATAATATTGGTTAAGTTGATGGAACTGTCTAAAGCGCTTTCGGTCGATTGATCTCCTTTTCCGTATTCAATTAATAAAACAGTGATATAAGGGTTTAGGCGGCAATATTCAAGCGCTACAATAATGCCTGCCGGGCCACTGCCAATGATGCATACGTCAAAACTGAGATGGTTATCATTTGTCTTCATCTTCATTATGGTTTAGGGTATTCAAAAAGTTGTTCCGCTTTTTCAATGGCAATGCGGGGTGGCCTCCATAAACTGTCCATGGCTCCAGGTCGCGGGATGTTACCGATGCCGCGCCAAGTACACTACCTTCCATACAGCAAACTCCAGGCAGTACAATGGCTTTAGAACATATCCAGGAGTAAGGAGCTATAATTATTTGCTTCATGATGTATGTAAAATCGGCAGTGTTATAATCATGTGTAGCGCCGCACAAATAGGAGTTTTGCGAGAGGATGGAATGATGACCTAAATAAACCCCTCCCGGGTTATAAATCTCAACACCGGGCCCTATAGTTACAATGTCTTCCGTTTCCAGCAGCCAGGGGGCCCAAATTTTGCAACTGGGGTATATGATGTTTTTATTGCCAATTTGGCCACCAAATACCCTTACTATAAATACCCGCCACTTATGCATAGGCTTGGGCGTCCATCGGCATAAAAATAGCCAGCTCAAGTTCCAGGCGGCTCTTCGTAACTTATTTGTAAATGAAAACACAGGGCGCAAGTACCCATCTACACTATCTTTGCTATGGTAAGAAAACATAATATTTATTTTGATTATTTTAAGCTTAGATGCTTAGTGTCGTGTCATAGATAAATTGACGCTTAGTATTTAGTCGAAAGTCTTAAGTTCTAAGTATAGAGAAAAGAAAAATTCAATTGATGACTTCCAACTAAAGACCGTTGACTTGACACTAGCGTAACGCAGCTTATTAGTTACACAACACCTCATGAAAACGGTTGATAACCGTACTTACCTCAAAATGTTGTTCATAGCAATACCGGGCGTTAAAGCCCATTGTTTCTTTTTCTGCCGATGATAAATTATGCCAGTTGGTAAGCATTGTGTAGGTTCCGATGTTGGTATCGTCGGCCACCAAAGCGCCCCCGGCTTCCTGTAATTCGCGCCAGATGTTCACCTGGTTAGATATCAATACTGGTTTGTTACAGGTTAAGGCCTCTACCACGGCAATTCCAAAATTCTCCTGATGGCTGGGCAGTATAAAAGCCTCGCAGCCGTAAAAGGCACCCCATTTAGCTGCACCGGTAAGCATCCCCGGAAAATAAACAAGGTCTTTTAAAAGTGCCGATTCTGCTACTATTTGCTGCATCTGTAAACCATAAGTGCTATCGAGGCCCGGTCCGGCTATCACCAGTTTTGGCAAACTTGCTGCGTTTTTATCCCCACCTGGGCCTAAGTGCTCTTCGGCAATTTTTTTATAAGCATCAATAAGCAAATCCGCGCCTTTTTTTTCGTGTATCCGGCTAAGAAAAAGCAAGTAGGGGCTATCGCTTATTTGGGGCACCATATTTTTAAAAACCTGGGCCATTTTAATACTGTAAGCTGGGGGAGCCATTACCCCCAAGCCTACAATAGTCTCTAATTTGGGTTTATATGGCCAGAAAGGCACTCGGGCAAGAATTAGCTCTGTTTCGCAGGTAAATAAAATCTCGTCTGCGCTGTTGATCAATTTTTTTTCTATCAGGCTCCAATAAATCACGTTTCGGATGGCCTTAACCCGCCTGCCCCGGGCTCGCTGAAAATAAGGATCAAGCATTCCGTGAGGCATTACAAATAATTTTGGTTTAGCCTCTTTAATTTTCAGCGAGTTAAGGGTTTTGTAAACTGCATAGCCATGATATAGCCAAAGCCCGTGAACTATTACCGCATCAAAACGGGTAATATTGTCAGCTAGCCAGGGCAATAATGTTTTACTGTAATACCATGCGTTTTTGGCCGGGCCTAACGCGTGCTGAACAAATTTATCGGCTTTGTTAAATATCTCGTCATCTACGCTCACAACTTCGTTGTGTACGCCTAACTCTTCCAAACCGTTGGCGCATATTCTTATGGCTTCGCACACACCGCCTGTTTCGGGGTTCATGCTGCTAATTACATGTAGCACTCTCATATTTGTATAGCTACAGGTGAAATTGTGGGGGTAATAGCTGTATTGTTGTTCAATACCTTCAATATTGATTGTATCACTTCATCAACAGTGATAGACATAATGCACTTTTTTTGTTGAACCACGCAAACTTCAAGCCCGCAGCCGGCACAATCGGGTAGTTTATAAAGTATTCGGTTATTTTCTCCCCTCGGAAACCATTGTCCGGGTAAGTTACGGGCAGAATATATACCCACACAAGGCGTACCCATGCTGGCGGCCAAATGGATGGGGCCGCTATCGTGTCCAATAAAAATACTTGCTTTTTTTAATAATGCCGCCGATACTCGTGGTGTGGTTTTGCCGCACAAGTCTACCGATTGGTGTTTCCATGATGCCATTAATTGCCCGGCTACAGCGGTTTCGTCAGGAGCGCCTACTATCATTAATTTCCATTGTGGCAGTAATTCTGATAACCGCGTTAATAACTCCTGCCAATTGTTAATTTCCCAATCGTTTGACGGATTTTTGGTACCGGTAGATATGGCCAATACCGGGGTGGTGTTGCCTAAAATGTTGTTGTAGCTATCGGCAATTTCATGTTCCTGTTCGCTTAAATTAAGGTTCCAGTTTTTATCATCAAGAAGATCAATTGCACCTAAAGCACTAATCCTCCGGGCTAATCTTTTAGCCTCCCATTCCATGATGCCTGTTTGCGTATCAACACAAACTTCCAGATCTTCTTTTGCTGCATCAAAACCAATGAATTTTTTAACGCCCGCCGCTTTAAAGAATAGCTTATCTCTTAACAGAGATTTTTTTGACCGGGTGGGGGTAATGTTTACCACGGTATCAATTTTTAAAGAACGGATCTGTTTAACCAGATTAAAAAGTACGCTTAAGCTCCTGGTACCTACCGGGTAATTGATGGTACGGTTAAAAAAATAACCGCTACCTAAAATAGTTTCAATTGCGGCAGCTTTAGCCATTACAGGTTTATTGGTAAGCAACGTAATATCGGCACCCGGAAACGAGTTTCGTATTTTATGGAAACTGGGTAAAGCCATTACGGTATCGCCCAGGCTGCCAAGCCTGTATATAAGTACCTTGTTGTTTTTTAAAATGCTCATAAATTAATTACGATTGCTAACAGGAGAGAAGCGAGCGAATTATTTGTTATCAGATACTTTGATAATCCATATCGGCTTTAAGCAGCCAATCTTCAAGCTCATTGTAATTTACAGGTGCTGTGCCAACATGTGCTACCACACAACCTGCGGCGGCATTTGCAAGGCGCGCTGCCTGGGCAGCATTGGCACCGCTGGCTAAGGCAGCGGTTAGAGTTGCAATAACGGTATCGCCGGCACCAGATACATCAAAAACCTGGCGGGCAACTGTTGGCAGGTGCTCAACTACCTCTCCGCGGTGGCTAATGGCCATACCGTCGGCGCCTAAGGTTACAATCAGTATTTCGGGGTTGTATATTTCGTGTATCCGTTTGCAGATTTTTTCGAGCGGATATTTTTCTTCCGGAGCAAGCTCGGGTAGTTCGGCGAGCGCAAGGGCTTCAGAGCGGTTTGGGGTTAATAAGCCAACACCGCTGAATGATAATCTTCTGGCCGGTTTTGGGTCAACGGCCACCAGTAAGCCAGGTATATCGCGCGCTATTTTTAATATTGAATCCAATAACGATTGCGAGATAACGCCCTTTGCATAGTCGGAAACTATTACCGCGTCAACATCAGCCAGCGCCAGGCTTAGCATCTTTTCAAAATCCGGGGCAGCGTCGATGGTATAGCATTCCCGGGTGTCTTCCCGGTCTATACGGCAAAGTTGTTGCGAATGAACGATAACTCTTGTTTTTACGATGGTAGGTGCCTGGAAAAGTAATTCTGGCAACAAGTACTTAACATCTTTATCTGCCAGTATCCCTAAAAGTTTTTTGCCTGCTTCATCTGCTGTACAATGTCCCATTAACCGGGTTTTTACACCCAGGTTTGAAAGGTTTATGGCAACATTGGCCGCCCCGCCGGCGGTGTAGGTATCTTTGTTAACCTGCACAATGGGTACCGGCGCCTCTGGCGATATCCGGTGTACGTTACCCCATATATAATGATCGAGCATCAGATCGCCAATAACCAACACCTTAACAGTGCTTAATCCCTTTAGTAAATACGATAGGTTCATAATTAATAATTTAATGTACTCCAATCAGTGATATCCAGTTCTTCAAGCCATTGATGCAATATCACGGTGTGCATTTCCTGAATGCGTGCGGTGGTATTGCTCGGTATTATAATTTCATAATCGCAGGTGCCTTTTAAAACTCCTCCATTTTTACCACCAAGGTATACGGTGATGATGTTTTGGCGGCGCGCCTGTTCAAAAGCCTTAATGATATTGGGGCTGTTACCACTTGTGCTAAAACCAACCAGTACATCGCCGGGTTTGCCAAGGCCTTGCAGTTGCCTTGAATAAATAGCATCGAAACCATAATCATTTCCGATGCAGGTAATTGCGGTAACATCGGCGTTTAAGCAAATAGCGGGTAAGCTGCGACGTTCGGCTTTAAAACGGCCAACAAGCTCTTCAGAAAGATGAAGGGCATCAGCTGCGCTCCCTCCGTTGCCGCAGCTGATGAGTTTTCCACCATTTAAAATTGATTGTTTAATAGCCAAACAGGCTGAAAACACCGATCCTTCAAGTTTTTTACTTGCATAGATCACATCAGTTAATTCTTCAAGAGAATTGGCAAACGATGGGGCCACCATTTTAAATTGTGTTAACATAAAAATATAATAGGGGTATAATATTCGGGTTAAATAGCGTGGGTATTGCGCGGGGTATTGCGCGGGGTATTGGTAATAGCTTCCTGGTTAATTGATTTTACCATCCACAGTTTGCGGTTTGGCTTACGTAAAGCGGCAAGGGTGATGCCACCAAGTATCACATCAAAACCTAGGGACGTTGGCTGCGCCCATTGGCCTTGCATAATGGCCAAAATGCCAATGCTGCATATCATCCAGGGTAAAAAGTCGCCTACGGAGAGTTTACGAAAACTGTCTATAGCCAAATTGCATACAAAGGCAATTCTTATAAAAATAACCGAGAAGCCCATAATTATGCCCATCTCTCCAATCAAACGCCCCCATTCACCCTCGGATATCAGGTAAACGGTATGGTCGCCGGCTATAAGCATGGCGCCAACACTGGTTCCCATTCCTATGCCGTATCCAAAAAATGGTTTCTGGGCCGACTCGATGATGGCACCAATCATTCCTCCCAAAAAGCGATCGACAAATACACCGGATACGCCGCCCTCTGTTTCGTTGGCGCTGGTAAACCGGTGCGTAAAAACCTCAAGCGGGGTAGCAAAAACACTAAGCTGACTTAATGCCGTAAACGTAATTATAAGTACTACTATGGCTACCACCATTTTACCCAGGTATTTGGGGTTGCGGGATATGGCTATTAATGAAAATAGTATACATGCCAGTACCAGTGATAGCAAACTGCGGCTAATGGATAGGGGTATGGCTACCATCACCCCAAGCGTTGCACCAATTAACGGCAGGCGATTGATACTTTTTGGTGTAAGCCAAAAATAAAATACATAGGCTGCCGAAAAGCCAAAGAACAATGCCGTGCCATTTGTAAATGAGAATGTTGCAGGCGGTCTGAAAAAGCCCATAGCGCCATCAAACCCACCGCCTTTTAAATCGCCGCCAACGCCGCGGTTAACAAAGGCCGATTGTGGGCTATAAAACTGCATGGCTATTAAAATAGCCATTGGTATAGTTATCCAGATGGTTGCTTTGCCAATTTTTATTACATCATCGCGGTCAAATACCCTGCCTATAACAAATATTAGCGGAAAGTGGAACATGAGTATACGTGCGCCGTATATAGCAACTGCAAAGTTACCATGGCCAAATGCAAGCGCCGTAATTATACCAATCGCTCCAATGGCAATCATACCGTTAACGTATAAGTTTGTTGGCAGCAGGTTGCGTTTCCAGGCAAGCAAAACCAACCACAGCGCCAAGGGATCACGCACAACCAGTAATGGGGTTGACAAACCCGGCAACACCCATTTGCGCAATGCTCCTTCAAATATCAAGAGTAAGAAATAGGCCCATATCCCTCTTTTTAACAAAAGGTTAGGGTCTTTACGCTTAACCGGCCTGGCAACGTAAAAGCTTTTTGAATGCTTTTGCTCTTCCGGTTGGGCTATTGTAGTTATATCGCCAGTCATTATGATACTAAATAAATTTTGTAAGAATAATTATGCTATATACAGGTTAAGCAATTCGGCTATTTTATCTCCGTAGGCATCCCAGGTGTAACCGGCGGCTTTTTTTTGCGCTTTAATGCCCATCTCTGGTATTAGGTTGCGGTTATCCAAAAACCACGATATTTTTTCGGCAATAACATTGGGCGAAGCAGTAGGTACCAGAAAACCAGTTTCTCCCTCCTCAATTAAATCAGATCCGCCGGTGTTGGGGGTAATTATTAGCGGCAGTCCCTGGCTCATGGCCTCCTGCATTACCAGCGCACGTCCTTCTACAATGGAGGGAAGGCAAAATACATCGCAGGTGCGCATCAGTTCCAATACTTTATCGTGCGATCTGCCGCTTTCATAGGTGAAATCTGATAATTCGCTGCGGTAAAATTCTATTGGTGCAAGTAAAGAACCCATCACAACCAGCTCTACGTTTTTACTGTTTATTTTTTTTACAGCTGCAAATAAATCTGCAAGGCCTTTGCGTTGGCCCATGGAGCCTGCAAACAATACACGGAGCGGCGTATTGGCTTTTTTCGGGATAATTAAACCGGTCGGCGCTGTTTCTGGCGAGCCGAAAGGCGAAACGATCAGTTTTTTGTTCGACCAAAGGGGTAATGAGTCGATAACAAAAGATCCTGGTCCTACAACCACATCAGCAAGCTCCAATTCTTCGGTTTTTCGGTTGAGTTTGGCTTCAGAATCATTGATGCCTCCGCCCAGTGTAACGGCCCATTGTGGCAGGCGTGTAGCCTCCTGGTTCATTAATTTTTTAACTGTTTTCCAATAGGCTATAGGTAAATCGTAGATGCATTTAAGCCCCAGTTTTTTTGCTTGTTTAAACGTTTCCAGGGCACCATCTTCATAAGCGTAAACGGCATCTAATTTATTGGAGGTTAGGTTATTTGCAAGTTGTTTAGCGTTATATCTATCCAGATCGTGGTAAACAGCATCTATGCTTGCCCAGCCTTTTTCATGTTGGGTACATTTACTGTAGCCCAGTTTGGGCATGGTCATCCGGGCCAGCTCCAGCATAGGTCTGGTATTGATGTTTGCCTTTGCTACCGGGAATGTTCGCCTTAGCCATTCTGTACGGATGTTTTGGGGCAATAACTTAAGCCACAAGGCATCCGGATTGGCAGCAAGTGTAGTATTAAAGCCTGCCAGCATATTTGCCTTGGCAAGGCTGCTAATAACAGCTCTTACATTGCGGTTACCTGTTGGATGAGAAACAACTATTTTCATGAACCCTTTGTGTTTTTGTATTTGTATGAAAATTAAAAAGGATAGTTAACCATTTATCCAGCTTTGCATGTCGAGCGCGATAGCTTCCCAGCTTCTGGTTAGCCAAAACCATTGGTGCAGCAGCAGTCTGCGCTTTTCTCCTTCAATGGTGGATAGGAGGGTTTGGTTTGTCATTAGCTCATGTGGGCGAAATATTGCTACACCGGGAGGTTCATCTAATGATGCGGGTGCTTCGCATATTACCGGAACAGCATGGGCAGATAATGCCGCGAAGGTGCCGGATTTACGAAGACTATCGGCTGTTTGACCTACCAACGCGGCCTCTGCCGTTAACATCATTGCCGAAACCTCGCCAGGGTCGAGTGTGCCCGTTTGTATCAAAACATTGGGTCCTAATTCCTTAAAGGCAAGGCTTAACTCCTGGTCGGCAAATTGATTGTTTACCGGGCCAATCGCATAAATCTTTTTAACTACTCCTTTATGATAAAGCTCTTTTATTAAAGGTAAATGCTGTTGAAGTGTCCATAAACGTGTATGGGCCAAGCCAAATACAACCCATTCTCCGGGCTTTCTTATACTCGTTAATCCGTGTTGTTTATTAACCGGTAATATATTTGCGCCTACCAGGCTTAGGCGTACCTTTTTACTGTTGGTTAACGATTCTATTTTGTCTTTTTGCTCGTTGGTAACTACTGTAATGCCGTTGGCCAGTTTACTTAGTTGTTTTACCGTGTACTTTATCAGATGGTTGCGTACCCTGTGGTGTAATCTTAAGCCAGCACTGTCATCCCAGGTTTCATGAAAAAAAATGTAAAGATGATTGGATGGGGAGGTGTTTTTAAACTTTTTTAAAGCCCGTAACAAATTAAAGGGTAAGCCCGATCTGGAATAGCTTGTTGGCGTAAAATTTAAAAGCAGGTCGTTATTGATCTTGTCTCCGTTAAGCTGTTTCAATAGGTTTTGCCAGTATGCCGTTGTTAAAGCCAATGGAATATCCTGCGTTACCGCAGGGAAATATTCTACGCCTATTTTTACCGATCTGTAAAATTTGTTTAATGATAGTGCCGTTTTGTATGCGTGATCGCTTACTCCACAAACCCCGGGTGGGCAGGTTGGCGTAATAATAATCAACTGCCTGTGGATGCTGTTGCTCATTTTTAAAAATGATTTCTTTTTGCTTTTAGTTATAAACTGTTTCGGTTTCAGGTTCGGGCTTGGTAGTAATCTCTGGCACCTTTTTCTTTTTTAGGAATCGCTTTTCCCAAAGTTCAAATGAAAAATGTGCCGTTACTGTGGTTAAGGCAATTACAATTAATAATTCTAAAATTTTGCTCCCCGGAAATGCGGCCATTTTAGCGCTAAAGGCCAGCGTAACAAATATGATTATGGGATGGTACACATATATACCGTATGATATTTTACCTAAATGCTGAAAAAGGCGCAATTTGGTAAAGGAAAATAACCGCACATCTTTTTGTTCCAGGAGGTTGGCTATAATGGCGGTGCTTGTTAGGTTTAGCACCGAATAACCCCATACCCATTGATAGCCACGCGGTAAATTTGCTGGCCAACCCAACGAGGCCAAAGGATATGATGGGATTGCCATAACAAGCAGCAAACCCGCGCCTATGGTTAATGCTATGCATAAATAAACAACCCAGGCCTTGCTCAATAATTCTCTAAAAGATTGGTTACATAGTAACGCGCCAAATACAAATGCATCCAAATGTGAAAACGGTAGCACATAAGGGGCAAGTGCTTCATCGGTTGGGTTTCCGTCGAAACCTACAAAATATTGAACATGATTACATATTAAGTATACCGCTATCCTGATGAGCATGGCTGTTGGTATTAACCAAAGCAGCGTTTTTAAAAAATATTTTTCGGGTAATTTCCATAAAAAAAAAGGCCAAACCAGGTAAAATTGCCATTCGAGAGATAAACTCCATAAATGGCCATATATCATATGAAAAGTGTAGCTGCCAAACAGCCATCTAAAGTTTAGTGTATAGGTTAATAACCATGGCCATTCGGTGGTTAATGCCTCTGGCTTATGTATAAAGAGAAATATAACGCCGAGTATAACTAAATATCCATAGTAAAGGGGAAACAAACGCAGCATCCGGCGCTTATAAAAATCTTTAAAAAAGGTTATAATGCCTTGTGTTTGATATTGTTGTTTTCCTCTGATAACAATGCCCGAGATTAAAAAGCCGGATAACACGAAAAAGAATTGAACGCCTATCCATCCGGCAGGGAAAAGAAGGTAATGGTAGGCTATTATTGCAAGTGCTGCCAAAGCACGCATGCTATCCAGTTGTGGATTGTATTTCATTTTGTTTAAAATTAACGCAGGGGTAAACGTTCATTTTTATATAAACACAATCTATATTTATATAAGAGCCTGTTTGAAAGTAAATAAACAGATCGTCATTGCGAGGTACGAAGCAATCCCCGACTTACGGAGAAGCTTTGCAGGTCCGCCCAGTATAGTTAGGGATTGCTTCGTACCTTATAATGACGGTTGTATGTGCTTTATGGAGTATATAAAAATATTCTTGAAAGAAATTTAAACAGACTCTAAGTAGAATTTTTTATCAGACAAGCACTTTAGCCCAGTCTGCAACTTGTTTCAGCCCATCGTTTATAGTGTATTTTGGTGTAAATCCAAGTTTGGATAATTTACTGATATCGGCCCTCCAATTTAAAGGGTCGCCTTTGGGTACATTACCATCAAAGGTTATTGCAACATTTATATTTAAATGCTTTACAAGACAATTAGCCACATCTGCTACGGTTGTTCATGAAAAAAACAGTTTAGGGTTATCAAAACACTCTTTCCAGCGGGCCGCCATTACTTTCGACGAGAAATTTTGTTCGTAATAGGCCTTCAATCTTGCAGGATCAAATTCGTTGTTCTGGATTTTTTTAATGAGCAAATAAAGGCCGATGGTTATATTATCAAGTGTGGGCTGCACCAGTATGGTATCCGGATTATCCTTACAGCAATCTTTAATGGCACCTATGTTTGTTGCCATAAAGGGTAACCCGTATGCCATCGATTCTAATAAAATAAGCGGCAGGCCTTCCATTTCGGTAGATGTTAAAACCAGGCTGTCGTAAGATGCCATGAGTTCTGCACCTTCTTTTTCACCCGGATAGCCACCTAAAAAGTTAATTTTATGCTGTATTCTGAGATCTTTAGCCAGCTTCTTTAATTCATCTTCTTCTTCGCCTTTACCCCATAGATCTAACGATATATTACCATGAGACGGTAGCGATGCGATGGCCTTAAATAATAACGATAATCCTTTGTTGCCTGCAAGCCGACCAAAATAGGCTAGCTTTATTTTTTCTTTTGGTTTACTATCAACTGTTTTTAAAACATCATCTACCGGGGGCTGAGGAAAACAAGGAAGCCAATTTATGCCGGTTGCATTGGTTAAGGTTGTTTTCCAATAATCGAGCATGGAGGGGGCTTGAACGGCTATTCCGTTAAAATTGTCCCTGCTGGTAATCCATATTTGCTCGTCCTGCAATCTGTTGGCTATAAAATCCTGTGCAATTTTAAAACTGCTGCCTTTTAAAAACTGAGTTATAAAGTTGGAGGAGTTTGATAGTCCAATACTTACAAAAATATCTGGTGCGTAAAGTTTTGCTTTAATACCCGTAGATATTAGCGAAGCATATTTTTTTATTTTTTGAACCGGCCTGGATACTTTATGTTCAATTACGCCAATAATAGCTTCCTGCCCAAAAGGTTGTTCTGTAAAAGCTCTGTCGGTAAGGTTAATTATTTTTACGGTATAACCAGCCGTTTTTGCAAAGTCAAACAGTTCTCTGTAGGCAGTTTGCGCTCCACCTAAGCCATCTGTATGGCCCATTAGCAATATTTTTTTAGGGGATGATTGTATCATAATGTATCACTTTAGCTTAAGTGTTTTAAGCTCTCATTAATTTACACCTGTTAAAGGCTATAAACAGTGTAGGCTATTGCAGCCATTTTAAGATTATTAGGGAGGGGTAGCTTGTTTTTTGAGCTATAGGCACGTAGTATAACTTCTGCCGAAGTTGCCTGGTAAATGCCTTGTTTCTCCATCAGGTTTTCGCTGTAGTTTTTATCGGCAGATGATATCATCACGGGTATTCCCCTTTCCATCCAGGCTACGGCCGAACCACTTTTGTTAATCCCGTCAACAGGGCTGGTTACAACACCAATATTTACCAGCTGCATACTGCGGTTTATCATGGCCGTTGATAGTGAACCTGTTTCCCAATAAAAAAGATCCGGAGTGGCTTTAATCAGGTTTACGGTTTCGAGCATTCTGTTATGACCAATAAATAATACGCCTAATTTTAACCCCGCAGATTTTGCGGCGTTAACAGCTATATGAAGTAGATCATCAAGCCCCTGGCAGTTATAAGTTGTGCCAAAAAAGCCCAGTATCAACCAATCTTTACGGTTTAATATCAATGGTGAAAGATCTGCTTTGGTTGTCAGATCGTCCCAGTCGTTTTCATTCCCGGATTCGGTTGTTGATATGTTTCCAAAAATGGGTACTACTACCGCTTTAATGCCTATGTGTTCTAAAAACCGTTGATAGGGTTTGATGCTCGTGAAAATTGTTTCTGGTTTTAACGCCGAGATTGTGGCTTTTAAGAAAACCTTCTGTAGCCGGCCCAAAAACTTTTCTTTTACACCTGCATTTACCGCCATTCCGCACCACAACTCATGAAACATAATGTGTAGTTTTCTGGTGCCAATGGCTTTACCGAGTTTTAATAAAATATCTATCGGTAAACCATATTTGTTGAATCCAAAGCCAACATATTGCAAACTCACCAGGTCGGGATTGAAAAGTTCAAGCCTTTTTTGCAGGTAATTATATCTTTCGCCGGTATTTAAAGAGGCTGGTAAACGTAATACAGATAATTTAATGCCATCTATTTCCTGGGTCTCTCTTTTTACTGTTGATAAATAACTGTCGGTTAGTGCTATAGCTTCAACCTGGTCACCTCTTTTAATAATTTCGCACGCCAGGCGGCGCACGTAGTCGCCTACGCCATCGCTGCCTGTTTGTAAAGAGGCGCAGATAAAAGTGATCTTCATCTTATTAATTATTAAGGCTTAGGTGTTATTGTAAAATAGTTAGTTTAAACTATGGAGAACGCTCCTTTTAAACTTGGTAAAAAAGTGACGCGTTTGTAGCAGTCCTGGTTTAGTAATGGCCAAGCCAAAATAGCTGGATAACCTGGCGCCGAAACTTTTATTAGCATTCTTACACTCCCAATCGCTGATGTGTTTTTCTGGAAGCAATTGATATTTTAGGGCCGATCTTAGTTCTTTTGTGAAAGGTTTAAACCGTGGTTTTTCTAACAGGGTTACATAGTATTCAATTAATTCATCTGCTTTACTATCGCGAATTACCAGCGTTTTCGATTCTTCGTGATATCTGAAATGAACCAGTACATTGTCGGTGTACAAAACTTTTTTAAATCGAACAAAATAGGAGGTGAAAAAAATCCTATCGAAATAATAAGATGAATTTTCGGGAAACTTGCCCGCTGCTTTAATATCATTCAGATCGCACCAAACACCCGGCTGATGGAATGTGCTTTTAAGGGATATAAAGCTGCTAGCTGTAAGGTCTTTATTTTTTATGATATCTTTAAAAGAAGGGTCGTTATCATAAAAGTTGAATACTTGCCCTGCAACGGTGGTGCCTTTTTTAAAAGCCGAGGCAATGTTGTAGAGGGCATCGGGGGCAAGGTAATCGTCGCTGTTTATCCAGTTAAAAATATCTCCTGTGCATTTGGCTATTCCCTTGTTAATTGCATTTGCCTGGCCCGTATCTTTTTCGCTAACCCAAAAGGTAATCCATGGTGCATATTTTTTTATGATCTCAACGGTATCATCTTTGCTGCCTCCATCAATAATTATATACTCCAGGTTGGGGTAGTTTTGTAATAAAACAGAGCGAATGGTTTCCTCAATAAATTTGCCCTGGTTATAGCTGGGGGTAACAATCGAAATTTTAGGCCACTGCTTTTTAAACACATAAACGTCGCCGTTTACTTCCTCTGTCCACGGCCAGCCTTTTTTACCTTCAACGGTTGGTAGTTTATTCAGTAACAACATGGCTTGGGTCTTTAACTTTGTTAATCATTATGAGGCTAAAAAAAACATGCATCGCTGCTTCAAAGCCGGCTACATACAGGTTAAGCAACAGTATGCCTCTAAGTGTAGAAATATTAATAAACGTGGCACATACAGCAATTGCCGCTATGCTTAAGGGAATAAGAATTATCGGTTTTATTGCCCAACCCCGATGTGTATATAATGAAAACGATGACCCCGCAATTAGTGCAACGCAACTGCCCGCAATATTTAATACCATCTCGTTTTTAAGGTTTGCGTACGACGGACCGAGCACCCACAAAATTGGAACCGGGAACAACCATACCACAAGAACTATCAGCGCCATCAGCACAAATAACAACACTTGTATTTTTAGGTAATTGCTCATTAAAACCCTTTTGTTATTGGGCAAGCGTGCAAAACGTGGCGATATTAATGTTGAAAAAAGCACATTAAACAAGCCCAGCACCATAACCAGCCTGCCAAGCGCGCCAACTTGTGCAACGGCCGTTGTTGAGCCAAAAATTGATATAAGCCAGATGGTTATTTGACCCGAAGCGCAGTAGTAAATAGCACCGGGTAAAATCCTTTTAACAAACGCCAGTATTTCTATACGGATCAAAGGATCTGGCTGTTGATCAATACGGGCATATTTGTAAGATGTTTTTCTTAATTGCAGGTTTGCCCAAATTTGTGGCAAGCCCGAAGCAAGCACCGCTATGTAAGCCCAGGGGAAAACAAATATGGTAAGGCCCGTAAGTACCAGCCGTAAGATGTTTGTGCCAACCTGTATTTTTTGAAGCGGCGCTATGTCCTGTTTCAACTTGGGGGCAACCTCCAATAAGGTACCTGATAACGACATGAAGAATGCCGGTATAAGCGATAATGTTATGAGCGATGCAAATAACCAGCCTGCACCATGATGTAGCAGCAAATACAATAACACAGGTACGGCTACAATAAGGCTACCTACGGCAAATTTTTTTCTGAGATCTAAGCCGGTAGCGATAACCAGGCCCAGTTTTTCACGATCCATCCATATTTTGCCGCCCTGCGACATTACGCCGGTTGATATTCCTCCATCGGCCAAAAGAATCATTGTGCCAAGCATCGTGTTTGCTAAAGTGTATAAGGCATACTCTTTTGTTGGCAGCAATCGTATAACAATAATTGCGCTTAAAAAACCAATTACCTGGATAATTAGCTGTGCCGATCCGGTGATGGTTATCAGCTTACCCCATTCAATTGCTTTAGCATATTTTGAACTGAAGGGTAGGTTTTGAGCAGCAACTTTCATAGAGCGTATATTCCGGTATATAAACCGAGCGGTAGTATTAGGTTAGTAAAATAAACGAGCGTATCTTTTGTAGGATGATACAGCTATTTACAGTTGGCGGATGATATTAGGCGCGCTGTTTTTTGAGTTTCGGATTTGCGTAATAACTGTTATCGTAGTTATACCCGTAACCGTATTTTGTACGCTGAATGCCGTTGAAAACAATATTGAGGTTTGGGAGCTTATCTTCCTTAACCATTTGCTTAATAAATGTAAGTTCGGATTTATCGGTATAGCCTTGTTTTACAACGTATAGTGTAACATCGCATATTCTTGATAGCAATAACGCGTCTGTTACCAGGTGAAGTGGCGGGGTGTCAATTAAAATGTCGTCGTATTCGTCTCTCAATTTGCTGATCAGTACATCCAGTTTAATGCTGTCAAGTAATTCAGATGGGTTTTCGGGTATCGGGCCAGCACCAATAACTTTAAGTTGCGGATGTACACCAGATGGTTGAATGATATCCGACAGCTCAATTTCATTATTCAGGTAATTGCTTAGGCCCTTGTGTTGGGCAGATAAATTGAAAATGTCTGATATCTGGGGCCTGCGCATGTCAAGTTCCAGAACTATTACCTTGCGGTTGGTAGCAGCAAGCGCGGCCCCCATGTTGCTGGTAATAAAGCTTTTTCCTTCGCCGGCCACACTTGAGGTAAATAACGTTACGCGCCCACTTTGCCTGTTTTGAAACAATAAATGCAGGTTGGTACGTAACGATCTGAATTGCTCTGATATAGCGAACGCATTCTTTTCGAGTACTACAATTTTGCTTTTTCCTTTGTTTTGGTTCAATTCGCAAATAACAGCAGCTCCGGTTAGTCTTTCTATTTCGGCACGGTTCAATACTTTATTTTTCAGAATATCGCGCCCATAGATGAATGATGCGGGCAGTGCTAAGCCAAGCAAAAGGGCAAGTACATAAGGCACCTGTTTTTTTGATTTTGGCGCTATATAGTACGGGTCTTCAACTGTACGTATTCCGGTAAGGGTAGAAGCATAGCTAAGTGAAACTTCTTCCTTTTTCTGCAACAGGTATATATATAGGTTTTCTTTAATACTCTGTTGCCTTTTTATGCTGATGTATTGCCTTTCCTGGCCGGGAATATTTTTGATTGAGGCTTCAAAACCTGAGTTATTGTGCTGCAGTTCGCGCTGAACCGATAACAAAGACGATTTAATACCGCTAATTGTTTCTTTTATTGCGGTTTTAGTTGCTTTAATTTGCCTGTTTAAGGGCTCAAATATAGGGTTCTGCTCTGGAGTGGTAGCCAAAAGCCTGTCGCGCTGCAGTTGCAGTTTCGATAACTGATCTACCAAACTGATAAGGCCCGGATCTGAAATGCCCAGTGTGGCCGGAACATTGCCCGAGTTACTGGCAGCGTTGGCGTACCGTTCTATACCTTCTACAACGTTAAGCTGAACATTTACGTCATTTAAACGCGAATCGTTTGTTTGAACGTTATCTAAGTAAAATTTTGATTTCGAAGATATATCCGTTAGCCCAATGCTGCTTTTAAAGCCTTCAACATCTTTCTCTACGTTGGTTAATTCGCCGGTAAGTGACGATAGCCTGTCGTCTATAAATTTAAGGGTGCTTTGGGTGGCTTTATTTTTATCCTCAATGCTCGAAACTTTATAAGCTTTTATAAGCTGGTTTAAAATTTCCTTTCCTCTTTCGGGTACTTCATCTTCTAGTTCCATATCCACAATAGGAGCATCTTTATTTAACGATACCAATATTGAACTTTGATATTGCGTTACAACGTCCTCCGGGTTTTGAATATTGATGTTAATTGTTTTACCAATATAATTATCAATGTTTTTTGTTTTGGTTAATATCCATGAGCCAAAGCTACTTTTCAATTGCGTATTAAAGCTATAGCCGGGCGATTCTACATCGTTTGTTTTTATTGAAAAAGACTGCGCGTCCTTAATAAAAACAGATAGCGAAAAGTCGCGGGTTTCGCCAGAGGCTTGTATCAGTTTAAATTTCACCGGCGTTGTAGCATAAATATCTTTATTGCTATAACTTGCTGTCTCTTTATAACTGGTTGATAATTGTAGATCATTAACTACCTGCCTGATAAGCGGCCTGGATTTAATTAATTCCAGCTCGCTTTCTATATCTTTTGGCTGTCCAACAACATCAATCTCGGCAAGGGCTTCCTTGGCATCAGACGATTTTTTTTCGTCTTTTATAGCCAGCTTGGCCTTAATATCATAAACAGGTTTAGTGTTTTTGATATAAAAATAGGCAATGCACAAAGTAATAAGCAGGCAAGCCGCAAAAAGAGGCCAGCTGTGCAGGTATTTGCTAAATAATCCTCGAAGATCTTTTTGTGGGGTTTCGTCTTTATCATCAAATGCTGAGGATAAAAACAGGCGCTCGTTTTTCATAAGATTAATTTTTTAGAACACTGGTAAGCACTATGGTTATTACAGATAAGGCAGAAAGTATTAAGCTAATATTACGGTAGCTTCTATCGCCAGAATTTGATTTTGTTTTATCTGGCTGAACATAAATCACATCGTTGTTTTTAAGGTAGTAGTAGGGCGATTTAAAAAGGCTGGCCGATGTAAGGTCGATGTTTATATATTGTCGTTTGCCATCAAGTTCGCGTATTAGCAAAACGTTGTTACGAATACCCGTTATATTCAGGTCTCCGGCTAAACCCAGGGCCTCGGTTATGCTAACACGTTCGTTTTGGATCTGGTAAATATTAGGCCTTGCAACATCACCAATTACAGATATTTTAAAATTGATGATCCGTACGTTAACAGAAACTTGTTTTAAGTATTTGGTAAGCTTCGATTCTATTTGCTGCCTCAGATCATTTGTTGTAAGTCCTTCGGCTTTTAAGGTTCCGGCTAGCGGTAGCTGAATGTTGCCATCCATATCAACCAGGTAGCCGTTTATTTTATTGTTGTCATCTTTCCAGGCATCGGGATTTAGGCTGCTTACAGTTATACCTAAAATATCCTGTTTCTGAATGGTGAGCGGAGAGTAGTTATCAATATTTTCATTTAACGTACTTGAGCGGTTAACATTTTGAAAATAAGGGATGTTTTTATAGGAGTTGCAAGAAGTAGATGTAAAACAAATTACAACTGAAAGTAACATCAGGCAAATGGTTGTATTGATTTTCATGTATTTTGATTGGATTGTACTATATACTAAGTGCTGGAGAATGAGGCTGTACGTTTTAATTATATAACCTTGAAGTTGCGATAGTTAGGGGTTAGAGTAAGCTTATTATAAAGCTTCGCCATTTCACTTACAGTGATTGTATTTGCAATGAAATGTTTTTTTAGTTCACTAATCGTTAATTCCGATTGTGTTTTGGTAAAACATTTTCATAAAAGTAGGTGTATTGTTGCTATTGTCGCAATAATATGTCAATCTGATACAAAGTGGGAAAATGTGTATAACAAAGAGACAGCATGTGTGAAAATGTGAGAAGCAGGAGGAGGGGAATCGAATATCCGGGTCATCAACTTATTGGAATAATTAAAAAAGAACGGTTTGGTCTTTTTTTTAAAATGTGGTAAAGGAAGTGATCACATGGTGAAGAGTTTGCAGTGAGTAGTATGTATTAATATATTTATTATAAATTTATTGAACCCTGGGATAAATAATAAGAACCAACAACCTGGTGGAGTGATTGAGCGCACTTGTATTGTAGGATGGTAAATTAATTAATGATAACAGAAAATTAAATGGTACGATAATTACTACGTATATGTTATAAAAACCGAACCGTGGAACCAAAAATACTTAAACTCAATAAAACTGCAGAGCAGTGGGTCGTTGTTTATACACGATCCAATTTCGAAAGGCGAATTGATAAAAATTTAAAGGAACAAGGTATTTTATCTTATTGCCCGGTAATAACATCCCGTAATAAATGGGCCGACCGTATAAAAACAGTCGAAAAGCCTTTTTTCTCATCTTATTTATTTGTGAAAGCATCGCCGGTTGAATTAACCAAGGTGAGGTACTCGGCAGGTGTAATTGATCTTATATCCAACAATGGTAAGCCGGTGGTTATAAGTGATCACGAGATTGAACAAATTAAAATGATCACTAAAAACTATTCTGATGCACAGATAGTTAGCTTAAGAAGTCTCAGAGTGGGCGATAGGGTTAAAATAAAAGATGGTTTGCTTTTTAACATGGAAGGCCTGGTTAACAGAATAATGGGCACAAAGGTGTTAATGGTTATTGAGCAGTTGGATTGTGCTGTTGTTGTGAAAGTAAGCGTCGATCAGCTGGCACTAAGTGTAGCTATTTAAATAACCCTATCCATGTATCATTTGCCGGCCACTATTTCTTTAAATATTTGATAGTAGCTGCCTGATATTTCATTTATTTTATTAATATTAATTATGGACATTCATCACGGAAAAATTATCGAATTGGTTATTAGGCGTGAGGGATATAGTATAAGTGAATTGGCGCGACTTGCCAAAGTAAACAGGAGGTCGGTATATTATTGGTTTAACCAACAATACCTTAAAACAGAGTTGATTTACCAGGTAGGTATTTATATAAAGCACGATTTCTCTGTAGAATTTCCTCATTTATTTAAAACTGAAGACTTTAGTCAAATGAGTCCGCAGGCTGGTTTAAGATCTGATAAAGCTCCTCCACCAGATCAGCATGGTAGCGAATATTGGAAAGATAAATATTTGGATATTTTAGAAAAATATAACTTGCTTTTAACTAAAATAGCCGAAAGGTATACGGCAGAAATAGAATCTGAAATTGACAAAGATTTGCCACGTGCTGGCCTAAAAACAAATAGCTAGCCTATACTTTCGTTCTGGTAGATGCTTTTCAGATAAAAGCTTATTTCTCTGAGAAATTTAAGTTGCGGCCTTACTTCCTCCATAGTAATATTTTGATTTTCATTATCAATAATGGAGTCAGAAATTGATCCGATCATTGTGTCAAACCCTTCTTTTGTTATATCCATAAACAAAGCACAATGAGCTAAAAAATCTTTAAACTCATCTATATTAATATCGAAATCTATTCCATTAATATTAAAAATTTGTTTCCCCTTCTCACTGGAAAACCTTTTTTTCTCAATTATCATTGGGCCTGGGCTTAGAAACTTTTAATGTATAAATAGCAAAATTGATTACCTGAACTGGAACTCTGTTTGATGTATTACGGGTTAGGAATTATAAAGGTTTCATGTTTTTTAAATTTATTACTGTTTTTACCGAAAGGATAACTTTACCGCAAAATGGCTAAAATGAATAAGGTATAAACAATAGAAATGGTGTCATTTTTCCATTATTGGGAAATAAAATACCCATTTAGGCGAGATATTTACCCGGTAAAAAAGAGCCTTGTTGAGGGCTGTTTTAATGCTTTTGATTTTATTTGTCACATTGTTGTTGGGTAGGTATGGGATATATGGTGTTTTACGTTTATATTTTTATTTATTAGAATTAATATTTTTTTATTTATGGAGAATTTTCTTTGCTTTAGTGTCTTGTATAATTGTAATATTGTTTGTTATTTATTAATAAATATATAATTAATAAATATTATATTTACATAATCGCCAAGCAATCAATACTTTGTTGTTAATTATTGGAATATATAATTGGTGTAGTGCTGGTTTTGCACATGTAATAGGGGCTAAAAGTGTGCCATAGATGAACAAACCGCTCATGATCACAATAGCGATAAAGTTGTAGTGTAGCCGACATGTATAGTTATCTCAAAAATAGATTAGAAAAGCCGGGAAGGTAACAAAGGGGGCAATTAATGTGCTCCCTCTTTAATAGTGGTTTTTGGATATATCTGGCTGAAAGCCTGTGCTATGGCGCAAAAGTTCCCGGGAATAGTAGTCGGGAGTTTATGGCATAAACCTTTTTTTAATTATGCTCGATTCAATAAAGATGGAATGGAGGACGAACTTGATTTCTGCAACCTGGAGTTAGTTTGCCTGAAATATCCATATATTAACAGGAAGCAAAGTAAGAGGCTGCCGATGATAATTTGTTTTAACAAATGCTTAGTTTGGGCCGACATAATATATTTTGTAAGTGTTTCTTCAAATATTTTTGTTAGTTAAAGTTCCTGGTAGTTGTGGGAAGGAGCTGCTTTTAATTGTTTTAAAGTAAGCAATTGGTATATCGTTAATAAATTTTGCCCGTTTGTGTGTGAAACATAACAATAAGCAGTAAAATTAAAACCGGGATAATAAGCGCTAGTGATACATTTCTAAGTTGAATTGAATCGGCGTTGCCATAAATAACAGCTTTAAAAGATTGGGTTAAATTTTTCATTTTATATTGATTAAGGTTAAAGCGTTATATTGACAATCAGTATTACACCATTAAGGCCGATGAACGATTGTGCGTTTATAACCCAACTGATCTCCGACTTCGCGTTTTAAGCTGCCTGTCTAAAAGTTTAATTTACCGCCCAAATTTGTCATTCTGTAGCTGCTGCATGTGCTAAATTTTACCAGAGGGTAAAGCATTATTTTATGCTGCCAAATGCATATTTTTAAGTGCTAACTGAAAGATTATCATAAAAATAGGTCAAATTTTCTCCCGTAAAATAAAAAGTTGTAATTTGATACAAAGTGTGAAATAGTGTATAATAATTTCACATATACTTTGTAGTATGCGGCTGGATATGCAAGCTGCTTTTAAAACCCTATTATATGATGAAATCAATTACCTGTGCGCTAATTTTGGTAACAATGCTTGGTAGTTTTGCATTACAGGCAGCCTCTGTTGATACTATAGCGGTGCAAAGTAAGGTAATGCAAAAAACTATCAACGCCTGTGTAGTATTGCCCGATGATTATAAAAAATCTAAACAAAGCTACCCGGTAATTTACCTGCTTCATGGTGGTAGCGGTAATTACCGCGATTGGCTTTCGAAACTGGCCGATAAGCAATTACTACATAAACTGGCCGACCAATATGGGGTGATCATTGTAACGCCGGATGGTAGTCCGTTTGGGTATTATTTTGATAGCCCGTTGGATAAAATAAGCCAGTACGAAACTTTTATAGCCAAAGAGGTGGTACTGCAGGTTGATGCAAGCTATCGTACCATTAATAATCGTAAAGGGCGTATTATTGCCGGCTTATCAATGGGTGGGCACGGCGCTATGTACATAGCCACACTCCATCCCGATGTATATTGTGCCGCGGGAAGTATGAGTGGTGTTATGGATTTAAATACTGCTATTTGGAAAGTACCGGCAGATTTTGCCAAATCGCGTGATGTTAATTTTGAAAAGTTATTGGGCCCAAAAAAGGAGGGAGATAACCCTTATCCCGGCTACTCGGTAGTTACGCTGGTCGATAAAATGAAAGCCAATAACGTAAAGCTTATTTTTGACTGCGGAGCCGATGATATTATGATTGAGCCTAACCGCGAACTTCATCGCCTGCTAACCGCCAATGGTACACCACATGATTATATTGAACGCCCCGGCAAGCACGAGTGGCCGTATTGGGAAAACGCAGTCAGTTACCAGTTTCTTTTCTTTCAGAAAGTGTTTAAGGCAAACGGTGTTTTGTAATAATGTGCAATATACCAAATGAGCAAAAGTGACGTACTTGTGCTCATTTGGTTTGTATAAAATGCAATTAGCTATATAGCTCTTCTTGGTCGTTTGGGTTTTGCTGTTTCGTCGGCCGGTTTACTATAGCTTCGGCTGGTATTACCTGTGTTGCTGTTGCCACTATTGCTGTAGCTGTTATTATACCCGCCAAAACTTCTTTTAGGTGGCGCTTTTTTAACAAAGGTTTCTTCGTTTATTTTAACGTTTAAAGTTCTATCGCCCATAGGGGTGCCATCTAAAGCAATTACGGCGTTTTCGGCACCTTCGCGGTCCTTCATCTCCAGGAAGGCGTATCCCTTGCAT
The DNA here is from genome assembly GCF_014205845.1 of Mucilaginibacter cryoferens. GTDB lineage: Bacteria > Bacteroidota > Bacteroidia > Sphingobacteriales > Sphingobacteriaceae > Mucilaginibacter. The sequence continues at coordinate 102,377 of NZ_JACHCR010000026.1, forward strand.
ATTCTCGTTTTCTTGTCACGCACAATCTTAATTGTACTCACTTCGCCATGCAGGTTTATTATCTTAACCAGGTCAAGCTCTGTCATGTCCAAAGGGAATCCCCCGACAAATAATTTCACCATTAATAAAAGCGTTTATTTTGATATAAAGTTACTGAATAACCAACGAATAACTATTTCGTTTTATTTTAATGCGTAAAAAACGCAAATTTTATCGGAATAAAATAAAAATTAAACGACGAACTGAGTTTCTCTATAGATGAACCTGTTTTTCAGGGTGCAAACGTCGGCGTTTATTTAAATTATAAAAGTTTAAAGTATCTTAGCCCTCGCTTGCAGATGAGTGAAAAGGTAAAGAGCAGTTTTGTCTTTATATAGTTTGGTAAAACGATATACCATCACCTTCAGGCCACTTTTTTAATGCATTATCTTGTTAAACATCTTTAATATACTACTTCAAAATGTTCGTTAAAAAAACATCAGCAATTATATTAGCCGGTTTGGTTTTTAGTGCCACGGCCAACGCACAATTGTATAAAAACCCTAAGGCACCGGTTGTACAACGGGTGGCCGATCTTTTAAAAAGGATGACGCTGGAAGAAAAGGTAGGGCAAATGAGCATGTCGTCTCTAAGTGAGGCCGGTAAAAGCAAAATTGCTTATGGTGTGTTAGAAAGCCCTTTTACCAATGTTTATGATATTACGCAACAATCGATTGCCGCCAAAAAATACTCGCGCGAGCAAACGCGGTTAGGTATCCCGCCTATACAGATTGGCGAATGCCTGCATGGGCAATTATCTGCAGGTGCAACCACATTTCCGCAGGCCATAGCGCAAGGCAGTACCTGGAACCCGGCGTTAATAGAACAAATGGGATCGGCCATTGCCTATGAAGCATCCACATCCGGGGTTGATGAGGCGCTATCGCCACTTTTCGATTTGATTAGAGATGCCCGCTACGGCAGGGTGGAAGAGTGTTTTGCCGAAGACCCGTACCTTGTTGGTGAGTTAGGTTCGGCATTTGTGCGGGGTATGCAGGGCGACCCTGCCCAAACGCGTACAAGTTTTGCTTTTGATAAAGTGATGTGTACAGGCAAGCATTTTGCCGCCTACAGCAAACCTATAGCCGGTATTAACCTGGCACCGGCCGAAATTGGCGAAAGAGAATTACGATCGATGTTTTTGCCTCCTTTTAAAGCAGCAGTACAGGAGGCCAATATAGCCGCCATTATGCCCTCGTATAACGAAATTGATGGCGTGCCAGCCCATAGTAATGAATTTTTGCTAAAGCAGGTTTTAAGAAAAGAATGGGATTTTAAAGGTTATGTTTTTTCTGATTACGGCGGTTTAAGTCAGTTATATAACTTCCACAAAGTGGCAAAAACAGCCGCGGATGCTGCTTTGCTGGGTATAAAAGCGGGGGTAGACCTGGAAGCTTCGCGCCCCGATGTGTACAGCCATTTGGTAGAGCTGGTAAAGAGCGGTAAAATAAGAGAAACACAAATTGATACCGCCGTAGCCCGCATCCTTACCGCCAAATTTAAAGCGGGCTTGTTTGAAAAGCCCTTACCGGATACTGCTAGGTTAAGGGCAAGATTGCATACTGCAGATCATATCAAACTGTCGCAACAAATTGCCGAAGAATCTATCATCCTGCTTAAAAACGAAAAAAGCCTGTTGCCGCTTAATATCAGCAAGCTTAAATCCATTGCCGTTATTGGCCCCAATGCCAACAAAGTACAGTATGGCGATTATAGCTTTACGCGCGATAACCTGTCTGGCGTTACCGTGTTAGCAGGTATTAAACAGTTTGCAGGCAGTAACGTAAAAGTAAACTACGCCAAGGGTTGTGAGCTTTCTGGCCTTGATAAAAGTGGCTTTGATGAAGCCGTAAAAACAGCCAGCGAGAGCGATGCTGTTGTTGTGGTGTTGGGCACCACCAGCGTGGTATGGTCTGGCGTAGGTTGGAACGGGCAGGCACCGGGCAACGAACCTAAAGATCCTTTTACCTGCGGCGAAGGTTACGATGTTACAGATATTAACCCGCAGGGCGTGCAGCGCGAGTTACTACAGGCAGTTTATAAAACCGGAAAACCGGTAATATTGGTATTGGTACACGGTCGCCCGTGGAGCATTAGTTGGGAAAAAGAAAACGTGCCAGCCATTTTAGAGGCCTGGTATCCCGGCGAAAAGGGCGGTGCGGCTATAGCCAATATCTTGTTTGGCAAAGTAAATCCATCGGGCAGATTAAATATGAGCGTGCCGCAATCAACCGGGCATATCCCGGTGTTTTATAACTACGTAAATTCGGCAAAAGGTATTAACCGGCTGCCCGGCACCATCGATAAACCGGGACAGGATTATGTTTTTTCGTCAACAGATCCGCTATTTTCCTTCGGTTTCGGTTTAAGTTATACCTCGTTTGCGTATAGCAATCTTAAGGTATCCAAACCGGTATTTGGTAAAAATGAGCAGGTAAATGTTTCTGTTGATGTGAAAAACACGGGTGATATGGCCGGTAAAGAAGTTGTACAATTATACCTGGGCAACAAGGTAAACTCGGTAAGCACGCCCGAAATGAGTCTGAAACGTTTCAGTAAAATAGCCCTCAATCCAGGTGAGGTTAAAACGGTAAACTTCACCATCGGTGGTAAAGACCTGGCCATCTGGAACCGGCAGATGAAACTGGTTACCGAGCCGGGAACTTTTGATGTGATGATAGCCAAAGCTGCCGATAATATAGTGCTTAAAAAACAGTTGGAGTACAGGTAGGTAAAAACTCGAGATATCTTTATGTTTGTCAATACCGAGGAACGACGGGGCCGTTGATCGTGCAAAGTGTGTTTGGATAATCTGCGAATAGATTCTTCGTACCTACCCATGATATGTTAAAAAACGCTTGTCATCCTTGAGGTACGAAGAATCTATTATCCGCCATGCTTCTTCGCCCTGTACAGTACACGAATAGATCCTTCGTACCTCAAGGATGACAAAGCTGAAACAATGTCATTTCACCTTCAGAATTTCGCGAAATTTTATCACTCAGCATGACAACCTTTTTCAGGATATTATCCCGCTTAAGAGTCCTCGGAATTTTACAACTCAGTAAGTTTCCTTACTTTTCACCGCCCTTCACCCGCGCTTATCCCCATATCTCTGCGTTGCTGTATTTTCTCTTTCAATTACCAGATAGATTTTGTTGGTTTGTTTTGCCAAACAGGCAAATCAACACAAATTGAAACAGCAAAAAACGATATCGCTTTATTGGAGGTGCCAGTTACTGGGCTGGTCGCTGGCCGGCTTGTTCTGGGCGTTTTCGGCCTGGTTGCAGGTTTGGCAGTCTCCTTATCCCAATGGCTATAATTATTGGCTGGCATTGTTGCACTTTGTATTTGATATTGGTATTGGGATAGCGGTTACGCATACCTATCATTTTTTTGCGCACAAATGGGGTTGGGTTTACCTCAAGCTCGCTAAAATGCCGGTAAGACTCATTACCGCTGTGATTATTATGGGGGCTGTTTACATGCTACTGGTAATTGGCAAGTTATATCAGCTTCGCTACTTCTTTAACAACGGGTTAAGCTTTGGCGAATTTTTTAGTGAAAATTACCTGGTGGTTTTAGCGTCGGGTACCCGCCTAATGGCCATTTGGGTATTGGCTTTTCATTTGTATCATTACGCCGTTATGGAAATAAACACGGCAAAAGCGTACGCCCGTTTGCAGATAGTAGCCCGCGATGCGCAGTTGCAGCAACTATCATCGCAGCTCAATCCTCATTTCTTTTTCAACTCGCTTAATAGTATAAAGGCCCTTATAGGTACGCAGCCCGAAAAGGCCCGCAGGGCGATAGATTTGCTGTCGGATTTACTGCGTACATCGTTATATGGCAATAATACCGGCCTCATTTCCCTTGCCGACGAGATGAACCTGGTGAACGATTACCTCGAACTGGAAAAGATTCGTTTTGAAGAAAGGTTACAATTCGGTATTGCTATTGATACAGATCTCGCAAATAGTTTGATACTGCCGCTAAGTATTCAAACCCTGGCAGAAAATGCCCTAAAGCACGGCATCGCGCAGCAAAAAAACGGAGGTTTGGTTAATATTACCATCCAAAGGCAGGATGAAGAGATTCATATCACCGTAGAAAATCCGGGAAAGATAGCAGCCGTAGAAAATACGGGTGGCGTTGGTTTAAAAAACCTCGAAGAGCGTTTACAGCTGCAATATGCTGGCAAAGCATCATTTACGCTCGGCGAGCTACCGGGAAATACAGTTTTGGCAACCATCATTATCCCTGCATCATGAAAAAGATAAGTGTAATTATTGTAGATGATGAACGCCTGGCACGCGAGGAACTTAAACGCGCGTTGGCAACCTATGCCGATATTGATATTTTGGAGGAAGCGGCCAATGCCGATGATGCCAGACTACTGATAGAAAAACACAATCCCCAATTGATTTTTCTGGATGTGCAGATGCCCGAAAAATCGGGTTTCGATTTGCTGGAAATGCTGGATGCGGTGCCCCTGGTGATTTTTACTACTGCGTTTAACCAGTACGCGGTAAAAGCTTTCGAAGCCGATGCACTTGATTACCTGGTAAAGCCCATACGTGAAGAGCGTTTTGCAAAGGCTATAGATAAGGTGAGAGACAAATTACATGCATCGCCCGCTAACCGGCAGATCTTTATTAAAGATGGCAACAAATGTTATTTTGTAAAGCTGGCTGGGGTGCACCTCATCGAATCTATGGATAACTACGCTGTGCTGTATTTTGATGATAAAAAGGCCTTTCTGAAGCGCTCTCTTAACCAATTGGAAGATAAGCTGGACGCGGCTGTGTTTTTCAGGATAAACCGGGCACAGCTCATCAACACCACCTTTATTAAAAAAGTGGAACAACTGCCCGGAGGTAAGCTAAATATCACTTTAACAACAGGGCTGATGTTGGAAGCATCAGAAAGGCAATCGGTAAAATTTAGAAATAAGCTGAAGGTTTAAAGCAGAAGGGACAATATTTTGCGGAATTATAAATAAAAAACAGGCCTTGAGAGTTTTAAAATCCGGAGATTCTGAATGAGAAATGACGTTATTTAAGTTTGTCATGCTGAGTAATAAAATTTCGCGAAATTCTGGAGGTGGAATGACATTGTTTCAGCTTTGTCATCCTGAGGTACGAAGGATCTATTCGTGTACTGTACAGGGCGAAGAAGCATGGCGGATAATAGATTCTTCGTACCTCAGAATGAACTGTGTTTAAAAGCAAATATTATTTGAATAATTTTCATTGTAT
>NZ_JACHCR010000027.1 GCF_014205845.1 Mucilaginibacter cryoferens
AACAAAATTATGAAGACACCTAATTGTATCTCGGGCATTAGAAACTTAAAAAAAATACACTGAAAATCAACACTTTACAATCATGTCATTATAAGCGATAACGTGGCAATCTCGTAGCCATGCAAAGCGAATATGCAGGTCGAACTATAAAATACGATATCCGCCTAAGCATGAAAGTTCACGATTATTATATTTACATTTTATCGAATAAGGCCAACACCGTATTTTACATCGGGGTAACTAGTGATTTACAAGGTCGCATAGCACAACATAAACAAAAAGTAAATAATGGCTTCTCTGCCCAATATAAGTGCTATAGGTTAGTATACTACGAAGATTTTCAATGGATACAAGATGCCATAGCCAGGGAAAAACAATTAAAGGCGGGTTCTCGTCAAAAGAAAATTGACCTCATAGTGGGCTTTAACCCTTCGTGGAGTGATTTGAGTGAAGCCTGGTACGACTGAAAACTTCTCTGCAATCGTTGAACCTTGCATATTCGCTTTGTATTGGCTACGAGATTGCCGCGCTACGCTCGCAATGACAATAGTTTACTAAAACTCTAAAATCAGGAATAGTTTATTTTAATTAGATGCCTTGGCCAACAAACCCATGCCCGGCAGTTCAAAAATGCCCGAGAGTGCATTGGAGATAAAATTGCCCTTTTCGGTTTTCTTAAAATCTTCCGGGTAAAATATATGGTCGACGCCAAGCACTTTGAGCAGGCTGTCTTCTTTTGTGTGTTCCTTCTGTTTGTAGCAGCAGATCTTTATTTTGCTGTAAGCCGTGTTTGATTGCAGGCGACGTAGTATTTTTTCGAGATCGGTGTTCAGATGGTCGTAATCGAAAATTACGACGTTGGGTTTCTGCTCATGAATGGAAGGAAAAATATGGCTCGTTGCCGAGATATGTCTGAATTTTTTATTATTCGGCAATAACTCAACCGAAAAAGTATCGGGAGCAACCAATAACACATTCTTAGATCGTACTCGGATCATCACCAGTTTAATTAAGGGGACTTAAAAGTAAGTGATATCCGTCACTTTAACAATCAATTATTTCATTCATCATTAAAAATAATATTAAATACGGTAATTTGTTACAAATCTAATAGCTTGAACCTTAGCAATTTTCTTAGGGTGAAATTATTTTAATCGAACAAACATGAAAGCCCGTTGCGTGCAGAGATCAAATTCACAAAGTTTTAAAAACCTCCTTTTTAAATATCTATAAACTTACCGGCCTTTTAATATTTTACCCTATCGGCTTGTGGGAAAAAAGCTGTTATGCTACAAAAATGCGCCATTACAATGTCCATGCTTTTAAAGTATAATTTATTCATCTGTCGGACAGTTTTCTACTATGCCAATAACACATAGAATATTGCCATAATTCGCGATGTAATATTTGAGATACGAAGCGTCGCAATCGATTGCTTTTTATACCTTTAACCCCGAAAAATCACCAATTCAGCCAAACCATCATAACCCATATTTTAAACTATGCGATTTAAATCTACCTTGCTCCTTGCACTCTGTGTACTGGTTTTTAACTTTAGTAAAATAGTAGAGAAACCCAAAATACTGGTGTTTACCAAAACATCGGGCTATCATCATGCTTCTATCGCCGTTGGTGCAGCGGCCATTATAAAGCTGGGCGCCGAAAATCATTTTTCGGTTGATACCACATCCGATGCAGCGAAGATCACCGAAGCAAACCTAAGCAAGTATTCGGCAGTTGTGTTTTTGAGCACAACGGGCTATATGCTTAATAACTATCAACAGGCCGACCTGGAACGCTATATGCAGGCTGGCGGCAACTATGTAGGCATACACGCCGCCGCAGATGCCGAGTACGACTGGCATTGGTACGGTCGCTTAGTTGGCGCATATTTTGATAGTCACCCGGCCATGCAGGAAGCTGTTTTAAATATTATTGATAAAAACCATCCATCAACCCGCGCCCTGCCCGATACCTGGAAAAGGACCGATGAGTGGTACAACTTTAAATCAATCAGCAAAAACCTTCATGTGCTTATCACTATTGATGAAAACAGCTATAAGGGCGGCACAAACGGCGTTAATCACCCGATGGCCTGGTACCATAATTTTGAGAATGGCAGGGCTTTTTATACCGAGCTTGGCCATACCGATGAATCATACAGCGACCCGGCCTATTTAAAACATTTGCTGGGTGGTATCCAATACGCCATTGGCGATAACAAAAGTTTGGATTATTCTAAGTGTACCACTTTACGTGTACCTGAAGAAAACCGCTTCTCGAAAACCTCGCTAATACAGGGAACTTTTTATGAGCCTACCGAAATGACCATATTGCCCAACCTGGATATTTTGGTGACCCAGCGCCGCGGCGAGATCATGCTGTATAAAAACGCCACAAAAACAGTTAAACAGGCTGGCTTTTTAGATGTTTATTTTAAAACCCGTACCAAAGCAGCCAATGCCGAAGAAGGCGTTTTAGGCATTCAGGCCGATCCGGATTTTAAAACCAACCATTTCGTTTACATTTATTACAGCCCGTCTGATACGTCGGTTAACCGCCTTTCGCGCTTCACCATGACGGGGGATACCATCGACAACAAAACAGAAAAAGTAGTATTGCAACTGTACTCACAGCGCGAGATCTGCTGCCATACCGGCGGCTCAATAGCATTTGGGCCCGACCGCACCCTTTTTGTATCAACCGGCGATAATACCACCCCGTTTGATGAAGGTAAAAACCTGCCACACGATACACACGCCTTTGCCCCCCTGGATGACCGCCCGGAGCATTTGAATCACGATTCGAGAAGGTCGGCTGGTAATACCAACGATTTGCGGGGTAAGATCTTGAGGATAAAAATGAAAGATGATGGTACCTACACCATTCCCGAAGGAAACCTGTTTAAACCAGGCACAGCCGGCACAAAACCCGAAATTTATGTAATGGGCGACAGAAACCCTTACCGGATAGCCGTAGATAAAAAGAACAGCTACCTTTACTGGGGCGAAGTTGGCCCCGATGCCAATAACGATAGCTTAGCCACCAGGGGGCCGCGTGGTTACGATGAGTTTAACCAGGCCAAAGCGGCGGGCTTTTTCGGATGGCCTTTGTTTATCGGCCCCAATATCCCTTACCATGCCTACAATTACGCAACCGGCGAATCGGGGCCAAATTTTGATCCCTTGCACCCGATAAATGATTCAAAAAACAACACTGGTTTAAGAGAGCTGCCACCTGCCCAACCGGCATTTATATGGTACCCTTACGGCGAATCGAAAGAGTTTCCGCAAGTTGGTTCGGGAGGCCGTACCGCCATGGCTGGGCCTATTTATTATGCCGACCTGTATCCAAAAGCTACCCGCCTGCCCGATTACTATAACAAAAAAGTGTTTTTTTACGATTGGATTCGTGGCTGGATAAAAGTGCTTACTCTGCAACCAAACGGCGACCTGGATAAAATGGAACCGTTTATGGCAACAAGCAAATTTAACGCGCCTATTGATATGGAAACAGGCCCCGATGGCCGCATTTATGTACTGGAATACGGCTCTGGCTGGTTTACCAAAAACAAAGATGCCGGCCTGGCCCGTATTGATTACAACACAGGAAACCGCGCACCGGAAGTAAAAGCTATTACTGCCAATAAATTGTACGGCAAACTCCCTTTACCGGTAACATTTACAGTTGCCGCAACCGACCCGGAAAAGGATAAAATGACCTATACCTGGAACCTGGGTAATGGCATCAAAAAAACTACAGCGTTGCCAAAGCTGCTTTACACCTATACAAAAAAAGGTAATTACAATGTTTCTGTTGAAGTTAAGGACGACCAGGGAGCCGGTACGCATAGCAAAACCATCGCCGTATTGGCCGGTCAGGATTCGCCGGATATGAAACTAAAAATGGCCAACATGAAAGCAAACGCAGCCGGGATGACGCTGATGATGTCGTTAGATTGCAAGGCATGCCACAAGGTATCCGAAAAATCAGTAGGCCCGGCATTTACCGAGGTAGCTAAAAAGTACGCTAACAATGCTGCTTCAACCAGTCACCTGGTTAAAAAAGTAACAACAGGAGGCCATGGTGTTTGGGGCGATGTGGATATGCCCGCGCATCCAAACCTGAAACCGGCAGAGATCAAGCAGATTGTTAGCTGGATCTATTCGTTAAAATAGTAAAAGCATCCACCATAAAAAAAGAGGGCCATTCAAGCCCTCTTTTTTATGATATCAATTGCAAATTTAAACTCCCCCTTCAGAGGGTCCGGGGGCTAAAACGCCTCCAAAGCCTTCCCTATCCGGCTAATCGTCTCCTCTTTACCCAACAAGGCAGCAATATCAAACACATGCGGGCCAAACTTACCACCAACCAGCATAATACGGAATGGCAGCATTACATCGCCAACCTTTAGCGCCTTTTCTTCGGCAAGGGCCTTAAATTTAGTTTCCAGGTCATGGGCTTCTATCGGTGCTTCGGTGCTTAACAAAGCTGTAAGCGCATTAAAGAAATCGGTTTTGGCATCTGTCCATTTTGGTTTTACGGCGTTAAGATCGTACTCCTTTGGCTGCTCAAAAAAGTATCCTGCCTGCTGGTAAAAATCGGGTAATACCACGCAGCGGTCTTTAATCAGGTTAATAACTGTTTCCAGCTTAGCATCATCGGTAACAACAATACCTTTGTCTTCCAATATCTTGCTAACTGCCAGCTTCAAACTGCCAACTTCCGAGCGTTTGATCCACTCGGCATTAAACCACTTGGCTTTTTCAAAATCGAATTTCGCGCCAGCTTTGCTTACCCTGTCAATAGAGAATTTTTCTATCAGTTCATCCAGCGTAAATATTTCCTGGTCGGTGCCGTCGTTCCATCCCAATGTTGCCAACAGGTTCAGGAATGCCTCGGGCAAAAAGCCCAGCTCGCGGAAACCCGGAGTTAGCTCATCTGTTTTGGCGTCAAACCAGCTCATGGCATATACCGGGAAGCCCAGGCGCGCACCATCGCGTTTGCTCAACTTGCCGTGCCCATCGGGTTTTAATATCAGCGGCAAGTGCGCCCATTGCGGCATTTCGGCTTTCCAACCCAAATATTCCCAAAGCAGCAAATGTACCGGTGCCGATGGTAGCCACTCTTCGCCACGGAAAGCGTGCGAAATTTTCATCAGGTAATCATCAACTACAACAGCTAAATGGTAGGTAGGCATACCATCGGCCTTTAGTAATACTTTATCATCAACCTGGTTGGTTTCAAAGCTTACGTGGCCGCGTATCATATCGTTAAAGCTCACCGTTTCATCGGCAGGCATTTTTATACGGATCACGTGCGGTGTATGTGCATCTAACAAAGCATCAACCTCGTGCTGCGGCAACGCTATGGAGTTGCGCAAACTCGCGCGATAGGCCAGGCCATATTGAAAATTAGGAATCTCTTTGCGGTTTTTATCCAGCTCTTCGGCAGTATCAAAAGCATAATAGGCATGCCCCTGCATTACCAGGCGCTCGGCATATTCGCGATAAATAGCTTTACGTTCGCTCTGGCGGTAAGGGGCAAAATGGCCGCCCGCAACCGGACTTTCGTCGGGTTTTAAACCACACCATTCCAGGCAATCTAAAATATATTGTTCGGCACCTTCCACGTAGCGGGTTTGGTCGGTATCCTCAATTCTCAAAACAAAATCGCCATGATGTTTTTTGGCGAATAAATAGTTAAATAACACCGTACGTACGCCGCCAAGGTGTAAACCACCCGTAGGGCTTGGTGCAAAACGAACTCTTACTTTTTTATCGGTCATGATGGCGCAAAGATAAGTTTATTTTGGATGTGCAGATTTCAGATTTCAAATGTGCAGATGTTTTTAGCCGCTGATGTATAATGATAAAAATGGTTTAAAAAACATTCTTTTCCTACACAATAGCATAGCAATAATTTGCACATCTGAAATTTGCACATCTGAAATCTAAAAAAATCACGTTATTTGAACTGTGGCCAGTATGAACCCGTATCAGCAAAAAAAAAGATGGAAGTATTTATTGCTTGCCTTCGCTACTATTATTGCCAGTGGCTCGTTATTTTATACTAGTTATTTGGTTAAAAAAATATCTGGGTCTGAGCGCACCCGGGCACAGGTTTGGGCCATGAGTATGCGGCAGATCCTCAATTCGGATGATAACGATTTTTTACAATATACCCTTGCCGTTCGTGATAGCCTGGTAGTACCGGCCATTATTACCGATGCCAAGGGTGAAATAACTTTATCTCGTGGTTTAGATACCACAAAAACGTATATCGACCTACCCTCCCCCGGCAAAAAATACGACCCGGTATATTTTAAGGATGAACTGGCTTACATGAAAAAGCAGCATGCTCCAATTAAGCTCCAGATTTTAGGCGAAGACAACTTTGTTTATTATAAAGATTCGGCCCTGTTAACGCAACTTAAATTATTTCCATACATCCAGTTATCTGTTATCGCTGTATTTTTATTGATGGCTTATACAGCGTTTAGCTCGTCCCGGAAATCGGAACAGGATCAGGTTTGGGTGGGACTTGCTAAAGAAACCGCGCACCAGTTAGGTACCCCCATCTCGTCGTTAATGGCCTGGATAGAGCTGATGAAAGAGAAATTTAATGCCGAGGATGATGTACTGGTTGCCGAAATGGAGAACGATGTAAAACGCCTGGAAATTGTGGCCGATCGCTTCTCCAAGATCGGATCGAAACCTGTTTTGGAAGAGCATGCGGTTTATGCGGTAGTTAAAGATTTTGTTGATTATTTTAGAGTTCGCGTAAGCAAAAACATTTCATTCGAAATGAGCGGAAACCCGCACCTTAAAGCCGGGTTAAACGTTCCGCTTTTTGATTGGGTGATAGAAAACCTGCTTAAAAATGCAGTAAACGCCATTGATGGCAAGGGCAGTATTAAAGTGGAGATAAGCGGCAACAAAATTAAAAACCAGGTATTTATTGATGTAACAGATACGGGTAAAGGTATTCCCCGCTCTAAGTTCGATACTGTTTTTCAGCCGGGTTATACCACCCGTAAACGAGGCTGGGGCCTGGGCTTATCGCTAACCAAGCGCATGATAGATAATTACCACAACGGGCAGATATTTGTGAAGGACTCTGAAGTGGGCAAAGGAACAACTTTCAGAATTATATTAAAAAACACCCGCAATGATAAGCAAACCAAACGCTGACGAATATTCACCATTCGCGGCAGGCTATGTAGGCCTGGTACCCGATGAAAATGTAATAGAAAAGCTAGAGCAGCTAATGACCAGCAGCTACCAACTGTTTAGCAACCTTACCGATGAGCAGGCTGCTTATGCCTACGCCCCCGGTAAATGGACGGTTAAACAAGCTCTTGGCCATATGATAGATACCGAGCGCACGTTTGCCTACCGTGCCATGGTGTTTTCGCGCAATTATATTGAACTACCCGGTTTCGACCAGGATATTTATGTTGAAAATAACGATCTGACCAATGTAAGCATTAAGGATCTGGCCGAAGAATTTAAAGCCACCCGCCTATCAAACCTGTACATGATCAAAACATTAAGCGGTGAGCAGCTATTGCGCGATGGCATTGCCAGCAAAGCCCGCTTTACCGTAAGAGCATTTATTTATATGCTTGCCGGGCACGAGCTACATCACCTGAATATATTTAGGGAGCGGTATAATATTGGATAAAAGCAAAACGCCTCGACTGTTAAAGCAGTCGGGGCGTTTTGTTGTGTTTTAAAGTATTCTTCTTACTTCTCTATCCTTGCACCCTCTTTATCCAAAACCTCTTTTTTCTCTATCCGGTATGACAGGAACAGGCCTGCGCCCCCAAATATGGCTATAAGAGCTATGTACAGAAAAAACGAGTCATCATCCATTTCGCGTAACACAATGTGGTCTAAAATATAGGCTAAAAACAGGCCTACTCCCGAGCCAATAAGCAACAGGCCCCATTTTAAGTTTTGGTAAGGCGCAGATTGTGGTTTGTAACTGCGTGGGTCCATGCCGCGCTCTATCATGGCCATTTTTTCGCGTTTGTAGAGGTAAAAGATCGCGAAGATCATTGCGAAAAGGCTGGTTGTTATAATGATGCCTGCTAATATTCCTAATTTCCCGGTATCCATTTTATTTAAGTTTTAATAAGTTAATAAAGTCTCTTTTTACATCCACCCAACTGGTGTATTTGTAAGCTGTGACTACATGGATTTAAAACAGGTTACAGGCAAAATAAAAATAAATAGAAATCAGGTGTTCGGTTTTTTGATTAAAGATGTAGGGTGTTCGGGAGCAATCGCATAAAATACTGATAATTAAATACTTTAGTGTTCGGAGCCATTTGGTGTATAATTAATACGTACTGATAATCAAATTATTATAAATCATCGGTGTTCGGAGCATCTCAGCGGCCGAACGCTTGCAATAGGTACTATTGTTAAGTCAACAGTACCAAGTTGTAAGTTTAAAGTTGAATTTATATTTTTTGACTTTAGGCTCAAAACTATCCGCCAATTTATCGCTGATGCGACACTACCGGGAGCCCGGCATCATAAAAAACAAAACCCCGGCGATCACTCACCAGGGTTGCTATATATCTACTCCTACCCCTTCAGGGGCCGGGGGCCTAATTCATCCTGTATGGCGCTATCAAATAAAACTCGGGTATCTGTACATTAAAACTGGCGTTATCCAGCATACGGTTCATTTGGTATTCGCCTTTCATGCTACCCATATCGGTTTTAAGGTTACAGCCCGATACGTACTCATGCGTATGCCCCGGTTCGATGATGGGTTGCTGCCCAACCACTCCCTCGCCTTCCACTTCGCGCTTGGCGCCATTAGAATCGAAAATATACCAGTGACGGCTAATTAGCTGTATAGCATAGTTGCTCATGTTCTCGATATTTACCTTGTAGGCAAACATAAAGTGATCATTAGCCGGGTTAGAATATTCGGGCTGATATATGGTTTCGATGGAAACCTTAACACCTTCAGTTATAGTGGTAACCATGTGAGTTGTCTCGTTAAAATCAAATATAATGAAAGCGAACAATAATTAAGCCATTTCTATGGCATATTTTTCATCTATTTCAGCCAGTATCTGCTGCACTTCGTCCAAATTTGCCGCTGTTACCAACCGCATCCTAAATTCTTTAAAGTGATCTATACCTTTAAAATAGTTTGAATAATGCCTGCGCATTTCAAAAATGCCCGTTTTGGGGCCTTTCCATTCTATTGATTTTTGCAAATGGGTAGAGCAGGCTGCAATACGCTCGGTAATGGTTGGCTTATCTAAATGCTCGCCGGTTTTAAAGAAATGCTTAATTTCTCTGAATATCCAGGGGTAACCAATAGCCGCACGACCGATCATCATCCCATCAACACCAAATTCCATCTTCCAATCCGCCGCTTTTTCGGGCGAATCGATATCGCCATTACCGAAAATGGGGATTTTTATACGCGGATTTTTTTTGATGTCCCTAATCAGCGACCAATCGGCCACCCCTTTGTACATCTGCGCACGGGTGCGGCCATGTATAGTGAGGGCTTTTATACCCACATCCTGCAGGCGTTCGGCAACTTCATATACGTTTTTGGTATTATCATCCCAACCCAGGCGTGTTTTTACGGTTACCGGTAAATGGGTAGCATTTACAACCGCTTTGGTCATGGCCACCATTTTATCAATATCCTGTAATAAGCTTGCACCGGCACCACGGCAGGCTACCTGTTTTACCGGGCAGCCGTAGTTAATATCCATCAGATCGGGCCCGGCAAGGGATGCTATCTCGGTAGCTTCGCGCATGTGATCAATATCACTGCCGAAGATCTGGATGCCTATCGGTCTTTCGTACTCAAAAATATCAAGTTTCTGACGGCTTTTTGCCGCATCGCGGATCAGGCCCTCACTCGAGATAAACTCGGTGTACATCATATCCGCCCCGTTTTGCTTACACACATAACGGAAGGGAGGATCGCTCACATCTTCCATCGGTGCCAGCAACAGCGGGAACTCCCCTAAATCAATATTTCCTATTTGTACAGACATGCTTATCTTTAGCCCTGCAAAAATACACAATTTACCCTAAATGATACAAGAACCTATAAAGGAGTACACTCCGCAGACAAATCAACGCAGCGCGCTTGTACAATTTGTGCTCATATCGTGTATTACCGTTGGTTTTGTACTTGTTTTTTCAATTATAGCCGCGGGTATCATTATCCTTGTTTTCGGTATGAAAACCCTTACTGATACGGCCGCCTTCGATCTTCAAAACCCTAACGTGGGCCCGGCTTTATGGATACTGCAAATTGTAAGTACAACTATTCCGCTTTTTGTAGCGCCGGTTATTTTTGCTTTGTTTATTGTTCGCGATCCGCGCGATTACCTGAAGGCCACATTTAAATTTAACCCGCTTTTTTTAGTACTGATATTTGCCATTATGCTGTTTTCATCGCCCATAATGGAGGTGTTGAGCAACATTAATGAAAAACTGGTTTTGCCGCATGCCTTAAAATGGGTTGAAGACTGGATGCGCAGCGCCGAGCAATCGGCACAAAAAGCTACGGAGGCTATGCTCAACATGAAAACCATCTGGAGCATGCTGTGGGCAGTATTTGTAGTTGGTCTGCTTACAGCCATTGCCGAAGAGTTTTTGTTTAGAGGGGTTATTCAAACCATTTTTGTACGATGGACAAAAAACAAGCACGCCGCCATCTGGATAACTGCTATTCTGTTCAGCGCCTTCCACATGGAGTTTTTTACATTTTTACCACGGGTATTTTTAGGGGCTATATTTGGCTATTTTGTGGCTTACAGCGGCAGTATATGGACAAGTGTTTGGGCACATTTTTTAAATAATGGCTCGGCAGTGGTTATCACTTACCTGTTTAATCACAAAATTATTAAGCTAAGCCCCGACGATCAGCATGTATTTAATTATGGCGCCTATGCTTTTAGCTTAATAATTGTTTTATTTTTGCTTTTTATATACCGAATGATAGCGACAAATAAAAAGCTTGCACCCAACAATTGATGGAAAAAAACTGGATCAAAATTTTTACTTCATCCAATTTTTATCAATCAGAGATTGTTAAGCAAGTGCTTACCCGCCATCATATCGATACCGTATTATTAAACAAACAAGATTCATCGCACCGGGCTTTTGGCAATATCGAAGTTTACATTCACCAGGAGGATTTTAGCAAGGCCATCGAGATCATGATCCTCAATCAAATTAATTTATGAAATTACGCGCCATCACCGGCTTCTTTTTTATCATCGTAATGATTGCCTCCAACTTACTGGGGGCCTATGTTTTTAGCATTTTTTACCTCCTTTTGGCTTCATTCTGCCTTTTCGAGTTTTATAAACTGGTAAGGGAGGGTGGTTTTACAGCCAGCCGCGAAACAGGCATTATTAACGGGGCGTTATTTTTCTTTTTTGTGGCTGCCAACTGTTACTTCCCGGCCTGGCGGTTCATTTTATTTTTACCGGTTACCTTTAGCGCCGTTTATATCCAGGAGTTATATAAAAAAACACCGGCCCCTTTCAGCAATATCGGCTTTACCTTTTTAGGTATCCTGTTTGCGGTGGTTCCGTTTATGTTTTTTCATGCCATGGCGTTTATGAATGGTACTTTTAACTTTCATATCCCACTGGCGTTTTTAATTATGCTGTGGAGTAATGATACCGGCGCTTACCTGGTAGGCAGCAAAATGGGCAAAACCAAGCTGTTTGAACGTCATTCGCCTAAAAAAACTTACGAGGGGCTAATTGGCGGCATCATCATAAGCGCCATAGCGGCACTTATTTTAGCCCATTTTTATGTAGAGCTTAACTGGAAGCAATGGGTTACCATCGCCATTCTTATTTCCTGCTTCGGCACCATGGGCGACCTGGTAGAATCGATGTTTAAACGCAGCATTAACGTAAAAGACAGCGGCGGCATTTTACCCGGCCACGGAGGGTTGTTAGACCGGTTCGACGGATTATTAATGGCCGCACCAATTGTTTATGCATACCTATACTTCATTTCAAATTAGTAGTTTTGTACTCAATCATCTATAAATATGACTTTTCATAAAGAAGGATACACCTCATTAGCGCTAACCGTACTGTTTATTTTTGTGCTTAATGCGCTGATACAGTTTTATTTTCCACAAGCCCATGCGCTTAAATGGCTAGTATACATTTTATCAGGATTCTTTTTCCTGGTTATTGTGCAGTTTTTTCGCAGTCCGTTTTTCGATATCACTACCGACGAAACAACCGTGCTTTGCCCTGCCGATGGAAAAGTTGTGGTGATTGAAGAAACAGAAGAACCAGAGTTTTTAAAAGACAGGCGCATCCAGTTATCGGTGTTTATGTCGCCCATAAATGTGCACGTAAATCGTAACCCAATAGCCGGAGTGGTAAGCTATTTTAAATATCACAAAGGTAAATATCTGGTAGCCTGGCACCCAAAATCATCTACCGAGAACGAACGCACCACCGTGTGTGTACAAAACAGCGAAGGCGTATCGGTATTGTTCAGGCAAATTGCCGGCGCTTTGGCCCGCCGCATTGTATGGTATGTAAAAGAAGGGGATATTGTAGAGCAGGGCCAGCAGTTTGGCTTTATTAAATTTGGATCGAGGGTGGATGTGTTTTTACCTCTCGGCACCAAAATATTAGTAAACATTGGCGATGTAGTAAAAGGCGGCCGTACTATACTGGCCGAATTGCCAAGCGCATCAAATGACGTAAAAGCCATTCCTGCTGCCAAAGTAATGCCTGTAAATGACCCGGAACCAACGGTTATCATCAATGAATCCCATCAGCAGGAGTTACCCTTGGTGATCGATCATCCTAAAGAAGAAACTCCGGCTGAGCCTGTTAAAAAGGCTGCTCCGGCTAAAAAACCAGCGGCAAAACCAAGGGCGAAGAAGGAATAACTAGTAAATTGTCACGTCATTTCTCCTCAATGACATAATTCTATATAACAGAAAAGGCTTCGATAAATCGAAGCCTTTTCTGTTATAGTCCATCTGGAACGAGGTAGCTTAAGTAAACCCCGCGAGGTTATGATATCTTCATTGCGAGCGCAGCGCGGCAATCTCGTAGCTCTACAAGGCGAATAAGCATTGCTACGAGATTGCTTCGTTCCTTATAATGACATACTTATAAAGTATTGATTATCAGCATGTTTTTTTTAACAAAACACCCTCGCCACCGTCATTGCGAGACACGAAGCAATCCCAGACTTACAGAGTAGCCGTCCAAATCCGCCCTGTATTTTGGGGATTGCTTCGTCGTACCTCCTCGCAAGGACGGCCTTTTTAAGATGTCATGACTGTTTTTTCCAGGTTAACCCTGGTTGTCACGCAATGACAACCTTTTATATTGCCATTTCCTTCTTTAGAATCTCCGGATTTTATCCCTCCGCATAACAAGCGGGAAGTTGGCGCTAATTATCCCCGTTAGTTTTATCCTTCGCTTTATCCTCGTCTTTCTGCACTTTCTCCTGTACTTTTTTAATGGAATCCTGTTTGGCTTTGGCGGCCTTTTTCTTTTTGTTGAAGAAACCCTTCAGCAGGAAATTTGATTGCGCAGCCTTCAGATCTTCATTCAACGTACCAGTGGTGGCATGTACGTTTTTCATGGTAGTACGTGCCTGCGCTACTGTGCTTTCGAGACTTTTGGATAGGTTATCGTTGTTTAATAACCGGCCTATGCTGCCTTTACCGCTGTTTATTTTACCTACAATTTCAGACAGGCTTGCCGTCATCGATTCGGCGTTATCTGCAACGCGGGTAAGTTTGGTTATTATTTTATCTACGTCAACCGGATTTACAGAGGCCAGCCGACCGCCATCCTGTACCTGCTGGTTACTGGTAATACCTCCCGGAGCCAGTACAACCAGCTTATCGCCCATTAAACCATCGCTGCCGATGCTTAGTTTCGAGTCGCTTTTTACAAATTGCTTTACCTTATCGTTCAGCGTAAGATCAACCCGTACCGAACTATCGGTAACTATGTTTATTGATTGTACCACCCCCACGTTTATACCGGCAAAGCGCACATTGTTGCCCACCTGCAAGCCGTTTACGTTTTTAAAAGTACCGTATACATTAAAAGTAGCGTTAAACAGGCTTTTTTGACTGCCGATAAAAAATACAGCCAGGCCCAGTATTACCAGGCCGGCAAAAGTAAACAGGCCAATTTTTATTTTTTGTGATGATGTAGTTTTCATGTTGTTTCGTTAAAAAATGACCGTACAAGTTCGTTATCAGACTTTTGGAGTTCCTTCCAGCTGCCTTCGGCTATATATTCGCCATCGTTCATTACTACAATACGGTCGGCCGTAATGCGGGCACATTCCAGATCGTGGGTAATGATGATGGATGATGTTTTATATTTCTGTTGCATGTGCAATATCAGCTCGCTAATTTCGCGGGAGGTGATGGGGTCTAAACCCGTGGTAGGCTCATCATAAAGCATAATTTCGGGGTTTACAATCAGGGTACGGGCCAGTCCTACCCGTTTGCGCATCCCGCCTGATAGATCTGATGGTAGTTTATCTATCGCGTCGAGCAATCCTACGTTGTCTAACACCTCTTCTACCTTTTTATCAATCTCTGCCTGGTCTTTAAGCTTAAGCACCCTGGTGAGCGGAAATTCGAGATTCTCGCGCACCGTCATGCTATCGTACAGCGCGCCGCTCTGAAAAAGGAACCCTATTTTAATACGCAGTTGCTTTAGTTCTTCGTCGCTCATCCCGGCTACCTCTTCGCCAAAAACCTGCAGTTCGCCCTCGTCGGGCTTTAGCAAGCCCACCACACATTGTATGGTTACCGATTTACCCTGCCCTGATTTGCCCAGTACTACCATGTTTTCGCCCCGTTTAAGGTCGAAAGTGATGTTTTTGAGCACCTCCTTTTCGCCGAACGACTTTTTAATACCTTTTGCATGTATAACCACCTCGCCTTTAGGTTTTGATGGCTTTTCCTTTGTTTCTATATTTTCTTTTTTTGATGCCATCTTATTTATAAAATAATAAACTGGTTACCTGTACAGCAATGGCATCAATAACAAATATCCAAAGCGAGGCGGTTACCACGGCCGAGTTTGCCGCTATGCCTACACTTTCGGTACCTTTATCAGAGTGATAGCCTTTATAGCATCCCACAAAACCTATCGCGAAGCCAAAAAACACGGTTTTAATAACAGCGGGTAAAAAGTCGGAAAAATCGAGAGAGCCCATGCATTTCTGAAAATACAGGGTAAAACTTATCTTATCGTTGATATTAAGGGCCAGAAAGCCTCCTAACAAGCCAATTACATCGCCTATAATAGATAACAGCGGCACCATTAAACTGGTGGCTATAATGCGGGTTACCACCAGGTATTGAATGGGGTTGGCGCCCGATACCTCCATGGCATCAATTTGCTCGGTAACTTTCATGCTACCCAGCTCGGCACCAATGCTGGAGGCTATTTTACCCGCGCAGATGATGGCTGTAATAACGGGGCCCATCTCGCGTATAAAAGATACAGCGAGTGTTTTGGGCAGCATACTTGCCGCGCCAAGGGCCACCAGGGATGGCCTGAGCTGTAGTATAAGCACAAACCCCATGATGAAGGAGGTAATACCCACCAACATCAGGGATCGGTAGCCTATTTCGTAACATTGCCGTACAAACTCCGACCACTCGAAGCCGCCGGCAAAAATATTCTGGAAAAACCTGCCAAAGAATACGCATTGTTCACCAATGCCCAGCATCCACTTTCTCCACCCCGTAATTACTTGTTCTGCCATGTGTTAGGTTAATAATTTGACAACTACAACAATGCAGTGCCAAAATGTTTTGCAGTTCAGTAAAAATCACCTTTGGGGTCGGCTTGCAGGATTTATGACATTGGTACGTCAATGATCAGGTAACGGGATGTTTCTTCGGTTTCAATTGTAAATGAACTGGTATCATAAACACCCATAGCGTCTCTTTTGTTTAGCAGGGTGCCATTTATTTTAGCACAGCCATCCAACAGAAATACGTAAGCGCCATTTCCCGGGGTTTTTATGGTATAATTTAAGGGTTGACCAGCCTCAAAAGTACCCATGCTAAAGGTAGCATCCTGGTGCAGCCAAAGATTCCCTTCTTCCTTATCCGGCGATACCAATGTAGTAAGCTTATTGGGCACAAACTGACCACCAAAGCTCTTTTGATCGTACCTTGGGGTAACATTCCGTTCTTTAGGAAATAACCATATCTGGAGCGTTTTAGCCACATCTGTAGCCGAAGCATTATACTCCGAGTGGTACACACCCGTACCTGCCGACATTACCTGTACGTCGCCGGCATTAATAACTCCTTTGTTGCCCATGTTATCCTGGTGCTCCAGACCACCTTCCAGCGGTATGGTCACAATTTCCATATTATCGTGCGGGTGCAGGCCAAAACCTTTGCCACCGGCAATAATATCGTCATTTAATACCCTTAAGGCACCAAAACTCATCAGTTCGGGGTTGTAATAAGGGCCAAAGCTGAAAGAAAAGTTTGCTTTTAACCAGCCTATATCATTTTTACCGCGCTCGTTTTCGGGATAAAATATTGTTTTCATTGTTATGTTTCCTTTTATATGTTTAAACATACAATTGGCGTGCCAAGGTGGATTTGGCAGGCAATAAGGCGCATATTGCATGGTGGCTAAGACTCACCCACCCATCGCTGCGCTAGGGCACCCTCTCTTCACCTGCGGTGGAAAGAGGGATTTGAATGGCTAATAAATTATTATTATATCTATAATGAACTCTGCAAACCCCTCTATGCGGCGAAGCCGGAGAGAGGGTGCCATACGCCGCAGGCGCATTGGCGGGTGAGTCCTCTCCTGCATTCCACTCCTCTCCAAAATTGCACTGATTAAATTATGCTTATTTTTGCAAAAAATTAAGTATCAATGGTAAATAAAGCTATTATTGCAGGTTCTACCGGACTAATTGGCAGTAAATTGCTCCACATTTTACTGCACGAGCCTTTTTATGATGAAGTTTTGATCCTGGTGAGGAAAAAAATTGATCTCGATCATAAAAAACTAACGCAGCTGGTGGTCAATTTCGATCAATTGGATACTTATGCCCATGCTATAAACGGGCATGCCCTATTTAGCTGCCTGGGAAGCACCAATGCCAAAACGCCTGATAAAGCAGTTTACAGGACTATCGACCATGATTATCCGGTGCAACTGGGGCAATTGGCCTTAAAAAATGGTGTTCGGCAATATCACCTGGTTTCGTCTTTAGGCGCAAACGCAGATTCGGCTTTTTTCTATCCTAAAACAAAAGGGGAAACGGAGGCCGACCTGCAACATTTAGGTTTACCGGAGTTATACATCTACCGCCCGTCTTTTTTAAAAGGAAACAGGCAGGAAAAACGCCCGGTAGAAAAAACACTGGTAGCTATTTATAAATTAATAGACCCACTCCTGTTTGGAGGGTTAAAAAAGTACAGAAGTATTGATGCCGAAGTGGTAGCTATGGCCATGTACAAACAATCAACTAAAAACAATGCGGGCACGTTTGTATACGAGTCTGATAAAATAAAACAACTATCGTGAGTACTTATCTATCTGCCGAGAACCTTGGCCATCAATTTCATGACAACTGGTTATTTAAAAATATAACCATAGGCATTAACCGCGGCCGCAGGGTAGCGCTGGTTGGTGTTAACGGTGCCGGAAAATCAACTTTATTAAAGTTATTGGCCGGGTATATAAAACCAACTGAAGGCAAGGTGGTGCAGGCCCGCGACCTTAACATGGGTTACCTGGAGCAAGATCCCGGCTTTAAGGATGCCGTTACCATCAGCGATTATATTTTTCATGCTGATGATGTGCAGCAACAGATGATTCGTAAATACGAAGAACTGCTGGAAAACGACCCGGATAATGCCAAGGCGCTTGAAAAGATAATGGAAGAGATGAGCGAGGTTGATGCATGGGAGTACGAGTACAAAATAAAAACCATTTTGGGTAGGTTGGATATTCATCATCTTAACCAGCACATCAGTACCCTATCGGGCGGGCAAAAGAAACGTTTGGCTTTGGCTAAGCTGTTGATTGAAGATCCCGACATCTATATTTTAGATGAGCCCACCAACCACCTGGATATTGATACCATTGAGTGGCTGGAAAAATTACTAACCGACGGCTCCAAAACCATATTGATGGTTACGCACGACAGGTACTTTCTGGATAACGTTTGTAACGAGATATTGGAGATTGACCGTGGCAAAATAGTGCCTTACAACGGAACTTACGCATACTACCTGGAGAAGAAAGCCGAGCGTGATGCATCTGACGAAGCATCCTTCCAAAAAAACAGCAACCTGCTGAGGAAAGAACTGGAATGGATGCGCCGCCAGCCACAAGCACGTGGCACCAAATCAAAAGCACGCATTGATGCTTATTACGATCTGGAGGATAAAACCAAACAAGGCGGCGCCCGCGAAAAGGTTGAACTGAGTGTTAAAACAGCGCGCCAAGGCAATAAGATAATGGAGATGGAGCACCTGTACAAAGGCTTCAACGGTAACACCTACATCAATAACTTTAGCTATGTATTTAAAAAAGGCGACAGGATTGGTTTAGCCGGTAAAAACGGCACAGGTAAATCAACCTTATTAAACCTTATTACCGGCGGCTTACAACCCGATAAAGGTACTATTGTAAAAGGCGAAACTACAGTGATAGGCTATTTCCATCAATCGGGTATTGTATTTAAGGATGATGAGCGGGTGATAGACATCGTTAAAAACGTGGCCGAATTTATAACCATGGCCGATGGTAAAATGATCTCGGCCTCGGCCCTGCTTACCTTATTCCTGTTCCCTCCTGCCAAGCAATATGGCTTTATATCTAAACTGAGCGGTGGCGAAAAGAAACGCTTGCAGTTGATGAGCATCCTGATGAAGAACCCTAATTTTCTGATACTGGATGAGCCTACCAATGATTTGGATATAGATACCCTAAACGTTTTGGAAGAGTTTTTAACCAACTATTCGGGTATATTAATGATGGTATCGCACGATAGGTATTTACTGGATAAACTAACCGACCAGCTATTTATTATGGAAGGTGAAGGTCATGTACGTATCTATAATGGCAACTACTCATCGTACCGGGTAGAGCTGGATGAAGCCAAACAATTGAATAAAAAAGGTACTGTAGCCCCTGCTCCTGCTGCTACCCCGGTTGCTAAAAAAAGCAAGCTGAACTTTAAAGAAGCTAAGGAACTGGAGACTATAGAAGCCGAAATAACCGTTATAGAAAACAGCATAAAAGACAAAACCGACCAGTTAAACAAGGTAGGTATTGAACTTGCAAAGCTTAACGAGATTATGGCACAGATAGCCGATCTGAATAAAAAATTAGACAGCAAAAGTGCCCGTTGGATTGAACTAACTGAGTTAAAAGAAGCATAAAATGAAAATATCAGATATTATAGCATCTATAGGTGTTATCATCCTTTTGATAGCCTTTGTACTTAATTTAACAGATAAACTATCTGCCAAAAGCAGGGCATACATGTTCCTGAACCTATTGGGAGCCGGCACTTGTTGCTATGCCTCGTATATGGTAAGCTTCTACCCTTTTGTGGCATTAGAAGGCGTTTGGGGCACTGTAGCACTGGTATCGCTATTAAGAGTTCCACGTGGAACATCGGTGTAAATAAAGTACAATCATATAATTGTTTTAAGTAAAACGACTATATAAAATCAATATTTTTTGAGAATAAGTTCGAATTTCCAGAGAATAAACTAGAATTTTTGGAGAATAAACTATCAACTTTTATATAACTAATTGCAACTAACGAATAAGTACATTAAAACCTGCAATAACAACGTTCCACGTGGAACATATACTTTAAAACAGGCAGCGCTTCTTCGTTAGTTAAACAAATACAATACTTATCTATCAACGTTCCACGTGGAACGTTGATAGATAAAAGAACTATTCAGCTATCATTATTGGGCTGATTTTAACACCAGAATTTTACTGTTCCACGTGGAACATGGAGGTATAAAATGTTTAGGAAATACAATGTAATTGTAGTTGGTGCCGGGCACGCGGGCTGTGAAGCTGCCGCTGCTGCTGCCAATTTGGGATCGTCTGTTTTGCTTATTACCATGAATATGGGCGTAATTGCACAGATGAGTTGTAACCCTGCTATGGGTGGTGTTGCCAAGGGGCAAATAGTACGGGAGATAGATGCACTGGGTGGATACTCGGGTATTATTACCGATAAAACATCCATCCAATTCAGGATGCTCAATCAATCAAAAGGCCCCGCTATGTGGAGCCCCAGAGCACAAAGCGACAGGATGCGCTTTGCCGAAGAATGGCGCCTGGCACTGGAACGTACCCCCAATGTAGATTTTTGGCAAGACACTGTTTCGTCGCTCCTGGTGAAAGGAAACACCGTTGCCGGTGTACGTACATCACTGGGTGTAGAGATAGAAGCAGATGCCGTTGTACTTACTAACGGTACCTTTTTAAATGGCATCATCCACATTGGCGAAAAGAAATTTGGTGGTGGCCGTGCCGGTGAAAAATCGGCAACAGGCCTTACCGAACAACTGAGCGAACTGGGCTTTGATGCCGGCAGAATGAAGACCGGTACCCCACCCCGCATTGATGGCCGCAGCCTTAATTACTCCCTCATGGAAGAACAATGGGGCGATGCAGAACGTGGCAGATTCTCTTACACCGATGTAGAGATGATAGAACAGCAACGCTGCTGCTGGATAACCTATACCAATACCAATGTACACGAAACCTTAAAAGAAGGCTTCGAAAAATCGCCCATGTTTACCGGGAGGATTAAAGGATTAGGTCCGCGTTATTGCCCTTCTATTGAAGATAAGATTAACCGCTTTGCCGAGCGCGACCGTCACCAGATATTTGTAGAACCCGAAGGATTAAACACCGTGGAGATTTACGTAAATGGTTTCTCTACCTCCCTGCCCGAGGATGTACAATATAAAGCGCTGATACAAATACCGGGTTTTGAGAAGGCCAAAATGTTTCGCCCGGGTTATGCCATCGAGTATGATTACTTCCCGCCTACCCAGTTAGGATTAACCCTGGAGACCAAACTGATCAGCAACCTATACTTTGCCGGCCAGATAAATGGAACCACCGGATACGAGGAAGCAGCATCGCAAGGCTTTATAGCAGGTATCAACGCGCACCAAAAAATACACGATAAACATGAGTTGATTTTGAAAAGATCAGAATCATACATCGGGGTACTAATTGATGACCTGGTAACCAAAGGCACCGAAGAACCATACCGCATGTTTACCTCCAGGGCCGAACATCGCTTGTTGTTACGCCAGGATAATGCCGATATCCGCCTATCCCCTATGGGTCACGACCTCGGCCTCATCAGCGATGAGCGTTTACAAAAGGTACATCAGAAGATAAAAAACTCTGATGATATTGTAGCTTACACGCGCACCAAATCTATCGATCCATCAAACGTAAACGGACTACTGGAAGAGTTGGGTACCTCGGCCATTAACCAGGGTGCTAAACTTTTTAATTTACTAAGCCGCCCACAGGTTGGCTTTAACGACCTTAAAAAAGCAGATACCGGATTGGAAGAATTATTATCGGCCTATGATAAAGAAACAATTGAGCAGGCTGAAATAAAAATCAAATATGAGAGTTACTTTATAAAAGAAATGGAAATTGTAGACCGGATGAAAAAAATGGAAGACCGGGAGATCAATCCAAATTTCGATTATCATACTTTGGTATCGCTATCAAAAGAAGCTCGCGAAAAACTGATGAAAATAAAACCACGCACTTTGGGCCAGGCCTCACGCATTTCGGGTGTTTCGCCGTCGGATATCTCGGTTTTGATGGTTCACGTGTCCAGATAATACATAAAGCGCTGATAATTAATTAATTATAAAATATCGTTTTAAATCAATTATTTTAGATTTTTAATATTACGGTTCATAAAAACATAAAAATCGCTTATATCGCCTAAAAACCATGTTAAATAAAAAATCGGTCAATTTTCACAATTTTCTGTTCTACATTTTTGTCGCTTTTATGATTATTGGCTGTGCTGCCCAGCAACAACCCCAGGGAGGGCCACGAGATGTGACTCCTCCTGTTTTGGTGAAGGCATTGCCGGCAAACAAAACCAGAAATTTTGCAGCCAAAGAAATTAACCTGGAATTTGACGAGTTTATAAAACTGGCCAATCAATACACCGAAATTACCATGAGCCCAGCCATGGATAAACAGCCGGAGTACTCCGCCAACAAAAAACACCTGCGCATCGTTTTTAAAGATACCCTTCATAAAAATACCACCTACGTTATCAACTTTGGTAAAGCCATCCAGGATGTGAACGAAAGTAATGTGATGAAAAATTTCACCTACGTATTTTCAACCGGTCCGCATATCGATTCGCTGAGTATCTCGGGAACAGTAAGCAATACCCTCACCCAGGAAAAAGAAAAAGATGTAACCGTAATGCTTTTCCCGTTGAAACAGGACTCCCTCCTGTTCGGCAAAAAGAAGCCATCTATTTACACCACCACAGATTCATCGGGCAATTTTAGTTTAAACAACCTGCATGAAGACCAGTATCGTATTTACGCCCTAAAAGAAGCCAGCCCCGACAAGATATTTAATAACGACAACGAGTTAATCGCTTTTTTAAAGAAACCCATAAACCTAACCACAGATACCGCTAACGTTAAGCTAAACTTATTTAAGCAATTTCCAGAAAAATTCAGGTTTGCAGAAAAACGGTTCGACACTGATGGTAAAATGTTGTTTGTTTTTAATAAGGCACTTTTAAATCCATCACTTAAGATACTTTACCCCGCAGATCTCAATAACCAGAAATATGTAGACTTTAGCAAAACCAAGGATACCGCTTCTGTTTATGTAAAAAATATGAATTTCGATTCTGTACGGGTGGCGGTTTACGATAATAACAAACCCGTTGATACCACCTATTTACTAAAAGGTAAAAAAGAAAGTTTTGTACGGGTATTCTCCTTTAAGTACAACGTATCTAACGAAAAGCTAAAGCCCGGTAACGATTTAAAAATTACCAGTAACCTGCCTATCGACAACATCGAAAACACACAGATCACCCTAAAGGAAGACTCCATAGGTTTAGGAACATCCGATTATACCCTAACAAAAGATACCGGGAACGTTAAAACCCTAACCCTCAAATACCGCTGGCGCCAAAATGCCAAATATGAGCTGATATTTGCCGAAGGAGCTTTCACCGATATTTACGGCGATAAAAACAAATACGCTATAAAAAAATTCAAGGTAGATAAACCCGAAAACTATAGTTCTTTAACTTTAAAAGTTACGGTACCCGATACCTCTAAAGCTTATGTAGTAGAATTGCTGAACGAACAAAAAGTGGTACTGGAAAGCAACGCCATAACCAAAAGCGGGCCGGTAGCCTATAAAAATATTTTAACCGGCAAATACATTGTAAGGGTTATTTACGATGAAAACCGCAACGGCAAATGGGATAGTGGTAACGTACACCTTAAAAAACAACCCGAAAATACCTGGGTAAACGAAAAAGAGATAGTATTACGCCCCAATTGGGAAGCCGAAGAGCCCATTGTAGTGCCCAAGGAGCACGTT
Organism: Mucilaginibacter cryoferens; assembly: GCF_014205845.1. GTDB lineage: Bacteria > Bacteroidota > Bacteroidia > Sphingobacteriales > Sphingobacteriaceae > Mucilaginibacter. The sequence goes on from NZ_JACHCR010000027.1 coordinate 23,678, forward strand.
ACTCCTTAAACCAACCCGAATACATGATATAATTTTTTGGAAGCTGCTTAAGCAGCGCCATTTGCTCGTCTGTTAAAGGCTTAATTTTTTTGGCCGGTATGCCCGCGTATAAAAAACCCGTTTCGCAAATGGTGTTTTCCAGTACCACGGCACCGGCTGCTATAATCACAAACTCGTTTACCACCGCATTATCCATCACTATGGCACCCATGCCTACCAGCGTATGATTATGCAGCGTACAACCGTGTACCAGCGCGTTATGCCCTATAGATACATTACTGCCAATGTTTGTAGGCGCTTTTAAATAGGTGGCGTGTATAACAGCGCCATCCTGTATATTGGTGTTATCGCCTATTTTAATGTAATGTACATCGCCGCGAATAACGGCGTTAAACCAAACAGAACAATTGCTGCCCATCACCACATCACCAACAATGGTAGCGTTATCGGCAATAAAACAATCCTCTCCCCAAATGGGGCTTTTATCTTTTACGGGTAATATCAGTGGCATATCTTTTTTAATTATTGATTGATGTACTTTTTATTTATGTTTGAAAACAAATTTAAGCGGAAATAGCTCAGCTGGTAGAGCATCAGTTTCCCAAACTGAAGGCCGCGGGTTCGAATCCCGTTTTCCGCTCAAACTCACGCTTTTATTATTCTACTCTAAATTATGTCATTGCGAGTGATACCACGGCAATTAAAAGTTATAAATAATTGATTGTCAATATACTTTTTTCAGACAAAGCACCCTCGCCACCGTCATTGCGAGGTACGAAGCAATCCCCGATTTACAGAGTAGCTGTGCAAATCCGCCCTGTAAGTAGGGGATTGCTTCGTCGTACCTCCTCGCAAGGAAGGTCTTTTTTTAAGATGTCATTACTGTTTTTTCTGGGTTATCCCCGGTTGTACCTCGCAATGACGATACCTAGGGTTAACGCATATCTTCAATTAATCCTCCGTAAAGATCTAACCATTGAGCATTCATTTCAGTTATTAACCTTATCTTCTTAGCTCTGCTTCCACCCTTCAATAATTTCTCAGCAGCTATAGCTTCTTCTATATGTGCATAGCCTTTATAATAAACCAGTTTATTACAATTATACTTCGCAGTAAAACTATCGGGATAGGTTTTGTTTCTATGATCCCATATCCTGCTTATTATGTCTGACGTTACACCAATATATAACACCGAATGCGTCGTGTTAGTAATGATATAAATATAGCCTCCTCTTCCCATTATTAGTTATGTAATACTATAAAGCCGTGTTATTGCGGGCTATCAACGTATATTATGTGTATCTATTAGCTTTAATCACCCTCATTTCGAGGTACGAAGCAATCCCCGATTTACAGGGTCGCTCTGAAAATCCGCCTTGTAAGTTGGGGATTGCTTCGTCGTACCTCCTCGCAAGGACGGTACTATAATATCTACCTCTCATTCTTCTTCTGCAAACAATTTATCCAATTCGTCAATAAATTCATCAGTAGCATGTACCGCCGGGTTATACATTTTAAGCGATTCGGTAGTTAGCGGATATTCATCCATAAAGTTAATATCATCAAGCTTGTATAATTCAAAATCGCGCATCGTGTTTTCAAAACGATACTGATCCATGCCCCAGTATTGGAGGTATTTGGCTCTTTTTACAAATGCTTCTTCTAAAAATTCTTCGTTATTAAATATTACACCAATCTCCATAAAACCATCCTGGGCTATTTCTATTTTGTATTGCTCCAGGTGGTTAAGTACCCTAAATTTATCGGTATAAATGCCATAAGTAGGCTCATCGTCAATATGATGGTAAATACAGGCTATCTCTTCGGGCAGCTGCAGCATCAGGGCTTTAAACAATAGCCAAAGTCTATTATTATCTATGTTTATCTCGGCCGAAAAAACAAAAGGCAGTTCGGTACCAGGGTTTGGTTTCAAGGTATAACCTTCCACTATATTAGCATTCGCCCTTTCGGCAATACGCTTCAATATGGCATCTTCCTGGGGTACTTCGTTTGGCCGGGCAGTGCGGATGGTAGGTGGCAGCAGCAGTGGTTTCATTAAAAAATAAATAAATATTACACTACCGTCATTGCGAGGTACGAAGCAATCCCCGACTTGCAGAGTAGCTATACAAATCCGATCTGTACAGTTCGGGATTGCTTCGTACCTTATAATGACGTGATTTTAAATAATTGATTATCAAATGGTTTTTAAACGTAGAGGCGCATCACATGCGTCTCACGCATGTAAATCCAACCTTGCAAATCCGATTGCCTGACGGGAGACGCATGTGATGCGCCTCTACAAAACCCCCGTTTGCAATTACGTCACTCCCGTTTTTTCCAGGTTAACTCTGGTTGTCACTCGCAATGACGCATTTTTTTTACATCTTATTACTTTTTTCCAGCTATCATTGGCAAGAACGGCATCTTCTATTACACTCTAAAACACCGTATCCTCAACCTGCTCAGCATGCACAGGATAATCTGTAGTATAATGCAACCCCCTGCTCTCTTTACGTAACATGGCCGATTTTACTACAATGAATGATACCTGGATAAGGTTACGCAACTCGCAAAGTTTAACGGACAGCTTGGTTTTTTTATAAAAATCTTCCGTCTCTTCGTACAATAGCTTTAATCTGCGCAGCGCACGCTCTAACCTAAAATCCGACCGAACAATGCCCACGTAATCATTCATCAGCTTTTGCATTTCGCGTACATTGTGGGTAACCAAAATATCTTCGTTTGATAATTGTACACCATGTTCGTCCCAGTCTGGAATATTCTCTGGTATCACAAAATCATTAAATTTATTGATGGCATCCTCATAAATACGGTGTGCAAAAACCAATGCCTCTAATAACGAATTAGATGCCAGCCTATTGGCACCATGCAACCCGGTTGATGAGCATTCGCCGCAGGCATATAACCTTAATATAGATGATTGCCCAACATGATCTACCATTACACCACCACACATATAATGACAGGCAGGCGCAACCGGGATCATATCCTTGGTCATATCTATACCTATCTCCAGGCATTTGGCATATATATTAGGGAAATGATTTAAAATATCTTTTTTACTCCTATGCCTTATATCCAGGTAAACAAAATCTTCGCCCGATTTTTTTATTTCGGCATCAATAGCCCTTGCCGTAATATCCCGTGGGGCCAGTGATTTACGCGCATCATATTCCTGCATAAACTCTTCGCCATTGGTACGTTTTAACACGCCGCCAAAACCACGCACGGCCTCAGAGATCAAAAACGAAGGATACTCACCAGGGTTAAACAACGCGGTTGGATGAAATTGCATAAACTCCATATTACGCACCTTACCTTTGGCCCTGTATACCATGGCCACACCATCGCCGGTTGCTATGGTTGGGTTAGTGGTAATAGAATAAATATGCCCCGCACCACCGGATGCCATTACCGTTACTTTAGATAATATCTTTTCAACAACATTGGTTTCGGTATTTAAAGCGTAAATACCATAGCAGGTAATATCAGTGCTCGATTTACCCACCAGTTCGCCCAAATGGTGCTGGGTTATAATATCTACCGCAAAATAATGGGTAAGTATCTCAATATTAGGGTTTTTGTGAATTTCTTCCAGTAATGAGCGTTCAATTTCCCATCCGGTTACATCCTTATAATGGAGTACCCTAAATTCGGAGTGGCCGCCCTCTTTGGCCAGGTCGTAAAAGCCTTCGTTGGTTTTATCAAAATTGGTTCCGTAATCAATAATCTCGTTAATCCGCTCCGGCCCTTCTTTAACAACTGCTTCCACTACTTCACGGTCGCAAAGGCCATCACCACTAATTAAAGTATCTTCAATGTGTTTTTCAAAAGAATCTTCCTTTTTATCCACAACTACAGCAACCCCTCCCTGGGCATACTTAGTGTTAGATTCGTCTTCGTTTGACTTTGTAACTATCAGAACCTTACCATGTTTGGCAGCCTTAAGGGCAAAACTTAGTCCGGCGATGCCTGATCCTACAATCAGGAAATCAACATTTCTGGTCATATTTGATGTATATATGTGTAAAAGTACACTTTGTGTTAATAAGCGGTATAAAACATGTTAACTTCTTGTAAAGAAATAGCTAATAAGTAATGAAACTGTTGATAACTCTACTTTAAGTCGCTAAATTGAATAATTTTTGAGTGACTTATGCCCACTTTAAACACTAAAGCTAACATTTTACACACCAACAAAATATTAACATAAAACTTTTAGAAATAATTTTTGATTGTCATATAAATCACAAAATCAAATCAATACAGGTTAATAACATGTTAATAAGTGTTAGTAAAAAGTGAAAAACAACTTTTATAGCATAATTTTTAACGACTTTTACACATAACTAACACCCTAATAAGTAATAGTTTTATTTATATAAATAATTAGTTGTTATTATTTGATTTGTTGAAATGGATACCTTCGAAGAAATAAATGTGACCGGATTTGTGGACGAATACATCGACCCCACGCTTGATCTGTTTGATGAAATTGAAAAATTAAAAAAGGAAAAAAATGCAGTCATTTTGGCCCATTACTACCAGGACCCCGATATTCAGGATATTGCAGATTATATTGGCGACAGCCTTGGGCTATCGCAACAGGCTGCTAAAACCGATGCCGATGTTATTGTTTTTGCAGGGGTACATTTTATGGCCGAGACTGCCAAAATATTATCGCCAACAAAAAAAGTTTTACTGCCAGACGTAAAGGCAGGATGCTCATTAGCAGATAGTTGCCCGCCACACTTGTTTAAAAAGTTTAAAGAGAACTATCCCGATCACCTGGTTATTACCTACGTAAACTGTACTGCCGAACTAAAGGCCATGAGCGATATTGTTTGCACATCCAGCAATGCGGTTGGTATTGTAGAAAGCCTGCCAAAAGATCAAAAGATCATTTTTGGGCCCGATAAAAATCTGGGCGCTTACGTAGCCAAAAAAACCGGCCGCGATCTGGTATTGTGGAACGGAGCGTGTATGGTGCATGAGATTTTTAGCCGCGAAAAGATAACCAAGCTAAAGGAAAGGCATCCCGGCGCAAAGTTGCTTGCCCACCCAGAATGTGAGGAAGTGATACTGCAAATGGCTGATTATATTGGTTCTACAACAGGGATCTTAAAATATGCAGGAAGCCATGCCGATAAAGAATTTATTGTAGCTACGGAGGCAGGTATTTTGCACCAGATGCAAAAGGAAAATCCGGATAAAATATTTATACCGGCGCCACCAAATAACTCCTGTGCCTGCAACGATTGCCCGCACATGAAGCGCAATACACTGGAGAAATTGTACCTGTGTTTAAAAAATGGAATGCCTGAAATTACCGTACCGGCCCACATTATTGAGAAAGCTGTAAAGCCTATTGAACGGATGTTGGAGATATCGGCAAGGTTGGGATTGTAAGGGAGAGATAAAGAAATTGGAGTAAAGAAGGGAAAATGAGGAGACATTTATGGTTCTTTTTTCCCTTCAAGTATTACTATTACTATGAAAAAGGTTTGTCATGCTGAGGTACGAAGCATCTATTAACAGACTATACAGGGCGAATACGCATGGCGGAGAATAGATCCTTCGCTATCGCTCAGGATGACAAATCTTTTTAGGAGGTTATTTCCTCGTTTATCGATCCCGGATTTTAAGACCCAGAGTGAAACGTTTTGTTGATACGGACCCCTAAAAAATCAAAAAATTTTTCCGCCTACGGCGAATACTTTAATTTCGGGTTGCGCGAAAATCAGGGGGACTATTAGCTCCAAATGTTGATAATGGCCTTAAATTCTCAAAAAATTTCCCGCCTACGGCGGTAGGCAGCATGCGGTTTTTTTGCGACGGCGCGAAAATTTCTAGGATAATAAATATCAGATAAAACTTACTTGGTAGATTGTCATGCTGAGGTACGAAGCATCTATTCGCGGACTTTAAAGGGTGAACAAGGATGGCGAATAATAGATGCTTCGTACCTCAGCATGACAATCTTTTTTATCCTCTCGCCTCCTTCAGAATCCTTGGATTTTACAATTACTCAATAACGGTTGTATATGTACTTAATGGAGCGTATAAAAATATTCTTGAAATAAATTTAAACAGGCCCTAACTACCTGATATTAATTAAACAATGCAACAATTTTGATTAATCTCGTTATATAAAGAACTTTTTGCTTTATTTTGTTTCTATGTTAAAAACCAGACTTGCCCTGCTTTTATTAGCATCGATAGCCTGCAGTGTATCGGCCAGCGCCCAGCAAACCGATTCGCTGAAAAAGGACTCCATTAAAATTGATACCGCGCAGATCAATAAGCTGCGCATCAATTCGCGACCAAACTCTATTCCTACCCGGGTTAGATCTATCCAGTTACAGCGCGAGCAGATTCCGGTTAACCTGTTAGATTATAAGGTAAACTACTGGAAAAAGGTGATCACCTTTGGGTTAAACTTTAGCCAGTCGGCATTTACCAACAATTATAGCGCGGGTGGTGTTAACTCGGTGGCCCTGGGTACCAACTTCATATATCATACCGAATATAACAAAGCCCCGTTCAGTTACGTATCTGAACTTAACCTTACTTATGGTGTGGCCAAAAACAAAGGGCAGGGCAAACGCAAAACCAACGACCGTATTTACTTTGATAATAAACTGGCTTCGCAGCTATCTAAACACTGGTACCTTTTCGGCGCGTTAACGTTCGAATCGCAGTTTGATAAGGGTTTTAATTATACCGACCTGGGTAACGGAACGTTTTCTGCGCAGCAAATTTCAAACTTTATGGCACCCGGTTACTTAACCGAGTCGTTGGGTTTTGAGTATAAGCCGGCCGCGTTTTTCGATCTGCGACTGGGTACGGGTACCGCCCGCCAAACTTTTGTTTTAGACGATAGCGTACGCAAGGTAAATGATTATGGCGTTGGTCAAAATCATACCGTAAAAAACGATTTAGCTTTCCAGATGGTGGCCCTATTTGATAAGGATCTCATGAAAAATATTCACCTTAACGCCCGCTATGCGCTGTTTATTCCGTATGGCGAATCGCCTAAATTCATTACTCACCGTATTGATGCCGTTTTATCGGCCCGTGTAAACCGTTTAATAAATGTTACCATAAACGGCACCATGCTGTACGATCAGCACACATCCAAAGATGCCCAGGCAACCGAAGGCCTGGCACTGGGTATGTTGTATAGGTTTCCGTGATTTTTTTGGAGCAAGGATTTTTTAGAACAAGGAGTAAGGATTTTTTTAGAGCACAATTAAAGTAAAAAGAGCAAGGATCATAAATGTTGCTCTTTTTTTGTGTGCAAGGCCGCCTGGTTTTTCTGTTTGTTGCTTCTATCCAAAAATCCTTGTTCCTTACTCCAAAAATCTTTACTCCGAAAATCCTTACTCCCTCAATCTTTGCTCCAAAAATCATACCTTTGTGTCCTCAAAAACAGGATAATAATAATGTTTGAAAATCTTTCGGATAAACTCGACAGAGCCTTTAAGGTACTGAAGGGACAAGGAACTATTACTGAAATAAACGTGGCCGAGACCATGAAGGAAATTCGCAAAGCCCTTCTGGATGCCGACGTAAACTATAAAACCGCCAAAGCATTTACCGATGATGTAAGGCAAAAGGCATTAGGTAACAATGTACTAACCTCCATATCGCCGGGGCAATTGCTTACCAAGCTTATGAGCGATGAGCTTACCGAGCTGATGGGTGGTACCACTGCCGAGCTGGAACTTAAAGCATCGCCAACTATTATCCTTATTGCGGGCTTAAATGGTGCGGGTAAAACTACTTTTACCGGTAAGCTGGCCAATTACTTAAAAACACAAAAAAATAAAAAACCGTTACTGGTTGCCGATGATATTTACCGCCCCGCAGCTATCGATCAGCTACAGGTATTGGGCGAACAGATAGGTGTACCGGTTTACGCTAACCGCGAATCGACAGATCCGGTGGCTATAGCATTAGAAGGTATTGCCCTGGCTAAGCAAAACGGGCATAACGTGGTAATTATAGATACCGCCGGTCGTTTAGCTATCGATGAAGCCATGATGGTGGAAATTGAAAAGGTAAAAGGCGCTGTAAAACCACACGAGATATTGTTTGTGGTAGATTCGATGACCGGCCAGGATGCTGTAAACACCGCCAAGATTTTTAACGACAGGCTTGATTTTACCGGTGTTGTATTAACCAAACTGGATGGCGATACCCGTGGTGGTGCCGCGTTATCTATTAAATCGGTTGTTAACAAGCCCATCAAATTCATCGGTACCGGCGAAAAAATGGAAGCGCTGGACGTTTTCCACCCCGATCGTATGGCATCCCGTATACTGGGCATGGGTGATGTGGTTTCGTTGGTTGAACGTGCCCAACAGCAGTTTGACGAAAAAGAAGCCGCCGAACTGCAAAAGAAGATCCGTAAGAACAAGTTCGACTTTAACGATTTTTACAGCCAGATACAGCAGATCAAAAAAATGGGTAACATGAAAGATCTGATGGGTATGATACCAGGTGTTGGCAAAATGATGAAGGATGTGGAGGTTGATGATAACGCTTTTAAAGCTATCGAAGCCATTATACAGTCGATGACCCCGTTTGAGAAATCAAACCCGGAGACCATTAACCAAAGCAGGCGTAACCGTATTGCCAAAGGCTCGGGTACCGATCTTACCGAAGTTAACCGCCTGATGAAACAGTTTGACGATATGAAAAAGGTAATGAAACAAATGAGTAATCCAGCCGCCATGGCCAACATGATGCGCCGGATGCCGAAGGCGTAGAGACCCTATTAAGCCCCCTGGGTGAATTTAAAAAACATATTGAGCCTTGGTGTAATGCCGGGGCTTTTTTGGTTTTAAGGGGCTGTGGCGCGTGCTTAACGTGTTTTGGTTTAACAAACAATGTAATGGTAATAACGAGGGCGGGAAAACCATGTTCCCAATATCCTAGGGCCCTTAAAACGGGTTAGTTATTGTTAGTCACCGGAGGGGTAATTAATGGTGCCAGGCCATATGTTTTGCGCGATGAGCGTAAAAAACGGCGAAGGTTTGCTTTAATGGTGGTAATAAAATCGTAATCGCTGGCGGTTTTCACCAGGGAATAGCCGGGGCGGTAACGCTGCATAAAATCGGTAAGCTGCTGATCTTTAAGGCGGGTAACGTTGGCAACAAATGCGCGGTTAAACCTAAAATCTATCTCTTTTTGATGGTAATCCTGCTCAATAGTTTCGCGCAGTTTGGCCGCATTACGACCGCTACGGCTAAAGGCATTATACAGCGCATCAATACCTATACCCGCACCCATCCCCGGTGCAACCGAAAGCAGGCTTTGGCTATATTCTGAGCCATAAATTTTGGTATAATCGCGCTTGGTGGCGGCAAATTGTTTTTCGGGGGTAAGCACGGTATCGCGGATGTATACCTCCTTAAGCATAATGGCCGATCTTTTCATATAAACGGCCAGCGCGTTATTATTTTGTACTTTAAGGGTATCGCTAAAATGATCGGCCTTGGTAAATATCAGGATATCGCCGGGCTGGGCATCTATAGCAAATTCGCCCTTAAGGGTGTTGTAAACAGATTTGCCAGTAGTGGCATTTTGCACGTTTACTTTGGCAATACGGTCTTTGCTCTCGGTATCAAACACAATACCCTCTACCTGCTTTTGCTGTGCAAAAACCCGTACAGATAAGGTGCAGAAAAACAAGAACAACCATATTTTCATTGTGGCACCAAAAATAAAGCTTAGGCTTTGTTTAGCCATACTATTTAACAACAATTAACTTCTGAGGGGAGCAAGGATTGATGGAGTAAGGATCAAGGATATTTTAACTAAAATTGCATACCGCTCCGTCATTGCGAGGTACGAAGCAATCTCTACATATGCAGATCGAACTTGCATGGTTTTTCTGTAAAGCATAGAGATTGCTTCGTACCTCGCAATGACGGGGCCGTAATATCCCAGCTATATCCCAACTCTGAAATCGCCTAAGTCCTTCTGTCTTTTATCTTTGCTCCTTGCTCCAAAAATCTTAATCTCTCCTCTACTTAACAACTATCAGTTTTTGCCCGATGTGTATATTGTTATCGGGGATACTGTTTAATGCTTTTAAGTCATCAACAGTCATACCAAAACGTTTAGATATGTTGTATAGTGTGTCGCCCTGTTTAACGGTGTAAAGTTTATCGTCGGGCTTGGTTTGGGTGAGCGTATCTGCAGCCGGCTGGTTTATGTTGTTGTTTATCTGCGATAATACCCTGTCTTCGCGTTTTATTTTGGCAACTTCGCCTTCCGGGCGATCATATTGAGCCAGGTTATATCGTTCTATAATGCTGATAAGCTGCTGAGGGTATTTGGGATTGGTGGCATAGCCCGCGGCTTTTAAACCATTGGCCCAGCCCTGGTAATCGTTTTTATCCAGTTCGAAAAGTTTGGCGTAGTTTTTTCTCTTTAAAAAAGCAGAGTGATCGCGAAACGAGTCTTCGGGATTATTATATACCCTGAAGCAATCGTTTACATTGTCATCATCTTTATAATAGCTTTTGCCTTTCCAATCGCTGGTACATTTAATACCGAAATGGTTGTTGGCGTATTTTGCCAGGTCGCTGTTGCCGGCTCCCGACTCAAAAAGGCCCTGGGCAAGTGTAATACTTGCCGGGATGCCGTATTTATTCATTTCTTCGATAGCGATAGCCTTAAAGCGATCAACATAGGCTAATGGCGCAAGCGATTTGTAGTTGGCAACAGCCTCGCCGTTGGCTTTTTGGATGCTGTTGTTATTGCGCCGCACATCGCGGTTGGAGATGGTGTTTTTTGACGAGGAGGTTGTTTTGCGCGCCGAGCAGGAGCTAAAACAAATAACACCAATAAAAAAGAAGTAACTTATTTTACGCATACAGCTAAACCTTAGTAACAGACATTTATTATTAAGGAGCCAAAATAAGATTTTATTGCTTACTTTCTGCTAATTCTTTAGGCTGCTCGCTTGGGTTTTCGTCAAGATCATTCAAATCGTATTTTTTGATGATGCCCAAAACCTGTGCTGCCCATTTGCGGCTGCTGGCATAACCACTGCGCTGAATGCCTTTTGCCCAGCCGGTATAATCATAATGACTAAGGGCATCGGCCAGGTGGCTAAATTGCTTACGCTCGGTCATGATGCGGGCAAAATCCTGGAATGAGTCTAAAACCGAATCGTATTTTTTGTAAGAAGAGTGAACTTTTTTGTGGTGTTTAATAAAAACAACACCGCCTCCGCCTTTTACACCAAACTGGTTGTTAAGGCCTTGTGCTATAGTACTGTTACCGTTGGCAGACTCGTGCATGGCAACGCCTAAAACGATGCTTGCCGGTATCCCGGTCTCGTGCATGATGCGGATGGCATCATCTTTGAACTTATCAATATATGATTGTGAAGTGTTCTTTTGAGCCGAAGCTGCAAGTGTTGAGATCAACAGTGTAGTAATCAGTAAGATTTTCTTCATAATTTATTTTTTTCTGATAACCAGTAGGCCGTCGCGTACAGGCAGGATCAGTTTTTCTATCCTGCTATCAACAGCTATGTGGTCATTTAGTTTGCGGATTCCTTGTGTATCGGTATCATTTTCGGGGCCGTACACCTTTCCTTTCCACAAAACATTATCAATTATTATTAATCCTCCGGATCTGACTTTGTCAAAAACCAATTGAAAGTAGGTAAAATTATTCTTTTTGTCTGCATCAATAAACACCAGATCGAAAATATCAGCCTGTAAATCAGCAATAACGGCCTCCGCTTGCCCAAAATGCAGCTTTATTTTGTTTTCAACATTTGTTAGCTTAAAGTGTGAATTGATGATATCCTCCATTTCGCGGTTAACCTCAATAGTGTGGAGGATGCCGCCTTCAACCAGTCCTTCGGCCAAACAAATTGCCGAGTAGCCGGTATAGGTACCAATTTCAAGGATACATTTTGGCGCTACCATTTTGCTCAGAAAACTAAGCAACCGGCCCTGGTAATGGCCGGATAACATATGCGGCCGCAGCGCCTTTAAATGCGTTTCGCGGTTCAGTTGCTGCAAAGCTTCCGGCTCCGGATCGCAATGGTCATCTAAGTACGCCTGTAGGGCAATAGGGAGAATTTCCATCTGGCAAAGATAGGGATTTTGTTTTTAATGAGGGAATTAGGAGCTTGTGTGTTGATTGTGAGGTTTTTGTAGATATTAATTTAGTGGAACTTACTCCCACGAGGTTAGCGCAGCGCAACTCGTAGGAGCTGGGTGGCGGACGTCGTAAACTAACCAAGGTTGGTACTCTCCCGAACATCGCTACGCTTGTTCACCCTCTCTCTTCGGCTGCGCCAGGAAGAGGGAATTGAAGGTTTTTAGTCCGTTTTTAAATTATAAAACCGTCAACACCCTCTATGCGACGAAGTCGGAGAGAGGGTCGACCGGCGTAGCCTGGTCGGGGTGAGTCTTCGCCAGAATACAGAGCCGGTTATAGGTCCGCTGCGCTAACCTTGCTGGAACTGACATTCATCATTTATTGATGATAATCCCATAGGTTGCTATAACAAACAGCCTCTGCTCAATTCACAAACCGCCCCCCGATATCTATGGTACGGGCAAAGGGGTTTAAAAACTTGTTGATGAGTATGGCAAACTCGCGCCGGGTTACCGGGCGACCCTGGTCTATTGGGGATGTAAACCTGTATTCGGTTTTCCAGGCTTTGGTCATGCCTATTTGTAGCGTTTTAGGGTCGGTAAGGGTTATTTCGCTGATGAGCGAGAATACGTTGCCGACGGTAAATTTTGCACTGGGTTTTTCGCGGTTGAACCATAAAAAGGTGCGGGTATAAATATCATTTAAAACGGGTTCAATTTCGGCAGTAGTAACGGCCGAATCGGGCATAAAGGCAATTATTGTGCTGTTGCCTGCGGTTTTCTGCACGCCTTTTAATAAGCCTGTTGCTGCTATCTGCTGTATCGATCTGAGGTATGGGTCGGCGGGTTTAATATCGGCAAAGGGCAGCAAATAGCCTTTAAAATCTAATAGCTCGCCTTGTACCAGGCGCACATTTATATTTTTAGTGGTGGTTTTAAAAAAAGCGCAAAAGGCGGCGGTGACTCCTGCCCCCTGCCCCAATGTAAGCTGTTTAGGCAGATATTGCAGATCATCATCCGGAAAAAAATTGCCTATTACCAATAAGTTATCCAAGCCCCGGGCAACAATGGCGTTAAGGGGGATACAATAGGCAGGCAATTGAGGGTAGTTGGCTGTAGAAACGGTAGCATCCGTTTGCCTCGGAAAGCTATCGCCCATGGCTATGCTGGTGCGGAACGCGGTTGCCTGCCCGTTACCAGCTTTAAAATCAAAAGGAATAAAATTGATTTTTAGTTTTTCGGCTATGGAAGCGCCGCTGGTGGCATCTATTACCACTTTGGCTTTGATCAGCTGCAATTTGCCATCCTGGCTGATGGTTACCTGCCAGCCGTCGCCATCCTTTTTAATGGTGCTTAGCGGTGCATTTAATTTTACAGTGAGGTTTTTAACCGTATCGGCCATTTTCTTAAGTATAGCTGCGCCCGTGTACGGCTCAAGGCGTAACGGCGCGTTATAAGCGGTATCGTAACCTGCGGTTGTTTTATAAAAGGCTATTACACGTTTCCTAAATTCGCCCCAGATGCCGGAGGGCAGGCTTTTATCGGTACTAACCGTGGTTATGGTTTGCTGTGCCATGGTTGGGCATAGCTGTGGCCCCGGTTCTATAAGTAACGTTTTTAATTTGCTGCGTGCCCCCTGTATAGCTGCTGCGGTACCGCCGGGTGTGCCGCCAATTACCAGTATATCGGTTTTAATGGTTTGGGCGTAGGTTTGTGTACAGTTTAGCAATAGCAGTACTAAAAGCAGCTTTTTTATCATCGGTGTATTTGAAACGTACAAAACGCTAATTTAGGTTAAAGCTTGTTGTAGTATAAAATTATACCTAATTTAAATTTTTTAAAAGCGCATGACAGACGAACAGATGAAATACCCGATAGGGAAATTTACGCCACCGGCATCCTATACCGACGCAGATATAAACCAGTGGATTGAAGATATAGCTACACTGCCGGGCAAACTGAGGCACGCTATAACCGGCCTTAATTACCTGGAGCTGGATACCCCCTACCGCACCGGTGGGTGGACGTTGAGGCAAGTGATCCATCACCTGGCCGATAGCCACATGAACTCGATAACCCGCATTAAACTGGCCCTTACCGAGGATAATCCCGTTATAAAACCTTACGAGGAGGCCGACTGGGCTTTATTGCCCGACTATCGCCTGCCTGTAGAATCGTCGTTAAAAATACTGGAGGGGATTCACATACACATGGTGGCCTTGTTTGAAAGCTTTACCGAAAACGAATGGGGTCGCACTTTTATACATCCGGCATCGGGCGATACCATTTCGCTAAAAAAGGTATTGGGACTATACTCCTGGCATAGCAAACACCATTTGGCCCATGTTACCGAAACGGTGAAGCGGTTTGTGAAGATATGAGGTGAAAGGTGAAAGGTGAAAGGTGAAAGGTGAAAGGTGAAAGGTGAAAGGTGAAAGGTGAAAGGTGAAAGGTGAAAGGTGAAAGGTGAAAGATGAAAGGTGAAAGGTGAAAGGTGAAAGGTGAAAGGCTGGCGATATTCGCCAGCCTTTCACTGTAAAACTAAATTCGGCTACCTTTCGCCTTTATCCTTTCACCTCAAAGTTATGCCGATGGAAAGCTTAGGTAAAAGGTAGTGCCAATATCTATAGTGGTTTCAAACCATACTTTACCGTTGGCATTTTCTATTGAGTTTTTTACAAAGGCAAGGCCAAGGCCTGTGCCCGAGCTTTTGGTGGTAAAGTTGGGCTCAAATATTTTTTCGCGCATGTTTTCGGGAATGCCGTTGCCATTATCTTTTATAGTAAGCAGCACGTTTTTGCTGGTTACCAGAAAATGGATATCGATAAGGCCTTTCCTATCTGCAGGTGTGGCTTCAATGGCGTTTTTAAGCAGGTTATTAAAACAACGCAGCAGCTGGTCGCGGTCGGCACCTACCATAAAGGGCTCTTCGGGTGGTTGGTAGGATATGTAAATGTTATCCATTTGCTTAAAAATGGTTACCGCCTGGCTCAGCATCTCAAAAACGTTTAACGATTCGATGCGGGTATCGGGCATTTTAGCAAAGGCCGAAAACTCTGATGCTATAGACGACAGGCTTTCTATCTGCTCTACAAACGATTTGCTGAAACGCTCAAACTTTTGATCAAACTTGGGGTCTTTATCCCTCCACGACTTATCTAATAGCTGTAAGCCCAGTTTTAATGGCGTTAACGGGTTTTTAATTTCGTGAGCTACCTGTTTGGCCATTTCGCGCCAGGCGCTTTCACGCTCAGATTGTGCAAGCCTGGTTGCGCTGTTTTCCAGGGCCGAGATCATTTTATTATACTCTTTTACCAGCGCCCCTATCTCGTCATTACGCTGCCATTTTATAGGCTCGTTTTTTTTACCATAAATGGTTTTACTCAGGGTTTCCTGTATAAAACTTAGTGGCGCGGTAATTTGCCTGGCAATAATAATGGCAAATAAGCCAATAGCTATAAATACCAGCGCGTACACGTTTATCATTACATTTAGCAGCGAACTGATGCGCACTTTATAATCAGATTCGTTTGAAAAATAGGGGAGCTGTATATAAGCAATGGTTTTGTGCGATACCTCTATTGGGGCGTAAGCGGCTTTGTAGCTTAGTTCGCCAATACGCTCCTCATTTACAAACTCCGATTTTTGTAGTTTGCTTAAAAAGATGAAGGCCCGGGAGTTCATCTTTTTGGCAACCAGGCCATATTCGTAAATTTTTGGCTGGGTAGTTACCAGCGGCATGCCATTAATATCAAACAAAATAAGATCGGTAGAGTAGGTTTTGGCCATTTCGTTAAAATCTACCTGGCTTTTTTCGTTGATGTTGTAAATGTATTTGTTTAATGCGCCCGTTTGAAAGGTTTCGGCAATGTGGGTTATTTTATCGCGGATCTGTTTATCCTGCTGATTTTGGTATTGATTGCCAATAGATACAAAGGTGATAAAGCCTACCACAATAAGTGTAATTACTACCGCAAAGATCATCACAAACTGGATGCGGGTTTTATAAAGTACCTTATCAAAGTTTATCTTAAAGTTCCAGCTTATTTTATCGTCTTTTATGGTTAATATCCTGATGCGCATCCAGGCCCCCCGCACAATAATAATAATGGCGCTAAATATCAGCATGGCCATAAAGAAGAAGGTGATAGAGGTTACGCCATAGTACAGCGGATTGATCTCTTTACTTACCACAATTAAATTACGCTTGCTGGGCTTATAAATAAGGTGTTCGTATTTGGTAAAGGTGTTATACCAGCCGGGGCTATTGCTTTTGGTTGTTTTTACAGCATAATTTTTTAGCGGGCCTCTAAAATCGAGATTGTTGAGACTGTAAACATAGCTGCCTTTTTGACTCAATAATTTATCGTCGCTATAATAAGCATAGGAGTAATCTTTAAACTCATCTTCAGATTGCAAGGGGCCGTCAATCAACAGCTCTGGAAAAGCTCCCAGGGTTTGCAATGGCTGCGATTTAAATTCGACCACTAACGTGCCCAACTGTTTATTGCTGTAATTAATGGGGAGTATGGCAAAATAACTCTGGTACCCAAAAGATTCGGTAACCCGGTAAAAGTAGGCAGATGCGGGTACCTTAAAGGAGGTATACACCACCTGGTCTTTAAATACACCTATAGGGAAATTATCGCCAGACAGGGGTTGATCCCTGGAATTGTATTCGTGTACCTTAAGGCCATATTTTGAAAGATAGCCATCAAAATAAAGTTTTTGCAAGCGGTTTGTGAGGTATTCGTTGTTCTGTACGTTTTCTTTAAAATAGCGGATGATGCCCGTATCGGTAACAATTTTATTTTCGGCCTTTTTAAAATAATTTTCGGCCATGAGATCGTAAGGCTCTTCCAGTTTATGGATCAGTTTTTTCTGTACGCCCTGTTCTTTGATCTCTTCGAAATGGTTGAGCTTAATAGCCGAAATAAGGGCGAATATTAAAATTATCTCTAAAAAAGCACTTGTAGTGAGTTTGCCCCCCTGGTAAATAAAGCCATAGGCTCTAACAAATACCAAAAACATCCATAACAGGTAAAATAGGGTAAAGCTATAGTAAAGTGCAAAAACTACCGTTGTTATAGCAATACTTATCAGAAACAGGAACAGCTGGTGCGAGCGTGGTACATTAAGCCTGAGACAAAAGTAAAGCACAACATCACTAACAAGGTAAAAAATAAGAAAGCTAAAGCAAAGCATTAACACACCCAGTATGCTGAATGACGAAAGGCTAAGCACGTTGTTTACATTAAAGTTGATGGTTGAGTTAACAACCAGATCGTAAAACAACCTTAATAATGAGGTAGAAACAGCAATGAGGATAAGTATGCAGCTAATTACTGTAAAATAGCCCGCCGCACCGCCATAGGTTATGTTAAATAGCCTGCGCCTTTGCAAATACACAAAAGCGGTAAACCAAAAAACGCATAATATATTGATGCACAGATCGGCAAAGGAAGGGTAGAGTGCGCCCGAATGATAAATTTTAGGGTCGAAGATTTTGAGCATCCCACTAAAATCGGGGAGGTGATAATACAGGCCAATAAACCGAAAAAGCACAACAAACGCTAATAAAAGGAATACCGATAACCACGCATAGCCCTTTGCGGCCACATGGCAGCAAATATTGTGTATAAGCACACAAATGGTGAGTATGGTTAATATCCAGAATCCTGTTTCGTAATAAATAAAGGCGTAGTTAATGCTGTTGGGTTTTTGCTTTACCGAAAACAGGTACCTGTGGTTGGTGCTGTGTACCTGGTAAGCATCTTTATCGCCAAAGTCGGCAAGTTCGATATTGTTGCCGGTGGTTAAATCTTTGGCGAAGTTGTTTTGCAGGTACTGGTTGGTAAAGGCGTAATTAATTTTTACAGGGATAAAAAAGATGGCCGAAAAATCGCCGTCGGTTTTTTTAATGGCTTCGTAAAAACCATTGGGTTCGTCTATAAAAGAAACGCCCTCTTTTATAGCCCCTAAATTATAGGGTACTACTTTGATGCCGCTCCAAAAGTTTAAGCGGTTATTATAGGCCGTTACAAACCAGATGTTTTTTTGGGTTGTAAAATCAGTAATATAAGAGAGTGCGTTTTGATCGCTATCGGCAAGGGTTTTAAACTTATCAAACTGTGCCTTATCGTTTAGCAAATTATTAACTAAAACCTCTTTTTTTTGCAGGTTAGCCTCCAGTGTGTGCGCGGTTTGCACCAGGTTATTTACAGGCGTATATGTTTTTTGAACAATAATGGCCGTAAAGAATAACCCAATACCAATTAAAGTAAGCAGCAAACGTATTTTTCCGGAGGTAGTCAAATTGCTATCAGATAATACAGGTTTAAAACAAAACAAAAGGCACTATTAATAGTGCCTTTTTAATAATTATTGTGGTAAAGCAGCGCTTTGCGTAACTACTGCCCTATCAACTTTTTTAACGAGGCCTTGCAGTACATTACCTGGCCCTACTTCGGTAAATGAAGTGGCACCATCTTCAAGCATATGCTTAACGGTTTGTGTCCACCTTACAGCACCTGTAAGCTGGGCTATTAAATTTTGTTTTATAACAGCAGGATCGGTATAAGGTTTTGCATCAATGTTTTGATAAATTGGGCAAACCGGCTTAATAATTTCGGTAGCCACAATAGCAGCCTCCAGCTCAACCCTTGCCGATTCCATTAATGGCGAGTGGAAAGCGCCGCCAACTTTAAGCTTTAAGGCTCTTTTAGCACCGGCTGCAAGCAGTTTTTCGCAAGCTTCATCAACCCCTTCAATACTGCCCGATATAACCAGCTGACCGGGGCAGTTATAATTTGCGGTTACTACTACAGCGCTGGCCCGTTGGCAAACATCTTCTACAATAAAATCATCCAGGCCCAAAATGGCAGCCATGGTTGATGGTTGTAGCTCGCAGGCTTTTTGCATGGCGTTGGCGCGCGCGGCAACCAGGCGTAAACCATCTTCGAAAGATAAAGCACCGGCTGCTACCAGGGCAGAAAACTCACCTAAAGAGTGGCCGGCAACCATTTCGGGTTTAAAATCGTCGCCCAATACGGTGGCTAAAATAACCGAGTGTAAAAAAATGGCTGGTTGTGTTACATTGGTTTGTACCAGGTCTTCGGGCGTGCCTTCAAACATTACATCGGTAATACGGAAGCCTAATATCTCATTGGCTTTTTCAAATAGTTCACGGGCTTTTTCAGATTGATCGTAAAGATCTTTACCCATGCCTACAAACTGGGCGCCTTGCCCCGGAAAAATATATGCGTTCATTATGCCCCCTAACCCCCTAAAGGAGGAATTTTATGTTTATAATTATTATTTATCAACCCTTCCAACTCCCCCGTTAGGGGGCTGGGGGCTTAACTTAATTTAGAACTTATCAGGTTTAAAAATTCGGTACGTGTTTTTTCTTTCAAAAACTCGCCGGTAAATGCCGATGTGGTGGTTACCGAGTTTTGTTTTTGTACGCCGCGCATACTCATACACAGGTGGCGGCATTCGATAACTACGCCAACGCCAACCGGGTTAAGGGTTTCCTGTATACAATCGCGAATTTCGTTGGTTAAGCGCTCCTGCACCTGTAAGCGGCGGGCAAAAACATCAACTATACGCGGTATTTTGCTTAAGCCAACCACATAGCCGTTGGGAATATAGGCAATGTGCGCCTTGCCAAAAAACGGCAGCATGTGGTGCTCGCACATCGAGTATACTTCAATGTCTTTCACAATTACCATCTGGCTGTAGTCCTCTTTAAACATAGCCGAGCTGAGGATGGTTTTGGCATCCAGATCATAGCCATGTGTTAAATATAACATGGCCTTGGCAATACGCTCGGGAGTTTTTAACAGGCCGTCCCTCTCGGGGTTTTCGCCTATTTGTTTTAAAACATCAAGATAATGTGCCGATAGGTTTTGTATCAGCTGAGGATTGTACCTATCTATCTTGGTATAGCCGTCAATGTCGTCATCGCGGTCTGGGATGTGGTCTTTATCAATCATTATATCCGGTTATCCGCCAAAGTACTCCGCGGAGTTATTTTCAGTTTCGTACAATTTTACCGAGTGTAAAAACACTCCGTCATAAGCTTCTATGGGAGCCTTAAGCTGGTTAAATATCTCAATGCAAAGCAGCTCGGTTGAGGCCATTTTGCCGGCCATAAACTCAACATCTTTATTGATGTTTTTATGATCCAGTTTTTCAATAACGTACTCGTTAATAATAATTTTAAGCTCTTTAAGGTCCATCAGGTAGCCCGTTGCGTGCGTTACCTCGCCCTTAACGGTTACAAATAAATTGTAGTTATGACCATGCCAGTTTGGGTTGGCACATTTGCCAAATACCTCATTGTTTTTTTCAGCGCTCCATTCCTCACGGTACATCCGGTGAGCGGCATTAAAATGTTCTTTGCGCGTTATATGTATCATCATAATAATAAGTGGGGCAAATATACAAAACAAAAATAGGCCAGTTGTTTTATATTAGGGCACAAAAATCGGTAAATAAAACACACACAGGCAATATGCTTATATTAGTAGTTGCGGCAACGCCCCCCGAGGTTGAACCACTGGCCCAATATTTTGGTAATAAGATAGATGTATTAATAACCGGCGCGGGCATGGTACCCACGGCCTTTGCCCTTGGGCAGCATTTTGCGCGTTTTAAATACGACCTGGTTATAAATTTAGGCATTGCCGGTAGCTTCGACAGGAATATTGCGCTTGGTTCTGTAATAGAAGTTACCGAAGATACCTTCGCCGAAACCGGTGCCGAAGACGACGACCAATTTATACCGATGAACGTTTTGGGTTTTGGAGAGGTTACCTACCGTTCAACCACTACATTGGATGAGGTTGAAAGTAATTTCTTTTTGAAAAAGGCCGGGGCAATTACAGTAAATACTGTTCATGGTAATGATGCATCCATCAAAAAAGTACAGGAGCGTTTAAATCCGCAATTAGAGAGTATGGAAGGTGCGGCTTTCTTTTACGCTTGTGGGCAGGTTAGCGCACGGTGTATACAGATCAGGGCTGTGTCAAATTATGTAGAAAAACGTAACCGCGACAGCTGGCAGATAGGGCTTGCCATAAAAAATCTGAATAACTTTGCCATCGATCTGATAGAGGCGATCATTAACCATTAACTGCGGTTAGGTTATATGTTTTAAGTTGTACGTTATGCGTGCAGTTTTAAAAGCGTATAACATAACACGTATAACTTACAACGTACCATGAAACTAACCCTCGGCTTTTCGCCCTGCCCCAACGATACTTTTATTTTTGATGCCCTTATTCACCATAAAATTGATACCGAAGGGTTGGAGTTTGACGTGTTTTATGATGATGTGGAAACGCTTAACCAAAAAGCTTTCCGTGGCGAGCTTGATGTTACCAAATTGAGCTACCACGCTTTTGCCTACGTGGCCGATAAATACGCACTGCTGGATTCTGGCAGTGCCCTCGGTTTTGGTGTTGGACCACTTTTGATTTCGGATGTTGAAATTTCGATTTCGGATTTAGAGAATGGCCAAATCCGAAATTCCAAATCCGAAATCCGAAATCCGGTAATTGGAATCCCCGGTAAATACACTACCGCCAACTTTTTATTAGGTAACGCTTTCCCCAATGCAACAAATAAGGTAGAGCTTGTTTTTTCGGATATTGAAAACGCAGTGCTGGAAGGCCGGGTTGATGTAGGGCTCATTATTCACGAAAACCGTTTTACTTACCAGGATAAAGGCCTTAAAAAGATCATCGATCTGGGCGATCATTGGGAAAAGCAAACCGGCTGCGCTATTCCGCTTGGCGGCATTGTTGCCAACCGTAAGCTGCCGATAGATGTGCAGCATAAATTAAACAGGGTGTTGCGTAAATCGGTAGAGTTTGCTTTTGCCAACCCCAAATCGGGCCTGGAGTTTATCCGGTCGCACGCCCTGGAAATGAGCGAAGATGTGATGTACAAGCACATCGAACTGTATGTAAACAAGTATTCTGTGGAGCTGGGAGTGGAAGGCAGAAAGGCTATTAAGCTGCTTTTTGATACAGCCTTGAAGAACAATTTTATACCGGAGATAAAGGAAGAATTGTTTTTAACCAACTGATTTGCTGCTTATCTCAATTAAAGGGCTTTTTTGTATCTTTGATTATAAGGAGGATTATGCAATGAAAAGCGGAGAAAATAAAATTAAAGATGTTCCATATTCACCCCGGTTTAAGTCATATTCTATTGATGAAATATTGGCGGCTGGTGGTCCCACTGCCTTTGCAACAAAAATGGGAAAAGATCCACGTGGCATTGAGGAAGAATTATCGAAGCTTCCTCCAGAATGTTTTTTAACGGAGGAAGAGTTTAACGAAGCCATGGCCATACTTAATGCCAGTAAATGAATTATTTGCTAGATACCAATATTCTCATCTACTTATCAAAAGATGTACACAATAACCTGCTAACAAATATTGTTCATCCAACCGCCGACAAGCTTTATGTTTCTGTTGTTGCATTGGCAGAACTTAAATCAATAGCGCTCCAAAATAATTGGGGAATGAAAAAATGGGCTGCCGTTGAAAAGTATTTGAACAGATCTGTTGTTATTGAGATAAACGAAAACTTATTAGAAGCTTATGTTCAGATAGATGCATATTCACAGTTGCGAAACCCATCGTACCCGGTTGATTCATTTAACACACCACGTAACATGGGTAAGAATGATTTATGGATAGCTGCGACAGCAGCCTTGTTAAATTTAACCCTCATTACCACAGACAAGGATTTCGACCATCTACATAACGTTTTTCTTGATGTGCGGCCCTTTAATCCATAGCACCGAATAGCACAATATATAAAAAGAGGAACCTAACAGGCTCCTCTTTTTACATAGATATTCTACAATCCTCCCAGTCAAAAATTCCCCCTTCAGGGGGTTAGCGGGCTAATACAACAAATCACCATACGGGTACCTTTCGGTATGTATAGTTTTTACTTCTTCGTAAAGCAAAGCCCTAAACTCGTCGACATTTTCTTTTTTAGTAGCCGATATAAAGATGGCCGGACTGTTGTTTTTGGCCATCCAGCTGTGTTTAAAATCGTTGAGCGTTAAGGGGGCTTCCTGTTGCTCTATCTGGTGATCTTCGGGCTTAAAGGCATCTATTTTGTTAAATACCGTTATCATCCGTTTATCAATGGCCCCAATATCTTTCAGGGTTTCGTTAACAGTGCGTATCTGATCTTCAAAGTTGGGGTGCGAAATATCTACCACGTGCACCAGTATATCGGCCTCGCGTACTTCATCCAGTGTAGATTTAAAGCACTCTACCAAATGGTGAGGCAGCTTGCGAATAAAACCAACGGTATCTGATAATAAAAACGGCACATTTTCAATCACCACTTTACGTACGGTGGTATCCAATGTTGCAAACAGCTTATTCTCGGCAAAAACATCCGATTTGGAGATCATGTTCATGATGGTTGATTTACCTACGTTGGTATAACCCACCAATGCCGAACGCACCATTTGCTGGCGATTTTTGCGTTGAGTTTCGTTTTGCTTGTCAATTTGCTTTAACCGGTCTTTCAGTAAATCTATTTTGTTGAGAATCAAGCGCCTGTCTGTCTCAATTTGTGACTCTCCCGGGCCGCGCATCCCAATACCACCTTTCTGGCGCTCAAGGTGAGTCCAGAGGCGGGTAAGGCGGGGTAGTAAATATTGTAATTGGGCCAGTTCTACCTGGGTTTTTGCCTGTGCGGTTTGCGCCCGGTTGGCAAAAATATCCAGTATCAGGTTGTTGCGGTCTAGTATCTTTACCTGTAGTTCTCTTTCAATATTGCGCAGTTGCGATGGTGTAAGTTCATCATCAAACACAACCATATCAATTTCTTCTTCTATCACAAAAGCTTTAATCTCCTCCAGCCTGCCCGAGCCAACAAAGGTGGCCCTATCCGGCCGTTGTAGTTTTTGGGTAAAGCTTCTTACGGTTTCGCCACCTGCTGTTGCAACCAAAAATTCCAGCTCCTCTAAATATTCTTTCTCCTGCTCGTTGGTTACATGTGGTGTCATCACGCCAACCAACACAGCTTTTTCCTGCTTCACAGCAGTATCGTAAAATTTTTGCTTCATTAACTATGGTTTATCAATCACGGTGCCAGTTTACTAATATATACACAAACGGGTATAAATAGTGTCAAAATAGCATACTTAAAAATTCTAATGCCAGTGCACCTGCAAAATTATAAAATCAAATAGATAAAGTGGTTAATAATGAGGACTGTAAAAATGTTTACTTATTTGTTATATTGTGCCACCGCATCCTTATTGCCTTAAGTTATGAATAAGCTCCTTATCCTACTGCTGCCTGCCGCGTTTGCATTTACTGCCAAGGCGCAAACCGATCCTGTTTTTATGCCTTTTGGCAAAATTAATAACGCAGATCTGGAAATGACCAAATGCGATTTTGAGCCCGATGCCAACGCCGAGGTGCTTTTTAACAAAGGCAACATTTATTACGATGGCATTTTTAACATAGATGGCGAATACCATAAACGCATCAAAATATTTAATGATAATGGTAAGGACGAAGCCAACATCCGTATTGAGTATTACGGAGGTAACCGGTTGGAGTATATTACAGATGTACAGGCCGAAACCATTAATTTAGTTAACGGCAAGCCCGAAATTACCAAGGTTGATAAAAAGCTTATTTATACACAAGCCATTGATAAGGTGCGAAGTGTTATTGTTTTTTCGATGCCAAATGTTAAACCCGGCTCTGTTATAGAGTATAAATATAAATTCGGTACGGCATCTATCAGTAATTTCCCGTCATGGGCATTTCAGGAAAAAATACCAACCCGGTACAGCGAGCTGGATACCTCTATTCCCGATCTGTTATATTTCAGGGAAACAAGGCGCATCTGGCAGCCCTATTTTAAATCAGAACATCATAGCGATGCGCGCAGTATAGGCAGTGGATCTGAAGCGGTAATGTATAACGAAGAGCGGCAAAACAGGGTGCTGATAAATGTTCCATCGCTGCACGATGAACCCTACATGCGCTCCTATGCCGATAATTTGCTCACCCTGTATTTTACCCTTACTTCGGTAAAATCTACCTATGGCTTTTTTAAATCATACTCAGATACCTGGGCCAAAGTGGGCGGCATTATAGCCGACGACGAAGATTTTGGTGGCCAGCTTAAACGAAAGTTAAATGGTGAAGAAGCCATTATTGCCAAAGCCAAAGCGCTTAAAACCGACGACGAAAAGATTGCCTACGTGTTTAATACCGTAAGAAATGTAATGAAGTGGGATAGCGTAGACCGCTGGTATACTACCGACGGGACATATCGCGCCTGGGAAAAGAAAACCGGCAACTCGGCCGAGGTTAATATTATTTTGTACCACCTGCTTAAACAATCGGGGATAAAGGCCTACCCTATGATAGTAAGTACGCGGGAGCATGGTAAGGTAGTACGCTACAATACCTCGCTATCGCAATTTAACAGGGCAGTAGTTTACGTGCCCGTTGATACCATTAAAGAATATATACTGGATGCAACCGGCAAGTATAATTTGTATAACGAAACCCCGGATGTGCTGCTTAACTCCGAGGGGCTGTATATTGATAAAGCTACTGATCAGTACGATATGGTTTTTATTGAAAAGCAGGCGCCGGTAAGGCAGGTGGTTATGATAACCGCCGATATATTGCCCGATAGCAAAATTGCCGGCACCGCCGATATTATTTGCTATGGCTATAACAAGATAAACAGCACCCGGCGCTATAAAACCGATGGGGAAAAGAAATACATAGATTTTATAAGGGATAATGACAACAACCTCAAAATCTCGTCCCTTAAAATGACCAATATGGAGGTTGATACCCTGCCATTAACGCAAAATATAGCCTTTAACCTGGAGCTTAACGCGTCGGACGGGAATTACATTTACTTTAACCCCAACCTGTTCAGTTCTATGCGCGTAAATCCGTTTTTAAGCGAGAAGCGGGCCACAGACATCGACTTTGGGTATCAGAAGAGGTATGAGTTAGTTGGCCGTTATAAGTTGCCGGAGGGCTACAAGGTGGATGTTTTACCCAAAAGCTGGGTAATGATTATGGAAGATAAAAGTATCAGCTTTAAAAGAATGTTAGTTGAAAACGAGGGATACATACAGGTAAGGTATGTTATTGAGTATAAAGCAGCACATTACGATAAAGAGAGCTATGGCGAATTAAGGCAGTTTTATAAGCAAATGCACGATATGCTTAATGAGCAAATTGTATTAAAAAAGGGATAGGCTTTTATCTGTAAGTATACGGGTTACAACCGGCCTCAGAAATTGTTTTATTTATTATGATAGTAATTATAACGCTGTTATTATATTCGTACTGATTAAACCTTATAACATGAACAAACTTTTAGCCTTGCTAATGTTGGGCTCTCTTACAATCACTGCAAGAGCCCAAACCGCCACACCTGTACCAGCCGCCCAGCCTTTTGGCAAAGTAGATAAAGCCGATCTGGAGATGACCAAATGCGATTTTGAGCCCGATGCCAATGCCGAAATACTTTTTGATAAAGGCGAAACCTATTTTGATACACAGTACAATGTGGTTACCGAAAGGCATAAGCGACTTAAGGTTTTTAACGATAACGGGAAAGATGAGGCCAATATCCGGATAGAATACTACAATATTAACAGACTGCAATATATAACCGGCCTTAGCGCGCAAACTATTAATTTAACAAATGGTGCTATAGAAATTATTAAAGTTGATAAGAAACAGATATTTACAGAAGTGGTTGATAAACAACGGTCGGCAATGGTGTTTTCTTTTCCAAATGTAAAGCCAGGCTCTATCATTGAATACAAATACCGCTTAACAAGCGCCACATTAGCAATTCCAGACTGGTACTTTCAAAGTGATTTGCCCACCCGGTACAGCGAATTAAGCACCAATATTCCCGATATTTTAACTTATAAAAGGTTATCTAATGTTCGTTCTAAATATGTAATTGAT
The DNA here is from genome assembly GCF_014205845.1 of Mucilaginibacter cryoferens. Taxonomy (GTDB): domain Bacteria; phylum Bacteroidota; class Bacteroidia; order Sphingobacteriales; family Sphingobacteriaceae; genus Mucilaginibacter. The sequence continues at coordinate 50,847 of NZ_JACHCR010000027.1, forward strand.
AAAACCAATTCATCAAACACCCATACCGAGGCAATTGCCAACATAACATCCTTAAAGGATGAGCCTTATATGGACGCGAGAAAGGATAATTCTGAGCGGATTCTTTTTCAGCTGTTAAGTATCCGTATCCCCGGCTACTTTATGCCAAGTTTCCAGGATTCGTGGACAAAGGTTGGCCAGAATATGGTAGATGCAGATGATTTTGGCGGCCAGTTAAAACGTAAGCTAACCGGCGAAGACGTTATTATCAGCAAAGCAAAAGCACTTAAAACAGACGATGAAAAAATAGCATATATTTTTAACGAGGTAAAAAATACCATGAAATGGGATGATACATATAGGTATTATTCTTATGACGGCACTCCAAAAGCGTGGGAAAAAAAGGTGGGCAACTCGGCCGAAATAAACATGATCCTTTATCACTTGTTAAAAAAGGCGGGTTTACAAGCCTATCCTATGATGGTGAGCACACGCAAAAACGGCCGGATAAATCCAGGTTACCCAAGTTCTGAGCAGTTTAACAGCGCGGTTGCCTACATTCCGGTTGATAGCGCCAAATATTATGTACTTGATGCTACCAGTAAATACAACCTGTACAACCAGGTGCCCGAAGCGTTTTTAAACTCGTTTGGGCTGAGTTTAGATGGCGAGAACAAACTATACGAGTTGCCTTTTTTACAGGCACCAGATCCGGTAAGGCAAATTGTTTTGCTAAACGCCGAGATTAAGCCCGATGGTAAAATGACGGGCACTGCCGATTTAAGCAGTTTTGGATATAACAAAGTAGATTATACTGAAAAGTATAAAAAAGATGGCGAGAAAAAATACAACGACTTTTTGCGCGACAATAATAACAGCCTGAAGATATCCGGTCTTACTTTTGAAAACATGGATGTGGACACCCTGCCGCTCAGGCAAAGAATGAGTTTTAACCTCGACCTTACCGGCAGCGATGATAGCTATATTTATTTTAATGCCAACCTGTTTACCGGTCTTAAAACTAATCCGTTTTTGGCCGAGAACCGTTTTACCGATATTGATTTTGGCTACCGCGATAACTACTCGGTTACCGGTATTTTTAAACTGCCTGCCGGTTATAAGGTAGATGCAATTCCAAAGAGCGTTAGCATGGCAGTTCCGGATGGCACGGTGGTTTTTAAGCGGATGGTTGCCGAGCAGGATGGCTCCATAATGGTTCGGTTTACCATTGATCATAAAAAATCGATGTATTTTAAAGAGAATTACCCCGAGTTCCGTGAGTTTTGTAAAAAAATGTACGATATGCTTAACGAGCAGATAGTACTTAAAAAAGGATAATAAACGATGTTTACTAAACAGTTTACCAGGCTGCTGCTAACCACAGCGGCCGTATGTGGGCTATACAACCAAAGTTATAGCCAGGATAAAAATATACCTAAGGATTTGTATATCGCCGCCACCATACCCGATTCGTTGAAGGAGGATGCAAATTCGGTGGTGCGTTATTCAAGTGATGAAGTTGTGGTTAAAGGACCGGGTAAAATGGTGTCAAAACATCATTCTATAGTAACCATTTTAAACGAAAAAGGAGATGATGAGGCTATTCTTGAAATGGGATATAACAAGAAATATGATTATTACTCTGGTCTCGAAATGCATGTTTATAATGCGCAGGGGCTGTCTATAAAAAAATACCATAAAAGCGATATGTACGATGGCTCGGCATCAAACGATGAAACTATGGTTACCGACGAGCGTTTTTTGGCCATAAAGCATGCCATTGCAGCATATCCCATTACAATTGAGGTGGAGTACGAAGAAAATGTAAGCAGCTTTATTGGTTTGGGGGCATGGTACATTCAGGATAAGGTGGAGCAATCTGTACAATTGGCATCGTATAAAATTTCATATAACCCGGCCATTGGTTTCCGGTATAAAAATAGTAACTGCTCGATTAAGCCAGAGAAGGGTGCTACCGATGGCCTGGAAAGTTACACATGGAACGTTAAAAACATTAAGGCTATTAAAAAAGAAGAACATGTATTAACGTGGAATATATTGCCAAGAGTTTCATTTGCGGCAAGCTCATTTGATTGTTACGGCTACCCAGGCGACTTTACAACCTGGAAATCATTTGGCAGTTGGATAAAATCGCTGAATGATGACGTTTGCACCTTAAGCCCCGAACGTATTGCCGAGGTAAAGAAAATGACAGATACCATTAAAACCGATAAAGAGAAAGCCCGCTTTTTGTACAATTATATGCAAAAGAGTATGCGCTACGTGGGCATTCAATTAGGTATAGGAGGCTATAAACCATTTGCTGCTACTTTTGTAGATCAAAAAAAGTATGGTGATTGCAAGGCACTTTCAAACTATATGAAAGCACTGCTCAAGGCGGTTGATATAAACTCGTGCTATGCCATTATAAGAGCAGGCGTTAATGCAGAACCGGCCGACCTTGCTTTTCCAAACAACTCATTTAATCATGCTATTTTATGCATTCCGTTTAAAAACGATACTACCTGGCTGGAATGTACCAGCAGCACTACGGCGTTTGGCAAGCTTGGTCCGTTTACAGAAAACCGTAACGCCCTGTTAATTACAGATGAAGGCGGAAAACTGGTGAACACGCCAAAGAGTACCGATGCAGATAACTTATTTAACAGTGAGGTGCATTTAATACTGGATGCAGATGGTGGCGCAAAAGCGGAGGTAAAAATATTAAGCACTGGTGAGTATCGTAGTTTTTTTGTTGATAAACTGCCAAATTACAAAGCCGATGAACAAAAGCAGGATTTGTTGACAAACCTGCACATTAAGCAGCCATCGGTATTTAACTATAACCCGGCCGAAGATAAGAATGGGGTAAAACACGTAAGTCTGCAAATGGAGTATGATAAGTTTTGTGATATAGCAACCGGCGATAAGCAATTTTATAAACCGCAGGCATTTATCTTATGGGATGTTACCGTGCCTGTTGAAGAAAAGCGAAAAACAAGCTACTATTTTAATTATCCCATGCTAAAATCGTGTGTAACCACAATTGATTTACCTGCCGGTTTTGAGGTAGAAACATTGCCAACAAATCAAAACCTGAAATTTAGCTACGGTAACTATGATGTTAAGTACGTTTACGACGCAGTAAAAAATCAAGTGATAAGCACCGCTAAATTTAACCTTACAGATTATATAATCCCGGCAGCTAAATACACCGAAATGCAGGTTTATATGGATGCTGTTGCCAAAGCGCAAAATAAAAAACTGGTGATCCGTCGCAAAGCGTAAATTTGCGCCCGATGATATTCAGGCTTGATGAACGTATACTATTTCCTGAGCCCGATCTGGCAGAACCAGACGGGCTTTTGGCTGTAGGCGGAGATCTGTCGACCCAACGACTGCTCCTCGCCTACCAAAATGGGATCTTTCCCTGGTATAGCGATGATAGCCCTATTTTGTGGTACGCCCCTCACGAGCGTTTTGTGTTGTATCCGCAGGAGTTGAAGATCTCCAAATCAATGAAGCAGGTGCTGCGGTCTGATAAATTTAAGATAACTACCAATACCTGCTTTGCCGATGTGATAAGAGCCTGCTCAGCCGCCCCGCGCGAAGGACAGGACGGCACCTGGATAACCGATGACATGCAGGAAGCCTACATTAAATTGCATAACGAAGGCCACGCGCATTCTGTTGAGGTATGGGAGGCCGGCGAGTTGGCAGGCGGCTTGTATGGCATATGGGTTGGCGCGGTTTTTTGCGGCGAAAGCATGTTTAGCCGGGTTAGCAATGCGTCAAAAGCGGCGTTGATATATCTTTGCCAAACTAACCGCTTTCAATTGATAGACTGCCAGGTACATACAGATCACCTCCAGTCTATGGGCGCACGGATGATATCCCGGGAGCAATATATAGCCGTTTTGCACAATAGTTTGCTTTGATTGCCTACCTTTGGAGGCTATGCAGCAGGCCAACACAAAAGAGCGGATCATTTTAGGGATTGACCCAGGTACAGCTGTTATGGGCTATGGTCTGGTTAAAGAAACCGGCCCCAAAATAGAGCTCATAGCCCTCGGCGTAGTAAAAATGGAAAAGCTGGACGACCACATGCTGAAACTCCAGCGCATCTTCGAAAAAACAGTTGCCCTTATTGATAACTACCACCCGGATTGCCTGGCTATTGAAGCCCCTTTTTATGGCAAAAACATCCAGGTAATGCTAAAGCTTGGCCGGGCGCAGGGTGTTGCCATAGCCGCGGCGCTATCGCGCAATTTAGATATCACAGAATACGCTCCCCGTAAAATAAAACAATCTATAACCGGTAACGGAAATGCCACCAAAGAGCAGGTTGCCGCCATGTTGCAAAGCTTGCTGAAGTTTAAAGAAACGCCGGATTTTTTAGATGCTACTGATGGATTGGCCGTAGCTGTTTGCCATTCGTTTCAACGAATGAGTACAAGTACTGGCAGTAGCAGTAAATCTGGTGGAGGGAGTAAAAAATCCTACTCGGGATGGGATACCTTTGTAAAGGATAACGCGAAGAGGGTGGTTTGATTTTGATTTGCAGATTTCAAATGTGCAGATGAAAGATACCTGTTTGAGCTAACCTATCTGCACATTTGAAATCTGAAATTTGTACATCTGTTAAAATTCCGCTTTTATCTTATCCTTTGTTGCTGTCAACTCTTCGGGCGTAAAGCTCAGTTTTGGGCGCGAAAAGTTAAGATCATCAACCCTGTTCATGGGTATCAGGTGGATGTGTACATGCAGTACTTCCAATCCTATTACGGCAACGCCAACCTTTTTGCAGGGTATCGCTTTTTTAATGGCTGTAGCTACAATTTTGGCGAAGATTTGCAGGCCGGTGTATGTTTCATCGTCCAGATCGAAAATGTAATCAACTTCCTTTTTTGGTATCACCAGCACATGCCCCTCGGCCAGCGGATTAATATCCAAAAAAGCCAAAAACTCATTACTCTCCGCCACAACATGTGCCGGGATCTCGCCTGCTATAATTTTCGAAAAGATACTCATGGTAGATTGGTTAGTCAATTTGAAAATTTGAGGGTTTGAAAATGGCTTAACAATTCAGCATTTTCAAATTCTCAAATCTCCAAATTCTCAAATTAACGACTTACTTCTAAAATTTCAAATTCAATTTTACCTGCAGGTACGGTGATCTCAATTTTTTCGCCAACTTTTTTGCCTAAAAGACCTTTGGCTATAGGCGATGCAACAGATATTTTACCGGTTTTCATATCGGCTTCGGTTTCGGCTACCAACTGGTAGCTCATGGTTGCGCCGTTTTTGAGGTTTTTGATCTTTACTATCGATAATGCCAACACCTTTGATGTATCCAGTTTAGATTCATCAAGTAAACGGGCATTAGCCAATACTTCCTGCATTTGCGAAATTTTAGCCTCGTGCAGGCCCTGCGCCTCTTTAGCGGCATCGTATTCAGCGTTTTCAGATAGGTCGCCCTTATCGCGCGCCTCGGCAATTTGCTTTGATATATCCGAGCGTCCGGTTGTTTTTAACCGTTGTAATTCTTCTTTTAATTTCTCTAAACCATCCTTGGTAAAGTATGATACCTCTGCCATAACACGTAAATTAATTATTGTTTATCCTATTGGTTATCCAAAAAAAAACCGCCCTCCCTTTTCTAAGAAGGACGCAATGACTATAAAAACAAACAAGACTATATGGGCCATGCCTACATAGTCTTGTTTAGTATTGAACGAAGATAAGTGATTTAAGTTTTAATATGCAAATTTATTTGGAGGCGGTGAGTAGTTGATTGGGTTAGATTAAGTTGATTAAGTTTTTTGCCCTCTGATAAACTGTTTAACTCAATCAACCACTCTCCCAATAAACTTAATCAACCAATTTATCCAATTTCTCAGCCATTACTTCGCTTATCTTCCGGTACGAGTCAAATGTCCAGCCGGCAACGTGGGGGCTTAATATAACTTTACCGCTTTGGCGCAGCTCATCGTACCAGGCCTGCTCGGCCAGGGTCGGAAATTTTTCTACTTCCAGCACATCCAGTCCAGCACCTAATATTTTGCCCTCTTTAATGGCCTTCAGCACACTGCTCACTTTGGCGGTTTTGCCGCGGGATGTGTTGATGAAGAAAATTGGCTTTTTAAAATGAAAAAGATACTCGTCGTCAATCAGCCCGTTAGTTTCGGAGGTAAGGGGTACGTGTACGCTCAGCACATCGCTGTGTTTGATAATTTGCTCCATGCTTACTTCACGGGCATACCTGTCGCTAAAGCCGGTTTTATATTTATCAAATGCTATCACATCAACCTGGAAGCCCGATAGTTTGCGCGCAAAGCTATGCCCCATGTGGCCATAGCCGATAATGCCCACGGTTTTGCCTTTAAGCTCGTACCCGCGGTTGCCTTCACGCTCCCATTTACCATTCCTGATCTCGGCATCGCCCCGATTAAAATTGTTCATCAGCGAAAGCAGCAAGCCTATGGCATGCTCCCCTACCGCGTCGGAATTGCCTTCCGGGGCGTTTATCAGCTTAATGCCTTTTTCGGCAGCGTAGGCCTCGTCAATATTATCCATACCGGCACCTGCGCGGGCAATAAATTGCAAGCCGGGTGCCATATCAAAAACCTGTTTGGTGATCAAAAACTTAGAGCGGATAACCAGGCCCGCGTAGTCGCCGATGATCTGTAGTGCCTCTTCTGTTTTTATGGTTGGCCTGTAATCGCAGGTATAACCTTTGGCCTGGGCCAGCTCCATAAATATGGGATGCACATCATCAACAATAAGAATGTTATTTTTCAACTGAACTTAAAATTTTTATGAATCGCAAATTTACTAAACAACCATGATACTTATGTGGTTACTGTTTTATGCTACAAACTTATTTACAAAGCACCGACTAACCGACTGCCATATTTGCCCCCGTTATAAACTGGCACGAGAATAGCGTATAATAATACAAGGGCTTAAGCCTGTTACATTAACCTACAAGGCAATGAGATCAATAAAACAAATAGGTACCGATATAAAACAATATTCAGATCAGCTATCGCACGATGGCTTTAAGCAGGTTTTTGACCATATAGATCAGTTCAATATTAAAAAAGGGGTTGATAAAATGGGCATTGATAAGTTTGTAAATCAATGTGCAATTATGGCTGCCGGCTCTGGAGCGATATCTGGCAGCGGTGGAATTTTAACCATGGTAATAGGCATGCCTGTTGATGTGCTAAACCTGATAACGCAGCAATTTAGGGTAACTATGGCCATTATGTACTACAACCGTGGCAGCTACCAGATAGGTTTCGACGAGTTTATAAAACTGGTAGCCATATCATTTAAAATAGAAACCGGCGTTGCCATCACCAAAACCATGATGGAGGGCATTGCCGAAAAGATCCTTTTAAATCTGGGCGTGCGCACAGCCGAGAGACTGGTGCCCGTAGTAGGCGCTGTAATTGGCGGCACAACCAATTACCTGTTTATTAAACGGATGGCAAGGTCTGTTAAAGAATTGCAGGTGCAACCGGTAATTTTACAGGTAGGGTAATAGGTTTATACCCCATATGAAAACAGCGGTAAGGTTTAATGCTTACCGCTGTTTTTTTGCAAACACAGGTTTACCTTCGTTTTATATAGTAAACAATTTTAGTATCGTAGTTACTTATAGGCACTGTAGGCTTCGCTTTGTTATCTTTAAGGCCCGCTACTCTTATATTTTCTATCTGTATTTTCACCAGGTAGCTTTTGCTTTGCTGTGTGGTGCAAAGCATGTTGGCGGGTAAGTTATAAGCTATTTCATAGTCATACTCGCTGGGGGCTTTTTTATATTGCGCTATCTTTTTCTGATCTGTTATTAGCCTGTCGGTTATATCTGTGGTGTTGAATTTTAAGCCCTCTCCATTTATTTTTAGCAAATACGTGTTTGTGCCTGTGCTTATTTGAGTAACTGTTAACCCTTCCTGTTTATCAGTAACAAATTTATCAGTAACAGTATCTGATCTCATTGCCGGGCTAAAAGAAAAATCATATCCTTTAATGTCCTTGATATCTGAGTTTGCCTGGAAACCATAGTCGTTAATAATACTCGGTTCCTCGTTTTCGTTATACCATAATTCGAAAGTACTTAAGCCGAGTTGTTGTTTGGCCCAGTCGAATTTGATGCCCCTTAACTCCCGCCTATCTGCCAGCCTATCATTATATCTGTTACGGCTTTTTAGTTTTCCTAATGAATCGCTTACCATGGTCAGGTTCTTTTTCAGATAAGGTTGCAAGGGTTCAAGGTCATAACTGTAAATAAAATAATTAAGTTCATTTACGGCACGGCTACCATCTTTCCGGCTTATTTTTTTACTATCAACGGGTATCAGTTTACCATCCTTAAAGGCATTGTGCTTTTCAAAAAACTCAATAAGGATGCGTCGTTGTGAATACATACTTACCGAAAACGCGCTTTGCGGGCCGTAAATGGATAACATTGTTAGCACACATAATGAGATGGGGATAATTTTTATGTTTTGCTTTCTGAATATCAAAAAGTAAACGGATATAAATAAAAGCCAGCAGGCAAGCGCTATTAAAAAGTATCGCAATTCTGTAATGCCGTACATAAATACCCGCGCACCTACGGCTACAAACAGCAATCCCAGTAGTGGTATCAGTAAAAAATAGAAGCTGCGGGCGTAAATTTTAATCCACTTGTTGCCATCGTGCTCACTTATGGGATAAACCAGCAGTAACGATAATACCCCGAACACGGCATAACTTAATATAAGGTTTGATACCAGGCCTTTTGGCAGGCTCCAATGCGCAACTATCTTTATTTCGTAGGCCAACAAGATGAGTACATAGATTGTAGATAGCGGGATGAGCACATATTGTGTAAATATTTTCAGCGCTTTTGGATAGCTTAAGTCTTTGTTAAGTGTGGTGGTATCAACCGGTACTCCTGCCAAAAAGAAAGTGGTGGTAAACATACCCACTATCCAAACCCACAATATGGCGTAGGTATCCCACTCAAAATTAAAATTGAATAAAAAGTTAGTAGCACCTATGGCGGCGGCAATACCCAAAAACAGCACTACTCCGTAAAGCACGCTGGTTAAAAAACGAAGAAAAAGCGTTTTATTAAACTGCCAAAATCCATTTACCTGCCCTTTGCCCGTAAATGCCGCAAAAGCCACCAGGAGGTGGAATGAGAGGCAAAGCAGGAAAAAACGAATATAATCGGCCTCGCGGGCTGTAGGGTTTATGATAAAAATGAGTGATGCAGCAAAAAGTGCAGCTATAACTTTTATAATAGCTTTGTTTTGCTTGCTCATTTCCCGGCTTTGTACAAAAAGTGTTGCCGATAAGCTAAGGAGCAAGCCCAGATTGGCGGTCATAACCCCGCGCATCAGCCAACCTTCATGTACGCGGTTAAGGTGGCGTAATTCTACCTCAATGGTGCCGGCTATGGTGCCAATTAAAGCAAACAATAGTTCGAAAGGATATTGCTTTATGGTAGACACAAAGCCTTCGGCAAGCGTTTTTATGGATGGAAATTTCATTGTGAGCAGGGTTTATATCAGCAATGTAGGGCTTTTTGTAAAATATATGTACTAAAAATGCAAACTGCATGGGCTGCAATTGCATTTCACACATTAGTGATTATATTTGCGGTCGCAAAAAACATCATTTTATACAATATAATGAGAGAAATACAATTCAGAGAAGCGCTACGTGAGGCCATGGTCGAAGAAATGCGCAACGACGATAAAATATACCTGATGGGTGAAGAGGTTGCCGAATATAATGGTGCCTACAAAGTAAGCCAGGGTATGCTGGATGAATTTGGTGCAAAACGCGTTATTGATACGCCCATCTCTGAATTAGGCTTTGCCGGTATCGGTATTGGCTCGGCCATGAATGGTTTACGCCCGATTATTGAGTTTATGACCTTTAACTTTTCGTTAGTGGCTATAGATCAGATCATCAATGGCGCTGCCAAAATCATGTCGATGAGCGGTGGTCAGTTTTCTGTACCAATCGTTTTTCGTGGTCCAACCGGTAACGCGGGTATGCTTAGTTCGCAGCACTCACAGTGTTTCGAAAACTGGTACGCCAACTGCCCGGGTTTAAAGGTAGTAGTACCATCAAACCCTTACGATGCAAAAGGATTGCTAAAATCAGCAATACTTGATCCAGACCCGGTTATTTTCATGGAATCTGAATTAATGTATGGCGATAAAGGCGAAGTGCCTGAAGAAACTTACTACATACCATTGGGTAAAGCTAAAGTGGTAACAGAAGGTACCGATGTAACTTTAGTTGGCTTTGGTAAGATAATGAAAGTGGTTATTGCCGCCGCTGCCGAACTGGCAAAAGAAGGCATCCATGCCGAAGTGATTGACCTGCGCACTGTACGCCCTATTGATTACGAAACCGTTATCAATTCGGTTAAAAAAACAAACCGTTTGGTTATCATCGAAGAAAGCTGGCCTTTAGGTTCTATTGCTACCGAGGTTGCTTTTAAAGTACAAAAAGATGCTTTTGACTACCTTGATGCGCCTGTATTGCGTATAATGGGTGGCGATGTACCTTTGCCTTACGCTCCTACATTAATACAGGAATACCTGCCAAACCCAGAAAGGGTTATTAAGGCGGTTAAAGAGGTGTTGTACGTTACTAAATAATAACACGATTTTGGATGTACAGGATTTTTTCTTGTCGCCCGCAAAATTTATAACATAAGCAAAGAGCCCGGTAGTTTATCGGGCTCTTTCATTTTAAAACAAACCATGGCAGAATCAAACGTAAAAGACAGCAACGGCAACATTCTTAACGATGGTGACTCGGTAACCCTAATAAAGAGCTTAAAAGTTAAAGGTGGCGGCGTAACGCTTAAACAAGGCACCCTGGTAAAAAAAATCAGGCTTACAGATGATGATAAAGAAGTTGATTGCAAAATAGACGGCATGAGCATTGTGCTTAAAACCGAATTTTTGAAGAAAAGGTAAGCGGTTGATATTGATGTAAAGACTATCCTAAACCTTTACATCAACGTAATCTTGCTAAAACTTATTTCACCGCACTATCGGCCATTGCAGCAATATAATCAGGCGTTTTGCGGATGTTGTTAAGGTCTTCATCGTTAGCTGCAAACTTTTTAGAATAGCCCGCATCTATTGCCTTTTTTAGATAGATATTAGCTTCATCTGGCTTATTCATTATTGAAAATACACAGGCTATATTATAGTAATGGGTTAATACATCATCTGGGTTGGGGGTAATCAGAACCTGTTGCTGTAATATCTGCAATGCCAGATCTGGATGGCCGGTGTAAAACTGGGCGAAAATATAACTTACCGATGATTTGGCAGTATCTAAACCAATTACCTTATTAAGATCATTTAGAGCCAGTTGCTTGTCGGCCCCCATCTTTAAATAAGCCCTACCCCTTGTATAATATGGCGAAATGTTATACGGATTAAGTGCGATTGCAGTAGTACATTCATCTATAACTTGTTGGTTTTGGTTAAGTACATACAAGTTTGTTGCTTTTTCGCTATGCAGGGCGGCCAGCATCTTGTTGTCTTTTAATATTTGCAATGCTTTGTTAAAATCATCAATAGCAAGCCCGGGCTCCCCTATCTGGCTGTAAATACTGCCGCGGGTCCAGTAAATGTCGCCGCTTTGGGGCGCTAAATTAATGGCTTTTGATATATCATCCATTGCTTTTTGCGGTTGTAGCGATCGGGTTTCATTGATAGAGCGGTTTTCATACAAAAGAGCCAGGTTTTCCTTATCTGCCTGGTAAAATGGCATTGCTGCAGTGTAATCATCAACAGCAAGCTGATAATCGCCGTTTACCTGATAGGTAAAGCCACGATGCCAGTATAAGTTACCACTATTGGGGTTTAATTTAATAGCGGTATTAAAATCGTTTATTGATTCCCGATATTGTTTTAAGTTACGTTTACTTACTCCGCGGCCATCGTATATCAGCGCCATTTGCAAAGGGTTTTCGGTTACGTAAAATATAGCAGAAGTATAATCGTCAATAGCCTGTTGGTAATTACCTTTAATGTTATTGATAAAAGCCCGATGCCAGTAAGCACCGCCCTGCGGCACATGTTGAGCTATGGCCAGCGTAAAATCATTAATAGCTTTATCATATTGTTTTAATGATACTTCGTTTGAACCCCGGTTGTCATACAAAATAGATAAGTTTTGGTTATTGGCCTTAAAAAACGGAATGGCTTTGGTATAGTCATTAATGCCCTGCTGAAACTCGCCCGCCCGGCTATATGCAAAGCCTCTGTTCCAATAGGCAAATGGGTATTGAGGGCTGGCCGCTATCGCTATGGTCTCGTCTGCAATGGCTTCTCTATAAAGTTTTAGTTCGGTTTTACACGCAGCGCGTTTATCGTATAAAATGGTAAGTATAACTTTATTGTTTTTATTTATAGCAATTGCTTTTGTATAATTGGTTATTGCGCCGGTATAGTCTCCGGCCTGTGTAAGTTCGGCAGCTTTTTTAACATATTCAATTCCGTTTTGGGCATAAGAAGCTGCTGCCGGCATCATTAGTGCGCCAAAGCATAAAAGCTTTAAATAGTTGTTCATATAGTTTAATAAGGGATAATCAAGAGATTTCAATATAGGTATTAATGCCAAAATATTTTTAGCTAATATAAATATTATTGAATAGCGTGCTTTTGGCAATGTTATTTTATATGGCATTAATAATTGATAAAGGTGATATTGCATAAATTCCCTATTTTAGGCGTACAATTACTACAAGTATGAAAAGCCCACTTTTAAAAGGCCTTCGGTCTTTTGTTTTTATTGTATTGGCATCGGCCATTGGCACTGGTGCTTATGCCCAAACTAAAACTGCAACTAAGCCCGAAGCCGTCGCCAAATCAGCAACAACATCAGTAGCTGGTATTACCGGCCCCACAACGCTGATAGAGAAGTTTTTTAGAAGCTACGATAAAGAGAGTACCACCAAGGCGATGATTGATATTTTTAAAACCAATCCGCTTATCGACTCTAACAGTTTGGTAAGACTGATAACTAAAATAGATACCACCCGCAGTATTATAGGGGCCTATTTGGGTAAAGATCTAATCGTTCAGCGTAAAGCATCAAACAGCCTGGTGCTGTATAGCTACCTGGTAAAACACCAGAACCAGCCGCTAAGGTTTACCTTTTTGTTTTATAAGCCTAAAAACGAATGGGTAATTTACCGCCTCTACTTTGACGATTCGGTAAGCAGCGAGCTCGAACAATCTGCCAAGCTTACCGCGAAACCGTGATTTTGGAGTAAGGATTTTTGGAGCAAGGAGTAAGGATTAACTTCGTTGAGGGCTACGCCATTTTGGATTATCAGACTAAGGATTTTCTGATGGGAAGCTTAAAGAGAGAGAAATAACAATACTAAATACAAAAAAGAGCAAGAATGATAAACCCTTGCTCTTTTTTGTATTTAATGATATGATCCTTTATCCCCAAATCTTTGCTCCTTGCTCCAAAAATCATTACTCCGCGAAGCGTCCTTTAAACTACAGTTCCTTCTTTTAGCTTTTCTGCATTCTCGGCAAATTGCAACGCTTCCATAATTTCCTGTATATCGCCGTTTAGTACGCCGGGAAGGTTGTATATGGTTAAACCGATGCGGTGTTCGGTTAAACGGCCTTGTGGATAGTTATAGGTACGTACCTTGGCCGACCTGTCGCCGGTTGATACCATTGTTTTACGTTTTTTGGATGTTTCTTCCAGGTGTTTTTGCAACTCCATTTCGTAAACACGTGAGCGTAATACCTGTAATGCTTTATCGTAATTTTTTAACTGCGATTTTTGATCCTGGCACTGGGCAACAATGCCGGATGGTAAGTGGGTTAACCGCACAGCCGAATACGTGGTATTTACCGACTGACCACCCGGGCCAGACGCGCAGAACAGATCCTTACGGATATCGCTCACCTGCAAATCAATATCAAACTCATCAACCTCTGGTAGTACCACCACAGATGCGGCAGAGGTGTGTACGCGGCCCTGGGTTTCGGTATCTGGTACACGTTGTACACGGTGAACGCCCGATTCGTATTTTAAGGTGCCATAAGCATCTTCGGCTATTACGTTAAACACAACCTCTTTGTAGCCGCCGCTGGTGCCTTCGGTATAATCAACCAATTCGGTTTTCCAGCCGCGTTTTTCGCAGTAGCGGATGTACATGCGGTAAAGGTCGCCGGCAAACAAGGCGGCTTCATCGCCACCCGTACCACCGCGTATCTCTACCATGGCATTCTTACTATCTTCAGGATCTTTAGGGATCAGCATCAGGCGGATAACCTCTTCAATTTCTTCCTGTTGGGTAAGCAGCTCGTCCAGCTCCATTTTAGCCATTTCGCGAAACTCTTCGTCTTTCTCGGTAGCTAAAATCTCTTTGTTGCTATCTATGTTGCTCATAATGTTGCGGTATATATTATACTCGTCAACAATTTTGGCCAAATCTTTATATTCTTTATTCAGCTGGGCATAGCGCTTCATATCCTGCATTACTTCAGGATTACTCAATTCGCCTTCAACGGTTTTCCAGCGTTGAAATATCAGTTCTAATTTCTCTAACATATGGTGTATTCAAAAGCTTATTAAAGCAGCTTTGGCTGATGATGGTCCGGCTTATGAAAGGCGTTACGTTTCGGTCGGTTTACAGGCTTGCTTCAAAAAACGCACAAAAATACGCATTTTCATGCATATATTTTTTCAGCAGATTGTAAGAAGTTCTAAGCTCAAAGTTTTTTTGAATTACGACTATATACTTAAGACTTTGTACTTAAACATCGTGCTTTTCAAAATACTCCAGCTTCAACTCTTCCCCATCAAACACGGCGTAGGTATTATAATTAACCCATTCGCCCAGGTTAATGTAGCGGCTTTCGGGGCTTAGTTGTATATCAAGGGGTTTATGGCGGTGGCCAAAAACAAGGTAGTCGTAAAAGTTCGTTTTTAATTCTTCGCGGCAAAAGGTAACCAGCCACTCCTGTTCTCCGGGTTTACTATCTTCTTTTTTTGTATTGCCGATGCGGCTATGGGTAGACCAGTAATTGGCTATACCAACACCCAGATTGGGGTGCACCCTTGCAAACAGCCACTGGCAAAAGCCGCTGCGGAAAAAGTTTTTTAAAGCCTTGTAAAAGTTATCGCCGGGCCCAAGTCCATCGCCATGGTGCAGGAAGAATTTTTTGCCGCTCCGCTCTATCTTTACCTCATCGCTAATGATGGTTGCACCCAGTTCTTGTTCAAAATAGTTAAACATCCACATATCGTGGTTGCCTTTAAACAGGTAAAGTTTTACACCGGCATCTGTCAATTCGGCCAGTTTACCTAAAAAGCGAATGTAGCCACGGGGCACAACGGTTTTATATTCAAACCAAAAGTCGAAAATATCGCCCATTAAAAAGAGCTCGGCAGCATCGGCCTTTATGCTATCCAACCAGCGTATTATCCTGTCTTCGCGTTGGCGGCTACCGGCATGGCCACCGGCGCCCAAATGGAAATCAGAAGCAAAATAAAGTTTGTTACGGACTGGCATATGCGGCAAAAATACGTTTAAAGCACCAAAGGAAAAAATATGTCCTTACCATATTGATGGGTTTCACCCCCATTGCTATTCTCTATTCCATTACTAAAAATATTAACCTAAATTTGCTAATATTTTTATCAAAATGAGTGCGGATATTTTAATTGTTGTTGCTGTTGTTATTTTGCTGATAGCTGTTTTGTTGTTTGTAAAAAAGCCAAAAGCTGTTGAGCTGATCTCGGTTGAAGAACTGAACAGGCTCCGGATGGAGAGTGATCAGCTTAAAATAGCCTTAGCCAAAGCCGAGGAAAAAGCTAATTGGCTATTAGCCGATAAAGAAAGCGTTACCCAGTTTTTGAAGGAGGATAAAGACCGGATACTGGATGAGCTTTTCCAGGAAAGGGCATCACTGGCGCAGGCTAATCAATCATTAGATAGTTTAAAATCATATTACAGCTCGCAACAGGAAAAAATGCAGGAGCAAAAGGTAGAGATTGAGCAAATCCGCACGCAGTTTCAGCGGGAGTTTGAGAACGTGGCAGAGAAATTATTAAAAGAAAAGTCGAAGGAATTTGTAGATGTAAACCGAACCAACCTGGATATGATCCTTAACCCGCTTAAAGAAAACCTGAAGGCGTTTGAGGATAAGGTAGAAAAGGTGTACAACATGGAAGCCGCCGAACGCAATACCTTAAAAGGTGTAATAACCCAACTGATGGACCTTAACAAGCAAATAAGCGATGAGGCCCAGAATTTAACAAAAGCCCTTAAAGGGGATAATAAAAAGCAAGGTAACTGGGGCGAAGTGATATTAGAGCGGGTGCTGGAGCGCTCTGGCCTTATGAAAGATCAGGAGTACCGCATCCAGGCGGCTATGCAGGCTACAGATGGCACCCGTTACCAGCCCGATGTGATCATTGATCTGCCCGATGACAAGCACCTGATCATCGATTCGAAAGTTTCTTTAATTGCCTACGAGCGATTGGTAAATGCGGATACTGAGGAAGATAGAAGACTGTTTGCCAAAGCGCATGTAGAATCTATCAAAAGCCACATTAGTGGCCTCTCTGCCAAAAAATATCACGATCTGTACAAGATCAACTCGCCCGATTTTGTGTTGCTTTTTGTGCCTATAGAATCATCTTTTAGTATCGCTGTGCAATTGGATGGCGAACTGTTTAATTATGCCTGGGATAAAAAGGTGGTGATTGTTAGTCCATCAACGCTGTTGGCTACCTTACGCACCATTGCCAGTATGTGGAAACAGGAGCGGCAAAACCGTAACGTGCTGGAAATTGCCCGCCTTAGCGGCGATATGTACGATAAATTTGTAGGCTTTTTGGGCGATATGGATAATATAGGCAAAAACATTACCAATACCCAAAATGCCTATAACAGCGCGCTAAACAAACTATCTGATGGCCGCGGCAACCTCACAACTACCGCCGAAAAGATCAAGAAATTAGGAGCCAAGGCCGATAAGCAAATTGATAATAAGTTTTTGGGGGATGATTAATTGCTTGTTATCGCTTTTCTCATTGCGGGAAATGGAAATCTGTGGACTCTGAAGGGGAAATGATGTTTGAAAAGTTTGTCATGCTGAGGCACGAAGCATCTATTCGCCGACTATACAGGGCGAATAGGCATGGCGGCTAATAGACTCTTCACTGCGTTCAGAATGACAAAAGGGGGAGTTTTTAATACGTAATGGGTAGCGATAGCGTGGCAATCTCGTTGCCCTATAGCGCGATTTGTATGGCTCTTCGCTCATCAAAGACTTAATTAATCCCTGCGTTATTAATTCGCTCCCTGCCAAACCAGGCCTTAGCATCTTTAGAAAACAATAGTATCAAAGCTATTACTTCCACCAATACTTCGGCACAAAACAAACCAAAAAGCAAAACGGGCGAATGTAATGCCGTTGTTTGTTTTGCCGTTTTAAATATATCATTCCAATTAACAGCGGCGGCGCTAAAGGCAATAAGGTTAAACAAAATTAAAGCAAGCATTACCCATCGCGCCCATTTGCGGCCTTCGCCTGTCATAAAAACAAGATATATCAAAAAGCCGAACACGAAGATAAATGCTGCCAGGTTTATGCCATCGAGCAAATTGCTTATCATTTGTAGCAACAGCGCAAAATATAACAAAAGGGCGCCCGTAATTACCTTGCCGGGCACTACCCCTTCGGGATGCTTGTTTAAATAAAACCAGCCGAAAAGCTTGTTAAACATTACTCTGCTTTTTTAAAGGCATTCCATCCCTGGGCTTTTAGCGGGTGCGAGTTACCTGAGGTGGTGATAAGGTTACAGCCGGCAGAAGCTTCGGTAATATGGCCAATAATGGTAATATCCATTTTAAATTTTATCTTCTCGTAGTCGGCTTGTTTAACGGTGAACAAAAGTTCGTAATCTTCCCCTCCGCTTAGTGCGCAAACAGTTGGGTCGAGGTTAAATTCGCGGGCCGTTTCGTAGGTCATAGGGTCGAGCGGGATCTTTTCTTCGTACAGGCTGCAACCCTTATCGCTTTGCTTGCAAATGTGCAGCAGCTCGGATGCAAGGCCGTCAGATACATCTATCATGGCAGTTGGCTTTACATCTATACTTTTCAGTAGTTCTACAATGTCGCGGCGGGCTTCGGGTTTAAGCTGGCGTTCCACAATATAATCTTTGCCTTCCAGATCGGGCTGTATGTTGGGGTTTTCGAGATATACCAGTTTTTCGCGTTCAAGCAATTGTAAACCGGTGTAAGCGCCGCCTAAGTCGCCCGATACGCAAATCAGGTCGCCTTCGCCTGCGCCGTTGCGGTATACCACATCGGCTTCATCGGCGTAACCAATAGAGGTTACACTAATAACCAGGCCTTGTTTAGATGAGGTTGTATCGCCGCCAACTAAATCAACATTGTATTTTTCGCAGGCAATGTAAATGCCCTCATATAATTCTTCAATAGCCTCAAGCGGAAACTTGCTCGACATGCCTATGGATACGGTAACCTGCGATGCTGTACCGTTCATGGCATAAATATCGCTCAGGTTTACCTGTATGGCCTTATAGCCTAAATGCTTTAACGGGGTATAGGCCAGGTCGAAATGGATGCCTTCCAGCAGCAGATCGGTACTTATCAATACTTTTTTGCCGGTAAAATCAAGTACGGCGGCATCGTCGCCAACGCCTTTGATGGTGCCTGGCTGGCCAAGCTTTATATTTTTTGTTAAATGACTTATCAACCCAAATTCACCTAAGTCTTCTAAATTGGTCCTGTCCTGATTTTCAAACATATATTTTATGATTACACCTGTTTATGGTGATTTCACTGATCTTTTAAATTAATTGGCAAAAATACAAATTACATTTTGCTAATACAGTTAAATCAACCTTTGTGATTTGCATTGTAAGTATTTTGATAGGCAATTCAAAAATATCATCCCCTGATACAAAAATTAACATACAGTTAATATTTATTAAAGAGATTTGCCTCTCAAAACACTATTATATGAAATTTAGAAAATTATTTATCTTTTTAGCATTTGTACTTGTGGTTGCAAGTTGTAAAAAAGACCTGCAATCGCCTTATACCCCACCGGGTAAAGGCGATACTATCGTTGTAAAACCCGTGCCTTACACCGTTGTAGAAAATTTTGAAACAGGTACCAAAGGGGCCTATGCCATAGCCAATGTGCAGCTAAATACCGGTTTGTGGAGTTTTAATGATGCCGTAATTGGCAGCCTGGCCGCCGATGTAAAAGATGGTAATAAAGCGGTAAGGCTACGCACGGGAGATATCACCATGAAGTTTGATATCAAGGGCGTTTCACAGATCAGCATTAAGCATGCAAAATATGGCGCCGACGCGGCCTCAACCTGGCAGCTATTAATGTCGACAGATAGCGGTACCACATTTACGCAGTTAGGTACTGATATTGCCGAGAGCAATACAGCTCTGGTTACCGACTCTTTTAAAGTTACCGCCACCGGCAAGGTGCGTTTCCAGATAAAAAAACAGGGAACCAGCCGTATCAATATTGATGATATTACGTTTAAAGGACTTGGTGACCCAGGTATTGTTGTTGGTGCACCAGATACCGGAGGCAGCGATACTACCGGTAATACCGGGACAGTAGCCGCAGACAGGGGTATAACCGCAGGCGCCGACGCCCCGCCGGCAGCTGGCGACAATAGCAACATCCTGTTGGGCAACCCATCAGATGCACAGCCAACTATTGCCATGAACAACAATTACCTTATTGATCAAAAATATTACGAAGAATCGTACAGCGCACCCGTGGTACGCCAAACTGGGTGAGCTGGCACCTGGATGCTACCAATATTACCAATGCAAGCGCGCGCCTTGATAATTTTGCGGGTTTTAATGGCTTGCCTACCGGTTTTTTTGAGGTGCAAAGCAACAGTTATTCCGGCTCGGGGTTTGATAGAGGGCATAACTGCCCATCGGCAGATAGAACGAGTTCTGTAAATGCCAATTCGGCTACCTTCCTGATGACCAACATGATTCCGCAGGCTCCGCAAAATAACCAGCAAACCTGGGCAGGGCTGGAAAACTACCTGCGCGAGCAAGTGGTGGCCGGTAACGAGGTTTATATAGTAATGGGCAGCTACGGTACAGGAGGCTCCGGCTCAAACGGATCGGCTACTACCATAACCAGCGGCCATGTTACCGTACCCAGCAATGTTTGGAAAGTTGCCGTTATTGTGCCAACCGGCGATGGCGACCTTGCCCGGATAACCACAACCACCAGGGTTATTGCCGTTAATACCCCCAACATCAACACCATTAACGCCGATTGGAAACAATACCGGGTAACTGTTAGGGATATTGAAAAGGCTACCGGCTATAACTTATTATCCAATTTACCGCAAGCCGTGCAGGATGTGGTAGAAACTAAAAAAGACAATTTATAATTAGCTCTGCAATTACTTATTTAGGCATCTTATAAAACAAGGGGGCGTAATAAATAAATTGACGCTTGGTCTTTAGTTCGAAGTATAGAAAAGAGAAAAAAGCGATTGGTGACTTCCGGCTTTGTACTTGTGAATTAACACCAATGCTGTTTTATAAGATGTTTAGGTAGTAAAGCTTTTACACTTATTTACCTGTAATAATTTTAACCGATGGTTTAAATGCGGCTGTTTTTTACAAACTTCGCATTTAAACCGTTTTTGTTATGTTCTCAGCCCTTTCCTATAAAAAAACAATCGCTATTGCTTTAACACTTGCCGCACTTTCGGCCAAAGCCCAGGTTCCCGGCTCAGCAATTGATGTGCAGCATTACACTTTTGCCTTGCAACTTAATGATGATAACAACAACATTAAAGGAGAGGCAACGGTAGATATAAAGTTTTTAAAAAGTACGCCGTCCTTCAGCCTTAACCTGGTTAAAAAAAACAACACAGGTAAGGGGATGACGGTATCGTCGATAACGGAAAACGGTAAACCGGTTAAGTTTGAACAGGATAGCGACGCTGTTAAAATATATACACCTATAAGAGCTATCAGCAGACATAGTTTTGTGATTAGTTATGAGGGAATACCTGCCGATGGACTTATTATATCGACCAACAATTTTGGCCATCGTACTTTTTTTGGCGATAATTGGCCAAACCGGGCCCACAACTGGTTGCCCTGTGTTGACGCCCCTGTCGATAAGGCCACCGTTGATTTTATAGTAACCGCGCCAGATCATTACCAGGTAGTATCAAACGGGTTAAAACTGGAAGAAAAGGCGCTGCCTAACAGGCTGAAGCTCACCCATTGGCAAGAGAACGTGGCCCTGCCTACCAAAGTAATGGTAATTGGCGTTGCCCAATTTGCTATTGATTATACAGGTGATGTAAGCGGCATCCCGGTTTATACCTATGTGTTTCCGGAGAGTAAGGATGCCGGATTTAAAAATTACGCGGTAGCAAAAGAGATATTGCCGTTTTTTATAAAAAAGGTTGGCCCATACAGTTACGAGAAACTGGCAAATGTGCAGTCGAAAACCATTTTTGGTGGTATGGAAAATGCCAGCGCTATTTTTTACTTTGAAGAATCGGTAACGAGTAAAGGTATAGAAGAGCTAATGGCCCACGAAATTGCCCACCAATGGTTTGGCGATGGCGCAAGCGAAAAAAGCTTTGCCCACTTATGGCTAAGCGAGGGCTTTGCCACCTATATGACCAACCTATACCTCGAAAACAAATACGGCGCAGATACGCTGAAAAGCCGTTTGATAGAAGACCGCAAAACCGTTTTGGATTTCGAAAAAAAACGCTTTACTCCGGTGGTTGATACCGCTGTTAAAGACCAATACATGCAATTACTTAATGCCAACAGCTACCAAAAGGGGGGCTGGGTATTGCACATGCTGCGGCGTAAACTTGGCGATGCCATTTTTTGGAAAGGTGTAAGCGCGTATTACACCAAATACAACGGGCGTAACGCCAACACTGCCGATCTGTGTCTGGTAATGGAACAAGCCAGCGGGCAAAACCTGAAGCCATTTTTTAAGCAATGGTTGCGTGTGGCAGGACACCCCGATGTGGATATCACCTGGCAATATGATGCCGCCAGGCAAACCGTTAGTTTTTCTGTAGATCAAAAACAAAGCTATTTGTATGAGTTTCCGTTAGAGATGCTTGTAGATGGAAAGCTGCATACTATTGAAGTGAAAAATAAAACAGCCACTGTACAGTTCGCCTCAAAAACAAAACCGCTGGCTGTAATCGCCGACCCTAATGTTAATTTATTGGCCACTTTTAGTACAATAGCTAAATAGCTGACGGGCAACATAATTATTGTAATAAAGTTGTTTTTCGCTATTGCATAATAAAAATTTATAACTATCATTGTGTAATACCTACACAATGATAGTTATGGGTTAATACCTAATAATTTCATGGTTTCGGTATACATTATTCAGCCCTCGGATAATCTATAAACCAATTATATTAAACCAGATAACCATGAAGAAAAACTCAACATTTTGGGCTTTGCTGGCCTTTTGCCTGTTACCGCTATTTGGCCATAGCCAAAGCAGCGATGCTGTTATTGCCGGCGAAAGCGTGGCCGTAACCAGTACCGATAATGGGCAGGTGCGCGGCTACATCCACAATGGCACCTTTAATTATAAGGGTATCCCCTACGCAACAGCAAAGCGCTTTATGGCACCAGAAAAGCCTGCGCCCTGGCAGGGTGTAAGGGCATCGTTAGTTTATGGCGCGGTATGCCCTATAGATCCAACTACTTCTGTAAATGACGCCATAGAGTTTGGCTTTCAGCATAACTGGGGGTACATGAGCGAAGATTGCCTGAAGCTTAACGTTTGGACACCGGGCATTAACGATAAAAAGAAGCGCCCTGTAATGGTGTGGTTGCATGGCGGCGGCTTTGCTGCCGGTTCGGCAATTGAGCTGCCCTCTTATGATGGCGAAAACCTGAGCAAAAAAGGAGATGTGGTTGTGGTGTCTATCAACCACCGTTTAAACCTGCTGGGCTTTTTAAATCTTTCGGCCTATGGCGATAAATACAAATCATCGGCCAATGTAGGGATGATGGATATTGTTGCCGCCCTGCAATGGGTTAAGCAAAACATAGCCAGCTTCGGCGGCGACCCGGATAATGTGACCATTTTTGGTCAGTCGGGCGGCGGCGGTAAGGTTACTACGTTAATGGCTGCTCCATCGGCAAAGGGATTGTTTAATAAAGCTATTGTACAAAGCGGCAGCTATCAGTCTAAATTTATGGATAATGAGGTGTCGAAGGCAATTGGTGCAGCCATGCTGGCCGAGTTAAGCCTGCAACCATCACAGGTCGATTCGTTACAAACCATATCGTACGAACGATTGAGCGCTGCGGCAAAAAAGGCCTTACCAAAAGTGGCCCAGCAATTAAAGGCCGAAGGTAAACCCATTGCCGGTTTTGGCCTGGGTTGGGAGCCGGTAAACGATGGCTTATTTTTACCATATCAGCTAAATGATCCTGCTGCGGCCGAGTTGTCGAAAAACATTCCTTTATTGGTTGGTTCAACCAAAACCGAGTTTATGGCTTCGCTTATTAACCCGGCTATCCGTAATTTTAGTATGGATGATGTAAAGGGCTATTTGCAAAAAAAATATGGCGATAAAACAGATGCCTACATGGCCGAAGTTTTAAAAGCCTACCCGGGCACCGTAAAACCATCAGATTACCTGGATATTGATTTGGCCACCTTTAGGCCCGGCGTTATCAGGCAGGCGAATGCAAAGTCGGCCGTAGCAGGTGCAGCGCCTGTTTATATGTACATGTTTACCTGGCAGTCGCCGGTGGCCGATGGTATGTTTAAATCTATCCATTGCATTGATATTTGCTTTGAGTTTGATAACATTAAGCGCTGCGAAGAGATGACCGGCGGTGGTAAAGAAGCATACGCGTTGGCGACTAAAATGAGCCAGGCCTGGATAAATTTTGCACACACGGGTAATCCAAATGCAAAAGGGCTGCCCAACTGGCCGGTGTATACCGCGCAAAACGGGGCCGCTATGTTGTTTGATAATAAAGCCGAAGTAAAGTATCATCACGATGCAACGTTACTTCAAATGGCATCGGTAAAATAATTGTTGAAGGGTTTAATTATAAACGGCTGCTTTTAGGCGGCCGTTTTTGTTGGCCCGCCTGGGCGTATTAGTCGCGCGAGCAAATTATTGTATGGTGTTTGTGAAAATAAATGAAATTTTTCGCAATAAAATTTTGTCAACAGCGTTTTTAACCAAATAATCCGTAGTATTACATACGGTTGTTTTATATTTAACCTTTAAACCATAACATTATGAACGCAGCAGGAATCAAATCCATTTATGTAACAGCTTACAGGTGGAACGCAAAAAATTTCGGACAAGGTGGTTTACCTAAATTTAACTCTCTTTTTGGGGTGAGTTTTCTGTTGATCATTTTATTAACTAACCTGCTGGTATTTACGCAGCTTTGCTTAAGTCAAAAATGGTTTAATTTAAACCAGGTATCGGCTACTATTATCCTTTTGGCTACTACCGGCTTTTTCGTGCTTAATTACTTTATATTGCTCAACAACGGCCGCTTTAAAAAATGGAACATTGCTTTTGAAAAGCTGAGCAAAAATAACCAGAAAGTATGGTCAATTATGCTGATGGCTTACGCAGTGGTTTCCTGCATATTTTTTCTGTTTGTAGATACGATATAAAAAGTCATAAATAACAGGCTCCTATAGGGTTGCGATGCGGTCAATGTAAATTAACTATTAAGTTTTTTTATGGTTATGCTAATTACATCAATTGTGCGTTATTTTGCAGTATTGCCGGGTTAATTGCCCGGCAATACTATAATAAAAGCAAAACTTAACCATGAAAGCGATCACAAAATTTACCTGGCTTATTGCCCTAATTATTTGCACCGCCTCGCAGGCCGCATCAGCACAAACCAAAGCAGATATTTTTAACAAAAAAGTTCCCATTACCTGGTTAGGTATGGATTTTTCTCAAATGAGGTTTATTGGCTCTGAGGCCGCCTACAAAGCCAATGGCGAGCTATTGAATACCGAGTTTGTGAATAAATTTATCCCGGCCTGGGCCAACCTGTTTATAACCGAACCCAAAGCATATAACGTTCCGCGTGCTTCACATCGCGATACCGTTCACTTTGCCTTTAAAGTAACAGAGGCGGTGAATAGCGCCTTAACCAAAGATTTTTTTACCGAAAACGCTAATGACTTTAGTACCCTTAAAGAAAAGGATATTGTCGATATAATTAAAAACTACGATTTTCAGGGCCAGAAGGGTATTGGTATGATGATGATTGTGGAAGGAATGAGTAAAGCAACCAAAACGGCCGGTGCCTGGGTAACCTTTATAAACATGAACGATAAAACCGTTTTGCTTACTGTTTATAAAATAGGTGGTAGCCGGGGTTTCGGCTTCAGAAATTACTGGGCACACTCCTGGTATAATATCCTGAAAGATTTTAGCGACGATTTTGATACTTATAAAAGCAAATAACAAACAATATGCGGCACCTTTAAGGGGGCCGTTTTTGTTTGGTGGTAGTTAAATGTCTAAATTTTATATAAATTTAAACGACCAAACAAATCACATGAACAAACATCTGCTTTTATTAATTCTGGGTGCATTTTTTATAGCTACAGGTTATTGCCAAAAAAGGGATTCTATATTTTATTACGATGGCGCCGGTTTTGTTGTAAACGCTACGGATAATTTTGCATTTGTAAGGGTTATTAGCTTACACCCAGATACCGATGGCTTATATTTGACAAAAGAATACTACAAAGGTGGACAGATCAAAATAGTAGGTAAATCAACACTTGTAAAAAACTACTTTAAGGCTGGTGAGGTATCGTGGCAGGGCCCCTATGTAAGCTATTTTCTTAATGGGCACCGGCAATGCATCGGTACAAGCAACAATAACTGGAACACTGGCGACGCTACTTATTATTATCCCAATGGTAAAGTTTATTGTATCCAAAGATACAGAGAGCGCAATAACTCATTGTTAATTACCTGTTACGACACCGCTGGAAATATAATAGCCGAAAATGGTAAAGGGCATTGGTTGCTATATTACAAAGGATTTAAAAAAGTGAGGTTAGAAGGACCAATAGTAAATAGCCTGCCGAACGGTACATGGCAAGGCCATATTATAGACTCAACAGCTATCACATCCATCTCGAAATTTGAAGTTAAATACAAAGACGGCTTAATTGATACTGTTGAAAGTTACGGCCATAATGGCATGGCACACACAGTAAAATTACCATTTGTTTTTCCCGAGTATAAATATGATTTATTTGATTTTATTAAAAATGTAAAAAGGGACTTAAAAACGGAGGCAAATGTTGACTATAACCAATTGGTAATTTCTTTTATTGTAGAGAAGGACGGCTCCATAAACGATATCGTATTTGCCGATTACTCAGATTCCGTATTGAATGAAAAGTTGGTGAAGGCGATGCAAAAGTATAATATTTGGAAACCGGGAACTTTTTTAGCTTTTAACATGCGCTATCGGATGTTTATGCCATTAGCGATTCAAAGAAGCAATGGCGTTACTAAATGGTCATACCGGGCAGATTTATTATGCGAGAACCCGTCACTTGCTGGAAACATAATTGTATCTATGGAGGAGCCTTTTTAAAATCAACCAACAACAAGCAGCTTCCCGGTTACTAGGTTAAACACTTTGTATTAGCTTATATTAGATAATATGCATGGCCTTAAGTCCTATCGCGGGCACTTAAACACTTAATCTCATCGCTTTTGAAATTCTCTTTAATTTTTTTTTCAACGTTGTTTTTTAGCAAACTTACTTATTCCCAGTCTGCCGATACCATTTTTTATTTTACTGGTAAAGGCACCCGTGTTAGTAAGCCCGATTACGCCACTTATTATCGCATAATCAAACCTCCCACCCATGCCGAAAAGCTTTACGATGTACAGGAGTATTATAAAAGTGGGCAGCTTAAACGAGCAGGGAAATCAATTCCTGACCTGGCAGGACTTAAGCAGGGAAAGGTTTTATGGCAAGGTTTATACATGAGCTATTATCCAAACGGAAATAAGGAACGGGTAGCAAACTTTGAAAACAATGAACCTATAGGAGATGTGGTACAGTATTATCCTAATGGCAAGGTTTATTCAAATACCCGTTATAAGCATGGAGATTTAAAAGAGTTGCTAACCTGCTATGATACCCTTGGAAATGTGACCACGCAAAATGGAAACGGGCGCTGGCTGTTTTATTACGAGGGGTTAAGAAAGCTAAAGCTTGATGGGCCGGTTGAAAATGGGCTTGAAGAAGGTTTATGGCATGGGCGAATCATCGACACCGTAAATATTACCTCCGTAAAGAGGTTTGAATATGTGTTTGATAAAGGGAAAGTACTATCGGCAAAAGGATATGATAGTACTGGCCTTGCCCGTGATTTTGTAAAAGAGTTACAACTTGCAAAGTATAACGGTGATTTGTATGGTTTTATCGATAAAATTAAACGTCACCTGGGGGCGGGGCTCGACTACGAGCAGCTTATAGCCTGTTTTACCGTAGAGAAAGATGGCACATTGAGTAATATTAAGGTTGCTGGTATTAATGATGCCCAACTGGATAAAAGCCTGGCAAAAATACTTTACCATGGCAACAATTGGATTGCCGGCAAATATCTTGGTTTTGATATGCGTTACCGGGTTTATTTGCCGCTATCATCAAACATGCCGCAGGTACTCGTGTCGGCGGTTGAGTACGATGAAGACTTGCTCTCCGAGCTTTAATATGTCCAGAATATTAAATATAAAGGTTGCTTTACCACGTACGCAAAAATATTTATCTTTCGCGTTGATTAAACTTTATCACAGTGTTGGTTAAAACTTTTGGGAGTGCGGTTTATGGGATACAGGCTATCACCATTACGGTTGAGGTAAATATTGCGGCAGGTACTAAATACTTTATTGTTGGCTTGCCCGATGTTGCCATAAAGGAAAGTTATTTCCGCATCGATTCGGCCTTAAAAAATTGCAATTTCAGAATGCCCCGCCAGCAGGTGGTAGTTAATATGGCACCTGCCGATATTAAAAAGGAAGGATCATCGTACGATTTAACTATTGCTACAGCCGTTTTGGCGGCCTCTGGTCAGTTGGAAGCAGCAGAACTGGATAAGTACATCATCATGGGCGAACTTTCGCTGGATGGTAGTTTGCAGCCCATTAAAGGAGCTTTGCCCATTGCTGTACAGGCCCGCAAAGATGGCTTTAAAGGATTTATCCTCCCCAAACAAAACGCCCGTGAGGCAGCCATAGTTAACGATCTGGAAGTTTATGGCGTAGAGAGCATCAAAGAAGTTGTGGGCTTTTTTAATGGCGACATTAAGCTGGAGCCAACGGTAGTAAACACCCGCGAAGAATTTTACGATAGCCTTTGCAATTACGATAGCGATTTTAGCGAAGTACGCGGACAGGAAAATATCAAACGCGCTTTGGAAATTGCTGCTGCCGGAGGTCATAATGTGATCCTGATTGGTCCGCCGGGCGCGGGTAAAACCATGTTGGCCCGTAGGTTGCCTTCTATATTGCCACCATTGAGTTTGTACGAGGCCTTAGAGACCACCAAAATTCACTCTGTGGCCGGGAAACTTGCCGCGGCTGATGCGTTGGTAACTATAAGACCTTTCAGAAGTCCGCACCATACCATTAGCGACGTAGCGTTAGTTGGAGGAGGAAGTAACCCCGCTCCCGGTGAAATTTCACTCGCCCATAATGGCGTTTTGTTTTTAGACGAATTGCCCGAATTTAAACGCAGCGCCCTTGAAGTAATGCGTCAGCCGTTAGAAGAGCGCCGGGTAACCATTTCAAGAGCCAAGTTTACGGTTGATTATCCATCCAGCTTTATGTTGGTGGCCAGTATGAACCCCTGCCCTTGCGGCTATTATAATCATCCCGAAAAAGAATGCATTTGCCCGCCGGGCATGGTGCAAAAATATTTAAGTAAAATTTCGGGTCCGCTGTTAGACAGGATCGACCTGCATGTGGAAGTTACCCCGGTTAATTTTACTGAACTATCATCAGACAGGCTTGCCGAAAAAAGCGAAGACATCCGTGAGCGCGTAATAAAAGCCCGCGACATCCAGATAGAACGTTTCGGTAACCGGCCCGATCTGCATGCCAACGCCCAGATGAGCCCCCAAATGGTGCGCGACTTGTGTAAAATAGATGCCGCCGGCCAAACCCTACTCAAAAAAGCCATGGAGAAACTGGGCCTCAGTGCCCGCGCGTATGATCGTATTCTGAAAGTGGCGCGTACCATTGCAGATCTGGCAGGTAGTGAGGATATTAAACTGGAACACCTGGCCGAGGCCATACATTTCAGGAGTTTGGATAGAGAAGGCTGGGCTGGGTGATGGTTCTAAGATATCGATTATAAGATGGGAACATTTAATACATTAATTGCAGTAGTTGATTGTGTAAATTGTAACAAGCCGTTTACTCAGGAAATACAATTTAAGTACGCAACCGTATGGCAGTATCTTTATAATGTGGGCGACAAACTAACCCGCACCAATAATTATTACGATATCGGAAAACCCGGCACAAAGGTAAAAGCGTGCGGTATATCTGCAGATAACATATGCCCGAATTGCGATTTTATAAATGAAGAAGATTTTGATCTCTTTATAGAAAACGACGTTATTATAGGAGTAAACTACGCCGAAGATCTTTCAATTTATTTTGATACTGAAGGAGATTTTGTGGAATATGAATAAATGCAAAATAATAATAAGGAACTGTTTATAGGATTGAGTTTGTCTAAAATACATGAATTATCGAAGGTGTCTATTACTGGAATAACGAGTTTGAAGAACGATAAATCTGTGATATCGCTGGATGGCAAATGCCAGGAATAAGCGCATAAACCTTGAAAACTAGCACCATTTTCTGGATATAAAAAAGCTAAGGCATTAAAAAACCTTTGCTGTAACGATGCAAAAAA
The DNA here is from genome assembly GCF_014205845.1 of Mucilaginibacter cryoferens. Taxonomy (GTDB): domain Bacteria; phylum Bacteroidota; class Bacteroidia; order Sphingobacteriales; family Sphingobacteriaceae; genus Mucilaginibacter. The sequence continues at coordinate 80,896 of NZ_JACHCR010000027.1, forward strand.
AAGATAACTTCACCCCCAAAAGCCTAAATATTGATATCTATGAGTTCGTCTAAAGAGATTTTTGAAAAGATGTTTGCCGCAGGGGGCATTAAAATAAACGGAGATAATCCCTGGGACATTCAAATTCACAATCCCAAAACTTATGATCGTTTGCTTAGCGGTGGTTCGCTTGGCTTTGGCGAAGCTTTTATGGAAGGCTGGTGGGATTGTGCTGCTTTAGACGAGTTTTTCTTTAGGGTGCAATATCACCGGGTTGATAAAATGATTCCCCGCGATTTTAATACCTTTAAATATGTGCTGAAGGCAAAGTACATGAACCGGCAAACCAAAAGCCGGGCGAAAGAAGTGGTACGGATGCATTACGATGTGGGGAACGATATTTATCAACGCATATTGGATAAGCACATGCTGTACTCCTGCGCCTACTGGAAAACAGCTCAAACACTGGATGAAGCACAGGATGATAAACTGCATTTAATATGCCGTAAGTTAAAACTGGAGCCCGGTATGCGCCTGCTCGACCTGGGTTGCGGCTGGGGTGGCTTATCAAAATTTGCTGCCGAAAATTATGGGGTATCGGTAGTTGGGGTAACCATTTCCGAAGAACAGGCCGCCATGGCCCGCGAAGTTAATAAAGGCTTACCGGTAGAGATAAGGGTACATGATTACCGCGACCTGAACGATAAGTTCGACCGGATAGCCTGTATAGCTATGATGGAACACATTGGTTACCGAAACCACCGGGAACTAATGGAAACCGTAGAAAGAAACTTATCCGACGACGGCATTTTTCTGCTGCATACCATCGGCGGTAACTATTCAACCAAATTTACCGACCCCTGGATAGATAAATACATTTTCGCCAACGGCATGCTCCCTTCGGCTGCCCAGATAACTACCGCCGCCATGGGCCTTTTTATTTTAGAGGACTGGCACAACTTCGGCGTTTATTACGACCGTACCTGCCTGGAATGGTTAATAAACCTAAAGAAAAGTAAAGATGTATTTGTTGAGCAGTACGGCCTGCCCTTTTACCGCATGTGGGAATATTACCTTAACGCCAGCGCGGCATCATTCCGCTCGCGCAAAAATCACTTGTGGCAGGTTGTTTATACAAAACCTAAAAAATTGGGATTGTATGAAGCGGTAAGGTAGGGGCTGAAATCAAAAATCGTCATTGCTTCGTACCTTATAATGACATATTTTTAAGTTATTGATTATCAGTATGTGTTTTTTCACACACAACACCCTCGCCACCGTCCTTGCGAGGCACGAAGCAATCCCCGACTTACGGAGTAGCTGTACCCCTTTTTTAGCGCAGGTCTTGTGTTTGAGGTTTGTAGGATGGGTGACCTGTGCTCGACGATATGTTTTGTGGATAAGTCACAAGTCCTCTACGCACAGGCCGTCCCACAAGACTTGCGCTAAATGGGAGAGGGGGCGGGATGGGAAGCGCTGTGGCAGGAGTGTGTTTTTCCGCGTTTCATTGCGCGTGCATAAACACACCCCTCCGCCCCTCTCGAGAGGGGAATCGCACATTCCCCCACTTTTTTAAAGAAACCCCCATTGTTATTTAGTCCACAACCGCCCATTTGCAACCATGTCATTACTGTTTTTTCCAGGTTTACCCTGCTTGTTACTCGCAATGACGGTATATTAAGCAAGCCTTATTAGCGCAATAAAGGCTATTCCCCTACTTCGCTTTGCCAAACTCCATCCAATGAAAGTTAAAGCCGCCCATATCGGCATAAACCCGCACCTTGTTGCTGCCTGTTTTTAGGTGGATATTTTTTAGATCGATAACCTGCCACTTTTTAAAGCCACCGGTGTTGGGTATGTTGATGGTTTGGGTAGCACCGTTAACAGTTAATGTAATCTTGCCATCATCGGCCGCAGCGGCTATTTTAAGTTTAACGGTATAAGTGCCGGGCGCAGCAGCTTTCAGGGTATATTGCAGCCATTCGCCTTTTTCAATATCATCAACATAGTAGCTGTTGTAAGCTGCCGAATCTTTGCTGATATCTACGCCATCGTTACGGTAAACATGGCCGTTATTGCCTTTGCCGTATTTCCCGGTTGAAACATGGTAATCGGCGGTATCGGTATCAAAATAAGCATAGCCATTGCGGCCCAGGTCATAATCAACGGCGTTAATAATTGTATGGTTGGTTACTTTATTGGCTTTAAACGGCCTGGTAGCAGTGGTATGTGGCTGCCTGAAAATAGCATCTATCACATCGTGGTGAATAATGGCGTTTTCGAGTTTTGCATACGTAGCCATTTCCATAGTGCCGCTGTATACATTACTCTCTTTGGGTTTGTGATGGCCGGTATTAAGGTAATTGGTTACATCATCATAGTTAAGGTTTGATGGTATTTCAATGGGGTTATTGTTGCCCATCTTTTTCAGCGGCCAAAGCGCCCAGCCAATATTGTTTTTCTCTAATAGACCAATAGCTTCGGTTAGCCATACGTTGGAGTTTTCGCCGGTTTCGCCAAGCCATACCGGAACATTGTATTGGTCGCGGGTTTTAACAATATGCTCAACCGATTTTTGATCGTTATAGTTCCAGTATTTATGGAAACTAAGTACCATGTTTTTATCCCAGGTAGGTAGTATGCCATTGTAGTTGTTTCCCCAGCCGTTGCCTTCAATAATAATGATGTGTTTTTTATCAACCTGGCGTATGGCGGTGGTAATATCAACCATCAGTTTTCTTAAAGGGGCGTTGGTTTTTTCGTGCAGGCCATTTTTGTCGTTAGCTGGGTCATCAAAGCCAAAGTTGGGTTCGTTAATAATATCGTAGCCGGCAATATTGGGTTCGTTTTTATATCTATCGGCCAGTTTGCGCCAAAGGGCAATCATTTTTTGCTTATTGGCTTCGCTATCCCAAAGCGATGGGTTATCGGTGTTCCTGTCTGAGATATTAAGATCGTTTCCCTGGCCGCCCGGTGCGGCATGCAGGTCCAGAATGAGGTACATGTGGTTGGCTTTACACCAGGCCAGCAGGTCGTCGGTCATTTTAAAACCTTTATCTATCCAGGTATTTTGCCCGGCAACCGGTTCCTTTTCAATAGGCAGGGTATACAGGTTGTAATGCATCGGCAGCCTAACGGAATTAAAGCCCCAGCGGCGCATCGAATCGATATCTATTTTACGGGTGCCATTTGCCAGCCAGGTATCGTAAAACTCTTTGGTTTCTGCCGGGCCCATCAGTTCTTCCAGCCTTTCGCGGATACGGTATTGGCGGCTATCCTTATTCACGTGCAGCATATAGCCTTCCTGTAACATCCAGCCGCCAAGGCCCATGCCCCGCAGCAGTACGTTTTTGCCTTTTTCGTCAACAATTTTTTTACCATCAGCCTTTAAAAAGCCTTGTTGCGCATGGGTTTGTACCGATATAAAAGACGCCGCGGCAAATACCATAAGCCCTTTGCCCGAAAATATATTTTTGAGTAACATAATGTATTGTGGTTTTATAAGCGTGATCAAATAAACTATTGTTAAGTACTGAGCCTAAAGCCATAAGTAAAAAATACAGCTGCCGACTCCGTACTCAAAACTACCAGATATAAGTACCAACATCGCCCTTATCCAAATGAGTGGCAAGCGTTTTACCAGCGTATTTGATATTGAAATTTTGGGCGGCATCTCCGGTGTTGGCTACTATTAAAACCTTTTTACCGTCGGGAGTTTTAAAAGCCACGTTTGATAGTTTATCGGAGTTATTAGATGCAATGCGCACCGACCCGGGCCGTACAAATTTTGAGGCATGAGCAACAGAATAATAGGCTACGTTTTTCTTCACCTCGTTTTTATTAATAGTTACCGCACCCTGGCACGATGGGCAGCCTCCCCTATCGGTATAGGGTTTATAATCCTGATCAGCGGCCAGGTTCCATTCCAGCACGTTGCGGCTCCAGTTGCGGGTAGCGCCTATGATGAGGCGTTTTACCGGCCACATAATGTCAATGGTTGATAGGTTTTCTGGCTCAACCACCATTTGCTCGGTAAAGTATATGTTTTTATCGGGGTGGGCGTTATGTACCGTTGTTAGCGCTTCAATGTCGCCGCCGTACAAGTGAAAGCCCGAGCCGTCGATGTATTTGGCTGCTGCTTTATCGTTGAGGATAGAGATAGGATAATCGGGCCTGTCGGCATTATGATCATAAAGAATGATCTTTGTTTTGATGCCGGCAGCTTTAAATGCCGGGCCCAGGTTGTTTTTGATGAAAGCACCTTCGTCTGGTGCTACCAATAGTAAGCTTGGGTTGTTGCCGGGGTGCAAGGGCTCGTTTTGTATGGTAATAGCATCTATATTGATGCCTTGCTCTTTCATTCCCTGAATATACTTTACCAGGTATTTGGCATAGGTGCCCCAGCATTCGGGCTTTAAACGGCCGCCACGGGTATCGTTATTGGTTTTCATCCAGGCCGGCGGCGACCACGGCGAGCCTAAAATTTTAATAGCCGGGTTAATGGCCAGTATCTGTTTCATCACCGGGATCACATCCTGCTTATCTGGTCCCAGATCAAAGTTTTTTAGTGTTGGGTCTGTTTGGCCGGCGGGCATATCATCGTAAGAAAAAACCTTCTCATTCAAATCTGATGCCCCGATGCTCAGTCGCAGATAGCTTACCCCAATATTGTTATCAGTTACAGCGAAAAGGTTTTTTAACAGGGCTGCCCGGCTTTCGGCACTCATGCGAATGATGTGCATGGCGCTACCCCCTGTAAGCGCGAAGCCAAAGCCATCAATTGGCTGATAGGTTTGCTTATCATCAACAGTGATAGTAAAAGTGTTGCTATTGCCGGCCGGCTTAAAGCTTAGTATCGCCTTTTGTTTTTCAAACAGTACACTCCTATCGGCTTTGGTGAGCCACAGGCTTGCATTGGTTGTTGTTTGGGCCGATGTTATGGCTGCGGAGCACACAAAGGCAGCCCCCAGTAAAAACGAACTTGCGCATTTGTTCATATAGCTGATATTAAACAGATTGTACATTAAATAATAGATTTTGAAAGGCCGGTAAGCAATTGGTTGAGTAAATTTATTATTGTTTTTGGTATATAAACACAATAAACTATCAAGTAACCGATAATTTACGTGTATTTGGTACACAAAGGTAGGGTATACACAGAGCCTTACAACTAAAAAGAGATTACGTAGTGGATTTGAAGGGGGGCTATTAGCTTATACAGGAGCCCGCTTTTAATTAGAAGCAGAATTATTTGCTTTTATTAAAATTTCTTTTTAGTTTCACTTGCACTATCCGCATGAAAGATCCTAATAAAAAGATCATCATATTTGATGATGACGAAGACATCCTTTCTATTTGCAGTTATATTTTAGAGGAGCAAGGCTGGGAGGTATATACTTATACCGACTGCAATAATATAACCGAAAAAGTATCGGGCATTTTGCCAGATGTTATTCTTATGGATAACTGGATACCCGATGCAGGCGGTATTATAGCCACGCAAACCCTCAAAAAATCCAACCAGTTAAAAGATATTCCGGTTATCTATTTTTCGGCCAATAGCGATATTCAGATACTGGCCAATCATGCAGGTGCGCAAACTTACCTGGCCAAGCCCTTCGATCTGGAAGATCTGGAGCGTGTTATTAGCAGGGTGTTGGCTGCCTGATAAAATTAAAAGTATAATAAGTGTAAATAAAAAGAGGCCCCATCTGTGTAAGGTGGGGCCTCTTTGCTTAAAATGGTTTTTATTGTGGGCCACCCGGACCACCTCCACCCGGACCGCCGCCGCCTGGTCCGCCACGGTCACCACGTGGCCTGTCGCCACGTACATCCTGGGTTGGCGCTTTGCCGGCAAATTTTTGCAGGCGCAGCGTAAAGGTAAGCAGGTAGTAACGGGCAAGCCTGTTAACGCTCGACTGCGTAATAGAGCTGGCTGTTGTGGTTGACGTAAAGCCTGTATTTTGATTAAACAAATCGAAACCCGAAAGCCTTATTGTTGCCACTTTGTTTTTAAGGAAACGACGCTCGACATACAGATTTAAAATATTAGGATTGGTTACCTGGATGTTTGAAGCATAGCCATAGTTTTTTGCTTTGGTAAAATCGTAGCTAAATACCCAATCGCCAAAATAGTTTTTGCCGTTAAGGCCAAGGTTCCATGTTCTTACGTTTGCCGAACCGTTGGTAAGGGCGTTCTGGATAGAGTTGTCGGTTTTATTGATGTTGTAATTGGTTAAAATTTGCGCGTCAATAATGTTTGGCAAATCAACCCTGAAGCGTATTTCGGGCGTTAATACAAGGTTTTTCGCGATGTTTTTTTGTTTGGCGTCGTCAATTTCCTGTTGGGTTGCCACCAGTGGATCGGGATCAACGTTGGTTAAATAGCCAATATTGTTGGTGTAAGTAGCGGTACCATTTAAAGTAACCGAGTATTTACGTTCTTCCCATGGTTTAGAGTAGGTTAAACGGCCAGCTATGTTGTAATAGCCATCGGCATTTACGTACTGGGTTAATATCCTGTTTGATGTATTGGAAGTAATCGTGTTGGTAACTACCTGGTTTTGTATTTTCTGGTAGGTGAAATTGGCAAAAAACACATTGCCTGTTGCAAAACTAAAGTTGTTATACCTGATAGAAACATTGTTGGTAAACGCCGGGTTGAGGTTTGGATTACCCTGAACCGGGTATAGGGCGTTAGATTGATCTACCACCGGCTGAAGCTGGGTAAAGCTTGGCGCTGCATTTGAGCCGTTATAGTTAACACTAAAGGTTTGGCTGCGCGAGAAGTTATAAATAAAACGGGCTGTAGGGATAATATTAAATGCCGTTTTGTGGGTAGTAACATCGGTTACCGGCGAGCTGCCATCTAAAACCGATGGTTGCACGCCCAAACCTAAGGTGTAGTTATATTTTTTTTCAATAAAGCGATAGTTTAAACCAACCTTGTTTGTTGTAAAAGTATAGTTGTACTGGTTGCTTAGCAGATCGTATTTATTGTAGGTGTTTGCGTTGCTTAACGTATCTGTTTCTTTGGTGTTTATAGTAATGGAATGGTTAAAAGCATAGTTAAGCTCCAGGTAAGAGCGTTTACCCAATGGGTTAAGGTACGATACATTTGTGCCATAACTATTGGTGCGGCTATAGGTATTAATTAACTGATTCTCTGGAGCGGGTGGCACACCTGCTGTATAGTTGTAAATTGGATTTTGGTATGATGTGCTTGGGGCCGAGCTTGCCGTAACGTTGATACTTAAATTATGGCGGTTTTTAAATTTATGGTTGTACAATGCTGTAATGCCGTAATTAGGAGCTTGCGAATCGCCGGTTGTAGTTGAGTTATATGCCGAAGTTACGGCGCCTTTACGGGTTTGGCTTACGCTATCGCTTTCGTTTGTATTGGTGCTGCCGTATGAAAATGTTGGCGTAACCTTTAAATAATTAACCGTATCTGGCTTGTACTCCATATTCCAGTTAAAGCGGTGGTTTATGTTTTGATCTTTTTCAATGCTTAATTGATGCTGATCGCTTGGATTGGTTGATGAGATATTTTGCTGAAAGATATTATTATTGGTTGTAGTAGTATTATCGGCAAAGCTATAGCTACCATATACTGCCAGGTTTTTTCCCCACTGATCGCGAAAGTTTAACCCTATTGATTTGGCATCGGTAATGCCGTTTTGCGCGGTAATAAGGCTACCGTTATTGCTGCCACCACGGCCGGCGTTGCCACGGCCGCCACCGCCACCAAAACCACCGGCCCCGCCGCCGCCAACGGTACCAAAAGAGAAAGTATTAACATTGGTATTATTAATGCTTCCCTGAACCGCTATCTGCTGATCGCCGTGGAAGTTAAATACATTTAATGAGCCTATGTACCGGTTTTTATTGGGGATGTCCTGGCTTTGTGGCAAGGCATCTCTACCATCGCCCACTGTTGCCTGGCCGGTATAGCCGTAGTTTTTATCTTTTCTGATGGTGATATTCATCACCTTTATAGGGTCGCCGGTTTTAACGCCGGTTATATTGGCCTGGTCGCCGTAATCATCAATCATCTGTATGTTTTCGATGATATCGGCAGGCAGGTTTTTGGTAGCGCTTTGTACATCGCCGCCCATATAATCTTTACCATTTATACGCACTTTGGTAACTTGTTTGCCCTGGGTGGTAATATTTCCGTTTACATCTACATCAACGCCGGGTAGTTTTTTGATCAGATCTTCTGTTGGCGCATTTTCACGCACCTTGTAAGCGGCTGCATTGTATACAACGGTATCCTCCTTCAGTGTAATGGGGTTAGCGGCGCCAATAATATTTACCTGCCCAAGTTGGTTTGTTTCGGCCTTTAAAAGTATCAGGCCCAGGTCAACAGGTTTGCCGGTATCATCAAGCGAAAAATGTTTTTTAACAGATGTAAAGCCTATAGATGATATGGTGAGTGTTATGGTTTTACCTTTAACACCAGGGAAGTTAAATTTGCCATTTGCATCTGCAATGGTTAGCGTGCTATCGCCGGTATTGCTTACCAGCTTAACACTGCTACCGGGCAAGGTTAGCTTTGTGGTATCGGCAATGGTGCCACTTACATCGCGGGCTGTTTGCGCGTGTGCGCCAAGGATGCTTAATAAAAAAATACTTACGATTAAAAAAAGGGGTTTCATGATGTATGTTTAGCTACAAGTGTTTTCTGGTTTTTGATTATAGACACAATTAAAGTACAAATGTTCAACATATAAAGGGTTTATTATTTAATAAACATATAATTGTTACACGTGCGCCTGTTAAATGCCTATCAATCATATTATTGTTACATATATACAAAAAAAGCCAGGCATTGCCTGGCTTTTGGGTTTTTATAAGATCAGTCGTGTTTTTATTAATTTAAATTAAGTGCCGATGCTACATCATTGTAGTTTTTAAGGTTAAGGCCCGGATGGGTAACCTGCAATGTTGTAACAGAGCCACCAGGGATTACGATTACTTTAAAATCGTAGTTTGGCGAATTAAAATTGGCCGTTATACGTACATAGCCAACGCCAACATCAGATTGGTATATGCTATTGGTAGTAACCACGTAAGGCAACGAATAAAATGTAGTGGTACCGGAAACTCTTACGTATGCCAAAACAAGCCCGCTATTAACAATAGACTGGGTTATTGCCGGAACATTAAGTGTAATACCTGCTGGGGTGCTGTTAACCGTTTTATTTAAAAGAATATAGCTTTTAATATTTACAGAACCATCTGCACCTGTAGCACCGGTTGCCCCCGTAGCGCCGGCAGGTCCTTGCGGTCCGGTTGCTCCTGTAGCGCCCGTAGCACCGGTTGCTCCTGTGGCACCGGTTGCGCCCGTAGCACCGGAGGCTCCTGTAGCACCAGTTGCTCCTCTAGGTCCGGTTGGGCCAACTGCACCAGTTGCGCCTGTAGCCCCGGTAGCGCCCGTGGCACCTGTAGCCCCGGTTGCTCCTACTGGTCCGGTTGCTCCTGTAGCGCCGGTAGCTCCAGTTTGGCCGGTTGGGCCGGGTATGCCTGTTGTGGCTCCTTGTGGCCCTTGCGCGCCGGTAGCCCCTGTATCTCCTTTTGGTCCTTGTGCACCATCTGCTCCGGTAGCACCTGTTGGCCCAGCTGTTTTATCTTTTTTGCACGAGTTAACGCTTATCATGCAAATCAATAAAACAGGTAGTAAAAGTCGTAGTCTTCTCATGCAAATATGATTTTTTGGTATATAGTATTCGTTTTTACGGATATGTGGAAAATTAGTTTCACAAAATATTGACAGAGGTATCAATTTTTGTTATCGATTGCGGGTTTGCCTATGGAGTTATCAAGATGTTTGCCAAACAAATGTTAAAAAAAGGATACAACAAAATGCGAAACCATTTCGTTATACTTAAAAAGCATTTAACCCATGAACAACATCAGCCATAATTTACATGCAAAAGTCCACCATTGGATAGATGCTATCGGTTTCAGGCTCAACGCCTCACAAACAAACCGTAAAAGCAATGTTACAATCAATCATTATTTTTTTGAAACCTTCAATTTCTTTGAAAAAGCCAAAAGAAATCATCCCGAGAGCACAAAGTTTCTTTGCTTTGATACTTACGGCGAAACAATTAACGTAAGATCGCTGCTCGATTTACAGGTAGCTTTTTTTGAAAATATTAGCCAGCTTAAATAATACCGCCATTATTGCTGATGTAATTTCTGGTAGAAATATAGCTTAGCCAGCGTTATTGTACGCCACTCCCCATAAAAAAGCCTGCTTAAAATCACTAAGCAGGCTTTTTAAGAAGAAAAGTTTAGGGTAGCAACCAATTAGTTATCAACATTTGTTTTTGGCCAGCAATTTATATAGCCTTTTCCGGCATTAATATTCATTATCTCTTCGGTATTTATACCTCTTATAGCACTACCGCCCGGCAGGTTAACAATTGGGCGGGTGGGGTTTAAGGCTTCTTTTATGCGGAGTTTTAAATCGGCGTAGTGTGCTGCTGTTAGGGCATCGCCACCTTTTGGCATGCCTGAGTCGATTTTTTTCAATTCCACACGTATCATTGGCCTTATATCAGACAGGGCCATGTTTATTGGCGTTAGACCATAATACGCAAGCGCCTGAGCCGGGAAACCAGGGATGCCCCTAAAATCGTCGGATAGCAAACTTCTCAGATTTTCAATATAACCGCGTTGCAGGTTGCGCTTAAACGCATCGGGCTTACCGGCTGTAAAAATACCCGGGCGTAAGTCATTCAACAGATTGGCAACAGTGTAAGCGGCGCTGCCATTTTTGGCCTCGTTATCATACATGCGGGCAAGGCGCGATTGGCTTAGCACATTGGCCAATACACTAACCTGTAAGCCTTTAATGCGGTTGTACATTACGCCGTTATCAAACTTGCTCAGTTCGGCTTTGTCAATAAGCCAGTAAGGAGTAGTAAATATTTGTTTGTTTAAAAATGCTACAGCATCGCTTTGCAGGTTTTTGCTCACAAAATCATATACCGGGCCTTTTTGGTCATAAGTTTTAAAATTCTCATTCATGCCGCCAATGTTGGTGGTTACATGGCCCATGTAACGGTAAAACTGACCAATAACTTCGTTATACAACTCGCTTACATCGTCGTAGTCGGCATTTTTCTGGTATGTCCATTTTTCGAGGTTGGGTAAAATGCGCTTTAAGTTGGCAATTCCGTAAGTGCTGGCTTTCATTGCGTTATCGCCCAGATCTTCGTTTTGCAGGCGCGGATCGATAGATGTGCCCTGGCGGCCGAAGTAGTAGAGTGGATTGCCTGCCTTTTTGTTGGTCCAATCGGCAAGTACATCTTTTTCCTGCCCTGGTGTTTTATTGCCCGGGAACCAGCTATAGCCCCATTTTATAGCCCAAAGATCGTATTCGCCAATTTGAGGGTACAGGTGCGTAACGCCATCGCCGGGTTGGGCTATGTAGTTAAAGCGGGCATAATCCATAATAGACGGTGCAGTGCCGTGTTTATCGGTAAATGATTTTGAACGTAAAGAATCTACCGGATAAGCGTAGCTAGAACCAAAGTTGTGTGGTAAACCCAGGGTGTGACCAATTTCGTGCGATGATACAAAGCGAATCAGTTCGCCCATTTGCTCATCGGTAAACTGGGCCTTGCGTACGGCCGGGTTAACTGCCGCGGTTTGTATCAGGTACCAATCGCGCAGTAAATTCATTACATTATGGTACCACCCAACGTGGCTCTCCAATATTTCGCCGGTACGCGGATCGGAAATGTGTGGTCCGTAAGCGTTCTCAACATCAGAAGCAAAGTAGCGTATAACGCTGTAGCGCGAATCTTCGGTGCTAAACTCGGGATCTTCTTTTTTAGTTGGCGCTACCTTACCTATTATAGCGTTTTTAAAACCGGCAGCTTCAAATGCCTTGTTCCAGTCGTTTACACCTGCAATAAGGTATGGTACCCATTTTTTGGGCGTAGCCGGATCAATGTAGTATACAATTTGTTTTTTTGGCTCAACCAGTTCGCCTTTGGCATAAGCAACAGGGTCTTTAGGCTCCAGTTTCCAACGATGAATGTAAGCTGTTACTTCTGATTTTTGCTTATCGGTACCATAATCTGTTTGGCGCTGGCCAAAAAAACCAACCCTAACATCGCTGATGCGGGGCTTCATAGGCGTTTTGGGCAATAATACCATGGAGGTATTTAACTCAAAAGTTAAGGCACCTGTGCTATTATCAGTAGGCGATTCGCCAGAGCGGTATGTTTTTAAAGTATGCGCTTCCAAATTAAGGGGGAAGCTTTTAATGGTATCGATATAGGAGCGGGCGCCATCAACACCCGAAATTTTGTAAGCTTTTTTTACATCATCAGATAAACCGATGGCCGATATATCGCCATTATAAAAATCGGTTACATCTATTAAAACGCCTGTGGTATCTTTATTAAATGCTTTAATATCAAAAGATTGTAAAACGGCATCAAGGTTTGAATTTTTTACCGAAGCGTACATGTCTGATGTGCTATCGGCCCTGATAGAATAGCTGGGTACTCTGATAAATATTTGCTTATCCCTACGCTCCCATTTCCATACCTGGTCATTAAGTTCTTCGCCGCCATATTGCTGGCCAAATGTGCGTAAGCCTCCCGGGGTTTTTACAAAACGGGTTACCACCAGCATTTCGCGGTTTAATAACGAATCCGGAATTTCGAAGTAATATTTGCCATCAACTTTATAGGTGTTAAAAAGGCCGCTATCGGCTTTTATTTTACCGGTTATCAGATCGCTAAATTTTTTGATGCCCTCTTTTTTGGGTGGAGTGCCAACGGTGGCAGTTGCAGTTGCACCACCGGGGCCGGTGGTTGTTTTAAGGGTTAAAGTTTGATTGGCCGTTTGTTTTTTAGTAGCGCAGGAAGCCGCTAAAACAGCCAACATAAATGCAGCGCCACGCATATACTGGCCTGCTACAGGTTTTCTCTTCATTTAATACTATAGTTTAAACGTAAACTTATGCAAAAGTTTGCCCTTTTTAATAAAACAGGTGCTTAAATAGTAAAAGAATGCGCGGTTATATGCGGCGTTTTAAGGTAAGTACAACCTTATCGAGTTTTTTATCGTGGTAAACATCCAGCAAAAGGCTTCTGTCGTTTTTTGAACGGAATAATTCATCAATTTCTTCCAGGCTCATTTTTGAAACCGGCTTAAAGTTTATGGATAATATCTCATCGTCTTTTTCGAGGCCTATCTCATCCCCTGCCGAACCTGGCTCCACCCGGTTAATAATTATCCTGTCTAAATTATTACCGGCAGCATAATATTCAAGGCCGCTCATATCGTGCTCAAATGGGTCTTTAAAATTATTGCCAGGCTTTAGATACATGCTGTTGCCGGTATAATCAAATATAACCGAGAACCGCTTGAGCACGCCAATACCCAGGTTGCCGTCTCGTGGTGTAGATAGGTGGTTTTGGTTGTTCCCTTCGTCGGGCAGGGAGGCTATGATCCCTTTAATTTTAAATTTGCCAATTTCAAGGGCATCTAACCGGGCTATATAACCATTAATTGGTCCGTTTAGGCCAATGCCCAGGTTAGCCGAAGAAATGAATTTTTGCGGCAGGCCATATGTAGATATGATCTTTTCTAACGAAACCGGGTGGCCGGCACCAAGGTCGATAACCAGCTTGGTTTTAACTTCCTGGCCGCTCTGTAAAATGGCCTTGCCTATTACATAAGGTTTGCGATCTTCTACAGTAATGGGCACCTGTGTGCCTTTTCTGAAAACTTTAAGATCCTTAGGGCGGGTAACGGTTATGGTGCTGTCCTGGAAGCTGATCTTAACGGCAAGGTTATTAAAAAACTCGTACCCCAGCAGCCCATGTATGGGCATGCCCGCATAACCCGATAAGCTGAAAAGGTCTTTTTTAAGAATAGCCGCGGCCACATCATAACTAACCAGGCCCGGAATATTTATATTTAAGGCAGATGTTACATAAGCTTCGGCATCGGCGCCTTCGCCAAGGCCGGGAATTTTTAGGGTACGCTTGTTGAGTACTGCTATAGAATCGGCCAATTTAGGGTCGGTGATGATCATGAGGCCAACTCCGGTATCTAAAATAAAATTAAATGGTCCTTTGTTGTTGATGCTTAACTTTATCACCATAAGGTTGCGCACCAGGCGAAAAGGAATGGTTACTTTTTTTTTACGCGCATCAAGGTCAAAGTACTGCGCACGTGATTTAGTGAAACAAAATAACAGTAAGCACAACAGCCATAACGCGCGCAAATACTTGGTTTTATGAAATAGCTTGAGTAACAATTTGGTATAGTTGGTAATATTAAATTTACAACATTAATTGGTTAAATAAATAAATATTTATGCGAAGCACAACATTTACGTTTCTGATAACGATTGGTTGTTTATTATTGGGGAGTTGCAGTATTAAAAGCCATTCTGTTAATAAACGAAAGATAAAAAAGCAGTTTGAGCAATCGCAGATCTCCAATGATCATTTTACCGGTTTTGCTTTATACGATATGGACGAGAAAAAGATGGTATTTGAGCTTAACTCCGATAAATATTTTACCCCGGCATCCAACACCAAGCTGTTTACTTTTTATACCTGCCTTAAAATGCTGGGCGATTCGATACCCGCTCTCAGGTACGAGGTACATAGCGATTCGCTGGTGTTTTGGGGTACCGGCGACCCATCGTTTTTACATAGCGACCTGAAAGGAGTTAAAGGGCTGAAATTTTTGCAAAGGAGTGATAAAAATATTTACTGGTCTACAACCGGCTATACAGGTGGCTTTTTTGGACCAGGCTGGGCTTGGGATGATTATAACGACGATTACCAGCAGGAGTTAAACGCTTTCCCGATAGAAGATAACGAGGTGTTGTTATATGCCGATAGCGACGGCAACATGCAGGTTAAACCCAATTATTTTAAACGTTTTTTAACCCGCGACCCTGATTTTAAGCCCACCGCGTTTAAGGTACAGCGCAATTTTTTAACCAACCAGTTTGTTTATCCCCAAACAGATATCCCTAAAAAATTTACACAGCTGGTGCCCTGGAAAACAAGTGATATAATTACCAAGGCTTTGCTGGAGGATACGCTGAAAAAGCCTGTTTACCTAACTCAAATGCCCATGAGCAGCAAGGCAAAAGTTATTTACAATGCCAATGCCGATTCTGTTTATCGCCGGATGCTGCAACCGAGTGATAATTTTATTGCCGGGCAGCTGTTGCTGGTTTGCTCGTCGGTAAAGTTTAATATGCTCAACACCGACTCGGTTATCGCTTATTCGAAAAAATATTTTTTAAATGATTTGCCCGACGAGCCACAATGGGCAGATGGATCGGGCCTGTCTCGCTACAATTTGTTTACGCCCCGCAGCATTGTAAAACTGCTATGCAAAATTAGCGACGAAATGAAAAACGATTCGCTTTTACACAGCCTGATGCCCATTGGCGGCGTTGCGGGCACTATTAAGAACGCCTACAAAACCGATAAAGGTAAACCCTTTGTTTGGGCAAAAACAGGCTCGTTATCCAACAATCATAATCAAAGCGGCTACCTCATAACCCGTAAAGGCAAACGCCTGGCCTTCTCGTTCATGAATAACAATTTTACCCGGCCCGCTAAGGATATCAGGAATGAAATGGTGCGGGTAATAACGTGGATACATGAAGCGTATTAGCCCCCTCTAAATCTCCCCCGGGAGGGGAGACTTTTATTTGATTTTCAAAGCCCTCCCTCCCGGGGAGGGTTGGGTGGGGCTTAATTAAGCCTCTTCACCATTTGCTCTTCTACTTTTTTAAACACCTGGATGGGTTTCAGGCTTCGCCAGCCCAGGTCATCAAGCTGGCCGCCAAAGTTGATGTAGTAGTCTATATTGTTGCGTTTAAACTCGTCTATCACATGGTCGCGAAAGTTGATGCCCGCTATCCAGCCATCTTCAATATCCTGAAACCACTCTTCGTAATAGCAATCATCAGATGAATGGTAGTTGAGGATGTTTTCGCCAATGAGTATAAAATAAGTGATGCCGTTGTCAATCATCAGTTCTAATATCTCGCGCTTTAGCATCATGATATCGTTATTGATAGCATCGTTCCATTCGCCTATAAATTCAATAATGGTGTAGCCCTTTTCGTAATCGGCATACAGCACTTTCATGTACAGGGTATTAGAGCCAAATGAATCCCATTGCGGATGCAGCAGGTAGTTATATACCTGCTTATCAAACTCAAACTCACTATACTCGGTAGCATAAAAGGGCGAATACTCGTCCTCTGCGGCTATGTAGTCGTCTCTCCAGCGGTAATATGGTTCTATCTCGTGCATTGTTCTCTTCACTTTTTTGTCTGAATCCGAATCCTCAGAATTTAAGAATTAGCAGAATCAAGCTCAAAACATTTTCAAATTTTCAAATAATGGTGTTGTAATTATCAACAGCCGCTCTTACGCTGCCATATTTTTTAAGTAAAACGGCCGCTTCCTCTTCGCCAAGGCCGGTTTCGTCCATCACCATGTGGGTGCCGCGGTTAATCAACTTATCGTTGCTTAGCTGCATATCAACCATTTTATTTCCTTTTACCTTGCCCAGTTGTATCATTACACTGGTGCTCAGCATATTTAAAACCAGTTTTTGGGCCGTGCCGGCTTTCATCCGGGTTGAGCCGGTTAAAAATTCGGGGCCGGTAACTACCTCTACCGGGTATTGCGCCACGGCGGCAACAGGGCTGTCGCTATTGCAAACTATGCAGCCGGTAACCATATTGTGGCTGTTGGCCATTTCCAGTCCGCCAATTACATAAGGTGTAGTGCCAGATGCTGCAATGCCTACCACTACATCTTTTTCGGTTATATTAAACTCCTGTAGATTTTGCCAGGCTAGCTCGGTATTATCTTCGGCAAACTCAACTGCCTTGCGGATAGCGCTATCGCCACCGGCAATAAGGCCTACAACCATATCAAATGGAACGCCGAATGTTGGCGGGCATTCTGATGCATCAACCACGCCCAGGCGGCCACTGGTACCCGCTCCAATATAAAACAGGCGCCCCCCTGCTCTCATTTGCTGGGCGGTTATGGTTGCCAGTGCTTCTATCTGGGGCAGCGCTTTGGCCACGGCCAGCGGTACGGTTTGATCTTCGCGGTTAATGTTTTCGAGGATCTCCCTTACCGATTGTTGCTCCAGGTTTTTATAGTGCGATTCCCTTTCGGTAGTGCGTTCCATTTATTTTTAATAATTTATAACAAAATTCGGTAAAAAACATCAAATGCAAGGCTGCCGATAAAAATTATTGGTTAAGCATTGATTAACTTTGTTTGCTGAATATGAAAAAGACTGCGGGTGTAATTTTCCGGACCCTGATTTTGTTGCTGGTGGGTGTTACTATTGGATTGTACATTAGTAGAAACACTGCCGACCGTAACCTCGGCTTTTCATTTTCTGGTGATGATAAGCTATCGAAAGTATTGACCCTGGTTGGCGAGAATTATGTTGACAGTGTAAATATTGATAGCATCCAGGGGGCATCCATAAATCAGCTGCTCCAAAACCTCGATCCACATTCGCTTTACCTGCCCCCGCAGCAGGCGCAAAACATTAACGAACGTTTAGAAGGTGGCTTTAACGGTATTGGTATAGAATATCAGTTGCTGCGCGATACCCTGATCATTACACAGGTTTATGCCGGCGGGCCGGCTGCCAAAGCGGGTCTGTTGGTTGGCAGCAAGGTTATTAATGTAGATCATAAAAAATTCTCGGGCACAAAACTTACGGCCGATAGGGTTAACGGTATTTTTAGGGGCGAAAAAGATGCTGCTATGGAGATGGACGTTGCCAATGCCAATGGTATTGGAACCAGGCCCATTACCGTGAAACGTGGCCGGGTTGACCTAAGCAGCGTTAACGCCGCCTATATGGCTAATGACAGTACTGGTT
Source organism: Mucilaginibacter cryoferens (assembly GCF_014205845.1). GTDB lineage: Bacteria > Bacteroidota > Bacteroidia > Sphingobacteriales > Sphingobacteriaceae > Mucilaginibacter. The sequence goes on from NZ_JACHCR010000027.1 coordinate 98,809, forward strand.
ACATCAAAATAAATAAGTTTGCCGCCACTACCGATGTTGATTTCCGCACGGCGCTAAAAAAACTAAAGGTTGACGGTATGAGTAAGCTGGTATTGGATCTGCGCGGCAATGGTGGAGGTTACCTGAGCGCGGCAACATCGATGGCCGATGAATTTTTGGGCAAAGGCAAGCTGATTGTTTATACCAAGGGCGTGCATGAGCCGCGTACAGATTATTTTGCCACAGATTCTGGCAATTTTCAACAAGGCAAGGTAACTGTGCTCATAGATGAGTACTCGGCATCGGCCAGCGAAATTTTGGCGGGTGCCTTGCAAGATCTGGATAGGGCTATCATAGTTGGCAGGCGGTCATTTGGTAAAGGACTGGTGCAGCAGCAATTTCCGTTTGGCGATGGTTCGGCCGTTAATTTAACGGTGGCCAGGTATTATACCCCATCGGGCCGGTCTATCCAAAAATCATATAAAGGCGGCTTAGATAGCTACCGGAATGAGTTGGCGCAGCGTATGCGGAAAGGTGAATTGTTTTCGGAACAAAGCAACCGTAGTGATAGCATTTTTAAAGGTTCATCATACCATACAGCCAGCGGGCGCAAGGTTTACAGTGGCGGCGGTATTATGCCCGATGTATTTGTGCCTGCCGATACCACACAAAACAGCCAGGTACTCCAAAGCCTGAGCGAGCAGCAACTGTTTTCTGCCTATGTAATAGACAGAATGCAGTCAGTAATTAATAAGTACGACACCGCCGACGATTTTATAAAACATTACACCCTAACCGACGACGATTTTCGCAGTTTTATTCTTTACTCGTCCCAAACATTAAAAGAAATGGATTCGCGGGAATTGCTGCAATCAAAGGGCTATATCAAAAGTATACTGAAAGCCAGCGCTGCCCGCTTTAAATGGGGCGATAACGCTTTCTATGAAGTAATGAACGGAAGCGACGTAGCTTATAAAAAAGCACTGGAGCAGTAGATAGATGTGCAGATGAAGCCCGATGTGCAGATGTGCAAATTTCAGATGTGCAGATGAAGTCCGATTTCAGATATGCAAATTTCAGATGTGCAGATGAAACTTGGGATAGCAAACGCATCAATTATGCCATCAAAAAATCATCTGCACACCTGCACATCTGAAATCTGCACATTTAAAACACCCTCACTCCCCTGCCTTGTTTAACGTAAGCAGGCCGTTATAGTATAATAGCAGTTTGGCGTTATCATCTTGTATAATGGCTACGGGATAGTCGCTTTTGGGCGGTGTTACGCGCCATGCTTTTACCAGTTGCCCGTGCGAATTTGGGCTTATGTCGTAATAGCCAAATTCGGCAACCAGGCAAGAATCTGCTATGTTTTTGTTAAGTGCCTGGTAATCTTTTACCGAAGCTTTTACAAACAGGTACCTCAATTGCGGTAACGAAGTGTGAGGCGTTGTGCCCAGCGTTACATTGTTGTACAGGTAGCCGGTTGTTTCGGCAAATATTCCGTTGTTGAAATGATAGCTTATCTGGGCAAATAGTATAGGTAACCCATTTGCGTATTGCTGCACAATTACATGCTGAAGTATGTGAACCGGCCCGTTGGTGGTGATGGTATCGTTTAATATTACACGCGACACTACAATATTGCCGGTAGCAATGTGGTTATCCTGTAAAAGCTTTTGTGCTGTTGCCAGGTCGGTTTTGTTAGCATCCGAATAATCTCTTTGAATGCGGCTAATACAGCCGTTATCGTCCATAACAGGTGTTAAGGTTGATTTTTTGCACGATGAACAAAGGGCAAAAAACAATAAAACAAGGCAGGGTAGTTTTTGAACAAGCATAAAGATCTAAGGTTTAGATATATTACGAATGGAAAAGCAAAAACGATACAGGGTTTAAATATTTTGCCCTGGTGTTGTATTTTAAGTTTTCAATAGTAGCGCTGTTAAACAAAAATGGGATGCCAATTGACATCCCATTTTTTAATTATCTGCAAATCTGAATCTGCACATTTGAAGTTCTATTTCTGCCTGAACCACACCTGTATAGGCGCACCGCTGAAATCAAAGTTTTCTCTTAGTTTGTTTTCTATAAAGCGATAATAAGGTTCTTTAACGTACTGAGGTAAGTTACAAAAGAACGCGAACATGGGCGATGTGCCTGCAATTTGGGTGATGTATTTAATTTTAACGTATTTACCTTTAATAGATGGTGGCGGATAGTTTTCGATAATAGGTAGCATTACCTCATTTAGTTTTGAGGTTGCTATTTTGCGGGCGCGGTTTTGGTAAACCTGGTTGGCCACGTCAATTACTTTTAATACACGTTGTTTTTCGGTAACTGAAGTAAACACGATAGGCACATCTGTAAAAGGTGCTATTTTTTCGCGAATCATTTCTTCAAAAACCTTAACGGTTTTATTGTTTTTCTCAATTAAGTCCCATTTATTCACTACCACCATAATGCCTTTTTTATTCTTTTCGGCCAGGTGAAAAATGTTGATGTCCTGCGATTCGATGCCTTCAACAGCGTCAATCATCAGGATGATCACATCGGCTTCTTCCAAAGCTTTGATGGTACGCATTACCGAGTAAAATTCGATATTTTCTTTCACCTTGGTTTTTTTACGCATCCCGGCAGTGTCGATCAGCATAAAATCATGCCCGTACTGGTTGTAGTGGATGTGGATAGAATCGCGGGTGGTGCCGGCTATTGGGGTAACAATGTTACGATCTTTACCTATTAACGAGTTGATAATAGATGATTTACCAACGTTAGGGCGACCAACAATGGCGTATTTAGGACGGGTGTTTTCTTCCAGTACCTCGTCGTCAAAATGGGTAACCATTTCGTCAAGCAATTCGCCGGTACCAGAGCCTGTCATGGATGAAATGCTGTAGATCTCGCCAAGGCCTAAGCTGTAAAACTCGGTAGCATCAGAAAGTAAAGCGTTGTTATCGAGTTTATTAACTACAACAAAAACAGGCTTTTTACTGCGGCGAAGTAAGGTAGCGATCTCATCGTCCAGATCGGTAATGCCGGTAGTAACATCAACCATAAACAGAATAACAGATGCTTCTTCAATGGCTATTTCCACTTGCTCGCGGATGGCTGCCTCAAATACATCGGCAGAGTTGGCTACATAGCCGCCTGTATCAATAACTGTAAACTGATGGTTGGTCCACTCAGATACACCGTAGTGCCTGTCGCGGGTTACACCGCTAAAATCGTCGACAATTGCTTTACGGGTTTCCGTTAAGCGGTTATATAAAGTTGATTTGCCTACGTTAGGGCGGCCAACTATGGCTACAATGTTACTCATGCTTTGTTTAGATTTGAGATGTGAGATTTGAGATTTGAGACTGGGAGTTTGCACTTCCGGCTCATTGCCATTTCTACATCTAAATTAATTTTTTTGATTTAATTGGATGTTAAGTTTTGTCTCAAATCTCACATCTCAATACTCATATCTACCCTTCGTATCCGAATTTTTTAAGGTAATTTTTTTTGCTGCGCCAATCTGGTATCACCTTTACAAACATCTCCAGGAAAACTTTCTTCTGGAAAAAATCTTCCATATCGCGGCGGGCGTAGGTGCCTACAATTTTAAGCATTTTGCCCCCCTCGCCTATGATGATGTTTTTTTGCGAATCGCGTTCTACAATAATCTCCGCACTGATGCGGTGCAGTGTCTCGCCTTCAACAAACGCGGTTACAATAACCTCGGCGCTGTAAGGGATCTCCTTTTTGTACTGTTTAAGTATTTGCGCGCGAATCATTTCTGAAGCGAAGAAACGATCGTTTCTATCAGTTAGCGCGTCTTTTGCGTAATAGGCCGGATGCTCTGGCAAATTGCCTATCACAAAATCCATTACGGCTTTAATATTATGATCGTGTAATGCCGATATTGCGAAAATGGCTTTAGGATTTAATTTCTCCTGCCAAAATTCCACCTTTTTCTTTACCGTTTCCTCGTCGCTTTGGTCAATTTTGTTGATCAGTACGGCTACCGGGGCCAATGAGCCCTCCAGTTTTTTAAGTACATCGGTTTCGTCGTACTCCTCGTAAATATCGGTAACCAGCAAAATAAGGTCGGCATCCACAATGGAGCCATCTACCTGGTGCATCATGCTTTCGTGTAAAGCATAGTGTGGTTTGATAACGCCCGGAGTGTCTGAAAACACAATCTGGTAATCGTCGGTATTTACAATTCCCAAAATACGGTGACGTGTTGTCTGCGCTTTGGGGGTAATGATGGACATTTTTTCGCCAACAAGGGCGTTCATAAGGGTTGATTTCCCTGCATTGGGCTTACCAATTATACTTACAAAACCTGCCTGGTGACTCATATAAAAATAATTAAAAATATATTTGGACTGCAAAGAAACGAATTATATCTTTGCAGTCCAATTAAAACGGAGTGCAAAATTGCATTTTGACAATTGGAAGCAACTTTCCGAGGTTATGGCGGAATGCAACATATAAGAATAACAGTGCGGGATGGAGCAGTTGGTAGCTCGTCGGGCTCATAACCCGAAGGTCGTAGGTTCGAGTCCTGCTCCCGCTACGAAAAGTAGAAAGCCTCAAGTCGAAAGATTTGAGGCTTTTTGCGTTGCACGCATATTTGTAATACTTGGCCGCGACTCTGCAGGCAAAAACATTTAATCTTCTATTTATTTAAACCATTCCTTCTTTTGTTACTCCTATACATGCAAGCTATAACCTTATGATTAACAAAACAACCCTGCTATTTACTTTATTAATTGTAATAACAGCTGCATTTACAGCTAATGCCCAAACTTACATCACTTCTCAGGATGTGAATATTTTTGGCGATACTGTAATTACACATCGTAACCAAAGTGGAAGAGTTGCTTATAAGGTCACAAAATCTACAGATGTTTTCAACAATAAGATCGAAAAGGTTACCGATGAAAACGGTAACGAGATCAGAATGGTAAAAACTTCAATAAATATCTTTGGAGATAAAAAAGTTGATATCACAGAGAATGGCGAGCCGGTTGCTTCTATCAAATCATCTACAGACTTCTTTGGCAATAAAGCGCAAAGCATAATTGGCAGCAACGGTAATGAGGTAAGGTCTGTCAAAAACTCCACCGATATATTTGGCAACAAAAGTATTACCGTAACTGAGGGAAATCATACAACTACGATCAAGCGCACTATCGATATTTTCGGAAATACAACACAAACCGTAACAGGAGATGATGGCCAGGTTATAGCCAGTATAAAAGTTTCGAAAGATATTTTTGGAAACGAAGAAAAGGAAATATCAGACGCGCAGGGGCGGATTGCAACATTAAAAACATCTACAGATATATTCGGAAACATCAAGAAAGTTATCACCGATAAAAGTGGAAAAGCTATTTTAACTGTCAAAACCTCCACCGATATCTTCGGCAATGAAGAGAAAAAGATCGAAACTGAAATGGACCCTCAGGCTTTAAACAAAATGCTAATGTTTTGGGATGAAATTGCTCTTCACTAAATAGCGTATGCGGTCCGGATAAAAATGTTGAATGCCCGGGCGCTGTGTTAAAGCTTTGGATAGCTAGCGAACCTTATAGAAAGGTCGGCTCCCTGCAAGTTAAAAAGCCTCAGGTTGAAAGATTTGAAGCTTTTTGTTACATTTACGTCAACAGCCATCTGGCAACTACGCTAACCCAAACCAACTATTATCTACGTAATGTTTAAAGTCTATTCATTTTGTCTTTTCGTTTTTCTGATCTTTACAAGCAGAACTAAATTATGTGCTCAGGCACTGCCCGGGCCCGTTGTAAAAAAGATCAACGCTCTTTTTGCTAATTGGGACAAAACTCAAAGTCCGGGATGTGTTGTGGGCATTGTTAGAAACGATTCGCTTATTTTCTCCAAAGGATATGGCATGGCAAATTTGGAATATGCCATACCCAATTCGGCGCAAACGATATATCATTTGGCATCAGTATCTAAACAATTTACAGCCTATGCTATTGTTTTGCTGGCGCAGCAGGGTAAACTTAATCTCGACGATGATATCCGTAAATATCTGGCCTGGTTCCCAAATCTTAAGCAGAAAATAACCATTCGTAATCTTCTGAATCATACAAGCGGCATAAGAGACCAGTGGCAGCTACTCGGTATTTCTGGAACCAGGATAGACGATGTGATCACGCAGGAGCACATTATAAAAATTTTAAGTAAACAGCAGGCCCTTAATTTTACCCCAGGCGACAAATTTATGTACTCAAACAGCGGGTATACCTTGCTTGCAGAGATTGTGAAGGCGGTAACTGGTCAGTCGTTAAGAAGATTTACCGATTCGGCAATATTTAAACCTTTGGGAATGACCCAAACCCATTTCCATGACGATTACACGGAGATAGAAAACAACAGGGCATACTCTTACGACAGAAAAGATGATGCGCGGTTTAGTAATAGTATTTTAAGCTATTCTACCGTTGGCGCCACCAGCCTGCTTTCAAATATTGCCGATCTTGCAAAATGGGTTGCAAATTTTTATGACACTAAAGCTGGCAATCAACAGTCTATATCACAACTTACCCAAAAGGCTAAATTAAACGATGGAACAGAATTAGGATATGCTTGCGGAGTTTTATCTGAGTACTACAAAGGTTGGAAGCAGCTTAGTCATAATGGAGCGGATGCGGGTTTCCGTACTTCGGTTACTATTTTTCCTGAGTTGAAAACAGGTGGATATTCCGGGGAAGTTGACCAGTAATTCATAGATAAAGAGTAAAGTGATTCCGCTGGAAATTGACCAGTGCATTCCGGGTCAAGTTGACCAG
>NZ_JACHCR010000028.1 GCF_014205845.1 Mucilaginibacter cryoferens
TGGTCAACTTGACCCGGAATGCACTGGTCAATTTCCAGCGGAATCACTTTACTCTTTATCTATGAATTACTGGTCAACTTCCCCGGAATATCCAATTCTGAGGCTAAAAGGAATATAGTGTGTTCGATGTTCCCCGAAAAATTGACTTTTGACGGTGAGCAACATCGAACACTTCGGGTAAATGAAGCAATCGGCGTTTTTGATAGCGTAAAGGCTGTTTTTGAGCAAAAAAAAGACCGCAAAACAGGTGTTAAATCTGATTTGCGGTCAAAGGTGACCCGGGAGAGGATCGAACTCTCGACCCACTGATTAAGAGTCAGTTGCTCTACCGGCTGAGCTACCGAGTCGTTCCGGCTTTTTGCCGGGCTGCAAATATGCTAATTTTATTTTTGATTTTGGGGTTCAAAAAGTCAAAAATAGATTTATTCGACGTTAAATAAATCTTAGTACTAGCACTTAATTACTTACCCCCAGATTAAACTGATGCGTATAAATCCTCGCGTTGTTTTTGCACAACGGCGCTGTTAATATATTCATCGTAGGTCATCAATTTATCAATATAACCACCAGGGGTTAATTCAATAATACGGGTGGCTACGGTTTCTACCAGTTCATGATCCCGTGAGGTAAATAGGATTGTTCCACGGAAGTCATTCATGCCATTATTAAGTGCCGTGATCGATTCCAGGTCAAGGTGGTTTGTTGGCTCGTCAAACATCAACAAGTTGGCTTGTTGCAGCATCATACGGCTAAACATGCAGCGCATTTTCTCGCCTCCGGATAGTACGTTGCTTTTTTTCAATACCTCTTCGCCCGAGAACAGCATGCGGCCCAAAAAACCACGGATAAACTGATCATCTTTTTCGCCCGGCGAATATTCACGCAGCCAGTCTATCAGGTTATCGTTTTTACCTTTAAAATACTCGGCGTTATCAATAGGTATATCAGCGGGATTAATGGTAACTCCCCATTTAAAGGTTCCTTTAAAGTCGGTATCCCTGCCTGTCAAAATGTTGTATAGTGCCGTAGTGGCCAGGCTATTTTGCGATAGTATGGAAATTTTATCACCCTTGTTAACGGTAAAGCTGATGTTGTTAAATAATAATTCGCCGTTAAGTGATTTTTGTAGGTTTTCAACCTGTAATATCTGATCTCCAGCCTCGCGGCCAAGGTTGTTGAATATAATGCCTGGATATTTACGATTTGATGGCTGAATTTCGTCGATATTGATCTTATCCAATGCTTTTTTACGACTGGTTGCCTGTTTTGACTTAGATGCGTTGGCGCTAAACCTGCGGATAAATTCCTGCAATTCTTTAACACGTTCCTCGGTCTTTTTATTCTGATCAGATCGTTGTTTGAGTGCCAATTGGCTCGATTCGTACCAGAAAGTATAATTACCGGTATAAATGGTCATCTTAGCAAAGTCTATATCCACTACGTGGGTACACACTGTATCCAGAAAGTGCCTGTCGTGCGATACAACCAAAACAATAGCCTCGTATGAAGCTAAAAAATCCTCCAGCCAGCTCACGGTATGGATATCCAAATCGTTAGTTGGCTCATCCAGTAATAGTATATCGGGTTTACCAAAAAGGGCCTGTGCTAATAGTACACGTACTTTTTGGGTATTATCCAGGTCTTTAACCAGGTTGTAATGAAATTCTTCTTTTATACCCAGGTTGCTCAGTAGGGTAGCAGCGTTGCTTTCGGCATTCCATCCATCCATTTCGGCAAACAGATTTTCCAATTCGCCGGCGCGTTCGCCATCGGCATCGGTAAAATCTTCTTTCAGGTAAATGGCATCCTTTTCTTTCATTATGGCATACATTTCCTTATGGCCCATCATTACGGTTTCAAGCACCGTAAATTCGTCAAATGCATAGTGATTTTGGCTCAACACCGCCATTCTTTCGCCAGGAGTAAAGCTTACCGAGCCACTGGTAGGATCAATATCGCCCGAAAGGATTTTTAAAAATGTTGATTTTCCTGCTCCGTTGGCACCAATAATGCCATAGCAGTTGCCTTGAGAAAACTTAAGGTTAACGTCTTCAAATAAAGTACGCTTACCGTAACGTAGAGATAGATTGGATACCGTGATCATGCTGCACCTGTAATTTGGCGCAAAAATAAGCTAAAAACTTCGTTTTACGACAAATTAAGCAGATATTATGTTTGTGTAAAGAAGTGGGAAATGAGGAATAGTTGTTTTCCCCATTTATTTTGGCAAGCGTGGATGCAATTGCTCAAAATATTTGCATCTCTTAAACTAAATGCCTGATTTATACGTTATATACTATAATACAATTAATTATAAAAAAATGGAACACCCTTTGACTATACATTCTAGTGTTAATTAATTTTTAATTTATCAAAGTCATGGGAGCGTTAATAGTAGGTTTGATTATCATCAACGTAATTATAGCTATCAATAATATACAGAAACGTAAAGTATACTAATAACCATCAAAACCATATGTAAAGGTTTAGCTTAGTATGCTGCTTAAACTTTGCGTTTCATGATCGGCTAATTTTTGCAGTGGCCCCGATGCCAGCATTTTTAACATCATGCTCAGTTCTGCATTAATAGTAAACACAATATTGGTATGGTCGTTATCGAAAGATAGCGACCATTTTAGTTCCAGCGCAAATGGTGGCTTAGCCGCCGGTATAATTACAATTTCCTGATCGGCTATACGGCTGTTTATCTTTAAGGATAGCTTAGCCATATTGGGTATGCTAAAACCAGCTTCGTCGGTGGTAGATGTCCACTCCTGAATACTATCCGGCATTAATTTCTGGTGATTATTAAAATCGGCCAGAAAGGTATATACCTCGTTTATTGGTTTATTTATGCTGATGGAACTTGTAAAAGTAGTCATGCTTATAAGGTGAGATATTGGATTTGACCCTGCTGAAAAAAGTACTTAAAAGTAGCTGTTAAATATAGAAAGACGCATATTTGCGTCTCCCCGGAAAAATATTAGATAAATCCTCAGCTTGATGCGATTTGCCCCCATACGGATGGATTTTCGCGCCACTGAGTTAAAACTGCTACATCTTTTTCGCTGATGTATTGGTTAGCTTCTGCGTATTTTATAAGAGCGTTATAGTTTGATAAGGTAACAAACGGGCAGCCGGCATTTTTGAAGTTCTCGGTAGCCACATCAAACCCGTAGCTAAAAATGGCAGCAAGGCCTGCAACTTCAAATCCCGCGCTTTTTAAAGCATCAACAGCCTGTAAGCTGCTTTTTCCGGTTGAGATAAGATCTTCAATTACCACAACTCTTTTGCCTGTAGTGGTTGTTATATCGCCTTCAATTAAGCTGCCTGTACCGTGTTCTTTAGCTTTTGCGCGTACATAAATAAATGGAAGCCCCATTTCCTGTGCTACCAAAGCGCCCTGTGGGATACCTGCCGTTGCAACGCCGGCAATACAGCCAACGCTTCCAAATTTTTCCTGTATAATAACCGTTAATTGCTGCCTTATATAGGTGCGGATTGACGGATGAGAGAGTGTTACGCGGTTATCGCAGTAAATTGGCGATTTCCATCCCGATGCCCATGTAAAAGGATTAGTAGGTTGTAATTTAATTGCTTTAATTTGCAGCAGAAATTCGGCAACCTGCTGTTCTATCTCATTATTATTAAACATGGCTCAAAAATACAGAATTTATATTAACGAAAAGGTTATCCTGCTAACTGAATCTGAACCTCATAAAGTAGAAAGTTATGAAAAGCTTGATGCAGAGACCTTTGATCTTAAAATAATTTACACCTGGATACTGGCTAACCCCAAAAAGCTATTCTACATAAAATGTAATAATGCCAAAGCTTTTTTAAAATCAATCAAAAAAAGCATCACCCTTATTGAAGCCGCGGGGGGGCTGGTGATGAATACGGCAGGTAATTATTTATTTATTTACCGTAACGATAAGTGGGATTTGCCAAAAGGCAAAATAGAAAAAGATGAAAAAGTAAAAGAGGCGGCCGTGCGTGAGGTAGAAGAGGAGTGCGGCATTAAAGTGAGTAGGCTTAACGAGAAGATCTGCAAAACATATCACGTTTACATTAACCGTGGCGATATAGTATTGAAAAAAACGCACTGGTTTAAAATGGATTGTAAGGGCAAAGAGAAGCTAAAGCCACAGAAAGAAGAAGGTATTACCGATGTACGCTGGTTTGAAAAAGAGCATATTGAACCTATAATTGACAATACCTTCCCGTCTATATTAGATGTATTGCATAAAGAAAAGCTGGTTACAAATAAGCTATTGCCTCAGAAGGGATAAACTGGCTAACATCACCATGGTGGCGCATAATTTCGCGTACAATGGTTGAGCTGATAGATGAGTAGCCCGGTTTACTTACTATAAAAATACTCTCAATATCGGGTGCAAGGGAATGGTTCATTTGCGCTATCGCTTTTTCGTATTCAAAATCAGATACGGTGCGTATGCCCCTGATCATATACGTTGCGCCGATGCTTTTGCAAAAATTTACTGTTAGGCCTTCGTAAGCTATAATATGAATCCGGTCGTCGTTTTTAAAAACTGCCCGCAGCATTTGTTCGCGGGTTTCGATACTTAAAAATCCTTGTTTAGTACTGTTTGCCCCAACGCCGATATAAAGCTTATCAAATAAGCCTACAGATCGTTTTACAATATCAACATGGGCTTTGGTAACCGGATCAAACGAGCCTGGGAAAAGAGCGATCTTCATGATGTGCTGATGTTATTGCTTGTCAAAAGTAAGTATTATATATACAAAAATTAGCTGAGTAAATTGTTTAATTGGGCGTACTGCAATAACATAATAGTTTTTGCATCTCTTATTTCGCCGGTTTTTATCATATCACATGCTTGTGCAAACGGGATTTCAAGTACCTCAATATTTTCAGTCTCATCAATTAATCCGCCGCCATCGCTAACTTTCATTTCTTTGGCATATTCGGCAACAAAAAAGTGTAAAATTTCGGTAACAGAGCCTGGCGACATATAGGCTTCAAATACCTTTTTTACATCGGTAATTTTGTATCCGGTTTCTTCTTCAGTTTCTTTGCGAATACAATCCTCGGCGTTGTCTTTATCAAGCAGGCCGGCGCAGCACTCAATCAGGTAGCCATCCTGGTTGCCATTAAGATAGGTTGGCATCCTGAACTGGCGGGTTAATATTACAGTTTGATTAACCTTATTGTAAAGTAATATGGTTGCACCATTACCCCGGTCGTAAGCCTCTCTCGACATGGAATCCCATGCGCCATTATTTTGTTGAAGTTCAAACGTTACTTTTCGTAAAGTATACCAGTTATCAGAGAGTATTTCGGTTTTAAGGTTTCGTACTTTGTTGGTTGGCATCTTTAAGGATATATGTTTATAATTTATTAGGTAGCCCTGAAAAACGAGAACGACGAGTGTCCGTATTTACGCTGTTCTACAAATGTAGGATGTTGGCTGATATTCTGCATCGACTGATGTTCAACAATCAATAATGCGCCAGGTAGCAGAATGTTACGTTCAAAAACTATTTTGGGGATCTCGGGGATCTGGTTCAAATCGTACGGAGGATCGGCAAAAACGAGATCGTATTGCTCCGTTTCTATTTGGAGGTATTTAAAAACATCCTCTTTATAGGCCTTTATCTGGGTTAGTTTATGTTGGCGCGATATATCTTTAAGGTAATTTACACAATGAATGCTGCGATCAACAGATATAACCTCCGCTGCGCCCCTTGATGCAAACTCCATAGATATATTACCGGTGCCGCTAAACAAATCCAGTACTTTAATATCCTGAAACTCAATTTGATTTAAAAGAATATTAAAAAGCGCTTCCTTTGCCAGATCTGTAGTAGGGCGTACGGGAAGATTTTTAGGTGGATTAAGCCTTAATCCTTTTAAAGTGCCTCCGATGATACGCATAATGATAGGGCAGCAAGTGAAAGTATTTTGTGGCTCTCAATTTCGTGAGGTATAGCAAGCGTTTGAATAGTGTTGATCTCAACCTTGCCAAAAAACTCAGATAAACGACTGAGATTTTTATCTCCGGCATCAGCATCTCCGCTTACATAAACATAAGTATATGCGGGTTGAATGGCTAATTCGTCGGTTACCAGAGATACAAAGTAGGCCAGCTCATCTTCGCCTGTAAACTCAAATGTGTTGTAAAAACGAAGCTTACTAAAACTAAAATTTGCAATTTCTACTGTAGAGCCGTTAATATTCAGGTACAGGTCCCTGTCGCCGGGCTGGTTTTTGGCCAATGCATTTAACCACCCTTTTGATGTAAAAACGCTATTACGTATGCCAAAATCTTCCACGGCATCTAAGGTAGTTTCGGGTGTTTTATAAATAATAACATTGCGGTTATCCAACGGTTGCGACAATACTTTTTCGTCGGCTTTTACATCAAGAAAACGAGCCAGGTAGGCCACCTTATCCGGGTTAAAAACGGTTTGCGGCAGTAATGAAAAACCGGTAGCAGGCAGGCCGATAACTACATTCTTAAAATTAGCCGATAACAGATCGAGCAGTTCTTCGGGGTTGCTTAATTCATCAATCGGGTGATTGTCGGCAATCGCTATTAACTTGTTTTGGTCGGTAACAGCGTATGTAAACGTAGTTTTATCAATTTGTATCAATAACGTATAACCTTGCGCCTTATCAAGGCTAAAGTCATCATCATGGTAGTTATAGTTATATTCGCTCATGCCAGTTTAAACAAAAGTAATATTTTTTAGCAGATACCCCATACGGGCAGCGTTTAAAATGCCTTCAAAATGCTTAAAAACTTACATTAAAAACCTGGATAAAAGTGAAAGCATGATGTATATAACCAAAGGCCGCCAGATGGGTTTAGGGTAATAGTCATCATCTGGAAAATATTTTTTAAAGAAATATTTTGTCAGCACTAACCCGGCTATTATGTTTAATGCTAATATTAAGCCCATCAGCTCTAACATGGGCAATAGTTGTGTAAATGTTAAACTAGCACCAGTTGAAGCTTTTTTAATTAATTCCTGATCTATCTTGATGCCAGAGTATCTTATTGCATTAATATATATTAAATAAAAAAACACCAGGAAAAGTAAAACCTGGCTTACAACTTTTTTGTAGCCCGCAGCCCATAAATTAATAATAAGTAAAACCCCGGCAAATAAAAAGCTAAAAATAGAAAAGCCGAAAATTGCTTTCTTAGAATAGATATCTACAAAATCGTCCTGTTGTTCTTCTACCTTTTCTTCATTAAAATCCATGGTCAAATTTATAACTAATCCGCGTAGCTTTTTAATAAGGCTAAAGGTTTTTCAATTACTTATCAGCATTTTTGCAAAGTGACAGATACCGATCATATTCGCAAAGCATTTCCGCATACCCCAAACGGCCAGCAACTGGAGTTGTTCGACCGTTTACACGCTTTTTTACAAAGCCGGGATGGTGATGAATGTTTTATATTACGTGGCTACGCCGGCACAGGTAAAACCACCATTTTGGGTGCGTTGGTTAAAGCGTTAAAGCAATATAATTACCGGTCTGTTTTGCTTGCACCAACCGGACGGGCTGCCAAGGTAATTACCAATTACTCTGGTAAAAAGGCATTTACTATTCACAAGCGCATCTACCGTAAAAAGGCGGCATTAACGCTTGACGATGGTTTTTCTATTGCCGATAACTTGGCCAGCGATACCTTGTTTATTGTTGATGAGGCATCGATGATTAGTGATGAGCCTATAGGCGGTCGTGCATCTTTATTGTACGATCTTATTCGCTATGTATACAACGATAAAAACTGCAAACTGATTTTGGTAGGGGATACTGCCCAGCTTCCGCCGGTAGGCTCAGATACCAGTCCTGCGCTCAACGAGAAAATTGTTCAGGATAAATTTGGCCTTACCGTTTTTAAATATGAGCTAACCGATGTACTACGCCAGCAAAAAGATTCGGGCATATTGTTTAACGCTACCGCTATTCGCGACCAAATAAGATTGGAAGAGGTAGAGGCCCCTAAAATAGTAACCAAGGGATATAAGGATGTTTACAGGATGACGGGGGAGCGTTTGCCCGAAGGTTTGGAGTACGCCTACCGTAAATACGGGTATGATAGAACGTTGATCATCTGCCGGTCAAACAAAAACGCTAATTTATATAATGGCCAGATCCGTAACCGTATCCTGTACCGGGAAGAAGAATTGACGGGCGGTGATCAGATCATGATTGTAAAGAACAATTATTTCTGGCTTAAGGATAACGAAGAGAACAGCACCGACTTTATTGCCAACGGCGATATTGCCCGGATCAGAAAAGTGCGCCGTACAGAAGATATGTACGGTTTTCGCTTCGCGGATGTGCAGATAGAATTTATTGATTACGCCGAAGATTCTGTATTGGACTGTAAAATATTGTTAGATACCCTATATGCCGATTCGCCGGCCTTATCGCAGGAAAATCAAAAGAAATTTTACGAGGAAGCAATGAAAGATTATGCCCACCTCACCAATAAGCGGGCCATGCATAACGAGTTAAAGCTAAACCCGTACTACAACGCCCTGCAAATTAAATTTGCTTACGCCATTACCTGCCACAAAGCCCAGGGCGGGCAATGGGATGCCGTATTTGTTGACCAGGGCTATGTAACCGACGAGATGATAAACATGGATTTTCTTCGCTGGTTTTATACCGCCGTTACCCGTGCCACAACCGAGTTGTTTCTGGTAAATTTTGATAATCGGTTTTATAAAGTGCCGGAGGTTTTTTAGTCATTGGTAAGTTCGCTGCACTGTTCTTGGTCATTGCCTCGCTGTCATTGTTTTTTGGAGCTTTATCCTCTTAACCAAAAATCTTTGTTCCTTTATCTATAAATTCTTACTTCCAAAGCATTATCTTTACTCCATAATTACTTCAACAACATATCAAAAAAGGGTAGCCTGATACCCGACCTGTAGTTTACAGGTTTCCGGAAGCGCTGATTTCTCAGTGTAAGTATTAAACACGGCATAAAATTTATAATAGTTAATAACTGTAATGAAAATTACCAATCTACTGGCATTGGGTACTTGCTGCATTTTTTTGCGTGCAAGTGTACCCGCTAAAGCAAATACACCTATGGATACCCTATCAAATAAACAAAAAGTACGCTCATTTTATAAGCAGATAGTTGGGCAGCGCAAAGCCGAACTCATTCCTCAATTTATATTGGAAGATTATAAGCAACATAATCCCACCGTGGCCCAGGGGAGGGCCGGCATTACTGGGATGATCAATTATCTTAAAACATTGCCTCCGCCTCCTGAAGGAGCCAAATCGCCTATTATACGAGCCATACAGGAGGGAGACATGGTAGTAACTCATCTCGATATTCAATTTATGGGCAAGCACATGGTGGTTATTGATCTTTTTAAACTAAAAGATGGTATGCTGGCCGAACACTGGGATGCTATACAGGAAATTCCGGATGAAGCCGGGCTGGTTGTTACAGCTACTAATGGTACTGCCGAAATTGATGGAGCTGCATCAGCGAAAATTAGTAAACGATTGGTAAACGCATTTTACACGGCTATTATCAATAGGCAGGCACCCGTTAATCTACTTAAGGTTGACTACGTAGAACATGGTGCTACAGTGAGTAACACAGGTAAAGGGCTCGCCGAATACTTGCTAACAGACCACGACCGTGATATCAAAATTCACCGGGTTATTGCCGAGGGCGATTTTGTTGTGGTGCAATCTCAGTTTAAAAGAGGAGGGAAGGCTTTTGTTTTTTACGAAATATTGAGGGTTGAGTCTGGTAAAATAGCCGAGCACTGGAGCGTGGAGCAGGTTGTACCCGATGGTGTAGTGGCTGAAGATATGTTCTAATGTAAATATTTCATAGGCTGCTCATTGTGAAATTCAGCTACCTAAAGAGAATAAGCAGCAGGCGAAAAACTTACGAGGTTTTTGAAACTTCGTAAGTTTGGGATTTTATAACGTGTTTGCTGCTTTGTTTTTAGCAATGAAAGGACTTACGCATAAAAAACTCCTAAAACAAAAGAGGTGCCAATTGGCACCTCTTTTAATATTATTCATAGTAAATTTATACAGAGAAGCTTTCGCCGCAGCCGCAGGTACGGCTAGCGTTAGGGTTGTGAAAGTTGAAGCCCTTACCGTTCAGGCCATCAGAAAAATCAAGCTCGGTACCAGCGAGGTACAGGAACGATTTCATATCCAACGCCATGCGTACGCCCTGGTCTTCAAAAAACTGGTCGCCTTTTTTTTCTTCGTTATCAAAATCCAAATTGTATGATAAACCCGAACAGCCACCACCCTGTACAGAAACACGCAGGAAATAAGAGGCATCAAGGCCGCCATCATGCATCAGGTGTTCTATTTTACTTTTTGCTTTATCAGTTACAGTTACCATTTCTTTTAGATGTGAGATATGAGATATGAGATATGAGACAAAACGCCATAATCTCTCAACTCAATCTATTAAACAATCTGCCATTTAAAGATCGGCGCCAGATATGAAATCTCAAATCTCATATCTAACATCTCAAATCTTCTTAGTGGTGTACTTTTTCGCTTTCTATCGGCGCTAAGCCGTTTTTAACGCGGAAATCATTAATTGCTGCTTTAATTGCATCCTCTGCCAAAACTGAGCAGTGAATTTTTACCGGCGGTAAAGCCAATTCTTCAACAATATCCATGTTGTCAATTTTCATTGCATCATCAATACTTTTACCTTTTAGCCATTCGGTAGCTAAAGATGAAGAAGCGATTGCAGAGCCGCAGCCAAAGGTTTTAAATTTTGCATCGGTGATAACATTGTTATCATCCACCTCAATTTGCAGGCGCATTACGTCGCCGCATTCAGGTGCACCAACTAAGCCGGTACCTACTTTGTGGCTACTTTTATCCAAAGTGCCCACATTGCGGGGGTTAGTGTAGTGATCGATTACTTTATCTGAATATGCCATTTTTTTGTTTGTTATACGTAGTACGTTTTACGTATTACGTTGATTGTTATAATTTATCGAATTAAAAAACGTACCACGTAAAACGTACCACGTACAACGTATTTAGTGTTCTGCCCACTCAATAGAGTCAAGGTCGATGCCTTCTTTAAACATTTCCCAAAGCGGAGAAAGTTCGCGCAGGTGGTTAACCGAATTTTTGGTTACTTCAACAGCGTAATCAACTTCTTCTTCGGTAGTAAAGCGGCCTAAACCAAAACGGATAGAAGAGTGTGCCAGGTCATCTGATAAGCCTAAGCTTTTCAATACGTAAGATGGCTCCAAAGAAGCTGATGTACAGGCCGAACCTGATGATACAGCAAGGTCTTTCATTGCCATCATTAAGCCTTCACCTTCAACGTATTTGAAAGAGATATTGGCTACGTGTGGTAAGCGGTGTTCAACGTTGCCGTTTACATAGCTTTCTTCTAATACCGTTAAAGCGCTTTCCAACTTATCGCGTAAAACCGATAAACGTTTTGCTTCGCTTTCCATTTCTAAACCGCAAAGTTCGCAGGCTTTACCAAGCCCAACAATACCCGGTACGTTTAATGTACCAGAACGCATACCACGTTCGTGACCACCACCGTCCATCTGTGCGGTAACTTTAACACGTGGGCCTTTACGGCGTACATATAATGCGCCAACACCTTTAGGGCCGTATATTTTGTGTGCCGATAATGCTAAAAGGTCAATACCATCAGCATTTACATCAACAGGTATTTTACCAACTGCCTGTACAGCATCTGTCATAAACAAAGCACCATATTTGTGGGCAATGGCCGATATTTCTTTTATAGGTTGTATAACGCCAATCTCGTTGTTACCATACATTACAGAAACCAGGATGGTTTCTGGTGTCATAGCAGCTTCTAAAACAGCAAGGTCAACCAGGCCGTCTTCTTTCACCGGCAGGTAAGTAACCTTGCCACCTAATTTTTCAACGTGTTTGCAAGCGTCAAGTACAGCTTTATGCTCGGTAACAGTGGTAATAATGTGGTTACCTTTATCTTTATACATTTCAAAAACACCCTTGATAGCAAGGTTGTCTGATTCTGTAGCGCCAGAAGTAAAAATGATTTCTTTCTCGTTTGCACCAATCAGTTTCGCTACTTGTTCGCGTGCATAATCAACACCTTCTTCGGCTACCCAGCCAAATGGATGGTTACGGCTGGCTGCATTACCAAATTTTGTTGTAAAATAAGGTAACATCGCCTCCAAAACCCTCGGGTCCATCGGAGTAGTAGCATTATTATCTAAATAAATTGGGATATTCATGTGCTATGATATATTAACAGCACAAAGATAAGTAAGTTTTAATGGAATTTCAGCTAAAAACATTCGTAAGTTAATAAAGCTGACCATTAATTTACAATATTTGGACATGAACAAAGTGGAGCATATTGGTATTGCGGTTAACAGTGTTAAACTGGCTGGTAACATCTACGAAAAACTGCTGAATACTCCGGTTTATAAAACCGAAATAATAGACAGCGAAGGCGTTCTCACCGCTTTTTTGCAAACCGGCCCTAATAAAATTGAACTGCTGCAGGCACTAAATGAGGATAGCCCAATTGCTAAGTTTATAGCCCAAAAAGGGGAGGGGATTCATCATATCGCTTTTGAAGTAGATGATATTGTTGCAGAAATGCAACGGCTAAAAAGCGAAGGATTTATCTTGCTTAATGACGAACCAAAACGGGGCGCTGATAATAAATTGGTTTGTTTTGTACATCCTAAAAGTGCGAATGGGGTGTTGATAGAATTGTGCCAGTCGATCAGTTAGCAGTTTTCTGTTTGCAGTAGGCAGTCTATTTCGCGGTTTAAAGGAGGATGATTGCAGCAAGTTTTATGGCCGGCTTGTAATTGAAAATCGCCTATATTTTAGATACGCAAACTGTTAACTGAAGACTGCAAACTAATTTCAATCATTGTTTTGCTAATCTTAAAATAAATATTACATTTGCGCCTCTTTTAATGACTACAGAAGTTAAGTTTATATATAATGAAAAAAGATCTGCATCCATCAAACTATAGATTAGTTGTGTTTAAAGACATGTCGAACGAATATGCCTTTATGACTAAATCTTGCATCGATACCCGCGAAACCATTAAATGGGAAGACGGAAACGAGTATCCATTGATCAAATTAGAAATTTCGCATACATCACACCCTTTCTACACCGGTAAAATGAAACTGGTTGATACTGCAGGTCGTATCGATAAATTCCGTACACGTTACAACAAGAAATAATTGCTTGTTTAATTAAATATTTACAAGTCTCCCGACGTATCGGGGGACTTTTTTTATTTTTGCGCCATGGCTCTTATTCTTTTCGACGATAATGCACATCAAACATTACTCCCGCTTACCTACACCCGGCCTGTGGCCGATTTGCGTATTGGCATCCTTACCATTGCCGAAAAATGGGCTAAGCACTTAAACACCAGTACATCATTTCATACGCTCGATTATTTGCAGCCAAAATTTCCGGCAAAAATAGAGGCTGATAATATATTTGTCAACGGCGCTGTTTGCCCGGATGAAAGCCTGTTGGAAGCTATCAATAAACTCCAAGCCGGTGAGGCATTAAAATACAACGATCAATTATTGGCTGTACGGCTAAACCAGGCCGAGGCAGAAGCCTTTGATGCCGCTGCGGAGTTTGATAACATTACCACATACACCAATCTGTTTGTATTTATCCGTTATCCTGAGGATATTTTCAGGAAAAACGATATCGAGCTGCGTAAGGATTACCAATTGCTTACAAAGGGCCGCACCAGTGCCACTATAAGCGCTACTAATGTTATCATTGGGAATGATTTTTTTGCTGAGGAAGGCGCGGTTGCCGAGTGCTCCACATTTAATACCACCAATGGCCCTATCTATTTATCGGCTAATACCGAAATTTGGGAGGGTACCCATATTCGTGGCGCTTTTGCCATTTGCGAACACTCGCAGGTAAAAATGGGAGCCAAAATTTACGGCGCTACCACTGTTGGCCCATACTCACGCGTTGGCGGCGAACTAAACAATGCGGTGATCTGGGGCTATTCATCCAAAGGGCATGAAGGTTATTTAGGTAACTCGGTGCTTGGCGAATGGTGTAATATTGGTGCCGACAGCAATAACTCTAACCTGAAAAATAATTATGATGAAGTAAGGCTGTGGGATTACGAAACCCAGCGTTTCCGTAAAACCGGGCTGCAGTTTTGCGGACTTATTATGGCCGATCATTCTAAATGCGCTATCAATACCATGTTTAATACAGGTACGGTAGTGGGCGTAAGTGCCAATGTTTTTGGCGCCGGTTTTCCGCGCAATTTTGTGGCCGATTTCTCGTGGGGAGGGGCACAAGGTTTTGAGGTTTATTCGCTCAAGAAAATGTTTGTAACAGCCCAGAAAGTATTTGATCGTCGCGATCATCGCCAATTTGATGAGGTAGAACAAGATATATTGGCCAAAGTATTTGAATTAACCGAGGAGTATCGGAGGTTTTAATCTGGTGAGTGGTTGATTAGGTGAATGGTTATAAGTTTTAATATCTTCTCACTCAATCAACATAATTCAACCCAATCTAATTAAATCAATCCAACTTAAAATAATCAACTAACAATAAATACAATGAGAAAAAAAATTATTGCCGGAAACTGGAAAATGAACCTCGACTATAACGAAGGTTTAGGCGTATTTACCGAGATCATCAACATGGTAAAAGACGAAGTAACCGGCACCCAGGAAGCTGTTATCTGCAGTCCTTTTATCCACATCAGCAGCCTGGTTCAATTAGCTAAAGGTTACAATAAAGTGGCTGTTGGTGCCCAAAATGCGCACCAGGCCGAAAGCGGTGCTTACACTGGCGAGATCTCTGCAAAAATGATCAAATCTATAGGTGCGGCTTACGTTATTCTTGGTCACTCAGAGCGTCGCCAGTATTTTGGCGAAACTAATGAGCTTTTGGCTAAAAAGACCGATACCGTTTTAAAACATGATCTGCGCCCTATTTTTTGCATTGGCGAAACTTTGCAGGAGCGCGAAGCTAACCAGCATTTTAATGTAATTAAATCGCAATTGGTTGAAGGTGTATTTCATTTAGGCGCTGCTGAGTTTTCTAAGCTTGTTTTAGCTTATGAGCCGGTTTGGGCAATAGGTACAGGCGTAACCGCTTCATCGGCACAGGCCCAGGAAATTCATGAGTTTATCCGTAAAGAAATTGCTGCTAAATACAGTCAGGAAGTTGCCGATAATACTACTATTTTATATGGTGGCAGCTGCAACCCTAAAAACGCTGCCGAGCTATTTGCCCAGCCAGATATTGATGGCGGACTGATAGGCGGTGCTTCCTTAAAATCGCGCGATTTTGTGGATATTATTAAAGCGTTTAACTAGATATAGGATATTAGATTTGAGATACGAGCCAAGCTACGCTTGTTTGGTATCTCAAATCTGATTTCAAACAGAAATGGACAAGATGTGTTAAGTAGGTAGATATGGGATAGATAAGTGTCTCACATCTCCATGTTTCACATCTCAAATCTAAAGCATGAGAGTTTTCCTCCCTCCGTTAATAGCATTTATGGCGTTTGCTGTCTTTGTGATAGTAAGCGCTTATGCGTATGCTATGCAACCGGGCGATATGGGAGAGGGGAGTGTACACGCATTTATGGCCTGCTTTTACTACTGCTGGCCATTGTACTTTTTATGTGCCATACTTACACAGTGGATAGTTATTGTGCCCCTGTGGGAAGCTTTTGTATTACAGTCGGCCAACGGAGCTTTGGTTACATTTGGGCTGGTAGGTGTAGCCTGCATTGGCGCGGCCCTTGGTGTGGCAAGTATTATCAGCGATGATCAATCGGGATACAATAACCTCATCGGGCTGGCTACTATTATGCTGTTTATTCAGTTGGCTTACTGGGGCGTTAACTTTTTTATTATGTTTTTGGTTACCGGTAAAACGGTAACGCTAAGGATGAGGAGCCCCATCCAACCCTCTCCGGAAGAGAGTACTTAAAGATGTTAATTAATAATCTTCCCTTCCGGGGGCGATTTTTAGTGTTTAATTTTACTTGATGGAGTTAATGACGGCTTCGCCGTTTAGAAGGGGTTTATGAATTATTACGAATTATTTTTTACAACCATAACTACCGAAGATTACCAGCAGGATTTGCTGATAAATGCTTTGGGCGAGATTGGTTTTGATACTTTTGAAGAGCTTGAACTTGGATTTAAAGCTTACATACCTGTGGATGATTTTGACGAGGCGGTGCTGATAGAGCAACTCTCGCCTTACCGCGATCTGTTTACTTTTAGCTACGAAGTATCCTTAATCCCTCAAAAAAACTGGAACGAGGTATGGGAAAGTAATTTTGAGCCAATAGAAATTGGCGACAAGATTTATGTAAGGGCAACGTTTCATGCTGTTAAACCAGCGTTTCCGTACGAGATTGTGATAGATCCGAAAATGGCTTTTGGTACCGGTCATCATCAAACTACATCTATGATGCTGGCGCTGATGCTGGAAAACGAATACGCAGGTAAAAACGTATTGGATATGGGCTGTGGTACAGGTATACTGGCCATTATGGCATCTAAACTGGGTGCTGCGCAGGTTACTGCTATTGACTATGATCCGGTTTGTTACGAGAGTACTATCGAAAACTCAGCATTAAATAATATTAATAACATCACTCCGCTTTGTGGCTCCAAGGAGGTTATTCCTAATGAACAATACGATACGATACTCGCCAATATCAATCGTAATATTTTGTTAGATCAGATGGAACGCTACGCCGAAGTATTAAAGCCCGAAGGCGAGATCTATTTCAGTGGTTTCTACGAATCGCCGGATCTGGATATCATTACCGACGAAGCCCGCAAATACGGATTAAAGTACATAACCCACAAAAAAGATAAAGATTGGGTAGCGGCTAAGTTTATTAAATAAGAGGAGCCCCAAGCCCCACCCAAACCCTCCCCTGAAGGGGAGGGCTTAAAAAATAAAAGCGATGAATTAGACTCATCGCTTTTATTTTCTTAAGATATTTTTTAAATCTCCCCCTTTAGCGGGAGATTTAGAGGGGGCTTAGTACCCTACCGTAAATCTTCTTTTCACAAACTGGTTATTTTTCAGTTCGTTGATAATAGCAACGGCTAAATCTTCTACACTGATCTCGGCCTGGCCGGCTTCGTTAAATACGGGCTCTTCTGTACCTAAACGGAACTTGCCCGTACGTTCGCCAGGGTGCAGGTTGATGGCAGGGCTTAAAAATGTCCAATCCAGCTCTTCTTCTTTTTTAAGTATGTTAAGGTAATCGCGTGCTGCTGTGGCACCGGCTTTCCATTCGGCAGGGAATTGTGGTGTATCAACCAACTGAAGACCAGGGGCCGCGTATAAGCTACCTGCACCACCAACAACCAACAAGCGTTTCACACCAGCTTTTTTTGTTGCTTGCTGAATAGCCTCTGATCCTTTTATAAAATCGTTGTACAGGTTTGGATTGGCCCAACCGGCATTAAATGTATTCACCACGGCATCATGTCCTTTTAATACATTTGCCAGCTCATCGGCGTTGTATACGTCGGCAGCTACAAGAGTTAGTTTGTCGTTGGTTATTTCAACTTTGCCTGGGTTACGCGCTACGGCGGTTACCTGGTACCCACGGCTTAAGGCCTCGTTTAATACTGCTTTGCCTACAAATCCAGTGGCGCCTATTAATGCTAATTTCATAATTGTTGTTTTTTTATTGTAATTAAATTTGTTACAGTTTTGTTTAAATTTTTTTAATACTCAAATTTAGCGCTAAAATTAGCGAGGGTAATAGTTTTTAATTTATTAATGATAGAAGTATCTACCTCATCGGCCAAAAAATCGAGATGGGCACTTATTTGCTTGCCAACAGGGCAGGCAGGGTTGGGCTTGTTTTTTGCCTGGCCTAAAGCAGGTTGAACTTTTACAGCTTTATACACATCGCTTAATAAAATTTTTTCTGGCGATAGTCCCATTGTATAACCACCAGCTTTACCTTCTTTACTTGCTATTAAGCCGTACTTACGCAGGTTGCTTATCTCTTTACGAACAAGCGCGGGATTAATGTTGATACTGCTGGCGATATATTCAGAGGATAGCAATTCGCCCGGCTGCGCATCCAGCAGGGTAAGTATGTGCATTGCTATTTGAAATTGTCCGTTCATCTGTAATTAAAATTATTACAGTACAAATGTACGTTTGTTATTGATAATTGCAAATAGTTTTTTAACTGTTGTGTTTTTAATTACAGTTAAATGATAAAATGGAAATTAATTCGCAAGGGAAGGGGAGAGATTCGTGGTTACTTCCCCCATATAAGTACCGCCGTTTAAAAATTACATGCCATATTCAAGTAAGCCAAATTAACCGGCGTTATTTTAACTTCGCTATAAAGATTAATTGAGAGTTAAAATAGCCAATAAATTAACTGTATAGCGGTTTTAGTTGCCTGTAAGGCAGATGATTGCGGTTTGTTTTGTCTCCTTGCATTTATAAATAAAATATTATGCAAATTAGTTGATAATTAGCGTGATAATAAATATCATTGCAAACTAATTAACTTTTGCGAAACCTTTACTATTATTCGAATCACATGAAGACACTTGGAAAAAAAATCAGACTGTTACGTCATCAAAAAGGGTGGAGCCAGGAGGATGTTGCAAAGCGGTTGGATATTTCCATTCCCGCGTTCTCAAAAATTGAGACAGGGATCACCGATATTAACTTATCACGCTTGGAGCAAATAGCAACTTTGTTCGAAATGTCGGTAGTTCAGCTACTTACATTTAACGATACTGAAGCAGATCAGAAATTTGTTAACGAACTGGAAACGGTTAATAAACGTTTAATGGATAGGGAAACTGAGGTTATCGACCTGCAGAAAAAGGTTATAGAACTGTTTGAGGAGCTTAGGCACTCAAAAGCTACTGCATAAAATTTAAGCCCGGCTGCAACCGGGCCTGGTTAAAATATGCAGCGCATTGTTAAGTGTTTTTTGCCAAATGTAGCCCCAACAGCCTCATGAATGGCAATCATTTTTTCATTAAAATCTCCTACCCACGATAATTCCAGCTCATCGTATTGCTTCAGAGGCAGAACGTACTCCTTTAGTTTGATGAATATGGCCGATTCTAATCCGTGTTTTTGGTATTTTTGCTTGGTTCCCATTACTATGGCCCGCATGCGCGATACGCCTTTCCAACGGTAGTATAAAAATTTGAGTTTACCTATAAGGTTTAGTTTACCATTTAAAGGTTTTAGCATTTGGTTGGCATCGGGTAAAATAATGACGAATGAAGCCGGTTCATCATCTATATAGGCAAACCATATGAGCTTCTCATCCATCAGTGCTTTCATTTTTTCGAAACTTTCGGTGATGGTAGCCTGTGTTATGGGTACAAAATTTTCAAAATCGCGCCAGGCATCGTTATAGATCTCCATAAAATCGGCCGCGAACTTCTCTATCTTCTTTACCTCAAAATGTTTGAAAGCATACCCCGGCTTTTTAACAACCCAATTAGCTATTTTGGTGAACCTTTCTGAAAATGGCTTATTAACATCAAGGTGGTTGGTAATCTGCTGGTATAAGGTTTTAAAACCATATGCTTCAAAGAAAGCCTTGTAATAGGGGAAGTTATAATTCATCCCGTAAGAGGGCTGGGTGAAACCCTCAACCAGTAAACCCCAGAAGTTGTCGTTTTCGCCAAAGTTAATAGGGCCGTCCATGGCTTGCATGCCATTGTCCCGGAGCCATTTTTTAGCAGTATCAAACAGTAGGAAAGCAGCCTCCTTATTATCTATACATTCAAAAAAACCCATACCGCCGGTGGGTTGTTCATAATGATACGCTTTTTTATTGTTTATAAAGGCCGCAACCCGGCCTATGGGATTGTCATTATCATCGGTAAGTATCCAACGGGTGCACTTACCATCACTGTGAAAGTTGTTTTTAGCAGCATCAAATACCGCTTCTATATCATTATCAAGCGGGCATACCCAGTTAGGGTCGTTTTTATAAAGTGCACGGGCAACGTTTAAAAACGTCTTTTTAGATGCTTTATCTTTTACTTCTGTTATAACCATAGGAGGGCTAAATATAAAAAAAAGCATTCAGGGCATGTGCTGAATGCTTTACAAATAGAATATGTTTCGCTGATGATTAATAATCGTCGTCGTCGTCGTCATCGAATGAATCGTAACCTCTGCCCAGATCATCATCTAATGGGCCATCAAAGTCATCATCATCGTCTTCAACCTTTTTCTTCGTTTTTGGATCGAGAGTTAAATCATCATCATCATTGTCGTCTTCAGAATTGTCGATCTTCTTAGTGGTCGGTTTTTTTGGCGCTCCCATTGTAACGGATTTTATTTGTAAAACTTTGTCAATAATACTTTAAATCGGGCAAAAAGCAAGAATTTTTTTAGCAGCTTTTATTTCCTTATTCAATAGTAAAAATAATCAAAATCATTTTTATTAGAAATATGATTTTAAAATTATTCTGTTTGTTCGCCAATGGCTACAGATGTGCTTGTAAAATCCTTAATCTGAGGTAATTCCTGTATGCTGTTAATTCCAAAATAATCCATAAAAAGACCGCTGGTGCCGTAAAGGATAGGTTTTCCTAAAGATTCCGACTTTCCGATTATAGCTATCAGCTCTTTTTCGAGCAGTTTTTGAATCGAATAATCGCAGTTTACACCCCTTATTTGCTCCACATCGGTTTTGGTTACCGGTTGTTTGTACGCTATAATGGCAAGGGTTTCCAAAGCTGCCTGGCTCAGTCGTTTTTTAGAACGCTGCAACTGCAACAGGTTAATAACCGGATGGAATTGTTTTTTTGTAAAAAACTGGTAGCCATTGCCCACTTTTACCAATTCAATGGCCAGGTTGTCGTCGCTGTATTTTAGTTCGATGGCCTTGAGGCTTTCGTTTACTTCATCTGCAGTAAAATCTCGTTCAAAAGCAGCCTGGAGGCAATACATGATCTCCTCTAAACGGATACCTTGTTCTGATGCGAAGATTAACGCCTCTATATGATGGGTCATGTTGTGAAGTCTTAAGTCGGTAGTTTAAAGTCTTAAGTCAAAACTGTTCCTGACTTAGAACTTTCGACTTAAGACTTTATACTTAGTAGTTTATAACCTGTTCCTCAATTTCCACCGGTACATCGCGCCAATCATATTTCTGGGTGCGGAGTTGTGGTTCAAAACCGGCTTCGATGATGGATTCCTGGATGCCTTTGGCGGTAAAACGGTGTGGAGCACCTGCTGCCGATACCACGTTTTCTTCGATCATGATAGAACCGAAGTCATTAGCACCCGCATGTAGGCATAACTGTGCCACCTGCTTACCCACAGTAAGCCATGAGGCCTGTATATTTTTAATATTTGGCAGCATAATGCGGCTTAACGCTATCATGCGGATATATTCGTCGCCGGTTACATTATTGGTGATGCCGCGTACTTTACGTAAAAGTGTACCATCATCCTGGAAAGGCCAAGGTATAAAGGCCACAAAACCGTAATGCCCTTCGGGTTTTTCGGCTTGTACCTCTCTTATCCAAACCAGGTGCTCAAAGCGCTCTTCAATAGTTTCTATATGGCCAAACATCATGGTGGCAGACGTAGGCAGGTTTAACTGATGTGCGGCACGCATTACATCCAGCCACTCTTTACCTCCGCATTTACCTTTAGATATGAGGCGGCGTACACGGTCGTTCAAGATCTCGGCACCTGCACCCGGTAGCGAATCTAGTCCAGATTCTTTCATCGCCCTCAACACATCAATATGGCTCATGTTTTCCAACTTGGCTACGTGCGCAATTTCTGGCGGACCTAAAGAGTGTAGTTTTAACTTTGGATATAACTGCTTCAATTCGCTGAATAGGTCGGTATAAAATTTCAATCCCAAATCGGGGTGATGGCCTCCTTGCAACAGTAATTGATCGCCACCATAGCGGAAAGTTTCTTCTATCTTCTTTTTATAGGTTTCTATATCCGTAATGTAGCTATCCTCGTGGCCGGGCCTGCGAAAAAAGTTACAAAACTTGCAATTGGCTATACAAACGTTGGTGGTGTTAACATTACGGTCAATCTGCCAGGTAACCTTACCATGCGGAACCTGCTTTTTACGCAGTTGATCGGCGGTGTACATTAAATCGGCAGTGGGGGCATTGTTATATAGGTAAACCCCTTCTTCCTGGGTTAAAAAATCAAACCGCAAAGCGCGTTGCAACAGATCGGCTGTGTTCATATAGCAAAGATAAGCGAAAGCTTATTAATTGTTTAATGTTGCAGTAAGATTGACAAATTTATGAGGGGTTAAGCCCCCTCTAAATCTCCCCCAAAAGGGGAGACTTTTAATTTGCGGGTATTTTAGAGCTCCCCCTTTAGGGGGCTGGGGGCTTCCTATTTTACTTTCAACGTATTATTCCCCCTATTCAAATCGGGCAACGCACTATCCGGATCGATAGTTACACTTTCTGCTTCCTGTGTGGTTGGCAGGGTAAGGGTGATTTGTTTTTGAGATAGCCAGGTTTCTACCGGCATGTAGCTGCGTTTTTTGCTGCCATCTTTAAATTTCACTTCAATGGTAAATGGCATTGGCAACTGCTCTTTGTTTACCACGGTTATTTTTATGCCTTTGGAGGCATCGCTGCCTGCGTATTTGGCATCAATAAGGGCTAAGTCGGTAGTCCAGTTGTTGTAGAACCAGCCTTTCCAAAACCAGGAAAGGTCTTCGCCAGCGCCGCTATCCATCGAGCGGAAAAAGTCGTCGGGCTGCGGGTGTTTAAAGGCCCATTTGCTGATGTAATTGCGGAAGGCATAATCAAACCTGTCTTTACCCAATATTTGTTCGCGCAGCAAAACCAAACCGAATGCTGGTTTAAAGTATACTATAGGGTGGCGGTATTTCTCGGGCACGGCGTCGGCAGCGGTCATTATAATTGATGCCTCGGGATCGGTAATGGTTGGGATGATCTCATCGGCAGGGTTACCACCGCCGGGAGCGTATTCGCCATCGCGTTTGGGGGCGTACTCGCCTTTGTTAAAGGCATCTGAGGCGTAAATGTCAATAAAGGTATTAAATCCTTCATCCATCCAGCCAAAACGGCGCTCATCAGATCCTACTATCATCGGGAACCAGTTGTGGCCAATTTCATGGGCAGTTACCCAGTAAAGTTCGCTGCCTTTATCGGTAATGCCATCAAACACAATACCCGGATATTCCATACCACCTGCAATACCGGCTTCGTTAATGGCAACAGGATAGGGGTATACAAACCATTTTTCTGAGAAGTATTCTATCGATTTTTTAAGGTATTCGGTAGCGCGGTTCCAGGCATTTACCCCCACACTTTCTGCCGGATAAACAGACATGGCCAATGATTTTTTACCACCTGGCAAATTTACCCTTGCTGCATCCCACACATAGGCTTTTGATGCGCCAAAGGCTACATCGCGTGTGTTTTGCATTTTAAAGTGCCAGGTTAAAGTACCCATATTTACCGGTCGGCTCGATGGTTCGTTTACTTCGGCAAGGCTACGCACCATAATGGTTTTATCGCTTTTACGGGCCTCTTCAAGGCGCGCTATTTGTTTGGCTGTTAATACCTCTTTAGGGTTTACCAACTCGCCAGAGCCGGCTACTATCATATCCCATGGTACGGTAACCTGGTAATCAAAATCGCCATAATCTAAATAAAATTCGCCCGCGCCCAAAAATGGCAGGGTATCCCAACCGCGACTATCATCATAAACACACATGCGCGGAAACCATTGGGCAATTTCATAGATCTTGCCGTTTTTGGTATCCACATAGTCGGTACGGTTACCAAAATTGCCGGGGATGGTATAGTGATATTTTATTTTTAGGCGGATAACGCTTTTGGTAAGTAAAGGGCTTTTAAGCCTTATCTGCATACGGGCATCGTTAACAATATAATCTACACTTTTTAAAACGTTACCATAATTGATGCTTACCGATTCTATTTTATAACCATCGGTATGCTGATCTGGCGCCGGTGCACGATTGGTAAAAAAGTTAGAGCGGGCATCTTTTTTATAGGTGTTTTGATCAAGCTGCAGCCACAGGTATTGCAAAGCATCGGGGCTGTTGTTCATATAGTCGATAGTTACCGTACCACTAATGGTTTTCGCTACCGTATCTAAGGCAACCTTAATGGTATAGTCGGCACGGTTTTGCCAGTATTTAGGGCCGGGTTCGCCATTGGCCGAATGAAATTCGTTGCCCTTTTCGCCATAAAACTGAGGCGAAAAAGCTGCGGCCGGGTTGTAGTTTGATGAGGTGTCGTGGGGATTGATCTTGTTTTTTTGGCCCTGAACGTTAACAGCCAAAAAAGCGAATAAGCCTAAGCCTATAAATTTAATTTTCATGAGGGGTGCGCGTTAAAGGCAGCAATATACAAAGGATGCCCCGCAATTTTATTTTGCTATAAAAAAGATACAAAAAAAGTGAAATTGATTTATGGAAAGGCAGGGTTAAATGCATCCTACATAAAAGATCAATAGAATGGCGCAGATTAAAAGTATCAGTATACCAACACCCTGCCAGCAATTGTGGCAGCAAATGGTACCGGTTGAGCAAGGGAGGCATTGCGAGAGTTGTAGTAAGACAGTTACCGATTTTACGGTGATGACAGATAAGGAGATCATCAGTTATCTTGGAAGGCAAAATAACGTATGCGGGCGATTTGACGACTTTCAGCTTATTCGCATAAACCAGCAGCTTCAAAATAATGGTCAAGCATTTACTTTATTTAAAAAAATAGGGCTTGTTGCCGCTGTGATGATAGCGATACCCTTTGCCAAAGCAAATGCACAAAAGAAACACAAAACAGAACAAACCCCGGTACTAAATACGCACCGCGATACACTGAACATTATACCGAAGCAGTTAACAGCTGCGGATATAAAAAACAATTCGACTGCACCTATGATAAAAGATCAAGATCTGAAATTAGTAAATGTAACACAATGTCTTACTGGTACAATTGGCGGAGTAACGGTTTCTGCTGTTTCCCACCCGGCAATTGTGCGTATCTGGACCTCGGTATATGATATGCTGCGCGAATATTAAGAATTTTAACTATGAAAGATATTACAAGTATCAGTATCCCCAAACCCTGCCAGCAATTGTGGCAGCAAATGACGCCCGCTGAGCAGGGAAAGCATTGTGCCCAATGTTACAAGACCGTTACCGATTTTACCTTAATGACTAATAACGAGGTTATGGCTTACCTAAGCAATACAAACAATATTTGTGGACGGTTTGGTAAGCAACAGCTAAATAACCTTAATACTCAATTTTGCAATAATAATTTACCTGTAACGGGAGGTTGGAAAGGGTTGGCGCTGCTGATGAGTTTAACGGGAATAATACTATCCTTTAAAGCTGTAGCTCAAAATAAGCCCGTAATTACCGAACAAGCACCAAAAGATCAATCAAGTCCCCGCAACTTTGTATTAGGCAAGGTACGTATGCCAGATTCGATAGGAAGCAGGCTTATCACCGGCCGTATATGTGATGAATCTAACCAGGCCCTGCCGGGAGCGACAATCAAATTACTTTCGGGTATTGCAGGTACCCAGTCTGATAAAGACGGTAATTTTAAACTGCGGGTGTCCGCATTTGTTAATCGACTTTTGATTAGTTCTATAGGTTATAGTTCTATCACTATTGAAATTAATAAAACTGATTTTTACGAGGTCAAACTTCAGCCGATGGTAATGGGGGAGGTAATGGTGGTAAGGCGGCCTACGCTAATTAAACGGATTTATTATAAATGTATTAAAAGACCGATCCGTAAAATATTTAACTAAGCTTTTGGCGCAAATACTTAGCTTAGTATTTCCAATTATTAAAGCTGTCATAGCAGTACACATGCCAACTATACAAAGCGTGAGCATTCATAAACCCTGTAATGAGCGGTGGGAGCAAATGGCACCAGGCATTGATGGCAGTTATTGTATGCATTGCTGCAAAACGGTAACAGATTTTACCACCATGAGTAACGTTGATGTGGTTGCCTACCTGGGTAGCAGTGGTGATGTTTGCGGCAGGCTTAACAAAAAGCAACTACAAAGTATAAATGTGGGTATTGCCCGTAATGGAAGTAACAGTCTTTTTTGGAAGAGATTATTAGCAGCGGCATCACTTATAAGCTTGCTTCCGTTCACAGAAGCCGAAGCCACGGTTAAACCGGGTACAGAACAGGTGATAAAAAAAGCTGGTAAAAGCATCAATAACTTACCTGCCGATACTGTAAGTCAGGTTCTTTTAAAAGGTAAGGTTGTAGCAAAAGACGATGGAGCGCCTATGCCTGGTGTTTCGATATATGTAAAAGATAATTCACTTAGTACATCAACTGATATTGATGGCAATTTTAAATTGATAGTCCCTTCATCGGCAGATAGCGTTGTTGTTTCTTTTATCGGTTTTAAAACGCAGAAGTTTAAAATAAGTGATGTGGTCAATAATTTATTTACTGTTACAATGGGGCTGAATCTAGATTTGGCAAACTCTAACGATGTTTTGATTGGAGCAATTGCTGTGCGACATTCTTTCACCTGGCGTATGTGGCATAAAATAAAAATGATATTTTAGTGCGGTTTTTACCAATTAACCCAGCATCGCCGCCAAAA
The DNA here is from genome assembly GCF_014205845.1 of Mucilaginibacter cryoferens. Lineage (GTDB taxonomy): Bacteria > Bacteroidota > Bacteroidia > Sphingobacteriales > Sphingobacteriaceae > Mucilaginibacter. The sequence goes on from NZ_JACHCR010000028.1 coordinate 26,688, forward strand.
CCCCTTCTTTTAACGAATTACTGCACATGCTTACGTTGCTAATGTTCAGTTTATGCATAATAAACCGGGTGATAAGCGACGCAGCGACTATCATATCAACCCTAACTGGGATAATGCTCTTATTGGCGGCCCGCTCTTTATGTGATGATTGCGCGAATTTACCTGTAAGGGTTAAAAGTTCGTCTTCATTAAAACTATAATTTTTTGTTGTGTTGAGGTCGAAAGCATGTCCTTTCTCAACCTCGATTACTTCTGCAAAGGTTTCGAACGCGCCAGACGAGCCGATAAGGGTATCAACGTTTTGGCTGGCAACTACCTCAAATAAATCGCTTAGATGATTGGCCAGGTATTGGTTTAACGCCTCAATGGATGCGGGGGGGATGGGGTCGGTACGATGGAAGAGGTCCATCAACCGGGCCGCGCCAATTTCGAAGCTTTGTTTCCAGATGATCTCACTGGCATTGCCCAAAATAAACTCCACACTGCCGCCGCCAATATCCATAATGAGCGAGTTTTGTGCCGATAAGCAGCCGCTGATTTTTACGCCCTGGTAAATAAAAGCTGCTTCCTGCTCGCCGTTGATGATTTCTATTTTAATGCCGGTTTTGTCCTCTACCTCTTTTATAAAATCGGCCCCGTTTGATGCACTGCGTATGGCCGAGGTAGCTACCGCCCTTGCTTCTGTGGCTCCGCTCGCTTTTATCTCGTCGCTAAATTGTTGCATGGTATTGATGCCACGCTGGTAGGCTTCGGGTAAAATATAGCCTTTGTTTATACCTCCTTCGCCAAGTTTTACAGCTTCGTGGTAATGTACAATCTCCCGGTAATTATGGATTTCGCCATCGGCAATCAGTAAATGAAAGGTATTTGTACCCAAATCCATCACGGCAACGCGTTTACTCATGTTGCTAAAATAAATAATCCCCCAAATTGTTTAGCAAAATGGGGGATTATTTGTTAGAGGTCATAGTTTTAATAGCCTTTTACTAACGACTACAACTTAACAGATGTGGCTATGATCTATTAACCATGAATCTATAATTTACTCTTTATAAAAGAACCATTTTGCCAATTCTTTAAAGCTTGCTTTTTTGCCATACATTAAAATACCAACGCGATAAATACGAGCTGCAACATATGTGGTAAACAAGAAACCAACCACCATCATAAACATAGATAAGGCGATCTGCCATGCTGGCGGATCAAAGGGTAAACGCACCATCATTGCCACAGGAGCGGTAAACGGAATTATAGACAGCCATACTGCCAAAGCACTATCTGGCGCACGGAACAATACCGTAACAGATAGCATGTAGGTAAACAGTAATGGTAAAGTTATAGGGAACATAAATTGCTGCGTTTCTGTCTCGCTATCAACCGCCGAACCTACTGCGGCAAACAGGGCGCTATATAATAGATACCCGGTAAGGAAGTAAAACAGGAAACAGCCCAAAATATAGCCGAACGGAATAGTTGATAATGTTGATATGATACCTGCCATAAAGCTTTGCGGCGTGTTAAACGCGTGCCCCGCTATTTTTGATGATATCACAGAGAGAATTATCCAGGCGCTAAACTGAGTTAAACCAACCAAGCCCACACCAATAATTTTACCCAACATTAATTGAAATGGTTTTACAGAGGATATAATTACCTCAATTATCCTACTGGTTTTTTCTTCAATTACGCCACGCATTACCTGGCCGCCGTAAATAAATAGGGATAGGTAGATAAGCATAGCGCATACTATACCAACGCCCATATTAGCACCTAAATTGCTGTTCTTGTCGCCGGTTTCTGTAACTTCTACTGTATTTATAGATATATCAACCTTTTTTATAGAATGGATAACAGCGGTATCAATGTGGTGCTGCAACATATTGTAGTTAAATGCGATATCACTCATTTGTTTTTCAATCTCACCGGTAAGCTGCATGGGCGATTTCTTTTTAGAGAAGATCTGTATACTTCCATTTTTTTTATATTCTGCAGGTATATAGAGTGTTGAGATATTTTCATCCTTTTTTGATTCGGCTTTATCTGTATTTAAATCGTTATGACTTACCACAAATTTGATGTTGGATACATCATGAAACTTGCCAACAAATATCTTGCTGTCATCGGCCACGGTAACTATTTGGAGGGTAGATAATTTGTCGCTGTCTTTTGCAACGAATGCAATAATCGCACCCATGGCCAGGATAAGTAACGGCACCAGAAAGATCATAACGATGAACGACTTTTTCCTCACCCTGGTAAGGTATTCGCGTTGTATAATGAGTAATACTTTATTCATGGCTTAGGGAATTTGCGTTTACTTTTTCGATAAATATTTCGTGCATGCTGGGGATAACTTCCCGTAACATGTTGATTTGGGTTTTAGGGATGAGGTATTGCAGCACATCATTGGAGTTTTTACCGGTTGCAAGCTTTATTTTTATGGTATTGCGGTCATCGTCGGTAAGGGTATCGCCAATAATTTCAAAAGGTGCTAATTCGCCTAAACCCAAAACCTCGCCGGTATATTCAACAAAGTAAGTATCGTTACGATACGAGTTGCGGATGGCTTTTACCTTACCATCCAATATTTTATGCGATTTATTGATAAGGGCAATAGCATCGCAAAGCTCCTCAACCGATTCCATGCGGTGGGTAGAGAACAGGATGGTAGCGCCTTTTTTGTTAAGTTCCAGAATCTCGTCTTTTATCACCTCTGCATTTACCGGGTCGAAACCGCTGAACGGCTCGTCGAGGATAATCAGGTCTGGCTCGTGCAGCACTGTTGCCACAAACTGGGCTTTTTGCTGCATCCCTTTTGATAGTTCTTCTATCTTCTTTTTCCACCAGGTTTCCATGCCCAGCTTATCAAACCAAAATTTTAAACGTTTTTGCGCTTCGGCACGGCTTAGACCTTTTAACCGGGCCAGGTAAATCATCTGCTCGCCGATCTCCATTTTTTTATACAATCCCCGTTCTTCGGGCAGGTAGCCAATGCGGTCGATATGCGATTGATTGAGTTTTTCGCCATTGAAAAAAACTTCGCCCGAATCGGGCGCGGTAATCTGGTTAATAATGCGGATCAGCGAGGTTTTACCGGCTCCATTGGGGCCAAGTAAACCAAATACCTGGCCGCTTTGCACCTCCAGGCTCACATCATCTAATGCCCGGTGACCGGCGTATTGTTTAACAATATTGCGGATGCTTAACATACTTTGATAGAGGTTTATTTTGTTAATTTGTGGTTTAGATACGGCGAAATTTAAAATGTTACAATATTATAAACACGAATGGGGACGAATTAAATCGAATTTCACGAATTTTTAGGAGAATGAACTGCTGCTAATTGTGATGGTTTTCAATTCTTATTCACGCCAATTCGACCTAATTAGTGAAATTCGTGTTTATAAATTCGTGTTTATTTTATTTGCTCTGTTTTGAATCGTAGTACTTCTATCGCTTCTTTTTGCCTTGATATGATTACGTACATATAACCATCGTATATCATGGTATGCGGATAGCCGTACTGGCCGCCTTTCCATAATCCTTCTTTTTTGAGGTGATAAAGCTCATCAGCTATAATATAGTTTTGGGTAAATGCTTTGCCGTCTGTTGAAAGAGATAATACCAACGGGTTCCTGTCGTAATGATGCAATGTATCGGGTATGCCCACATAATAAAAACGTTTATCGGGCAACCTGCCAAAATGAAATTTGCTGTCGTTATCAGAAAATGGAGTTTCAACCGGACGCGACCAATTTGTGCCATTATCTTTACTTTCGGTAAGCCAAAGCCTGCCTTTCCAACCTTTGCCGGTTACTCTTAACAGCATGTGGACGATATGGTCATCGGTTTGGTAAAACGAACCCTCACATAACGGCGGTAAACCAAGTTTGGCGGCTGGGGCATAAAATGCAGATGAGTTATCCTGGGTATATAATGAATCGGGATAAAAGCTGCTGAGTTTCCAGCCAGAAATTCCATGAGGATCATCTGTATACGGAAATAAAAAATTCCCGCTAATGATGAGCCTGCCGCTTTTGGTGGCTTCGGGGCCATGATTGGGGATCAGCGGCACATGCATATCAATAGCATTACTCCAATGTTGCCCATCGGTGCTGGTTTTAGCCCATAGGTGGGTGTTTTGGCGGTGTTTGGTATACTCGCCATAATAGGCAACCAACGTGCCTTTATATTGATATAAGCCTGCTGAGGTAAGCACGGTAAGCGTATCGTTAACTTTTCCCGGCGAAGCAAGCGGCACAGGTACCGACCAATGTACAAAATCTTTTGAGGTGGCATAAACAACCCGCTGGCCCGGCGAATCCTCGTCGATAAGGCCATTGCTCCATATGGCTATGAATTTATCTTTAAAGCGGATGATGCTGGGATGATGGTTGTACAACCATTCCTTATCCGGCGAGTAGATCATCGCCCGTTGGATGTTTAGTTTGGGTACACCGGCTTCAGTTTGGTAGTTGTTGCGGATGGAGGTAGTTTGGGCGTTTGCGTAATTGAACGCAGTTAAAAAAAGACTGGTAATGTAGAAAATTCTTTTATATAAATTCATTTGGATAATGCTGATGGCAAGTTACCTAATTGATTAAAAATAATCACTCTCAAATGATGTAGATTTTTATTACGATAATTTAGTGATATCAACTTTTTGTAAGCAATTTTTATTTAATCATCGTAAGGAGTTTCAGTAAAGAATCGTTATACACTATGTCGCATTAAATGTAAAAAGCCCGAAGTCATAACAACTCCGGGCCTTTTATAAATAGGCGAAAACCTTTAATCTTTCGCCTTTATCCTTTCACCTCAACGGTTATTCAAAATATTCCTTCATCCTGTCAAAAAAGCTTTTCTCGTTTTTGCCGGGATTTGGCTTGAAGTTAGGGCTTGATTGCAATTTCTCCAGGATATCGCGTTCTTCTTTGCTGATCGCTTTTGGTGTCCATATGTTGATATGTACCAGCTGATCGCCACGGTGATAAGAGTTTACTTCGGGTACGCCTTTGCCTTTCAGGCGCAAAATTTTGCCGCCCTGTGTTCCCGGATCAATTTTAATCTTGGCTTTACCATCGATAGTTGGCACTTCAACAGTGGTCCCTAAGGTTGCATCAACAAAGTTTACATGTAAATCATAAACTACGTTATTGCCATCGCGTTTTAGTGTCTCGTGTGGGATCTCCTCGATCAGGATGATCAAATCGCCCGGTACACCGCCACGCGGGGCCGCGTTACCTTTACCGCTCATGCTTAACTGCATGCCTTCGCTTACACCAGCCGGTACATTGATGGTGATCAGCTCTTCGCCACGCACAACGCCATCACCATGACAAATATTACATTTTGACAGTATAGTTGAGCCTTCGCCATTACAGGTAGGGCAGGTACTGGTAGTTTGCATCTGTCCCAATATGGTATTGGTTACCCTACGCACCGCGCCAGAGCCGCCACATGTTTTACAGGTTTGGAAAGATGCTTTATCTTTTGCGCCAGAACCATCGCAGGTTTTGCAAACTATCTGTTTATTTACTTTTATTTTCTTTTCGGCACCGTTGGCAATTTCTTCCAGCGTTAAACGTACTTTAATACGCAGGTTGCTGCCACGGGCTACACGCCTGCCACCTGCACCGCCACCCTGACGGCCACCACCGCCAAAGAAACCTTCAAACGGACTGCCGCCGCCAAAAATATCACCAAACTGGCTAAATATGTCGTTCATATCCATACCGCCGCCGCCATAACCGCCACCATTTGGCGATGATGCATTGGCTGCATGGCCAAACTGATCATAACGCTGGCGTTTTTCGGTATTGCTTAAAACTTCGTAAGCTTCAGCTGCTTCCTTAAATTTTTCTTCCGCAGCTTTGTCACCTTCGTTTTTATCGGGGTGATATTTGATAGCCATTTTACGATATGCCTTCTTTATCTCGTCGGCATCTGATCCTTTTGAAACACCCAGGATATCGTAATAATCTCTTTTAGCCATGATTTTTTTATTTCGGATTTCGAATTTTCGATTTCGGATTTAATGTTTTTAACTATGATTTTGACTTCAGAATAAATATTCAACCGAATTTAAATCCGAAATCATTTGTTTGAATGCAGCAAGTGTGATGCTCAATCAGACTTTAAATAAATCCGAAATCCAACATCCCAATTCCCAAATTCAATTATGCTCCTACAATTACTTTGGCAAAACGGATCACCCTTTCTTTCAGGGTGTAGCCTTTTTCCATTTCGTCAATCACCTTGCCTTTAAGGTTATCGGTAGGGGCTGGTATATTAGTAATAGCCTCATGCAGGTCGGCATCAAAAGGCGAACCTATAGAGCCCATTTCTGCAAGACCTTTTTGTGTTAATATATTTTTTAACTTGTTTTGGATCAGGGTAACGCCTTCTTTAACCGGAGCAACGTCAACTGCTGTTTCCATGGCACGTTGCGCACGCTCAAAATCATCCAGAACAGGTAGTAAGGCGATGATCAGATCCTTACCTTCAGTTTCGCGGGCTTCGGCACGTTCTTTTTGGGTACGCCTGCGGAAATTGTCAAACTCGGCATACAAACGCAAATATTTATCATTGGCCTGTGCTAATTCGTCTTTCAATTTATCTTCGGCGGTAGGGCCAGGTATTTCTTCAGTTTCAACGGTTTCGGCCTGTTGGTCCTTTAGTTGTTGCTCATCAGCTAAATTTTCCGGGGTAGGCTCAGTTATATTTTCAGGAGTATCCATATTTTCTTTCTTCTTTTTCTTCAACATGTCGTTAAATTTCATAGCTGATAGTGCCAATCAAGTATCCTGCCATAGCCGTAAAGCCGACAAGGTGGCAGTGGTATGTTTTATAACAGGTAGGAGTGGCGCAATATGCGCAAGGCTGACAGGATTATTTGTCTGATTGTTTTGTCTGAACCGGGATTAACGTGACTTATCGGATATCCAGGATTTGGTTGTATATCCGATAAGGCACGTTTAATTCTGGTTCGGAAAGTAACTATATTACTGCATCTTCCAAAACCTTGCCACCTTCACATTTGATAATGCGCGATGGGAAAGTGCGGATGATATGGTAATCGTGGGTAGCGATCAATACTGCGGTGCCCGATTGACTGATCTGCTTTAATAGCAGCACAATTTCTTCGGATGTTTCGGGGTCGAGGTTACCGGTTGGCTCATCGGCCAGAATGATCTCGGGGTTATTAAGCAGGGCGCGGGCTATTACCACGCGTTGTTGCTCGCCGCCAGAAAGCTCATGGGGCATTTTTTTAAGTTTGGAGCGTAAGCCTACTTTTTCCAATACATCAAGGGTGCGTTCGGCTATTAGTTTTTTATCTTTCCAACCGGTAGCGCGCATTACAAAAAGCAGGTTTTGCTCTATCGATCTATCGGTCAATAGCTGAAAATCCTGAAAAACGATACCCAATTTACGACGCAAATACGGTACATCACGGCTGGCTAACTTGCTCAATTCGTATCCACATGCATGACCGGTACCTGCTTTTATGCCCAAATCGCCATAAATAACTTTAAGCAGGCTGCTTTTGCCAGATCCGGTAGAGCCAATAAGCCACACAAAATCGCCTTTATCAACATGCAGGTTTACGTTTGACAATACCAGGTGCGATTGCTGAAAAATATCAACACCATTTAGCTTTATAATAGAGTTCCCAATCATCTTTTTTATAGCTCTAATTTTAAGATCTGCCCAAACGGCAAATCTTTGATAATATTCATAATATAATCGGCCTTATCGGCCAGCCCAACTTTATCTAACGATTTTTCGGGCCTATCTACCCTAAAATAAGCCAGCAACGTAAACTTATCATCCCTCAACTGTACATAATCGGGTATTTTGGCTACGCCTTTAACTTTTATAATATACATTTTTTTAAGGTAAAAACTGAAAGGTAAAAGGTAAAAGGTAAAAGCATCAGATTAACCTTTTGCCTTTTACCTTTCGGCTTTCGCCTCAACAACCAAAGGTATTGTTATTTTAAAGATTTGACAAAAAATCCATCGTGTCAATACCATCGGCATAATCCCACAAAGCGGGTTGTTGGCTTTGGCCAAATGTTACTACCTGGTTAGGTAGGTTTATTGGCGCATTGGTTACAACACATTGTATGTTTTCGTTTTGCTGCTCCAATGTTTGTTGGGCCGATGCCAGATCATCGTAATAAGCAAAGTATAAAACGGCCAGTGGCGATGCCAGCCTTTCATCTTCCTTTAACATCAAAAAGCCATTGTCTAAATGCTTGTCGCTGTTTACCAGGTATATAGATTTGTTGTAATCGTAATTATTGTTATACTTATGGTGATGGATAATGGCCTTATGATCTTCTATAGATTCGAAGAAGAAATTAAAAATATAATTTTTTGGCACCAATAGTTTGCTCACGTTACGGCAACCTAAACCATAATAATCAAAAATATCATGCCCAAGGTTAAACAGTTGCTCTGCCGTTTCATCGCCGGTTAGCAGGGCAATACTATTCCGGTTTTTGCGGATAATGTTGGGTACTTTGCCAAAATAGTAATCAAAATAGCGCGAGCTGTTGTTACTGCCAGTTGCTATAATAGCATCAAAATCGGCCAGGCGTTCTACAAAGCTGAATTGATTGGCAAAGCTGCCGTCAATGGCTACCAACCGTTCTAAAACAGTTTTTATTAATCGGGCATCCTGCGACGATGCTTTGATGAGCGCGTGATTACCTGATGCCAGTACACACAGCACATCGTGAAAACCAACCAACGGAATATTGCCGGCCAAAATAAGACCAACTTTTTTGTTGGCAGCAGCCTTATTAAGGTCGTATTTAGACAGCCAGGTTTGCAGATCGGTCTCGTTAAGCATCTTGCCAATGGCGGTTACGGCTTCTAAAACACTTTCGGGCGTAAACCAGGCATTGTGATAGCGTTCGTCTTCAATAATGTTCATCAATTGCGCATCGGGCGCAATTAACTGCTTTCCTAAGCTTGAAAATGAATTAATGGAATTTTTTATGTTAATTTTTGACATATATATGGTAAGGGTTTAAACCCTTAAAGCCTTTTTTTGTTATATTTGTACGCTTGTAAATTACGGGCAAAGTTAATTGAGATTATTATATATTTAGAAATATGGCGATTAAAATCACCGATGAATGCATAAACTGCGGAGCCTGCGAACCGGAATGCCCCAATAATGCAATTTATGATGCAGGTGCGGCATGGCGTTTTAGCGATGGTACCGGCCTGAAAGGAGTTATTGATTTTGGAGACGGCAATACTTTAAATGCCGAGGAAACTCAGGCTGCCTTGTCCGACGAGATATATTATATTGTACCAGATAAGTGTACCGAGTGCGTTGGTTTTCATGACGAGCCACAGTGTGCCGCCGTTTGCCCGGTTGATTGCTGTGTAGATGATGAGGATATCCGCGAAAGCCAGGAAGAATTGTTAGCCAAAAAAGATTGGCTGCACATGAACGAATAATACATTTTTTGTAAAATATATTAAGGGGAACAGCTTGCTGCTCCCTTTTTTTGTGCTTTAGCTAAAATTAAATTAACAGGCCTTTAATATTTTAATAAATTAGCAATAAAATCGTTTTATCCGTGCCCTTTTGGCTAAAATGTAAACAATAACCAGTTATAGCGTTGTAACTAAATTAGTAATTATAGCGTATTGCTTACTTTATCTTGCATTCAATCTAATCTATGGAATATGGTATTTGTAACCTCGCGGTGATCCCGCTTCGCGCGCTTGCTGATGACAGGAGCGAGCAGGTGTCGCAGGTGTTGTTTGGGGAGGTTTTTGAGATCACAGAATGGGCAGAGCGCTGGGTGAAAATCATTACTTATAATGATAATTATATAGGTTGGATAGGGCGGGGCCAGGTTACTATGTTGAGCCATTTAGCCTTTAGTACTTTTAAACAATCGCCGCCGTCTTTAACTTACAGGGCCGTAACCCAGGCCTGGAAAATAGCCGATAATTCTATAGTATATCTGCCGGCCGGGGCTTCGCTCTCATTTTTGGAGGGCACAACGTGTAAAATAGGTACCGATAAATTTGAGATCATTGGCGAAATAGGAGAAAAGGAAGATATTGCAACCACCGCAAAATCATTTTTAAATGCCCCCTATTTATGGGGAGGGCGTACCCATTTTGGTATCGATTGCTCTGGTTTTACACAAATAGTATTTAGCCTCATCAAAATAAAAATTAAACGGGATGCCAGCCAACAAGCCGAAGAAGGTATTAAAGTAGAGAAACTTGCAGATGGCCGCCTGGGCGATCTTGCCTTTTTTAACAATTCCGAAGGCCGCGTAACGCATGTAGGTATTTTGCTAAACAATGAGCATATTATTCACGCATCGGGCAAGGTTAAAATAGATATGATTGACGATGAGGGCATCTACTCTGCCGAACTAAAACGGCACACCCACAAGTTGCATAGTATCAGGAGATTCTTTTAGTTAGTATCAGGTAGACTATGGCTGTTCTGTTCTCTTAAAAAGTAATATTCCAGATCATTACATTTTTATCATCACTTACAGATAACAGCTGATCGCCGTTCCATGCCAGTTTATTTATCGATAACGGATGGCATGGGTATCCTTTTTCCCTGCTGATGATTTTGTAAAGTTTAAAATCATCGGCTCCCCAAATTTTAATACTTTTATCCATACTGGCCGTAGCAAAATAAGGCTGTGTAGGATGGAATAGGATATGGTTAACAGCAAACAAATGTGCCGGAATGGTTTTTGTAAGTTGATAGGTTACTGTATCCCAGATCTTCACTTGCGCATCACGCCCGCCAGATAGAAGGAAAGCGCCATCGGTGCTGTATGCTAAAGAAAAAACCGACATCGTATGCCCATGCAGGGTTTTTACTAAGGTATAGTCCTCCAGGTCGTAAACTTTTACCTGGTTATCGCGGCAGCCAAAGGCAACCTGCTTTTCATCCGGCGAAATGGCAATACAGCGAACTGTATCGGCAGATACTTTGATGCTATGCAGATTCTCGAGGGTATCGAGGCTCCAAATAGATACTGTACCATCTTCAGAGGCTATCAGGAGCTCTTTTTTGTGATTGATGGACTTGATGTCAAATATAGGTTTCTGGTGATGATTAAGCGATTTAATGATCTTCTGTTGGATAAAGTCAAAAACCAATACCTGGCCGCTGCGCAAACCCACAACCATTAAGGGGTAGCCGGCAGGGCAATGGATAGCATACACAGACGCATTAACCGGAAACATTACCTTGATAAACGAATTGGTTTTCAGGCTCCATTCAACCAAACCTTTATCGTTGCCACCGGTAAAAAGTATGCCTGGTTTTTGCGATAGTTCTAAAGTGAAAATAGGGTTGCCGTGCCCGGTAAGTTCAGCGGTTTTTTCTGCAGTCATTTTTTAGTATCAAGTAGTCAGTATCAGGTATCAAGTAAAATACCTTGTTTCTGATGGCACAAAAGTATGTTTTTTTGCGGTGATGTTTTGTTGGTGGATTATCAACTATCCGTTTTAGGATGTCTACTTTATCGCCCCATCATAAGCCGCTTTGGCTATGCGGGATATCACCGATTCGCGGCTTTTAAGATCAGCCGGGGTATCTGATACAAAAATGGCTATAGCTAAATGTTTGCCATTAGGTAAAGTGATAATTCCGATATCATTGGTGGCGGCAGTAACACCTTGCTTATTGGTGCCCGAGCTGCCTGTTTTATGATATACCACCGTACCAACTGGCAATAATCCCTTGATCTGTTTTGGTCCGGTTGAGGTTTCCTGCATTACTTTCCACAGGTAAGCATGGTTTGCCGGTGAAAGAAAGCTGGGTTTAAAAGCAAGGTTCAATAGTTGGGTAAGGCCTTTAACCTCGGCCCAGTTAGTGTACTGCACTTCCCAGGCCTGTGCCATTTGATACTCAGTGGCTTTAAAGGTAATGTTTTGTACACCAATGCTGTGGATGTAGCTATTTACCCTATCAATGCCACCAAGGTTTTTTATGAGTACATCGCAAGCCACGTTATCGCTTAATGATACCATATAACTTAACAATTCCCTGATAGTAATATCAAAATTACCCCCAGGATGTTTATCCCTCAGCGGACTATAAGTATCCCAATAATCGCTTTTATCAATATGGATCATTTGATCCAATTTAAAATGTCCTTTATCAATCTCATGCAAAACAGTGATAGCAATCGGGAATTTCATTACGCTTTGCATCGGCAGATGAGCATGCCCGTTAAAACTTAAAGTATCGTGTGTATCCAGGTTCAATACCGAAACACCAACAGTCCCTTTTATTTCCTTAGCTATCGCAATGATTTTAGTTCTCAAATCATTTGTTTGAGCATTAGCAGCAATGCCACCCCAAAAAAAACAAAGTAAAAGCAAACAAAGCTTTCTCATCACAATTCCTACTAATGACTAATGACTAATGACTAATGACTAATGACTAATGACTAATGACTAATGACTAATGACTAATGACTAATGACTAATGACTATTTATGCCTGTTTTCCAGGTTTTTAGCAATCGTTTCCAAAGTCACTCCTTTTTCGCGGAGCAAAACAAGCAGGTGAAAAACAAGGTCTGACGATTCATTGATCAGGTCGGTTTCGGTTTCGGCCAAAGCGGCTATCACGGTTTCAACGCCTTCTTCGCCAACTTTTTGAGCTATTTTATTAAGACCTTTACTGCGAAGCTTGTTCACGTACGATCCTTCAACCGGATTTTCATACCTATCGGCAATAATACTCTCTAACTCTAAAATAAAGTTTTGGTTGTATTCTGTTTTAAAACAGCTACGTGAGCCGGTATGGCAGGTAGGGCCATCGGCTTTAACTTTTATCAGCAAGGTATCATTATCGCAATCAATGCTGATGTTTTTTACATGCAAAAAATTGCTGCTGGTTTCGCCCTTGGTCCACAAGCGATTTTTTGAGCGCGAAAAAAACGTTACTACGTTTTCTGCAACGGTTTTGTCGTAAGCTTCCTGGTTCATATAACCCAGCATCAGCACTTCTAATGTCTGCTCGTCCTGTATAATAACCGGTACTAAACCGTCTGTTTTGTTGAAATCTATATTCATTTTTTCTGTGTTCTGGGGTGTGAGGTCTGAGGTCTGTTTCAGTGGTCTGAGGTCTGAACTTGGTTTGTTTTTAACAGATCTCAGACCTCCGGGCACACACCTCAGAATCAAGTTATATCCTCACCTCAATATTATTACTTCTCAATACTGCCTTTAAATCGGGTATCAGTATCTCACCGTAATGAAATACCGATGCCGCTAAAGCTGCGTCGATATTTGTTTTTTCAAATACATCTACAAAATGCTGTACCGAACCGGCTCCGCCAGAGGCAATTACCGGGATGTGTACTGCATCGTTCACTATTTTTAACAGCTTGTTATCAAAGCCAGCTTTAGTGCCATCATGGTCCATAGAGGTAAGTAGTATCTCGCCTGCGCCACGGCTTTCGGCTTCCAAAATCCATTCCAGTGTTTCGCGCTCGGTTGGTAACCTGCCGCCGTTTAGGTGTACCACGTTTTTATCGCATATGGCGCGGGTATCTACCGCTATCACTACAAACTGAACACCAAATGCTTTAGCCAGTTCATCAATTAGAGCGGGGTTACGTACCGCGGCCGAGTTGATGGAGATCTTATCAGCCCCGGCGTTTAAAAGTGCTTCGGCATCCGCAATTTCGTTTATGCCACCACCAATGGTAAACGGGATATTAATTTGTCTGGCTACACTTTTTACCAGCTCTACCATAGTTTTACGGCGCTCAACTGTTGCGGTAATATCCAAAAAAACCAGTTCGTCGGCTCCCTGGCGCGAATAGTTCCAGGCAAGTTCAACCGGGTCGCCGGCATCGCGCAGGTCCACAAAGTTTACACCTTTTACGGTACGGCCATCTTTAACGTCTAAACAAGGGATAATTCTTTTACTTAGCATACTGCTTTATGAAATCGTCATTGCGAGGTACGAAGCAATCCCCAATAGGCAGAGTCGCTTTGCATAATGCTCTGTAGGTCGGGGATTGCTTCGTGCCTCGCAATGACGTTGTTTTTATTGGGCTTCGCCAGAATTATATGGAAATTAAGGCATCCAAATTCCAGTTCTTCACATCTTCAATGCTGATGCGGTTTTCATAGATGGCTTTACCCACTACAACCGATTCAACTTTCAGGCGACTTACCTTTTCTATATCACTCATCGAACTTACACCGCCAGAGGCGATCAGTTTGATGAAGGGAGAATGGTCAAGCAGTTTTTCGTACAATTCAATACCCGCACCGCCCAGTTTGCCATCTTTATCAATATCAGTACATAAAAAGCGGAAAAAGCCTAAGGCAAGGCATTTATCAACATAATCCATCAGCTTTATGGGAGAACTTTCCATCCAGCCAGAGTATTTGATCACTTCATCCAATACATCTATAGCAATAACAACCTGGTCAGAGCATTTGTCTTTACCGCAAATCTCTTTACCAAGCTCTGGTAAAAATTCGGGGTTGGTAATGGCCTGTGTGCCCACAATAACGCGATGCACACCGGAATCTATCAGTTCTTTCACCTTATCGATACTGCGGATACCGCCACCGTATTGCACCTTCATATCGGTTTTACGGATTACATCAAACAGGTATTGTTGGTTGCTGAAATCGTTTTTAGCACCGTTCAGGTCAATGATATGGATAAAATTGGTACCATTGCTTTGGTAGCGCTCTATCATTTCTTCAAGCGTAACATCATATTCTGTTACCTGCTGGTAATCGCCTTCGCGTAAGCGAACTACCTTTTTATTCAGAATATCAATAGCAGGGATAATGTACATGTTGTTTATATTTTTGAAAAGTTTGTTAAAAGTGTTTCGCCGTACACACCCGATTTTTCGGGGTGAAATTGTACGCCATAAAAATTATCCCGCCAAATTGATGCCGAAAATTGGTTAGTATAATTGGCGGATAGTAAAGTGTACGCTTTATTGTACTCAATAAAGTATGAATGTACAAAGTAAAAATGTGAACCCGACGGTATATTTTTAAATAGCAGATTTTCCTTTTCGGGGTAAACCTGGTTCCAGCCGGTGTGCGGTACTTTGTATAAATTACTATCCTTAAACTTTAAAGTTTTGATAGGAAACAAACCAAGTAGGGTAGAGTCTCCTTCCTCAGAATGAGAGGTAAGTAGCTGCATGCCTACACAAATACCTAAGGTGGGCTTTTTTAATTCCTTAATGGCTGGCACCAAACCTGTTGATTCCAGTTTTTTCATGGCAGCACCGGCATGCCCAACACCGGGGATGATATACCTGTCAAATTGTTGCAGGTCCTCAACTGTATTTACCATGCCATAAGCTATCCCCAGCCTGTCGAGCGCGGCAGTAAGAGAGAAAATATTTCCGGCTCCGTAACGTATAATACCGATGCCTCCCCCACCCCCTGAAGGGGGAGCTTTTGATTGGGTAGGTTCTGCTACTTCCGTATTGTTTTTTGTTTCGTGCATGCTATTCAAAAAGTTCCCCTTCAGGGGGTAGGGAGCCTCTACAGCAGTCCCTTTGTGCTTGGTAAAACCATCTTATCTACATCACGTTTTACTGCCATTTTTATTGCCTTGGCAAAGGCTTTAAATATAGCCTCAATTTTGTGATGTTCGTTCTGACCTTCAGCTTTTATGTTCAGATTGCATTTTGCCGCGTCGCTGAATGATTTGAAGAAGTGATAGAACATTTCGGTTGGTACATCGCCAACT
The DNA here is from genome assembly GCF_014205845.1 of Mucilaginibacter cryoferens. Taxonomy (GTDB): domain Bacteria; phylum Bacteroidota; class Bacteroidia; order Sphingobacteriales; family Sphingobacteriaceae; genus Mucilaginibacter. The sequence goes on from NZ_JACHCR010000028.1 coordinate 42,449, forward strand.
TTCTCTCTTTTAAAGTCGGCATCCCATACTATCCAGTTGCGGCCTCCAAAATCAATAGCCGCCTGTGCCAGGCAATCATCCATAGGCAGGCAAAAACCATAGCGTTCTATGCCCATTTTATTGCCCAGGGCTGTACCAAATATCTCGCCTAAAGCTATACCTGTGTCTTCAACGGTATGATGCTCGTCAATATGCAGATCTCCTTTGGCAACAACCTCCAGGTCGATACTGCCATGGCGGGCAATCTGATCTAACATATGATCGAAAAAATGTAATCCGGTTGATACTTTGGCTTCGCCGGTACCATCCAGGTTTATTTTAATGTATATATCGGTTTCTTTAGTGCTGCGGCGATGCTCAATTACGCGTTCGCCCAGTTTTAAAAACTCATATATTTTTTGCCAGTCGGTGGTTTCTAATGCAATAGTGTCGCCTATGTGGTCTGCTTCGTTAAACTCGCCGCCACCTAAATTAGAGTGGTTGTTTAGCCAAATGGCTTTTGCACCTAAATTTTTACCAAGCAGTACGTCGTTCTTCCTGTCGCCTATGGTAAAGGAGTTTTTCAGGTCGTATTTTTCGGTATCAAAGTATTGGGTTAACAGGGCTGTTCCCGGTTTGCGGGTTGGCGCTTTATCGGCAGCGAAAGTACGGTCGATAATTTGATTGGCAAAGGTTACACCTTCGCCCTCAAATGTTTTAAGGATGAAGTTATGTACAGGCCAAAAAGTATCTTCAGGATAAACTGATGTACCCAAACCATCCTGGTTGGTAACCATTACCAGTTCAAAATCAAGCTCTTTGGCTATTTTTGGCAGGTATGTTAAGGCACCGGGATAAAAAGTAAGTTTTTCGAACGAATCGATTTGCTCATCCGGCGTTTCGTTGATCATGGTACCGTCACGATCTACAAACAGTATTTTTTGCAACTTGCTCATCAATATAATTATTGATTTAGTGAATTAGTGATTTTGCTTTTATATTAGTTATTAAAGTTCTTAAGCGTCTCTAATAAAACCGAATTTTCTTCTGGTGTGCCAACGGTTATGCGTAAGCTACCTTCGCATAGCTCAACCTTTGAGCGGTTGCGCACGATGATGCCTTTATCAACCAGAAATTTATAGATGCCATTAGCATCTATTGTTTTTACTAAAATGAAGTTGGCATCTGAGGGGTAAATATCCACCACAAAATCAAATCCCTTTAGCGCCAGTACCAATCTGTCGCGTTGTGAAAGCGTTTCCTTTATCCAGTTGTTAACCTGCTGAACATTGCCTAAAGCCTCTAGAGCCAGTTGCTGCGATGATTCATTGACGTTGTAAGGCGGTTTTACCTTGTTCATTACCTCAATGATCTCTTCGCTGGCAAAAGCCATACCCACACGTAAGCCTGCTAATCCCCAGGCTTTAGATAGGGTTTGCATCACAACCAGGTTAGCATACTCTGTAAGCTCTTGTATAAATGTTTTTTGCCTGCTGAAATTGATATAAGCCTCATCAACCACCACTATGCCGTTAAAGTTGGCCAGTAAAGTTTCAATATCCTCTCGGTTGATAGAGTTACCTGTAGGGTTATTTGGCGAGCATATAAAAATGAGTTTGGTATGTTCGTCAATGGCTTCGGCAATACCTTCTAAATTTAGCTGATACTCCTCGGTTAGCAATACTTTACGGGCTTCAATATCATTAATATTGGCCGATACCTCGTACATGCCATAGGTAGGTGGTACCAGTATCACATTATCAACACCGGGGTTACAAAAGCTGCGGAAAAGGATATCGATTGCCTCATCGCTGCCGTTGCCTATAAATATGTTGCGGGCAGGTACACCCTTGATCTCGCTTAAACGCATTTTTATGGCGTACTGCATCGGATCTGGATAGCGATTAAATTGCTGAGCCAAAGGCGATCCGTAAGCGTTTTCATTTGCATCTAAAAAAACACTGGCCTCGCCCTGGTACTCATCTCGTGCGGATGAATAGGGGACTAGCTTTTTAATGTTTTCGCGTAGTATATTATTGATATTATACATTGTGACTTTCTGTTTCCCGTCATTGCGAGGTACGAAGCAATCCCCGACTTACAGAGCAATATGTACAGTGGCTCTGCTTATTGGGGATTGCTTCGTACCTCGCAATGACGCTTTATTATTAATTATTATTTCTAATACTTACCGCATTTCTATGCGCATGCAAACCTTCCATCTCTGCCAAAACCTCAACCGTGTGGCCAATATTTTGTATCCCCTCGCGGGTGATATGCTGAAAAGTGATCTTCTTTACAAACGAATCAACAGATACGCCTGAGTAAGCTCTTGCATAACTGCTGGTAGGCAGGGTATGGTTGGTGCCCGATGCATAATCGCCGGCGCTTTCCGGCGTTAAATTCCCCAGGAAAACTGATCCTGCGTTTATAATACTCCCGGTTATCTGTTCCCAGCTGTGTGTGGCCAAAATTAAATGTTCTGGTGCGTATTTGTTGCTGAAATCCATGGCTTCGGCAAGGCTGGATGTGATTACAATATAAGAGTTATCCAAAGCCAAACCTGCAATTTCGGCGCGAGGTAAAACAGGTAGTTGCCTTTTTATTTCGGCCAAAGTGGCTTCTGCTATTTCGGCAGATGTACAAACCAAAACCGATTGGCTATCAATGCCATGCTCGGCCTGTGCCAGCAGATCGGCGGCTATGTAAGCCGGAATAGCGGTTTCATCGGCAATCACCAAAACTTCCGACGGTCCCGCCGGCATATCAATAGCTGTTGTGGTGGTTGATTGTATAATAGTTTTAGCCTTGGTCACAAACTGGTTACCCGGCCCGAAAATTTTGTCAACCTTAGTAATGCTTTCGGTACCATAAGCCATAGCGGCTATGGCCTGTGAGCCACCCGCAAGGTGAATTTTATCAATGCCTAATAACAATGCTACATAAGCGATAAAGGCATTCACCTTACCACTTTTTTGCGGCGGCGAACAAACTACAATCTCGTGGCAACCTGCAATCCGGGCGGGAATGCCCAGCATCAAAAAGGTACTTGGCAACACAGCCGAGCCACCGGGAATATACAAACCAACTTTTTCAATTGGCCGTAACTCGCGCCAGCAGGTAACGCCGGGCATGGTTTCTACCTTATCCTCGGTTTTTAGCTGTATTTGGTGAAATTTATAGATGTTATTATAAGCGGTTTCGAGCGCGATTTTTTGGTCTGGCGTAATGGCACGGGCCAGTTTTTCCAGTTCGGCTTTATCTAAATAAAGTTTAGTTAGCTCTACTTTATCAAACTTTTGCGCATAATTAATTAAAGCGCTATCACCATGCTGCTGTACGTTGGCTATCACTTCTTCAACAACGGCCCGAATCTCGTTCGCCGGGTCAACATTACGCTGAACCAGTTGTTGGATGTCCGATGGTGTAAGTTCTGAATACTTGTATGTTTTCATATGGTCAGAGCCCCCTCTAAATCTCCCCCGGTAGGGGAGACTTTTAGTTTTATATCTTGAGCCTTTGTCTTAAAGCCCTCCCTACCGGGGAGGGTTTGGGTGGGGCTCTTTATAAAATTATCTTCTCAATCGGCATTACTACAATGCCTTGCGCGCCGGCTTGTTTTAGCTGGCTTATCCTGTCCCAAAAATCGCGCTCCGGGATCACGGTGTGCACTGCAACCCAGTCAGCCTCGGCCAATGGCACTACCGATGGGCTTTTTACACCAGGCAATAAAGCTATTACTGCATCTAGGTTATCTTTACGAACGTTAAGAACCACGTACTTAGTCTCTTTGGCACGTAATACCGACTGGATGCGCTGGATTAATTCCTGTACCAGATCATTGTTCTCGGTTGCTTTGCTGCTTATCAGGATAGCTTCTGACGACATTACATCTGCAAAAGCTTTAAGTCCGTTGCTTTTTAATGTACCACCGGTTGATACCAGATCGCAAATGGCATCTGATAAACCAAGACCCGGCGAAATTTCAACAGAGCCCGAAATAGTGCGAATATCTGATTGGATACCCTGGGCTTTCAAAAACTTGCCCAATATAACAGGGTAGGTGGTTGCAATAGCTTTGCCATTTAAGTCGGCAAGGGTAGCAATATCGTTGTTGTTGGGCACTGCTATTTTAAGAGAGCATTTACCAAAGCCAAGGCGTTGGAGGTAGCTTACCTCAACTTCGGTTTCTTCAATTACATTTTCGCCAACAATACCTAAATCGGCAATGCCATCCTGAACGTATTCGGGAATATCATCATCGCGAAGAAAAAGAATTTCTAAAGGGAAATTTGATACCGGGGAAATAAGCGAGCTTTTATAATTTTCGAAGTTTAAGCCGCAATTTTTTAATAATTCAACAGATTTTTCGTTGAGACGACCAGATTTCTGGATCGCTATTTTAAGTGTTTTCACAGAATGAATTTAATGGAACTATAATAAAAAAGAATATAAACGGAGGTTGTTATTTCGCGTAGAAACATACATATTAACTGATCACCACATGGTGGTGATGCAGATGAAGATGATGTAGTGCGATACCGTTCATTTTTTTATAGTATACGGGTAAGTCTGGCGCAAATATAGACAGATGTTTTTTAAATCAAAATTTAATGTGAAATTCAATAAGCGAAAATAGGTACGCCAAAGAATTTTTGGGAAGTTGCTGCCCGGATTACTGCTTCAATTAAAACTTTATTCTGTCAATTTAAAAAAAAACGTTATTTCTGATTCTGACCTTCATCATACTCATAAATGCCACCCTCGGCGCCAAAATCTTTAATTAACCTCAGATGTTTTTCTTTTTGGATATCTTTCAGGTTAATTAATTCGGGGTTTTCGAGGTTCTTGAACCAGATGAGGTAATAATGCTTGAATGTATAAAATTTAGCTATATCCTTTTTAAAATAACGATGGGGAACAAGATATGCAGACATGCCCGAGAAAAAGTAAACAGCCTCATGCGCATCAGTATATATGGTGAGTTTGGGATCAAACTGACTTTTGTCCATGGTTTTAAGATAAGCCGCAAATGGCGAATCTATCCAGCTTTCATCCGTATAACCGGGGTTGCCAAATTCGTCTCGAACCTGGTCATTATATCGGTCTTTGTCAATAAAATATTCTTTGGCTACAAAGCCCAGCATTAAAACAATCATTACCGCGCCAACTATTTTACGTGTATTGTCATTAACTATTTTTTTGAGCAGTAGCAATCCCCAGCTGGTATACCCCCAAAGCGCGGGTATGTATATAGGAGCAAGCAAACGGTGATTAATACGTTCGTACCGCGAAAATGTAGACGATACAACTATAAATAAACCATAAACCAGCGCAAAGGTAATGGCCAGGTTTTCGAAACTATCCAAATGCCGACGGTAATAATTATAGCCCAGAGCAGCTATAAAACCCCCAAATATCAAGATGGCTAAAGGAATAGATAACCAATATTGATTGGGTGTTAAGCCCATCCAATCGCAAACCACATTACCAAAGTAATACAGGTTTTTGCCGAAGGAAGTAATAGAGGGCTCCCGCGGCCCGGTGGTGGTGCCAGACATAAAGGCATTAAATACCAGGTTGCTTACCAGCAAAGAGATGCAAACAAAGCCATATATAATAATGTGAACTATCTTCTTTTTTAAAGGCAAAACCCTATCTAAAAGTAACAGCAAGCCTCCTGTGCCTACAAGGGTAACAGCAGCATAACGGGTTATACAGCTAATGGCGGCTATTAAAGCGGCTACTATTAACGCTTTTACGGTATGCTTTAGCAGGTATTGTCTGAAAGCTACCACAAAAAACAAGGTCTCTACTATAAACAAAGTTTCCGACCATAAATAGGAGTATACCTGTAACAACGCCGGACTTAATACAATAGCCACCAGCATTAACCATTTGTAAACACGGCTTGTTGGTACAAAGCGCTGCATAATCCAGCCGGCTGTGTAAATGAGTGTGGCAAACATTAGTCCGTTTAGTATGGCTCCAAAAGCAACCGGGTCAATACGGGTGACAAACATAATAGAGCCCAAAAAAACGGGATAAAATACCGGGAAGTCAACAATTGGGATATGGTTAAATGTTTGCAGTGTGCCGTTGGTGTTTAAACTCCGGGCAGCGCTGGTATACATAATAGAGTCTGGCGATACGCCGATGCCACTGTATTTGCAAAACAATTGTATAGCAACAAAGCCAAGCACTGCGGCAATAAAGGTGTCGTAGTTTTTTAAATATCGGCTAAGCTGCATAAGGTGTTTTTACTGTTAAATAGTGATAGAAGTTGTAGGGCAGGTAAAATGTTTTAAAAATAGTAAAAAAGCCCCTCTAAACTTCCCCGATAGGGGATACTTTTGAATGAAAATTTTAAAGCCCTCCCTTCCGGGGAGGGTTTGGGTGGGGCTAAGCTATCAAATCCAGTACCGTGCTTATTGGCTGGTCGCTATCAATCAAAATGCCTTTAACACCTGCCTTTGTGCCTGCTTCCACATCACGCTCACGGTCGCCAATAAAATAAGATAGGGCAGGGTCAATGTTATATTTTTCAATACCTTGTAATAATAACCCTGGTTTGGGTTTACGGCAGTCGCAATCGCCGGTAAAGTTGGGGTGATGCGGGCAATAGAAAAAATCTGTGATCTCAACACCATGTTCTGCATATACCGCTTTTAAATGACTGTGCATCTTTGCCAGTTCTTCTTCGGTATACCAGCCTTTGGCCAGCCCGCCCTGGTTGGTGGCTACTAATAGCATATAGCCTCTATCCTGCAAAGTTTTTAGCGCATCAAAATTATCCAGTACATGAAAATCCTCAAAACGACGAACATAATCGCCCATCTCCTGGTTCAACACTCCATCACGATCTAAAAAAACAGCTTTAACTTTTGCAGACATTGGTTTTAATTTTTGGCGAAGATAATGAATTTTGATAAGTCATAAGTCTTTAGTCCGGAGTCGTAAGCCACTTGAGTATTATGCTGATGTTGTTGTAATGCAACATCTCGCCCGCTCCCTAAAATATGTTAAAAAACTTTTGACTTTTGATTTTTTACTTTTGACTTTGAAATGTCTACTCTCCACATAGAGTTTGCCAACAAAATTTTATTCTGTTATATATATATTTACCGATTGTATAATTGATTAGGGCTGAATTGGGGCAACTTTGTACTGATTCTAAATAAGAAAACAATATATTTCATTTAGTTAATCATAATAAATGCTTGTTTGTGTTGTTAAAATGTTAAATAAACATGATTTAAATAATCGAATTTTTAGAAATCTTTAAAAATTCCCATAAATTTTATAATTTATTCAGATATCAGTAACTTCGTCATTACACCCTTTTATAAACGGTTTAATTTAAAATGAATCAAACTGATAGCAACCAGGGCCTTTATAGGCCAGAATTTGAACACGATTCGTGCGGAACTGGATTTATAACCAACATCAATGGTCATAAAAGTACCCAGATTATTGATGATGCGCTTACGATGCTCGAGAACATGGAACACCGCGGCGCTTGCGGATGTGACCCCGAAACCGGCGATGGTGCCGGCATATTGATACAGCTGCCCCATGAGTTTTTTATGGAAGAATGCTCAAACCTGGAGATCAGCCTGCCCGAACCGGGTGAGTATGGTGTTGGTATGATATTTTTCCCTAAAGATTCGGCACAAAAGAAAGCTTGTCGTATAGTGATTACCAATGCAATAGAGAAGCTGGGCCTTGTAAAATTAGGTTACCGTAAAGTTCCTGTCGATTCGATGGCTGTTGGTGAAACGGCTCGCCAGGCTGAGCCGGATACCGAGCAAATTTTTATTGCCCGCCCGCATCACATTACCAACGCCGAAGATTTTGAGCGTAAGCTATTTATATTAAGAAGATATATTAATAAAACGATTACCGATACTATTCCAGGTGCAGGTGAGCATTTTTATTTTACCTCATTATCAAGCAAAACCATTGTTTACAAAGGCCAGGTAACTACTTACCAGTTACGTAAATATTATGCAGATCTTACCGATCCGCGTATCGCATCGGGCTTTGCGCTTATTCACTCACGTTTCTCAACCAATACATTCCCATCGTGGAAACTGGCTCAGCCATTCCGCTTAATAGCGCACAATGGCGAGATCAATACTTTAACTGGTAACTTAAACTGGTTTTATGCCGGTTTAAAATCATACGCTTCATCGTACTTTACGTCTGAAGAAATGGAAATGATTATGCCGGTTATTGATAATAACCAGTCGGATTCTGCTTGCCTGGATAATATCATCGAAATATTATTACACTCGGGCCGTACATTACCACACGTAATGATGATGCTGATCCCGGAAGCCTGGGACGGTAACGAGCAGATGGACCCTGTTAAAAAAGCATTTTACGAATATCATGCTACTTTAATGGAGCCGTGGGATGGTCCTGCCGCTATCAGCTTTACCGATGGTAAACTGGTAGGTGCCGTGTTGGATCGTAACGGCTTGCGTCCGTTGCGTTATGTTATAACCAATGATGGCCGTGTTATTGCCGCTTCGGAAGCAGGTACTTTAGCTATTGACGAAAGCACTGTTTTACGTAAAGGCAGGCTACAACCGGGTAAAATGCTTTTAATTGATACCGAGCATGCCCGCATTATTACCGATGATGAAATTAAAAAACAGGTAACTTCTCAGCAGCCTTATGGCCGTTGGTTAGAAAACTATAAAATTAACCTGAGCGAATTGTCTGAGCCCCGTTTGGCTTTCGCCAGCCTGGCCGAATCGGCAGTGTTCCGTTACCAGCAGGTATTTGGTTACAGCCGCGAGGATATTGATACCATTATTAAGCCAATGGCTTTGGACGGTAAAGAGCCGATAGGGTCAATGGGTACCGATGTGCCTCTGGCTATTTTATCTGATAAACCACAACATTTATCAAGCTACTTTAAGCAGTTTTTTGCCCAGGTTACCAATCCGCCTATCGATCCTATCCGCGAGCGTTTGGTGATGAGTTTGGCTACCTTTATTGGTAACAACGGTAACCTGTTGGATGAAGATAAAATGCATTGCCATTGCGTGGTATTAAAACACCCTATCCTTAAAAACCACCAGTTAGAAAAACTGCGTAGTATTGATACAGGGCTGTTTCACGCAAAAACACTGCAAACTTACTTTAAAGCTGATGGCCTGCCGGGTTCATTAGAAAAAGGTATAGCAAGGCTTTGCCGCTATGCCGAAGACGCGGTAGATGATGGTTTTGAGGTATTGATCCTATCAGACCGTGCTGTTGACTCTGAACATGCGCCTATCCCTACTTTGCTGGCCGTATCTGCAGTGCACCATCACCTGGTTAAAAAAGGTCGTCGTGGTTCGGTAGGTTTGGTTGTTGAAACCGGCGATGCATGGGAAGTACACCACTTTGCCTGTTTATTGGCCTTTGGTGCAACAGCCATTAACCCATACCTGGCATTGTCAACTATCGAGATCCTTAAAAATAATGGTAGCCTCGAAACCAGCTATGATCTTAAGAAACTGCAGGCTAACTATGTGAAATCTGTTAACGATGGTTTGTTGAAGATATTCTCAAAAATGGGAATCTCTACACTGCAATCATACCATGGTTCACAGGTGTTTGAGATATTAGGTTTAAATAAATCTGTAGTTGATAATTATTTCTGCGGTGCAGTTACCCGTATAGGCGGTTTAGGGCTTGATGAGATAGCCCGCGAAGCGCTTTGCAAACACCGCATGGGCTTTAACGCCAAGGGAGCCGATAATTTATTACCTGAAGGTGGTATTTATCAGTGGAAACGCAGGGGAGAAGCTCACTTGTTTAACCCAACAACGGTTCACCTTTTACAACACGCTACCCGTAGCAACAGTTACGATATTTACAAACAGTACGCTAAAGCCATTAACGACCAAACCGAAAAGCATTTCACCATCCGTGGTTTGCTTGATTTTGCTCATCACCGCGAATCGATCAGCATTGATGAGGTTGAACCGGCAGAAAACATCATGAAGCGTTTTGCTACAGGTGCCATGTCATTCGGTTCTATCTCTCACGAGGCGCACAGTACCATGGCTATAGCCATGAACCGTATAGGTGGTAAAAGCAATACCGGCGAAGGTGGTGAGGATGAGATGCGTTACGAGAAAATGGCCAGCGGCGATTCAATGCGGTCGGCTATTAAACAGATCGCTTCTGCGCGGTTTGGGGTAACGTCAAACTATTTGACCAATGCCGATGAGTTACAGATAAAAATGGCACAGGGTGCAAAACCAGGCGAAGGCGGTCAGCTGCCGGGCCACAAGGTTGACGACTGGATTGCTAAAACCCGCCACTCAACTCCGGGTGTGGGTTTAATCTCGCCGCCGCCGCACCACGATATTTATTCTATCGAAGATTTAGCCCAGCTCATCTTCGACCTTAAAAATGCTAACCGTGCCGCACGTATCAACGTAAAACTGGTTTCAAAAGCAGGTGTAGGTACTATAGCGGCCGGTGTTGCCAAAGCACACGCCGATGTGATTCTGATTGCCGGATACGATGGTGGTACAGGTGCATCGCCAATAAGCTCTGTTAAGCATGCCGGTTTACCATGGGAGCTAGGTTTAACCGAGGCTCACCAAACACTGGTACGCAATAAATTACGCAGCCGCGTGGTATTGCAAACAGACGGCCAGCTAAAAACCGGTCGCGATTTGGCTATTGCCTGTTTAATGGGTGCCGAAGAATGGGGTGTTGCAACCGCGGCCCTTGTTGCCGGTGGCTGTATTATGATGCGTAAATGTCACTTAAACACCTGCCCTGTAGGTGTGGCTACGCAAGATCCAGAATTGAGGAAATTATTTAGCGGTAAACCAGAGCATGTTGTTAACCTGTTCCGTTTTATGGCCGAAGAGTTACGCGAGATTATGGCCGAACTGGGTTTCCGTACCATTCACGAAATGGTTGGCCGTGTTCAGTTTCTGAAAGTAAAAGATCATTTAGATAGCTGGAAAGCTAAAAAGATAGATTTAAGCGGGATGCTACACCCAGTAACCAATACCAAAGGTATGACGCTATACAACAGCGAAAGCCAGGATCATGGTATGAGTGAAATACTGGACTGGAAACTGGTTGAAAGCGCAAAAGCTGCTTTGGAAGATAAAACACCGGTATTTGCATCGTTTGATGTTATTAACGTTAACCGTACTATAGGTACGTTGTTATCAAACGAAGTATCTAAGATATATGGTTCAGTTGGTTTGCCTGATAATACTATCAACTTCAAATTTAAAGGCTCGGCAGGGCAAAGCTTTGGCGCGTTTGCTGCAAAAGGCTTGTCGTTTGAGCTGGAAGGCGAAGCTAACGATTACGTAGGTAAAGGCTTATCAGGGGCGCAGCTGGCTATCTACCCGGCAGCTAATGCAACTTTTGCCCCTGCAGAAAATATCATCATTGGCAACGTTGCCTTATATGGCGCTACAGCAGGTGAGTTGTTTGTAGGAGGTATGGCCGGCGAGCGTTTCGCTGTACGTAACTCTGGTGCTACTACTGTTGTTGAGGGTATTGGCGACCACGGTTGCGAGTACATGACTGGCGGGCGTGCATTGATACTGGGTAAAACCGGGCGCAACTTTGCGGCAGGTATGAGCGGTGGTTTAGCATGGGTTTATAACCCTGATAATAGCTTTGCTGAAAATTGCAATACCGAAATGGTTGATCTTGATCCGCTATCGGTACAGGATGAGGATCAGATCCTTAATCTGTTACGTAAGCACATCAGCCTAACCGGCAGCAAGCTTGCCCAGCAGATACTAAACAACTGGACCGAAGCATCAACCCAGTTTGTGAAAGTATATCCAAAAGAGTATAAAAAAGTTATCGAGAAGTTACAATATCAAACAATAGGCTAAATTTCAATGGGAAAACCAACAGGATTTCAGGAGTTTAACAGGGAATTACCAACCAAAGTTCCCGCTACTGAACGCGTAAAAAACTATAAAGAGTTTGTTAATTTATATAGCGACGAGAAGCTGAACCAGCAATCGGCCCGTTGTATGAATTGCGGTATTCCGTTTTGCCATTCGGGATGCCCACTGGGTAACATTATTCCAGAGTTTAACGATGCGGTGTATCGTCAAAACTGGGAAGAAGCTTACCATATATTATCATCAACTAATAATTTTCCTGAGTTTACAGGTCGTATATGCCCTGCACCGTGCGAATCTGCCTGTGTGTTAGGTATCAATAAACCGGCCGTAGCTATTGAGGAAATAGAGAAACATATTATTGAGATCGCTTACCAGAAAAACCTGGTAAAACCAACCGCTCCGTTAGTTAAATCGGGCAAAAAAGTAGCTGTAATAGGCTCTGGGCCGGCTGGTTTGGCTGCTGCCGCGCAGTTGGTGAAAGCAGGTCACGCTGTTACGGTATACGAGCGCGACGACAAACCGGGAGGTTTGCTGCGCTATGGTATCCCCGATTTTAAATTAGAGAAAACTGTAGTAGAGCGCCGTATAGAGGTGATGGAGAAAGATGGCGTTGTATTTAAACTGAACAGCGAAGTAGGTGTTAATGTTGCTGCCGACGAACTTTTACGCGGTAACGATGCGGTAATACTGGCAGGTGGCTCAACTGTGCCACGTAACCTGACCATCCCCGGCAGGGAATTAAAAGGTATTCATTTTGCGATGGACTTTTTAAAGCAGCAAAATAAACGTGTAAGCAGCATCAATGTTGATGCCGAGGATATTTTGGCAACAGGTAAAGATGTGGTGGTAATTGGTGGCGGTGATACCGGCAGCGATTGCGTAGGTACATCAAACCGCCAGGGTGCAAAATCGGTTAAGCAATTTGAAGTAATGTATCAGCCGCCTGCACAGCGTACGCAACACATGCCATGGCCAACTTTTCCGATGGTGCTGAAAACTACCAGCTCGCACGAGGAAGGTGCCGACCGTTTCTGGGGAGTTAACACACTGGAGTTTTTAGGCGATGCCGAAGGTAACCTGAGAGCGTTAAAAGTTGTTGACGTAGAGTGGGAGCAGGATTTTATGGGTCGCCCGGTAAAATTCAACGTTGTTGAAGGTTCTGAGCGCGAAATACCTTGCCAGCGTGTATTTCTGGCTATGGGTTTCCTTTATCCTCAACCTGCTGGTTTGTTAGCTCACTTAGGTGTTGAGTTGGATGAGCGTAAAAACGTTAAGGCCAAAGAAGGTGTTTACCGTACCAACGTAAGCAAAGTATTTGCTGCAGGTGATATGCGCCGCGGACAATCACTGGTTGTTTGGGCTATATCAGAAGGCCGCGAAACTGCCCGTAAAGTAGATGAGTTTTTAATGGGCCATTCTCTGCTGGAAAGCAAGGATGCCGTAAATCAGTTCGATCAGGTGTTTTAGTAAAGCCAGATCTGCTAAAATATAACCACTTTGTAATACTCAACCGGGTATGGCAAAGTGGTTTTTTGTTTTGAGGCCGTCGGCACGCTTTTTACACCAAATAATTGTTTAATTATTGTGTTTTAATATAATTATGCTACTTTGGTAAACCAGTTGTACCTTTTTTTGTTAAACCATAACAAGTATAATTAATTACTAAATGAAGCAAATAACCGGCCTTATGTTGGCCTTTATAACCCTATTATCGATACAGTCGTGCCAGAGTAATAAAAGGGCTAATAACTACAATAAAGAAGTTTTGGTGAACGACAGTGGAATGCTGTTTTTGGAAAATGGAAATGAGGCAAGTTTAGCTATTGTAAAAGCATCCGGTTTGGCAATTTCCAATTCTAAAAATCAAAAGGTTATCCAGTTTGCCAAAGCCATGATAGATGATCATACCTTGCTTTCTGATGAGCTGCGGAAGTTAGAAGCCGATAATTTTGTAAATGATGCCGACACTGTAAACGTTGCCCATCAACAGGCAATTGCCGGCCTGGAGCAGAAAAAGGCGGCCGATTTTGACAAAGCTTATATAGAAATGGTGGTAAACGAACATGCGCAGGAAGTAGTACTATTTAAAAATGCCTCCGCCAATAAAAGCGCCAATGTTGCCGATTTTGCTCAAAAAACCATGCCTGCGCTACAGGCGCATCTGGATTCGGCCAAAATGATCATGGCTGGATTAAAATAATTTTAACTGTTGCTGTATAGGTGGTTTCGCTTTGCCAAAAACAGTACGACCACCATATTTCCACGAGTCTTCGCGTTCTTTGGCTATCACTTGTTCAAAATTGGCATTGGGTGTAAAGTCCTTTTCGGCGTTTTCCGCAATCTTATGCAGGCGTTTAATAGCCTCGTTTTGGTCTGTCAATCCTATTTTTGCTTTATAAATTGCGTTTTGCAAAACACCAATGGTTTCATCGTAAACCTTAGTAGGCACCGGGAAAGGGTGCCCATCCTTGCCTCCATGTGCAAAAGAAAATCTTGCGGGGTCTTTAAATCGTGATGGCGTTCCATGTATAACTTCGCTTACCAAAGCTAAAGATTGGAGGGTGCGCGGCCCCAAACCCTGTAACAGCAATAGTTCTTCAAAATCAGCCGGTTGTTTTTCATGAGCAAGCCAGAGTACAGTACCCAGCCGTTTCAGATCTACATCTTTTGCTTTTACTTCGTGATGATTTGGCATTACCAGTCTGCTAATTTCCTTTAGCATCTTATCCGGATTTTCGCCGGCTATCTGCATTACACCGTTTCTGGATGCATCAGCCAGTTTATCGGTCATGTTGAGGATAAGGCCGGTATTTTTTCCATAGATGGATGTGTGCGGATCATCCACAAAAGAAGTAAGGCGCTCAGAGTGCCAGTGATAGCGCCGTGCGGTGCTGCTGGCGTCGCTCATGCCTTGCTGTACTACGGCCCATTTGCCGGTATCGCTTAATATAAAATTGTGTGTATATAATTGAAAACCATCCTGTATGGCTGTATTATCAACTTTGGCACTTAATTTACTGCATTTAACCAGGTAGTTGCCATCAAGCCCGGTAGCTTCGCTAACTTTCATTAACTCGGCAGGGGTTTGTTTGGAGTGTTTACCCTTGCCGCCACATATATAAATACCCAACTCTTTACTGTGTGGGTTTATAGCCCGTTTTAATGCACCCATTACAGAGGTTGTAATACCCGATGAGTGCCAGTCCATCCCCATAACAGCACCAAGGCTCTGAAACCAGAAAGGATCGCTCAATCGGCGCAAAACCTCATCCTTGCCATAATCTATTACAATAGTTTCAATTACAGCGAGCCCCAGTTTTGCCATACGCTCGGCAAGCCATTGCGGCACATGGCCGTAATGTAAAGGCATATCTGCACTCCCAGATCGTTTCATGCTAACAAAGTTAGCAAAATGATTTGAGAGTTTTATGTGTTAGTGGGGGTATTACAGGGCAATCGCTTTTAAACTTTTTTACGGCTTTTAATGCCGAGAAAGGTAACCCCTACGGGGCAAAAAGAATTTTAGATAAATATTTCTACAAATTGGTAGCCTCTACGAGGCATAATGCCATACTAATAAAAACGATTGCCTCGTAGAGGCTACCAAATTGTAGAACAAAAGTTTAAATGTTTCTTTTGCCCCGTAGGGGTTACCTTTCTTTCTACGCCAAATTTTAAAAGCGATTTCCCCGGGGGGATTAAACAATGCAAAATAAAATGCCGTTTAATCAATTAATCTGATAAATCCCCGTTCTGTCTGAATTAACGCTCTTTACGTTGAAAACTATAATACAGATATCCTAACGCGGGTAAAATAAACAAACTGCCAATCAGCAGGCCAATTCCCAGGTCGTCTATGGTATTCACCGTCGCATGATCTGTCAATAGCGACATCGAACTACCTCCTTTAAATATCACAAAGCGGGGAAAACGCGAGGCTCCAACAGAGATCAATATCATGCTTACCTGAAAAGCGGCAAGTAGCCTGATCCATTGACGGTTCCTTTTCTCGGATATGATAAACCAAAGCAATATAAGCGAAAGGGTAGCGGCTATAACCGCGGCAAGACTAACCGCGTTCCCAAATATCCAATGAGACAAACCCACATGTTCAATTTCTGATGCCACAAAAACCAGGGCCCCACAAACAACTGCCGCGATATTGGATATTTTTGCTTTTTTGATGTAGCGTTTAATATCGTTAACATTATCAGTTTCGCCCACAATATAAATGGCGGCAAGGAAACCGCAAAGTGCTACCGTGAAGAAACCAACAGCTACAGAAAACCAGTTAAACCAGCTAAAAACATAGGCGTGCACAAAATCTTTGGCTGTCGGGTCTATTTGTCCGGATAGCGCGCTGCCTGCTATAATACCCAAAAACAGTGGAGTAACAAAGCTGGAGTAAACAAATATGTGGTTGTAAAAGCCCTGGGTTTTCTCATCTTTAATGGCATCGTAGTTACGAAATGTAAAAGCAGTGCCACGGGCGATAATACCAAGCAGCAATATCAGCAGTGGAATATGCAGGTAAGTACACATCTCGCTGTAAATATCGGGGAAGCCAACAAACAGGATAACTACGGTGATAATAAGCCACATGTGGTTAGCTTCCCATATAGGGCCTATGGCCTGGTACATGGTTTTTCGGGTGCGATGTTTATTGTCATCAGATGTAAACAGCTCGATGATTCCCGCGCCAAAATCGGCCCCGCCTAGCAAAAAGTAGAGGGTGATGGCTGCAAATAAAAATAAGATAACAACGTATAACATAATATCGGGAGGTTATTTGTCGTACAATTCTGGCACCATCTGGATCTGTCTTTTCAGTAGAAAAATAACAAATACACTTAGGGTGAAGTAAATAAACGTAAACAGGTAAAAGGTATACTGGATGCCTGGCATTTTGGTAACCGCTTCGCTGGTACGCATTACACCCTGAATTATCCAGGGTTGGCGACCAACTTCGGTAACCGTCCAGCCGGCTTCTAAGGCGATAAAGCCAGATGGTGTTGCGATGATAAACAGCTTTAAAAACCAGGGCTGCTTTAACCAGTCCTTCTTTTTCCAAAGGGCAATAAAGTACAATATGCCTATAAACATCATTATTGTGCCAATCCCCACCATTATCTGGAAGGCATAATGAGTTACCGCAATAGGGGGCTGATCTTTAACCGGGATCTTATCCAGCCCATTTACCACCGTTTTAAAGTTGTCATGAACCAGGAAACTCAATAGCCCGGGAATTTCTAATCCATAGTTCACCTTTTTAGCTGCGGTATCCGGGATGCCACCTATAACCAAGGGGGCGTATTTCTGTGTATGAAAATAAGCTTCCATGGCAGCCAGTTTAGCGGGCTGACGTTTAGCTGCGCCTTTGGCCGAGATGTCGCCGCTTAAAGGCTGTAATATAGCTGCCGCCGCGCCGAATATGATGGCTATTTTAAATGATTTGGTGTGAAACGCTACGTTTCTTTTGCGGTATATCATTAGCGCATGTATGCCTGCTACAGCAAAGCCCGTTGCAGAGAACGCAGCTATCGTCATGTGTAACGATTCGGAAAACCACGCCGCGTTAAACATTGCTTTTAAGGGATTTATGTTGAGGTATTTCCCATCTACATAATCAAACCCCGATGGGCTGTTCATCCATGAATTTGCTGATACTACTAATATACCCGATGCGATGCCACTTACCCCAACTACAACACCGGTAAACCAATGAAACCAGGTGTTAAGCTTGTTCCACCCGTAAAGAAAAAATCCGAGTGCAATAGCTTCGATAAAAAAGGCTGTACCCTCTAAAGAGAAAGGCATCCCGAAAATAGGGCCGGCGTGTTTCATAAAGCCGGGCCAAAGCAACCCTAACTCAAAAGAAAGCATAGTGCCCGATACAGCACCGGTAGCAAAAAATATGGCTACACCCTTACTCCAGGCAATGGTTACATTTTTGTAAACGGGATCTTTAGTTTTTATCCATTTGTAATGCGATATGGCCATAAAAACAGGCATAACCATACCTATGCACGAGTAGATGATGTGAAACCCTAAGGATAAGGCCATTTGCGACCTTGCTGCAATAAAATCATCCATAGTTGTGATATAAATTATGGTGAAAGTTAAAAGCTATATCGCACAAATGTAACAGAAATGTTAATTGATATTGAATATGAATTATAGATATATTAAGGTAAAGACTTGTATTTGTAGGAGACATTTTGTAAAAAAAGCTTTAATGATATTTTTATAACGATACAACAGAGCCTAAGATCATATCCCGATAATTTTCTCCGTAACACATATGATGAGGACGGCACAGGACAGTTCTTGAAATTATTAGTTATAATTTAGAATGACCGATTGTGTTAAATTATTTACAGATACCTCTTTTGTACGTTAATTTACTCTGGGAATAGATCAGCAACCCATTAAAACCTAAAATAAATACAAAGGAATGTGCCTTAAAAAACTATTTTGTAACCTGTCGCTGGCTTTTTTTCTGGTGATGACAATCGTTTTTTCGTTGTCGGCCCAGGTAGTACCAATTTTGCCGCCGGGCGAGCAACTTAACCGTAGTTTTGGCCCATATGATAAGGTGGCCTTTATGTCGCCGCCAAAGGTTTATTATCCCGAAACCTGGTTCCATTTGATAGGGGGCAATGTTTCAAAAAAAGGGATCACAGCAGACCTGGAAGCCATTGCACAGTCTGGTATATCCGGCATCCAGCTTTTTCACGGGCAGTTTGGTGGAGCCTGGCCGGGTGTTAGTCCTCAAATAGCTTGTTTGAGCCCGCTGTGGGACGATGCTATAAGGCATACCGCGCAGGAATGCCGGCGGTTAGGTTTGCGTTTTACGATGCAAAATTGCCCCGGATGGGCCATGGCCGGCGGCCCATGGATTACCCCGGCCAATGCGATGCGTCATTTAGCCTGGAGCCGTACTGATATAACCGGTGGAAAAGGCATAATTGACAGGCATCTGGATCAGCCACAACCCAGCAGCGAACCCTGGCGCGATTACAGGGATATCACCGTTCTGGCATTTCCAACACCGTTGGACGATACCGGAAAGCCGCTTGTACCCCAATCAGCTAAAGGAAGTAATAATATTTTATGGGAGGATTGTTTCCTGAAACAGGCAAAAGAACCTGTTCGACTGCATCCCGCCGCCGCCGGCGATCCATATTGGGCCGAAGTTACCTTTGCTGATACAGTGACCATCCGAACCATCGAATTTCCGAGTGTTAACAGTATGGGCCACGCCTGGAATTATGAGCCAGGTGTAAAAGTAAAGGCACAAGCTATCATGGCCGACGGTAAAGCAAAGGATATTTTAAATACAAGTATCCCTGAAGGAAACTGGCAAGACACCCAACCGCTCACTTTTGCTTGCATGGAAGTAAAAGGAGCTAAAAAGATAAAAATCTATATTGAAAATAAACACGATATGGCCGTCGGGTTCATTCGTTTCTTTTCGGCTGCCCGCAAAAATAACTGGGAATCGGAAGCCGGGTGGACCTTGCGTAGTATTGACCGCAGCGGCAAAAAGTACGAGCAATCGGCCAAAACCTATGTCGACCCGGCTCAAATTCGCGATATCACCAAAATGATGGATGCACAGGGTAATTTAAAATGGGTTGCCCTACCAGGTAAATGGACGGTTTTACGCATAGGGCACGTAAACAGCGGAAAACAGAATGGCCCCGCCCCGGCAGAAGGTACCGGGTGGGAGTGTAACAAACTTTCGGACGCTGGTGCCAACGCTCATTTTGCCGGCTATATCGGCCGCCTGTCTGGAGCCAACGGTGTGTTAGGCAGTGGTATGTTAAATGGTATGCTGATGGACAGCTGGGAATGCGAAACGCAAACCTGGACACAAAATATGGAGTGGGAGTTTAACCGCGTGGAGGCTTATCCGCTCCGCAAATGGATTCCGGCTTTGTTTGGCTATGTGCTGAAAGATCAGGAAACTACATTTAAATTTCTACGCGATTGGCGGTCGACCATAAATGACCTGTATACCAACAAGTTTTACGGGCGTATGGCTCAATTGGCTAAACAAAACAATTTGGCTTTATCGTACGAAACCGCTGCAGGGGATGTTTTTCCGGCTGATATTTTGGAATATTACAAGTTTGCCGATGTGCCGATGTGCGAATTTTGGCAGCCTTTCACCAATGGGTATGTGGGCTCACTTAATTTTAAACCCATAAAACCAGCGGCTTCTGCGGCACACTTGTATGGTAAACCGCGCCTGGGCGCCGAAGCATTTACATCCTTTGCACTAACATGGGACGAACATTGGCAGGATTTGAAAGAAGTAGCCAACGTGAACATTGCAGAAGGCGTAACGCATTTGATCTATCACACGTACACCCATAATCCCCGTGCCGATTCGTTAAAGCCGGGTACTTCGTTCGGTTCAAACATAGGAACTCCTTTCCTCAGGCAGCAAACCTGGTGGAACGATATGCCGCAACCGAACGGCTATTTTGCGCGGTGCAGTTATTTGCTTGAACGTGGCAAGCCTGTGTTAGATGTGCTTTGGTACCTTGGTGATGAAATAGACCATAAGCCCGATCAGAATGCCCCTTTCCCTGAGGGATTTAAATATGATTATTGTAACCCCGATGTTTTATTGAACAGGCTTACAGTATTAAACGGAATGCTTACAACGCCTGAAGGTATCGGGTACCGGGTGTTATGGTTACCCTCTACAATTCACATGCTGCCACAAACCCTCGAAAAATTAGAAGTTTTGATCCGTGCAGGGGCTACGGTTATTGGTGATGCTCCACAGGGTCTTGCAACCCTTAGTGGAGGTAACAAATCGCAGGCGCGGTTTAATGTGGCGGTAAAAAAAAACTGGGGTGATAAGCAAACAAAAGGTTTGCGCAAGGTGGGCAAAGGTAGCCTGATATCAGGAATGACGTTATCCAATGCTTTAGAAAAATTGAAGATAACTCCCGATGTCATCGGCGGAGATGCCTTATGGTCGCACCGCAAGGTGGAAGGTGCCGATTGGTATTTCGTTTGCTCACCAAAGGGTAAAGCATTTAAAGGCACACTTGATTTTCGTAATACCGGAAATGTAGAGACATGGGACCCGGTTACCGGTAAAACCAAGTCTGTTGAAGGCGATCAAAAGATAGGCCGTACATCGGTAGCGCTAGACTTACCCTTGGCTGGCGCATGTTTTGTGGTTTTTAATCATCATAAAGAGCAAAACGCAACTATTAAACCTCTTCAAACAAAAACTATTGCTACCATCACCCTTACCGCACCCTGGGATCTGGTTTTCCCGGCGGGCTGGGGTGCGCCGCAGTCAATCCGGATTAATGAATTAAAACCATGGAAAGACCTGGATATGTCGGCCGAGGCAAAAGCCTTTTCCGGTACCGCCGCGTACACCACAACGTTTACTATTGATAAAATTGAACCTGGTGCGCATTTTTTGGTTAACCTCGGATCGGTGAACATGATAGCAAAAGTTACCCTCAACGGGAAATTTATTGGCACCGTATGGTGCAATCCTTACCTGTTAGATTTAACAAACGCTATTGTTCCCGGTAAAAACTCCCTTAAAGTTGAAGTAACAAGTACATGGTTTAACCGGTTAGCGTTTGATGCTTCACAGCCCGAGGAAAAACGTAAAACATGGACGATAAGCGGACCATCAAAAGATTCGCCGTTGAGGGAGAGTGGTTTGATTGGGCCGGTTACTTTATTGACGGAAAAGGAATTGTAAAACTGGTTATTATGCAGATATATCCTTTAAATTATTTCCATTAACTAAACAAATTGTCATTTTCTTAAACCTGCGTACACATAATTAGGCGCCTTTGGGCATCTTACAATCGTTCACAAATAGTATACTTTAGCTTTTCGCATTCTTAGCCGTCGATCCCCTGATGATCAGCTCCGGTTTTATGCTGATGATCTTTGGTTTGGAGGTAGTATCGGTATTGCCCTTTTCCTGGAAATATAAATTAGCAACGGTATTGCCCATATAGATACTAAACTGATCAATAGTAGTTATGGACGGACTGGTAATTTCCGAAAACCCTTCGTTAGCATAACCGCAAACACCAAGTTCGGCAGGCACCTTAATTTTCATTGCGTTGGCAACTTCCAAAACACCCAGTGCCGAGAAATCAGATGTGGACGCAAATATGGCATCAGGAGGCTGGGGGAGGTTGAGCAGCTTGCGGGTACCCTCGGCACCAAGCTCTTTGGTCCAGGCGTTTTCAACTATTATTTCGTCTATTACCTCGATATTATACGCTTTTAATGCCCGTAGATAGCCGGTTTTGCGCTGTTTAAAAATACTGAGGTTTTGAGGGCCTTCCAGTAAGCCAATTCTTTTATAACCGCTTTCTATCAGGTGTGATACGGCTTCGTAAGATGCCTGTTCGTTATCGTTTATTACTTTAAGGGTTTCCAGTTCTTCGGCCACACGGTCAAACTGGATAAGCTGGATGCCATGATCTATCACGTTTTGGAGGTGCTGATAGTCGTTACCATCTGCAGATACCGATATCACGATACAATCTACATCCTGGTTTATCAGTGTGTTTACACATTGGATCTCCTTATCATGCGATTCGCCCGACTGGCAGATGATAAGGTTATAACCCTTTTGATAGGTAGCTTCCTCAATACCGGCAATAACGTTGGCAAAAAAGTTTTGATTAATGCGGGGTACCACAATACCAATGGTTTTGGATTGGCCCTTGCGGAGGTTAGACGCCAGGATGTTGCGCTTATAGTTAAGCTCATCGGCGGTTTTCATAATCAGCTCCTTTGTTTTTTCGTTTACCTGGTTGCTGTTATTAAGCGCCCGCGATACCGAAGATGCCGTTATACCCAGTTTGGCGGCAATGTCATAAATGGTGGTACGTTTTCCCTTTTTCATTATAAAGTGCAAGTTGGAAAAAAAAAATTACGCAATCGATTGCAATTTCAAATATTTATTTAATTTCGTGAAGTTATTTACCAAAAAATAAACCAGTTTTTGCTGTTCATATTAAAACCACAAAAAAATACATGCTGTTATTAGGGATTGATATAGGTACGTCTTCGGTTAAAGTTAGCGTTGTTAACGCTGATACGCAACAAATTATAACATCGGCACAATTCCCTGATGAAGAATCGCCGATAAAAGCCCTGCACCCGGGCTGGGCCGAGCAATCGCCGCTGATGTGGTGGGAGCAGGCGCAACAGGCTTTGGCACGCTGCCATGCCAAAGGCGGATACAATGCGCAGGATATTGCCGCTATCGGCATTGCCTACCAGATGCATGGTTTGGTTTTGGTTGATAAGGATCAAAACGTTTTGCGCGATAGTATTATATGGTGTGATAGCCGCGCCGTTGAAATTGGTGATAAAGCTTTTGCCGCTATAGGTGAGGAAAGGTGCTTATCGCACCTGTTAAATTCACCCGGTAACTTTACCGCATCCAAACTGGCCTGGGTAAAAGAGAACGAGCCGGAGATATACGCTAAAATAGATAAGATAATGCTGCCCGGCGATTACATCGCCATGAAGTTAACCGGCGAGATCACTACATCCGTATCGGCGTTATCCGAAGGTGTTTTCTTTGATTTTAAAACCAATGGTATCTCTAAAGATATCATCAATTATTTCGGTTTTGATGAAAGCTTGTTCCCGGTTATTAACCCGGTGTTTTCATCGCACGGAACACTTAGAAGCGATGTTGCAGAAAAGTTAAACCTTAAAGCAGGTATCCCGGTAACGTATAAATCAGGCGATCAGCCTAATAATGCCTTATCATTAAATGTATTGAATCCCGGCGAGGTAGCCGCTACAGCCGGAACATCCGGCGTAATATATGGTGTAAGCGACCAGTTAGCTTATGATCAGCAATCGCGCATCAATACCTTCGCGCATGTTAATTATACCGAAGAGGAGAAACGCCTGGGCGTGCTGTTGTGCATTAACGGTACAGGCAGCCTATACCGCTGGGCAAAATACAATTTTGGAGCAGGTTTAGGCTATAATCAACTAAACGCCGAAGCAAAAAAGGCGCCCTTAGGCAGCGATGGCTTACGCGTATTACCTTTTGGTAACGGTGCCGAGCGGATGCTGAACAACAAGCAGGTTGGTGCCCATTTTCAAAATATCGACCTTAACCTGCATACACAGGCCCACATATTCCGGGCGGTACAGGAGGGGATAGCCTGCGCGTTTCGCTACGGTTTTGATATTATGCGCAGCAACGGTATGAACCCAACCGTTATCCGTGCCGGCAAAAGCAACCTGTTTTTAAGCGAGCTATTTACCGAAACCTTTGTAAATGCCACCGGCGTACCCGTCGAGCTTTACAATAACGACGGCAGTGTAGGCGCGGCACTCGGCGCAGGTATAGGCGCAGGCATATTTAAATCGCCGGCAGAAGCATTTAGTAATACCAAAGCCATCCAATTGATTGAGCCAAAATCAACAATCGATTTCGAACCCATTTATAACGAGTGGAAAGAACTATTGAATGTTAGGCTAAAGGCGAAAGCATAAAGGCTGAAGGAAAAATAAAATTCGAAAATCAATAATTCAATAAATCAGTAATTCAATAATTAAAATATGAAAATCATCACAGGCGAAAAAGAATTTTTTAAAGAAATAGGCCAGATCAGTTACGAAGGTCCGCAATCAGATAATCCGCTGGCTTTTCGCTGGTACAATGCCGATAGGGTAGTGGCCGGTAAAACTATGGCCGAGCATTTACGTTTTGCCTGCGCTTACTGGCATTCATTTAACGGTAACGGCGCAGATCCGTTTGGCGGACCAACCCACATTTTTGCCTGGGACGAAAAAGCTGACGCTATTGAACGTGCCAAAGATAAAATGGACGCGGCGTTTGAGTTTATCACCAAAATGAACTTGCCTTACTATTGCTTTCATGATGTGGATGTGGTTGATTACACCAACGATGTAAACGAAAACGACAGACGCATTCAAGCTTTGGTTGAATATGCTAAGCAAAAACAGGCTGCAAGTGGTGTAAAATTACTTTGGGGTACATCAAACCTGTTCAGTCATCGCAGGTATATGAATGGTGCGGCAACCAATCCCGATTTTCATGTACTGGCCCATGCAGGTGCGCAGGTTAAGGCTGCTATTGATGCTACTATCGCTTTAGGTGGCGAAAACTACGTATTCTGGGGTGGCCGTGAAGGTTACATGAGCCTGTTAAATACCGACATGAAACGCGAGCAGGAGCATTTTGCTAAGTTTTTACATACCGCTAAAGATTACGCCCGCAAACAAGGCTTTAAAGGTAATTTCTTTATCGAGCCAAAACCTTGCGAGCCTACCAAACACCAGTATGATTATGATGCCGCTACCGTGTTAGGCTTTTTGCAGAAATACGATCTGCTGAACGATTTTAAACTTAACCTGGAAGTTAACCACGCTACATTGGCTGGTCATACTTTTCAGCATGAGTTGCAGGTTGCTGCAGATTCTGGTTTATTAGGTTCTATAGATGCCAACCGCGGTGATACTCAAAATGGATGGGATACAGATCAGTTCCCGAATGATATCAACGAGATCACAGAATCGATGATGATTATACTGGAAGCAGGCGGTTTACAAGGCGGTGGTATTAACTTTGATGCCAAAATTCGTCGTAACTCAACAGATCCTGCCGACTTGTTCTATGCTCATATTGGTGGTATGGATATCTTCGCACGTGCATTGGTAATTGCCGATAATATTCTTCAAAAATCAGAGTACAAACAGATCCGTGCCGACAGATATGCCTCATTTGATGCAGGTTCTGGAAAAGATTTTGAGCTGGGTAAGCTTTCATTAGAGGATTTGCGTAACTATGCAATAACCGATGGCGAGCCAAAAACAACAAGCGGCCGACAAGAATATTTAGAAAATTTGATAAATCGCTATATATAGCTTATAATTGTCAAACTAACATTATTAAAACCAATTTAACCAAACAATGAACCTAAAAACCCTCTCGTACGGCGATTATGCTGTATTTTTCATCTACTTTGTGATAGTCTCCAGCTATGGTTGGTGGGTATACAAACGCAAGCATAATGCTGATGCCACCTCAAAAGATTACTTTTTGGCCGAGGGGTCGCTTACCTGGTGGGCAATCGGTGCTTCGCTGATAGCATCCAATATTTCTGCAGAGCAGTTTATCGGCACCAGCGGATCGGCGTTCAAGATGGGTTTGGCTATATCTACTTACGAGTGGATGGCAGCAATTACGCTGGTTATTGTGGCCGTATTTTTTATACCGGTGTATCTTAAAAATAAGATCTTCACCATGCCGCAGTTTCTTCATCAGCGATATAACGGCACGGTAGCCATGATTATGGCTATCTTTTGGCTGTTGTTGTACATTGTGGTTAACTTAATGTCTATCCTTTACCTTGGTGCACTGGCAATCAGTGGCATATCAGGCTTAGATATTCACCTGTGTATCTGGTTACTGGCTATATTCTCGGTAGTTATAACACTGGGTGGTATGAAAGTTATCGGCTATACCGATGTTATCCAGGTAGCGGTACTTATTTTAGGTGGTTTAATGGCCTCTTACCTTGCATTAACGCTTTTGAGCGAAAAAGAAGGTACCACAGGTTTATTAAACGGCTTTAGAATTTTGCACACAGAAGCTGCAGACCATTTCCATATGATCTTTAAAAAGGATAATCCAAACTATATGGATCTTCCGGGTTTATCGGTACTTATTGGTGGTATGTGGATCACAAACCTTAACTATTGGGGCTGTAATCAATACATTACACAAAGAGCTTTGGGTGCAAACCTTAAAACCGCCCGTGGTGGTATTTTGTTTGCCGCTTTCCTTAAGTTGCTGATGCCTGTTATTGTGGTATTGCCGGGTATTGCCGCTTATTTGTTATACCAAAAAGGTATGTTTCACCAGGAGATGATGAGCTCATCTGGTGTTATGGACCCTAACAAGGCTTATCCATCTTTATTAAACCTGTTGCCTACCGGCTTAAAAGGCTTGTCGTTTGCTGCTTTAACAGCTGCAATTGTGGCATCGCTGGCAGGTAAAGCCAATAGTATTGCTACAATCTTTACTTTAGATATCTACAAAAAAGCTATCAATCCGGGCGCTTCAGATAAAAAACTGGTTAGCCTTGGTAAATGGTCTGTAACCGTTGCTATGGTTTTAGGTATCATTTTATCTGAGTTGATAGGTAAAGCTTTAATGGGCGAAGGTAAACAAGGCTTCCAATACATCCAGGAGTATACAGGTTTTGTATCACCGGGTATTTTTGCCATGTTCATTCTTGGTTTCTTCTGGAAAAAGGCGACTTCAAACGCGGCTATGTTTGCTACCATTGGTGGTTTTATCATGTCGTGTTTCTTTAAATTGTTGCCACGTTTTGCAGATCTAAGCTTCCTGTCGCCTTATGGTTTCTCTAAACTGGCTTTACAGGATGATAAAGTGACTTCTCTTTATGAGATCCCTTTCCTTGATCGTATGGGTTTTGTATTTATCATTTGCGTTATAGGTATGTACATCATCTCAAAAATTGACGAAGCAAGAGGTATTACAACCAACGGACTTGAAATTGATGCATCTATGTTTAAAACCTCCAGGGGATTTTTGGCCGGCGCATTAATTATCACAGGTATTGTGGTTGCACTTTACTCTATCTTCTGGTAGCCTCACTCTGCCCTCTCCAAAGGAGAGGGTTCTGAAAAGCCCGGAGGAACATCATTAAATATGATAGATCAAATAATAAGAAACCTCAATTCTCAATAAGGAATTGAGGTTTCTTAATTATATGCCCTTGTAATTATTAGTTGTCCACCCGCGGTCTGTGGCCTCATAGACCGCTATTCCGAATGCTCCACGTTTAGGGTGGGTAAACCAGCGTTGTATTGGGGAAGATGCCTGTGAGGACACAGGCATCGGAAAAAGAACCATCTCCTTTGGAGAGGGTGGGGTGAGGCTATCTCCTTTAGAGCGGATTTAGGTGAGGCGTACGCAATCGTTATCGTAGATTGTTACAAATATCGTTTTCATCCTAAAGTAATGATGTGTAATTTGCCCATTCAAACTACAATACCATTTAACCTATAGTGAATAATTTAGAGCAAACATTCCGGTGGTTTGGCCCTGCCGATCCGGTTACACTTACAGCAATTTCGCAATCCGGCGCCACCGGCATTGTTACAGCGCTTTACCATATACCGGTGGGCGAAGTTTGGGGTTTGGATGAGATCATTCAACGTAAAAATATCATTGAAGCAGCCGGCCTCAGTTGGTCTGTTGTAGAGAGCGTGAACATTCACGAGAGCATTAAAACAGCGGCTGCCGATAGAGATAAATATATAACCAACTATATTACTACGCTCCAAAACCTGGCGCAGGCAGGTATTGGCATTGTATGCTACAATTTTATGCCCGTGTTAGATTGGACCCGTACCGATCTGGATTACTTGTTGGCCAATAAGGCAACCGCGTTAAGATACGATGCAAAAGCCCTGGCAGCTTTTGATCTTTATGTATTAGAGCGTTTAGGTGCCCGAGACGATTACAGCAGCACGCAGCAACAGGTTGCCAAACAATACCTCGATAACATTACAGCCGACGAAAAAGCACAGCTCATAAATAACCTGATGGCCGGTTTGCCGGGTACCAATAAAACATTATCGATACCCGAATTTAAGGAACACCTGAAACGGTATGCAGATGTTGACGCGGCAGGCCTGAAAGAGAACCTTGCTTATTTCTTACGCGGTATTATCCCTGCGGCCGAAAAGGCAGGTGTTAAAATGTGTATCCATCCGGATGATCCGCCGTTTCCGATATTGGGTTTGCCAAGGGTAGTATCTACCGAACAGGACCTGGTTGATCTGGTTAACTTTTACCTGTCGCCAAGCAATGGTATTACCTTTTGCAGTGGTTCGTTAGGCGCAAGGGCAGATAATGACCTGCCCGGTATAGTTGAAAGGCTGGGCGAGCATATTCACTTTTTGCACCTGCGTAATGTACAGCGCGAAGCTGATGGCAGTTTTTACGAGGCCGAACATTTAGGAGGCAGTACCGATATGTATGCAGTGATGAAAAACATTGTATTAGAGCAACAAAAAAGAGTAAAGGATGGCCGCGCAGATATTGCGATACCAATGCGGCCCGATCATGGGCATAAGTTGCTGGATGATTTTAATTATAAAACCTATCATGGCTACTCGGCTATTGGCAGGTTAAAGGGCCTTGCCGAGTTGCGCGGCCTCGAAATGGGTGTTAAACGGTCTTTATTAGATAAAGCTTAAATTATACTGATGAAGAGTTTTTTAGACGAGAATTTTTTGCTCCATACCAAAACCGCGCAGCGTTTGTATCATGAATACGCTGCCGGCTTGCCTATTATAGATTACCACAGCCATTTACCGGCCGACCAGATTGCTGCCGATATTAACTTTGAAAATATCACCAGCGTTTGGCTCAATGGCGATCATTATAAGTGGCGTGCCATGCGCGCCAATGGCGTAAACGAAGCGTACGTTACCGGCAGCAAAACCGACGAAGAGAAATTTGAAAAATGGGCCGCGACCGTTCCGTATACCCTACGCAACCCGCTTTACCATTGGACACACCTGGAATTGCAGCGATATTTTGATATTAAAGAACTGCTTTCGCCGGCAACGGCAAAGCAGATATATGCTGATTGTACAAAAAAACTGCAATCGCCGGGTTATAGCGTTCGTAATATCATCAAAGGTAAAAATGTAGAGGTGATCTGTACTACCGACGATCCGCTGGATAATTTGGCAGACCATCAAAAAATAAAAGCCGATGGTTATGCTGTGCAGGTGCTACCAACATTTCGCCCGGATAAGGCAATGAATACCGATGATCTGTTTACGCTTAACCTTTATATTGACAGGTTGCAGGGCTTAACGGACACAACTATAGATAGTTTTGAGGCCTATTTAAATGCATTAAAAAGCAGGCACGATTATTTTGCTGCCAATGGGTGTCGCCTATCTGATCATGGCCTGGAACAGGTTTATGCCGAGGATTATACCGATACTGAAATTGCAGGTATTTTTATAAAGATAAGAGGAACGCAAA
Organism: Mucilaginibacter cryoferens; assembly: GCF_014205845.1. GTDB lineage: Bacteria > Bacteroidota > Bacteroidia > Sphingobacteriales > Sphingobacteriaceae > Mucilaginibacter. Next base: position 72,428 of record NZ_JACHCR010000028.1, read on the forward strand.
TTTTAACGGTTGATGAAGCTCTTAAGTTTAAATCGGCCATGTTGTATAATTTTGCTTTGTGGAACCACCAAAAAGGCTGGGTTATGCAATTGCACCTGGGTGCGTTGCGCAACAACAATACCCGCGGTTTAAGCGAGCTTGGGCCCGATACAGGTTGGGATTCTATCGGCGATTTTTCGCAGGGCAGGGCTTTATCCAAGTTTTTGAACAGGTTGGATACCACCAATCAACTCAGCAAAACTATACTATACAACTTAAACCCGGCCGATAACGAACTGATGGCTGCCATGACGGGTAATTTTAACGATGGTTCGGTTGCCGGTAAAGTTCAGTTTGGCTCCGCCTGGTGGTTTCTCGATCAAAAGGATGGGATGACCAAACAGTTAAATGCCCTATCTAACATTGGTTTGCTCAGCAGAATGGTGGGCATGCTTACCGATTCGCGCAGCTTTTTGTCGTTCCCCAGGCACGAGTATTTCCGCAGGCTGGTTTGTAACCTGTTTGGCGATGATATAGAAAACGGCGAGCTGCCCGATGATATAGCATGGACAGGCAAAATCATCCAGGATATCTGCTATTACAATGCTAAAAACTACTTTAATTTCGATCAAAGCAAATGAGCGGCGTATTGGAAATAAAATTACCCAAGGGAAGCATTCTCTCATTTGGCGAGCTGCTGTTAAGGATTTGCCCAGATGCAGGTGGCGAATGGCTTCATGATAATAAATTACCCTTTTTTGTTGGCGGGGCCGAACTAAACGTAGCTAATGCGCTTGCCCTCTGGCAGCTACCATCGGCATATTTTACGGCTTTGCCGGATAATGCCATGTCGGCACAGGTAATTGATTACCTGGAAGATAAAAAGGTTGATACTTCATCCATACACAAACATGGCGATAGAATAGGCCTGTACTATTTAACCCGTGGCAAGGATATCAAAAATAATGCCCTCATCTATGATAGGGCCGGTTCGGCGTTTGCTATGCTAAAGCCCGGGCAGGTTAATTGGGATAAGGTTTTAGATGGTGTAAGCTGGTTTCATTTTAGTGCGATATGCCCGGCTATCAGCCAGGATGTTGCCGATGTTTGTGCGGAAGTTTTGGAAGTGGCCTCGGCAAAAGGCATTACTATTTCCGTCGATCTGAATTACCGCTCCCGGTTGTGGAAATACGGTAAACAGCCTATAGATATTATGCCACAGCTGGTAAAATATGCCGATTTAGTTATGGGCAATGTATGGGCAGCCGAATTGATGCTGAATATCCCGGTAGCACCTGATATTCACGAATCGGGACAGAAAAGTATCTATCTCAAAGAAGCATTGCAAACATCAGAAACCATTATGGCGCAATACCCAAAATGTAAAGTGGTAGCCAACACTTTTCGTTTCGACGCAGGTGAAGGCATCGATTATTATACCGCCTTATATAGCGGAGATAAATTATACAATTCCAGCCAATACGAGACCGACAAGGTGGTTGATAAGGTTGGCAGCGGCGACTGTTTTATGGCGGGGCTTATCTATGGATTTTACAATAATCTAGACCCGCAGCAAACCCTGGAGTTTGCAACTGCCGCCGCGTACACAAAACTGTTTATTGAAGGCGATGCCACCACTAAAACGGTTGATCAGATTACTAAAGCTATTAAACTATGAGCAAAAAACAAACAGCGCTTGATGCGATATTAATACAGGGAACTTTACCGCTGTTTTTTTACCCCAACGCGGAAGTTAGTCTTGAAATTACCCGTACGCTGTACAAAGCGGGGGTAAGGGTATTTGAATATACCAACCGTGGTGCCGCCGCCCTGGCAAACTTTAAAATATTAAAGAAGGCACAGTTGAGCGAAATGCCCGATTTGCACCTGGGGATAGGCACCATAAAAAGTGCGGAAGAAGCAGAAGCGTTTATAGCCGCCGGGGCCGATTTTATTGTATCGCCCATCATTAATCCGGCGGTTGGTAAAATAGCTGCCGAACATCAGTTATTGTGGATACCGGGATGTATGACACCTACCGAGATCTACACGGCGCAGCAACATGGAGCGGCATTAATTAAAATTTTTCCGGCCAATATTTTAGGGCCGGAGTTTGTATCGTCTATCCGCGATCTGTTTGCCGGCCAGTTATTTATACCAACCGGTGGGGTCGATCTTAATATCAACAGTATCAGTACCTGGTTTAAAGCCGGAGTTTGCGCTGTAGGTATGGGCAGCAAGCTCATCAGCAAAAATGTATTGGATAATAAACTGTACGACCAATTATACAACGATACCATTACGCTGCTGGAGATGGTGCAAGCCAGCAAGTAACTTTATTAAGCTTAGTGCGCGAGGCATAAAGCTTAATCCTGATTTTTTTTAAGACCAATAGCTTATCATCAACCTAAATAATATAAACCAATTATAATGAGAGAAGCCAAAGTTGGAAACTACAGATGGGTTGTAGTTTCACTTTTATTTTTTGCTACAACCATAAACTACCTTGACAGGCAGGTTATAGGTTTGTTAAAACCCGTATTAGAGGTTGAGTTTAAATGGACCGAGGCCGACTATAGTTATATTGTTATGGCTTTTGCCACCGCCTATGCAGGAGGGCTGCTATTATTTGGCGGTTTTATTGACAAAATAGGTACCAAGCTGGGCTACACTATATCATTAATTGTATGGAGCATAGCAGCTATGTTACATGCTATAGTAAAAACTACTTTTGGTTTTGGCGTTGTAAGGGCGGCTTTGGGCATTGGCGAATCGGGGAATTTTCCGGCTGCTATTAAGGTTGTTGCGGAGTGGTTTCCTAAAAAAGAAAGAGCTTTAGCAACGGGTATATTTAATTCTGGTGCTAATATAGGCGCAGTGGTTGCACCTATTATGGTGCCATGGATATTGGGAATATATGGCTGGCAAATGGCATTTATAATTACGGGAGCCATTGGTTTTATATGGCTTATATTTTGGTGGTTATTTTACGAGATACCTTCAAAACATAAAAAAGTAACGCCCGAAGAATTTGAATATATCCATAGTGATGCTGATGCCTCTGCGGTAACCGAAGGAGAAAATAAAATAAAATGGATACAACTTTTCGGCATAAGGCAAACATGGACATTTGTAATAGGTAAGTTTTTAACAGACCCAATATGGTGGTTCTTCCTCTTCTGGTTACCATCATACTTTTCCAGCACTTTTAACCTGGATCTTAAAAAGCCAAGTTTGCCGTTAATATTGGTTTATACAGCTACTTCCATTGGCAGTATAGGCGGTGGTTACCTGTCATCTTACCTGATAAAAAAGGGCTGGCCTGTATTTAAGGCACGTAAAACAGCCATGTTTATATTTGCTTTATGCGTATTGCCCATCATATCTGCTAAATATGCAACTAATGTATGGCAAGCTGTGGCCCTAATAAGTTTAGCTGCTGCAGCCCACCAAGCGTGGAGCGCCAATATTTTCACTACAGCTTCAGACATGTTTCCTAAACGGGCATTGAGTTCGGTAGTTGGTATCGGTGGCATGGCAGGGTCAGTAGGGGGCATTCTATTCCCATTACTGGTAGGCAATATATTAGATTATTATAAAAAAGGAGGCCATCTGATTATTGGCTACAATATCATTTTTGTGATATGCGGTTGCGCTTACCTGTTAGCATGGTTTATAATGCACCTTTTATCGCCCAAAATGAAGCCTGTTAATTTATAATGATGGGTGTATTTTAATTTCAATCTTAAACGTAAAACGCAGCCTGCCGACCAATGTCAGCAGGCTGCGTTTTGTTTAAACCGGCATATAAGATATGGATTGCTGCAATCCAATTATCAGGCAATTTGCTCTGCCAGTTCATCAATCCAGCTGGATAGGTAGGGCTCTGTGCCTGCTAATCGTACCCATTCACCGTCGGCATCCCTGGCTATAATAAGGTGCAGTGTTCCATCTATTGATTTAAATTCATAAGCATTTGCTTTATCTCCGTAGGCAATGGGGTATGCTGCGCCTTCAATTGTACTATCGGTTCCGGTTAGGGTAACATCAATCTGCTGATCCATGGTTTATAATTTTAATAATAACACGCGGTGAGGTTTTGTGTTTGCTATTCTTATTAATATGGATAGCGATTCCCTAATCTCAAAAAACAGTACCTTTACCGTGTGGAAAACTTACAGCCCGATCCTAAAGTTCTTGTTGATATTGTACAAACCAGGATGCCTTATGGCAAATATAAAGGTACCATTATAGCCGATATACCCATCAGTTACCTGGAGTGGATGAGCGGCAAAGGTTTTACAAAAGACAAGCTGGGCATGATGCTCTCTACCGTTTTCGAGATTAAAACCAACGGACTTGGCGATATTTTGTATATGGTAAAAAAATCGCTTAATAACCCAAATGGCTTTAGCCCCAGGTTAAAGTAAGCCGGTTTTACCTGTTAATGACCATCTGTTGTAAGGTTTGTTGCGTATATCCGACTAAGAGAGAAAACAATAAACACATTATGAAAAAGTTGATCTTATATATTGCAGGAGTATTTCTATTTGTGGGTTGTGCCAACGGCCAGCCAAAGCAAAACGAGGATGCTATGGCATCATTACCAAAACCTAAAGCAGGCGAGGCCATTGCTACCTTTGGCGGTGGTTGCTTTTGGAGCATGAGCGAGGCCATGTCTGAGCTTAAGGGCGTAAATAAAGTAGTATCTGGCTATGCAGGTGGCAATACTAAAAATCCAACATACGAAGAGGTGAGCACCCGTACTACCAACCATGCCGAAACGGTACAGGTTTATTACGATTCCAAAGTTATCAGTTATGCTACAATTGCAGATGCTTTCTTTTTTGCGCATGACCCTACTACGCTAAACCGCCAGGGGCCGGATGAAGGTACCGACTATCGTTCCATTGCTTTTTACCGTACACCAGAAGAAAAGAATATTTTGCTGGCCACCATTAAAAAGGTAAACCAATCTAAGCATTACAATAACCCAATAGTTACGCAGGTAGTACCGTTTACTGTGTTTTACGCTGCCGAAAACTATCACCAGGGCTACTATAAAACGCATTTAGATCAACCTTATATCGCATCAGTTTCTACACCCAAAGTAATGAAATTTAGAAAAGCGATGGCTGTAGATTTGAAGCCGGAGTTTAGGAAGTAAGAGCCCCACCCAACCCTCCCCTGAAGGGTAGGGCTTTATAAATATGCTTTTTCAAGTCTCCCCCCTTCAGGGGGAGATTTAGAGGGGGCTCTGGCTCTACAGCCTGTTAAACCACCCCTTTTTCCAAAATACATATACCAGCGTAGCTGCTATACTTAGCATGAGTAGTAAAGCATAAACATAGCCGTTGGGCCAGTAAAGCTCGGGGATGTTGTTTTTTAGCACATGGCCTTTATCGTCCACATGCGCAAAGTTCATCCCGTAAATACCGGCAATAAAGGTTAGGGGGATAAATATAACCGAGATGATGGTTAACACCTTCATTATCTCATTCATCCGGTTGCTTACCATAGATAGGTAAAGATCAATGATGCTGGATGTTACCTCTTTATAATTTTCTATCAGATCCATGGCCTGGATGCAGTGGTCATAAGCATCGCGTAAAAACAGTTTTACCTCCGACGTTATCAGCGGACTTTCAGAGCGGATCATATCGTTGATCTTATCCCGCTCTGGCCAGCTGGCCCGCCTGATGATGATGAGCGTACGCTTTATTTGCTGCGAATTAAACATGATGCTTTTATCCGCATCGTTGTACACTTTATCTTCAATGGCATCCAGCTTATCGCCAATTTGGGCAAGTAAAATAAAATAGGTATCTATTATAGTATCGGTAAGTGCATAGCACATATAGCTTGGTCCGGCGGTGCGTATAGCGCCTTTGCCAACCTTCAGGCGGGCCTTTACAGCTTCAAAGTACTCCTCGTGGTCCTCTTCAAAGCTTATGATAATATTATCCTTTATAATGGTAGAAAACTGGTGATTTACCAACTCGTCATCGCCGTTAAAATGTACTATGCGGCTGGTGCTAAAAACATAGTCGTCGTACTCATCAAACTTGGGGCGTTGATGAATGTTGGCGATGTCTTCCAGTACCAAAGGGTTAATGTTTAGATGTTCGCCTATCTGTTCAATCAGTTCGGCATCGCCCAATCCGTTAATTTTTATCCAATGCGTATGGTCATCGCACTTTTTAAGCTGGGCCAGAATTACCTTAATATCTTTGCCTTCTGATGTTACCAGTTCATCCTTGTTATAGCTAAACATGGCTATATGGGGTTTAAGCGCGCCATCGGGTACAATAATCAGTCCCGGGCGGTCGCCAACGTTGCCTGCAGCACGACGCGCGTTGTACTTAACCCTTTTTATAACGTTTTGCATTTACAAATAATTTATGGTTTGTGGCCCCTGGTTAAAAAGCAGATCTACAATGCTCATATTTTTTAGAAAACCTTTCCTGTCGTCAAAAACCTGAAAATAAGGTTTTTGTTCCAGTTCTGTTTCTTTTTTGGGATGGATAGATGTTCTGAAATCAGGGATAGACAGATAGGCCACGTGATACTCGTCGGTATATTTTATATCGGCTTTAATTTTTACAAATTTGAGCAACAGCTGCAAAAGCTCTTCATTGTAGTCAAATAAGAAAGTTACCTGTTTTTGCTTTTCATAAAACCGTGCAAAGTCATCCTCATAATATTCAAAATAAGCCGACCGGCGATAGCAGGCACTCAGGCTTAACCAGTGCAGGCGCTGCCAGTTAAACTCGTAGCTTATTTTAACATCTTTTATTTTGGTATGGTTTTTTGAACCTTTTGTAACGGGCACAACCAACGTAAGTATCCCTTCGGGCGAGTAAATATTAGCCCGGTTACGGTAAGTTTGTTTCGGAAAATGTTCTTCTCTTTCTATCAGTATATCAGGCTTGTACGCGTTTAACTGTACAAAATATTCAACCGGCGGAAGATAAAACATAGGTAATACAGCACCTTTTTCAATCATATATTTTATGTTTGTGTTCAAAATTGGTTAAAATAATGATAAAAAAAGGGTTTTTACGGTTAGGGATAGTATTTTTATACCTCCTATCGTTATTGCCTTTCTGGTTTTTGTACCTCATATCTGATGTTTTATTTGTTGTTATTTACTACATAGCACATTACCGCAGGGCGGTGGTACAACAAAATCTGGCCAATGCCTTTCCCGAAAAATCTGTTCAGGAGCGCCAAACCATCGAGCGTAAATACTACCGCTACCTTGCCGATCTGATGGTGGAAACCATAAAAATGATAACCGTATCTGAAAAACAGATCAAAAAGAGAGTAGTGGCTACCAACGCCGAACTGGTGCACGAGTATTTTGCAAAAGGAAAAAGTATTATAGCCGTTGCAGGCCACTATTGCAACTGGGAAATGGCCGCCCTTAATTTTAATTTTGTTACCGACAAGAGGTTTATGATAGTGTACAAGCCGCTATCAAACCATACTTTCGATGAGTTTTTTATCAAAATCAGGTCGAGGTTTGGCGGTCAGCCTGTTGCCATGAAGCAAACATTGCGCAAGATGGTGGAGTACAGGAAGGAATTAACCGTAAGTGTTTTAGTGGGCGATCAAACACCTGTAATGCATGAGGTTAGTTATTTCGCTAATTTTTTAAATCAGCCAACAGCCGTATTTTTAGGTATCGAAAAAATAGCCAAAACTATTGATACCGCTGTTGTTTTTTACGATATGAAACGCGTTAAACGCGGTTATTACACTTATACACTGGTTCCGTTAACCGAAAACCCGAAGCAAACTGCCGAGCATGAAATTACCAACATGCATGTGGCATACCTGGAGGGAATGATACGGCGCGAACCGCAATATTGGCTATGGAGTCACCGGAGGTGGAAGTTTAAGCCGGAGGATTTACATAGATGATTGATACACCAAAAGTTGCCGTAGTTATTTTAAATTGGAACGGAATTAAATACCTTAAACAGTTTTTGCCCTCGGTTATGGCCTCCACATGGGCGGGCCTGGAAGTAGTGATGGGCGATAATGCTTCTGCAGACGATTCTGTTGCCTTTGTACGTGATAATTACCCTACGATAAGGATTATACAAAACGATAAAAATTATGGCTTTACCGAGGGCTACAACCGGGTTTTAGCCCAGGTTGAGGCCGATTACTATATTCTGCTTAATTCGGATGTGGAAGTGGTACCCGGCTGGATAGAGCCTGTTATCAGCCTGATGGAAAGCGATGATACTATTGCTGCCGCTGCTCCTAAAATATTAGCTTATGCCCAAAAAGATACTTTTGAGCATGCCGGTGCCGCCGGAGGTTTTATTGATGCCTATGGCTATCCATTTTGCCGCGGGCGCATGTTTTATGAGGTGGAGAAGGATCATGGTCAGTACCAGCAATCGGGCGAGGTTTTTTGGGCATCGGGGGCATCCCTGTTTATCAAAAAGAAATACTGGGATCTGGCCGGAGGGTTCGACGAATCCTTTTTTGCCCACATGGAGGAGATCGATCTTTGCTGGCGCTTAAAAAATATGAGTTACAAGGTTATGTACTGTGCACAATCAACCGTTTATCACGTTGGCGGCGGTACGCTAACCGCCGAAAATCCATTTAAAACTTACCTCAACTTCAGAAACAACCTTTTGTTGCTAAAAAAGAACCTGCCTTTCGGGAGGGCGGTTTGCGTTATCACTATGCGGTTTGTGATGGATTTGCTGGCCCTGCTCCGTTTTATGATGGAAGGTAAGCGCAGAGATGCCTGGGCGGTGAGCCGGGCGCATCAGGCATTTGTATTAAGTCTTTTTGGTATTAGGTTAACAGCTTACGGTGTTCGTGTAAAAGGGAAGGCGAACAAGCAAAAAACGCAAACCGGCAATATGCAACAAAATAAAAAAGGCACTTACAAAGGCAGTGTTGTTTGGCAGTTTTTTGTGAAAAAGAAAACCCGTTTTACTGATCTTTCGCCGGCTGATCTGGGTTAATGTCTTTTTCTTTTGTTTTTCCCACTTTTTTCTCAGTTTTTACCTTGATTTTCTCCGTTATTTCTGCTTTTGGTATTAGCATTTCCTGTGGAAATTTTAGGTGGATATCCTGCTGCGGGAATGGTAATTCAATCCCTTCTTTGTTAAAAGTTTCATAAATATCAGACAGAACCCGGCTCTTCAGCGATAGCCAGGTGGAGATATCGTCGGCCCAAAAAAACATCCTGAAATCAACCGAACTTTGGCTTAAATTATGCACAAATACAGAAGGGGCGGGTATGGGCATAATATCCTTGTGATTATGCAATAGTTTATTTAAGATACCCTTAACTTTTTCTATATCAGAGCCGTACGATACGCCAATTATTAATTCTATCCGTCGGTTATCGTTACTTAAGGTCCAGTTGATTACGTGTTGGGATATCAGGTCGCCGTTGGGGATTATCACCTCTGCGCCATCGCCGGTAGCAATTTTACTTGCCCTGATGCCAATATCCATGATTGTGCCCGACCGGTTACTTACTTCAATAATATCGCCTACCTGTACTGGTTTCTCAAAAGCCAGAATTAAGCCCGATACCAGGTTGTTTACAATATTTTGTAAACCGAAGCCTATACCTATACCAAAGGCACTAATGATGATAGTGATCTTATCCAAAGGCACCCCCGAAGCTGCAACTGCCAGGAAAAACCCTACCGCGATAACCCCAATACGGATAAGCAGGGTAGAGGTGCGGTTTTTCTTTTTGGCTACATCCAGATCGTTCTTGTGCTTGGCAGATACATCATAAAAATAACTGATAATTTTGGACGTAACCGTTGAGAGCCAGATAACCACGCAAAATATAATTACACTTTGGTACGTGAACTGAGTGTTGGTGCCACCAACGCTGCGGTTAGTAGTTAAAAAAGTTTCCAGGTGATCAAAAACAGTATCCTCAATACTTAGGTTTTGGGTAAGCATAACCAGCCAAAGTACACTGGTTAATACGGTAAGTACACTTTTAAACTTATTTTTAAGCAGCTTAAAATCAATATAAGAACTAATGCTATTGTTGTTTTTACTGGCTTCTAATTGTAGAAACAATGCCTCCATCAGTATTTGCACCATAAAATACATACCCAGGGCCAGCCATAAGTTATGAACTGCTGTTACTCCAATTATTTTAGAAAGACTAAACCTGCCAAATACATTACAGATAAAAGAAGCTGTCTGTAGTATTACAAATAGCTTTAATATAAGCCCTGTGTAAGGTAAATAGTCCTCCGGCGTTTTGCGTACAAGATAAGTGAATCTAACACTGAAATATATGGATGCTATGCCCAAAACAAGTATGGCGATCCTATCGGCATTAGTTACCTGGATAAATAAATTGCTGATGCAATACAGTATGGTTAAAACGTAAAGCTGCCTTAAATAGCTGAAAAATGGTTTGGTGCACGATTTTTTAACAATATATAATATGCCGCTGATGAGGATGAGAAAAAAGGTTTCCAATACAACAACCGGCGGATGGTCATAAAAATTGGGCAACATGGTAAACGTTACAATTACCGAAGACACTATTGGGAAATTGACGGTATAATTAGCCTGGCTCAATATATTATCGGGCGCATCATTTATTTTAAGGATTTTTTTGCGGCTGGCATAAACCCATACCGCAAAGCCAATTAGCAGTACCCACCCACTAAGATGGATCAAAATATCGCGGGTAACAAAAAAGCTAAATAGTTTGGAGTTCATGGTGGCCGTTTTTGAAACGGCTTCGTCAAAAGCAGCACCCTCGTTGGCTTTCATCTGCCATATATTGCTATACTCGGCCGAAAGTGCCCGCACACCAAAGTCTCTTATTTTAAGGTCTATTTGGTCTTTAAGATCAAGTACGCCAATGTAAACTGTTGATGTACGGTTTTGCAACAGCCCTATTTTTACCATCAGTTTCTTATTGGTGGTATCAAGCCGGTGGTATTTACTGTCGATAGCTATCTTTTGGATCAGAAAATTGGTAGCCAGTGAACTATCTGATGGCAGAATCTTTAAAGCACTATCTTTAGATACAGCGCTAAGGTCTGTTTGGTTTTGAACCAGTTTGCTGTTTATAGCGGCTAATTCGTCCTGCCAAACATCCAATTGATCATCGCTACGGGTTAAAATGTCACGGATGGTATAGAGATAACGAAGCGTACTCGATTTATCATTATCAATCAGCGATTTGATGAGACTTACCCGTTTTTCAAAAGAGGGTAGTGTTTGACTAATTTCAACCGTATCAAGGCCTTTGGAAAGGTTGTTTTTGATCTGGTTAAAAGATGATGTGTAATACTCTACCTTTTGCAATAAAACGTTAACACCAGTATCCGATTTTTTGAGTGACCGCATCATCGAATCGCGGGATAGGATAGCGGCTCGTAAAGAATCCCTTACCGAATGCTGTTTTTTCTTTTTGACTTGTGCAAATACGCCGGCACATGAAAAAAGTGTTGCAAACAGTATTAAAAAAGCGGTAACCCTGGATAATTTGTGCATCGTGAATTTTGCTTAGCGCAGTGAGTTAACAAATTATACTTAAAAACGTTTGTTTATAAGAGGCAAGAAATTAGAGTCAGGAATCAAGAGAGCTTTAATGCATGGAAGCGTAACGTTTCTGATTTATTCTTTTACCCAACCAAATTTTCAATCCCTAACCGGTACGAATCCATTCCAAAGCCGGCGATAACGCCCTTGCAGCTTGCTGCCAGCATAGAGTGGTGCCTAAACTCTTCGCGTTTGTAAACGTTGGAGATATGCACCTCTATAACAGGTGTATTAATGGCTGCAATAGCATCGGCAATAGCTATAGATGTATGTGTATAGGCACCTGCATTAATTACAATACCATCGTAACTAAAACCAATTTCATGTAGCTTGTTTATAATTTCGCCTTCAACATTGCTTTGGTAATATTCAATTTCAATAGTTAGGAAGCGTGCACGTAATTGTTCAAGATAACCTTCAAAGCTGGTATCGCCGTAAATAGATTTTTCGCGTACGCCAAGCAGGTTTAAATTGGGGCCGTTAATAATTTGTATCTTCATTGGCTCAAACTTAACTATAAATCATTTAAATTAAAATCAATTGGATTGGCGTTCGGCAATAAAAGGTTTCCAGGCTTATTTAAAATTAGAGAAATCGTTGGCCGATAATTCTATAGAGGCTTATAGCCGCGACATAGAAAAGTTATATCAATTTTCTGAAACAAAGCCGATTAAGTTAAAACCCGAAACCATTACTTTAACAGACCTGCGGGATTTTATTACCTGGGCCAGTGAGTTGGGGATGATCCCGTCTTCACAGGCCCGCATTCTTTCGGGTATTAAGGCTTTTTATAAATATATGCTGATGGAAGACATTATAGAAAGTGATCCATCAGAACTATTAGAGTCGCCCAAGATTCGTCGTAAATTGCCCGATACGTTAAGTTACCAGGATATTAACAGACTTATAGCGGCCATTGATTTATCGAAACCCGAAGGCCCACGTAACAAAGCGATATTGGAAACGCTATATGGTAGCGGCCTGCGTGTTTCTGAGCTTACAGAGCTTAAGCTATCTAACTTATACCTGGATATAGAATTTATAAAAGTAACCGGAAAGGGCAATAAAGAACGCCTGGTGCCTATTGGTGCCGAAGCTATTAAGGCCATTAAGATATATATCGAAAATTTACGTGTTCACATTTCCGTTAAAAAAGGAGAGGAAGATATTGTGTTTTTAAATCGGCGGGGAGGAAGACTAAGCCGCCAGATGATATTTTTGGTGATTCAGGGCCTGGCAGAGGCGATCGGGTTAAAAAAAACGATCAGCCCGCACACCTTTCGCCACTCGTTTGCTACCCATTTGGTAGAAGGTGGTGCCGATTTGCGCGCCGTGCAGGAAATGCTGGGGCATGAAAGCATTACAACCACCGAGATCTACACACATTTGGATAGGGAGTATTTGAAGAGCACGATAAGCCAGTTTCACCCGAGGAGTTAGCCCCCTCTAAATCTGCCCCTAAAGGGTGAGACTTTTTATCTACGTGGTATTTTTAAGTCCTCCCTACTGGGGAGGATTTAGGAGGGGCTGCTTTTATCATCCTGTCTCTGCCGCTCATGTCTTGCCTTAACTCTATATCGGTAAAGCCTTTATCTTGTAACAGTTCAACGGTTTCCTTACCTAAACCTTCATTTATCTCGAAAAATAGGTATCCGCCCGGTGTTAAATTAAGTAAAGCAAAATCGGCAATTGCCCTGTAAAACAGCAGTGGATCATGCTCGGGTACAAATAGGGCTGTATGTGGTTCAAAATCTGTTACGTTGGTATGCATAAGCTTTTTATCCTCCAATGTTACATAAGGGGGATTGCTTACAATGATTTCGGATTTGGGAATTTCGATATCCGATTTAATGTTTAGTATGTCTGTTAGTATAAAGTTAACTTCCACGGTATTCAAATTGGCATTTTCCTTAGCCGTTTGCAATGCGCCTTCCGAAATGTCAATGGCAGATACAGTTGAGCCAGGTAAATTCTTTTTCAAACTAACGGCTATACACCCGCTGCCGGTACCAATATCAAGTATTGCCTCAAAAAGCCTTTCGCCTTTCGCCTTTCGCTTTTCAGCCTCTGAAAGAATCCACTCCACCAATTCTTCTGTTTCGGGTCGCGGAATAAGTACGCTTGTATTTACCTTAAAAGGAAGTCCGTAAAACTCGGTAATACCTAAAATATATTGTATCGGTTTGCCTGTTTGTAATTCTGTAAGAATGTTTTTTAATTTCTCCGATTGGCTGCCGGTTATCTCCCGTTCGGGAAATGCTTTGACGGATGCTTTTGATAGTTCAGTTATTTCGCTGATGCACAGTAAACTAAGCGCTTCTGTTTCATTTTCGCTATAGATATTGTTCAGCTTTTTGTAATCTTCAAAAACATCCTTAATAGTAATCATGCAACAAAGTAACATAAAAGCTACTTTTGCAGCATGGTTCAACATGAAAAATTTATGCGGCGCTGCCTGGAACTTGCCGAAATGGGTGCAGGGATGGTTAGCCCTAACCCAATGGTGGGCGCTGTTGTTGTTCACGATGGCAATATTATAGGAGAGGGCTATCATCAGAAATACGGCGAAGCCCACGCCGAAGTAAACGCCATTGCACAGGTTACCGCTAGATTTGATAATGCTGCCGAATTGCTAAAGCAATCAATTATATATGTTTCTTTAGAGCCCTGCGCGCATTACGGCAAAACACCGCCTTGTGCCGATTTGATAGTAAAACACCAAATTCCGCTGGTAGTTGTTGGTACCCGCGACCCATTTGCACAGGTGGATGGTAAAGGCATCGAAAAATTGCAGGCCGCGGGGATAGAAGTAGTAACCGGTGTATTGGAGGCCGAATGCCAGTGGTTAAACCGTCGCTTTTTTACCAAAGTACAAAAACACCGGCCCTATATTATTCTTAAATGGGCACAAACCAATGATGGCTTTTTTGCACCGGATGATGGTAGTCAGCTTTGGATAACCGGTACCCAATCGCGCAAACTGGTACACAAATGGCGCAGCGAAGAGGACGCTGTTTTGGTTGGGAAGAATACAGTTGCTATTGACAATCCGCAACTGAACGTGCGTTACTGGGAGGGAAGATCGCCCAGGAGGGTAGTGATAGACAGGCGGCTGGAGTTAAATAAAAACTTAAATGTATTTGATCAATCTGTTGAAACACTGGTGTTTAATGAGGTTGAGTTTAACGTAGACGGTAAAAATAAATATATCGCTTTAGAAGATTTTGAACGCTATGTGCCACAATATATTTTGTACCAATTATACCTTCAGGATATTCAATCAGTTATTATCGAAGGAGGCGTGCATACGCTGCAAACGTTCATTGATGCCGGTCTTTGGGATGAAGCCCGTATCTTCACCGGTAAAACTGTTTTAACAAAGGGTATTAAATCCCCACAAATAACAGGTATACTTGCCACAGCGTTGTTTATTGAGAACGACCGTTTGCAAACGTTATATAACAAGCCAATTATATAGAATGCTATTTGTTTTTTTAAGTATTTGTTGTAGTGTTATTGTGTCGGTTATGCTTAAGCTGGCCAAGCGATACCATATTGATGTTTACCAGGCAGTAACATGGAATTATTCTGTGGCTATATTACTTACCTGGCTGTTTTATAAGCCCTCGCTTTCGGGTTTGCAAGATGCACCTGTAATAAGCTACATTGCGCTGGGCGTTTTATTTCCCTCGTTGTTTTTAATTATGGCTACGTCGGTACGTAAAGCAGGTATTGTACGTACAGATGTTGCGCAACGTTTATCGTTGTTTATCCCTATCATCGCCGCTTTTTTGCTTTTTGGCGAGGCCTCAAATACTGTAAAAGTTATTGGCATTGTTTTGGCGTTTGTTGCTATTTTATGTTCAATTCCCTGGCAAAAATCAACGGGGAGGTCTAATTCTATAGAGGCCGAAAAAGGTTCATGGATATACCTGCTCATTGTTTTTTTGGGTTTTGGTGTAATTGATGTATTACTAAAGCAGATAACCAAGGTTAATAATGTGCCTTTTACCACGGCCATCTTCATTATATTTATACTGGCATTTGCGCTATCATTTATCGGACTTATTTACCAGGTTGCCACAAAAAAAATGCGCTTCTCCTGGCCGCATATTCTCATCGGCTGGGTATTAGGTTTATTTAACTTTGGCAATATTCTTTTTTACCTTAAGGCCCACAAGGCTTTGGCTGGCAATCCATCAACGGTTTTTTCTTCCATGAACATTGGAGTAATTGTTGTAGGCGCGCTGATAGGTATGCTGATATTTAAAGAAAGGTTAAGTACGCTTAATAAAATAGGGCTGCTGGTAGCGGTATTGGCTATCGTTATTATTTACTTTCCACAAACGTTGGGCTTCCTGCATTTGTAATTTAATCATTGTACTACATTGAATGGTAAAAGCAGGCAAAACAGGCTTTCTGCTTTAAGCTTTCAACTTTCAGCTTCTAATTAATGCTTTTTGACGATACCTATCAAACTATTCAAAAACCAACCGAAAGTATCTTTCGCGACCGGGGCAGTAAGTTCCTGGGGTTTACCTATCCTATTAATTCTGAAAATGACATTAAGGGTATAGTTGCCCAATTAAAAGCCGAACACCCCAAGGCCAATCACCACTGTTGGGCCATGCGCCTGGGTACTGATAGATCTGTTTACCGGGTAAATGATGATGGGGAGCCTTCCGGCACAGCGGGGCGGCCAATTTTAAATATCCTGTTATCAAAAGATGTTACTAATATATTGGTAGTGGTGGTTCGGTATTTTGGTGGTACGCTATTGGGTGTGCCGGGTTTAATAAATGCTTATAAGGTGGCTACCGAAGAAGCTTTAAAGCTGGCGGTTATAGTTCCAAAAACGGTTAACGATATTTATACCATCAGTTTTGATTATTTGCAAATGAACGATGTAATGCGCATTGTTAAAGAAGATAATCTTAATATCCTGGAGCAGCAGTTTGATAATGATTGCAGTATCAAAATTTCCATCCGTAAAATGCAGGTAGAACAAACTTTGGGGAGGTTGTATAAAGTAAGCGGGGTAAAGGTTAAGTACAATTATAGTTTGTAAAAGACAAGGGCATTTGTTTGCCAGTTTTGTTGTATAGTTTAACCTCAACTTAACACCTTTTTAATTCGCCGTCTTTGGGCATAAATTCCTATTTTAGTCCGATATGCAATCTTTTGAATTAGATAAAACCGACCTCCTCCGCATCAAGAATGCCCTTGAGGCCGATGATGCTGAATTAGAGTTGGTTCTGAAGGAATACCACGCCTCAGAGATTGCCATATTATTTGAACAGTTACCGCAGGAAGACAAAGAAAGGATCATTAACATCCTCCCAACTGACATTGCATCCGAAGTTTTGTCGGAAATGGACGAGGAGCATAGTCCTGGTGAGTTGCTGCTTAACCTGCATCCCGAAAAGAGAAGCGAGATAGTTGAAGAACTTGATTACGATGATGCGACCGACATTATATCGCAGCTTGATAAAGATGAGCAGCAAGAGATATTAGAGGATATTGATGCCGATGATGCCAGTAGCATCCGCGCGCTTTTAAATTACGCCGAGGATACCGCCGGCGGCTTGATGAACTCTGAACTCATTAAGGTAAATATCAGGCTTGATAAAAAGGAAGCTTTAGACGAGATCATCCGCCAATCGGAGGAAATGGAGGAGTTTTATACCATTTATGTGGTAGACGATGCAGATACTTTACAGGGCATCCTATCTATAAAGGATGTAATTAAAGCCCATGCTGATGCCAAGGTTAAAGATCTGGTAAGGGTAGATCCGGTATACGTAAAGGCCGATCTTGACCAGGAAGAGGTAGCACGTTTAATATCACAATACAACTTAACAACCATTCCGGTGGTTGACGATAACATGAAACTGCTCGGCCGGGTTACGGTAGATGATATCATCGATGTAATGGAGCAGGAAAATACCGAGGATATACTAAAGATCTCCGGTGTATCTGAAGATGAGGAACTGAGCGGTAACTGGAAAGATGCTGTAAAAAGCCGTTTGCCCTGGCTCATTATAAATTTGGCAACTGCATACCTGGCGGCATCGGTGATTCGCCATTTTGATGCTACCGTATCGCAGGTTCAGGGAATTGCCGCTTATATGACTATTATTGCAGGTATGGGGGGAAATGCAGCCACCCAGGCCCTTGCGGTAACAGTTAGGCGTATCTCTTTAAGTAACCTTACCGATAGCCAGGCCTACAACACCGTTTTAAAGGAGTTTTTAGTGGGTATGCTTAATGGAGCAGCCAATGGCCTGGTGGTTTTTTGCATCGCCCTGTTTTATGATGGCAACCCCATGCTGGGCCTGGTATTATTTTTAGCTATGACGGGAAATTTAATCATCGCGGGTATTACCGGCGCATCTATCCCGCTGGTATTAAAACGGATAGGGATAGACCCTGCCGTGGCATCATCCATCATTATCACCACTTTTACAGATTGCGCCGGGTTTTTACTGCCGCTGTATTTAGCTACCAAGCTTTTGTTGAAACATTAATTTGCACCAAAGACTTCACTAAATCTAAGTGTAAGGTTCTCGAAATTTGCTATTTAGGGTAGAGATTTAGCGTGCACTGGCGTTTTATCCGATATTATTATAAATTTGAACCATCAAAATTTGAGACTATGACTGAAGTAAGATACGATTGGACAAAAGAACAAATAGCCGAAATATACCATACCCCACTGCTCGACTTGATTTACCGTGCAGCAACCGTACACCGCGAAAATAAGGATTACGCCGAAGTGCAGATTAGTTCGCTGATCTCGATAAAAACCGGTGGTTGCTCTGAGGATTGTGCTTATTGCCCACAGGCGGCACGTTACAACACAGGCGTAGATGTACACGCCATGATGCCCAAAGATGAAGTGATTGCTGCGGCCGAAAAAGCAAAAGCCGGTGGTGCTTCCAGATTATGTATGGGTGCCGCATGGCGCGAGGTACGTGATAACCGCGATTTTGATAAGGTGATTGACATGGTTAAGGCTGTAAATGGCCTTGATATGGAAGTTTGCTGTACACTGGGCATGCTTACCGAGAGCCAGGCTCAACGTTTGGCAGATGCAGGCCTGTATGCTTATAATCATAATTTAGATACATCTGAAGAGGACTATAAGCGTATCATAACTACCCGTACCTACGATGATAGGCTGGATACCCTGAAAAACGTACGCAAAGCAAAGATAACCGTATGCAGCGGCGGTATTGTTGGTTTAGGTGAAACTGTTGAAGACAGGATCTCAATGCTAAAAACGTTATCTAACCTGCCTAAGCACCCCGAATCGGTGCCTATTAATGCCTTGGTGCCTATTGCAGGTACCCCATTGGCCGACCAGCCACGGGTGCCCATCTGGGATATGGTAAGGATGATAGCTACTGCGCGAATTATTATGCCGCGTTCTGTTGTTCGTTTATCGGCAGGGCGTACAGAAATGAGCACTGTTGAGCAGGCTTTTTGCTTTATGGCAGGTGCCAGCTCCATTTTTGCCGGCGAAAAGCTGTTAACCACACCAAACCCATCCTTCGATACCGATATGGCCATGTTTGAACTGCTTGGGCTTACACCACGTAAAGCTTTCAAAAACGGACGCCCTAATGAAGTTAAAGAATTGGAAACAGCCGGGTAACTACCTGCTGTTAAAATGATATTTTAGAGGCGCATATTGCGCCTTTTTTGTTTAAAAGAACACTCAAGATGCTGTTGTTATTTTGATAGAGCGGGGGAGGGAAACCTTATACCATTGCAATTGTAACCTGCAAAGCATGCAGTTGCAACGTACAAGATTTCTCTTTCGCAGCCTCGTTGGTGTCCCTCCCGCTCTATCTAAATGACATTTTTTTTATTTAAAAGGATGTGTCCATGCGGCAGATAATCTACATGGTACCGCAGACATATTGATATATTACTTTTGAAACTGGCTGTTAAGCAATTGTTCCCAATCTTTTGCCTGTTCTTCCAGCTGCTTTAGCTTCATTTCGTTATCCATAAATTGCTGGTAAAAGTGAATACTGCACAGTTGCCTGTTAGCGCTATCGGCAATTTGCAAAATAATTGATTTTACCGCCGTACCATTCATGCTTTTTAGTACATAACAACGGGTGGCAGCACTAAGATCGCTTACTACAATGGTATCATGTGTGCCAAAAAGTAGTTTTTTGCCGGCCTGGGCCCAGCCAATTATTTTATTGCCAATAAATTCTGATCGGCTTAAGCTAAGCTGATGTTCATTTGCAATGGCTTGCAGTTGCTGGTTTAAGCCAGCTATTCTTTTTTGTTTTGATCGGCGGGTGACGATTACAATCGGGATTATAAATACAGCTAATAAGGTGCCCGCAACAAGGGCATTTTCCGTTATATGGTTCATGCTTAAATGATTAAAATAATAATAAATACGCGTTTCAAAACGCGAACAATAAAAAAAGGGAAGTTTAATCAGCTGGATTTACCAGAAGCCATGAAATGGAAAGAGGATGAGCCGGTAGAACCGGGATTGAGGTGCGTTTAACGGGCGGCCAATATAAATGGCTGATGCTGCAAAAGGCTGGGCCAAACTACCTGCATTAAAAAAGGCGGCTGTTTGTACCGTAAGTTGTAATGCCGGCAAATTAATTTCGGCACCTGTTTCGGCAATTAGCTGATGGTGATGAGGGTTTTGTTTAACGCTCGTTTCAGCGGCCTTATCAGTATGTTGTTTGTTGGCGGCGGCATGTACCTGTGTTATCCCACTTAATTGTAAAGCGAAAAACAAGGTAACAATCAAACACGATTTTACAAACCTGCACAACATGTGACAAATATAGTGTTTTTTATATTTAAGGAATAATGAGCAGGGGCGGGCATCAGCAATAACAATGTCATTAATACCAAACAGTTTCTCTTCTGTTAATGAAAATCGGCCTTTATCAAATCAAAATATTGTATAAGTTTATCCAATGAAATTTAGCGAGGCGATCATCAACAATAAAGATCACAACATTAACTGGATAAATAATTTACGGCTGATAAGCATGCTTGCCGTGGTTGTGTTACATACTGCTTCGCCGCTGCTTTTTGCTATTAAAGGTACCCCGTTGCCGGTTTGGCTCACGGGTGATATTTACAATGCCCTGGTACGTTTTGCTGTGCCTGTGTTTGTTATGATAACCGGCGCCCTGCTATTGCACAGGGAGTATAAATTAAGCGATTTTTTGAAGAAACGCGTTGGCCGGCTGATACCGCCTTTTATTTTCTGGAGCCTGGTTTACATAGCTTATCGCTTTTATAATGAAGAGTTTACTTTTACCGGTAACATCTGGACCGATGTAAAGTTTGTATTGCATCAACTGCAAACAGGAGCCTATTATCATTTATGGTATGTATACCTGTTAATAGGGCTTTACCTGTTTATTCCTATATTGGCCAAATTTGTACAGCATGCAACCGAGCAAGAACTATTGTACTTTTTAGCTATCTGGTTTTTGGCCATGTTATTAGCCACACCGTACCTGAGCATATTTAATACGGCGGTTGATCTGCATAATTTTACGGGTTATATTGGTTACCTGGTATTGGGACATTATTTGGCTTATAAGCAGTTTAATTTTAAAGCGTTACCGGTAATAGCGGCGGTGGTTTTTATAGGCATGGTGGCATTGGTAGCATGGGGTACGTATTACCTGGTGCTAACAGATCATGAATTAAAAACTTTCTATTATGAGCCTGTTGGTCCGTTTGTGGTGGTACTCTCGGCAAGCGCGTTTCTCTTGGCAAAGTACACTCAGGTGGCATTTAATCCTACCGTTAAACGTATTTGCGACAATGCCGGGAAATATACCCTCGGCATCTACCTCAGCCATGCTTTGGTGCTAAATATTTTCGACCTTAATGATATTAACTACACGTTGTTTAATCCGGTATTAAGTATTCCGCTCATCGCAATTTGCTGCTTTTTATTATCGTGGCTGCTGGTTTATGGGATGAGTAAAATACCGGGAGTAAAGTACCTGGTAGGATAGGGTGCCCAACTATTTATTGTGGGGAAAAAATGGCAATACAGGTACAACGCAGTTTAAGCATCGCACCTGTATTGCTATTGAATAGGGTTACTGAGTGGTAACCCTTAAACTCAAAGTGTCTGTTTGCATAGCTGTAAAAATGCCCAGGCCATTGGTAACATTGGTCGGCTCGTTCACCAGGGTTTGCGAGTTGCGGGATATATTGGTTGTAAGAATATCAATGTACTCTTTGTTCACCCGCATCAAAATAACTTTGTAGTGCCCATAATAGTTAAAAGATGATTGTAGCAGGTTATAATAAGATGCCTGATCTGTATTGATCTGGAAACTGGGTTTGTTCTCGCTGCGGATGTAGGAGATATAGTACGGATCGTTATCGAGGTTTTTAAAAACCAGCAGGTGGTATAACGAATCGGGATTGGTCCATTTTATGGTACCTCTTACCACATCTGCATATAGAGGATTAACAGAGCTGGGCACATGAAAAACGCTATCCGATAAAGTGAAATTAGCAGGCTTGCCGGGCATAATGGTGGTAGCACTAATTGTCACATTGTCATAATTAAACTGCATGGTATAAGTTTTACCATTGGTAATAAACGATTGATCGGCGTAAGTATAGATTCCGCTGGCCGATTCGGCAAGTTTAATAGATTTACTTCCATCAGATATGCTGATGCTGAGGCCGGTAAGCGGAGGGCCGTAAGTTGCCGTATCGGTAAGTAGTTTCTGTTGATATACCTTTACGCTCAAAGGCTGGCCTGGAATAAGGTATGCCTCAACCACCGGTTTATTGGTAGCCAAAATATCCGAATTGTTTTTTTTGCAGGCCGATAACAGGAACAATCCTGTTACCAAACCGAGTACTATATAGCGGGTGTATGTTTTTATTTCCATCTTAAACTTAAAGTTAGGTTGGGGGTAAAGCCCAGGTAATTAACGTTGGTGGTTATCACCTGGTTATTTTGCATCTGGTATTCGCGATACCAGATATTGGTATGGTTGTAAACGTTAAAGAACGATAAACCGATAGAGCCTACTTTATGTCCGTCGATCTTTAACAGATCGTACGATACCGACATGTCCAGGCGATGATAAGCCGGCAAACGTTCGCCATTTTTATCGCTGATGTTAAGGTAAGTGGTACTGTTACCATCGGCAGTTTTAATGGTGTAGGTTGATAGGGGAGCGGTATACGGCCTGCCGGTACTAAACAGAAAGGTTGCCGCAAAGTTCCACCTATCGTAATGGTACATGTTGATGGATTTAAATTCATGTCTTACATCCTGGTTGGCCGGGTAATAATCGGAACCAAATACGCTAAACTTGTTTTCGGCTTTGGCCAGGGTGTAGCTTACCCAGCCGGTATAATTACCCAGCTTTTTTTGCAATAACAACTCCACACCTTCATCGCGCCCGGTGCCTTCATAAAAATCCTGGGTTACGGTGGTGGTTTGCGGCGTGGCCTGCCTGAAGAAACCGCCTCCGCCTGTTTGTGTTTGGCGTACAGTGTATTGAGTAAGGCCGCTTAGGGTTTTATAATAACCTTCTACGCTAAACAATAATTCGTCGGTTTCGTAACTCACACCGCCAATGTAATGCCTGGCCATACCTACGGGTATATTGGTATTGTTGGATAGCACCCAAAAGTTACGGTCGCCGGCCAAAATATCCTCGCGGATCACCTGGTTTTCAAACTGGTAAAACTGGCCGGTAGCTCCTTTTACTGTAAGCCTGTCGGTAATGTTATAACTGGCCGATAATCGTGGTTCAAAATATGGTTTTCCGGTCGGCCCGTAGTAGCTTGCACGTAATCCCGGCTGGATATGGAAGTTGTTGTTCGGATCGATAGAAAGCTCGGCGTAAACGCCTTCAAGCATCGCGTTATTGTGTTGGTTGATAAGCTTTGTTGTATCGTTTTGGGTGTATTCGTAGTCTATCTTTTTATAGTTCACAAAACCACCAAACAGCAATTTATAAGTGTTGCTTATCTGTAATTCCCACTCAGATTTATAACCAACATCTTTAAGGTTGTTATCCTCAATAGTATTGTTGCTAAAGGTGTGGGCTATACCATTACTATCAAGTAACGAACCGCCCGAACTGCCCCGGTTACGATCATTAAAATAAGAGGAGTAAGTGATATAGTTATTAGAGTACAGTTTTTTGCTCCACTGCCTAAACCATTTGATACTGCTGCCCAGGTTACCGTATTTTGTATAGTCGGTAATGCCAATGCCACTACCCGAACCCGACAGGCCCGGAGGCAAGCCCAGATCGCGACTATTATCCGTTTTATCGGTACCGGAGTAATAACTTACCGAAACTTTATCTTTTTGACTAATGGTATAGGTATACTTAACGTTGGCATCGTAAAAATACGAGCTTGGTGTTATTTGATTAGCAAAACCACCACCACCACGGCCACCAAAACCTCCGCCACCACCGCCGCCCTGGGAAGTTGTAGTTTGGTTAAACTGGTTGAATATTTTGTTATAAAAAGGCCCCTGGTACGATCGCCTAATGGCCAGCAACAAGGTTGATTTATCAGATAGTGGTGTTTCCAGGAAACCACTGGCGCTCAGTAAGCTCAGGTCTACGCCCATAGTGGTTTCATTCTTATTACCTTCCTTACCGTTTATTTCGGTTACGCTGGATAGCCTGCCCCCGTATTTGGAAGTAAAGCCGCCTTTATACAGCTGTACATCCTTAACGGCGCTGGCATTAAAGGCGCTGAAGAAGCCGTAGAGGTGATCTACCTGGTAAATAGTAAAGCCATCCAACAGCACAAGGTTTTGATCCGGGGTACCGCCACGTACATAGGCTCCTGACGATGATTCATTGGTGCCGCTTACGCCAGGCATCAACTGAAAGGCCCGCAGGATATCCTTATCGCCCATGGTTGGCAGCTTATCTAAATTAGCCGGCGAAAGCTGGAGCACGCCCACTTGCCTGCTATCGGTATTCATAACTCCGCTTTTTTTGCCGGTGATGTTAACTTCATTTAGCGTATTTAGGGATGAGTACAAGCCGCATACCAGCGTATTGTTGATCTTATCGGGACTGAGCCTGAAAAAGTCTTGCTGATAGCCGGCATAGGATACCTCCACAATACAGGTATCAGATGGCACCCGCAGAAAGGTGAAATAACCATCGGCATTGGTCATGGCATTCATATCGGTATTACGGATCTTTACCGTAGCTGAGGGGAGCGACTCGCCCGTGAGTTGGTCAATTACCCGCCCGTTAATGCTAAACATAAAGTGTTTGGGTACCAGTTTAGGTTCCAATTCTTCATTGTCGCTTTTTTTGCGTTTAATTTTCGCGTTGGACGCTTGCAGGGCCAACTGATTAAGTTTTTTAAGCCGGGCCAAATCATCTGTGTTTTTGAGGATGAAGATAGTGCCGCTGGATTCGATCCAGTATTTAAGATCGTTATCATCGCATACTTTGGTAATTACCGCTTTAAGCGGTTCTTCAAAAAAGTGCTCAACCACGTCCATGCTACCCAGTTGATCCTTATCATACACAATACGAATCTGGTAGGTACTTGCCAGCGTATCGAGCATCTGGTTTAGCGTACACGAAAAAAAGTGGTTAACAACAATGTCTTTTAGCTTTTGCCGCGTTTGCTGGGCCTGGGTGGCCTGGTGGCCTAAAGCTATAACAGTAAATAACAATAAGGAAAATCTCTTCATTCGGGGTACATTTTCTTTCTGCCGAAGTTGCACCCTATTTTCATCCACTTAAAATAAATGCGACGTTAGCGGGGCTTGTGTAGATAAAGAGGTGTATTGTGTAGTTTTTAGTTGGTGGTTTACGGATGATAGTTTATAGTATAAACTATTTCCGATTCAGATAACTACCAGCTGATAAACCATTCTCCTAATCAACCCAATCAACCGCTCTCTAAAATTAGGCCTTTCCAATCATCCGGTTAATTACATCCCGGTAGCTGTCGCTTAAAGGCACTTCGGTATTGATAAGCTTAATGCGTGCCCTGCGCAGTTGCGATACATGCTGCAGATTTACCAGGAATGATTTATGTACCCTGAAAAATTGATCGGCTGGTAACTGTAACTCTACAGCTTTAAGACTAATGCGCGATAGCACGGGCTTTTGCAGATTGGCGAAATGGATTTTTACATAATCCTTCAAGCCTTCAATATACTCCACCTGGTCAAAACAAATTTTAACAAGGTTATAATCGGCATGCAAAAAGAAATAGTTTTTTACAACTGGCTGCGGCACGTAGCTGCGGCGCAGCTCAAACAGATCGATGGCTTTGTGGCAGGCTTTTAAAAACCTGTCTAACGGTACCGGTTTTACCAGGTAGTCTATCACATCCAGTTCAAATCCCTCTACAGCAAATTTTTCATAGGCGGTTACAAATATTACCATGGGCCGGTTGGTAAGGCTTTTAATAAGCTGTAGGCCATTAATGCCCGGCATGTATATATCGCAGAAAATGAGGTCGATGTGCTCTTTTTGCATAGCCAGTATAGCCTCGCCGGCATTGCGGCAGCGGGCGGCAATTTGTATACTGTGTACATGTTTTAAACTATCTTCCAGCAAATCAAGCGCCAGCGGTTCGTCATCAATAATCAGGCATTTCATCATTTTAATTCGAGTTGTAGCATTACGGTATAAATCTGATCGTCTTTATTGATATACAAATTATGTGTATCGGGGTATAACAAAGCCAGGCGCCGTTTTACGTTGGTTAAACCTATGCCGCTATCATTATCTTTACATTGTTCGGCAGGGTTGTAAAAGTTTTGTACGCTAAATCGCAGATGCTTTTCATCTGCAAACAGATCTACTACAATACTGGGGTTCTCTATTTCGCCGGTGCCGTGTTTAAAAGCATTTTCCACAAAGGGAATCAGCAGCATCGGTTCGATAGTTTTTTCGGATGCTTGTATGTCTGATTTGAAATAGATCTTCACCTGGTCGCCAAAGCGCAGTTGTTGTAACTCGATATAACTGCGCAGGTAATCTTCTTTTTTATATACTGTTACCATTTCGGCATCAGTAACATACAGCATGTAACGCAATAATTTAGATAATTGTATCAGCGTGGGTTCAACGGCAGCGGGTTTTAAGCGCGAAAGCGCCACAGCGCTGTTAATTACATTAAAAATAAAATGAGGACTGATCTGCGAACGCAAAAAAGCCAATTCGGATAGGAGCGAGGCATTGGCGATATCCTTCTTCTTATCCATAGCCTTAAACTGATCGGCCAGGTAATGATAAGCAAAGCTTCCCGCAGTTATAGAAAGCAACGGAAAAATGATAAAATACGGCCCGGAAAAAGGCACATGCCCACTCATCCTTTTTATTTCGGGTAGGGGTAAGTGCGGTCGGGTGTATATAAGCAATATGTTAAATACCACAAAAGAAACAAATAAAGCTATAAAATACAGCCAGATGTTTTTCTTTAATACCTTAGGGATCAATAAAAAGGCATTTAGGTAAAATTCGGCCGCCAATACGAGATTAAAAATGATGATACGCCCGGGCGAAAATAAATGTTGCGGCATGCCCCGCATATCTGGCCGGGAAATGATGGGGGTAAAAATAATAAGTGCCCAAAATAACAGGTGGATAAAAATCTCAATAACGAGGGCCGGCTTTATGCGGTTAAACATGCCGGCTAAGGTAAAGGCAAATAGGTGCCGTATTAAATAGAATAGACCATTTGGCTAAATGTGCCGACGAAAGCCCTTTTTTAGATAGTTGATATTGCTTACCGTCATAGCAACTATCTAATTTTAACATTAGCTTACAAATATATGTACTGCCGGTAAATGTGCATTGCAAATTTTACTTATATTTGTACCCTTAACTGCAAACTGCCTCACCGGCAATAGCGAACTCAAAAAATGGGGTCGACCGGAATTGACAGGATGGAGATAAGTAGGTAAGCATGCAGCGCGTTGGGTGAATTAGCGCTTTAATCTGAACGCTCAAACTTACAAATGGCGAAAATAACTACGCCTTAGCTGCCTAATTTAGAATTAGCATAGCTTTTGTCCCGCCGGTTCTCCGTTTCATTGGATCGGCATCAGGGGCATCGACAAATGAAACTGGCCTGCTTGGGGTGTGATAAGCGGGCGAGATAAAGCACCTACGGAACACGGTACAGGTAAGCGACTGACCTTCCTGTTCCCGACAATTAAACAGAAGCTAAGCATGTAGAAAGCTTACCTTATACCATGTTTGGACGAGGGTTCGAATCCCTCCGGCTCCACTAAGCATGTTTTAAAGAACATCAAAAACGCTGTAAATGAATCATTTACGGCGTTTTTTGTTTATAGCCTATTCAAATAAAACCAAATAATCGCATACTTCTGGTGACCTATTGGTGACCTGTAGGGGTTAAAAGCCCAATAGGTCACCAGAAAGCTTATAAAGTGCTGTTATTGAGCATGTTCAGCCATTAAACATCTTGATAGCAGCCATAAAAGGAACTAATTTTATAACTTTTAAAGCTTAAAGTGGATATTCCGGGGAAGTTGACCAGTAATTCATAGATAAAGAGTAAAGTGATTCCGCTGGAAATTGACCAGTGCATTCCGGGTCAAGTTGACCA
>NZ_JACHCR010000029.1 GCF_014205845.1 Mucilaginibacter cryoferens
CTGTACAAATAAAAAAGCGATCAAGTAAAACTATGCCTTACTTGATCGCTTTTAATTGTTGACTATATTAATGAGGGAGCTTTTTCAGTGCCCTCGGGTAAACCCATTACTGTTTTTTTATAAGGCTTTTTTTCAGATCAAGTTAAAAGTCTATTCGCTCCTCAAACTTTTAACGGGGTTTGCCACCGCAGCTTTTACCGTTTGGAAGCTTAGGGTGAATAACGCGGCCAGTAACATACCTGCGCCACTCGCTACAAATATCCACCAGCTTATAGGAGTTCTGTCGGCAAAGTTCTCCATCCATTTGTTCATGGCATACCAGGCTACCGGGGTAACAATTATAAAGGCTAGTACTATTAGCCATATCAACTCTGTAGATAGTAAGGTAACTATCTGCCTTACTGTTGCGCCTAATACCTTTCGCACCCCAATTTCTTTGGTACGCAGGTTGGTGGTGTACATGGCTAAGCCAAGCAAACCAAGGCAGCTGATAAATATCGATAGCCCCGTAGCCCAGGTAAGTAAGGTTGATGTGTGCTGCTCCGTTTCGTAAAACTTTTCGATGTTTTTATCATAAAAACTATAGTCAAAGTCTTCTTCGGGATACAACTCCTTCCATGATTTCTGCATGCTGCCGATGGCTTTTTTCCAATCGTCGCCACCTGTGGTTTCTGGCTTTAGGGCAATATGAAAGGTTCGGCTACCAAACCTATTTTGTGGTATTAATAGGGCTAACGGTTTAATTGCATCATGTAACGATTTTTGATAAAAATCGGCCATAACGCCTACTATCTCCATTTTTTTTCCGTTGTAATCCAATACTTTACCTATCGCTTCTGAAGGGTTTCCAAAGCCCAGTACCTTAGCATAAGTATTGTTAATAAGAAAAGCTTTTGCAGAATCAGCTCTGCTTATGTTGCGGCCTGCCAGTAGTTTAATTTGATAAACCCTGAGGTAATTCTCGTCGCCAAATTTCTGTTGAATATCTGTTTTAATTTCCTTTTTACCGTCTTTATAAGTTGCCTCGGTGCTGTTGGTATTGCCTGATGATGGCGGTGCGCCGCCAATACTCATCAATTCAATTTGTGGAATAGCCGCAATTTTGTTTTTAAATACTTGCTGCAAACTTACGCTTGGGCTTTTATAAGGCGTGCTGATGTTGATAATAGCTTCTTTCTTAAAGCCCAGATCTTTATGCAGTGCATAATAAATTTGCTTGCTAACCAATATTGTAGCCATAATAAAAAATTGGGCTATAACAAACTGCGTAACCGTTAACGATTTACGCAACATAGCATTACGCGTTTTACTTGCACCAGCGTGCGCCTGATTTTTAAGTACATCAACCGGTTTGTAACCCGATAAAACAAGCGCCGGATAAAAACCCGATAAAATGCTCACCACAAAAATTAAAGCGAGCATAAACAACAAAATATTTCCATGGTGCAGATAATCTACCGTTATGCCCTTTGGAGTAAAATCTACAAATATTTTGAGGATAGACGGCGCAGCCAAAATTGCTATTGCCACTGCAAAAAGCGTTACCAGAAATGTTTCACTTAAAAACTGGGATATTAACTGCCGGCGGGTACTGCCCATTGTTTTACGGATGCCTATCTCTTTAGCCCGCTGTGATGCCTGTGCAGTGGTAAGATTTACAAAATTGATACAGCCTAATACCAGTAAAAAAGCGGCAATAACCAATAAACCGTATAACGTTGTTTTACTTGCGGTATGGCCACCATCAAAATTGTTATAATCTTTGTTAAAGTGCAGGTCGCTGAGCGGTTGTAGATGGAATACCTGGGTATTGCCGGCATCTTCCTTTTTAGGCGGATTGTGTTTTTTCAATAAAACATTCAATTGCTTTTCAATATTGGCGGGTGAAGCGTTATCTGCCAGTTTAATAAACAATACCGAAGCCGATGTGGTGCTTCCCCATTCGGTTAGCTGTAAATTGTCTTTTAAAGCAGGGGTGTTTAAAGCTGTGCTATAGGATATAAAATCGTGAAAACTAAAGTCGGTATTTTCAACCGGGGTTTGTACAATACCGGTTACTGTAGTTTTGATGGTGTCGTATGTAACCGTTTTACCCAGCATCTGTTTGTAAGATAGCTTGGGGAAATATATTTTAGCCTGATTGGATGTTAATACCACCTGGTAAGGCTCGTTCAAAGCCGTTTTTGCCGATCCGGCCAGCCAGTTATAGTCAAGCAGTTTAAAATATCGGCCATCGGCCAAAACAAGGTTGTCCTGATCCTTAAACCTGGTGGGTACATCAGTTTTGTTAGCTATAAATACATTCATGCCGCCGGTAGTAAAAAATGGAACAACATCTTTAACGCCGGTAACTTCGGCCTTTACAGCCGCCGACAATGGGCCGGTAACGCCGCCGTTGTACCCCACATTGCCCGAGAATGAATACTCGGTAACCACCCGGTAGATCTTCTCGCTATCGCGGTGATTTTTATCAAATGTGAAATCAAAATTTACAATAACGTAAATTACCAACGCGGCACTGATACCGATTGATAAGCCCACAATATTGATGATTGTAAACAGCTTATGCCGCCCGAAATTACGGAACGCGATTTTGAAGTAATTTTTAATCATGGCAGAAAATTAAATTCTAATATCTAAATCCTAAACTCTAAATTTAAAAACTTTAAAAAATACATTTTAATCCTAATAACAGCGAAGCAAGCTGCCCACTACTAACTACCTACTCACTTCTCAGGCTCTTTGTTGGGTTTGCCATCGCAGCTTTTATGGTTTGGAAACTTGATGTTATCAGGGCCGTTAAAAGCATCCCTCCACCGCTCAATACAAAAATCCACCAGCTGATACTGGTTCTATCGGCAAAACTTTGCATCCACTTGTTCATGGCATACCAGGCTAAGGGTGTTACCAGCACAAATGCCAATAAAATAAGTAATACCAATTCTGTTGATAACAAAGTAACTATTTGCGAAACCGTAGCGCCAAGTACCTTGCGTACGCCAATTTCTTTGGTGCGTTGGTTGGTATTGTAAATAGCCAAACCTAATAGCCCAAGACAACTGATGAATATAGATAAACCCGTTGCCCAGGTTAACAATGTTGAAGTGTGTTGCTCAGCATCATAAAACCGGGCAATATTTTCATCAAAAAAGTGATACTCGAAATCATCTTCAGGATAAATTTCCTTCCAGGAAGTTTCCATAGCCGAAATTGCCGCCTTCCAGTCATCGCTACCAGCCGATTGTGGTTTTAGGGCGATGTGGAAAGTACCGTTATTGTAGTGATTCATTTCGGTCAAAATAGCTATCGGCCTTATCGGAGCGTGCAGTGATTCTGCATGAAAATCGTGCACTACACCAATGATCTGCATTTTGGTATCGCCGTTAAAATTATCAACGTACTTGCCTACCGCGTCTGCCGGGTTTTTAAACCCAATGGCATGGGCATAGGTTTCGTTTATCAAAAATGCTTTGGATGTGTCGCCAGCCTGCAAATTACGACCGGCTAATAATTTGATACCGTATACTTTAATATAATTATGGTCGCCATATTTTTCATTCAGCTCCATTTTTATTTCCTTTTTGCCATCCCTAAAGGTTGCTTCGGTAGAGTTGCCATTATTTGATGAAGGTGCATCTTTTCCTAAGCTCACTAATTGTACTTGCGGCAAAGCGTTCAGTTTATTTAAAAACACCTGGTTACTGCTTTCGGTACGGTTTTTCCATGGAGAATTGATGATAAGGATGGCATCTTTTTTAAGTCCGAGATCTTTATGCAGTGCATAATAAATTTGCTTGCTAACCAGCACTGTAGCCATAATAAAAAACTGCGCTATCACAAACTGGGTAACCGTTAGCGATTTACGTAGCCATGCATTACGGGTTTTGCTGCTATTTGATGATGCCTGATTTTTTAGTACCAATACAGGTTTATAACCAGATAGTAAAACTGCCGGATAAAAGCCCGATAGGATACTTACCAGAAGAGTTAATAATAATAGGAATACGATTAGGTTAGGCTGCCGTAAAAGATCCAGCGTGATACCTTCGGGGATAAAATCTTTAAACAAATTTAGGATCATAGGGGCTATTAATACCGATATAACAACTGCAATAAGCGTAATAAAAAAAGTTTCGCTTAAAAACTGAACGATGAGTTGTATCCTGCTGCTGCCCATTGTTTTACGGATACCAATTTCTTTTGCCCGCTGGGCAGCCTGCGCTGTAGTTAAATTAACAAAGTTGATGCAGCCTAGTAAAAGCAAAAACGAGGCTATGGCTAACAAGCCATATAGTGTGGTTTTATTGGCTGTACGCCCGCCATAAAAAGTTCCGTACAGTTCATTAAAATGAACATCTGCCAGTGGCTGCAAAGCAAAGCTCCTGGTATTGCCTTTATTGGAAGGTGTTGGCGGATTATGCTTTTTAAGGATATCGTTTAATTGTTTGATAATTTGAGATGTAGTTACTTCAGGAGATAGCTTTATAAAAAGCTGCGATGCCGGTGTTGTGCCTCCCCAATGTTTTGGTCTCAATTCATCTTCCAAAGCCTTGTTATTGGCTGCCGACGAATAAGATATAAAAGCCTGGGATTTAAAGTCGCTATTACCTTTTAATGGTTCAATAATACCGGTAACAACCGTATTTAAAGTATCGTAAGTAACTACGCGGCCCAACACCTGGCTATAAGTTAGCCGGGGGAAATACTTCTGAGCCTGATCTGTAGTGAGCACAACCTGGTTGGGGCCATTAAAAGCGGTTTGGGCTTTGCCGGCAAGCCAGGTGTAGTTAAACATTTCAAAATACCGCTCATCGGCCAATACAACATTATCCTGTAATTTAAACTTAACGGGGGCGCCAGATTTACCGGGAATAAACACATTGGGCTGATATAGGGCAAAGAATGGAGCAACCAGCTCTACCCCACTTACCTGTGTACTAACAGCCCCGGGCAGAGGGCCACAAACACCACGATTATAATCGGGTTGGCCGGCATAGGTATAATTGGAAACAACTCGATAAATCCGGTCACTATCTTTAAATGATTTATCGAAGGTAAAATCAAAATGTACTATCAGGTAAATAACCAGTGCAGAGCTTATCCCTATAGATAAGCCTATTACATTAATAAACGTAAAAAACTTGTGCCTCCAGAAATTACGGAGCGCTATTTTCAAATAGTTTTTTATCATGGTTGGTTCATTTGTTCAATGGTTTTATAGTCTATCTGCATTTAAAGCCTCACCTAAATCCTCTCCAAAGGAGAGGACTTTTGATTTGCAGGCTTTAGAATTTTTGTTTCAGCTATTCTTTTAAAGCCCTCTCCCTTGGAGAGGGTTGGGTGAGGCTTCTACTCGCTCCTTAAACTCTTTACCGGATTTGCCGATGCGGCTTTAATGGATTGAAAGCTGATGGTTACAAAAGCTATCACCACGGCAATAATACCTGCCATTACAAATACCCACCATTGAATATTAATGCGGAAGGCAAAATCAAGCAGCCACTTATTCATAGCGTACCAGGCAACGGGCAAAGCAATTACTGAGGCGATGAGCACCAGTTTCAAAAAGTCTTTGGATAGCTCCGTTACTATTTGAGGTATACTGGCGCCTAATACCTTGCGTACACCAATCTCTTTAACCCGTTGGGTAATAGTGAACGCCGACAGGCCAAACAAGCCCAGGCAAGCTATAAATATGGCGATGAACGAGAATATGGTGAACAGGCTCCCTTGCTGTTGTTCGCTGTTGTACAGTTGTTGAAATTTCTCGTCCAAAAAAGCATACTCAAAAGGCACTTCAGGTTGAATCTTTTTCCAGGATTGCCCGATGGCGTTAATAATCTGGGCTGCATGCGCCCCATTTATCTTAATCGATAAACGGTTATAATTATTATTAGCAAATGATGGCATACGCATCAGCAATGGAATAATTTTTTGATGCAGCGATTCGAAATGAAAATCGTTAACAACACCTATTATTTTACCGTTAGTCCCCCCGTAGTTTATCTCTTTACCAATGGCTTTTTCGGCGGTATCCCAGCCCAGTATTTTTGCAGCCGAAGTGTTGACGATAAAACTGCTGCTATCAGTAGCATAATCTTTTGAAAAACTTCGTCCGGCGGCCATTTTCATTCCGTAGGTTGGCACAAATCCATAATCGGCATTAATGAATTTAATATCCGCATTAACCATTTTAAGCGCGCCGGCCTGTACCACAGAAACTCCCTGATCGTCCAGTAACCTGCCAGATGGTATTCTTGATGAACGGGCTATATCTTTTGCCAAACCTTGCCTTGTAAGCTCGTTCTTAAAAAGCTCAAATTGGTTTGGATCGAATGGATTACGCATAGTGAGAATATGATCCTTATTAAAGCCCAGCGATTTTTGCTGCATATACCTTAATTGCTGAAAAACGATGGTGGTTGCAACAATTAAAATAATGGATATAGAAAACTGGATGACCACTAAAACTTTGCGGAATGAGATATTGCCCGATCCTACTTTAAACAAACCTTTTAAAACTTTTACCGGTTTAAACGACGACATGAAGATGGCCGGATAAATACCACTGATGATACCGATTACGAAGGGCATTGCAACAATTGCTACAGCTACCTTAGGTTGATATAAAAGATCGAAAGACAATGAAAGCCCCGAAAAAGTATTTACCAGTGGCATTACCGCATAAGTAATACCAAGCGCAAGTATTAGCGAAAAAGTGGTTATCAATACCGATTCGCTTAAAAACTGTGTGATGATCTCCTTTTGTTGAGCGCCAATAACCTTGCGGATACCTATCTCCCTGGCTCGCAATACTGAACGGGCGGTTGATAGGTTCATATAATTGATACAGGCTATAAGCAGTATAAACAGCGCTATAGCCGAAAATATCAATACTCTTTTAATATCGCCATTTTGTTCAAGCTCATCATCCAAATGCGAGTGCAGGTGGATGCTCAGAAACTTTTGGAAAGATAATTTGCTGTTTTTTGATTCGTGGGTGCCCACATACTTATCTATAAAAGCTGGAAATTGAGCAGCAACCCTATCTACATTATATCCTTTGGGAAACAACAGATAGGTAAAAAAAGAATTATTGCCCCAATTGGTCTCCAATTGCTTTTGCCCGTAAACGGCCGGATTTTTTAATGTATTAAACGAAAGTAGCATAGTTGGGTGCAACTGAGAATTGGCCGGAAAAGGTTTAAAGATCCCCGTTACCTTAAAATTAAATTCGTTGCCCAATCGTACAACTTTATTGATGGGATCTTCGTTACCAAAGTATCTACGGACCAATTCATCCGTCATCATTACAGAAAATGGTTCCGTTAACGCCGATCTGGCATCGCCTTTTGTTGTCGGCGTATTAAAAAAATCAAAAAAGTTTTCATCTGCAAAATATGCACCATTTTCGGTTAGTAGCTTGTCTTTATACCTGATAACCAAACTACCGCTGCTTGGAAACACCCGGGTAACCTTTTTAATATCCGAAAACTCATTTTTAAGTAACGGTGCAAAGGGCGGTGCAACAGCCCCAAGATGCAGTGTTTCTACCCCGTCGGGCGTATTAAAGCTGCGGGTTACACGGTAAATGTTATCGGCATTGGCATTAAACTTATCGTAGCTTAATTCGTTAATCACGTACACCACAATCAATAAGCAACAGGTTAACCCAATGGTTAATCCAAAGATATTGATGAACGAAATAAATTTGTGCCGGGTGATGTTCCGTATGGCACTCCGTAAGTAATTCCTGATCATAACTATATAGTTAAACCCTAAAATTCTAAACCCTAAATTCTAAAAGCCTAAATCCTTAAATACAAAGCCCTTATTTCACTAAACCTTAAATGTGTCAGTCCTTTAATCATGCAATTCAAAGCCCTCTCCTTCGGAGAGGGTTGGGTGAGGCTTACTCATTCCTCAAACTCCTAACCGGGTTAGCCAGCGCGGCTTTTACCGATTGGAAGCTGATAGTAACACCCGCTACCAATAGGGCAATTGCCCCTGCCACTAAAAACACCCACCATTGGATATTGATGCGATAGGCAAAATCCTGTAGCCACTTGTTCATGGCAAACCAGGCAACGGGGAATGCAATTAATGATGCAATCACTATCAGTTTTAAAAACTCCTGTGATAGCATAGCGGTAATACTGCCGGTTGATGCACCCAACACTTTACGGATGCCTATTTCTTTAATACGTAGCCTTATCATATAAGCCGCCAGACCAAATAAACCTAAACATGCTATAATTAACGCCACTACGGCAAACACGGTAAATATTTTACCCGTTTGCTGCTCTGAGGCATACAACGACGCAAATTGCTCATCAAGAAACGAGTAGCTGAATGGGGCATCTGTTTTAAAACCATTGTACTGGGTTTTAATATCGGCCAATAAAGCTTTTACATTGGTGGTTTTTATCTTCAATAAAATATTATTGGTACTATGGCCAGACAGTAGCATTAACGGCGCTATTTTTTGCCTGGCCGATGCGTAATGAAAATCCTGCATCACTCCTACAACAGTATATTTTGTTTTGGCCGAGCGCACGATGGTTTTACCAATCGGGTAGGCATTGCCCCAACCCAGATCCCTTACCATGGCTTCATTTACCACTACCGACATGGAATCGCCGGAGAACGAAGGGTAAAAATTCCGTCCCTTAAGCATTTTTATACCAAGGGTAGGCAGGTATGTTTCATCAACATGATAAATATTGGTGTGAATACCAGCGTGATTACCGTTTTTATCAAATTCCCTGGAGGCAATTTCGGTGCCATCCATACCTTGGGTATTACCGGGCACGCTACTGGATATCGTGGCGTTCAATATTTGCGGATTGCGCAAAAGTTGCTGCCTGAAAGCGTTGATATTGGTGCCCAATGTATAGGTATCATTTAACACTAAAACCTGGTCTTTATCGTATCCCAGCTTTTTATTTTGCATGTAATGCAATTGCTGGTAAACTACAAAGGTTGCAATGATGAGTAAGGTGGATACAAAAAACTGAAATATGATAAGCCCGCTGCGTAAATAATTGGTAGTTGCAGGTTTATTGCTTCCGCCCCCTCCTTTTAGCACACTGATGATATTGAAGCCCGATAGCACAAACGCAGGGTAAATACCAGCAATAATACCAACTACAAAGGCCAGTAAAAATTCAACCAGCAATGCCTTATAATTCAAAAAGGAATTAAATTCAATACGTTTAAGCGATAGATTATTAAATAACGGCAACAATAAATAAACAATGACAAGACCAAGCACCATAGCGCCTAAAGTAAGGAGTACCGATTCGGTAAGAAACTGGGAAATCAGCCCACTTTTTTCTGAGCCTAACACCTTACGGATACCTACCTCTTTAGATCGTTTGGCCGAACTCGCAATAGATAAATTGGTGAAATTTATACAAGCCAGCATCAATATAAATATGGCCAGGGCGGCAAATATGTATACGTAACTGATATCGCCATTAGGCTCCATCTCGTATTTGGTATTTGAGTGCAGGTGTATAGCTGTTAGAGGCTGTAAAAAAAATATAAAGTTATTTACAGATTTACCGGCTTCGGCCATACTTACACCCATATCATGTGCTATCTCGGGCACTACAAATTTTCGTACCAGGTCTGGAAAGGATGCTTCCAGTTTTTTTGCACTGGCGTTGGGGTTAAGCTTCAAATAAGTGAAATACCCAAGGTTACTCCAGGTTTGTACCCGCTTATCTACAAACGGTGCAAGGTTTAAAAACGCATCGCCATGAAAATGCGAGTTATCGGGCACTTTATCAATTACACCCGTAACCTTATAAGGATCGTGGTCAATAAGAAGCGATTTACCAAGCGCCGGCTGATTGCCAAAATATTTTTTTGCAAACGCGCTGGTTATAACCATGGTTTGCGGCTCGTTCATACATGTATTAATATCGCCATCTATCAGCGGGATAGAAAATATTTGTAAAAAGTTGGCATCTATCATTTGTAAATGCTCTTCTTTAAACTGCTTCTCATTATACTTAACAAAAACAGGCCCACGGCCGCCAATTCTTGTTACCTGGCTAATTTCGGGGTATTGATCTTTCATCCCTTTGGCTACCGCTACGTCAACCATAGGATACTCCGTTGTACCATTGTTTTCGATGGTACGCAAGCCAACACGATAGATCTGGTCTGCCTCGGCGGGATACCTGTCATAACTTAGCTCGCTGTAAACATAAGCTGTTATCAGCATACAACAAGCCAGCCCTACAGATAGGCCAAACACGTTAATAAAAGAAAATATTTTATTCCGTTTTAAACTGCGCCATGCAGTTTTGATGTAGTTTCTAAGCATCGTGATGTAATTACATAAATACCAATGTAAAACACATACCAAATATTCAAACTACTGATTTACAGTCATTTAATAAATATACTATTTTATAACTGTACGCAGGCGTAACAATGCGGTGTACGATTATGATACAATGGAGAAAGTTGGATTTTTAGAATTGATAAAGGGCCGGTTGCAAATACAACCGGCCCTTTACTGCATAAAGCTTTATATCAGGAGATTAGTTTAAATCAAGATTGATACGATTGCCTCTAACCGCTACAGTTGGACCACCGCCATTTAGTTTACCATCAATCTTTTCTTTTTCTTTTGTACCGCTAAAGTTGGATGTAAAGTTGGCTTCTACCCTATCGGCACGCAAATCGAGGTTTAAGCCTTGTTTGCCTGGCAACGAGATATTAACGTTGCCGCTTACATCAACTTTTACATATTTACCTACACTGTTAAATTGAGCGTGGAAACTACCACCACTTGTTGACGCATCAAGCGCGCAGGCTAATTGGGTAAGGTTAATGCTACCGCCGGATGTGCCGGTTTTAAATTCGCCGGCAATGTTATTGCCGTTGATGCTGCCACCGCTGGTGCTGGCATCAATAGTTCCTTTTAAGTCGCTAAGGTGTAGTGAGCCTCCTGAAGTTTCGAGATGAATTTTACCATTGCAGTTAGCAGCCTCGATACTGCCGCCACTTGTTTCCAGATCAATATTAGAACCTGAATTACTCACATGGATGCTACCGCCAGATGTTTCGCCTTTGATTATACCCGTTAATTTATCAATATGCAAACTACCGCCACTGGTTTCAAACTTTTCGTTACCCTCCAGGTTATCAAGGTGGATACTACCACCGCTGGTATTTAGGTTTGTATTCACATTTTTGGGAACAAACACCTTAAAGCTTATGCTTAAAGAGTTTCCCCAGTTAGAAAAACTGCGTTTATTTTTAGCAGTCGCATGTACTTCGCCGCCGGTAACGGTTACACTTAAATCGTAATTTTCCAGGCGTTTCTGAATCTCTTCTTTGGAGAGATCGCGATTGCCGTTATTGCCCTGTATGTAAACCTCCACACGAGGTGCTTCGCCGGCGGCGCCGCTTACAGTGATACTACCACCAGATGTATTTACAAATACATCTTTAACAGCGCCGGATATGGGTTTGGTTATGTATGGGGTTTTGGAATCTTGTGCAAAAACAACACAGCTTTGGCAGGCAACAAAAAATAGCAGTAAGTGCTTTTTCATAATATTTTAGTTTGGTTTATTGATAAGACCACCATTTAAAGAAATACGTTGCATCTGTGGGGAAATAAATTCTAAAACCTAAATCTTAAATTCTAAAACCTAAAACCTAAATTCTAAACTCTAAAACCCAAAGAGGAATACTTAGCCTTTTCACCAATGAACTACTCCGACCTTAAACTATTCACGGGGTTGGCCAATGCTGCTTTTATAGCGTGGTAGCTAACGGTAATAATGGCCGTTAATATTGCAATACCACCGGCAGCGGTAAATACCCACCAGGGGATAGTGATTCGGTTTGCAAAGTTTTGCAACCAGTTGTGCATTGCCCACCATGCTACCGGCGATGCTATTATAACCGACAAAAGCACCAGTTTTAAAAAATCCAAAGAAAGTAATGTGCTTATTTTTGATAGGCTGGCACCCAATATTTTACGGATACCTATCTCCTTGGTACGCTGCTCAATAGTGAAGGCTGCAAGGCCAAACAGACCCATTGTGGCTAATATTACAGTAATATAAGTAAACAAACTAAAGATGGCGGCCAGCCTGTCTTCGGCCTTGTATTGCAGGTTAAAGGCATCGTCCATAAAGGTGTACTCGAACGGTGTATCCTGATCGTATTTTTTGTAGATGCCTTGCATTTTGGCAAGTAATGTTGGTAAATTGGTGTGCGGTTTTATTTTGGCAAAAAGGCTACAGCCTTGCTTTGCCCAAAAGGTGGTTGTATCGGCCATTGTAAATAACGCCAGGGGCTTCAATTCATCAGACATAGACGTAAAATTGAAATCTTTAAGCACACCCATAATCTCATACTTTTTACTCCCATCATCCAGGTAACTACCTACCGGATTAGGGGGCAGGTGCAGTTTGGCGGCCGCCAGTTCATTAATAACCACCTTTTGCCTGCCGGTAATATTAGTGTTTGGCACCGGCGGATATTTCCATTTTAAACCCAATAGCGGGATATAATTATTATCGGCTGTTACATTAATAATGCCCACGCTTTGTTCCTGTTTGGTTTTGCCGGCAACCCAAAACATATCATACCCCTTAAACATAGTGTGATGAGATGTGGCCACGCTGCTTACACCGGCAAGGTCGCCGATATCTTTTTTAAAAGCCTGGTAGTTTTTGGCAAGGTTTGATCCGGCCGGCAACATCACTATATTATCGCGGTTAAGGCCTGTATCGGCATGCCTGAAATAATACAGTTGCCGGTCTATAATAATGCCGCAAATTATAAGGCCTACCGAAATAGCAAATTGCAGGGTTGTAAATACCTTGCGCACCATTGCGCCGCCGGCTTGTGTACTCATTTTGCCTTTTAAAGTTACTACGGGTTTAAATGCCGACAGCACCAACGATGGATAGCTGCCTGCTATTAACACGGTAATTATCAGCAAAGCAAACATCAGCCCCAATACTACCGGGCTGTATAAAAATGAGTTATCAATCTTTAATTGCAACACATTTAAGAACCAGGGTTTGCACAGGTAACACAAGCAATACCCCAACACAAACGAGATGCCGGTATACAAAGCCGATTCTACATAAAACTGCATAGCAACGCTTTTACGGCTGGCGCCCGACACCTTACGTACGCCAACCTCTTTAGCCCGAAGCGTTGCCCTTGCAGTAGAAAGGCTCATGTAATTAACCAATGCAAGCAACAATATCAGCACGGCAACCAGTGGGAAGATTCTGAGATATTTGGTGTTAGATGAATCGCCAAAATTCATCCCGAGGTGACTATCAGCAATGGGCGACAGGGTGTAAATAATTCCATCAAAATCTTTGTCTTTTTTTGCCATTGCCTGCAAATTGCGTTTTAATAGCGCGGTATCTGCCGCGTGCTTCAGCAATAAATTTAAACCGAACGAGCCAAAGCTTATGCCCTGCGATCCGGTATACATCGAAGCTTCCTTCATCGCTAACAGGCTGCTTGCAGATGCCACGAAATTAAAATTGATTGACGAGTTTGATGGTGAATTTTCGGCAACCCCGGTGATATGGTAGGTGTAGGCGCTATCGGTTTTTATAGTTAATGTTTTACCCACGGGGTTGGCATTGCCAAAATATTTTTTCGCCATATCCCGGGAGATGACCACAGAAAACGGTGCCTTGAGTACATCTGAGACATCGCCGGCAAGCAACTTAAAGGAGTAAAAATTAAAGAAACCAGGGTCGGCAAAAAAGAGTTTATCTGCGGCAAATTTATTTTCGGGCGAAGCAGGGTTACTTACAACTGTGGGCCTGAAATAGGCCATTGTTCGTATGTAATCCTCAACCATCGGATTATTTTGCTTGATGATAGGCCCGGCGGCATAACTCATATAAGCCATACTTACAGTATTGCCGCCCATTTTTACCGATGCATGAATGTTAAATATTCGTTTACCGTTTTTATGAAAACGATCGTAGCTCATCTCATGCGTTACATACAGCATAATCATCATACAAACGGCAAGCCCGACAGCCAATCCCGTAATATTGATAAAAGTAAAACCCTTATTCCGGCTCAAACTTCTGAATGCAATTTTAATGTGGTTACGCAGCATAAATTCTAATTTGTAAAAACTAAATCCTAAATCTTAAAAACTAAACTCTAAAATTCAAATCCTAAACTCTAATTTAATCCCCCATTTCAATGACCAATGACCAATGACCAATGACCAATGACCAATGACCAATGACCAATGACCAATGACCAATGACCAATGACTATTCGCTCTTCAAACTCTTCACCGGGTTGGCCAGCGCGGCTTTGGTTGATTGTATACTTACCGTAAAAGCGGCCACTAATAAGGCGGCAGCGCCGGTTATTACAAACACCCACCATTGAATGTCGATACGGTAGGCAAAATCCTGCAGCCATTTGTTGGATATGTACCAGGCTATTGGCGATGCGACAATTGCAGCTATAACTACAAGCGCCAAAAAGTCTTTGGCGATAAGCAAGACAATGTTAACAATACTTGCGCCCAACACCTTACGAATACCTATTTCTTTTGTACGTTGCACTACTGCAAAGGCAGTTATAGCAAACAAACCTAAACAAGCCAACACAATGGCCAATACCGAAAATGTGGTGAATACGCCCGCAGTGCGTTGCTCTGTACGGTAAAGCGCGTTGTAATCGTCATCCAAAAAGCGGTAATCAAATGGGCGGTGGCTGATTCTGCTTTTCCAAACTTTTCCAATGTTGGCAACCGTTGCCGGTACATTATTACCGTCTATTTTTACAAAAACGTCAAACAGCATATCGTTATTGAGGAACAATACCAGTGGAGTAATGGGATCATGAAATGTTTTAAAATTAAAATCCTTTATCACTCCCTTTATAATTCCTGGTTCATTTTTTGAGATCGGTTTTCCGATGGCCTGTTCAGGAGTCCAACCAAGTGCTTTAGCTGCCGATTCGTTAATAATAAATGAATAATGGAAATTTTTATACTGGTTGGTAGTATCCATCTGCAACAGATCGGCGTGTGTATAGTTACTGCCTGCCAAAAGCTTCAATTGCATGGTGTTAATAAAATTTTCGTCGACAGGGATGGCGTTCACAGAGATCTTTTTCCCATCGTTTGTTTTAATGGCATCGCTCCACCCCACGTTAACAGGCTCGTCATAGGCTGCGGCTACCTGCTGAACACCAGGAACCGTACCGATAACTTTTTTAAGTTCATCTAATTGTGGCATTATTTTACCATCAATAGGTAATACCAATACGTTGCTTTTATTGTAACCCAGATCTTTATTACGGATAAATGCAAGTTGCTGTAAGATTACTACGGTTGAAATAATTAAAAAGATAGAGATAACGAACTGAAAAACAATCAACGATTTACGTACACTTTGGCCAGAAGTAAAGGAAAAACCCGATTTAAGTATTTTCACCAGTTTAGCGCCAGACAATAGCAGCGCAGGGTATGCCCCGGCAGCAAACCCAATCACTACGCTTAAGCCTGCCAATCCTACAATTACTACGGGGTTAAACAATACCGGTATTTCTAATTGCTTACCAGATACCTGGTTAAAAAGCGGCAATACAAAAGCAGCCAATATAACTGCAAAAACAGCCGCCAATGTGGTTGTAAAAATTGATTCGACTATAAATTGCCAAAATAATTCGCCTTTGCCCGCGCCCAAAACTTTGCGTACCCCAATTTCGGCACCACGGCCGGATGATTGCGCGATAGCCAGGTTTACATAATTTACACAGCCAATAATGAGTATTAATAAGGCAATTACTAAAAGAATATAGATATAAGTAAAACTCCCGGTAGGCTCAAATTCATTTGTTACACCAGAGTTTAAATGAATGGCCGTTAACGGCTGCAAATCAAATGTAAGGTAGTCTTTACCGTCCATTTTCAATTCATTTTTACTTACATCGGCCATATAATCCCTGAGTTTGCTTTGCACAGGCTTAAGCTGGTCTTTGTTGCTAAGCAGCAGGTAAGTCATGTTATTGGCCGACCACCATTGCTCAGGCCCACTATCAGCCATGTAAAGACTAAATGGCACCACAAAATCAAACTGTATCTGTGAATTTGTCGGTACCGTTTCGGCCACGCCAGAAACTGTGAAATTTTTTGAGCCTACCTTTAAAACCTTACCTAACGCAGCCTGGTTACCGAAATATTTTTTTGCTGCATTTTGCGTGATAACAATTTTGTCGGGTGCATTTAAAGCGGTATTAACGTCACCATCAAATAGTTTAAATGAAAAAACTTTAAAAAAATTGGCGTCAGCATATAAAAAACTATTCTCGGTAAATAAGTGATCATCATAGGCAACCACCCTGGCGCGTTTGTATGTGCGAACGTACTCCTGCACACCAGGCAAAACCCTCGCTAACTGCGGTCCCGCTTTTGTCCCCGAAAGTGCAGATTGTTTCAATCCGTTGCCATGCGTGTACTCCATATTTGCCCTTACAATCCTATTGGCATTGGAATGAAAACGATCAAAACTCAATTCGTGCTGAATGTA
Source organism: Mucilaginibacter cryoferens (assembly GCF_014205845.1). GTDB lineage: Bacteria > Bacteroidota > Bacteroidia > Sphingobacteriales > Sphingobacteriaceae > Mucilaginibacter. Next base: position 16,569 of record NZ_JACHCR010000029.1, read on the forward strand.
AATGCCTATCAGCAAACAACTGGTAATACCCACTGTTAACCCAAGGATATTCACAAAAGCATAAAGCTTGTTCTTTTTTAAGTTACGCCACGCTAATTTTGTATTCATATTTCTTAAAATATTAATTTCTAAATCCTAAACTCAAAATGAGAAATTCTAAATCCTAATTTTAAAATCCTAAACTCTACTTTTTAAAACGTTAAACTCCAACTTCATTAAATATTAAATATCAGTTCTTTAATCCAAATCTTGCAATTCAAAGCCCTCTCCTTTGGAGAGGGTTGGGTGAGGCTACTCGCTTCTCAAACTTCTTATGGGGTTCATTAACGCAGCTTTCAACGATTGGAAGCTAATGGTAACCAACGCTATCACAAAAGTTAAAAAGGCAGCCAGTACAAATATCCACCAGTGCAACGGCGTTTTATAGGCAAAGCTTTGCAGCCATTTATCCATACAGTAATAACCTATGGGCATTGCTATCACTGTTGCCAACAACACAGGTTTTAACAGATCTTTAGATATCAATACCAGGATGCTTTGTACCGATGAACCCAGCACTTTACGCACACCTATCTCTTTGGTACGTTTAGCCGCCGTAAAAGAAGCCAGGCCGAATAGCCCCAGGCAGGCAATAAATATGGCCAGCCCAGAGAAGATAGTAAGCATGGTTTGCTGCCTGATATCTGTTTTATAGGTTGTATCAAATTTTTGATCTAAAAAAGTATACTCAAACGGATATATCGGCGCTACTTTGGCATAAGCATCTTTAACTGCCGATACAGATGCCGGGATATTGCCCGGTTTTAGTTTGATAACAATTACCCGCCTGTCCTCGCTTGGCGAAATAACCAGGGCATCCATGTTTTCTTTAAGCGAAAGGAAGTTAAAATCATCTACTACGCCCACCACATTACGTCTTTTATCGTCGCGGCCCCTGTTTTTTATCCATTTACCAATGGCTTGCTCGGGCGAGAAGCCTAATTCTTTTGCAGCAGTGCGGTTAATGAGTACAGAGTTTGTAGTATCTGTTGCAAACTGCGGCGAAAAATCACGACCGGCAATTATTTTTAAGCCCAGAGTTTTCACATATTCAAAATCGGCAAACTCTGTTCGCGATTTAAATACAGCGGGCTGACCTTCGGCATCAAAGGCGTGCATATCATAAAAGCCGCCCGGCTCGCCCGACATCAGAGATACTGACGACACGGTACCTGAATTTTGTAATTCATCTTTAAACGTTTTACGATGATCGTAAATATCGTTGTTGTCTATCTTGATCACCAGCGTTTGTTCTTTATCGTACCCCAGCGATTTACTTTTGATGTAGCGCATTTGGTTTACAATAACTATGGTACCGATGATTAACATTACCGAGATACTAAATTGCAATACCACCAACGATTCGCGGAAAATACTGCCACCTTTACCCAGTTTCAGTTTACCCTTTAAAGCCTGGATAGGCGAAAACGCCGACATAAATATGGCCGGATAACTTCCTGCTAAAAAACCAACTACCACAATCACCCCAAACAGAAATAACCAAATAGGCGGGCTATTCCACGATACGGTAAGATCATAGCCCAACAATTGGTTATAGTAAGGCATCAATGTTAACAGTAAACAAATTGATAAAACGCACGATATCAACGCCAACATCAACGACTCGCCAATAAACTGCCATATCAAATGGTTACGTAATGCTCCCATTACCTTGCGCATCCCAACCTCCTTTGAACGCTCAACCGCCCTGATGGTAGCCAGGTTCATGAAATTGATGCAGGCGATGAGCATGATGAGTGCCGCTATTGATATAAAGATGAATACCACCGTTTTATCGCCGTGCTTCACATTATCAAAAGCCGAATATTGCTCAAAATAAATATCGTTAAGCGGTGTTAGTTTAAGATCAAATTTAGCACCAAATTTCTGCATATCCTTGCCCATGTATTTATCCATAAACTGGGTAAAACGGCTTTCGAGGGCGGTTTGACTGCTATGCTCATTTAATAACACATATACAAAAAGCCCGTTATTGATCCACACGTTAAAGTTGGGATTTTTGGTATAGTTGGATATCGGCATCACCAGATCAAAATCGAGGTGCGAGTTTGATGGTACATCTTTAGCCACACCCGTAACCTTCAGGTTAAGCTGCTTATCAAACTGAACAACCTTACCCATGGCATTATCAACAGAGCCAAAATATTTTTTAGCGGTTGTTTCGGTAAGTACAACACTGTTGGGGTTATCAAGCGCTGTCGCACCATCGCCCCTAAGCAGCGGGAATGTAAACAATTTAAAAAAGCCGGCATCTACCGCGTAAACCTTCTTTTCGTTAAAGGCCTTTTCGCCAAATGATACCAGGTTGTTTTGCGGCGATACGCGCACCGCCATTTTTATGTCCTGTGGGTAATCATTCAACAATGCAGGCGCATACGGGCCAGACAGGTACGGCACCCTTGGCTTTGCAGGATCGAAGCCCCGCATTACCCGGTAAATATTTTTACCCTGCTTATGAAATTTGTCTACACTAAACTCATTCATAATATACAGAAATATCATGAGGCACACGGTAATACCCATGGTAAGCCCAAGGATATGGATCAGCGAAAATGCCTTTTGTTTATAAAGGTTTCGCCAGGCTATTTTTAAATAATTACGTATCATAATTTAAAAACTCTAATAAATAAATCCTAAATTCTAAAAGGTAAATTCTAAACCCTAAAAGGTAAATTCCAAACTCTAAGAAGTTAAATTTTAAACTCTAAGAAGTTAAATTCTAAACTCTAAGAAGTTAAATTCTAAACTCTAAAAGGTAAATTCTAAACTCTAAGAAGCTAAATTCTAAATATCAAGGTACTAAATCTACTATGCACCGCTATTCTTTTAAAGCCCTCTCCTTTGGAGAGAGTTGGGTGAGGCTTTACTCACTCCGAAGACTTTTTACCGGATTTGTTAACGCTGCTTTGATGGATTGAAAACAGACAGTAGCAAACGCTATAAAAACGGCAAGGAAAGCCGATACGGCTATTACCCACCATTGTATATTTTGGCGATAGGCAAAGCTTTGCAGCCATTGGTGCATGGCCAGCCAGGCCAGCGGCGTGGCCACCAAAATGGCTATGAGTACCAGTTTTATAAAATCCTTACTCAACATGGCTACAATGGTACTTATCTCGGCCCCTAATACTTTGCGGATGCCTATTTCTTTGCTCCGCTGTTCGGCGGCGTATGCGGCAAGCCCAAAAAGACCAAGGCAGGCAATAACGATGGCCAACGTTGTAAATACTATAGCTATAGTCCCCATACGCTGCTCGGCGCGGTAGGTGGCATCAAAATCCTCATCCATAAAAGAGTAGTTAAACTCGCGGTTAGGCGCTATTGATTTCCATTTGTTTTTGATAAGGCCCATCAGTGTGGTAATGTTGGCAGTGTTTACTTTTAAACTCAGCGCTCCCCTATCATCCCCGTACGCCAATGCAACCGGGGTAATGTTGGTTTTTAACGAATTGAAGTTAAAATCTTTTACAACGCCAACTATCCGGTAGCCCTTCCAAATTTTGGCCATATTATCCTGCGGAACATACAGCATTTTGTTAATTGGGTCGGCCACGTTCATCAGTTTTGCCGCTGTTTCATTTATGATCATTGTGGCGGTATCGGTCCCCATTTGTTTATTAAAATTGCGGCCCTTTACCAGCTTTAAGCCAAGAGTACCTATATAATCTTCATCAACCGTCCAGCTTTGCGCAAGCACTGCCTTCTTTTGGTCAAGGTTACGATCGGGGAACATACTGCTGCTGTTGCGGTAATCCATAGTTGGCAAAAAGCCCGTCATGGTGGCATTTATTACGCCGGGCAATTGTTTCACCTCGTTTTTGAACGTAACTGCCTGGTTACCCAAATCCCATGTACCGTGTACCACCATCACCTGATCACGTTTGTAACCCAAATCTTTGTGTTGGATAAATTGCAATTGGTTATAGATAACCAAAGTACCGATGATCAGAAAAATAGATATCGAAAACTGGAATACCACCAAAAAGCTGCGGAGCCAGCTGCCTTTAAAGCCATTGGCCAGCTTACCCTTCAACACTTCAATGGGTTGGAAAGCCGACAGGAAGAAGGCGGGATAAAAGCCTGCCAGGCAGCCGATGATTAATACAGCTACAAACATACCCGGCAATAACCAGGTAAGCGAGCTGATATTAAAGGAGAACGACTTATCGGCCATGTCATTAAACACCGGCAAAAATAAATAAGCGATAATTATAGCCAGAACAGCCGCAATAAATGTTACCATTACCGATTCTGACAAAAATTGCAAAATGAGGTATTTCCTTGGCGATCCCAGTACCTTACGCACCCCAACCTCGCGCGCCCGGTTTGATGACCGCGCGGTAGATAGGTTCATGAAATTTACGCAGGCAATAAGCAATATAAAAATAGCTACAGCAGTAAAGATGTACACGTACTGAATGTTGCCATTGGGTGCAAGTTCTGATACACAATTTGACATCAGGTGAATATCTTTTAACGCTATTAAGTTAAGCTGGTATTTATTACCTGCCTTTTCAAACTGATCGAAAGTAATATGTAGTATACTTTGCAACTGCGGCCCGGCATATTTGCGCATAAGCAATGGCAATTTCGCTTTAAATTTCTGCGGATCGGCCCCCTCACGCAACAAAACATAAGTATTAAAATTATTGCTGAACCAGGCATTTTCCTTACTTTCTGCCAGCGTGCTCATAGATAAAAAGAAGCCGAAATTAAAGTGCGATTGCTTTGGAATATCTTTTATAACGCCGGTTACTTTATACAACACGCTATCGTTAAACGTAAGTGTTTTACCCACAGCTTGTAAAGGGTCATTAAAATATCGCCTGGCAACGGTTTCGTTAATAACTACGGTATGAGGTTCAATCAATGCTTTTTGTGGGTCGCCGGCTATCATGGGTAGGGTAAAAACATCAAAAAGTGTAGCATCGGCAAACAGCATCTGGCTTTCCTTAATATTCTGGTTGCCTTTTTTTACGTTATTTCCTCCCTTGTTTATCAACCGAACGGTTTTCTCCACCTCGGGGATATCTGCAACCAAAGCGGCCCCCAATGGTGCCGGCGAACTGGCGTATGACTGGTCGTTGCCACCAAATTTTATATCATTATTAACCCTGTAAATCCTATCAGCCTTTATGTTATATCTATCGTAGCTTAACTCATCCACAACATAAAAAATAATCAACAAACAGGTAGCCAGCCCCAAAGCCAGCCCCAAAACATTAATAAGCGTAAAGCCTATATTTTTCTTCAGCGTACGAAACGCCGTTTTAATATAATTTTTTATCATTTCAATTGGTTCACTTGTTAATTGGTGCAAAGTCCATTAATCTTTGGTTCATTTGTTCATTCGTTTTTGGCGCAATGTTCATTAATCGTAGGGCTGCTGCTGGCTTTTAAACCACCATGAACCGGTGAACAAATAAACCAATGAACGTTTTTACTCACTTCTCAAACTTTTAACCGGGTTTGCAATCGCCGCTTTAACAGATTGAAAACTGATGGTTAAAAAAGCTATCAATATAGCTGTAGTACCTGCAATGGCCAATACCCACCATTGAATATCAATACGATAAGCAAAATCCTGAAGCCACTTGTTCATCATAAACCAGGCTAATGGCGATGATATGGCAATAGCTATAAATACCAGCTTTATAAAGTCTTTTGACAACATACTAACGATTGTGGTTACACTTGCGCCCAAAACTTTACGAATACCAATTTCTTTATTACGCTGCTCTGCTGCATAAGCGGCAAGTCCCAATAAACCAAGGCAGGCTATTAAAATAGCTAATGTGCTAAAGGAGATAAATATCTCGCCAACACGCTGCTCTGAGCGGTAAGATGCATCATAATCCTCATCCATAAACGAATAGCTCATATGCTGATTAGGCGATAGTTCTTTCCACTTATTTTCTATCTGTCCCATCAGTTTGGTAACGTTGGTTGTTTTAATTTTAAGGCTTATAGCACCACGGTCTTCGGCGTAGGCCAATACCACCGGCGTAACTTTATGTCTCAATGAATTAAAGTGAAAATCTTTTATTACACCCACTATATGATAAGGCTGAATACCGTAACTATCGCGGTATACCGTTCTATCCAGCGGGTGTTTTTCGCCATAGGCTTTTACAAAGGCTTCGTTAACAATGATGGCGGCGGTGTCGGTAGCCATTTGTTTGTTAAAGTTGCGCCCGTTTGCCATTTTAATGTCCATGGCTTTGATATAATCTTCATCAACCGGCCAAAATTCCGTCAACACATCTTTTTTGATATCAATTGTTCTATCCGGAAATAAGCCCGTCACGTTACGATCTTCACCCGTTGGCAGGTATGTAGACATGGTGGCGCTTACTACACCAGGTAATTGTTTCAATTCCTGTTTAAGGATACTGGCTTGTTTACCCAATACACCTGTATTTTTGATCACCAATACCTGGTTCCTGTCGAAACCGAGACTTTTGTTTTGAATATAGTTTAGCTGATTATAAATTACAATTGTACCGATTATCAGAAAAATAGAGATCGAAAACTGAAAAACCACCAGGAAACTCCTGAGGAAACTACCTTTAAACCCAGTCGCCATTTTACCTTTTAATACATTAATAGGTTTAAACGCCGACAGGAAGAATGCGGGATACGAACCTGCCAAAAAGCCAATAACCAATACAATAACCATTAACGATGGTACCAGCCAAGCCATTGATTGTTGGGTAAAAGCCAATTGTTTGCCTGCCATTTGGTTAAATACAGGCAATAATAAAACAGCCAGAAAAAGAGAAATTATTGTTGCCACAAATGTTACCAGGGTAGACTCTGTTAAAAACTGATAAACGAGATGCTTGCGCGCCGAGCCTAATACTTTACGTACCCCAACCTCCTTTGCCCGGTTTGATGACCGTGCCGTTGACAAATTCATGAAGTTGACGCAAGCAATCAACAAAATAAACAGGGCTATAACAGAGAATATATATACGTATTGTATGTTACCACCTTTATCAAGTTCAGATTGGCTGTTTACGGCCTTTAAATGTATATCTAACAATGGCGTTAATACAACTTTTAAGTAATTGCCGTTGGTAACCCATGCTTTGGGATCAAAAGAGTTTTTAATGTCGAGGCTGGTAATCTGGCTTTCCAGTTGCTTAATATCAGTACCCGGTTTAAGCAATAAATAATTATGGATACCGCTAAAACCCCAGCCATGTACATTACTTTCGGGTAACGACGAAAACGATAAAAACAGATCGTACTTAAAATGCGATTGTGAAGGGATATCTTTAATAACGCCGGTAACTTTATAAATACTGGTATCGTTAATGGTTAACGTTTGCCCCACTACGTTTATCTTGTTAAAATATTTTTTAGCGGCGCTTTCGCTAATCACCGCTGTGTGTGGCTCTGTTAACGCATTTGTAGGGGTACCATCAACCATGGGTAATGTAAACACATCAAATATGTTCGATTCGGAATAAACAATACTACGTTCCTGGATATTCTCCGTCCCTTTTTTGATATAAAACTTTTGGGGCGACCAAAACAACGCAGTAGTAGGAATTAGCCTGGCCACTTTCTCTATCTGCGAAAAATTACCCTTTAAAGCATCCATCAATGGCGCTGCCGTAGCTGCCGAAGAGCCTTCCCTCCCATTGAGTTTTACATTTTCGGTTACTCTGTAAATCCTGTCGGCTTGGGTATTGTATTTATCATAGCTCAATTCATCTACCACATAAAATATAATGAGCAAGCAGGTAGCCAAACCAATAGAAAGGCCCAGCACGTTTATAGCCGTAAAGCCCTTGTTTTTCCAAAGGCTGCGGTAAGCTGTTTTGATGTAATTTTTCATCATGACGGATAAATTCTAAATCCTAATTTCTAAACTCTAAATAGAAAGCTAAATCTTATTAATAGCTTGTAAACAATTACCATTCAATAACTGCCAACTACCTATTCACTTTTAAGGCTCTTAGCCGGATTAGCCGTTGCAGCTTTAATAGATTGTACACTTACGGTAACAAAGGCTATCGCGATAGCGCCAGCACCGGCAATGGTAAACACCCACCATTGAATATCAATACGATAAGCAAAATTTTGCAGCCATTTACTCATAGCATACCAGGCCAGCGGCGATGCGATAATGGTTGCCACCAATACAAGTTTCATCAGATCTTTTGACAACAGGCCAACTATAGAGGTTACACTTGCACCCAATACTTTACGAATGCCTATTTCCTTTACTCTTTGCTCGGCAGTAAAAGTTACCAAACCAAACAGGCCCAAACAGGCAATACAGATTGCCAGTATGGTGAAGATGAACAGAATGCTGCCCTGCTTTTGCTCTGATTGATATTGTTTGGCAAAATTTTGATCGAGAAAATGAAACTCTACCTTGTTTTCAATATCAAAACGACCGTATATTTTACTGATATAGCTTAACGTTGCCGGAATATTGCTTTTGCCGATGCGCACATATAAATTATCCTCATCGTTTGCAACGGCAGGCATTTGCAATACCATAGGTGCAACCCGGTGTTGTAACGAGTAGGTATTAAAATCTTTTACCACGCCAATAATGGTTTGCGATATTACGTTGCCCTTATCATCAACACCCGTACGAACCGATTTGCCAACGGCATCCTTCCAGCCCATTTCATTTACCAGGGTTTGGTTTACAATAATGGATTCCTTTTGATCGGTAACCATTGATGGTGAAAAATTGCGCCCCTTCGCCATTTTTATTTGGAGTGTGGGAATAAAGTCTTCATCAATAACCAGGTTCTCCACAATCTTCGATTCGGGATTTATTTTACCATCCGGGCCAAGGTTAAAATCGCCGCCACCTATGTTGTTATTACCAATGGGGTTCCCGGCTACACCAACACTTTCCACAGCCGAATTTTGCAGCAATTGGGTTTTAATAGCCGCTATTTTGGTTCGGGCCGATTTGTCATGAATATGAAAAGTTAATACCTGTGCTTTGTTAAAACCAAGATCCTTGCTCATCACAAAGCTTAGCTGCTGATAGATAATGCACGATCCGGCTATCATCACGATGGTGACAATAAACTGAAATACTACCAGCGACTTGCGGAATATGATGGTAGACGACTGGTTGCCTACCCGTCCTTTAATAGCCGAAATAGTGCGGAAACCAGACAAGAACAAGGCCGGGTATACCCCACTTAACAGGCCTGTTACTAATGAAAATAGCGCAAAGGCAATTACGGTTGGCGTAAGACCAAATTGAGTAAGGATTAATGTTTTGCCCGATAACTGGTTGAAATATGGCAATGCAAATTGTATCAACACCCCGGCAACGGCAGTAGCTATAACCGTTAACAGAACAGATTCGGCAAAAAACATCAGCATCAATTGTTTTTTGCTGGAGCCGATAACCTTGCGCACGCCAATTTCTTTCATCCTTACTGATGAACGTGCGGTTGCCAGGTTTACATAATTGATAACCGCTATTAACAGGGTAAGCAAAGCCACAATACCAAATACGTACACATAGGTAATGTTACCGTTGTTACCAATCTCGTAGTCAAGATTCGACTTTAGGTGAATATCAGTAAGTGGTTGCAATTCCAGCCTATACTTCATCGGGCCAAGATCACCTGTAAGATATTTTTTGTGGAACACTGCCGAACCAGCCTCAATCTTTTTAAAATCATTATGATCTTTTAATAGCAGGTAAGTATATATTCCCGAATTGCCCCACCTATCGGTATAGCCCGACGGAAACGAGCGCAGCGCGGCAAACATAAAGTGCGAGTTTGCGGGCATATCGTCTATAACGCCGGTAACGGCATTTGGCTGCTCATTAATGGTAACCGTTTTATTTATGGCGCTTTCTGCATCGCCAAAAAGCTTAACTGCAAGTGTTTTGGTTAAAACTACTGTTTGTGGTTTAGATAGGGCTAAAACGGGATCGCCGGATAAAAAATGATAACTGAATATGTTGAATATACCATTATCGGTAAAAAAAATGCCCCCTTCGTTTATCTGCTTATCATTGTAGGCTATTTTACCTCCGCCCTCGGCATCTATACGTGCAAACTCCTCAACTTCGGGATAATCTTTTTTTAATGCCGGCCCAAAAGGTGCCGAGGTAACGGCCAAATTAAACTTACCTCCATTCCACTCTCCATGCTGGGCAACACGAAAAACACGATCGGCTTTGATGTTATAGCGGTCGTAGCTCCATTCATCGGCTACATATAAACTAATGAGCCAAAAAGCGGCTACTCCTATAGCAAGCCCGCTTACATTGATGATAGAAAAAACTTTATGCTTGATGAGGTTGCGCCAAGCTATTTTTATATAATTCTTCAACATAAGGCAAATGTTTAACGGTTATACCACCAATATACTAAAACCCGTACCAATCACATAAAATACTAATTATCAGCATATTGTAAACACATACGAAATTATCAACCGTCCGCTATCGTACGGTTGATACGCATAGGCGAACGTTTTATTGGGAGAGTAAAGATTTTGGGATTAAGGAACAAAAACAAAAAATAATTTCACCTGGCACATCAGGAATAAGACTATACAAGTTTTCACGTTGGCCGAAACCCAAAAATCCTTATTCCTTGCTCTCCAAATCTTTACTCTCTCAAAAACTATTCACTTCTCAAACTTTTCACCGGGTTTGTCAAAGCCGCTTTTATCGCCTGGAAACTAATGGTAGCCAAGGCGATTAAAATAGCAACTCCACCGGCTATAGCCATTATCCACCAGTGCAGATCTACTCTGTAAACGTATTCCTGCAACCAGTTATTCATCGCAAACCAAGCTATAGGAGATGCAATAACAATGGCTATTACTACAAGTACTAAAAAATCTTTAGAAAGCATGGTGGTGATATTAGCCACACTTGCACCAAGCACTTTACGAATACCTATTTCTTTAATTTTTACCTGCGCGGTATAGGTTGCTAACCCAAACAGGCCAAGGCACGATATAAATATGGCTATGCAGGCAAAGATGTTGAACAGCGTACCTGTTTGCTGCTCGGTTTTGTACATATTATTATATACATCATCCAAAAAATTGTATTCGTACGGAAAATTGGCATTGTATTGCTGCCAGTATTTCCCTACAGCTTTTATAGCTGCCGGGGCATCTTTGCCGGTGGTTTTCACATACATTTGCCATGATGTTGGCCTGTAAGCAAATATGGATGGCTCGATGGCCTGCTTTAAGGATGCAAAGTGAAAATCTTTTACAATGCCTATAATAATGCCATTTAGATCATGTAGTTTAAAACGTTTCCCAATGGGATCTTTTATCCCGGCAAGTTTTACAGCGGTTTCGTTCAGTATAAAATGTGCAGTGTCGGATTTAGAACCGGTAAATCCCGCGCCTGCTACAAATTTGATTTTAAACAGGCTGATAAAATCTTTGTCGATGTTAAAAGGATGGATCAGGAAGCTTACATCGGGAGCTTTGCCGTCCCAGTCGGTATCGCCGGTAGTACTACCGCTGTTTACCACACTGTTGTCGCCCGTTGTTACTCCCAGTACTTCCCGTTGGGTAAGTAGTCCGGCCCTTATTGCTTCGTAGTGATCCTGCATGCCATGCATCTCTACCGAAAAGATATGTTCTCTATCGTAGCCCAATTGTTTCGATTGAATATAATTGAGCTGCCTGTTAATAATAAGCGTACCGATAATCAACCCAATAGAAAAAGCAAACTGGCACACCACCAAAACCTTCCTGAAGGTGGCATTCCCGGCTCCGGATATCTTACCTTTAAGCGCACTAATCGGCTTAAATGACGAGAGCAATATAGCCGGGTAGATACTTGATGCCACCAGCGTAACAATAATAGTTAAAGCAATAACCTGCCAAACATTTGCATTTAAAAGATCAAAATGCATTTGCTTGCCCGCAATATTATTATAAACCGGCATCACCGCATAAATAAGGCTAAAAGCCAGCAAAAGCGCGATTGCAAAACACAGCACGGTTTCCATAATAAACTGGATGAACAGGTGTTTCCTATCGGCGCCGATAATTTTGCGAACGCTTACTTCTTTGGCACGCAGCATAGCACGGGCGGTTGAAAGGTTGATATAGTTGATGCAGGCTATCAGCAATATCAGCACAGCAACAATCGAAAATACTTTTACAATTTGCATCCCTGCTTGCGAACCATCCGGCTTGTACAAATGAATATCGGCCAATGGCTGCAACATAAACACACCGTCGGTAGGTTTTATACCCTGCTGGTGTGCCATGTGTATTTTGGTAAGCTTATCGCCGATGGCTTTTGTTGATGCATCGGGCCTTACCTGTAAAAAGGTTTGGGTATAGTAATTGCCCCAATCCTCATCCATCGATTTCCAGTAGCCTTTACCATTGTACTGTTTCTTTTTAACGTTCATTGAAAACAGCATATCGCCGCTGATACTGGAATTAGCTGGAAAATCGACCAACACGCCCGATACCGTATAGGGATCTTTACTATCGCCGGTAATGGTTTTGCCTATTGGATCGGCATCGCCAAAATATCTTTTAGCCGCACTTTCGGTTATAATAACCGATTGATCATTAGGGAAAGGCTGTTTGGCATTTCCTTTTAACAACTTATAATCAAACATGGTAAAAAAGGCATCATCTACATAAGCCAGCTTACCATAATCTTCCTTTAATAATTTATCCTTATACCTAAACGTACCATAGTCATAACTTGTAATAACTCTTGCCGCGTTAACAACGCCCGGCACTTCCTTCAATGCAAAAAAAGCGACAGGCGCGGGCGCACCACCCCATACCTGTTTAGTTGCTCCACTGCCAATAGAGGCATTAACCTTATAAATCTCATCTACCCTGGTATTAAACTTATCATAACTCAGTTCATCCTTAACCCAGATGAGTATCAGCATACCTACGGCCAATCCAATAGTAAGTCCGATGATGTTAATGGCGCTGTAAAACTTTTTGTTTACAAGGTTTCGCCAGGCAGTTGTAATGTAATTTCTAAGCATATTTTTAAAACTCTAAATCCCAAATACTAAACTCTAAATACTAAATTGTAAATATCAAATCCTAAAACCTGATGCTTACCCCTATTCATTTTAACGCCTCCTACTTTGGAGAGGATTGGATGAGGTCCTTATTCATTCTTCAAACTATCAACCGGGTTAGCAACGGCTGCTTTTATAGCTTGGAAACTTACCGTAATAATAGCGATCACTAATGCCGCGCAACCTGCTACTACCATTACCCACCATTGAATACTGATACGATAGGCAAAATCGCGCAGCCACAAATTCATTAAATACCAGGCTATTGGCGAGGCTATTAAAATAGAAATGCCTACAAGTTTTACAAAATCCAAAGAAAGCATGCGTGTTATTGCTGCAACACTAGCCCCCAGTACTTTGCGGATACCTATTTCTTTGGTGCGCTGTTCGGCAGCGTAAGCGGCCAGCCCAAACAATCCTAAACAGGCAATTACAATAGCAAGGGTGGTGAAGATGATAAATATTTGCCCTGTACGCTGTTCGGTACGATAAGATGCATCAAAATCCTGATCCATAAACGAATAGTTGATCTGTACATTGGGGTTCAGATCTTTCCACGCGGCATTTATTTGCTTTAAGGTTAAGCTTAAGTTGTTTGTATTTACACGGATGCTCAGCGCGCCGTTATCACTATCAAGGGTTAATATTACAGGGGTAACATTCTCGTGCAGCGAGTTAAAATTAAAATCTTTAACTACCCCCAATATCCGGTAGGGTTTCATGTGCGTCATAACATGCTGGCTGCTCATCGATCTGTAAATGATGCTATTAACAGGCTCTTTAAAGCCCAAAAACTTGGCGGCCGCTTCATTAATTACCACTCCGGCCGAATCGGTAGGCATATCTTTCGAAAAATTACGACCGGCAGCTAATTTCATATCCAACGTAGATATATAATCCTCATCAACCCGCCAGCTTTGCGGAAATATGGATGTTTTTTCGTTTAGCGTGGCATCCTTGTAATAAATGGATGTGCTTTTAAAGCCGGATGTAGGTAAAAAACCGGTCATGGTAGCATTTAATACGCCGGGCAGTTCTTTAACCTTTTGCTTAAATATGGCAGCCTGGTTATTGAGCTCAAAAACGTTTTTAATAACCAGTACCTGATTACGGTTATAGCCCAGGTTTTTGGTTTGAATATAGTTAAGCTGATTATAAATAACCAGTGTACCGATGATCAAAAATATAGAGATAGAAAATTGAAACACCACAAACAGGCTGCGCAGCCTGCCGCCTTTAAAACCTGTTGCCAGTTTACCCTTCAGCACATCTACAGGTTGAAATGCCGACAGGTAAAACGCCGGATATGAACCGGAAAGTACGCCTACAACCAAAGCAACTATAAGCAGTGAGGGTAATATCCAACCCAACGAGTGGCTATCTATTAAAAGAACTTTACCGGATAATTGATTAAACAGTGGTAATAAAAACAAGGCTATCACAAATGCCAGCACCGTACCAATAAAGGTAACCAAAACAGATTCTGTTAAAAACTGCGCTATGAGGTGTTTACGGTCGGAGCCTAAAACCTTGCGTACCCCAACCTCACGGGCGCGGTTTGATGAACGGGCGGTTGATAGGTTCATGAAGTTTATACAGGCTATCAGCAATATAAAAACCGCAATAAGCAAAAATATATATACATACTGCGTAGTACCGTTTGCACCAAGCTCGCCCGAAATATTGGATTTGAGGTGAATATCGGTAAGCGGGATCAGGTTCAGCCTAAAAAAACTGCCCTGTTTTTCAAACTCGGCGATAGTTAAATTTAATTGCCCTTTCATTTGTTCACCACTAAATTTCTCTAACAAGGCCGGAAAACTTGCCTCCAGTTGTTTGGCGTATGATTTATCTTTCAGTAACACATAGGTATTATAATCGCTGCGCAGCCATTCGGTTGAGCGGCTATCCGGAAAGGAAGCCATCGATATAAAAAAATCAAAATTAAAGTGCGATTGCTGAGGTACATCTTTAATTACACCGGTTACTTTACAAAGGGTATTATCATTAAACATTAAAGTTTTACCCACCACATTAACGCTGTTAAAGTATTTTTTTGCGGTAGTTTCGGTAATTACCACACTGTTGGGCTCTACGAGTGCCGAAGCCGCGTTACCATTAATCATGGGCAGGGTAAACACGCTAAATAAAGAAGCATCGGCAAAGGCTACTCTGTTTTCAACTATGTTGAGCGTACCTTTTTTAACATGTGATGCACCTGCATTTTTAATCCTGGTGGCATTTTCAACATAGGGATATTCGGCAATCAGGGTTTTAGCCAGTGGAGCCATGCAAACGGCGTATTTCACCGCGTTATCACCCAGCTTCAAATCTTCATTAACCCTAAATATCCTGCCCGCTTTTTCGTTATACCTGTCGTAGCCTAACTCATCGGCAACGTAAAGTACAATTATTAAACAGGTAGCCAGGCCCAATGCCAGTCCCATAATATTTATTGCCGTAAAGCCCTTGTTTTTACGCAGACTACGGATCGCCGATTTTATATAGTTTTTGATCATCTTTTTTTAGTTTATTAGTTCATTGGTTTATTAGTTCATTGGTCTTGTCTGGTTTATAATTGGGGGGATCAAACTATGCAGACTTTACCGCTTTCCACCAATGAACCATTGAACTAATGAACCAATAAACCCCTCACTCGCTCCTCAAGCTTTTTACCGGGTTTGCCAGTGCTGCTTTGAGGGTATTAATACTCACTACTACCAACGTTAACAGCAGTATAATAATGCCAACTATGGCAAACATCCAAATACTGATGCTTACGTGATAGGTGTACTTTTGCAGCCAATCGTTCATAAACCACCAGGTTAGTGGTACGGCAATTACAAAAGCTATCATCACCAGTTTTAAAAATTCGGTTGATATCAGCATCAATAATTGCTGTACCGATGCACCCAATACCTTACGTACGCCTATCTCGCGAAAACGTTTTTCTATAGTGAACGATGCCAAACCCGCCAGCCCAATACAGCATATAAATATGGCCAGCCCCGCAAATATGTTGGTGATACGGCTTATCAGTTCTTCGGTAATTAGTTTTTTACCAAACTCCTGGTCAACAAATTTAAAGTCGAATATATTATTGGGATTGTATTTGGTAAAAACAACCCGTAATACCTGGATAGCTTTTTTAACATCCGCATTGTTTTTAAGGCGAATATCTATCATACGGGAGCCGTAAGGGTTATAGTAAACCATCAAAGGTTCTACCGGCTTATAGGGCGATTCCATTACAATATTTTCAATCACCCCGGCCACAGTATATTTTCTCGGCCCATACCTCATTTGCATCCCGATAGGATTTTTCAGGTTCATGGCTTCAACAGCGGCTTTATTCAATAGCATAACGCCCGAGTCGCCGGGCATTGCGTTAAAATCTCTGCCCATTAAAACTTTAGTACCCATGGTTTTAGTAAAATCCACATCGGTACTTAAGCCGGCAAAAATAATACTACCAGCAGGCTTTCCCTCGTAATCCGGAGAGGGCGATTTCCACCCAACCTCGGTTATAGGTGCCGAGGTGCGGGTAACAGCGCTAATTAAACCCGAGTTAAACAGCTCCTGCTTTATGGCAACATAATTTTTATCTGTCTCCTGCGATGATGGCACCATCATCAGGTTATTGGGGTTGTAACCAATATTGCGGTTTTTGATGTGCTGAATTTGCTGGTATACAATAATGGTTGCTGATATTAACAATATCGACATTACAAACTGCCCTACCACCAGGATACGCCTGGGTAATACCGCGCTTTTGCCAGCGGCAAATGTACCCTTCAATACTTTAACAGGATTAAATGACGACAGGTATAGTGCCGGGTAGCTGCCGGCTACAATACCCGTAAAAAGTATAATGATAACCATTCCGGTTAAAAAGAAAGGCTCAACGACCGACAATTGTAAGTTTTTACTTACCAGCGAGTTGAACAATGGCATTAGCAGGTATACAGCCATAATAGCAAATACAAAGGCTATGCAGGTAAGTATAATAGACTCGAAAAAAAACTGGATGATGAGTTGTTTTTTATCAGATCCTAATGTTTTGCGGATACCAACTTCTTTGGCTCGTTTTTCGGAACGGGCGGTAGATAGGTTCATGAAATTTACGCAGGCAATAAGCAAAATTATAATGGCTACAATAGTAAACAGCCGTACATACTCTATCATACCGCCAATGTTTTTACCATCTTTAAATTCGCCATACAGGTGCCATTTATTCATGGCAAAGGTGTAGTAAGTACTTATCTGGTCATGGCTATCGTTCTGATGTTTTACATCATTTACATACTTGTTAAGGGCCTCTTGTTTTACACCCGGCATAGCCTCAATAAAAACAAAGTTTGATGAATTTGACCACTCATGCATTCTGTTTTTACTTTCGGTAGATGTGTATTCAAAAGGAACTATAA
This sequence comes from Mucilaginibacter cryoferens, assembly GCF_014205845.1. Lineage (GTDB taxonomy): Bacteria > Bacteroidota > Bacteroidia > Sphingobacteriales > Sphingobacteriaceae > Mucilaginibacter. The sequence goes on from NZ_JACHCR010000029.1 coordinate 34,096, forward strand.
AATCGAACTTAAAAGTAGAATTACCCGGAGGATCGGCAATGATGGCGCTTACTTTAAAGTTTAGCTGATTATCTATTTTAATTACTTTATTGATAGGATCTTCGTTTCCGAAGAAAGCCCGGGCGGCCGATTCTGTCAACACCATTGATTTTGGATCATTGATAGATGTTTTGGCATCACCCTTAATAAACTTCCACGAAAACATCTTAAAAAACTGATCACTTACCTGGTAACCATCTTTATTAAGCTTAACGTTTCCGTACTGCGCCAGGTGGTTTTCCTGGTGACTGGTCATTACCGCGTACTTTATTTGCGGGTTACCGGTTTCCAACGCCTTGGCTAAGGGGAAGGCCATATTTTCGTCGGTAAAAATGCTGTTCTTAAAGTCGCGGTTGGCCATTAACTTATAAATATTGTTATGGCCGGCGTGAAACCTATCAAATGAAACTTCATCTTTTACCCACAAGAAAATGAAGATGGAACAAGTCATACCAATAGTCAATCCCAGAATATTGGTTAGCGAGAAGCCTTTGTTCCTGATCAGGTTTCTCCAGGCGATCTTTAAGTAGTTCTTAATCATGTCGATTGGTTTATCAGTTCATTTACTCAATGGTTCATTGGTCTTATCTGTTGGTTCAATGTCGCATTACTATCAGATAACGCGGTTATAAATCCATCCTGCAAATTATCCGCTGTTCCACCAATGAACTAATGAACCAGTGAACTAATGAACGAACAAAAAAAGGCAAAAAACAAGCTAACCCCTCCCAAACGGGAAGGGTGGCTATGCACTATTAACTTATATAAACTATCTTCTTTTGGGGGAGACGATAAGGCCGGCTTAAACCATAATATTCTCTACAACAGCCTGGCCATCAAGCAACCTGATGATACGGTGACTGTAGCGGGCATCGTGCTCGGAGTGGGTAACCATAATGATGGTTGTACCCTGCTCGTTCAAATCCGTTAACAGCTCCATTACATCGTTACCATTGGTACTATCCAGGTTACCGGTAGGCTCATCCGCAAGTATCAGTTTGGGTTTATTTACAACCGCGCGGGCAATGGCCACACGTTGTTGCTGCCCACCCGATAACTGCTGCGGGTAGTGGTTACGGCGGTGCATTATCTGCATTTTATCCAAAACTTCCTCAACCCTTTTAACACGCTCAGCAGCGGGTACGCCAGTGTAAATTAATGGCAGCTCCACATTTTCAAATACGGTAAGCTCATCAATAAGGTTAAAACTCTGAAAAACAAACCCGATGTTGTGTTTACGCAGATCGGCACGTTTGCGCTCGTTAAAATGAGCAACTTCAATGTCGTTAAAAACGTAACTGCCATCATCCGGATCATCCAGCATTCCCAGGATATTTAACAATGTTGACTTGCCGCAACCAGATGGGCCCATAATGGCCACAAACTCGCCGGTTCCAACTTCCATCGATAGCTTGTTTAAGGCTATGGTCTCTACCTCTTCTGTGCGGTAAAATTTTTCGAGATTAGTAATTTTTATCATTTGCCCCTCCTGAAACATGCCTTGCAGCATGTTTTGATTTTTTGTTTGGTTTATACTCTTTATTAAAATTAATTATCTGATTACATGACGCTTGCCGTCAGCATTTCGTTGCAGTGATGCAGTACTTAGCCCCCTCTAAATCTCCCCCGGTTGGGGAGACTTAAAAAAGCCCTCCCTACCGGCGAGGGTTTGGGTGGAGCCGGTTTATTTTTTCAATACCAGTTCCTGAATATCGCCATAGGTTTCGTAGCTTGAGGTAATTACCTTATCGCCAGGGTTTAAACCGTCGGTTACTACATAATAATCCGGACTTTGACGGCCAAGCTGAATGTTAACCTTATAGGCACGTTTACCATCTTCACTCACCTTAAATATCCAGTTACCGCCTGTTTGCTGAAAAAAGCCACCTTTAGGTACCAATACCGCTGTAGTTTCATCGCTTAAAGCCAATCTAACCTGTAGTGTTTGGCCTTTACGGATGCCCTTAGGCACCTCGCCTACAAATTGCATATCAACCTGGAACCGACCGGCAGTTATAATGGTAAATACCTTTTTTATCACCATGTTATATGTTTTATCCGCAAACTGAAAATCGCCTTTTAAGCCGGTGAATACCCGCGATAGGTAATGCTCATCAATATCAACCCTTACTTTAAAGCCCGATTGTACGTCAATTTGCCCCAGTTGCACACCTTTAACTTTACTTTGGCCAACTTCGGCATCAAGGTTAGTTAACTGGCCGTCAATAGGTGCCCGCAGGGTTAAGCTTGCAACCTTCTTTTGCATTAGTGCAAGGGCTGCCTTCATTTGGGTGTAATGTTCTTGCGATTGCTGATCTTGTTGCTTAATCAACGCCGTATCTTGTTTCAATATCTGTACCGCAAGCTGACGGCGGTTTACCTGGTAATCGTAACCGTTTTTTGCCGATTGATAATCTTGCAGGCCCAAGGCCTTTTGCTCGTATAATCTTTTATCCAAATCATAAATACGCTTGGCTTCTTTATAGGCATTGTCTACATCGGCCATGGTATTCAATTTAGTAATGGTGGCCTGACTGGCATTGTTACGGGATATTTGCATTTGCGTTTGCTCTGCAAATACGGCCGACTCCTGGGTAGCCAGGTTAAGTTCTTCATCAACATTGCTTAGTTTTAAGATTGGGTCGCCTTTTTTAAGCATGGCGCCATCTTCAACGTATTTTTCTTCAACTTCTCCGCCTTCTGTAGCATCCAAAAAAATGGTGGTTAAAGGCATAACGGTACCATTAACGGGTATAAACTCCTGGAACGGACCTTTAGTGATTGTACTTACGGTTATGCGTTCGGTATCAACATCAAGCTTACTTTTGCCCGATGTAAAATATATACTGCCTCCAACTAATAAAATTATGCCTGTAATACCAGCAATAGTTAGTATTCGTTTACTGTTCCAGGTCTTTTTCTCTATTTTTCTGTCCACTGTAGTTTATGATATTTTGAATAATGGTTACAAAAAGATATGCCACAAATTAAATAACTGTATTTCAATAACTTAAATACCTATTACCTATTTGGGGCGTACGCTTCTGTTACATCAAGTGTACGGTAATGATACAGTGAATAGCGGTACGCCCATTACACTATCAGTGTGTTTGCCACAACTAAAATAACTCTTTTTTATTACTGCTAACTATTTAATAATTGTATTTACACTATAGGTGTGAAACTTAAGCAGCCAATTATTAATTTGCAGAAAATTTTGTTTGGTTCATGATTCATTGTTGATGGTTCATGGCAGGAGGTTTGTTGGGAATTGTTCATAGATCGTAGTTGATAGATCGTGGTTCACGGCCTTCCGGGTAGCGATGGGTTTAACACCATGAGTGTTCGAAAGATTTTTAATTCCCTCCTCGGGGAGGGGTGCCATTGGAGAAGAGCGCAAAGCCAGGGAGGGGTTTATACGAGCGAAGAGTTGCAAAGCGGCTTAAATACGTGTTAAACCCTCCCTCCTTCCCCAGGGAAGGAATAGCGCAGGCAGCTGCTCTTTCTTATCTTTCGAACACTCATAATTTCAAACCCATCGCTACGGTGCAGTAACAGTTATTGCATAACCAGCGCTTGGCCATGATACATCAACAATTAACTGCTATCGATAAAAATACTTGCTACTTGATACTAAATACTTGATACTTGGCTATGATATTAAAAAAAGCTACAATCCTTATTGTTGATGATGACCCGGATGTGCTTACCGCGGTAAAGCTGCTGCTAAAAACACAGGTAGCCGAGGTGATCACCGAAAAAAATCCCGAAAATATTAACTGGTTGCTGCAACGTAACGAGGTTGACCTTGTTTTGCTGGATATGAACTTTAACAGCGCTATAAATACCGGTAACGAAGGTTTGTATTGGCTGCGTAAAGTAAAGGATTGGAAACCCAACGTTTGCATTATTATGATAACAGCCTACGGTGATATAGACCTGGCCGTACGATCGTTAAAAGAGGGTGCCGACGATTTTGTGGTAAAACCATGGCATAACGAAAAGCTGATAGCGACTATTAAAGAACTGCTTGATAAAAAAGAAGGAGGTACTAAAACCACAAAATCGCCTGCAAAAAGTACAGCCGGCGATACCTCTATATTGGGCGAATCGGATGTGATGCAGGATATTTTTCATAAAGTGAATAAGATAGCCCCTACCGATGCCAATATTTTGTTACTGGGCGAAAACGGTACAGGTAAAGATCTGATGGCGAAAGCCATTCACGAACGCTCGTTACGTGCCGATAAGCCGTTTGTTAAGGTGGATGTAGGCGCACTTACCGATACCCTTTTTGAGAGCGAATTGTTTGGCCATAAAAAAGGTGCGTTTACCGATGCCAGGGAAGATAGGGCCGGCAGGTTTGAAGATGCCCAGGGTGGTACTTTGTTTTTAGACGAGATAGGAAACATTAGTTTGCAACAACAGGCAAAACTGTTAACCATACTACAAAACAGGCAGGTAACCCGCTTAGGCACCAATAAGGCTGTAGATGTTGACATCAGGCTGATATGCGCTACCAACGTACCTATGAGCGAACTGGCTAACGAAAGCCGTTTTCGTAAGGATTTAATTTACCGCATAAACACAGTGGAAATTAATATGCCGCCCTTGCGCCGCCGTAGTGAGGATATAGTGATATTGGCCAAACACTTTGCCAAACAATATGCAAGCAAGTATTTAAAGCCGGCTATGGATTTTGATAATCCTGCGCTGATGAAGCTAAAATCTTACAATTATCCCGGTAACGTGCGCGAGCTGCAATACACCATTGAGCGCGCTGTAATTATGGCCGATGATAGCACCCTGCGGCCCGACGACCTGATATTTTCGATACTGGAAACAGCAACCGATAATAATATTAACGACGACAACATTCAGTTGAGCACGCTGGAAAAAAATGCCATTTTAAAGGTGATCGAAAAACATAACGGCAACATTACCCGTGCTGCCAAAGAACTGGGACTAACCCGTACTGCCCTGTACCGCAGACTAAGTAAATATGATATTTAACCGTTACGAATGGCGGCTTTTGCTGCGCGTATTTTTATTGTTTTTGGCCCTAACGGCCGCATCTTATGTAACGGTTAAAGGGCAGCCGCTGTACCTGGTTATATTTGTACCGCTGGTAATTTACGCGGTGATAGAGATGATACGCTTTCAGAAAAAGGCGCAGGACGAAGTAAACCAGTTTGTAGAATCTATCCACTACCGAGATTTTTCGCGCCATTTTGATGTGCGCAAAGCGCCCAATGAGCTAAAGCCGTTGCGTAAAGGATTCAACGACATCAATACCACTTTTAAACTCATTAGCCGCGAGCGCGAAACGCAGTACCACTACCTGCAAAAGATACTGGAGCTGGTAGATACCGGAATATTATCGTACGAAGAAGAAACCGGCAACATCAGCTGGATAAACGAGGCTTTTAAAAAGCTGCTCAGTATCCCCTATCTAAAAACTATCCAATCGCTCGAAAAACGGGAACCGGCGCTTTACGGCGAACTCATCAGACTAAAGCCCGGCGAAAGTAACATCATCAGTGTTACCAGAAACCAGCAGATGGTGAAGATATTGATCACATCAAGCATGATGCGGAGCGAAGAAAAACTGTACAAGCTATTGGCTTTTCAGAATGTGAGTGAAGCTTTGGATGAAACGGAATCAAAGGCATGGTCGAAATTATTGAACGTGATGACGCACGAGATCATGAACTCCGTGGCGCCAATTTCGTCGCTGGCAGATACGCTTAAAAACCGGTTACAAAGTCCCGAAATAGCAGAAGCAGTAGAGGCCGGCGACCTGGAAGATCTGGAACTGGGTATTGATACCATAAAACGCCGCAGCGAAGGCTTGTTGAAATTTACCGAAAGCTACCGCAGTTTAAACAAGATAACCAAACTGGAAAAAGAACGGATACTGGTGCGCAACCTGTTTGAGAATCTCAACAGCCTGATGACACCAACATTATCTAAAAAGAATATCGAGCTGGAGATCATCCTGCGCGATCCGGCACTGGCTATTGAGGCCGATATTAACCTGATTGAACAGGTAATGATAAACCTGCTGGTAAACGCCATTGAAGCCGTAAAAGACCGCGAAGAGCCGCGTATAACGCTATCTACCGAAGGCCACAATGGTGGTAAAACCCTCGTTAAGATCAGTGATAATGGTTTAGGTATGCCACCCGAGTTGCTGGATAAAATTTTTATCCCCTTTTTCAGCACCAAGAAAACCGGCAGCGGTATTGGATTGAGCTTGTGTAAACAAATTATGCTATTGCATAAAGGCAATATACAGGTGCAATCAACCGAGGGTAAAGGATCAACGTTTATTTTGCAGTTTGTACCGTAGAGGCCCCCTCCGCCCCCTGAAGGGGAACTTAAATAATAAATAACAAATGAAACTAAGTAATTCATTCAGTAGTGCACTTAGGGAATTTGCTTATTTTATGGAAAGCGGGTCACAAAACACACTGCAAGGGATAGACTATATTTCTTTATACGGGACAGAACCAAGTGCAATAGAACAAGTTTTTGCTATTTATGCTAACGTAATTGAGCTTGATGAAAATGGGATTGTATTAAATGCAAAATATGCAGAAAAGAGGGCTACAGATTATCTTCGTTCTTATTGTGACAGTAGTTTTAAGGTTATGCCGCCTTATTAGTATTGGGAGGTAGCACTGCATTAAAACCAGCTAAATCAATTTACTATCTACGAACAAATCCACTATTATTTGCGGTTTAGGCTATCTTAGAAAGGCATTTTTTTGAAACTTCGTAAGTTTGGCCGGCTAAATCAATTTACTGTCTATGAGCAAATCTACCATCCTGGCAATTTCCGGCAGCTTACGTGCCGAATCTACCAATCATAATATATTAAAGTATCTAGGCGATTTGATTCCTGCTGATATTCATTATTCTATATATGATGGACTGGCATCTATCCCGCCCTTTGATCCTGGGTTAGACACTGATGATGCCCCCTTTCCTGTAGTTGAATTGCGAAGGCTGCTGACGAAAGCCGATGGCGTTATCATCTGCACGCCCGAATATGCCTTTGGCGTTCCTGGTCAGTTAAAAAACATGCTGGACTGGACGGTATCAAGTGGCTCGTTTTCAGATAAGCCGGTGGCGCTGATCACGGCGTCGTTAAGTGGTGAAGCCGCGCATGCGGCCATGCTGCTCATTTTAGGAGCCTTGAACGCGCAGGTTGCCGATGGTGCTAAATTGATTATCCCTTTCATCAGGTCGAAGATGGATGGAGATAAAGTGGCGGACGAAGAGACGGCTAAAAAATTGACTGAGGTTTTAGAAACGTTTTTTAATTCCATTTAATTTATCGCTTATTTTCAGTTACTCTTTCAATAACATCAGCCATTTTTCACCGTGTACGTTTTTTTCTCTTAAAATTCCCAATTCTTCTGCTTTTTTTCTGCTTAAACGGGCAATATTTTCCCGGTTTAGGCTCCTTTTATAACACAATTTAAATCACCTTTTATTGATGATAAATTATTCTTCCTGCCAATTTGACAACTTAGTACGCTTTGGAACACGCATTGATGGTTGCAGAGTGTAAATCATATTTAACTCAATCATAAATAATATTATGCAAGAAAAAGGCAGCATTTCGATCCACACCGAAAACATTTTTCCGATAATTAAAAAGTTTTTATACTCAGACAACGAGATATTTTTGCGCGAGCTGGTATCAAACGCTGTAGATGCTACCCAAAAAATTAAACGCCTGGCCTCTTTAGGTCAATACAACGGCGAACTTGGCGATCTGCGTGTTGAAGTTGCTTTTGATGAGGCTAAAAAAACCATCACCATATCTGACAATGGCTTGGGTATGACAGCCGAAGAAATTAAAAAATACATCAACCAGATAGCATTTTCGGGTGCTACTGAGTTTATGGAGAAATTTAAAGAAGCTAAAGATGCCAATGAGATCATCGGTCGTTTTGGCTTGGGTTTCTACTCTGCATTTATGGTTGCCGATAAGGTTGAAATTCAGACCTTAAGCTATCAGGACGGCGCCGAGCCTGCTTACTGGGTATGCGATGGCAGTACCGAGTTTGAAATTGGCGAAGGTATTTTAGCCGAGCGTGGTACCGAGATCACTTTATACATTAACAGCGAATCTGAAGAGTTTTTAAATCAGCATAAACTACAGGAGATACTGGATAAATACTGTAAATTTTTACCGGTACCAATTAAATTTGGCACCAAAACAGAGTCGGTTGAAGATGGTGTTGATGAAGAAGGTAAAACAAAATACATTGACGTTCAGGAAGATAATATCATTAACGATACAACCCCTATATGGACCAAAGCTCCAGCTGAATTAAAAGACGAGGATTATCTTAACTTTTACAAACAGCTATATCCTTTCAGCGAAGACCCATTATTCTGGATTCATCTGAATGTTGATTACCCGTTTAACTTAACCGGTGTATTGTACTTCCCTAAGTTAAAAAACGACTTTGAGGTACAAAAAAACAAGATCAAACTATTTAGCCGCCAGGTATTTATTACCGACGAGGTAAAAGACATTGTTCCTGAGTTCTTGATGTTGTTACACGGTGTTATCGATTCACCGGATATTCCGTTAAACGTATCACGTAGCTTTTTACAGGCCGATAGCAACGTTAAAAAGATCAATAGCTATATCACCAAAAAAGTTGCTGATAAATTGTCAGAACTGTTTAAAGCCGACCGTAAAGCTTACGAAGAAAAATGGACCGATATTGGCCTGTTTGTAAAATACGGCATGGTGAGTGAAGATAAGTTTTATGATAAAGCTAAAGACTTTGTTTTGGTAACCAATACCAAAAAAGAGAACTTTACTTTACCAGAGTACAAAGAGAAAGTTGAGGCCATCCAAACTGATAAAGACGGCCAGGTGGTTTATATTTACACTAATGATCCGGCTAAGCAAGATTCATTTATCCAATCGGCAAATAAAAAAGGTTATGATGTTTTGGTGATGAACTCGCCTATCGACAACCACTTTATTAGCCAGTTGGAGCAAAAACTGGAAAAAACATCTTTAAAACGTGTTGATGCCGATGTTGCCGATAAGCTGATCAGAAAAGACGAAGCACCTGAGTCCGTTTTAACCGAAGAACAATCAACCAAGGTTAAAGACATCTTCAACAAGTCCATTAATAAACCCGCATACAACGTTCATTTAGAAAGCCTTAACCCAGATGAACTACCAGTAACAGTAACTATGGATGAGTTTATGCGCCGTATGAAAGATATGGCGGCCATGGGAGGCGGTATGGGCTTTTACGGTAACATGCCAGACAATTATAAGGTAATTGTTAACAGTAACCATAAGCTGATAGCCCGTATTTTACAGGAAGAAAATGAAGAAGTACAGGCCCAATTATCAAAACAAGCATTTGACCTGGCCCTGCTTTCGCAAGGATTATTAACCGGTGCCGAACTTACCGAGTTTGTAAACCGCAGCGTAAATCTGATATAATTAAAAACAGAAATATGTTTAAAGCCATCCCGTAAAACGGATGGCTTTTTTATGCAAATAATATTTAAATTTGATATGGAATAAACCCTCAACCTGCATCCTTGTCTAAAACACTAAATCATTTATTATGAAATTATTGAATAAACTATCGCTCGCATTGGCATTAGCATTTATCAGCATAAATGTTGCCAACGCTCAAAATACCCGCCAGGATAGAAAAGCAGCCCGCATTGCCGAAGTGAAAAGTATTGTTGAAGCGCAAAACTATGTATTTAGCGCCAACTACGTAAATCCATCCAGGATGGCCGGCAGAGCACTTACTACCGAATACGACCTTACAATAACCAAAGATACCATTATGGCTTATCTGCCTTATTTTGGCCGCGCATACGTTGCGCCACCATACGGATCAACAGATAACGGTATTAAGTTTACCAATACGCATTTTATCTATACTGCTAAAGCCGGTAAAAAAGGTGGTTGGTCTGTTAACATTAAGCCTACTAATAAAAATATCAGCGATGGCCGGGATGTACAATCCATGAATCTTTCTATAAGCCCGGATGGATATGCCTCACTACAGGTTATCAGCAGTAACCGGGACCCAATATCGTTTAATGGCACCATTGATAAAAGACCAGTGAAGAAGCAGTAAGTCCTTAGCCTATAGTAGTAAGTAAGTAGGGAGATAAATATAATTTCGACTTAGAACTTAAGACTCAATCAATCCATCATTATCTTTTAGGTCAACGCCGGATAGTTTGCGTTTAAAGGCTTCGCTAATAAGGTAAAAGATCTTTTTAGCGGCCTTTTTATAGGTTAACCCTTTGGGACGTATGTTGGAAACACAGTTACGGGTTTCGTCGGTAAGGCCCGGTTTAGGATTATAAGTTAAATACGCCCCTAAACTATCGGCCGAACTTAATCCAGGCCGTTCGCCGATCAATACAAGAGATAATTTAGCGTTTAGATTATAGCCAATATCGTCGCCTATAGCCACCCTCCCCTGTTCAACCAGGCTTATCGGTGCAAACTTAAACCCGGATGCCGATAACAGCGGGATGAGTTCTTTAAGTAGACCTGTAGTATTTTCATTTACGGCAGTTGCCGAAAGGCCATCGGCTATAATGATAGCGATATCGGTATAAACAAAATAATCCTCCAATAGGGTTAGCGAAGCCTCATTAAGCTTACGTCCCATGTCTGGTCGTTGCAAGTATTGGCGACGAGCTGTTACCTGGCTATGCAAGTGTAAAACCGGCAGGTCAAATTGTTTAAAAGCAGCGGTTAAATGCTCAGAATCTAACTCAGAGTACACAGCATCCCGGGCGTGGGCATGCGCCAATTTAAAATCGAGCGATTGCTTTAGCGGAATACTTGTACCCACCCGCCCAATAGCTATCCGGGCAGAAGTAAACTCCTGTAATGCTTTTAACGGCTCTATTTCCTGGGAGATGTTTCTTTTCATAACTGTTACACCATAGCTCCTAAGAGGCCATGAGTTGGATCAATCGATATCATATTTCCTTTTTCATCAATTATGCCTTGCTTTATTTGCCATTGCTCAAACTCGGGCGCCGGCCTTAAACCCAACACCTTACGAAGGTACAAGGCATCGTGGAACGAGGTAGATTGGTAGTTAAGCATAATATCATCGGCACCGGGGATACCCATAATAAAATTACAGCCTGCTACCCCCAATAACGTCAACAGGTTATCCATATCATCCTGGTCGGCTTCTGCATGGTTGGTGTAGCAAACATCGCAGCCCATAGGTAGCCCAAGTAGTTTACCACAAAAATGATCTTCCAGCGCGGCGCGGATAATTTGCTTGCCATCATATAAATACTCAGGCCCGATAAAGCCCACTACGGTATTCACTAACAGTGGTTTAAACTTACGGGCAACAGCATAAGCCCTAACCTCGCACGTTTGCTGGTCGACCCCAAAATTGGCATTGGCAGACAGCGCGCTGCCTTGCCCTGTTTCAAAATACATCACGTTGTTGCCAACCGTTCCACGATTAAGAGAAAGCGTTGCCAGGTAAGCTTCTTCAATTAAGTTAAGGTTGATACCAAAGCTTGTATTTGCCTTCTGGGTACCCGCTATAGACTGAAAACAGAGATCTACCGGCGCCCCTTCATTAATTAGCTGTAAAGTGGTGGTAATATGGCTTAGTACGCAGGTTTGTGTAGGAATATTAAACTGATGCCTAATATTATCCATCAACCTCAATAAGCTGCTTACCGCCGCCGGGCTATCTGTAGCCGGATTGATGCCTATGGTTGCATCGCCGCTGCCGTACAACAAGCCATCAATAATACTGGCAGCCACTCCTTTGGGATCATCGGTGGGGTGATTTGGCTGCAAACGGGTACTGAAATGCCCTTTTAAACCTATAGTATTGCGAAACCGGGTAACCACCTCGCATTTTTTTGCTACCGCTATCAAATCCTGATTGCGCATTAGCTTTGATACCGCGGCTACCATTTCGGGCGTAAGGCCCGGTGCTATAGCCGTTAAAGTTTCGGTATCGGTTTCGTCGCTCAGCAGCCAATCGCGAAACTCCCCAACTGTTAAATGACTTATTTGATTGAAAGAAACAGCATCGTGACTATCAATAATTAAACGGGTTATCTCATCCTCTTCATAGGGAATCACAACTTCGTTCAAAAATGTTTTAAGTGGTACATCTGCCAATGTGATCTGGGCAGCAACCCGCTCTTCATAACTGCCGGCACATACCCCTGCCAGTTCATCGCCAGAACGATATGGCGATGCCATACCCAACAAAGTTTTCAGATCTTGAAACTTGTATGTTGTATGTCTGATGGTGTGGCGGTATTTAGTCATTGCACATCTGCTTCTATCATTTACTGTAGTGTAGCCATCATTTCGTCTGTCAGGATTACTTTGTGCTTTCCCATCAGCATAAACACCCCAACTACAGCAACTAACCCTACGAAAAATATGCCGCTTACCTGTACATTAAACCATATAATGGCAAAAAGGCAAACTATTGATATTACCAATGCTATAGCCGGAAATACGGGATAAAACGGCGATGCAAAGGGCCTATCGAGATTAGGTTCTTTTTTGCGGAGAATAAACAGGCTTATCATACTCATGGCGTACATCACAATAGCGCCCAATACCGATAATACAATGATTTGCGATGTTGTACCTATATAAATGGCTATAAAACTAATGGCTCCGCCTGCTATAAGTGCCCAATGCGGCGTTTTAAAGCGATGGTTAACAATTGCCAATCCGCGTGGCAAATAACCACTGCGGGCCATGGCAAATACCTGCCGTGATGAAGCCAGTATAGTACCATGCAATGACGCTATTAAACCAAACAGACCAATGCTGGCAAATATTTTGGTTAACCCGTTGGTTTTACCTAATACTATGCCAATGGCTTCGGGTAATGGATAATCGAGTTTGCTTAGTTTGTGCCAGTCGGTTATTCCGCCTGTTAATATCATTACACCTAATGCTAAAGCTACTAAAGTTGCCAATGCGGATATATAACCTCTGGGAATATTCTTTTTAGGTTCTTTTACCTCTTCGGCAACCATGGCCACGCCTTCTATAGCCAGGTAAAACCAAACGGCAAAGGGTAATGCCGCAAATACGCCGCTCCAGCCAAATGGCATGGGGCTGCTTAAATAATTATCCATTTTAAAATACGGAGCCACTATGCCCATATAAAGCAACAGTTCGGCCACGGCCAAAATGGTAATAAATACCGAAAACGTGGCCGATTCTTTAACGCCGGAAATGTTAAGTACGATAAATGCAGCGTTGAACAGCATGGCCGACTGCATAATTGGGATGGCGGGGTATAAAAAATGCAGGTAGCTACCCAAAGAAATAGCTATAGCGGGAGAAGCCAAAAGAAAATCGACCAAAGTAGCATAGCCGGCTACCAATCCACCTATTGGCCCTATGGCACGGTAGGCATACGCAAAGGCCCCACCTGCATGCGGAATAGAAGTGGTAAGCTCTGTATAGCTGAAAATGAATGTGATATACATTACAGTGATCACCAGCGTGGCTATTAAAAAGCCGATGGTGCCAGCCACATCCCAACCCAGGTTCCAGCCAAAATATTCGCCGGATATTACCAGTCCTACAGCTATAGCCCATAAATGGACTGGTTTTAAAACTCTTTTTAACTGTTCTACCGGGGTTACTGCCATACGTTTTGATTTGCCGCTTTAAGATACTTAAAGCAAGGCGTAAATCAAAATGAGGGTATGTTATGAAATTGTTAAACCCCCTTTTAAATCTCCCCCTGAAGGGGGAGATTTTTGATTTGCGTGTTTTTAAAGTCCTCCTTTTCAGAGGAGGATTTAGGTGGGGCTTAAACTTTTAACGTATTTTTCAAATACCCAATACTGCTTGTAATGCTTGCCAAAGGATCTTTAGGGCCATCGTGCTCCACAAAAAAGTGTTGCATTCCGGCAGAAGCCGCAGCGGCGAAAATGGGTTTAAAATCAATAGTGCCACTACCTACCGGCAATATGGTTTTACGCTCCGCATCCAGGTCTTTCACATGCCACAGTGGGAACCTGCCGGGGTGCTGCTTAAACATTTCTACCGGGTTTTTACCGCCTTTTACGGCCCAGGCCAGGTCTAGTTCCATTTTTACATGGTTTGGATCGGTTTCGCTTAACAGCAAATCGTAAGGCACTTTACCTTCAACCGCATGAAACTCCATATCGTGATTATGGTAAGCAAACTGAATGCCTATCTTTTTGGCGGCTTCACCTGTTTTATTGAGCACTGCTATAGTCGATTTTATTTCTTCCAGCGTAGCTGTTGGCGAATTGGCGCATACCAGGTATTTAATGCCACCGGCCGCGGCATCGTCAACCAACTCCTGCATATTATCGCGCAGGTTTTTCATCGGCGGAATAACCATAGGTTTTCCATCGGCTCCATTTGGTAATTTTGTTCCCGGAGGCAACTTAAATGGCGCGCCCAAAACATGATGCGATGTCCAGTTCATACCCAGATCATTCACCATCGTTTTAAAGCCCTTAGGCGTCATCCCGTAATAGCCCCCTTTTTTACTAAAAGCCGACTCCATGTCTTTATAGCCAAGTGCCGCAATTTTGGTAAGGGTGCCTTTTACATCTTCGTCTATAACACCAAAAAATGTGAATAGCTGTAAGCCAATGGCATGTGGTGCAGCCATTTTACTTAATAAAGCCGCGGCGTTACCCGATAAGGCCATGCCTCCAAGTACCAATGCACCTGTGCTTTGGATAAATTTTCTCCTGTTGTAATTCATGCTGATAATTAAGTTTTTAATGTGGTACAGTAAATCTAAAAATTATTTATCATCAAACTAAAACATATTGTGTCTTTTTTACACATTAATATTTTTCAATCTTTAAGCAGCTATGCTTTTACCCTTTTTAAGGTTATGGAGACACATTTTATTTATACCTTAGATATAGAAACTATCGCATGAAAGAAGAAGAAAAGCTGATCTTCAATAATCTTAAGGAACAATATCTGCATTTTGGCCTGCCGGATGATAGTATTGATGAGAAAACAGATTTCGCCATTCATAATTTGAAGGATATTCACCTGGAATTACCCTATCAATCGCTCATATTCAGGCCCAATTTTTTCTCCTTTGTTTTTGTGAAAAATGCCAGGGGCAAATACACAACAGACGAACTAGGGTTTGATATTGTACCAGGCACCATTTACTTTACAAATCCGGGGCATTACAAGTCATATAACTGGCAACAGGTAGACGAAGTTTACCTCATTACCCTCAGCGAATCGTTTCTGAAAGAAAACGTTCACCCTGATATTTTTGAAGAATTTCAGTTTCTGCTGGCCGAGACTGTACAGCCCCGTATTTTAGCCCCGAATGCTTTTGCCGAATTTGAGCAGCTTTATTTGCAGATATCTAAAGAGTATCAAAATCACAGCACTTACCGCAACCGTATTATCGGTAACCTGTTTGTAGTACTGTTGCTTAAAATAAAAGAATACTTTTGGAAAGATTATAACCCCATATATGAGGGTAACCGAAGCTCGCAGATAGTGAAGGAATTTAAACGTATACTTGAAAAGCATTACCGTGATTTAAGCAATGGCCTTATTGAGAAAGCATACCGCGTACAGGATTATGCCGATGCCCAAAGCTTGCATCCCAATTACCTGAGCAACGTTATTAAAATAAAAACAGGTAAGCCAATAGGTACCTGGATAGCCGAAAAAACAATCTCTGAAGCCAAAGCCCTGTTACAAAATTCGGCCATCTCTATTAAAGAGATAGCCTACCGTTTAGGTTTTGCCGAGTCGACACACTTTAGCAATTACTTTAAAAAACATACAGACCTATCGCCAGTCTTGTTCAGAAAGCAGCATTTAACAGCCGCATCTTAGATATTTATATGTAATGCTTTAATATGTGTATCATTTGAGGTAACCCCAAACCTCACCTTTGTTATGTCAAAACAAACAAGACATTAACACAAAACATAACAAAGGA
The DNA here is from genome assembly GCF_014205845.1 of Mucilaginibacter cryoferens. Lineage (GTDB taxonomy): Bacteria > Bacteroidota > Bacteroidia > Sphingobacteriales > Sphingobacteriaceae > Mucilaginibacter. Next base: position 50,151 of record NZ_JACHCR010000029.1, read on the forward strand.
AATCATGAACACACTATCAGAAAAAGTAATTTTAGTAACAGGAGCTTCAAGAGGCATTGGTGCCGCAGTAGCTCAAAAACTTGCATTGGCAGGAGCTAAAGTAATTGTCAACTATGCCGGAGGTAAAGAAGCCGCCGACCAAACAGTAAACCTTATTACACAAAACGGTGGCGATGCGATTGCCCTGCAAGCCGATGTAAGTAAAGCCAACGAGGTAGCCGCTATGTTTGATGCCGCTATAACTCATTACGGCAAAATTGATGTACTGGTAAACAATGCCGGTATTATGATAACCAAGCTTTTAAAAGATACTACCGACGAAGATTTTACCCGTCAATTTGATATTAACGTACGCGGCACATTTAACACCATGCGTGAGGCAGCAACTAAACTGGCCGATAATGGCAGCATCATTAACTTTTCATCAACCACTACCCGCGTAATGATGCCTACCTATGGTACTTATGTGGCCAGCAAAGCGGCAGTAGAACAATTAACCCGCGTATTTAGCAAAGAGGTTGGCGCAAGAGGCATCAACGTTAATTCGGTGTCTCCCGGTCCAACAAATACCGAACTGTTTACTAAAGGAAAACCCCAGGAAGTGATTGACCGCCTGGCATCTCTATCGGCCTTTAACCGCATAGGCGAACCCGAAGATATAGCCAAAATAGTAGTATTCCTGGCCAGCGACGACGCCAAATGGATAAGCGCGCAGAATATTGGCGCAAACGGCGCAATGGCTTAAGCACCCTAGCCCCCCCTGAAGGGGGAACAAAAATCAGGAAAAAATGATACAAGCACCATAACCGGTGTAGTCGTAATTATTAAAAATAAGGGCAACAACAAATTTAAATATAGAAATCATGAACTCATTAAATAATAAAGTAGCATTAATAACAGGATCTGCACGTGGTTTAGGTAAAGCTATAGCAGAGCGCTATGCAGCATTAGGGGCCGACATAGTGATCAATTACTCACGGGATAAGGCATCGGCCGATGAAGTAGTTAGCAATATTACCGCTATGGGCGCGAGGGTAATTGCAGTACAGGCCGATGTAAGTAAAGTAGCGGATATTGAAAGACTGTTTACAGAAGCTAAAAAAGCATTTGGCAAAATAGATATTGTTGTAGCCAATGCCGGTATTGAACTGGTAGAAACCCCGGTAATTGACTTTACAGAAGAACAATTTGACAGGGTGTTCTCCATCAACACTAAAGGAACCTATTTTACCATGCAGCAGGCCGCTAAAAATGTGGAAGATAACGGGCGAATCATATACATAGCATCAAGCACTACCTCGTTCCCGGTACCGGGAATGGCCGTATATGGTGGCAGTAAAACCACGCCGCGCTATTTGGTTGATATTCTTTCAAAAGAAATAGGCCATAAAGGCGTAACTGTTAACTCCATCATTCCATTTGCTGTTGATCATTCTGGAATATTTGCTGAAGCCGGCAGTTATCCCCAATTAAGAAAACAATTACTGGATAGCTGCCCAATGGGCCGCCTAGCCGAAGTGGAAGATGTAGCCAATGCAGCTGAGTTTTTTGCAAGTGAGTTATCATCATTTGTTAATGGGCAGCATTTGCTTATAAACGGTGGCGCTACCAATTAATTAACATCAATTCGCATAAAAAACTCCGTTGATGATATCACCAACGGAGTTTTTTATGCAACTGCATTTTTATAAATGCTATGATGCTTTTGCAAATTTATAGCCCGGTTCGGCTTTTAAAGTCCGGTTAACGGCCGACAAGATTGATGACTCATATTTCTCTTTCAGCTTCTTAAATATCTCAAAGCTAAAGGCATCCCGCATTGGCAAATTATATTTAGCTATAGAGGCTGGATGAAGCTGCAAACTTTTTTTCGGAACGCTCAAATCCATATGGTTGATATGGGTAAGCCCGGTTATCATATCCGTATCAAATACAACAAAAGTATCTATCGTCGAGCCTTCGATATCTGTATAGATCACTGATTCATGTTCATTAAAAGTATTCATATGTTGGTAGATATAAAAAAACAACAAATACATATTATAAAAGTTTTATAACTATTAATTAAATTGCATTTTTATTCCATTAAGCATTATTACGCCCCATTGATATTATTTGATACTAATATTTTTGTGACGATTGATGCAGAGTGCATATTAATAGTACTTTTGAACTTCATCCACCTAACGCTCCATGAAACCTATTTTATTAATACCGGCATTTTTACTCTTTTCATTTACACTTTACGCTCAACAAAGCACTGTCGACACTTCAAAAAAAGAAGATTTTAGAGATGATTGGGCTGCCCTATCGCATTACAAGGCCGAAAATCAGCAATTAGGACAACCAAAGCCCGGGGAAAAACGGGTTATTTTTTTAGGTAGTTCAATTTTCGAATTTTGGAAAACTAAAGTTCCTGAGTTTTTTAAAGGCCGGCCATATCTCGACCGGGGAATTTCTGGCCAGATTTCCCCACAACTCCTCATCCGCTTCAGGCAGGATGTAATTGATCTGAAGCCTAAGGCGGTGATTATTTTGGCAGGCAGTAATGACATTGCATCCAATACAGGGCATGTGAGCAATGAAACTATTATTGACAACATAAAATCGATGGCGGAATTAGCCAGAATACATGGCATTAAAGTGATTTTGTGCCAATACCTCCCTGTTTTTGAATATGCATGGCGCAAAGACATTAAACCTGCCGATAAGATCATTTCGTTAAATAAGGAAATAAAGGCTTACGCAAACGCAAATAACTTTATTATACTCGATTATTTTTCGCCCATGGTTGATGAACGCAACGGACAAAGAGCAGAACTAACAACCGATGGCGTACACCCCAATGTGGCAGGATATAAAATTATGGCAACAGTTACCGAAGAAGCTATTGCAAAAGCGCTAAAATAAGTGGGCATTTTATAATATTTTGCTAACACAACGATATTTTTTATATATTAGGGGTATCTGTTGTTGTGCAATAGATGTAATATATATATTCCCCCTTATTTAAAAATACCACATCATGCCTAATCACCTTTCATCACTCGGAATCTTTCATACCGCTATTAGTATACTCGCGGTGCTTGTAGCTCTTTATGCCCTTATAAGTTCGGGTAAGATAAGCCCAAAGACCGGCGCCGGAAAACTATATATCTTATTCACTGCTATCGGTTGCCTTACAGCCTTACCTATTATGAAAACTGGGCATTTTACAGCAGGGCATGGTTTGGCCGTTATTGTCTTATTACTATTACCTTTAGGTATTTTTGTCAAAAAAATTAACTTTTTGGGTAGAGCAGCCGATTATATACAGGTTTTTGTGATGTCGCTTACCTTGTTTTTTTCGATGATACCGGCTACTATCGAAACTTTAACAAGATTGCCTATCAGCCATCCCCTTGCTACCGACCCTAATGATCCTGTGGCTAAAACAGGGTTACAAATACTTGTTTTTCTCTTCATTATAGGCGTACTATACCAGTTTCTGAAAATGAGGGCGAGAAAGAAAGCATCTACAAAACCTGTTCAGGTTTAATTAAATTACAGGGTAAAATCTACACGGATCGGATAGCTATCAGCTACTGGAGATACGATAGCGCTTATAGGTAATGGTATTAAACAATGCTTCCTAAATTAATATTTAATTTAGGAAGCAGGCACCGGTATTAATAAATATCTAAGGCACCGGTATTAATAAATATCTAAGGCTGCTTAATTAATAATTAAGCAGCCTTTTTTAAATAGTGGTCAACCAAACGGGTTAAGGCTGTTAGTTCAAACGGTTTGCTTAACCAGGCATCTGCACCACAGGCCCTGGCAATATCGGCCAGATCGGCGTAGCCCGAGATCAATATTACAGGAATATGACTGGTTAAGGGATGTTTTTTTATAGTTGCACAAAGTTCACTGCCGAAGCCGTCTTTTAGCTTATAGTCAACCAAAACCATATCGGGCATATGTAGTATAACGCCTTTAATTGAGTTTTTATCCCGGGAGGCAACTGTGCGGTAACCCTCTTCGTGCAGGATAATCTGTATCGCTTCAGACAGATCTTCATCGTCTTCAACAACAAATATTTTTTTACTCATAGGTTTATTATTAATAGATATACAAAGCTACATAAGTTAATTTAGAACCATCAATTACAAATTAACATTTTTAAACATAAAGCAACCGCTCGTTGCTTTTTTTACCGTATCATTATCAATACTATAAGAATAAAATATTCCAATCATCCAAACAAATCTATTGCATTTTCCTTAGATGATTGACAATTTAGGTTTTTAATAACACCTCATTATCTTCTATGAAAATAGTTACATATCCAGGTAAATCGTTCCCACTTGGTGCAACATGGGATGGCAAGGGCGTAAATTTCACCCTATACTCCGAAAACGCTACCGGGGTTGAACTTTGCCTGTTTAACACGCCAGAAGACGAAGTGGAGACCGAACGGATACCCATCACCGAATACTCTGAACTAATTTGGCATATTTATATTCCCGGCTTAAAACCCGGTCAGCTTTATGGCTACCGCGTAAGTGGCCCCTACGAGCCAGAGAACGGGCATCGCTTTAACCCTAATAAATTATTGCTCGATCCTTATGCTAAGGCAATCTCCGGTACCATTAACTGGGACGACTCCCTTTTTGGTTATGAGATAGGCAACGATGCCAAAGACCTGAGTTTTAGCGAAAGTAATAACGCGGCCTTTGTACCCAAATCGGTAGTAATAGACCATCATTTCGACTGGGAAGACGATACTGCCCCCTGCATAGAATACTATAATTCTGTAATATACGAGGCGCATGTAAAAGGCTTTACCAAAATGCATCCCGAAATTCCGGAAGATATCAGGGGAACCTATGCCGCTATAGGCCACCCGGTAACTATTAAATACTTAAAAGAGCTTGGTATAACCGCCATTGAGCTGATGCCCATTCACCATTTTTTAAGCGACAGGCATCTGGTTGATAAAGGCCTTACCAATTACTGGGGCTACAATACCATTGGCTTTTTTGCACCAGATTCGCGCTACTCGGCAAGTGGCGTATGCGGCGAGCAGGTGGTTGAGTTTAAAACCATGGTTAAAGAGCTGCACAAAGCCGGTATTGAAGTAATACTTGATGTAGTTTATAACCATACCGGCGAGGGCAGTGAGATGGGGCCTACCCTATCTTTCCGAGGTATTGATAATTGCTGTTATTACCGCCTAACCGAAGACAGCCGCTTTTATATGGATTATACGGGCACCGGCAATACGCTTAATGCAAATTTACCTAACGTATTGCGCCTGATGATGGATAGCCTGCGTTACTGGATATTGGAAATGCATGTAGATGGTTTCCGCTTTGATCTGGCCGCTACCCTGGCCCGCGAGTTGCATGAGGTAAACCGCCTGAGTGCTTTTTTTGATATCATTCACCAGGACCCATGTATATCGCAGGTTAAACTGATTGCCGAGCCCTGGGATATTGGCGAAGGAGGTTACCAGGTTGGCAAATTTCCGGCAGGATGGGCCGAATGGAATGGAAAATATCGCGACAGCATCCGCGATTTTTGGAGCGGCACCGAAAGTTCACTGGCCGAGTTTGGCGATAGGATAACCGGTAGCTCTGATCTCTATAAATCATACCGCCGTCCAACTGCCAGTATCAACTTTATTACCGCCCACGATGGCTTTACCCTTACCGACCTGGTAACCTATAACGAAAAGCATAACGAGGCCAACGGCGAGGATAATAACGATGGGGAAAGTCATAACCGATCATGGAACTGCGGTGTAGAGGGCCCAACAGATGATGAAAATATTAACGAGCTACGCGAAAAGCAAAAACGAAACTTTTTAACCACCCTCTTCCTATCGCAAGGAGTACCTATGCTGGTAGCGGGTGATGAAATGAGCCGTACCCAAAGCGGCAATAACAATACCTATTGCCAGGATAATGGACTATCGTGGATCAATTGGGCAGGCATGGATAAGGGTTTGCATGATTTTACAGCTCAACTGATAAAACTAAGGAAAGAGCATGCTGCATTTTCCCGTAAAAACTGGTTTAAGGGTGAAATAGACAAAAAAAGTGGTGTTGCCGATATCGCCTGGTTTTTGCCCGATGGATCTGAAATGAGCGAGGATAACTGGAACCACGATTTTGCCAAATCGGTAGCCGTTTTTTTGAATGGCCTGGGCCTACACAGTGTAAATGCCGAAGGCAATAAAGTAGTAGACGATAGCTTCTACATCATATTTAACGCGCATGAAGAGCCCATAAGTTATAAATTACCCAAAAGCGAATATGCCAACGACTGGGATTTGCTTATAGATAGCCATAAAAAAGCCGGCGAAGAAGTAAAGGGCACATTTAAAGCCGACGAAACTATACAAGTTGAAGCACGGTCGGTAGTATTGCTTCAACATCAACTGATCCATAATGGCGATACAAAACATCATTAACAGAACATTAGGTGTTAATTTTAATAAACAGGGATTTGCCGAGGGAAGAGTTTGGGCACCCGGTGCAAAGGAGCTGCTGCTTAGTACCGGCAACCTGGAACTGGAACTTGATAAACAGGAACACGGATATTGGACTTTAAGTACCGAGCAATTAAAGCCTGGCGATACTTATTGGTTTAAAGTAGATGGCAAGCAGTTGCCAGACCCGGCATCGTTATTTCAACCCGAAGGCGTACATGGCCCATCGGGAGCATTTGATTTGATAGCTTTTGAATGGACGGATGACGAATGGCGAAATACGGCCTTAGGCAACTATATTATTTATGAATTGCATACCGGCACGTTTACCACCGATGGCACATTTAAAGGTATCGAAGAAAAGCTCGATTACCTGGTATCTTTAGGTATAACAGCAATTGAAATAATGCCCGTGTCGCAATTTCCAGGCGAACGCAATTGGGGGTATGATGGTGTTTTTCCGTTTGCAACACAAAATAGCTATGGCGGCCCTGCGGGCTTACAGGCTTTAGTAAACACATGCCATAGCAAGGGCCTGGCGGTGATATTAGATGTTGTATATAACCACATTGGCCCCGAGGGTGATTACTTTGCTCAATTTGGCCAGTACTTTACCGGTAAGTACGATACCCCATGGGGTGCTGCCCTTAATTTTGATGATGCGGGCTGCGATGAGGTAAGGCGTTATTTTATTGAGAATGTATTAATGTGGTTGCGCGATTTCCATATAGATGCACTACGAATGGATGCCGTGCACGCTATAAGGGATTTTAGTCCGGTACATATTTTACAGGAGATAACCCAGCATGCCGCCCTGCTGACACAGCAAACCGGCAAAGCATATTACTTAATTGCCGAGTGCGACCTTAACGATGCCCGGTATATTAAGCCCGTGCAACAGGGCGGCTTTGGTTTTGATGCCCAATGGATAGATGAATTTCATCATGCCCTGCGTGTTGCAGCCGGAGGTGAGCGCAAAGGTTATTATTCCGATTTTAATGGCATTGCTGATCTGGCAAACGCTTATCAGAATGGGTATGTATACCATGGCCAATACTCCGGGCAACGGCAAAAAACTTTCGGCACCAAAACCGATGGAATTAACGGGCAGCAATTTGTGGTGTTTTCCCAAAATCACGACCAGATAGGGAACCGCATGCTTGGTGAACGATCGAGCCAGTTGTTTAGTTTCGACATGCAGAAGCTGATGGCCGGTGCAGTGATGATCAGCCCGTTTTTACCTATGCTTTTTATGGGCGAGGAATGGAGCGAACCCAACCCTTTCCAGTTTTTTGTAAGCCATACAGATAAGGAACTTATTGAGGCGGTACGTAAAGGCCGGAAGGCCGAATTTGCAGATTTCCATACCGTGGGCGAGGCACCAGACCCGCAGGATGTAAACACTTTTAATAACTCCAAACTCAACTGGGCTTTGCTGGATAAAGGACAGCACAATGTAATGCTGCGCTATTACAAAGCACTCATTAAACTAAGAAAAAAACAACCTGCATTTAAAAATACCGACAGGGAAAGCATCACTATTGCCGTTGATGAAACAGCAAAAACATTAACCATTAAACGATGGACTGACGAGCAGCAGGTGCTTTGCCTACTAAACTTCTCGGCACAAGAGCAGCAGGTTATTATACCTCAAGGTACCGGCCAATGGCAAAAGCTTTTTGATTCGGCCGAGCCAAAATGGAATGGGCCATTGGCAACTGCCGAAATTGTAAGTACAGGTCAAATTGCCTTATCGCCCCAGTCTATAGTAATATATACCCAACACCCTGCATAATCCCGTTGCAACCTGTAGTCATCCCTCCTTCAGAGGCTGCCAGCTTTGTAACTCGGCACAAAGCACACCTAACAAGTATATTAGAAATATAAAAGCCGGATGAAAATAAATCCTCACCCGGCTAAATCACTCTAAAACAATCACCTCTTATTAAATAGGAAGCTATAAACAATTAATATATAGACACTTCTACAAGTTACTATTAACTAAATGTTTAAACAAAGGTATCTATAAAATGGCTGTAACGTACCGCCACCCATTCATTTTTACGGGGTACTGACATTTTATACTAACTGGTATTTAATCGATTGTACTAGCAGTACATCAGTCCTTTAATAAAGATATCTGTAAGCAATAGCTTTTTGGTACGAATCTCTTCGAGATGTTCTTTACGGGGAAAACTGGTCTTCTTTTGAGATACAGCTCCTACCCTGATACCATGCATGGCATCCAGAAGCAGGTCGACCAGTTCTAATGGATTTTCGATCGGTTGAATGCAGCCCTTATCAATTTCCTTTTTTATGGCATTACCTAATAAATTAAGTTCTGCTTTATGCACCTGCTCTACAATCTCCCAGATCGTATCGGGCAGGTTTTGTTCGTTAAGCCTAAAAAAATCAAAAAAGTTATAGTTACTCACTATAAAATCGTGGTGAGTATTAATCTGAAAAACAAAGGCATCCTTTAAACTCGCAAATGTATCAACCTTATCTTCCAATGTTTTAAGGTAATCGGCAGCCAGCTTACGCATGACGGCCATATACAACTGGCTTTTATCCGGAAAATAATAATACAGCAAAGCTTTAGACATAGATAGGTCGCCGGCAATTTCGTTCATCGTGGTTTTTGAATAACCGTAATGTAAAAAACGCTCGTACGAGGCTTCCAATATTTTTTCCCGTTTTATATCCTGCTGGTCGTTAACTGCAGCCATTTGCTATGTTAATTAAAAATTCCTTCGCCAGCGAAAACTAAATTCCTGACTTTTTAAACAAATCTATCAAAAAATCTACACTTATGTGTATCAACGCCTATTTGTTATGTGTTGATAAAACAATTTTACATTCATAGTATTTAAGTAATAAAACTTACACACAACACAACTATGGATATAGAAAGCAAGTTACCCCCTAATCTGCTCGAATTTTCAAAACATCTCCCCTCATTGGTATGGAACTTTATGATAGCAATTGTTGCCATATTGGTAGGGCTACTGATAAAATTTATAGTTACCCGGTTGTTTAAGTTTTATGCAAAAAAAGAAGAGTCCTATTCCTTCTTCAAATCGGTAGTGGTTAATTTGGGGAAGGCTATTACCTATTTTATTCCGCTGTTTTTGCTCAATCTGTTTATACCGCTAATGCGGTTGGATAAAGTTTATATTACCCCGTTAGACAAAACCATCGAAATTTTATTGACCATATCCTTTGCCGGCATCCTGGTACGCTCGGTGCGTATCCTGGAAGATTATATTTACCATACTTATGATCTCAACAAAGCCGATAACCTGGTAGAACGTAAAGTGCGTACCCAAATCCAGTTTATCCGCAAGTTTTTAGTGGTGGTTATCATATTTGTAACCATAGCCATCATCCTGCTCAGTTTTGAAAGTATGCGTAAAATTGGTACTGGTTTACTTACAGGTGTAGGTATAGGCGGAATTATTGTTGGCTTCGCGGCGCAAACCTCATTGGGCAATTTACTGGCCGGTTTCCAGATAGCGTTTACCCAGCCCATCCGTATTGATGATGTACTGGTTGTTGAAGGCGAATGGGGCCGTGTGGAAGAGATTACCCTCACCTATGTGGTGCTGAATATATGGGATAAGCGCCGACTTATTCTCCCCATCAATTATTTCATATCCAAACCATTCCAAAACTGGACCAGAACCTCCTCCGAGATTCTGGGTACCGTATTTCTATATGTAGATTATACCATCCCGCTGGACGTGATCCGTGAGGAATTTGTTCGCTTGATCAACTTAACCCCGTTATGGGATAAAAAAGTACAGGTGGTGCAGGTTACCGATACCAAAGAGAACAATATAGAGGTACGTGTATTGATGAGTGCCCGCAACTCATCCGAAGCGTTTGACTTACGCTGTTATATTCGTGAAAACCTGGTAACCTTTATCCAGCAAAATTATCCGGGCAGCCTGCCGAAGATTCGCAATGAGGTGAATAATCTTGAAAAATTTATTCAGCCTAAGGTGAACAGTTAAGCCGCGTTTGGTAGTTCGATGCCGCGACCTATTACCAAGGCCTGTCCGAATAAAATTTCATATTCAGTTATATAAACAACAAACGCCGCCCTGGTTACCCGGGCGGCGTTTGTTGTTTATATTTTGAGCAGATTAAACTACTTCTGCCTCTAATACTTCCTCATGCTTTACTTCTTTTTTACCAAACAGCCATACTTTAAGGTTATGACGGATAAGGTACATACATGGCACCAGGATCAATGTAATAACGGTGGCAAAGCCTAAACCAAATATCATTGTCCAGGCCAACGGGCCCCAGAAGGCAACGTTATCGCCACCAAAGTGGATATGTGGTTTAAAGTGGGTAAACATCTCCACAAAGTCGATGTTGAAACCTACAGCCAATGGTATTAAACCTAATATGGCAGCTGTAGCGGTTAACAATACCGGTGTCATACGGGTATGGCCCGCTTCAACAACGGCATCGTGTACGTTGGCCCCCTGCTCTATCAGCATATCGGTAAACTCAACCAGTAAGATCCCGTTTCGAACCACCACCCCGGCAAGGGCTATAATACCTACCCCGGTCATTACAATAGCCATCGTCATACCGAAGATACTTACCCCCAGCAATACGCCGATGATGCTAAAGAAGATCTCACTAATGATGATCAACGTTTTACCGATAGAGTTAAACTGGATCATCAATATTATCAAAATCAAACCAAACGATGTAGCCAACGCGCCGCCAAGGAATGTAACTGCTTCCATTTGGTCTTCCTGGCCGCCACCTTGCCTAATGGTAATATCATCGGCATGTTTAAAGTTGCCTATCGCCCTTAGTATACTCGCATTTACATCGTTGGCATTATAAGGTTTTATAACGTTTGATCCCAGGGTTAACACGCGCCTTTGTTGCTTACGTTTGATATTACTATAAGTATTGGTATACTTAACATCTGTAAAGGCCGATATAGGCACCTGCCTGATTGAACCGCCTGTTGCCAGATCACGGTAAGTGATCTTTAAGTTACGCAGCTCATCAATGTTGCTACGCTGACTTTCCAACGCTCTTACTTTTATCTGATAATCATCCTCTTTGGTGTTTCTGAAATCGCCGGCTTTGGCACCAAAAATGGCAGCGCCCAGGTTATCGTTCACTGTTTTTGTGCTGATTCCTTCGCGGTTAGCCCTTTCCCTGTCGATATCAAAAACAATTTCTGGTTTATCGCTTTGCACATCGGCAACAAGGTTATCTATACCGGCAATGTTTTGTTTAGCTATATAACTTTTTAAACGGTTACCGGTTTTCACCAACGAATCGAGGTTATCGCCAATAAGTTCGATACTGATATCTTTTTGTACCGGCGGACCGCTATTTTCCTGTGTTACAGAAATACGGGCTCCCGGAACACCCTGTACCGCATCACGGATTCTTTTTAACACCGCTTTGGTATCTTTACCATCTCTTTTACCAAACTCAACAAACGCAACCGTAATCTTACTCTTATTCTCGTAATCTAACTGATCTTCGTCTGTAGGATCGGTTACCCCTTTGGTAACATTTGATATCACCGACGATACAATATCCTTATCAGGCTCAACTATCTGCGCTACACGTTGCTCCAGTTTTTTGGTAACCTCGTTTGTGGTTGCCTGGTCTGTACCAATCGGCATGGCTATATATACATAAGCAAAATTAGGGTCGCCAGATGGAAAAAACTCTGGTGTTTTGCCTCGTACAGCCATTAAAAATATGGCAAATACAAACAGGGCAAACGTACCTGCTAATACAATAACTGGTCTTTTAACTGCACGCTCTAACCATTTGGCATACCATTTTTGAAATTTCGGCCATACATTATTCTGGAATCTATCAATCACTCTTAATAAGATAAAGTGATTGATCAGGTATAAAATAATAGCGAGGGCCAACAAGTTCCCCATTCCCATAGTCCATATTCCGGCAAAAAACAAGGCATAGCTTATAATAGCCAATACACCCAAAATAATTACCACACGTGTTGTTTTTTTATCAAACTTAGGATTATCGTGCTCGCCTTCAATATGTGGTTTCATAAAATCAACCGCGAAAACAGGGTTCATAATATAAGCAACCACCAACGAAGCTAACAATGTTATGATAAGTGTAATTGGCAAAAAGAACATGAAGTGACCTATCAAACTATTCCAGAATGCTAACGGAATAAACGGAGCCAAAGTGGTCATAGTACCAGAAAATACAGGTAAAAACACTTCGCCTGCAGCCATTTTAGCGGCCTGTTTAATTGGTACTTTGCCGTTGTTAAAAATACGGTGCGTGTTTTCAATTACCACAATGGCATCATCCACCACAATACCCAGCGCCAGAAGAAACGAGAACAGCACAATCATATTTAAAGTAAAGCCAATAGCCGGCATTATTAAAAACGCGATAAAGCACGATAATGGTACCGATAGCGCCACGAAGATGGCATTGGTGGTACCCATAAAAAACATCAGGATAAGGGTTACCAGCATAAAACCAATTACAATGGTATTGATAAGGTCGTTAAGCGTAGTACGTGTTTTATCAGACTGATCGCCGGTTACCGTAATAGCCAAACCTTTAGGGAAAACGGTTTTCTGTTTTAGCTTTATCAGTTCGTTAATTTTATCTGATGCCTGGATAAGGTTCTCCCCCGCCCTTTTACTTACGTTTAAGGTAATTACATTTTTAAACTTAGGGTTATCCGGAGTTTTTAAGCGGGCATAAGTTTCCTGCTCCAAAAACGAATCTTTGATCTCTGCAATATCTCTCAGGTAAACAGCCTGCCCTTTAGGGTTCCTGATGGCCATGGCGGCAACCTGGTCGGCATTTTTAAAATCCTGCTTAATATCAATACTGCGACGGATGCCATCAGTTTTAATAGTACCTACCGACGACAGGATGTTTTCATTACCTATTGCCTGGATGATATCGCTAAAGCTAACCTGCGCGGCGGCCATTTTATTCATATCCACGTTAACCTGAATTTCGGGCGTTAAAGCGCCAATTTCATCAACCTTAGATATTTCTTTATAGCTTTCTATTTCATCCTTTAAAACATCGGCATATTCCTTTAGCTTTTTAAGATCGTAATCTCCAGAAATGTTGATGTATAAAATAGGAAGATCGGCCACGTTAATATCTGATATTACCGACTCCTTCAAATTCACATCTCCCTGCGGAAGATCTTGTTTGGCCTTATCAACGGCATCTTTAACATCTATCTTGGCATCTTTTATAAGCACGTTTGCCTGAAATTCGGCAGTGATGATAGATACGTTTTGAACCGAGTTTGATGTAACCTTCTTCAGCCCTTTTAATGATTTTAATTGCTTCTCAATTTGCCTGGTAACCAGGTTTTCGATATTTTGAGGCGATTGACCGGCAAAGGTTGTAGTTACAAACACTTTTGATTGCGCTATATCCGGAAAATTCTCCTTGGGCAAACTATTGTAACTGATCAACCCCAGTACTGTGATCAAAAATATGAGCACGTATATGGCGGTTTTATTATCGATGGCCCAACTTGAGGGGCCAAATTCTTTAGTTGAATCTTTCATAATTGACAGATCAAATGTTTAATAAATTAATTAGCAGTATTTAAAACTTTGATCTTATCGCCGTCTTCTATATCCGTTGCACCTTCGGTAATAAGCTGATCACCTGCCTTTAAACCCGATAATATTTCTGTTTGGCCGCCATAAGTACTGCCCGATTTTACGTTAACCCTTTTGGCAACTCCATTTTCGCTCAACAATACATAATCACCTTCTTCTGATTTTTGGATAGCTTTTACCGGTATTGCAATGGTGTTGGCTTTAGTATAATTAGCAATTTGTATAATAGCCGTCATATTCGGACGCAAGGTTTTACGCACAGGTAATTTAATCTCTACACCAAAACTACGCGAAGTTGGATCGATAACCTTGGCTGCAAAACTTACTTTGGTCATCAATGAATCGTTTGCATCGGGTACCAGAATTTTAACATCGTTACCGGTATTTACACTGCCAGAGTATGACTCTGGCACATCGGCCTTAACCTTTAAAACATCGGCATTAACAATACGGATACCGGCTTGCCCCGGGCCTGCAACCTGACCCAGTTTAAGATCCATTTGATCCACAGTACCGCTTATTGGCGATACAATACGAAAATAAGCCGATTGCTTTTTTAATGCATCTAAAGCTTTCTTACTGCTTTGCAAAGTGGTTTGTGCCTGTAAAAACTGAACTTCGGTACCTATTTTTTGATCCCAAAGGTTTTTCTGACGATCAAACAAGGTTTGATTTAAGCTCACCTGTGCTTCACTCTGTGCTATATTTTGCGTCATTACGCTATTATCCAGTTGTGCAAGTGTCTGGCCTTTACTTACATGATCGCCGGTTTTTACAAAAATACCGGTTATAATACCCGCCGTTTGCGGATAGGCTGTTAGGTTATCCTGCGCGTCTATTTTACCTTGTATTTGTACATAATTAGTAAACGTGCCTGTTTTTATGGCAATTGTACTTACATCGGTTGTTTTACCAGAATCGGCACCACCTACTTCTGCCTGTAACTTAGTAACCTTTGAGTTTATCTCTGCCTGCTGTTTTTGCAAATCGGCAAGTTCTGTTTTTTTATCCTTTGGCTTATTGGTGCAGGCTGCAGCCAAAAGAACCAAAGCAGCCGGTATGTATAATATTTTTTTCATGTCGTTATTTTATAGTGAGTTTAGTTTTTGTTTTATTGAATACGTCCGTATGCTTTATCCAGATCTACCTTGCTTACAAGAGCATCGTAAAGCCCTTGTATATATTTATTATCAGCATCCTCAAGCGCCGTTTGGGCCTGTGTAACTTCAATGCTTGAACCTACACCTTGTTGATATTTAACTTTTGACACTCTTAAAACCTCTTCAGCTAAAGTTTGGTTACTTTTTTGATTATTAAGCGATTGCAAGCCGTTAATAAATGTAATACGTGCCTGACTAGCTTGAAGACTTAATGCATTTTTCACATTGCCTAAATCATTTTTGGATTTAAGTACGCTTATCTGCGATTGTCTTACCTGGTTAATACGTTGATTGCCATTAAATATTGGCACATTTAAAGTAAGGCCAATAAATGTTGACGGATAACTTGTATTATATAAATTACTGAAGCTATTATCCTGATAATTAAGCGCTGTACTGGCATTAAATGATAAGGAAGGTAAAAACTGTGCTTTCTTACGTTTAAGATCCAACTCATTTAGTTTTAACGAGGTCTCTGTTAACCCATATTCAATCCTTTTACGATAAAAAGTTGTATCGGATGCAATATCGTTTACAGTTTCATTCAGATTAACATCTTGTAGCTTATCCTTTAATGTTACTTCGTACTCAATTGGCATTCCCATCTGAAATTTCAAAAACTGATAGTTTAAAACCAATAAACGTATGGTATTTTCACGTGAAGTGATTAAATTATTGTATTGTACGGTTATCCTGTCAACATCAATTTTCTCTACAATCCCCTGTTTGTTTTGCGCAACAGTTTGATCAACCTGCTGTTTAAGCTGCGCTATATTGGCATCCAGTAATCTCACCTGCTCATTACTTACCAATACCTGATAATACGCCTTTGTTACGCTTACGTTCGCCTCAATTTTTGAGCGTGTATAACTGCGTTGCGAAAGTTCTTTGTAAGTTTTTGAAGCTTTTAACCCCACAAGGTAAGTGCCATCAAATAATAGCTGATTTAAATTTAAACCAAAATTGTTACTGTACTTTTGATAAATGCTAAATTTGTTGCCGCCAAATATTACGAGAGGCGCTTTTAAGTAATCCTGAAATGTAGCTTGTCCACTTATTTGTGGCAAACCTATACCAGTTGTTTCTTTAACTTTATATTCTGCACTTTTAACATCCAATTTTGCATTTACAACAGAGTCCTGGTGCTCATACGCGTAATTTATACAATCCTGCACCGTAAAATTAAACGTTTGGTTATTAGGTGGCGTTTCCTGGGCATAGCTTTTAAAGGCTATGGCGCAAAAGAATGTTGCCGTAAAAAGTAAATATTTCATGTATATATAATTGTTTAGTGATTTTTCTTCTAATTCTTAACTACCTCAAATACCTAGACCATTTGTGACAGCCTTATGTCAGCACTATTTTTTATTCTTCTTTTATATTTCTGTACTGGTTTAAAAGCTTGTAGCCTTTAAGTGTGCAAATGCCATAATTAAAATGATCTAAAAACTGCACCTGTATTTTCCAGGTATTAAATTCGGCAACGGGGAAAATAGTAGTATTAAAACCCAGCTCTACCGTATTTACCCGCATGCGCGCAACTATCTTTACGTCAATTTCTGGCCGAATGTAACCTTGCTTAATTCCTTTTGTTAACAATTCTTCCAGTGTGCTTACCAAAACCTCCGATTTGAATTTCTGAAACTCGCCCCACGCTTCCGGATGATACTTTTGCAGATCATGGATCACAATTGGGTTGATCCTTGAAAACATCTCTTCGGAACATTTGGTCATGTTCATCATTTCCTCAATCACATTGGCAGATTTGCTTATAAATTCTAGCATCTGCTCCTCATCCTCTTTCAATTTCTTTTTTGTAAGCGCCGTTACCAATTCGTTTTTATCTTTAAAAAACTGATAAATAGTTTTTTTAGACATACCCAGATGCCTGGCTATATCATCCATAGTAACGCTCTTGATGCCTGCTTGTAAAAACAGTTCCTCGCCTCCGTGTATAATTCTCTCTGTTTGACTCATTGACTTTCCGAGTCAAAACTAAGGAAACATTTTTTGATTTCAAAGTTTCCATCTTAAATTACTTTTCTCAGACAAACCTCTCAGATGTGCAGATTACAGATTTCAAATGTGCAGATGCTCCGCAGATGTACAAATTCCAAATCTCAGATGTGCCGATTGTCTTTTATTTGAGCGCATGACTATCAACCATTCAAAATTTGACATTTTCTCCCTAAAACATTTGCACATCTGAAATCTGCACACCTGCACATCTAAATTCTTATCTTTGCAAAAATTTTATTTTATATATGAGCCTTACTCCACTTTCAGCAATTTCGCCAATTGATGGTCGCTATAGAAATACCACTGCCGAACTTGCCGATTACTTTTCTGAATATGCGCTAATTAAATACCGTGTATTTGTTGAGATTGAATACTTCATCGCCCTGGTTGAATATCCATTGCCTCAGTTACAAGGGTTTGATACCAATCTATCAGAAAAGTTACGCGACATTTATAGAAATTTCAGCGAAGCCGATGCCGAAAGCGTTAAAGAGATTGAAAAAACAACCAATCACGATGTAAAAGCAGTAGAGTATTTTATTAAGAAAGAATTTGATAAAATATGTGGCCTTGACGCTTTTAAAGAGTTTATCCATTTTGGGTTGACCTCACAGGATATTAACAATACAGCTATCCCTTATACCTTTAAGCTGGCTATCAACAATACCTATTACCCGGCGATAGCCCAATTGGTTGATACGTTAAAGGGCTACGCCGCCGATTGGGAAAATATTCCTTTGCTGGCGCATACGCACGGGCAGCCGGCTTCGCCTACACGCCTGGGTAAAGAGATAGCGGTTTTTATAGAGCGATTAGAAGGCCAGCTGGAAATTTTAAAAACGGTAAAATACTCGGCCAAATTTGGTGGTGCTACCGGTAATTTTAACGCGCATCATATTGCTTACCCGGGTAAAGATTGGAAAGCCTTCGGAAACCATTTTGTGAACAATATTTTGGGATTGAGCCGCTCGCAGTTTACCACCCAGATTGAACATTACGATAATTTTGCCGCCCAGTGCGATGCCTTGAAGCGGATAAACAATATACTGATAGATCTTGACCGTGATATGTGGACCTACATATCTATGAACTACTTTAAACAAAAAATTAAAACCGGCGAAGTAGGCTCGTCTGCCATGCCGCACAAGGTTAACCCTATTGATTTTGAAAACTCAGAGGGTAACTTAGGTATTGCCAACGCTTTATTTGAGCACCTTGCTGCCAAACTGCCTATCTCCAGGTTACAGCGCGATCTTACCGACTCTACCGTACTACGTAACATTGGTGTACCGGTGGCACATACGTTAATCGCCATTAAATCGACCATTAAAGGCTTAAATAAACTATTGCTTAACCAGGATGCCATCACTGCCGATCTGGAAGCCAACTGGCCTGTAGTGGCCGAAGCTATCCAAACCATTTTAAGGCGCGAAGGCTACCCTAACCCATACGAAGCACTAAAAGACCTTACCCGTACCAACCAACAAATAAACGCGCAAACTATTGCAGAATTTGTGGATAGACTTGATGTAAGCGACAGTGTTAAAGAGGAATTAAAGAAGATAACGCCATTGAATTATACGGGAATATAATTAATTTGAGAATTTGAAGATTTGAGAATTTGAAAATGATAGCAACATGTTAATTTTCAAATTCTCAAATAATCAAATAATCATCTCCCCGTCATAACATTTTAACTATGACATTTTAATCAAAAAGCTATTTAAATTTGTTAATTCAATTTTAATACAAGAACATCCATGAATATCAACGTATATACTGAATCAACGCCTAACCCGGCAACAATGAAGTTCATTGTGAACAAGTTGCTTATCAATGGCAGCGCCGATTATGCCACAAAAGAAAGTGCGGAAAAATCTCCTTTCGCTAAAGAATTGTATAAATTTTCTTTTGTAAATGGCGTGTTCTTCGCCAGTAACTTTGTTACCATCACCAAAACTGATGGCAGCGACTGGGCAGATGTTGAGCCAATAATGAAGGAGTTTGTAAAAGGTGCGGTTGAATCTGAGTTGAAGATCCAATTAGAAGAGCAATCTGAGGAAACAAACTTTGAAGGTTCTGAAACTGAGGTTAAAATTCAGCAGATCTTACATGATTACGTTCGTCCAGCTGTTGAGCAGGATGGTGGAGCTATCTCTTACCGTTCATTTAACGAAGGCGTAGTAACAGTTGAATTGCGTGGTTCATGCAGTGGCTGCCCATCATCAACCATCACCCTTAAAGCCGGTATCGAAAACCTATTGAAACGTATGGTACCCGAAGTTACCGAAGTGGTATCTGAAGCCTTATAATAATTAACACGAATTTCAATTAACACGAATTTCAATTAACACGAATTGCACGAATAGGATCGAATTTCACGAATTAGATTAGATAAAAGAGAGGCCCAGATCTATGCGAATTAAAATTCAAATAGATTTGGGCTTTTTTCATTTAAAGATACATCCAATTAGCCGAAAACGTCTTTGATAAAATTCAATCTAACTCACAAAATCACCATTCGCTAATATTAGTGTAATTCGATCCTATTCGTGCAATTCGTGCTAAATTAAGATTCGTGTAATTCGATCCTATTCGTGTAATTCGTGCCAAATTAAGATTCCTGTAATTCGATCCTATTTGTGCAATTCGTGCTTATTAAAAGTACTTCTGTATCGCGGTTAGCATCTCCCCTGTTATCTTACCATTGGTAGCTAATAACTCTCTTGCCTCTAATACTTCGCTACCGCCTTTAAAATTCAAGATCTCGCCGCCAGCTTGTTTCACAATTACAATGCCGGCTGCTACATCCCAGGCGTTGAGATTGTACTCGTAAAAGGCATCGAACCTGCCGCAAGCAGTATAAGCCAGATCAACAGCTGCCGAACCTATACGGCGCAGGCCGTGGCTGCTTTTCATCAGTTCGGTAAATAATTCAATATATTGGGCCTGTTTGGTAAAATCGTAGTAAGGGAAGCCGGTTGCGATAAGACTTGTACCAACTGTTGTATTTTTGCTCACGCTGATCTCTTTGCCATTTAAATAAGCCGGGGCACCTTTCCAGGCGTAAAAACATTCATCCTGGTTTATTTCGTAAACCACACCGGCAACCAGTTCGTCGTATTCTTTTAGGGCAATGCTTACCGAAAATGTGGGCACACCATGTATAAAATTGGTGGTACCATCTAAAGGATCAATGATCCAATTGTACCGTTCACCAACAGTAGTGGTAGTTTTCTCTTCGGTAATGAAACCCGATTTGGGTAGGATCTTTCTTAGGCCATCAACAATAATACGCTCGGCGTTTTTGTCAACGTATGATACCATATCATTGAGGCCTTTGTATTCAATTTTATCAGGATCAAAGGCTTTACGTTCTTGCCTTATAAAGTCGCCGGCCAGTTTGGCAACCTCAATTACTTGTAGTGTGATGTTCTGCAGTGCCATGTTTGCGTAATGATAAACTGAATGAAAATGCTTTATGGATAAAATAACTGGCGAAAAACAAACTTAAGGCAGCACCAATACGCGCCACGGGAGCATATACGCCAAAATCCTGGATCAATATTTTTATAAGTGCCAGGTTTGCAAAAAAGCCTACGCAAGCCACACCAACAAAGCGAAAGAACTGTTTATAGCCTGATAATTTCGACTCCGTAAAAACAAGCGCACGGGTAATAATAAAATTAACCATAACACCCATTAAAAACGAAATGGCTAACGACAATGTAGAATTACGAAATGTGAATGAACCTATGGTGTAAGTATGCTTTGCCAGCAAATTATGATAAAACAGGTAAAATGCAGAAATATCTACAACGAAACCAGCACCCGCCGAAAGTACAAACCTGAACACCTGGTTATCCAACAGCTTATTTGACTGCATTGTATTAGCCATGCTGTAATGAAGCTGTTTTTTTGTTTTTTAAACCGTTGATAATTAGCGCGGCGCCACCAACAACCATAATAAGGGAGATCATTTCGGCCTGGGTAAAGCTAATGCCAGCAACATGATATTTTGTATTTACACGGATAAGCTCAATTAAAAAGCGCTCGACCCCGGCCAAAACCATATAGATACCAAATAAAACACCTGAACTTTTTATACGACTGCGGATACTCCACAAAAAAGCGAACAGTAACAGGCAGATAACACATTCGTACAATGACGTTGGATACACAGGGTATTGCAACTCGTGGCAAAATTTGCCAATACAATTGGCTATGGATACCCCTTCGTCATTAACATTATGTGGGAATTTAAACGACCAGGCCCAGTCGGGTGCCCAACTGAACCAACCTGGTTTCGGTGCCAGGTTTACTATACCCCAATCGCCATCACCAGACATCTGGCAGCCTACCCTGCCTAAAGCGTAAGCCAGCATCATACCGGGGCCGCCAATATCAAGCATATCCAACGGTTTAATATTGTTTTTATGGGCAATGTAAAGTACCGCTGCACCACCGCAGATAAGACCACCATAAAATGTTAAACCACTGAAACCAACCAGCATGCCAACGGGATCTTTCATAAAATCGCCCCAGTTTTCTAAGGCGTTAAATAACTTGGCACCGGCAAAACCAAATACGGCTGCCCATAACAAAATACTGCCCATTATTTCGTACGGATGTACAGTTATCTCCCTATTTTCGGGTTTGGGTAATTTTTGCTTCTCACTTTCGTAATATGCCCAATAGGCAAAGAGTGCTGCACCTATGATACCGCCAAACCAGTTGCCACGTGTTGACAGTAAAAAGCCCTGGGTATCATTTAAAAGGGTATGATAGTTTAATATAGAATCGACAAGCTTATAACCTAAAATAAAACCAAAAACGCCGTTACCAACCAACTCCGAAGTACTTGCAGGCTTACCAACAAGTACCATTTTTTTAGAAGCATGCAAAATGCCCAGTTGCTCTTTACGCTTAAACTCCTGTACAAAAGCCCAATAGGCACCCATAAAAGCAATGGCTACAAAAAAACCAAATGTTTGGATGGGTAACGGAAGATTAAAACCGAAAAGGTACTGTAAAAGCGACGTTATGGTTGGAAACATAGGTAGTATTTTGAAGCGAAGATAATATTTTAATGCACTAATATTTCTTCGCCTTCTGTTATTTCGACATCACCATCTGGTGAAATATTTGTTAAGCAAACCTTTTTTAATTCATTCACCAGTATTGGGTCGTACTTGGCTTTTACCTTTACGTAATTGCGGGTAAACCCATGCATAAAGCCATCTTTAATATCACCCTCAAATAAAACCTCATCGGTTTTACCCAGCTGGGTTTCGTAAAAGGCCCTGCGTTTTTTATCTGATAGAATATGTAGCATTTTACTCCTATCGGCACGGGTTGAACCGGGTACAGTACCCTTCATTTCGGCAGCCGGTGTATTTTCCCTTTCGGAGTATGTAAATACGTGCAGGTATGAAACGCTCAGATCGTTTAAAAAATTATAGGTATCAACAAAATCTTCACGTGTTTCGCCGGGGAAGCCAACAATAACATCAACACCAATGCAGCAATCCGGCATCAGCTCTTTTATTTTGGCAACACGGTTTACATAAAGATCGCGCTTGTAACGGCGGCGCATCAAACCTAATATTTTATCAGAACCAGATTGCAGCGGAATATGAAAATGAGGTACAAAACGTTTTGAGGTGGCAACAAAAGCAATAATCTCGTCGGTAAGCAGGTTTGGTTCTATGGATGAGATTCGGATACGATCTATCCCTTCAACCTCGTCCAATGCTTTAACCAGGTCGAAAAACTTATCCTCGCGGTTACCGTTGCGAATACCAAAATCGCCAAGGTTAACGCCGGTGAGCACTATTTCTTTTACGCCCGAAGCGCTGATCTGTTTGGCTTGTTCAATTACATTGGCAATGGTATCGCTCCTGCTGGCACCACGCGCCAACGGAATGGTACAAAAGGTACAAGAATAATCGCAACCATCCTGAACCTTCAGGAACGTACGGGTACGATCGCCAAAAGAATAAGCAGGTACAAACTCGTTGGCATGGCTTACCGGCTGGTTGTAAACAACAGCTTTCGGCTTTTTAGTAAGATCGGTAATATGATCAATGATCTGGAATTTTTCGGCAGCGCCAAGCACCATATCAACGCCGGGTATATCGGCAATTTCCTGTGGCTTTAGCTGGGCGTAGCAACCTACAATGGTTACATAAGCGTTTGGAGAGATCTTAAGCGCTTCCTTAACTATCTTTTTACACTTTTTATCGGCGTTTTCGGTAACCGAACAGGTGTTGATCACAAAAACATCGGGCGTGTTAGAAAACTCAACCGTATCGTAACCGGCATTGCTAAACATGCGGCCGATAGACGAGGTCTCCGAGTAATTCAGCTTACAGCCAAGGGTATAAAAAGCTACTTTCTTATTCATTGCAAGGCGGCAAAGATAAGCATTTATTGAATTACTGAATTATGGAGTTATTGATTTACTAATTTTTGACGTTTTGATTAGTTATCGCCGATCCGCTCTGAAAAAATCAATAACTCAATAATTCAATAAATCGATAATTATATTCCTTTCCACTCGTAACTTTCACTCTCCAACCCCATCAGATCAATCACCCGGTTTACTACCGTCATGGCCAGTTCTTCGATGGTTTGGGGCTTACTGTAGTACGACGGAATGGCCGGGCAAATAATGCCTCCTGCTTCGGTAACCGTGGTCATATTACGAATGTGGATAAGATTCAGAGGTGTATCGCGAGCTACCAGGATAAGTTTACGACGCTCCTTCAAAATCACATCGGCCGCACGACTAATGAGATCATCAGAAATGCCCCCCGCTATCCTACCCAACGTACCCATTGAGCAAGGTACAATTACCATAGTATCAAACTTTGCCGATCCCGAAGCAAACGGTGCCATGAAATCGTTTTTTGCGTAAAACTTATAATTGTGTTTGCCGTAATCTTCATTATCCAATTCAAACTGCCATACGTCTTTGGCATTATCAGACATTACAACAGCAACTTCCTGTATCTGAGCACTTAGCTGATTTAACTTTTTTAATAACAGATCGGCATAAATAGCGCCGCTGGCACCGGTAATTGCAACTACTATCTTTTTCTTCATGATTTTAACTCCAACAACCCAAACAGATAAAAGTTACGGGCATAAAAAAGGGTCGAATACAAGTACCCGACCCTACATCTACCTATGAAAAACATGCCCTTGAGAGGGCATTACAAATGTACTAACAGTTTTTATATTATAAAACAAATTTGTAAAAATATTTTTACATTATTATTTTGTTAAGATAAATTCGTATCTATTAGGGTTTGTATTATGCCATCAACCATGCCTACACGGGGTACATATATTTGTTTTATACCGGCATTTTTCATCACCGTCATATAAATTTCACAGGCAGGGATAATTACATCGGCCCTATCCTGGTTTAAACCCAGCACATTAATGCGATCTTTTAGTGAAAATGAGTTAAGATAAGTGTACAATGATTTAAGTTTGGTAAAGGTCATTGGTGCCTCATCCCCCTCCTCGGCCAGGCGGTGCAATTTGTTGATATTGCCGCCGGTACCTATACCCAATAACTGTTTATAGCCGCGGGTATGTTCGCGAATAAACTCCTTCATCTCGTTCCAGGTTTCTTCGGTATCCTGATTGTCCAGTATCCTGATGGTACCAACATTGAATGATTTTGAAGCCATCAACTCCCCTGCTGAAAACAACGATAACTCGGTACTGCCTCCACCTACATCAATGTATAAATAGCTTTTGCTTTTATCAATAGTTTGCTCGGCATGACTGGCATAAATCACCTTGGCTTCTTTTGAGCCGTGAATAATCTCCAGATCGATATTGGCCTGCTCTTTTATAAGCTTAACCACCTCTTCACCGTTCTTTGCTTCACGCATGGCCGATGTGGCATAGGCCAGGTAATCGGTTACCTTGTAAACATCCATCAGGTTGCGAAAAGCGCTCATTGATTTTACAAGGTCGCCGGCTTTCTTATCAGAGATGTGTTGCTGTATAAAGGCATCATCGCCCAAACGCAGGGGAACCCTGATCAATGTATTTTTTTTGAACGAGTAGGAACCGTGGTTTTCAATAACATCGGCAATAAGCAGCCTTACTGCGTTTGAACCGATATCTATAGCTGCGTATCTCAACTTTGTTTGTTTTTAGTTTTAAGGTAATTGTATATCTCTATCTGCGCGCGGTGCGAATCGGCAGAGTTTGTTTTATGGTATTTATTGCTGTTGGCACTGTTTATTTCACGGGCTTTGGTATTATCGTGCAGTTGTATGTTGATGATATCCTTCACCTCTTTTTTAAGCTGCTCATCCAAAATCGGGAATCCAACCTCTACCCTGGTATCTATGTTCCGGCTCATAAAATCGGCCGATGTAAGATAGATCAGCTCGTTGCCGCCATTGCAATAGATGTGAACACGGGCATGCTCCAGGTATTTATCTACAATGCTTATCACTTCAATATGTTCGCTGAAACCCTTAACACCGGGTACAAGGCAGCACATACCGCGTATAATCATCTTTATCTTCACCCCTGCATTGCTGGCCTGGTATAATTTATTGATGAGGCCTTCATCGGCAAGGCTGTTCATTTTTAATATCATATAGGCTTTTTTACCGGCCTTGGCATTCTTTATCTCGTTATCTATCAACTTATAAATAGCAGGCCGCGAATCTATTGGAGATACAATAAGCGTTTTTAACCCTTTAGGCAACACATTCTTTTTAAGCGCCCTGAAAATTTCTACCAAATCATCGGTGATCTTTTTGTTAGCGGTGAATAAGGTATGATCGGCATATATCTTAGCGGTTTTCTCGTTAAAATTACCGGTAGATAAACATGCGTAGTAAGTAAGCTTTTGTTTTTCTAACCTGCTCACCAAACATATTTTGGAGTGCACCTTATAACCCGGTACACCATAAAGCACATTTACGCCTTCCTCCTCTAGCCTGTTGCTCCAGAATATATTATTCTGCTCATCAAAACGGGCGCGCAGTTCAACCAGGCAGTTTACCTTTTTACCGTTTTTTGCCGCATTTACCAGCGCGTGCACTATTCTGGAATTTTCGGCAAGGCGATAAACCGCTATGCTGATCTCTTTAACTTTTGGATCGATAGCCGCCTCACGTAAAAAGTGGATAATGTAATCGTAAGATTGGTATGGCGTACTCACCATGTAATCTTTTTTGGCTATCAAACCTATTAAGCTTTTTCCAAAAGACAGATCTTCGACAGGCAAAGCCGGGTATTTCACAAACTCTAACTCGGGAGAACCAACGTTAGGGAACGAAATAAAATTTTTAAAGTTATGATACCTGTTACCAGGGATGAGACTTTCACCATGTAAACCCATTTTGGTTACCAGGTATTTAAGCATATCCATGGGCATCTCGGTATCGTAAAGCAAACGCATGGGGGTGCCCTTTTTGCGCTTTTGCAGGCTTTTTGATAATGCATCAATAAATTTACCGCTTACTTCCTTATCCAGGTCCAGCTCCGCATCGCGGGTTAATTGCAGCGAGTAAGCTTCAATACTATCATGATCAAAAATGAAAAATATATCTTCCAAACTGTATCTGATGATATCATCTAACAGGATAATAAATTTCAGATTATTGGTTTCGGGCAACACCACAAAACGCGACAACGTATCCGGAAACTCGATAAGCGCGAACCTCGATTTTTTATTTTTGGTAAGCTTTACAAAAAAATAAATAGCACGATCGCGCAATTCGGGCAGCGGCAGGCTATCATCAAGCATAATGGGCACCAGCGTGGCCAGTAATTTTTCCCTGAAATAGTTTTTAACAAACGCGCCACGCGATACGTTAAGCTGCTTATCGTTGAGGATAAAGATCTTTTCTTCGGCAAGCTGCTTTACAATAATATTCTCGTACAGGTTATTGAACTTGCGCTCCTGCCTTACTACTATATTTTTGATCTGGTTAAGGAGTTTTTTAGGGTTATAACCTAATATCTCCTTTGATTTTTCGTTCAGCGCGGCAAGGCGGCTCATGGTGGCAACCCTTACTCTGTAAAACTCATCAAGGTTGGACGAAAATATAGCCAGAAACCTTATCCGCTCAATTAATGGAACAGTTGGGTCGGCCGCTTCCTGCAAAACCCTGTCGTTAAAATATAGCCAGCTTATTTCTCTATTAATCGATGGTGCCTGTTTATCCATAAAAATTTGTGTCCCTTAGGTCACGTTTACAAAACTGCTTATTTATTTGTTAACTTAATATTAACTCATCTGCATAAAGCATGTTTTTAGTGATTATTATTTATTACACAATGTAAACAAATTACCAATTGCGCTGTGTAAATGTTTACAATACATTAGTTTTGTAAACATTTATAAACTCATTTACTTATGCCAACATTTGATATAGTAAGCAAGATAGACGGACAGACCCTTGATAATGCCATTAATACCGCTAAAAAGGAAATACTTAACCGTTACGACTTTAACGACTCGAAAAGCACTATCGACCTGGATAAAAAAACCAACGAGATAACCATTGTTACCGAAAACGATATGCGCCTGAAAGCAATTCAGGATTCTATTATCAGCCGCATGGTAAAACAACACCTCGACTCGGGTGCGCTTGATTTTGGTAAAGAGCAATACGCATCGGGCAACATGATACGCAAGGAGATAAAAGTTAAGGAAGGTATAGATAAAGAAACCTCAAAAAAACTGGTTAAAAAGATAAAAGACAGCGGCCTTAAGGTACAGGCATCCATTATGGACGACCAGGTACGTGTACAAGGCAAAAAAATTGACGATCTGCAAGCCGTGATCAGCCTTTGCCGTGGCGAAAATTTTGGCCAACCGTTGCAGTTTATCAATATGAGGGATTAGTTATCTCAATAATATTGTTATTTCTAAACGAGGAACGAGAAGATCTTATACGCCCGGGTATGTAAATTTACAAGTCTGCTCTGTAAATCGTAGGGAATTTCTCCTCGTACCTCGCTCGAAACGACAACTTTTTTTAATACATGTAGTAATTAAAAGATCTGCGTGCCCTGTAATGCAAATTATGGGGGCCCGAGATTGATTTCAATTTTTCACCCTATTCTGTTCGCTTTCCGCACCATTGGAATCATGTTTTCGCAAGCCCGAGATGGCTTTCCCAAAGCGGTAACTAAATGATAACACCACATTACGGCTATCCCCAACATTATGAAAATTGGCACGTGTATTGGCCAGGTTGTTAATATCACCGCTGTTAACAAACGTGTAAAAAATATCGTTAACAGCCAGGCTTGTAGTAATGGCAGGCGATATTTTTTTTGATACTAATGCGTTAACCTTTCCCCTGCTATGCGATACAAACTGGGCATTGGTAATGTTGCTTTGGTAGCCGCCATCAAGCTGGGTTGTCCAGTCTTTAGGTAATTTAAATTGTAATACCGGCCTCACAAAAAAGTAAGTTCCCTGGGTGTTTAAAGTACCGGTATAAAACGTACTTACCGAGTGAATATTTACAACCCTGCCATAAAAATGAATATTAAACCACTTAGCCGGATCGAACCCTGCATCAACGGCAATACCCTTAACAGTAATATTGCCCAGGTTACCGGGGCGACTGTAATAAATGCCGTTTACAATCTCGATGGTTTCGTTCACATCGTCTTTAGTGTTGCTATAGTTTAAAGTGGTGGTAACGTTTTTCCAGTTATAAGATAGCTCAAAATTGTTGGTATAAGATGGCTTAAGGAAGGGATTACCGGTATAATAGGTAAACTTATCCAGGGGCGACAGAAAAGGGTTCAGATCGCTGTAATCAGGCCTTTCTATCCTGCGGCCATAATTGAGGCTGATACTTTGGTGGCCCGATGTATCCAGTTTATATTGTAAATAAACCGTTGGAAACAGGCCGTTATAGTTCCGTTTAAAAACAGAATCGGGCTTTTGCACGTTGCCCAACTGGTGCCCGTCAGAATTGGTATTCTCAAACCGTAAACCTAGCTGTGCCGAAAACCGCTTCCAATCCTTACTGGCATTTATATATCCGGCGTTTATTTGTTCTTTATAAATAAAGTGGTTGGTTTTGCCATAATCGGGCGCGGTAACGTTATTAACGGTGTAGTAGTAATCGGCCACATTATCTGTTTTGGTATAGCTGGTTTTAAGCCCTGTCTCCAATTTAATACCGTTGTTTAAGGGCTGTACATAATCTGTTTTGGCCGAGTAAATATGAATGTGTGTAGGCAGGTTACCCGTAAGCAGATCGTTGCTTATCATATTTCCGTTGGGCAGGTAACCGTTATTTAAAAACGACTGCATAGTACTTTCATCATAGTTTAGCTGATCAACGTCGATAGTAAGCTCGCGCCCTTTTTTATCATATTGATGGCGATAGTTAAGGTTAACGCTGCCATTTTTAAAATTGCGATGTTCGTGATTATTGGCCACAATGGTCGAATCCAAAACATTAGATGCATCAAGCAGCCTGCTGGTGTTGAGCGTGTTGGTAGTACCCGGATTAAGTAAACCTTTAAAGCCTATCCCTAATGTTGTTTTATCGGATAGGTAGTAATCGGCCCCCAGGCTTAAGCGAATGCTGGTTGTTTTACGGCGAATAAAAGAGTTCTGCAAAAAATTTGATGCCGTACTGCCATCGTCATTTAAAAAATACCGGTTGATGTTGAGATCGTTAAAATTATTATTGGTATTGTAGCTCAGGTTGCCAAACACATTTACCTTATTGTTGCGATAATTAAAGTTGAGACCATTGGTGGTTCGCCCGTATCTGCCCTGTGTGTAGCTTAAATTAGCGCTGCCATTAAAGCCCTGTACCTTGTTGCGCTTAATACGGATATTGATAACACCTCCACTGCCGGCCGCATCGTATTTAGCCGGCGGGTTGGTCATCAGCTCCACCTGGTCAATAGAGGAGGCAGATAATGAACGCAGGTAATTTTGCAGGTCGATGCCGGATAAATAAGTAGGTTTATCATCAATAAATATTTTTACAGTACCACTGCCATTGAGGCTGATAGCCCCATTTTGATCAACCATTACTCCGGGCGATTTTTCCAGCACATCCATAGCGGTATTGCCAGCATTACCCAACATGGCCCCTACATTTACAACCGTGCGGTCTATCTTATGCTCAACCAATTGCTTTTGCGCAACTACGGCAACTTCTTTTAACTCCTTGCCGGCTTGCTGCAAAATAATATCTGGAAGTATAAGATCCTTACTAAGCTGTACCAATTGGCTTTTATAGGTTTCATAGCCTATTATACTTACGCTTAGTTTATAACTACCTGCTTTAAGTGCTACAAAACTGTACCTTCCGGCTGCATCTGCTGCCACTGTTTTAACCAATACAGAATCTACAGCTGTACGCAGGTATATGGTAGCGCCATCCAGGGGCCGGGTATCGGCACCCTTAACTTTACCGCTAAGGGTAAACCCGCTTTGGGCATTTACCAAAGTTGAGGCAATAGAAAGCCAGGCGGCTAAAAAAGCTGCAATTTTCAATTTCATATTAATGTGTTTAGGAGATTTCTTTTAGGTTGATCTTTTATTGTTTACTTGTACGCTTTTAGTAATTCAATAATTTCCGGCTTTTAGCATCCAACGCTCAGCTAAATTTTAGGCGTAGCTATCAGTATATATTTCTTTCAAACACAACACCATTGCCGCCGTCATTGCGAGGCACTTTTAAAGTATTGATTATCAGTATGATTTTTAAAGTTCCTAATGCCCAAGATACAATGAGGTGCCTTCATCATTTTTTCCCCTCTAGAGAGGTGGCGCGCCGGACTGAGCGTTGGCTGGGGTGTGTTCTACAGCGTTCTTTTGCGTGCATAAACACATCCTTCCGCCCCTCTCGAGAAGGGAATCGCACATTCCCGCCATTTTTTTAAAGAGCGTCCGCAACCGCCCATTTATTATTGTGCCATTATTGTTTTTTACAGGTTAGCCCTGGTTGCCGCTCCTATGAGGGTTTATAAAAATCTTCTGGAAAGAAATTTAAACAGGTTCTAACACTAAGGCTTGCTTGTGGTGGTTACTTTGGTTTCGGTCTCGTAATTATTAAACAAAGTCCATTCATTACTTCCGGTAACAGGCACATACTTTTTCTTGTATTTCTGAAAAACATCATCGGGCTGCTTTACACCATTGATGATCATTTCACTTTGGCTAAGTTTAAAGGAAACTTTCGCTGCGTTTGCGTCAATCAACCCGTCTTTCTTCAGTTCGGCTGTTACTATCTCTCCTATGCTTGGCTCCTTTGGTAATTGATAAGCTTTGTTATTGTAATCGGCCTTATAAGGTTTATTTCCGTAAGCATATGGACTGGTTGCAGTATTTGTTAACGGGTGAAGTTTCGATTGGTTCACCGAATCTACTTTCGCCAGTTCCTTTTGCTGTTGCAGCTTACTGTTTAATGCACCTAAACCGCCAGACAACTTTCCCAATTTACTTTTTATTGTATCCTGGGACTTTGCTTTTGCCGGGGTATCTGCCAAAACCCTGCTAGCAGGTATAGCGCCGGCTTTAAGTATATTTTGAGTTTTTTTGACAGCATCATCCGTTTTAAGATCAGAACGGTTGGCAATAGTATCATTTACCGGAAACAGTTCTTTTTTAACAGATACTACCGCATGAGATACTGTTTTCCCGGTATTCACCAATAAATGATCTATATTTTTAGCATTGGTAAAAGCCATAGTGAGCCCCCCGGCGCTTAGTAATATAATGGCCAAAACAGATCGCTCGCGAATATTAAGCGTATGGTTACTGCCCGATGCCATACGTTTTACCCTATCAATCAACTGATCGCGCTTGCCGGGGAAAGCCATGGCATATGCCGGGGCCGATAACTGGTATTCCTGGCAACTTACCAGCGCCCTGATGTAATTTACCTTATTGCTGGTTTGCACTACAGCTATATCATCGCAGCAGTTTTCCCTTTCGGTACGGATAAGTGCCGAAAGCCACAGCACCGCCGGGTTAAAAAAGAAGATGATCTCGATGAAGCTTTGCAGCAGGTTTATTAAGTAATCCCTCCTGCGGATGTGCGCCAGCTCATGAACAAGTATGGCTTCAATTTCGGCAGGCGGCAATGCGGTAAGCAAGCCAACCGGGATAAGGATAAGTGGTTTTAAATGCCCTATAACCATAGGCACTTTAGCAATACCAGATTCGGCAATGCCTATTATTTGTTTAATGCCCAGTTTTAGCGACAAATCTGCCAGTCGGTTTTGCCAGTATTCGTCAACATTAAAAACAGATTTGCGGCGCAGGTGATACAAGCCTTGTAAACCAGTTAATAATTGAAGGCTACGTGCAAACACAGCCAAAATCCATATTAAAACAATAACCCGCGTATGCATATTGATATAGTTAATACCATTATCAATTAACGCCCCCTGTGTTATCGGGACTAAATGTATTGTTGGCGCGTTTTGCAACAGATTACTTTGAACCGTGATGCCCTGTATTTGCTTTGCAGGGGCCTGCGTTTGGTTAATTTCCCAAATGAATGTGCTTATAGCGGCTACCGAAAATAGCACCAGCGATGCTACCAACAGTTGATACCGCGTTGCCGCTGCCGATTTACGGGTAAAAACAAGTATCAGCCCGGTTATAAGCGATAATATTACACCCTGCCACAACGAATGCAGCAATGTATGGCTTAAGGCCGTAGCGAAGCCCGCAGGCAGTAATTCATTCAGGTAATTCATGGTTTATTCCTCCATTTTTTTTAAGATCTCTTTTATCTCCTGTAGTTCTTTATCGCTTGTTTTTTTGTTGCCCAACAGCTGCATCACCAGCTTGCTTGCCGATCCCTTGTACATCGAATCCACAAACTTATCCAGCAAATGCGATTTAGTTCTCTGCTCCTCCTCGGCCACACTGTAAATATGTTTCATCTGGCTTTCATCGCGGTTAAGGATATTTTTATCTGCCATTATCTGCATCAGCTTTAACGTAGTTGTATAATTTACGTCCTTCTGCTTCAACAGCTCGTCGTTAACCATACGTACGGTTGAGGGGCCTTTTTCCCATAAAACCTGCAATATTTCCAATTCGGATTTTGTAGGCTCCAGCTGCTTATTTTGTTCTGTTTCATTCATAACAATTCAAAGGTAGGAATATTTTCGTACGAAACAAATATTATGTAATAAATTTTTCGTACCTTTTGTTTATGTCGAATAGTACGGGCATCAATTGGATGAAATGGGTACTGAATTGTATGGTAAAAGGGAAGAAATTTTGGTATAAGAGGGGGTAAAAAAAGATCGTCATTGCGAGTGACAACCAGCTCGACTGGAAAAAACATTGATGACATCCTAAAAAAGATCGTCATTGCGAGGAGGTACGACGAAGCAATCCCCGACTTACAGGGCGGATTTGCATAGCAACTCTGTAAATCGGGGATTGCTTCGTGCCTCGATTTCTATGATCTATGCAACTAATTTTAGATAATTTTTTTCATATTTTCTATTTTGATTGACGCAGGAAAAAATTCGTTGTACAAGTTTGT
>NZ_JACHCR010000030.1 GCF_014205845.1 Mucilaginibacter cryoferens
ACGTAGAGGCGCATCACATGCGTCTCACGCATGCAAATCCAACCTTGCAAATCCGATTGTCTGACGGGAGACGCATGTGATGCGCCTCTACAAAAACCCCGTTTGCAATTACGTCATTCCCGTTTTTTCCAGGTTAACCCTGGTTGTCACTCGCAATGACGTGCTTAGAAATCTAACTTTTTATCACCCGCTGTATCTCATCAAGCTTCATCAATGCTTCTACCGGTGTGAGGGTATTTACATCGAGGTTATTCAGCGTATCGCGGATTTTTACCAGTACCGGGTCATCTATAGAAAACATTTGCATCTGTACAGCTTGCTTTTGCACTTTGCGGATGCTCTCTTTAATATGCTCGCCACCTGTTCGTTCGTTTTCCAGTTTTTTCAGTATTTCGTTGGCGCGGGCAAGCACTTTTTGAGGCATACCGGCCAGTTTGGCTACATGGATACCAAAACTATGCTCGCTGCCGCCAGGTACCAGCTTACGCAAAAAGATAATTTGCTGGCCAACCTCTTTAACAGATACGTTAAAGTTTTTAATGCGGTTAAAACTGTTGCTCAACTCATTCAACTCATGATAGTGTGTAGCAAACAGGGTTTTGGCTTTGGCTGCCGGATGATTGTGCAAATACTCGGCAATAGACCAGGCTATGGAAATACCATCATAAGTTGATGTACCACGACCGATCTCATCCAGCAGGATCAAGCTCCTATCAGATAAGTTGTTGAGGATACTTGCTGTCTCGTTCATCTCCACCATAAAGGTTGATTCGCCCGACGACAGGTTATCTGATGCCCCTACCCTGGTAAATATCTTATCTACCAACCCAATGGAGGCCGATTTGGCCGGCACAAAACACCCCATCTGGGCCATCAGCACTATTAAACCGGTTTGCCTTAACAAGGCCGATTTACCCGCCATGTTGGGGCCGGTTATAATGATGATCTGCTGTGTTTCCGAATCGAGGTACACATCATTGGTAATATAGCTTTCGCCCAATGGCAAATTCTTTTCAATCACCGGGTGACGGCCGCCTTTAATATCCAGCACCCTACTCTCGTTCATCTGGGGCTTGGCGTAATAATTTTTGATAGATATGTGAGCAAAATTAATCAACACATCCAACCGGGCAATCAGCTGGGCATTTAACTGTATCGGTTTAATATATTCGGCAAGCGAGTACAGTAAATCGTTATAAAGTCGCGTTTCAATAACCAGTATTTTTTCTTCGGCACCTAATATCTGTTCTTCGTACTCCTTAAGTTCAGGAGTAATGTAGCGTTCGGCATTTACCAGCGTTTGCTTACGTATCCACTCGGTGGGTACTTTATCCCGGTGGCTATGGGTAACTTCCAGGTAATAGCCAAACACGTTGTTAAACGATACTTTAAGCGATGGTATTCCGGTAGCCTCAGCCTCGCGTTTCTGAATTTCTAACAGGTAGCCTTTACCGCCGAAAGCGATCTTTCGCAGCCTGTCCAATTCTTCATTGATCCCCTCGTTCATCACCGAACCTTTGACGATCATCACCGGAGGCTCGGGGTTTAACTCGCGCTCTATTTTTTCGCAAATGGTTACGCAGGGATTAAGCTGCTCACCAATGGCGCGTAATGGTAAACTTTTAGATGTTTCGGCTATTTTTTTGATGGAACCAATAGCTATCAATGCCTTTTTAAGCTGACAAACCTCGCGCGGATTGGCCTTTTGCAAACCAATTTTACTGATCAATCTTTCCAAATCGCCAATCTGTCGGATGGAGTTTTGCAGGGTTTCGCGCAACTCTTCGTGCTCAATCATGTACTCTACCACACCAAGGCGGTCGTTAATAGGTTTTATCTCCTTTAACGGCATTACAATCCAGCGGCGCAGTAAGCGGGCCCCCATTGGCGAGCAGGTATGGTCGAGCACATCAACCAACGTAAGGGCGTTATCGTTAGAAGAGCCAACCAGTTCCAGGTTACGAACGCTAAACCTATCCAGCCACAAATACCTGTCTTCCTCTATCCTGCCAATAGCACTGATGTGCTGCAGGTTACGGTGCTCGGTTTCGTTTAAGTAATGGATAGCTACACCGGCGGCAATAATGCCAAGGTTAAGCTTATCTATCCCAAACCCTTTTAATGATTTTACGCCGAAATGCTTCAGCAGCGTCTCGGTAGCGTAATCGCCGCTGTACGGCCATTCGTCGAGGGTATAGGTATAAAAGCGGTCGCCGTAGTTCTCTTTAA
Organism: Mucilaginibacter cryoferens; assembly: GCF_014205845.1. Taxonomy (GTDB): domain Bacteria; phylum Bacteroidota; class Bacteroidia; order Sphingobacteriales; family Sphingobacteriaceae; genus Mucilaginibacter. Next base: position 2,230 of record NZ_JACHCR010000030.1, read on the forward strand.
AATCGCGGGTGCGGCTTTTGGGGTATATCACCTCGCTTGGCGAAAAGCTTTGCAGCAGCTTATCAATATAGTCGCTGTTGCCCTGAGCCGTCCAAAACTCGCCGGTAGAAATATCTATAAGGGCAATACCGATGCTGTTTTTTTCGAAATGCAGCGATGCCAGGTAGTTATTACTTTTTTGGTTAAGAATGTTATCATTGGTAGCCACACCGGGGGTAACCAGTTCGGTAACACCACGCTTAACAATGGTTTTGGTAGTTTTCGGATCTTCCAGCTGATCGCAGATGGCCACACGCTGCCCGGCACGTACCAGTTTGGGTAAATAAGTATCTAATGAGTGGTGAGGAAAACCAGCCAGTTCTATATGGGTACCTACGCCATTACCACGGCGGGTAAGCACTATACCCAGTATGCCTGCGGCTTTAATGGCATCCTCGCCAAAAGTTTCGTAAAAATCACCCACGCGAAATAACAGCAAAGCACCGGGGTACTTCACCTTTATGGCGTTATATTGCTGCATTAAGGGGGTTTCTTTGGTAGTATCTTTAGCCAAGCGGTTAGTCCTTTTGTTAATCGGGTAAAGTTAATGCATTGGCTGCGCTTTTAGGGCATTGTGGAAAATTTGGTATGGTGTGGATATCAGTAGCGTGTTGCTGGGATCGAGTTGCGGCATGCGGGTGACGATCAGATATTAAGCCAGCTAATTATTTTTACAATTGATAGTTACACAATAAAACCCCATCCCTATTAACTAACACCGTGTTTATCATATCCTTATTATTATATTTGATAGATAATACCAATTATGAAAAAACCTGCATTTATTATTTGCCTTACCTTATTTTTTTTTAACGCAATAGCTCAAAAAATAATTAACAAACCCGCCTTTACGGCTTTTAATGTAGAAGGTTTCGCCGTTAGTAAAGTAACATTAAGCGATACAGCTACACAAATAAGTTTTGAAACCAGTTACCCATCTGATACCTGGTTTAAAATGCCCTCAAATTTGTACCTGATAAACGGAAGTCAAAAACTTAAAGTACGGTCGGCCATTGGCATCCCTTTTGATAAAAACACCTTACTAAAGGGAGGCAACGCAACCTTTGCCATTAACTTTGCTCCCATAGATGCCAAAACCCAAAAGATAGACCTGATAGAATCTGACTGCCAGCAATGTTTTAAAATATACGACCTGGAACTGCCTCGATTTACCTTACCAACATCCATTACCGGCGATTGGTTTACAACAGATGGCAGTAAACAATGGATACTGGGGTTATATGGTAACCAGGCCATTTATCAAAATAAACTATGGACCTATACTTCTGTTAAGCAACAAGGTAAAACTACCGTCATCGGCTTAAAAAGCGGTGCTAAATTAACCTCACTAACAATAAAGCAGGGCAATACAGGTACCTTATACCTGGGGAATAACAAAAACAACAAGCGGTTATTATGCAGTACCCCTCAAAACAAAAACCACCTGGCAGCAGATAGCAGTGGCTTTAACCTGGCACAGGTATATAAAGGCGATAGCGTAGAATATTCGGGGTTTATTAAGGGATATTCGCCCTATTTGGGTTTTAACAGTGGGAATGTGTTTGTTAATAACCTGATTACCGAGGGGCAGGATAATTACCTGATCAATATAGCAGCCGACGGGAGTTTTAAAGTCAGGTTCCCGATAAATAACGCCCGGCAATCCTATATTTCTTTCCCATTCTCCTATTCGGGAGTTTATTTTGAAGCCGGTAAGCGTGTTTTCCAAAAATTTGATATTTCGGGATCACCAGCAACCTCCATTTTTATGGGTGATAACGCAAGCCTGAACAGCGATTTATATGCAACAAAATCCATACTATTAAACATAGATTGGGATAAGGTATTTACCGATATTTTGAACTTTACACCAGAACAATATAAAGCATACGCTATAAACATGCGCGATGAGGAATTAGCTGCTTTAAATGAATATAAGCTAAAAAACGGTATGAGTGAGAAAGCATTCCAATTAACATCGTTAAATATTCAATATGCCGTGGCTTATTTTATGTTAAATTATAACTCCTATAAATGGAGCGCCTACAGAAAATCAAAGAATATTGCACCGCAAAACAGGCGCAGCGAGTTACCCGAGGTGAAGTTAGACTCCGCCTACCTTTCTTTTTTAAAAAACATCAGGCTTAATGACCCTGTGGCGGTTATTTCATCGGAGTATATTCCCTTTACAAACAATTTAAAGCATCATGAAATTATAACCAATGCCGAAAAACAATATGTACTGGATAAACTCGCTCAACAAAGGAAGCAAGATACATCAGCAGCAGATATACAATTTACTGATAAACTGATAGCAGATACAAAAGCAGGATCAATAGTGCAATTGGGTGGCGAACAGCAAAATATCCGCACCAAGGTTTTAAAAAAGATGATTGGTACCAATATAACTTTTGATTTGCAGATAATGGACGCCCAGGATACAGCCAGTGTTGTTGAGCGCGATTTTGTGCCGCTATCTGATAAACGGCTTGCAGCGTTAAGATCAAAGTTTACCAACCCATACGTTTTCAACTTGTTAATGCAGTATAACAATTCGATTAAAAACAAAATAATCCTAAACAACCGTGAAAAAGATTATAGGTTGAATACCACACCTGCAACACAGGCCGATAACATTTTTTCGTCCATCATCAGTAAGTATAAAGGCAAAACCATTTACGTTGATTTTTGGGCAACCTGGTGTGGCCCATGTATCCAGGCTATTCAAGAGATAGCTCATTTAAAAAACGAACTAAAGAATAATAAAGATGTGATTTTTGTTTACATCACCAACCAAACATCACCTATTGGCACCTATAACGGTATGATACCCGGCATAAAAGGAGAACACTACCGCGTAACCGGCGACGAATGGAACAAACTGACCGCTCAGTTTAATATCACCGGTATTCCTCATTATGTATTGGTTAAAAACGGGATAATAAACAATTTAAAATACCAGCATTTTAATAACAACGAATTAAAAGAAAAACTACTTGGAGATTAAAAATGCCACGTAACGCGTATGTACTCCATTATCACTCAAAAAGAGGGCCTGGTCGTGTTTCCTTAAATCGTGTTGTTGGATGATTGCGCCTGTTAATTACTTTTCAACCTCCTTCCCCTATTGTTAGTATTTTTATCGTATCCAAATTCAATCTTAATTTTCCCTTTCGGCACAAAACCTTAATTTCGCTGTTTCAAGAAAAAGAGGAAAAGATTTTGGATTATTTACAGGGTTTAAACCCCGAACAAAGGGCAGCAGTAGAACAAACTGAAGGACCGGTGATGATCATCGCCGGTGCCGGATCGGGCAAAACAAGGGTGATCACCTACCGGGTGGCCCACCTGATACGCAAAGGCGTAGACTCATTTAACATATTGGTTTTAACGTTTACCAACAAGGCCGCCCGCGAAATGCGCGAGCGTATAAACCAAGTGGTTGGCGGCGAAGCTAAAAATATATGGATGGGAACCTTCCACTCCGTTTTTGCCAAATTGTTACGTGTGGAGGCCGAAAAAATTGGCTACCCCAGCAACTTCACCATTTACGATACCGACGATAGTAAAAGTGTACTACGCGCCATTATTAAAGAGCTAAACCTTGATGATAAGCTATATGCCGTAAATTTTGTACTCAACCGCATTTCGGCATCAAAAAATAATTTGATCTCGTTTAGAGAATACGCCAAAAACGAGCAGATACAGGCCGATGACGTGGCTACGGGCCGCGGGCAGCTAGGTAAAATATATGAGCTGTATGCCACCCGCTGTTTCCGTGCGGGCGCTATGGATTTCGACGATTTGCTGTACAAAACCAACGAGCTGCTTAAACTGCATCCCGATGTACTTAACAAATACCAGCACAAGTTTAAATACCTGATGGTGGATGAGTACCAGGATACCAACCACTCGCAATATCTTATTGTGAAGCGCCTGGCGGCTGTTAACGAAAACCTTTGTGTTGTGGGCGACGATGCGCAGAGTATTTACGCCTTCCGCGGTGCCAACATCCAAAACATTTTCAATTTTGAGAAGGATTATCCCGATCTGAAAATATTTAAGCTGGAGCAAAATTACCGCTCTACACAAAATATTGTGAATGTGGCTAACAGCATCATCAGCAATAATAAAGATCAGCTTAAAAAGAACGTTTTCAGTGAAAAAGAAACCGGCGATAAAATAAAAGTAATGCGAGCCTTCAGCGATAACGAGGAAGGTAAAATGGTGGCCGAGGCCATTATGCAGGAACGCAGCACCAAAGGTTTAAACTGGCTTGCTTTTGCCATACTTTACCGCACCAACGCGCAATCGCGCAGTATGGAGGAGGCCTTGCGTAAACTGGGTATCCCCTATAAAATATACGGGGGCTTGTCGTTTTATCAGCGTAAAGAGATCAAAGATCTGATAGCCTATTTCCGCCTTACGTTTAACCCTAATGATGAGGAAGCGCTTAAACGTGTTATCAACTACCCTAAAAGGGGCATTGGCGATACCAGTGTTGATAAGATAATTGTTAGTGCCGATGCTCATAAAGTTACCCCATGGGAGGTAATTGTTGACCCTGCCCAGTATTTTGATGGTAAGGCACCATCTACATTGAGCAATTTCGCGGTGATGATACAGAGCTTCCAGGTGTTGGCAAAAAGCAAATCGGCGTATGAGTCGGCCTTGTATATAGCACAGCATTCGGGCCTTCTTAAAGACCTTTATGAAGATAAATCGGTAGAAGGGCTTAACCGTTACGAAAACATCCAGGAGCTGCTAAACGGTATTAAAGAGTTTAGCGAACGTGAGGATATTGAAGAAAAAGGCCTGGACATTTTTATGCAGGACATCGCGCTGCTTACCAACGACGATAAGGATAAAAACAAAGATGCCGACACGGTATCGCTGATGACCATCCACTCATCAAAAGGTTTGGAGTTTCCGCAGGTGCACGTGGTAGGCCTTGAAGAAAACCTTTTCCCTTCGCAAATGTCGCTCAACTCGCGCAGCGACCTGGAAGAAGAGCGCCGCCTGTTTTACGTAGCCTGTACCCGCGCCGAAAGCAAACTAACCATTAGCTACGCCACATCGCGCTTTAAGTTTGGCACACTCATTAGCTGCGAACCAAGCCGCTTTTTGGATGAAATTGATGCCAAATACCTGGAACTTGATTATACCGCCAAAACCAGCACCAGCAACAATCCGTTTTTTAACGATGAAAAGAAAGCATGGACCAGCGGCCCTAAACAGCAGGATAGTTTCTCTAAACCAAAGCCGGCTACATCGGCACCGGTAAAAACAACCGCTATGCTGGCCAAAGCCCACGTGGTATCGGCCAACTTTAAACCATCTGATACCACAAACCTGCAGGTGGGTATGGAAGTTGAGCACGAACGCTTTGGTTTTGGTAAAGTGCTTACTTTAGAAGGCAACAAACCCGATGTTAAAGCCACCATATTTTTTAAAGAGATTGGCCAAAAACAACTACTGCTTAAATTTGCTAAACTGTATATTATCAACAATATAAACTAAGAGTTAATCCCGTTTTTTGTGGAATTGTTTCCCCAATACCACAATACTCCCATAGTAAACAGCTTTAATTGACACCCAATTAAAGCTAAATTAATAATGGCATAACGTTTGGATATGTTTTATTAATTAACTTATTATAGGCACCACAAATGAGCGAGATCACTAAAAAGAAGACAAATAAATTTGTCGGTAAAAACATTCGTACCCTACGTCATCAGCATGGCTGGAGCCAGGAAGATGTGGCAAACCGTTTAGGCATTTCTATCCCAGCCTTTTCAAAAATTGAAACAGGTGTAACCGATATTAATTTATCGCGCCTGGAGCAAATTGCAAATATATTTGAGCTTAATGTAGTAAACCTGCTTGCGCTTGATGCCGAAGAGATTGATATGACGCCATCAAACCTAAGCGTTGCCCAAAAAAAATTGGTTGATCGCGAAGCCGAAATAGCCAACCTGCAACGTAAGGTGATTTTATTATATGAAGAATTACGTAACAAAACAGCTGTAGCGGTTTAATCGTTACCGATAAGTGTGTTGTAAACCTTACATATATAAGGTTATAATACACTAATTGCTACACCCTTACGCTACCATACTGTTTCTCCATATTAAATATAGATTAACTATATTTAATATGGAGAAACTTTTGTAAAATTTTAAAGGCAGTATAAACATAAAAGGGTTTTACTGCCTTTTTTTTGCGTTTTGGAGTAAAAATTGTGTCTACTATTTCGCCCCCGAAAAAGCAGCGCAATATGTCTAATTACCTGATATCTATTTCTAAAAACGAAGCACTAAAAGACGGAACCATCCACGATCCTCACAGCAAGCTTAAAGTAAAAGCTTTTGACATGCTCAAATCACGATTTAAGCCCCGTAAAGGCGAGGTCCGTTTTTTTGTAACTGCAGGCGCCCACACAATTGCTTTTGAAACCCAGGGCTACAAAAAACACCGCCAGCTGCTTATACTGCAAATGATATCCTGGTATTGCATCTACCTCGGCCTTATCGAAGCGCAAATACATAGTACATTGCCAATCGCTTTTAGATAGATATTGGGGAGCAAGGATTTTTGGAGCAAGGAATAAGGATACTTGGAGCAAAGATTCTTGGAGTAAAAAGAAAATAGTTGAGATTTTATAGTAAAGTTTCTTTTGTAGGTATGGTACCATTTAGCCTGCCATTTTTTTACCCTGGTTATCCACCTGGCAACAGCTCGAGTTATCAAAAAAATAGTCTTTGCTCTTTACTCCAAAAATCTTTGCTCCTTAATCCAAAAATCCTTACTCCACTTTTACGTTGTTGTTCTCGACGGGTTGTGCAGCATATCGCTCATGTCGATAATCTTTTCATCAATCTCAGATACGCATTTATCCATCATGGTAATACATTCCTCCTGATCTACAAGACCTTCTTTTTCGAGATTGATCAACCCGCGCAGTGTAGCTATAGGTCCCCTGATCTGGTGCGAGAGGTATGAGGAATGTTCGGATAGTTTCCGGTTTTTGATCTGCAGATCTTTGGTGCGTTCGTCTATGATCTCTTCAAGGTGATGGTTAATACGATCCAGGTTGTCCTTCTGACGGGATACCTCACCATTAAGGAGCGTAAGTTGAGAATTAGTTTTGGCTTTGCGTTTTACATTGCCTACCAGCAGGCCTATCACCACAAGCAAAAGGCCTGCAACTATGGTTACGGCCCAAAATTTTGTCCTGTCGTACGCCTGTCGCTCGGCTGCGCGCTCACTTTCCTTTTGCTGCTCCTCCTGTTTCCGGGTAGCCTCAATCAGTCTCATTTGCACCGATGTATTGGTTTTAAAATTGGCGCTATCTACCTTGTATATCTCGCGCAGGTAAAACATTGCTTTAGCATAATCCTTGCGGTTATACTCCAGCTCGTAAGTAGTGTGTTTATAATCATATTCCAGTTTAGGATCTTTAACAAGTTGCGTGTAGGTTACGCCCTCTTTTACAATCCGCTCGGCATCATCAAATTTCTTCTGTATCATATACAACGATGCCAGCGTAAGATCGATACTGGCAATAGACTCATTCAGATCCATGCGTTTGGCAGCGGCGTTGGCATCCAGCAACAGGCTTAGTGATTTATCAAACTGGCGCAGCTGAAAATAAACCACGCCAATATTCTGACTGCACTGCACCAGGTTAACAGAATCTTTTAACTCGCTAAAAATAACTCTACTTTTCTCGTAATACTTAAGTGCCTGGCTGTAACTATTTTTACGGGTATAAACGTTACCAAGGTTAAGGTTAAGTGACGCAATTAAGGGGATATTATTTATTTTATTGGCAATAGCCAGCGATTTAAAAAAATAGTCGAGCGAGCGGTTAGTGTCGTGATCGCGGTAAAGGTTACCCACATTATTGTATACTTTGGCCTCACCGGCCAGGTTACCGGCTTTAACAAAAAAAGCAACCGCGCTTAAATAGTTTTCAAAAGATTTTTCGGGCTGATCGAGATAGTAATTGGCTAAACCCAAAACACGGTAAGCTTCGGCAATACCGTTATTGTAGTTTATTTTACGTGCCATTGCCAGGGCCTTGGTAGCATCCATAACAGATTGTTCCGGATCGGTTAACCTATTATCCATAGCATGCTTGTTTACACTTATAACTTCATTGGTATCCAATTTAGTTACGCCATCCATATCGCTTGCATACAAGCTAAAAGCAGTAAAAAAAAACAAAAGAAATATGATGGTTCTTTTCATTAAAGCACTGTTACGATATATTGAATGGGAAAGTTATAAATTATACTTAAATATATTCAAAAACATGAAGAAAAAGATTGTTGAAAATTATTTTATATTTTTTAGTCGAAAATTAAAAAACATATCTATATTTGCTTTGTTAATTAACTGATATACAGTTGATTAATTTGTATATTATTGCGTGCTTTTTAATATTTTTTGACATAGAAAAAACCGTTCAGGCTACTTTTTAAGTAGTGAAAAATATTAAAAGGCGTTATATGTATACTAATACGCTACCTGTTGCTTAATACTTTCTATTAAAGTATAACCATGCTTTAATTTTAACGACAATGTATCGTGCTTAAATTTAACAATTTATTTTTTTAAACCATGCAAAAATAATAACGAAAAGCATAAAATATTAAGTGTATTGCTTGCTGTTATTAAACAAAAAAGGGTGTAGAACATAACAATATTAATTTTTACAGGCTATTAAAAAAGCCTTAACATATTTTTGGGCCTACATGCTTAATTAATACTTAAAATAATAGAATACTAATATAAAATATTTATAAATATGAAAAAGATCATCCTCTTAGCAGTGCTTGTATCGGGCACAGGAGTTTTATCATCAGCCGTTTTGTTGTCGCCAAAAAAAGTAGAGCAACCACAGGCTGCAAGATTTGTAAGAGTAGATAACGGGTTTAAAAAAGACCTGGCCAACGCCGATTGAGACCGCGAATAGCTACCCATAACAAACAACAGAAATTAGGTTACACAGTACAAAAAATATAACGATCATGAAAAAGTTAATCACCCTCACCCTGGCAGTTTTATTTACGGGCGTAATATCATCTTGCAAAAAACAAGAGGCCGCGCCCAGCACAGCATCACTGCGCTCTTATGCCAATAACGCACGGAGAGACCTCGGTAACGCTGATTGATCTTTAAACATGATTTATAAAAACATTTAAAAAATTAAAAACGACATGAAAAATCTCATCATCATAACCATTGTAAGCTTAACAACAGCTTCTGGTATTTTATCGTTGCAAACCACAACCAAAAAAATCGCTAAACCCGAGGCCGTTGCTCTTGCACCATCTGTCTCAGATTTTAGAAAAGATTTAGGCCAGGCCGACTAATTATCACAACAAACATTTATAAACAAAATACTACATCCCCCAACACCCTATATAATTACAAACATGAAAAAATCATCAATATTAGCAGCATTAGCATTAAGCACATTCATCACTTCATTTGCAAATGCTGATACCACTACCCCAAAAGCAAAAGCATCAACTACCCAAGCTACAGCTTTCACCGGCGGCCCTAAAAGAGATTTAGGCAACGCTGATTTCACTGGCGGTCCGAAAAGAGATTTAGGTAATGCTGACTTTGCTTTCACTGGTGGCCCGAAAAGAGATTTGGGTAATGCTGATTTCACTGGCGGTCCGAAAAGAGATTTAGGCAATGCTGACTTTGCTTTCACTGGTGGCCCTAAAAGAGACTTAGGTAATGCTGATTTCACCGGCGGTCCGAAAAGAGATTTAGGCAATGCTGATTTTGCTTTCACTGGTGGCCCAAAAAGAGACTTAGGTAATGCTGATTTCACCGGCGGTCCGAAAAGAGATTTAGGCAATGCTGACTTTGCTTTCACTGGCGGTCCAAAAAGAGATTTAGGTAACGCTGACTTTGCTTTCACTGGCGGCCCAAAAAGAGACTTAGGTAACGCTGATTTCACTGGTGGTCCAAAAAGAGATTTAGGTAATGCTGACTTTGCTTTCACTGGTGGCCCAAAAAGAGATTTGGGTAACGCTGACTTTGCTTTCACTGGCGGTCCAAAAAGAGATTTAGGTAACGCTGACTTTGCTTTCACTGGCGGCCCAAAAAGAGACTTAGGTAACGCTGATTTCACTGGTGGTCCAAAAAGAGATTTAGGTAATGCTGACTTTGCTTTCACTGGTGGCCCAAAAAGAGATTTGGGTAACGCTGATTTCACTGGCGGTCCGAAAAGAGATTTAGGCAATGCTGACTTTGCTTTCACTGGTGGCCCTAAAAGAGACTTAGGTAATGCTGATTTCACCGGCGGTCCTAAAAGAGATTTAGGCAATGCTGATTTTGCTTTCACTGGTGGCCCAAAAAGAGACTTGGGTAACGCTGATTTCACCGGCGGTCCAAAAAGAGATTTAGGTAACGCTGACTTTGCTTTCACTGGTGGCCCTAAAAGAGATTTGGGTAACGCTGATTTCACTGGCGGTCCGAAAAGAGATTTAGGTAATGCTGATTTTGCTTTCACTGGTGGCCCTAAAAGAGATTTGGGTAACGCTGATTTCACTGGCGGTCCGAAAAGAGATTTAGGCAATGCTGACTTTGCTTTCACTGGTGGCCCTAAAAGAGACTTAGGTAATGCTGATTTCACCGGTGGTCCGAAAAGAGATTTAGGTAACGCTGACTTTGCTTTCACTGGTGGCCCAAAAAGAGATTTGGGTAACGCTGATTTCACTGGCGGTCCTAAAAGAGATTTAGGCAATGCTGATTTTGCTGCCTAATCAAATCGTTTAAGCAATTGTTTCTTTAACAGCCTTTAACAACGCAACAACATGAAAAAGATCATTATCGCTATAGCCATCGTATTAACATCAGGCATTACTGCCTATTCATTAAATACAAAAGCAACACCGGCCATTACCGAAAAAGCAAAAACCGAAACAGCTTCTTTCGCAGCCAAAACCGGGCACACTCCAAAAGCAGATCTGGCTACTGCCGATTAATTCCCATATTTAACCGATGACTGGTTGATGTGTTCTTCAACCTTTTAAAAAGCATCGGTTCGCTCCTGTTTCTTAAAAATAATTCTGCCTTCCCTGGATACTTCAGGGAATTTCTGTTTGGTAAACCGCCCTGGTTTTATACCTTATATATAGTATGCTTTTTGGGGACCAGTTTGAGAGACTCGGGTGTGAAGTACATTCGATAACTTTGAGGTGTGGGGTTAATCGCTAGTAGAAGACTCACCCCGACCAGGCTACGCCGGTCGACCCTCTCTCCGACTTCGTCGCATAGAGGGTGAAGATAATTTTTCTTTATATTTTCGATGGTACTAAAACACATAAATTTATAATCAACAATCCCTTCCTTTTAAATATGCCGTCCATCATCGACTTATGCAGAGACTTACGAAAAAGAGAGACACCTGCCGAAAAGCTATTATGGCAACACCTTAGAAACAGAAATCAATTTGATAAAAAATTTCTAAGGCAGTTCCCAATTTGTGTTCAATCAAATATCAGGGGTAATATTTACTATATCCCCGATTTCTATTGCATCGAAGCCCGGCTAGTAATAGAAGCAGATGGGCCGGTCCATCAATTCAAAAAAGATTATGATAGAAACCGGGACGACGTACTATCATCATTAGGGCTTACTATTTTGAGATTTAAAAATGATGAAATATTAAATAATACAAGCTCCGTATTAGATAAAATAAGTAAACATCTCCAATAATAGCTTAAGCCATTTAGTATAAAACATTCAAATACAACAAAAAACTTCCCGCACCCTCTATGCGGCGCAGCCGGAGAGAGGGTGGCCGCGGGTAGCGCCGGCGGGGTGAGTCTTAGCCGGTATACAGAGCCGATTGTAACTTTGCGCTAATACGTCGTCCTGAGTTGCAAAATCTGTGAAGGCTAAGGTGAATGGCGCATATGCATATCGGCGACGACTCACCCCGACAAGGCTTCGCCCGTCTTCCCCTCTCTCCAACTTCGTTGCATAGAGGAGCAAAAAAAGAGAAAAAACTTCCCGCACCCTCTATGCGGCGCAGCCGGAGAGAGGGTCGCCGCGCGTAGCGCCGGCGGGGTGAGTCTTCTCCAGCGTTCAAATCAACCATACTCTGTTCGCCCAAATCAATAAACATCAATATATTTGCCCCAAATTAAATACCATGCAGCACATAAAACAATATGTTGATGAGCACAGGCAACGTTTACTCGACGAATTATTTGCCCTTTTGCGTTTCCCTTCGGTTAGTGCCGACCCTAAATACAAAGCCGACGTTTTAAATACTGCCGACTACGTAGCACAAAAAATGCGCGATGCCGGTGCCGATAATGTAGAGATCTGCCAAACGGCAGGTTACCCTATTGTTTATGGCGAAAAAATAATTGATGCCAGCAAACCAACGGTGTTAGTTTATGGCCATTACGATGTGCAGCCGGCAGATCCGTTGGAACTATGGCATACCCCTCCTTTTGAACCAACCGTACGCGACGGCAAAATTTACGCCCGCGGTGCCTGCGACGATAAAGGTCAGTTTTATATGCACGTAAAAGCATTTGAGCTGATGATGCAAACCGATACCCTGCCCTGCAATATCAAATTTATGATAGAGGGCGAGGAAGAGGTGGGTTCATCAAACCTGGGCATATTTGTAAAAGCCAATAAAGAAAAACTAAAGGCCGATGTAGTGTTGATCTCCGATACCTCGATGATTAGCATGGAGCATCCGTCGTTAGAGACCGGTTTGCGTGGCTTATCGTATGTAGAGGTAGAAGTTACCGGCCCAAACCGCGATCTTCACTCCGGCGTTTACGGTGGTGCGGTAGCCAATCCTATTACTATACTTAGTAAAATGATTGCCGCCATGCACGATGAAAACAATCACATCACCATCCCTGGTTTTTACGATGCCGTGATCGATCTCACGCCCGAAGAACGTACCGCCCTTAACAACGCCCCCTATGATGAGGCCGAATACAAAAAAGACCTTGATGTTGTAGAACTTTGGGGCGAAAAAGGCTACTCAACCTTCGAACGCACCGGCACCCGCCCTACCCTGGAGGTAAATGGCATTTGGGGTGGTTACATTGGCGAAGGCGCTAAAACCGTATTGCCATCAAAGGCCCATGCCAAAATATCTATGCGCCTGGTGCCCAACCAAACATTTGAGCAAATTACCCAGCTGTTTACCAAACATTTCCTGGCTATAGCACCAGCCAATGTAAAGGTAAAAATAACCCCGCACCATGGCGGCGAACCTGCGGTAACCCCTACGGATAGTATAGCCTACAAAGCGGCACAAAAAGCCATTGCCGAATCATTCGGTAAAGACCCTATCCCAACCCGCGGCGGCGGTAGCATCCCTATCGTAGCTTTGTTTGAAGCCGAACTTGGCCTCAAAACCGTATTGATGGGCTTTGGTCTCGATAGCGATGCCCTGCACTCGCCAAACGAGAAATATGATATCTATAACTATTATAAAGGAATAGAAACTATCCCTTTGTTTCACAAATACTTTGCAGAACTAAGCGGTTTTTAGGAGCACGTTTTTTGGACAATAGATAAAGGACTTAACGGCCGGCGGATGATTTCGCCGGCCGTTTTTGCTTTATGATCTGCAAAACGACAAAACAGAGCAGGATAGCTAATCAGATAAATTATTTTATGTTTGGCTTGCATCAACGTAAACCTATAAACCATGACTAAAAAACCAATTAAGCAGCTAATGCTATCGCTGTTTTTTGCCATTAATTGTTGTTCTGTTTTATTTGCCCAGGTGGCTGTATTACCTACCCGATGGACGAAGGCAGCGATGGACGCCTCCGTTCCTTTTCCCGAATATCCGCGCCCGCAATTGCAGCGCACCGACTGGCTGTGCCTAAATGGCCAGTGGGACTACCAGGGCGGTAAAAATGTGGAGAACGCCCTCGACCCTCAAAAACCACTATCCTTTACCGGCCAGGTAAGCAAGATCCGGGTACCCTACTGTCCCGAATCGGCACTATCCGGCATCCAGCGTAAACAGGAAATTAACATGTGGTACCGCCGCAGTTTTGAGGTACCCACCAGTTGGAAAAACAAGCAGGTGATCATTCATTTCGATGCTGTTGCCCATCATACTACCTTATTTGTAAACGGGCATAAAGCGGGTACACACGCCGGCAGCTATGATTCCTTTAGCTTTAATATTACGCCGTTTTTAACAGCGGGCAAAAACACGCTGGTAGTTGCCGCCTATGATTTAAACGACGGCCGGGTACCGTCGGGCAAAAGTGGTCCGCGGGGCGATTATACTTTTTGCTCGGGCATTTGGCAAACCGTGTGGTTGGAACCGGTAAACAAAAGCTATATCGAAAACATCCGTTTACTGCCCGATTTGGTTAATAGCCGGCTAAAAGTGCAGGTAAATACCCAGGGCGCAGGAAAAATAACCGCCATAGCGCTTGATGGCAGCAAGATGGTTTCGCAAGCCGAATCTGCTAATGGTGCTTATTTTTATCTGCCCATTAAAGATCCAAAGCTTTGGTCGCCCGATGATCCTTTTCTGTACGATCTGAAGATCAGCTTAAAAAATACCGATGGCAGCGTTGCCGACGAAGTGAAAAGCTATTTCGGGATGCGCGATATAAAATTAGGCAAGGTTAACGGCGTTACCCGGCCGCTCATTAATGGCAAGTTTATCCTCCAGCTTGGCCTGCTGGACCAGGGCTACTGGCCCGATGGCGTTTTAACCGCCCCTACAGAAGAGGCGCTTAAATTTGACATCCAATTCACTAAAAACGCTGGCTACAACCTTATCCGCAAACACATGAAAACCGAGCCGCAGCGTTTTTATTACTGGGCCGATAAACTGGGCTTGTTTGTTTGGCAGGATATGCCGGCCATCTGGTACCAGAACGAAGATACCCTTAAAACCCGTAAAGAGTTCAGGAAGGAGCTGAAGGCAATTATGGATGATCATTACAACTCGCCATCTGTTATTACCTGGGTACCATTTAATGAAAACTGGGGCGCGTTTGATGTTAAAAACATAACCAACTGGGTTAAGCAATACGATGCTTCCAGGCTGGTTAACGGCAACTCGGGCTTTAACAATAATCCCGATTATCAAAAAGCCTACGGCGATCCCGGTAACGGCGATTATGTGGATACCCATATTTATGTTGGTCCGTACGGCGCTTCGGTACCAGAAGAGCATCGCGCGGCCTCGTTAGGCGAGTTTGGTGGTGTTGGCTTGTTTGTGCGCAACCATATGTGGCCTGTAGCAAACAACGCCTATGATTATGAACCAACCAAAGCGCGGTTGACCGACCGATATGTATTTTTACTGGATGAAGTGGAGCAACTCATGAAGTATAAAGGCCTCAGCGTTGCCATTTACACCCAAACCACAGATGTAGAACACGAAGTTAATGGCGTATTAACCTACGACCGCGCCGTTGAAAAAATGGAAACCGACAGGGTAAAAGCCGTAAATGAAGCAGTTATTAAAGAAAGCTATAAACTGAATCCCTGATTTTGGGACTTTTGGATAAAGGGCTTTTGGATAAAGGACTTTGGGATAAAACAAAATGGCCGGCGAATGATTTCGCCGGCCATTTTGTTTTATAGCATTTCAAATTCGCCTATGAGCTACTTCTTTAGCTAAAAACCCGAAAAACAGCCGCTTTCACAAACCCATCAATGAACAAAATGAACGAAAATTCACTCTTATTTTTCCTGATATTTAAATGACACTTTTTAAGGCCACACTTAAAACAAATTAACCTCTAAGAAACTTATCCTATTAATAAAAAACACTACTGCTATGGAAAACAAAGAAAAAATTAAAGGTGAGGTAACCAAAGAAACTCATCCCCCAAAAACCGGTAAACAGCCACAAAGTACCAACTCCAAAGTTATATTTAAACCAAAGAGGAAGCCTCTTTTATAGAACAACCACGAATTATGGACGGTCTGCCGAAAAAACGGCGGGCCTTTTTCGTAAATACTTTTTTTAATTTTTTTTTTGGGGGGGGGTAACATAAACGAACGGTAACTGTCCGTTTATGAACATCTGCGTAATCAACCACAAACTAAACCATTGCTTATTAATAAGTTACATAAATGGCATAATTTTCTCCTAAGTTGCAGCAATAAACTTATTTGAAACATGTTAAGGAATTATATCAAAACCGCCTGGCGAAATTTATTTCGCAACAAATTCTATTCATTCATCAATATTGCCGGGCTTACCGCCGGGCTGGCCATTGGTATATTGATTTTGCTTTGGGTACAGGACGAGTTAAGTTTTGATGGCTTCCATAAAAACGCCGGTAACATTTACCGCGTAGAGCTTTTTGGCGGCACAGGAGCCAGTAAACAGATCTGGGAAAGTACCGTAGCCCCCATAGGTCCGCTGGCTAAACAGGAGCTTACGGATGTGCAGGACCAGGTGCGCATAACCGGCAACTGGTTTTTCTCGCTATATAAATACAAGGAAAAAGTTTTTGGCGAACAAAACGTAGCCTTTGCCGATCCTTCCCTGTTCAACATCTTTGATTTTCCGCTGGTTGAGGGCAATACCGCAAAGCCTTTTGCAAATGATAACTCTGTTGTTATCACCAAAAAAACAGCGCAAAAATATTTTGGCACCGATGATGCCATCGGTAAAGTGATTGTAGCCGATGGTAAAGAAAACTTTACGGTGAGCGGCGTTATCAACGATTTCCCGCTTAACTCCAGCATCAACTTTGATATGATTATGCCCATGAGTTACCACAGTCAATATATATTGGCACACAGCAAGACGGATGTGAACACTGATTTTGGCAACTACATGTACCAAACCTATTTTAAGTTAAAGCCGGGCACATCGTTAAAAAAGCTCTCTGCCGATTTGTTTAAAATCCACATCAAGCACCGCGCCGAAGATACCGATGCCGACTACCTGCTGCTGCCCATCAATAAAGTGCACCTGTACAATGCCGATGGCACCGATCGCGGCATCCAAACAGTGCGCATTTTTATCATCATAGCCCTGGTTATTTTATTGATAGCCTGCATCAATTACGTTAACCTTTCCACCGCCCGCTCTCTTTTGCGCGCCAAAGAGATCAGCATGCGTAAAATTATAGGGGCGGCCAAAATGCAGCTGTTTATGCAATTCCTGATCGAAACGGCTTTGCTGTTCCTTATCGCCACACTATTTGCACTATTTGCCATTTACCTGCTGATGCCGGTATTTAACCAACTGGCCGGCAAGCAGCTGGTGCTTAACCTGCTCGATCCTCACATCTGGCTTATTATAGCCATCACGGTAATAGCAACACTTGCTTTATCCAGCATTTACCCGGCCATGCTGTTATCATCCTTCGAGCCCTTGAAAGCACTGAAGGGTAAAATCAGCGGCAGCATTGGCGATGCCCTTTTCCGTAAAATACTGGTGGTTATACAGTTTACTTTTTCGGTAGTGCTTATTGTGAGCACTTTGGTTATTACCCAGCAATTGAAATATATCCAATCAAAAAATTTAGGGTACGATAAAAGCCATGTTTTTGGGGTTTGGATGCGCGATGCGGCAAGCCATTACGATGCCGTGCGGGCCGAGCTTTTAAAGCAACCCGGCGTAGAGGGCGTAACCAGGGCAACCGGTAACATCATCAGCAATGGCAATATATCGGGTGACAACTCCTGGGATGGCAAAGCGCCCGGTCAAACCTTTATCCTGCACCCCATGGGTATCGATAAGGATTTCATCTCGTTTTTTAAGCTAAAAATGCAGCAGGGCAGCAGCTTTACCGGCGCCATAGCCGATTCCACCCATTTTATACTTAACGAAGCTGCCATAAGGGAAATCGGGATGAAAAATCCCATCGGTAAGCGTTTCCGTTCACAAGGAACCAACGGCACCATCATTGGCGTAGTCAAAGACTTCCATTTTGCCAGCCTGCGCGAAAAAATTGCACCTGTTATTTTCTTTTATCGCCCGGCCGTTTACCAAACCTTGTATATAAAAACCAGCACTAATAAAGCGGCAGCAGCCATAGCCGCGGCGGGTAACCAGTTTAAACAATACAATGGCGAGTTCCCTTTTTCTTATAACTTTTTGGACGAAATGTTCAACAACCTTTACCAGGGCGAACAGCGCGAAAGCACCCTGTTTAACTATTTTGCAGGGATGGCCATACTCATCTCATGCCTGGGCCTGTTGGGCCTTGCAGCCTACACCGCCCAGGTACGCACCCGCGAAATTGGTGTGCGTAAAGTATTGGGCGCATCGGTTACAGGCGTAATTGGCCTTTTAGCTAAAGATTTCATCAAACTGGTACTCATCGCTATTGTTGTTGCTACGCCCTTAGCCTGGTACGCCATGACCAACTGGCTGAATGCCTTTGCCTACCGCATACCCATCCACTGGACGGTTTTTGTACTGGCCGCAGGTATAGCCATCATCATAGCGTTTGTTACCATCAGCTTCCAATCCATCAAAGCAGCGCTGGCCAACCCGGTGAAAAGTTTGAGGAGCGAGTAGAGGCTGGGTTTGTGATCGAATCGAATGCCCTGTTTATAGATAAGTTTTTTGCCGTCCCCTCCGGGTCTCTCAAAGAGGACCCGGAGGGCGCACGATCATCTCGCATAAACGCGGCCTTGGGATTTACGACTTGCTATGTGCAACCGCTGGGTCCTCTCCGAGAGACCCCGCGGGGACGGAACCTTTATCCTGCACCCCATGGGTATCGATAAAGATTTCATCTCGTTCTTTAAGCTAAAAATGCAGCAGGGCAGCAGCTTTACCGGCGCCATAGCCGATTCCACCCATTTTATACTTAACGAAGCCGCCGTAAGGGAAATCGGGATGCAAAACCCCATCGGCAAGCATTTCCGTTCACAAGGAACCAACGGCACCATCATTGGCGTAGTTAAAGACTTCCATTTTGCCAGCCTGCGCGAAAAAATTGCACCTGTTATTTTCTTTTATCGCCCGGCCGTTTACCAAACCTTGTATATAAAAACCAGCACTAATAAAGCGGCCGCAGCCATAGCCGCGGCGGGTAACCAGTTTAAACAATACAATGGAGAGTTCCCTTTTTCTTATAACTTTTTGGACGAACTGTTCAACAACCTTTACCAGGGCGAACAGCGCGAAAGCACCCTGTTTAACTATTTTGCAGGGATGGCCATACTCATCTCATGCCTGGGCCTGTTGGGCCTTGCAGCCTACACCGCCCAGGTACGCACCCGCGAAATTGGTGTGCGTAAAGTATTGGGCGCATCGGTTACAGGCGTAATTGGCCTTTTAGCTAAAGATTTCATCAAACTGGTACTCATCGCCATTGTTGTTGCTACGCCTTTAGCCTGGTACGCCATGACCAACTGGCTGAATGCCTTTGCCTACCGCATACCCATCCACTGGACGGTTTTTGTACTGGCCGCAGGTATAGCCATCATCATAGCGTTTGTTACCATCAGCTTCCAATCCATCAAAGCAGCGCTGGCCAACCCGGTGAAAAGTTTGAGGAGCGAGTAGAGGCTGGGTTTGTTATCGAATCGAATGCCCTGTTTATAGATAAGTTTTTTGCCGTCCCCTCCGGGTCTCTCAAAGAGGAACCGGAGGGCGCACGATCATCTCGCATAAACGCGGCCTTGGGATTTACGACTTGCTATGTGCAACCGCTGGGTCCTCTCCGAGAGACCCCGCGGGGACGGAATATCCACTAGTATCATCCATTAATCTCATAATTGAAAGTTTATTATTTGAATATAGAATCGTTTTATAATTGTGATTCTCTTTATCTAAATATTTTTTTATAACTATTGCTTTATAAGTAGAGCCAACAAAATCCATTCTATCTTTACAAGCTTCACTTGGTCCAACATTTCCTATTAATACTAAAGCAATAAATGCAATCGCAAATAGCCCTGGTAATATATAGATGATCTTTTGTTTCATTATTTCTCATTAAATTATTAATGTATCAAAAAAAACGCTGTTCGAAGTCAGATCTCATCGATTGACCTGCAAACGGCAGACGCAATTATGCGCTTCTACACAAAAAAACCAATCCGCTCACACCCTCTGTTCGAAGTCAGTATAGCTCACCCGCCAATAGGGTCCCACATTTGCCGGGCTATCCATTTACACATTTAACGCAGGTCTTGTACCTGAACGAAAGTGATAACTGCTAACACGGCCCATTTTTAGCGCAGATCTTGAAGTAATGATTAACTTGTGCCTTACTACTTTCCAGGCAATAGAATCACATTGAGCAAACCCGCAAGCTACCACACAACACTTGTGCTAAGAGGGGCTTTTTGAGACAGTTATTTGTTGGGTAATATTAATTCCACGCGTTGACCTTGAGCAAAACTACCTTCTTGCATCGGTTTTAAGGGCCTGAATATGAATACATCTAAACGCTGTTCATTATTGTCGTCAAGAAGTCTTGGCATATCTATATAGTTGTAAATAGGTATGCCACCTAATTCTGCACTATCTTTTAACTCAAAATCTAACCCGTCATCTAATAAACGAGCTAAAATAAATTGACCTCGGTTATGAAGATGAAATACGTGCATAATTTCAAAGGTTAATTCCATATAGAGTTGATCTCATTTTGGTTACAAATTATTGAAAAATACCTTCCCCGCTGTTCGCACCCAGATCCCATCGATCGGCCTGCAAACGGCAGACGCAATTATGCGTCTCTACAGAAAAAATCAATCCACTCACACCCGCTGTTCAAAATCTTCGCCTTCTAACAGCCGCGAACTTTTAAAACTGCGTCGTCGTTTACCAGGAGGAAAGAGCGTAAAATTGTTTTTTAAAAGCCCATTAGTGCAATTTTTCTACGCCATAAAGGGCACCTCCTGATTGTTTTATAACTTGTGAAGCTGTTTTTGAGTCAATCACTGTATATACATAGGCATCCCCTCCAAGTTCAAAAAACACCAATCTCCTGCCAATTACCTTTAAGTCTATATCAACCGCTTTAAACAAATCTACTATAAAATTGCCGCTCCTATTTTCAGCGTTAAGGCATACCCTTAATTTAGAAACATTTGTCCAGGTATTTTCCCTGGTCAGCAACTGATCTATAAATTCTTCTATTTCTCCTTTATTTTCTTCCCCCCGCCAATCCACCACTTTAACCAGTTTTTTCGAATCGGCAAATAAATAAAATATGTCTATGGGTTTTAACTTTTTCGGGGCGAAGCTATCAGCATCTTTTAGTAACCTGGCATGCCGCGTTACAAACATTTTGGGGCCACCAAGGTATGACTTATAAAAATCACAAAACTCTTCCCTATAGGCTGGGAAAGTCATTTCTCCAATTTCCCAAAAATTCGCTTTTTCTTTTCTATCCTTCTTTTTCTTTAAAACTTCAAAAACCAACGCAAATACGATAATAAAGACTAATACAACTATGGATAACGTTGTACTGCCAGAACTGCGAAATATCAAAGAGTATGTGGTTATTGCCAACACTATAGCGATGATGGGGATCGAAACGATACCTGTTATGAGGAGTTTGTCTTTTAGTGTAATCTTCTTCAATTTGTTAATTTATTGGGGGGGGGGATTACTCAGAAAATCATTTTGTTTTCACCGCCGCTGTTCGAAGTCAAATACTTCGAACCACTATGCCTGTAGTCTCCCGACTACAGGATTTTTAAAACAAAGAATCAACGTCAATAATCCCATCGATAACCCTGCAAACTGTAGACGCAATTATGTGCCTCGACAGAAAAATCAATCCAGCCCCATGCGCATTTCTATCATATGCTTATTAAACCCCACTTTTTCATAAGCCCGCACAGCGCTTTCGTTATCAGCATAAACCTGTAACCTCAGTTCGGTAAGGCCCTGTTTAAGCGACCATTTTTTTAACTCCTCAATAATAGCCTGGTTTACACCATTACCGCGATACTGTGGCAATACGTACATAAACCCCAGGTAGGCAAACCGCTCAAAATCAAAATAAACCTTTTCGCGTTGTTTAATACGGGCATAGCCGCTGCCTACCAGCTCGCCGTCAATTTCGGCTACCAGTAGTTCAACGTCGGGCGAGGTGATAAACATTTCAAGGTCGTAATATTTGATAGCGCCGGGTATTAAGGTTCGGTCGAAAGGTCGTTCGGCGTTGATCACTCCTTGCTCAAATTGCAGCAGGGTTGGGAGATCGTGGATGGTGGCTTGGCGGATTAGCATAGGGTTAGTTGTTTTTTAAATGCTCCATTGGAGCAAAAGCTTTGTAGTAAAATAAATAATAGCGGTTTGCGTGCCGTAGGTACGCTGCCTTATCCGGTTTGCATAGCGGCTACGACTCACCCTGACGAGGCTGCGCCCGTCTGCCCCTCTCTCCGACTGCGTCGCATAGAGGGGCGGGAAAATTCTATTTGTTTTTCTTAGCCTTCTTTGCTGTTTACCGGAGAGAGGGCGGTCCAGCGAAGCATTGACCGGGTGAGTCCTCTGCGAGCGACTTTCTACACCCTCACCCACTCGCATCCCTTCAAAAATTCCTCGTCAGCATCGGCACCAATGCCAATGGCATCATCAATAGTAAGTTTGTAGCCGTTATATTTAACACCGCCAACGCAGGGGTCGACAAGATGCCCCAGCATACAGGTATCCATATCGTAAAATTTAATATTGGGGCTGGCGTATACAAAGTGCAGTTTGGCACTCAGCGCTATACGACTCTCCAACATACCACCCATCATACAGGCTATGCCTTTGGATGCCGCCTCATCGTGAATTTGCTTAGCCTCCAATAAGCCGCCCGATTTAGACATTTTGATATTGATATAATGGCAGCTGCCGCTGTTGATCTGTTTACGGGCATCATGATGGTTGTACACACTTTCATCGGCCATAATTTTCACGGGCGATAATTGCATCAGAGCGGGCAACCTGTCATCGTACCAGGTACGCATGGGTTGTTCACAAAACTCAATATCATATTGCCCAATTGCCTGCAATGCATAAACAGCGTCATCAAAACTCCATCCCTGGTTGGCATCAACGCGGATGGCCATTGCAGGTCCTACCGCTTCGCGGATCTGTTTAATACGCTCTACATCATCGGCAGCATTTTTGCCCAGTTTCACCTTCAGTATATTGGCGCCCGACGCTTTAAAATATAAAGCTTTGATAGCCATAGTTGGCGGGCTATCTATCCCAATGGTAATATCCGATTCAACAACCCGCCTTTGGCCACCCAGGAAACGGTATAAAGGCAACGCGGCATTTTTGGCGGCAATATCATACAAAGCCATATCAAACGCACTTTTTATGGTGGTGTTGCCGGCCGTAAAACTATGCAGTTGCTGCAAGCGCGCGGCAATATCAAGCGCATCCCGGCCTATCCACAGTTTGGCAAATTCGCGCGCCATTACCAGGCAGGTATCCTGGGTTTCGCCCACTATCATCGGGAAAGCCGAGCACTCGCCCACGCCATAAAACCCGGCATCGGTATGTACCCTTATAAACACGTTTTGCGCATGATCCATAGTCCCCGTTGCAATAGTGAACGGCTCCATAGGGATGCTAAAACGATAAATATCTATATGGGTAATGGTTAGTTTGTTTTGCATAAAAAGCCTCAGCCTCACCTAAATCCTCTCCAAAGGAGAGCACTTTGATTTGCACGTGAATTAAACGCAATATACGATTCTTCGTAATAAACCATTCTTTTAAAGCCCTCCCCTTTGGAGAGGAGCCTCACCCTGCCCTCTCCAAAGGAGAGGGTTCTTATTTTCTTAGTTGAAAGCCATCTTAATCTAAAACTTTTCTTTTTAAAGTCCTCTCCTTTGGAGAGAAGCCTCACCCTGCCCTCTCCAAAGGAGAGGGTTCTTACTTTCTTAGTTGAAAGCCATCCTAATCTAAAACTTTTCTTTTTAAAATCCTCTCCTTTGGAGAGGATTTAGGTGAGGCTTTTTTTGGCAATAAATTTGCACAGTAACACTATTATTCTATATTTGCATTACTTCAATACAAGTACAATTCAATTTTAGCCTCCTGGGCTCTCGTTTTTGCAGAGAACAGACGCATGGCTAACTTAAAACTTTCTTAATACAATACAATTACATGGCACAAGAAAACACGCCTGCAAATTTTGATTATAATTCAACCAGGAATAAACTAATCCTGACAGAATATGGCCGCAACGTACAAAACATGGTTAAGTACATTATTGCGCTGCCCACTAAAGAAGAACGTAACCGTTACGCCCAGGTGGTGATAGACCTGATGGGTTTTTTAAACCCGCACCTGCGCGATGTGGCCGATTTTAAACACAAACTTTGGGATCACCTGCACATTATATCTGATTACCAGATTGATGTAGATGCACCCTACCCCAAACCAACGCCCGAGGCTATCCACATGAAGCCACAGCCGTTAAAATACCCGCACCAGCGCATCAAATACAAGCACTATGGCAAAACCATAGAAATAATGATTGAGAAGGCGAAAGCCATTGAAGAGCCCGAGCGCAAGCGCCACATGGTGCAGGCGGTAGCCAACTTTATGAAAATGGCCTACGTACAATGGAACAAAGATTCGGTAAGCGATGAAACCATCCTGGCCGATCTGTACGCCTTGTCTGGCGGTACCCTTAAGCTGGAAGAAAACATCAACCTTAACCGTGTTGAGTTTCGCCCCAACAATCAATCTCAAAACAACAATAATAACAACAACAATCGCGGTCGTACCAATAACAATCAAAACAATAACAACCGTGGTGGCGGCGGCGGTGGCCGTACCAATAATAACCAAAATAACAACGGCCCGCGCAGCAACAATAATCAAAACAACCGCAGCCGTAGCAATGGCGGTGCAAAAAAATATTAGTTTACTGGTTCATTAGTTCAATGGTTCATTGGTCTTATCTGATGGGCATGATGGGTTAATTGGGTGGCCCCAAATTAAAACAGATTTTAGATGATAATAACCCGGTTTTTCTGGACGAAGAACCGGGTTGTTTTTGTTTTTTAACGATACTTTTTAAAGCAAAAAAAGTTGCAGTTTTTTTCCGGCTTTTTCACCTGTTTTTCTCAAACAATCATGTTTTTTTCAGCTGTTTTTCACCTATAAATCATCCTTTTTTAGCCAAAAACCGTACTTTAAAAAGTTTAAGCCCCAAAACGCCTCAGCCGCCAACCAGCACCAATGAACGACTGAACTAATGAACCAATGAACCACCAAACAATCAGGAAAAATTATAATCTTTGCCGGGAATTAAAACACATTTAACTTAGTTGAATGTTTACAACAACTGACTCATTGATTTATCAATTATAACACCTATGACTAACGCATTTGTGATAAACGGCGGGAAACCGCTAAAAGGCGAAATAACCCCCCAAGGGGCCAAAAACGAAGCTTTACAGGTAATATCTGCGGTACTGCTTACCGAAGAAAAAGTTACCATCAGCAATATACCAGATATTAAGGATGTTAACAAACTCATTGAGCTACTGGGCGATATGGGCGTTATCACCGAAAAGATAGAAGAATCTACCTACACCTTTATAGCCAAAAATATCGATCAGGATTTTTTCCAGTCGGAAGCCTTTAAAACCAAAGGTGGCGGCTTACGGGGTTCTATTATGATAGTAGGTCCGTTACTGGCCCGTTTCGGCAAGGCATCCATCCCAAAGCCAGGTGGCGACAAAATAGGCCGCAGGAGGCTGGATACGCACTTTTTAGGCTTCGAGAAGCTGGGTGCCCGCTTTGATTATAACCCCGAAGACGGTTTCTTCAATGTAGATGCATCTAACCTACAAGGCACTTATATCCTTTTGGATGAGGCATCTGTAACCGGTACAGCAAACATTGTGATGACGGCAGTACTGGCCAAAGGTACAACCACCATTTACAATGCCGCCTGCGAGCCATACCTGCAACAGCTTTGCAAAATGCTTAACCGCATGGGGGCCAACATTACCGGCATTGGCTCCAACCTGTTAACCATTGAAGGCGTAACCAAACTTGGCGGTACAGAGCACCGCTTACTGCCAGATATGATCGAAATTGGCTCGTTCATTGGCTTAGCTGCCATGACGGGTTCTGAAATCACTATTAAAGATGTAAAATACAAGGAGTTGGGCATGATCCCCGATGTATTTAAACGCCTGGGTATCAAGCTGGAACTTCGCGGCGATGATATCTATATCCCCGCACAGGATCATTACGAGATAGAAACCTTTATCGATGGCTCTATCATGACCATTGCCGATGCTCCATGGCCGGGCTTCACTCCCGATCTGTTAAGCATCGTATTGGTAGTAGCTATCCAGGCCAAAGGCTCGGTACTTATCCATCAAAAAATGTTTGAGAGTCGTTTATTCTTCGTGGATAAACTTTTGGATATGGGTGCCCAGATCATCCTTTGCGACCCACACCGTGCTACCGTTATCGGCTTAGATAAACAGGTACAACTGCGCGGCATCAGCATGACATCGCCGGATATCCGTGCCGGAGTTTCCCTGCTGATAGCAGCGCTATCGGCACAGGGCCAATCAACCATTTACAATATTGAGCAAATTGAACGTGGCTATCAGCATATTGATACCCGTTTAAAAGCCTTAGGAGCTGATATAACCCGTATATAAGGTAGAAAAGCTGAAAGGTTAAAGGCGAAAGGTTTCTATGCTTCAAATGCATGTACCTTTTACCTTTAACCCTTCGCCTTTAACTTTTTACCTCTTTTTGCTTTTTACCTCTAAAGAATTATCTTTACCCCTCAGCATTGAGCCTTACGCTTTTTGCTTTCAGCTTTAAGCTCCCAAAACATGCCTTACAAAAACCGGAAGTCGACATACGTTTATTTCATACTGATTTTTGTATTTATAAAAGTGGTTTTAAACCTCTTCGCTATAGGGCATTTTGGCTTTCACCGGGATGAGTTTTTGCACCTGGTACTGGCCGATCATATGGCCTGGGGCTATAAGGAAGTGCCCCCGTTTATTGCACTGTTGGCAAAACTATCTATTACGCTATTTGGTAATTCGGTATTTGCGGCGCGCATTTTTCCTACCATTTTTGCTGGCTTAATTATCTGGTTCACAGGCCGTATTGTGGTGGAGTTTGGCGGGCGCAGGTTTGCCATTACACTTGCCTGTTTAGCGTTAATCTTTTCACCTGCCTTTGCAGCCAGCGACTACCTTTTTCAACCCGTGGTATTCGATCAGTTTTGGTGGGTTTTAACTGTTTGGCTGTTTATCAAATACCTTAATACCACCGATGTAAGGTATTTATACTGGCTGGGCATGGCCGTAGGTCTTGGTATGCTTACCAAGTATACCATGCTATTTTTCACCATTGCGCTTATTGTTGGCGTACTTATCAGCAAGCAACGTAAATTACTGTTTAACTGGCATATATTGGGCGCTATGGCCCTGGCTATGCTTATTTTTTTACCAAACTTTATTTGGCAGGCCACGCATCATTTTCCGGTTATTACCCACATGAAAGCCCTGCGTAAAGAACAGCTGGACTACATAACTCCAGGCGATTTTATTAAGCAACAACTTACTGTTCATGGCATTGCTTTATTTGTTTGGCTCACGGGGTTCGTATTTTTGATCTTCTCTTTCAGGCTACGCAACTTCCAGTTTCTGGCAATTGCCTATGTGCTGATATTCATCTTCTTATTAGAGATGGACGGCAAAAACTACTACCTGTTTGGGGCCTACCCGATGCTTTTCGCGGCTGGCGGCTTTGGGTTCGAGCGATGGTTAAAAACAAGTGGCTTAGTTTTACGTACTTTAACTATCACTTCTTTTACCCTGCCAAACATGCTTTTACTGCCCATGGTATTGCCCATTTTGCCGTTAGAACAAACGTTGGGCTTTTTTAGGTTTGCAGGTAAAAACATCCCTGCTGCAAAGTTTATTATAACATGGGAAGATCATAAACTACACCCTACCACCCAAGACTATGCCGACATGTTTGGCTGGGACGAGATGGCTCAAAAAGTTGGTACTGCATACAACAGCCTTACCCCCGAACAACAAAAACAAACCATGGTATACGCCGATAATTACGGCGAAGCCGGTGCACTACATCACTACAGCAAACAGTTTAACTACCCGGATGTAGTATCCCTCAACAGCAGTTTTACGCTATGGGCACCAGATACACTTGGCTGCAAATACATGATATACGTAGACGATAACGGCGGCGAAAATATCCGCGAATTTGTTGCCGGCAATATGATAGGTTCGTACAAAAAGATAGGCGAAGTTGAATACTACCTTGCCCGCGAAAAGGGCACCGGCATCTATCTACTTACCGATATCAAATTCCCGTTAAAAGAGAGGTATAGAAAAGAGCTGATCAGGAAGAGGCAAGAGTAGGAAGCCCCGCTGGAGGGGTGGCTTAAAAAAAGGACCGCGTAAAGCTAAAAAGGTGCCATGCCCAAGCACAACACCTTCTGTCTTTTATCCAAAAATCTTTATTCCGAGGTCTAAGCCGAAATAGCATTTATAATATCGTACTGCGTAATGATCTCGATCTTCCCGGTTTCATCCTCAACTAATACGGCTATATTTTCTTTATTGATCATTCCCGAGATCCTGTCGATAGAAGTATTCAGATCAACAAACGGAAACGGTGCTGTTGTAATATTTTTAACTGCCTGCGATTTAATAGACGGGTTCTCTAACAATGAGTTTAGGATATCACTTTCGGTGATCTTACCTATTACCATTCCTTTTTGAGTAACAGGAATTTGCGAAATATTAAGCGATTTAATGGTGTTGATAGCTTCCAGTACCGATTTTTCGCAGTCGATGGTGACAATTTCCTGCACATCTTTTTTGCTGATGATATCGCGGGCAGTAAGCTTTCCATCTTTCAGGAAACCACGGTCGCGAAGCCAGTCGTCATTGTACATTTTGCCCAGGTAGCGGGTACCATGGTCGGGGAAGATGATCACAACCACATCACCTTCTTTAAACATGTCTTTCATTTGTACCACACCGGCCACGGCAGACCCTGTGGAGTTACCGGCAAAAATGCCTTCCTTGCGGGCAACCTCACGGGTCATCAAAGCAGCGTCTTTATCCGTTACCTTTTCAAAGTGATCTATCAGGCTAAAATCAACATTTTGAGGTAAAAAATCTTCGCCGATACCTTCGGTGATGTATGGATAGATCTCGTTCTTATCAAAGTCGCCGGTCTCTTTGTATTTTTTAAATACCGAGCCGTAAGTATCAATACCCAATACTTTGATATTGGGGTTCATTTCTTTTAAATAACGTGCCGTACCAGATATGGTACCGCCTGTGCCCACTCCTGCTACCAGGTGTGTAACCTTGCCTTCGGTTTGTTCCCATATTTCGGGACCGGTTTGCTCATAATGCGCCTGCGAATTACTTAAATTATCGTACTGGTTAGGCTTCCATGAATTGGGGACTTCGCGCTCCAGGCGCGATGATACGGAGTAATAAGAACGAGGATCTTCGGGCTCAACATTGGTAGGGCAAACAATAACCTCGGCACCAAAGGCACGTAAAGCGTCAAATTTTTCTTTTGATTGCTTATCGGTACTGGTAAAAATACATTTGTAACCTTTTATTACCGCCGCAATGGCCAGGCCCATGCCTGTATTACCCGATGTACCTTCAATAATGGTACCGCCGGGTTTAAGCTTACCGCTTTTTTCGGCATCTTCAATCATTTTAAGGGCCATACGATCCTTTATCGAGTTACCTGGATTGGTGGTTTCAATTTTGGCCAAAACCGTTGCCGGAATATCCTTCGTTACCTTATTTAACTTAACCAGGGGTGTGTGACCAATGGTTTCTAATATGTTATTATACCACATAAATTAAAAATCTACTAATCCGGTGTACTAAGCGGGATTATGGCTCAAAAATAGTTTTTATAAACTGATATTTCTTTATGGAAAAGTAAATAGATGTGCATCTTATAAAAGTACAGGCACAACTACTATATTTAAACATGGGGCCGCAACCCAAAAATCTACCTTAAGCATGATATTATTATACAAAAAAACATTATTGGCGGGGTTACTTTTAGTTATTGGCTTAAGTGCTGTTTTTGCACAAAAACCACTTACACTTAGTAAAGAACAAAGCCAATACACCTATATTTATAAATTAACAACTGCCAATATACTTAACTTTTATAAGCACCCCGACGATAAACTTAACGAAAATATACTCCACCACCCTGTTGATTCCTTCAAAACCTCATCCTATTGGGAAAATATATTACCGACAGGAAATTACCTGAAAGTATCTGCCGAAAAAAACAGGTTGGTATATTCCTTTTTAGAGAACCACTCCGCAGTTATTAAAATACTGCATAACAATTACGATCAGCGTTTTGTACTGGTAGACAAACAAGGCAATAATATTACCGATGCTGTTGTTAGCTTTAACGGCAAAGCTGTAAAATATGATGACAAAAGCGCCACATGGCATACAAAAAGCAATAAAAAAGAAAATATTGTACAGGCAGATTTTGGGGGTGTTGCCAATTTCTTTATTGTGAAACAAGAGGTTTATGACCGGGATGACGACAAAGACCATAGCTGGTTAAGCTCTTTATGGTCGACAATAAAAAAGATATTCAAAAAAGACGAGAGCAAAAGATACAACTATAAGCAAAAACCTAAACCTTATAGCGGTTTTATAGTGTTTAACAAGCCAAAATATAAACCCAATGATACCGTAAAGTTTAAGGCCTTTATTTTGAACAACAAAACAAAACTGCCCATAACCCAAAAAAAGCTTACTGTTAAACTAATTCGCAATTACGATGACGAAGGGGTAACCATAGGAGCCGTTAACAGTTATCGTAATGGCGGCTTTGAATTTAGCTTTGCCCTGGGCGACACCCTTGAGCTGGATAAAACATACAACATCGCTTTAATAGACCCCGATACGAAGAAAAATACGGATAAGAAAAATGGAGGCTACAGCCTTTACAATGCCCCCGAAATAATGCTTTACAGCAGCTTCCAGTACGAGGAATATGAGCTAAAATCTACCATTTTTAATATGCGCGTTGATAAAAAGGAACAATGGCGTGGCAGTACCCTCCCTGTGTACTTAAAAGCGACTGATGAAAATGACCTCCCAATACCCGATGGACGTGTAAAACTTACAGTAACAGCAACCAATATCAGCTTTTACAAACAAAAGCATGTTTTTGTACCTAATATTTTGTGGGAGCATAATTTAACACTCGATCCAGTTGGCGAGACTAAAGTACTTATCCCCGACTCTATTTTCCCCAAAGCCAACATCAATTACAGGATTGAGGCAACATTTTTAAACTCAAATAATGAAGAACGTACCCGGAATGAATATATAAAGTTCAATGATGATCGGTTTAATATCGTCACTAACCTAAACAACGACACGTTAAATGCAAATTACCAGGAATACGGAAAGGAGATAAAAGGGGCAGCAATCATTAGTGCCTTAAATGCTGATGACGACACCATATCTAAGTTAAAGGTTAACCTCCCTTCAAAAATACTTATTAATCCAAACGCAGTAAAGTATAACATTGAAACCGACAGCACCGATACAGAACTTGAATTAAAAGATTTTGAAGGTGATCTATCTATAAACGGTGAACGAAATGCCGACTCTTTATTTGTAAAGGTAAACAACCCGCGAAACCTTCATTTTTGGTACTCAGTATTTGCAGGTAACCAATTAATTGATGTAGGTGAGGCTAATAAACTATTCTATAAAAAAGCCTATGGCCAACAAAAAATGGTCACATTTTGGATAAATTATATTTGGGGTGGGGTAGCTAAAATAGCACAAGTCTCTCTCCTATATCGTAAAGATCAGCTTACCATTAATGTAAAACAACCGGTATCTGTTTATCCCGGGCAGCGTGTACAAACCGATATTGTAGTTACTAACGCTGCCGGCAAACCTGTAAATAACGTTGATTTAACCGCGTGGGCACTTACCAAAAAGTTTGAAAACTACCGGGCACCATCGTTACCTTATACCGGTTACAATTATAGTTATCGTAAAACCAAAAAAAGTTATGAAACCGATAAAACAGATGCCGGCAACAGCCTAAAACTTAACCGGAAACGCTGGAGTAAAGAAATGGGACTTGATAGTATTGAATACTACAAGTTTACCAACCCCGCCAAAATTTATACTATTGAAGAACCAGGTATAGATACCATTACCCAGATAGCCCCTTTTGTTGTTAAGGACGGCGAAATTGAACCGGTGCATATACTGTATATCGACGAAAAGCCTGTTTACTTTAGCCAGGCCCAGCAAATGCAGCGCTACAGTTTCGCGGTTAAACCCGGTCGCCATACGCTAAGATTCAGAACTGCTCACCAAAGTATTAAACTTGATAGTGTTTTTGTTGAACGATCAAAAAAGTTGATATTAAGTATAAATGCTGATGCTTATCCGGGTAAAAAGGTAGCAGATACCTTAGATAAATATGAGGCCGACCTGATCAATAATTATCTCATCACCATAATTGATAATTTTGATATTAACCAGGCCATCATCAAACAAAATGATCGTTTGTTTTATATAAATCCGGTACCGCGCAATGGCAGCCATATACTTACAGGGCCGTTGGCCGATAATAACACCATGCTTTACGTTAAGGGCGAAATACCAAAACAATTTGTTGCCGAACCAAACTACAGCTACCTTTTTGAGCCTGGCTTGCTGAAGCAAAAAAGCATAGCTGCAAAGTACCCGTTTAATACTAAAATATCGGTTTCAAGAGGTATCAGCGATTATACGCAATATGTATTAACCCAACATGCTGCCGATAGCCTATGGCAAAACTATCTCGATAACCGAAGTAACACCACCCAGCTTTTTAACAATGATAAAACCTTAAGCGATGAAACAGGGAGGCTAAAATTTGAACGGGAGATATTGAAAGATGAAAAACCCGCATTGCTTAAAAACATCATCATATATAAATATAACGAGCCCGATTTTATACGGATATTCCCCGGCAATAGCACAGATCTGGGATACCTTGATAAAGGAAAATACAGAATGCTATTTTTATTACAAGGCGATAGATACGATGTTGTCGAAAACATTAACATAAAGCCAAACGGCCTTAATTACTATAAGTTTCATATTATCCCCACTCACCAGCGCGATTCGGTAAGTATCAAAATTAGCGATGTAATTAACAACAGGTCTGGCAGATACAATTATAAAGACATCTCCATAGAAAACGACGCGCTAAAAATAAAAGAAGCCTTTAACGAAAAATATACCCAACCTAACGATTTTACAGGCATCATGACCGGAAGGGTATTCGACAAGGGAGAAAAATCACCTTTGGTTGGTGTCAGCATTCGGGTAAAAGGCACAACCAAAGGTGCCGTAACTGATATAAATGGCAGCTTTACTATTAAAGTTCCACCTTTTGGTAAGCTATTATTCAATTACATTGGTTTCGAAAGCAAAGAAGTTAGCATAAAGCCGGGCACAGCCATTAAAGTTACACTCAATCTCAGCAGCAAGCAGCTTCAAGATGTGGTTGTAATTGGCTATGGCATACAAAGAAAACAAAGCTTAACAGGCTCAGTATCCGTAGTAACCAGTTTAAACGGCATGGTTGCCGGTTTACAGGTAATTGATGATTACGGAGATCAGGCCAATTTAAAAGGTATCCAAATTAGAGGAATATCAACACTGCCAGGCCAAACCCCGCTCTATATTGTTGATGGTAACGTTGTTGAAAGTTTAACAGGTATAAATGCAGCAAATATTGGCGATATCAATATATTAAAATCATCTGCAGCCGTGGCCCTGTATGGAGCAAGAGCGGCTAACGGTGTGGTGATCATTAATACCAAAAAGAACACAGACCAACCGCAAACATCACAATTAAACCCAGGCGACGGGGAAGAAATTCTTCGTAGAAATTTTTCGGATTATGCTTACTGGTGGCCTAAATTAACAACCGATGCGGAAGGCAAGGCAAGCTTTACCACTATATTTCCGGATGATATTACCAACTGGCGCACATTTATAATGGCCATCAACGGCGAGCGGCAAACCGGATACAAAGAAGGTCAGATAAAATCTTTTAAACCCATTAGCGCTAATTTTATTGCTCCTCAGTTTGCGGTTGCGGGCGACGAAATGAAACTTATAGGCAAAGTAGTGAACTACAATACCGATGCTGTTAACCTTACGCGCACTTTTACTTTTAATGGCAAACCGGTAAAACAGAATACCATCACCGTTACCAATTCTAAAATAGATACCTTAAGTATTACCGCCGGTGCTACCGATAGCCTCAGTTTTGAATACACCATTAAACGCGACAATGGCTATTTTGATGGTGAGCGGCGAAAAATACCAGTTATAAAACAAGGGATTGAAGAAACCAAAGGCGTATTTGAAGCCTTAAATAGCGATACTTCGGTTACCTTTAAATTCGACCCGGCGATGGGACCCGTTACTTTCAGGGCCGAGGCATCCGTTTTGCCAACGCTCATCGAGGAAACAAGTAAACTACGGGAATATAAGTATCTGTGTAACGAGCAACTGGCATCCAAATTAAAGGGGTTGCTGGCAGAACAACGGATCAAAAAGTTTTTGGGCGAAGATTTTAAATACGGTAAAAACATCCGGGAGGTAATTAAAAAACTGCAGGAAAACCGCAAAGCCAACGGCACCTGGGGCTGGTGGAAAGATACCGATGAAGAGCTTTGGATAAGCCTGCATGCAGTTGAAGCCTTGCTTAATGCACAAAAGGAAGGCTACATGATTCAGCTGGACAAACAAAAACTGACCGAATACCTAATTTACCAGTTAGAAAGCTATAAAGGCGCAGATAAGCTAACCTGCCTGGAACTTTTACATCAACTGGACGCTAAGGTTGATTATCAAAAATACATTGATGTGGTTGAAAAGGAGAACAAAACGCTTAAACAAAAAACAGGCATCCGGTTATCAACTTACGATAAATTCCGGATGATACTGGTGAAGCAGGAAACAGGCTTGCCCGTTAGGCTTGATAGCTTGTACGCCACAGAACGCCGCACGCTATTTGGAAACTGCTATTGGGGCAACGATAATTATAGCTTCTTCGATAATTCCATCCAGTTAAGCGTAATGGCTTATCGCATAATTAAGGCCGACGATAAACGCCCTGAACTGTTGCGCAAGATACGTGGCTATTTCCTGGAGCAACGCGAACATGGAGGGTGGCGCAATACCTATGAATCTGCTCTGATACTTGAAACCATGCTGCCCGACCTTTTGACTACCGATAAACAGGTAAAAGCACCGGTAATAACCATTAAAGGTGTAACAACAGAAACTATAAGCAAATTCCCCTACACTGCTACGCTTGCGCCGCAGGATGTCAAAATAAGTAAAACAGGCAGCTTGCCGGTGTATATCACAGGTTCTCAGCAATTCTGGAATGCAAAGCCAGAAAAGGTAAGTAAGGATTTTACAGTTAACACCTGGTTTGAGAAGGATAACAAGGCTATCGCCAACCTTAAAGGTGGTATCCCGGTGTTATTAAAAGCCGAAATTACCGCCAAAGGGGATGCTGATTTTGTGATGATAGAAATCCCAATCCCGGCAGGATGCTCTTACCAAACCAAAGAGCAATCATGGAGCAACAACGAAGTTCACCGGGAGTATTTTAAAGAGAAAGTAAGCATATTTTGCCGCAAGCTAAAAGAGGGAAAATACACTTTCACTGTAAACCTTATACCTCGCTATGATGGTAACTACCACTTAAACCCGGCCAAAGCCGAGATGATGTATTTCCCGGTATTTTATGGCCGGGAAGCAATGAAATCTGTGGTTATTGGGGAATAGTTCATTGGTTCATTGGTTCATTGGTTCATTGGTTCATTGGTTCATTGGTTCATTGGTAAACGCGGGCATAGCGAACTAATCGCTTTCAGTTGCAGCCTGGCTAAATGCCTCTTATCCGGTATTCCAACCAGACAAGACCAATGAACTAATGAACAAGTGAACTAACGAACCACCTTAAAACTTCAGGTGCTTCACCGTTAAACCGTTATTGATCAATTGCTTTAATGATTCGATACCTATCCTTAAATGGGTCTCTACGTATTGCTCACTTACCACAGAATCACTTTCGGCAGTTTTTACACCTTCGGGAATCATTGGCTGATCTGATACCAGCAATAAAGCCCCGGTAGGGATTTTGTTAGCAAACCCTGTGGTGAAAATAGTAGCTGTTTCCATATCTACGGCCATGGCGCGCAAATCTTTCAAATATTTTTTAAATACCTTATCGTGCTCCCAAACCCTACGGTTAGTGGTGTAGCAGGTACCCGTCCAATAATCGCGACTAAAATCACGTATGGTAGTTGATATGGCCTTTTGCAGTGCAAATGAAGGCAGTGCGGGCACTTCTGCAGGCAGATAATCGTTAGATGTACCTTCGCCTCTGATAGCCGCTATAGGCAGGATAAGTTCGCCTACATTGATCTTCTTCTTTAACCCGCCGCATTTGCCTAAAAATATAACCGCCTTGGGGTGTATAGCTGTAAGCAGGTCCATTACCGTGGCTGCAACAGAACTTCCCATCCCAAAGTTTATAATGGTAATACCATTGGCGGTAACGCTTTGCATGGGTTTCTCCAGGCCCATAATAGGCGCATCGTCATTCCATTGGCTAAATAACTGGATATATTTAGAAAAGTTGGTGAGGATAATATAATCTCCAAAAGCCTCCAACGGGCGGCCGGTATAACGTGGTAACCAATTGGCCACAATTGCCTCTTTTGTCTTCAAACCCGCTTTTATGGGTGAATGCACTTCTTTAACTACCGGGGCATCGGTAGGGTTCTTTTTAACATTAAGATCTTCGTTCATATTATATAATTTTTTATTTTAACCGGCAATGGCAGCCGGTTGGGGCTGCCTGTTAAAAATTTACTTATACAACAAACCCCGGCGTTGCACCAGGGTCTGCATTTATTATAATAAAGATAGCTAATTGAGTTTTACCAGATGGTTAAGCTACTTTTAATTTTTTCAGATCCGATTTTTCAAATTTATCATGCGCGTAATCTAATGTGATATGCAGGCGTTTTACATCTTTTTTAGATGGAAACTCAAACATCGCGTCAATCATTATCGCCTCGCAAATAGAACGTAGTCCCCTTGCTCCTAACTTAAACTCCATTGCCTTATCAACAATAAACTCCAACACTTCATCCTCAAAATCAAGCTTTACACCTTCGTATTCAAACAGTTTTTTGTATTGTTTTAGTAACGAATTTTTAGGCTCGGTTAGTATGTTGCGCAGGGCAGCCCTATCAAGCGGGTTTAAATAGGTGAGTATAGGCAAACGGCCGATCAATTCAGGTATCAAACCAAATGATTTCAAATCCTGCGGAGTGATGTACTTGTATAGATTTTTCATATCTATTTCACCATCATCGCGCTTTAATTTATAACCAACTGTTTGGGTACGCAGGCGGTTAGCTATTTTACGATCGATACCATCAAAGGCACCACCGCAAATAAACAGGATGTTGCTGGTATTAACCGTGATCATTTTTTGATCAGGATGTTTACGCCCTCCCTGAGGTGGTACGTTAACCATAGTACCTTCCAGTATTTTTAACAATGCCTGTTGCACTCCCTCGCCAGATACATCGCGGGTGATGCTGGCGTTATCGCTTTTACGGGCAATTTTATCAACCTCATCAATATAAACAATACCTTTTTCGGCAAGGGTTACATCGTAATCGGCACTTTGC
This sequence comes from Mucilaginibacter cryoferens, assembly GCF_014205845.1. GTDB lineage: Bacteria > Bacteroidota > Bacteroidia > Sphingobacteriales > Sphingobacteriaceae > Mucilaginibacter. The sequence continues at coordinate 40,038 of NZ_JACHCR010000030.1, forward strand.
AGCAGGCGGGTAAGTATACTTTCAACATCCTCCCCTACATAACCGGCTTCGGTTAATACGGTAGCATCACAAATACAAAACGGTACATTTAATACCTTAGCCAGCGTTTTTGCAAGCAAGGTTTTCCCTGTACCAGTTTCGCCAACCATAATAATGTTCGATTTCTCAATCTCTACTTCATCCTTATCAATACGTTGATTAAGACGTTTGTAGTGGTTATATACGGCTACTGATAATATTTTTTTTGCATCATCCTGACCAATAACATATTGATCGAGGTGAGTTTTGATCTCGTACGGTTTTAGCAGCGCCGGCGCCAGTGGCGACGACTTTACCTTACGCACCTTTAACTCCTCGGCTAATATTTCATTAGCCTGGTTAACGCACTTATCACAGATATGAGCGTCGAGCCCCGCAATCAACATCAGGGAATCCTGTTTACCGGCTCCGCAGAATGAGCACCTGATTTCCTTACTGTTTTTATTCATCTGATTGGTTTACTTAATCAAAAGTACTTATTTGGCGCGAGATTTCAAAGTGGTGAATGCTCTTAAGTCGATAGTCTTAAGTCCGAAGTCCTTATTCATAACATGAAAACTCCAGACTTAAGACTTCCTACTTAGAACTTATTTCCCTTTATTACCTCTTAAAATTTCATCTACCATACCAAATTCTTTGGCTTCTTCGGCAATCATCCAGTAATCACGATCTGAAGCATCCCAAACTTTTTCGAATGAGGCACCGCTATGATCGGCAATTATCTGGTACAATTCTTTCTTCAGTTTAGTGATCTCATGGTAAGTGATCTCAATATCTGATTGCTGGCCTTGCGCGCCGCCCGATGGCTGATGTATCATTACCCTTGCGTGTGGCAATGCAGCTCTTTTACCTTCGGTACCGGCAACTAATAACACAGCGCCCATTGAGGCAGCCATACCGGTACAAATAGTTGCTACATCGTTTGAAATAAACTGCATGGTATCGTAAATACCTAAACCGGCATAAACCGAACCACCTGGCGAATTGATATAGATCTGGATATCGCGTTTTGCATCAGCCGATTGAAGGAAAAGCAATTGAGCCTGAATAATATTTGCAATATTTTCATAAATGGCATCGCCAAGGAAAATGATACGGTCCATCATCAAACGCGAGAAAACGTCCATTTGGGCAACGTTAAGCTGGCGTTCTTCAATGATATAAGGTGTCATACCGGTTGGTACGGTTGTGGCAATACCAGTCGGCATACGGCGGGTATCAAAATTTCCAAGATATTTATCTACAAAGAGACTGTTAATACGGTGATGTTTAACAGCGTATTTTCTAAATTCGTTTTTATCGATATTATTACTCATGGTGTTTGTGTATGTTATTTTTTGGTGCAGGCATTGTTACCTGCGATAAATATAGTTTTTAGTTGAATACAATTTTAGAAAGATAGTTTGTATAAAGTAAAAAAAAGCCCCACCCAACCCTCCCCGGAAGGGAGGACTTTAAAACTAAATATTTGGTTAAGATAAAATTTGCAACGCTACTGTTAAAGTCTCCCCAACCGGGGGAGATTTAGAGGGGGCTAAACTTACCTTATACACCAAAAGCAACCTTTTGAGTTGCTTTTGGTGATAAATTCTATTTAAAGTCTCCCCAACTAGGGGAGATTTAGAGGAGCCTATTTCTCAGAAACCAATTTGCTGAAATCAGTATAAAGGATCTCTTGCTTATCTAAAGTGATCACACTTTTAATATAATCAAACACCTTTAATGCTTTTACTTCTTCAAATATTTTGTTAGCATTCTCTTTGTTTTGCAGGTATTGTACAGTGTACTGGCCTAACTGATCATCAGGGATCGGTTGTGGGCTGTACATTCTGAACTGCTGGTCTAAACGAACTTTTGCAAGGGCGAAAACTTCATCGTATTTAATTTCGATCTTGTTATCTGTAATTATTTTGTTTTCGATCAAAGTCCATTTAAGGTTTTGAGCAAAATCACCATAACCACCTTCCAATTCTTCGGCACTTAGCTTTTCGTTCGTAGCTTTTAACCAGCGTTTCAAAAATTCGTCAGGTAAATTAAACTCAACTTTGGCAATGCTTGCTTTGTAAATATCGTCCTGCAATTTGCGGTCGCTATCCTGCACCATCATTGTTTCAAGTTCTTCGGTAATTTTAGCTGTAAATTCTGCCTCGGTAGTTACTACACCTTCACCAAATAATTTGTCAAAGAACTCCTGATTTAAATCACCTTCTTCTAAACGATTAACGTTTTTAACCGTTAACTGGAAGTTTGATTTTAAATCGGCCGCTTCATCTTCTTCTATCTTTAACAAGCCTGCAACTTTAGCCGCATCGTTATCAAAAGCTTTTTGAATATCAAACGTCAATACATCACCTTTTTTTACACCAATCAATGAAACTTTAATGGCTTCATCCTTGATCTGGTCTAAACGTACAGATGCGGTATTACTTACTCCACCCTCAAAAACACTACCATCTGGAGAAAGCTGCACTAATTCGCTGTAAAGAACGTCATCATCTGCCGATACGTCAGGATTTGTCATTTTGCCATAGCTACGACGGATATTTTTGATACGTGAAGCTAATGTTTCATCATCAACTTTAATAACATATTGAGCTACTTTATCTTTTGATGAAAACTCAATATTAAATTCTGGCGCTAAACCCAACTCGTAGTTAAACTCAAAGTTATCGGCAAAATCCCAGTTATATTCCTTCTCGTTATCTGTTTTTGGTAAAGGCTGACCTAATACACGCAGATCCTGCTCTTCTATGTATTTGGTTAAGGTATCCTGTAATAAGTTATTGATCTCATCAACCAAAATACTTTTACCGTACATTCTTTTTATATGTGATGCTGGCACCATTCCCTGGCGAAAACCTGGTAATTTTGCTTTTTTGGCGTTTTCTTTTATCGCTTTATCAACACGTGGCTGATAATCGGCAGGATCGATATTGATCTTAACAACTGCATTCAGGGCATCTACTTTTTCCTGTGTAATATTCATCTTTTTACCGGGTATTTTAATTGATCCATTGAAACTACAGACCGAAAATTAATTGCGGACTATACAAATTTCGAGGCGCAAAAGTATGAATTTATTTTTAATTTAATCTTTAGTTTCCATCGGAGTAAATTTAGTTACCTTGTTTTTTACGGCCTTAATAGTTTGTATATAGGCAAACATAGCTTCCAGGTCGCTAACCTTTAAAGCACCATACCTGTACCAGGGCATAACCGATTGAAACTGAGCAGGACCAACATTTACGGGCTTACGTGTGCTATCGGCATATTGCTTAAATTGTTTAACAAATTGCTCCTTTGTCCAGTTACCTATACCAGTAACTTTATCTGTAGTAATATTAGTAGATCTTACGGTTCCCTGGCCGGGTACAACAAATTCACGGCCACCAGCAAACTCCATCCCTGGTAAAATTTTCCCTTTATCAACCGGACTATGGCACTCCATACAAGCTGCGGATGCAACCAGATATCCGCCATATTTAAGCGTGTCCTTTTCATCAGGTAATTTGCCCAAAGATGCTTTTTGGGGCATGGTATGCACCAATATATTCAACGGAAAATCGAGCTTACTTGCCGCTTGATCTGTTTTTATGGATTTAAGCGAACGAATATAGGCGATGATGCTATACACATCCTCCCTATCCATTTTTGAGTAATATGGCCAGGGCATCAGCGGAAATATAGCAGAGCCATCTTTTTTAACCCCGGTAGTGATCGCCCTAAACAATTCACCGTCTGTCCAGCTGCTTAAATGATACGGAGTTAAATTAGGCACTTCTACACTACCGGGGAAACCATCGGCAGCAGTAAACTTTTCGCCTCCGCTGCCATCTGTGCCGGCAACCATGGGGCCGGCATACTTTGTCCAATCGCGGGTAGAGTGGCAGTCCATGCAAAGGGTTACATTATTGGCCAGGTACTTACCACGCTCAATACGTTGCGGCGTGGCATCCACTTTAATATTTTCTGGCTGGCCCACATTTGGCAGTGCAAGCGTAATGTATGATGCTACCGCAACAGCAATTAAAATTACTGCTGCTACTAAGTATGCTGTATACTTTAAAAACTTTTTCATGATAAGGTTAGGTTGAGGAGGTTACTTTCGGGTTGACATCAGTCTACTTTTTTAATGCTTGAGGCTCCCGATTTATCATTATTTACCGTTCCCGGCGAACCTTTATATTCAATATCGGCAGCGCCGCTGGTATGTACATTAAGCGTTTTTAACACATTGATCTTGCAGTTACTTACGCCCGAGGTATTGATCTCATAATCGCCAACCACAAAATTAAAGGCGTTAATTTTTGTGGCACCGCTCGATTCTATATTGTGTGATGCTGCCTGCCCGGTAAGGTTCAGTTCGCTCATACCGCTGCTTTCTGTTTTTACTGAGGCTGCATTTAAATCGAGATTTATTTTTGTAGCGCCAGAAAGATCAAATTTAAAATCTGAAGCGTTAATTTTCCCGTCAGACCAAACCTCTACCGCGCCGGATGCGCCAATTTCTTTAAGATTACGCACACCTATGTTGATCACTATATTTTCATCGCAAAAGCTCTTTTTTGATTTAATGTGCAGCTCATCGCCATCAACAGATGTTGATATATATTTAAGGAGGTTATCATCGCCCGTAATGGTAATTTTTAGCGAGCTATCCTGCTTTAAATGCACTTTAAAGTTGCCGGCAATATCCAATTTGGTAAACTCATTGGCCTGGCGGTTTTCGGTGGTAATATTACCAGAACCGCGCACACAATGGAAACGACATGATGAGAATATACTTACTGATGCAATGGCGATTGAGGCTGCAATATTTAAACTGAACTTTTTCATAGTGTTTCTTTTTTATGACGATGATTTTGGTTTGGATGTTACATCAAAAATAAAAAAAGCTACCACATTTAAGCGACAGCTTTTCAGAATATAAAATGACCTGTTTTAAAAAGTTATTGATTAATAATGAATTACAATCCAGCTAAATCATTTTCGCCTTTAGTGGCAACTCCCATTTCAACTTTATCAGTAAAAGTAGCAGCAATAAAGTTATTGTTGTTTACGCTTGATTGCAGGTTATGGTTAAGGCTATAAACCTCTGTTGTACCTGCAAGCTCAATTTTAGCGTTGTTGTTTACGTTAACGTTTGTATTGTAATTATCCAGGTTCAATTTAGCGGTAGCGTTATTATAAAGGTTAACATCAAGATCTATTGCAGATAGTTTACCAAATGATTTAACCTCTGCGTTATCATAAGCACTTATGGCACGTAAATCATTTGCGGTTACCCAAATCACTAATTTCTCTTTGGTATATGATGTAATGCGTAATACACCTTTTGAACTTTGTACCAACGCGCTTGATGCGTAGTATTTATTATAAACCTTAACCTGATCGGCAGTACCGGCAGATAAGTAAAGTTCCACATTACCGCGGATCTCGATTTTGTTGATGTTGCTTACATCGGTTAAAACAGTGGCAACAGGCTGTGTATTTTTTGCAGATGCGAAAGTTGAGTTTGATAAACCAGCTACTAAAACTAATGAAGCGGCGATGGTGAATAATGTAGTTTTCATGATATTAATATTTTGATTGTCAAGTAATTGAATTGCGTTATTTTTTAAATACACTAATAAGACGCCCCCATTTTTAAAACGTTACAGCCATTTCTGATCAATTAGATATACACCCGGTTTTCATCGGCCAACAGGGTAAAATCATCGGTGAATGGAGGATAATTTTTTAGCGAAAACTTAGATTATTACCGAAGAATCTAAAATGCACCGGCATTATATAAAGGGGCACAATCACCAACAAAACCCATTAAACTAAAAAAGCCATCACTTTACAGTGATGGCTCCTTAGAATATATGATGAACTTTTGCAAAAGTCTGGCATTTAGATGCCTGCCAACTCGTTGTTTTGTTTAGCAGTACCGTTAGTCAATTTATCTGTATAAGCCTGGGCAACAAATTTGTTGTTATTTATGCTCGATTGCGTATCGTGATTTAAAGTATATACTTCGGCTGTACCTGATAACTCAATTTTTGCCTTGTCTTTTGTGTTTACGGTAGCGTTGTAAACATCAAGGTTTAATTTGGCGGTGGCGTTGTTATGCAAATTAACTTCCAGATCAATAACCGATAAGTTACCAAATGACTTTACTTCGGCGTTGTCATAAGCGGTAATGGCATGCAAGTCGTTTGCAGTTACCCAAACCACCAATTTTTCGTTGGTGTATGATGCAATGCGCAGTACACCTTTTGAACTTTGGACCAAAGCGCTTGATGCGTAGTATTTATTGTAAACCTTAACCTGGTCTGCACTACCGGCAGAAACATAAAGTTGAACATTACCGCGGATCTCGATTTTATTGATGTTACTTACATCGGTTAAAACAGTAGCAACATTTTTAGTATTTATTGTAGATGCAATGGTTGAGGTTGATAAACCAGCTACTAAAACTAATGAAGCAGCGATGGTAAATAATTTTGATTTCATGATATTTAATATTTTGATTGTCAAGTAATTGTATTATGTTATTTTTAAATACACCAATAAGACGCGGGCATTTTTAAAACGTTACAGCTATATTTTGTGAATTAGATGTACACCCTGTTTTCATCGGCGAACGACGGATTATCGTCGGTGAATGGAGGCGAAAATTTTGGCCATACCCTTTGACCTATTTTTTGAAGGCGCAAAGGTAGGGCTGTTTTTGCTCAAAATAGCCGTATCGCCAGGTATTGGCTTCATCGTGACGCTGTGCTGAATATAATCGCCATAACTGTTAATACAGTGACAATTGAAGTACGTTTGAGGCCCAAAAAACAAGTGATCAGGCCTATTTTTTTATTAAATGAGCTTAAAAACAAGGCTCAAAATTGTAAAACCAAAGTAGTATTTAACATAAAACGTCAAACTCAGTACCGAAGCGGGTTTATTTTTTAATTTAGAAAGGGTGTTTAGTTGGATGAAAAAATGTAATTAGCAAGCACTTTCATAACGAGCGGGACATTTTTGACCTTTTACTTTTGAATTTTGCCTTCAATAAAACTATCTTGCTCACTCAAACCAATCCCAACCTATGAAACGCAGAAACTTTGTGCAAGGCTCTATGCTTGCAGGCGCATCATTATTAACTACAGGTGTTTTAAATGCAGCTACGCTTGTGGGTTGTGCCGATCCGGCCGGCGTAGCTATAGCTGCTGTTGATAAACCCTTTAACCTTAACTATGGCGTTCACGACGGCATGTTTAAAAACCATGCCGGTGATGATTTTATTGAGCAGATAAAATTTGCTTATGATAGAGGTTTCCGCTCCATAGAAGATAATGGCATGAGCGGCCGCACCGAAGATCAACAGAAAAAAATTGGCGATACCCTGGCCAAACTGGGCATGGCTATGGGCGTATTCGTTCAGCCAGGTTTAGGGAATGATAGCAACATGCTGGCATCTGGCAAGGCAGACCAGGTTGAAAAATTTATAACCTCTTGCAAACAGGCTGTAGAAATTGCCAAGCGTATTAACAGTAAACTGGTAACCGTTGTCCCCGGCGATTTTGTGCGTAACCTGCCCATTGGTGTACAAACGGGCCATGTTATAGAAGCCATTAAAAAAGGCACTGCCATACTGGAACCACACGGCGTTATTATGGTACTGGAGCCACTGAGCGACAGCCCAGACCTGTTCTTGCGTACGCCCGACCAGGCTTATGCCATTTGTAAGGCCGTTGGCAGCCCCTCATGTAAAATATTGTATGATATGTACCACGTACAACGTAACCAGGGCAACATAATACCTACCCTAGATTTAGTTTACGACGAGATAGGCTATTACCAAATTGGCGACAACCCCGGCCGCAAAGAGCCGGGCACCGGCGAGGTTAACTATAAAAATATATTTAAACACATTTACAACAAAGGCTACCGGGGCGTTTTAGGCATGGAACATGGCACGGCAGGCCAGGGCAAAGAGGGCGAACTGGCTTTAATAAAAGCTTACAGAGAGGCAGATAGTTTTATGTAAGGGTTGGTCTCGCACAAAGATACTCAGGAGCAAAAAGCGAAATATCATTTGCAATAAGCGGGGATGCAGAGTAGCTCTTATCTCAATTAAACACTTGTTTAATTGAGATAAGAGCTACCTTGAAAAATTTTTAAATCTTGCACATCAGTTATTTTATCAGAAAAAAACCACATTAAGTAGCAAACCTGGCTCTCATCTCCTTCCCTATCCCCATAAAGCTACGATGATTAAGCGGAAACTCCAATATTACATGGGCCAAACTAAGTATATACAACCAGCGTATTGCCAGCTGATAATTATAAAAGTAAAGCCCTACCGAGGCGATCCACAAAATGCCAATTATAACTGACCGGGTAACGGTAATATGGTGCCAGTTGATCACCCTTGTTTTGGCAAACCAATTTATATAATGATAGGTATATGCAAACGAAATAAACCTGGACAGCATAATGCTGGCTTTATTATTATAAATATCAATTGCCTTGCTGCGTAAGGTTGTGGTATTAATATTTGCAAAATGTTTGTAATTATGTATAGCCCATTGAGTAGGCGTACTATGCATATTGGTGAACAACACACACAACATTACCGGGCAAATTAAAAAAGTAAAAAATGCAAGGTAGCCCGAGAAGGTCTTGTTCTTTAATGCGCCCAACAGTAAAAACGAGCCGGTGAAAACATAAACGTGAATAAGCGTAGGCAAATACAGACCAAAAATTGTGCGCAGTATATTATTGGTAAGTAAAAAATAACCCAGGGCAACAATCGTTACAAATGCTATTATCCGCATTATAGTATCGGGGATTACCAAAAGGATGAATGACAAACCAAAGGCATAATAAATGGCATGTGAATAAGGCAGTTTAAGCAAAATTGAAACAAGCACTACTGCACCAATAACAAAAACATCATACTTTTTAAGGGTAAAGTATTGCTTGCCGTTTAGCCAGGATATTTCTGTAAAGTAATGAAGCGGCCCAAGAATAGCATAGGATATCAAGACCAATTCAAACGGAATAATTATAGCCAGGCAAGCGGCAACAAGCATACCAAGTATATTGTAATAATTTATCCGGGTTAAATTAACATCCATTGTTGTTTATTCATCAGCCATCGGTATTGGCATAGCGCTTTAATGTTTTATAATGGCCAATTTAACGTAATCGATACAATTAGCAGCCGCCCACAAAAATTAAACAAATTATATAATTTTAGACAATGAAACTCAAATTTACCCTGCTGCTCCTTTTTGTATCCGGTACCACTTTTGCGCAAGATAGCCTGTTTGCCCGTAAACTGGTTGATACCCTTACCTCACCCTACTTTTGGGGGCGTGGTTATACGCACGATGGTGTGCACAAAGCGGCGGCCTTTATATCGGCGCAATTTAAAAGCTATGGCGTAAAACCCATGGCCGGTAAAAACTACCTACAGGAGTTTAGTTATCCAGTAAATATTTTTCCGGGTAAAATGGATGTTACTATTAATGGCATCAAACTTATTCCGGGTAAAGAGTTTATTGTTAGTCCGGATAGCCGGGGTGTAACAGGTGCCGGCAAGCTGCAACAAACCGATAGCACCCACTACGTTGACCAGCAAAACCGCGTTGTTGTTTCCCTGGAGGATAAGCTCACCTGGTCTGTTGAAGGTAAAGCGCTTGATTATACAGTGATACAGGTTGATAAAAAAGCGTTAAAGCAAGCCCCTGTTTCTCTCACAGCAGCAATAGAAAACCAAATTATACCCGATTTTAAAACGGCTAACATTTGCGGGGTGGTTAAAGGAACCCTTAAGCCCGATTCTGTTATCGTGATAACTGCACACTACGATCATTTGGGCGGCATGGGTGCCGATACTTATTTCCCGGGTGCCAATGATAATGCCAGCGGGCTTACCCAAATGCTGAGTCTGGCTAAATATTACGCCGCCAATCCGCAACCGTACACAATGGCATTTATCGCTTTCTCCGGCGAGGAGGCTGGGTTGCTGGGGTCCAAATACTTTACCGAAAACCCGCTGATTGCGTTGAAAAACATCCGCTTCCTCATCAACCTCGATCTGAATGGTACCGGCGTAGAAGGAATAACCGTGGTTAATGCTACCGTTTATCCTAAAGAATTTGCCGCCATGCAACAGATCAACGATGAAGGCCACTATTTTGTTAAAGTTGCCAAACGCGGTAAAGCTGCCAACAGCGATCACTATTTATTTACCGAAAAGGGGGTGCCCGCGTTTTTTATTTATACCATGGGTGGCATAAAAGCCTATCATGATGTATTTGATATCAGTGCAACTCTACCGTTAAATAAATATAAAGACCTGTTTAGGTTTCTTGTAAAATTCAACAGTTCGCTAATGCAAAATACCAAGTAGTAATTTACCCATGCTCAACCCCAATTTTACTCCTTTTCCTGTTTTAACTACCGGGCATTTGATACTCAGGCGATTTATCGATACCGATGCCTCCGATCTTTTTGAACTGCGCAGCAACCCAGATATTATGCGGTATATAAACCGGCCGCTGGCCAAAACCCCTGCTGATGCAAGCGCTTTAATAAGCGTAATTGACGACCTGCTGGCCAGCAATAATGGCATCACCTGGTGCATTTCGCTTAAAAATCAGCCTAAATTTATAGGCAGCGTAGGTTTTTGGCGTATTGAAAAAGAAAATCACCGGGCCGAGATTGGCTACCTGCTTAACCCGACGCATCAGGGCAAGGGCATTATGCAGGAAGCCGTGCGGGCCGTTATTGATTTTGGATTTGATGTATTAAAACTACATTCGATACAGGCCAATGTTAGCCCCCAAAACACACCCTCAATTAGCTTATTGGAACGTAATAATTTTGTAATGGAGGGCCATTTTAAGGAAGATCATCTCCATAACGGGCGCTTTGAAGATACGTTAATTTACGCCTTATTAACAAAAAAGTAATTGTGTTAACAAATTATTTATGCGAAATATTTTGAATTAAAAAATTTTAATGCATGTTTACACCTCGAAACCAATTATAGCTAAAGCTGAAACAATTCAGTATTAATGGGGTTAAACTAAAAACAAAAAAAGAAACTTATCATGGCAACAGAAAAAGCAAGCGGTATTACCGCCTATTCAGTGAAAACTAAAACTAAGAATGTACCAATGGTTGATCCTGTGATTGACATTAAATCTGGACGGTACATTGCTACCGGTACAGATGGTGCAGGAAACAAAATGGCCGCTATTATGGGCAAAGCCACTGCCGAAGGCCATATTGCCGATGGCAATGCTAAAAAAGGCACTGGCTGGGCTTAATATTTATTACCCGCAAAAGCCCTGGTTAAGCCCTGCTTAAACCAGGGCTTTTGCATTTATACCAATTTTTATTTACCTAAAACCCTCCCTTATAGCGTTTTCAACCAGCCATTGATAGTTAAGTTGGTATATTGATCTAAAAAAACACGTCACTCTTCCACCTTATTTATTTTAATCTTAGCGACAATAATTTCAGTCGGTAGTGAGCCGGGCGTAAGTAGTTTTACGCAACTTAAAATGGGTTAAAACACCTATTTCAACACTTTTATTTTTGCTTTAATTTTGTCGCACCCTATTAATTAAGGCATTTTAGCTATGGCTGTACGTATATTATCTATTAAAACTGATGTTGCGCCACACAACAACCCCTATGTGGCTATCGATTCGTTAGAGTGGGTTAATGAACATATTAACGTTAAAGGAATAACCGAACGCACCAAACTTTACGATTGGATAAAGAATGAATCAGGCGAGGCCTACATTATAGATGCAAAAGGCAATAAAACCCGTTTGATCCCTGCCCTTTGCCCCGAAGGAAATAAATATGTAAAAACAGTTAGAAACGAATCTGAAAAAGACATTTTGCTCGACCTACCAGAGTGCGCCTGATTTTTACCTCACCATTTACTAAACGGCGTTGCCGCCAGTTTAGAGTTGTAATATTTTTCATCGCCGGTTACTTCGGTAGTAACCCATGGTGGCAGTATAAACTTTTCGTCTTCGCTGTCCAGTTCAATTTCTGCAACCAACAAACCTTTGTTATCACCTAAAAACTCGTCAACCTCCCATACCTTGCCCGCTATTTCTATACAATAACGGCGCTTTACCAATTCAGAAACTGCAAAATTATCCAGTAACTCCTCCCCCTCAATGGCTGGTATCTTATATTCATACTCCAGGCGGCTTAGTCCATTTGTGCTACCCTTTATGGTAATAAAACCTTCTTCAGGCGTAACACGCACCCTTATGGTTTTATCGGCATCGCTCAAAATATATCCCTGCCTAAAGTAGGTACCTATAGGCTTGGGCGTTTGGCGCCATTGCTCGCTATCAACCAAAAATTTACGTTCTATCTCAACTCCCATATGTTTTTTATTTAACCTGATAACAGCGGTTAGTTTTAATTGCAGCACAACCCTGGGCAAATATTAGTTTATTAAAGTCGATAACCTATATTTAAAGAAATAATATTCTGCCTTATGACGCCTAAAACCAATTTACCTTTCCTGCCACTATTTGCCGTTATTTTATGCGTTACGCAAGCCTGTAAAGAAAACCCCAAAATAGTTAAGCACCGGGGTGAGCGCGACCTAATATCATTTAAAACTGTACAAGGCATTGGATATTCCGAAATTTCGCGCCGCACTGCTACCGGGCTCTCCTTTAATGAATATGGCTACCACCTTGAACCACAATGGCAAATAAACTTTGTGTCTAATGATTCGGCAAGTATATATAGCCCAACCAAAGGCCAGTTTATAAACTTTCCACTAACGCGCGGATACGATTCTATTTTTAACACCGCCCGCGTGTGGTTTAAAGTAAAAATTATGAATAAAGACAGCCTTAAGCTGGAATTGATCGACTCATACGGCGACACGGTAGATACCCGTGGTGCTAAAATTTACATGCTTTTTTATGCCGACAACTACATCAAAAACACACTACACACCAACACTACCGTACTAAAAAGAGCAAGTGCCAGAGATTCGTTGTTTATAAGAGCCTTATCCGATGCATCAAATAAAGATTATACACAGGCGTTTGCAGCCACGCAGCCTGTTACTTTAACAAGTAATAACCCTAAGGTTAGGGTAAAAAAATGGACTGTCGAAGGTGATATTTTGAATCATTTTGATACTTCTGATGAGTATATGAACCCTACATTTGATATCGTTATAAACAAAGCCCATGCCGATTTTTATTATTCGTTCAGCATTATTATTGATTCAAAAGGCGCAATACATTATGGCAAGCCTTTGATACCTTTTTTGGGCGAAGGTCTCAGAAAAAATTACATTCAGCAATCTGAAGCTGTGATGGAAAGTTACCTTAAAAAATACCTCGCCGTAAAACCTGGGTCAACGCTCGGCATTATCCACGCCAGCGAAATTAACCTGCACGTAGGCGGCAAGGTTGACAGATAATTTTAATTATTAATTGTTTAATGAAAAAATCGGCCCAAAACCATCCTTGTTCCAAAAGTCCTTCATCCAAAAATCTGTTTTTCCAAAAATTACATATCTTTAAGCCGTATGCTATCTATCAATATAAAAACTATAAAACTGACCGGTTTTATACTACTTACTATTGTTTCACTTGCGCAAACTGGCTGCGGTGGTGGTGCCGGCACCCAAAAAAAAGAACTGCTTGATTTTAAGCCCTACAACGGCATCAACTATTCTGAAGTTAAACGCCGGCAAAAAAACGGACTATCATTTAACGAATATGGCTACCAGCTGGAACCGCAATGGAAAATGAAATTTGTTTCTGATGATTCGGTTAGCATATACAGTCCCACAAAAAAAGGGTTCATCAATTTTCCACTTACCCGAGGATACGATTCTATTTTTAATGCCGCCCGTTCATGGCTCAAGGTTCAAAAAATGACCAAAGACAGCCTTGTTTTAGAGATCATCAAACAAAAAGGCGATTCGCTGGATATTAAAGGAACAAAGGTTTTTATGCTTTTTTATGCTGATGACTATGTAAAAAACGTTTTGCATACCGATACATCTATATTAAGGCATCCAAGCCGCCTGGATACCGCATTTATCCGCAGCCTATCGGCAAAAGCTAACCAGGATTATAAAAAGGCTTTTTCGGCCAGGCAGCCTGCCGAGCTGATCAGCAGAAGCATTCAGGTAAAGGTTAAACAACGCACCACCAAACCCGAAATCGACAACAACTTTGATCCGTCTGACGATTACCTCGACCCTACCTATGATATTGTGATCAACAAAGCATACAAGGATTTTTACTACTCCTTCACCATGTATATTGACGACCACGGTCGAATGTATTATGGTAAGCCATTGATAGCTCTTAACGTAAGCGGGCCCGAATTTGAACAGGCGTATATTCGCATGTCGAGCGCTATTATGGATAGTTATTTAAAACTATACCTTAATATTATACCAGGTTCAACATTGGGCATATTACACTCCAGTATGGTATCTGTGCATGTAGAGGGAAAAACCGCCCCGGCACAATAATTTGCCGGGGCAATTACGTTTAACTTATTTTACAGGGTGCATATTAAATTAGTACAAACAGTAACAATCATGTTATTATACGTGCGATCCATCCAATTGGCTTTAACTTTCACGTTGATAATTTAAATGGGGAATTTTGCGTACCAGTTAAATAAAACAGGCATCGTAAAACACCCTATTAAACCACGCCGGTTTGTAAAAAAATGTTAAATGATGTGTGTGCCCGGTAAGCAACAACCCTAAATGTTTATATTAGCCCCTGTTAGCCGCTTTATATTATATTAATGATATCAAGAAAATTTTCACTCGTAGTATCTCTGTTATCCTCTTTTGGCTTTGCCGCAATGGCTCAGCAGGATAGCATTCCTTTAACCACCATTATTGAAAAGACAGCCAAATATTCGACTGCTTTTCCTATCGAAAAAGTTTATCTCCATTTAGATAAACCCTATTATGCCGCCGGCGATACCATTTGGCTAAAGGCTTATGTAACGGTAGAAAAACACCAGCCATCGGGCTTAAGCGGTATTGTGTATGTTGACCTGGTTAACGGCCAGGATTCGGTATTAACCAGCCTTAGGTTACAACTTAAAAATGGTTTTGCAAATGGCAATATAACGCTCGATGGCGAAACCTTTAAGCAGGGTGCCTACCGCATAAGAGCTTATACCAACTGGATGCGCAATTTTGATCCGGATTATTTTTATGACCGTACCATAAATGTTGGTAATGCTATTGATAACAAGGTAAACACTTTTATTACCTATAAAAGTTCGGGTAAAAAAGGAGGCTTGATAAAGTTGAATGCCAACATTATTTACAAGAGCCCTTCAAGTGCGCCGTATGCCGATAAAAAGGTAACTTGGCAGTTGATACGTAACGGAGACCCCATTGGCAAAGGCCGGGGCAGTACAGATGCCAACGGAAACTTACTGGTAGAGATGCCCGAAAATGATGCAGAAACCCTGATGTCGGGATCGTTGGTTACCTCTATTGATATGGGTGACCGTAACTTTGTAACCAATACATTTCCTTTAAAAGGCTCTATAACAAGTTTTGATGTGCAGTTTTTCCCGGAAAGCGGGCAGCTTACCAATGGCGTGCGCACCAAAATAGCCTTTAAAGCCATCAACGTAAAAGGCCTGGGTGCCGATATTACAGGAAACGTTACAGACGATAAGGGCAACGAAGTAGCTGTACTTAAATCATCGCACCTGGGCATGGGTATATTTGGTATAACGCCAGATATTGATAAAACCTATACAGCCAACGTAATTTTCCCTAACGGTTCAAAAGCTACGTATAAGCTGCCAAGGGTGCAAAGTATGGGTATTGGCCTTGCCATTAACAACAGCGACCCCGATAACCTTGCGATTAAAATAGCTGCAAACGATGTGTTTTTACAACATAAACAAAACAAAAGCTTTTACCTTGTAGCACAAAGCGGCGGCGTTATTTACTATGCGGCTTCTACTACATTGCAAAACCTCAGCTATTCGGCAAACGTACCGAAGTCAAAATTCCCTACCGGTGTTTTGCAGATAACCCTGTTCTCATCGGGCGGTTATGCTTTATGCCAGCGGGTTGTTTTTATTCAGCATAACGATCAGTTGAGCCTTGCTTTAAAAACAGACAAACCATCTTACACTGTAAGGCAAAATGTAAAAATGTCGGTAACGGCTCTTAACAAAACCGCGCCTGTTATAGGCAGTTTTTCTGTAGCGGTTTTAGATGATACTACTATACCATCTGATGAAAATAACGAACAAACTATTTTAAGCAATATCCTGCTTACATCTGATTTGAAGGGTTATATAGAAAAGCCCAACTATTACTTTAACAAGCCAGATCAGGAGAAACTTGATAACCTGGATATTCTGATGCTTACCCAGGGTTATAGCCGTTTTAGTTATGAGGATTTGCTGGCCGATAAATACCCACCTATTTACGTGGCACCAGAGCAAGGCATCGAAGTAACAGGCATATTACGTACCAATACAGGCCTGCCTGTTAGTAAAGGTAACATTCGCCTGTTAGTACCCGACAATAGTTTTTCGGCCGAGACGCTGACAGATATGTCTGGTAACTTTAAATTTTCGGATGTGGTTGTGAAGGATACTTCAAAGATAACCCTGAGCGCCCGTAACAACGTTAACAGCAAAAACATGGTAATTAACGTTAACGGCGAAATTTTTCAGAAGATAAACAAAAACAACAACGTTGCAGATGAGGTAGTGAACATTGATAGCGTAATACGTCCCTACCTGGAAAACAGCCGTAAACAATATCAAAGCTCGCGGGTACTTAAGGAGGTAGTGATAAAGGCCAAACCAGTTGTTAAAAAAGCAAGCCATACAGATTACGGCACCTTTGCGGGGCTTAGTCCGCAGGCAGATCATGAAATAAATGCAGAACAGTTAAAGGGCTGCCCTATTTTATTAAACTGCTTAAGCACTATGGCATTGGGCTTAACTTATGTTGATAATAACTTTTATGTAACCAGGGACTATAACCAAGGGAACAAAACAACACCGGTGCAAATTTACATTAACAGCTCGCAGGTTGATGTTAGCAACCTGAGTTCGATGACAGGCGACGATGTAGAATCGGTGGAGATATTTTTAAACGACGGCCTAAGCGGCATTAACAAAGTAAACGGTACCAAAGGTGTTATGGTCATCAACAAAAAGGAAATAAAGAAACAAAAGATCTCTCTTTCTCAATTGATGGCGCTTATACCTAAACAAAATGTAATTACGTTTGCCGTACAGGGTTACACCAAGGCCAAAGATTTTTATGTACCCAAGTACGATGTTAACAAAAGCAGCGTTATTGGCCTCGACCTGCGCAACACTATTTACTGGAACCCCAAAGTAGTTACCGATAAAACAGGCATAGCAACCTTTAATTTTTATAACAGCGACGCCCGTGGCTCTTACCGCGCCATTATTGAAGGCTTGGATGGCGATGGTAACTTAGGCCGCCAGGTAATACATTTTAATGTGAAATAGTTTTTTTGGAGCAAGGATTTGGGGAGTAAGGATTTTGGGAACAAAGATTAAAGGACAAGAGAATTGAAACTCTTGTCCTTTTTCTTTTAATCCTTTAATCTTTGCTCCTTGCTCCCCAAAATCCTTACTTTCTTTTTCGCTTAAAAAAACTTAATTTTATTTCACACATAAACTTATTATCATGAATCCTTCCTTAATTAACTGGGCCGCGGTTGTTGTGGCCGCTCTTTCATCTTTTTTTGTTGGTGGTATCTGGTACTCTCCCTTGATGTTTCAAAAGGCATGGATAGCCGATAATAAACTGCTTGATGAAGATTTAAAAGCAGGCAACAAACTTCGCATATTTGGGATGACGGCAATTTTCTCGTTAATTATGGCAGCAAATCTGGCAGCCTTTTTAGCCGCCCCTGCAACTACCGTTACCTGGGGTGCCACAGCCGGTGCACTCGCTGGTGTATGGACATTTAGCGCCATAGCCATCATGAGCCTGTTTGAGCTAAAACCGTGGAGATTGATATTTATAAACGGGGGATATAGCTTAGTTTCATTAACCTTAATGGGCGCTATTTTAGGAGCCTGGAGGTAGAGAGGAGGATAAATTCTAAAAATTAAATCCATGAACTTAAATTTAGGATTTAGAAATTGGAGTTTAGGATTTAGAGTTTCATATGTAGTTTTCATGAACAAATCATACAATCAAATAGCCGGTAAAAACAAGGGGCGCATTGAAGCTATAAGCGATGGGGTATTTGCCGTGGCTTTAACTTTGCTTGTTTTGGATATTAAAGTACCGGTGAGCGAGGCCATAAAAACCGAGGGGCAGCTTTTTGCATCATTTTGTTTGATAACCCCCAAATTGCTCACCTACTTTTTAAGTTTTATGACCCTGGGGATCTTTTGGACGGGTCATACCACCCAGTTTAACTACTTTGAAAAAAGCGATCGCAATTTAAACTGGATCTGCCTGTTCTTTTTAATGCTTATCTCCCTGCTACCCTTTACCACCGCGTTATTAAGCGAATACATTCATTTTAAGGTGGCTTTGGGTTTCTACTGGCTCAACATTCTGTTATTGGGCTTAACCCTGCTATTGCAATGGAATTATGCCTATAAACGCAACCTAACCAGTATACCCCAAAATGAACAAGAAGCCATTAACAAAGCGATGCGCCGGCGTATTATAATTTCGCAAATATTATATGCTTTTGGTGCCTCGTTATGCTTTGTTAATATTTATTTAAGCATAGGCGTTATTATTATCATACAACTCAACTTTGCCATACCCATAATTAACAGGCGGATATAAAATTATACCCGATGATTATCGGCACGCCAGTTTTTGATAGCTCGTTTAATATCATCGGGCCGAAGGCTTTCGGCCAACGTTTTTTCAACCAATTGTACCATTTCTTCGTCGGCAGCAAAGCGTAAAGCAGCTATTTGGCCAATAGTAAGCTTAGTGCTTAAAGGCTGGCGTGTAAGTATAAAATATCTTAAAGTTTCTTCAGCGCGGATAGCCCTGTCTTGCGCCTTTAACGGAAAAGTGCGCATCAAAATAAAAACAAAAACCAGGCAGGTAAATAACAATAATATCAGCAGCGAAGTTAACATACCATCGGCGGCCCACTGCTTTACCACATTTACAATAGCCAATATAAAACCGGCTAAAAGCAAAAAGGTTAATACATAATGATAGCTTGCCGTATAGCGCCTGTGGTTGGCAAAATTCTGATCGGTCATTGGTTTTGGATTTTAATGGAAAGATAGCTTTTTAGTAGCAAGTAGTTAGTATTAAGACTTTTTTTGCCTTTTAAAAACTTCGACGCAATTGTCTTGATACTTGATACTAACTACTCGATACTATAATGACTTGATACTATAATGACATTTTTCCTAAACAATGCAGCCATATTTGAGTTCAATTTATAATAAACAATAACAGTATGGCTACTACAGCAAGTTCTTTTGAAAAAACTTTCAGTTTAGGCGGCGATTTTACTATAAACCGCCTGGGCTATGGCGCTATGCGCATTACCGGCCAGGGCATTTGGGGGCCTCCCAAAGATAAATATGAGTGCATCCGCGTTTTAAAACGCGCGATAGAACTGGGTGTAAACTTTATTGATACTGCCGATAGCTACGGCCCCAATGTATCTGAAAAATTAATTGCCGAAGCCCTTGCACCCTACCCTGCCGACCTGGTAATAGGCACCAAAGGTGGCTTGCTACGCACAGGACCCAATGAATGGCCTGTAGACTCGTCGCCAGCACATTTGGCACAGGCCCTGGAAGGCAGTCTGAAACGTTTAAAACTGCAAAGGATAGACCTTTACCAGCTACATCGCATAGATCCCAAAGTACCTGCCGAAAAATCATTTGAGTTTTTGCAAAAGGCGCAGCACGATGGCAAAATAAAACACATCGGTTTATCAGAAGTAAGTGTGGCCGATATCAAAAAAGCGCAGGAGTTTTTTGAGGTAGTATCGGTACAAAACATGTATAGCGTTGATAACCGCAAATGGGAAACCGAACTGGAGTATACCCGCGATCATAATATCGCTTTCATTCCGTGGTTTCCCCTTGGTGGTGGTAACGTACAGGGCGAGCAAATATTAAAACGTGTTGCCGATAAGCATAACGCCACCATTCACCAGATTGCGTTAAGCTGGCTTTTACAGCACTCGCCAAATATTTTGTTAATTCCGGGCACATCAAGTGTTGAACACCTGGAAGAGAATATGAAAACTATCAACATTCAATTATCTGATGATGACATCGATATTTTGAATACTTTGGGCAAGGCCTAAAAAAGACCAACTTTAGCACACAAAAGCAAAAGGATGTCATTAAGTTTATGGCATCCTTTTGTTTTAGCTGAAAACGATACCACGACTATGAAAACCAAAGAAGAAATACTCAATAGCTTTTATACCGCAGGGGCCAATGGCATGCCAGAGATAGCTGCACCCGATTTGCTTAACGCAATGGAAGCCTACAAGCAACAAAGCCTACAAGATGCTTTTAACGCCGCCCGCATGCTTAAAGATGAATCATCTGCACCACCCGATTATCGTTTCTGCGACCTGGACGACTATATCAAAAGCACCGAAATAAAAGTTGCCAAGCACGAACGCGACGAACTAAGCGAACATATAGCCCTGGTGGCCGAAAGCGTGCTCCCCAACTTTTTACCCGATGACCCCACAGTAAATGAGTTTTCTTTCGATTTTAATATGATGGGCATTGGGTACACCGCCTTTTACATTAAAGATGAAAATGGCTACTGGGAAATGAACAGGTGGAGATTGGGAAGGGAGTAGGCCGTTTCCGGTTGGCAGTTTGCAGTTACTTAGCAAGTAATAAAGTTAAAACTGAGAACTGCCTACTGCGCACCGCAAACTGCTAAATAACCGCCACCTTAATAGGCTTCACATCCACACTTTCCCATACCTTTTGGGTGATGTAGGGTTCGCCCTGCTTCCAGGCTTCTAATTGCTCCTCCAGTTCAAATTGCAGCATCATTACCGAGCCTATCATATTGCCTTCATCATTTAAGAAAGCCGCCGCTGCTACAAAGTTGCCATTTGCTTTAAGTGCCTTAACACCATCCAAATGATGTAGGCGCGTATCCATACGGCGTTTAAGCGCGCCTTCATCGGTATAATCATATCCGGTTACCAGGTATTGTTTCATCAGGTTTTAAAATTTATTTTGTTAAATAAAACTCAACCCATATGGTCAAATTCTGTTTTGTTATCGCAGTTGTAAAACTATAAAATTAAGAATACTGGCTAAATTCTTAAATATTCACCTAAAGCATCACAATTTTTCTTAAATTAATTTATATTTATAAATGTAAACTTGACAATTTTTACAATATTTGTTTCCCAATTGTAACAGACCAAATAATGAAGCACACCCTACACCAGGAATTTATTAAGATATTTAACAAAGAAGCCGATAACGCCTACTTCTCACCAGGACGCGTAAACCTTATTGGCGAACATATTGATTACAACGGCGGGCTGGTTATGCCCTGCGCCATTACCTTTGGCACCTACCTGTTAACATCACCAAATGAGGATGGCGTTTTCCGTTTCAGAAGCTTAAATTTTGACGAAAAACAGGATATTGCCCTACAATCATCTTATGAAAAAGTTGGTGAAAACTGGTTCAACTTCCCCATTGGTGTTATAGATAGTTTTATAAAAGAAGGACATGAACTTAAGGGTTTGGATTTTCTTTTTTATGGCGATATCCCAATTGGTTCGGGTTTATCATCATCAGCTTCTATCGAAGTAGTTACATCTTTCGCCCTGAATGATATCTTCAATAGCGGTTACAGCAAACTTGATTTGGTTAAACTATCAAAATCTGTAGAAAACAATTTTATAGGTGTAAACTGCGGCATTATGGACCAGTTTGCCGTAGCCTTTGGCGAAAAGAACAAAGCCCTGATGCTCAATTGTGATACACTGGATTACGAGGCCGTTGACAGCAATTTAGGCGAATATGTGCTGGCCATCATCAATACCAACAAACCTAGAAAACTGGCCGAATCAAAATACAACGAGCGTGTTGAAGAATGCCAAACTGCGCTGACTGCTTTGCAGCAGGAACTTGATATCAACTATCTTTGCGATATTGATGCCGATACGTTTAAAAAATATCAACACCTGATTACCAATCCTGTTGTACTTAAACGCGCCACACACGTTATTGAAGAGAATGACCGTGTAAAACTGGCCGCCAAAGCGTTGGCAAGCAATAACCTTGACGAATTTGGCCGTTTGATGTACGCCTCCCATGATTCGCTGCGCGACTTATACGAGGTGAGCGGCGTTGAACTGGACACCGTTGCCGAATACAGCAAAACCAACCCCAATGTTGCAGGTGCCCGCATGACGGGAGCAGGCTTTGGAGGTTGCGCCATTGCCTTAGTAAAGGGCGATGCATTTGAAGATTTTGCCAAAGAGGTAACTGAATACTATACTCAAAAAATAGGCTACGCGCCATCTGTTTACAACTCGTTAATTGGCAACGGCGTTGGCTTATTAAACCAAGTAGCTATTTAAGCTATTATTCGATACTTTTGCGCCTCCTGGTTTATTAGCTTATTGGCAAAACACCAATAAATTGATAAACCAATGAACTAATAAACTATGGAGATTCGCAAATTAAAGTTAGATGAGCTTAACCGGGCTTCGGTTGATGAGTTTAAAGAACAGGATAAGTTACCCGTTGCCGTTATATTAGATAACGTGCGCAGCATGCACAATATAGGCTCTATATTTCGTACCTCCGACGGTTTTGCTGTTGAGCAGATTTGCCTTTGCGGTATAACCGCCCAGCCCCCGCATCGCGAAATTGAAAAAACCGCACTCGGCGCTACCCTTTCTGTAAACTGGACCTACCACGAAACTACGTTAGAGGCCGTTGAAAAACTACGAACCGAAGGCTACCAGATAATAGCCGTTGAGCAAGCCCAAAACAGTACTATGCTCAACAAATTTACGCCCGCCCCTACCCAAAAATACGCCCTTATATTTGGTAACGAAGTTAATGGCGTAAGCGACGAAGTGATGCAAAAGATAGATGCCTGCATTGAAATTCCGCAGTTTGGCACCAAACACTCTTTTAATATTGTAGTATCTGCCGGCATTGTGCTTTGGGATTTTTTTGCCAAACTGGTGGTTGGTTAATACAATCAAAGTTTCTTTTTAAGTTTGTATGTGTAGATGCTTTTGTTTGATACTACTTACCTGATACCAAAAAGATGAATGCCTTAGCCAAAAAACTACAGATAAAGCCTCAATCGCGCTGGTTGCTTCATAACGCGCCGGCTAACTATTTAGATTATCTGTTGCCTTTACCTAAGGGTGCTGAGGTGTTTTTTAATTCATCGGGTAATTTTGATGGCGTGCAGCTTTTTGTAACCAACAGTAATGAGTTGGCTACCGAATTAAAGGTTATTTCGCCACTTTTAAAACCTGACACCATTTTCTGGATCATCTACCCTAAAAAAACATCTAAAATAAAAACCGACCTGGAAATGATGGGCAGTTGGGATACCCCATCTGTATACGGCCTGCGCCCGGTTGCTTCCGCAGCAATAAATGAAACATGGACGGCATTACGCTTTCGCCCCGCCGAACAAGTTAAAGTTTCTGAGGGCCGCAACGACGGCATTCGCGCCAAAGAACATAGCGCCTACATTGATGTTGATAATAAAATTATAACACTACCCCATTATATAAAGCTGGCTCTTGAACAGCAGCCCGGTGCCCTTGCCTGGTATCAACAGCTATCCTACAGTAATAAAAAGGAATATGTACTATGGATATTAACCGCCAAGCAAGAAAAAACCCGCGATGAGCGTTTAGCTAAAATGGTAGCTATGTTACTGAATAACAAAAAGAACCCGGCTGATAAATAATATCTGCTGAGCATCCCACGCCTACCTAAGGAGTAAGCCGGTGCTTGTAACACCAGAAACAAGGTATTTTAAGCTGCACTATGGTTATCAGGCACTTGCACTGGCCAATGAAAACACAGCAAATACCCATCGGGGTCTTTAACGTGCAGCGCTTTGAAGTTGTATTTTGTGATCGCGGGTTTATCTGCATTAATTCCGTTATTTTGTAAATGGCTATACAATGCATCTGTATGGGGGCATCCAAAATAAAATGAAGTATCATTGTGAGCCTCTGTACGTGAACTATCCGGCGTAGCGGGCCGGTCGGACTTTTCATAAGCCGTGTTGAGCATAAATTCTATCTCATTTAACTTAAACAGCACCCAATCAACATCATCTCCCTCACCAGAAGAAGCTGCTACTTTAAAACCCAACACATCACGGTAAAACCGAAGCGATGTTGGCATATCAAATACCTGTATCAGCGGAGCCATGCCGCTGATTGTAAAGGGGGTGTTGTTGATTTGCATGTTCATATTCCAAATTCCTCCGGCAACTTTTTATTCTAAAACCTTCGCCAATGGCCCATCCAATTTCACAAAGGCAGACCAGCCGGGCATAGCACCGGGTTGAAGTATACCGATCAATGTTCCTCTCAATTTAACTCCCACCTCCCGCAATAACCCGTCATCAGAACACAAATTCCATTGGCAATTTATTTCATCTTCATATTTAATCGGTTCAATGGAAACACCATCCTTTAAAAAAACAGCCGGATTTAAATAAGGAGCTTTATGTTGATCCCAATTCGTTTCTATTGGGGTTTCTGCCTGATTATAAAGCCATAGGTCCCCTATTATCTTACCTTCAAAATAAAGATAAGCATAAGCTACAAATTCATCGTCCTCAATAATTAAAGAGTAGCTATCATTTTTACCGCAAAAAAATTGAGCGAAAAAGATCGACATAAATATTAAATTTCTATTACAGCTCCTTTATCACCTTACAAGGATTACCCACCGCCACTACATTAGCCGGGATGTTTTTTGTTACCACGCTGCCGGCACCAATAGTTGTATTGTCGCCAATAGTAACGCCAGGGCAAACTATTACACCACCGCCCAGCCATACATTATTGCCTATGGTTATTGGCGCGGCGTATTCGGGACCTTTTATTCGTTCGGAAGCTATTACAGGATGGTAAGCGGTGTATAATTGTACATTAGGTGCCAAAAAAACGTTATCGCCAAAAGTAACACGGGCACAATCCAATATAATACAGTTAAAGTTGAGAAACAGGTTGTCGCCTGCAAAAATATTAAAGCCATAATCGCAGTAAAAAGGCGATTGTATATCGATAGCGTTTTTAAACCCACCCAGCAAATCTTTTAAAATAGCGCGCTTGGTTTGTTTATCATCATAGTTGGCAGTGTTGTATTGAGTAAACAACTTTCGCGCTTTTGATCGGCCTGCTACCAGTTCGGCATCGCCGGCATCGTAAAGTTCGCCGGCAACCATTTTTTCCAATTCAGTTTTTTGCATGTTGATTTTATATAATTTAAATATATGATTTATACCATTATCTGAAAAGCTCATTGCAAACATAAACCCATCTTCAAATTAAAAACTGCCCGCTCCCCTATCCTCAAAAAGCAAAATTTGCAATTTTCAAATATTAACATTTACTTTGTAATACAAAGTACTTTTACATGAAAATAAACAAAGGTTATCTTACCCTCACAATTTTGCTTTTTATTACTGAAGTGTTAATTGGTAAATACATGCACGATAGTATTATACGCCCCTTTGGCGGCGATTTTTTGGTGGTGATACTGTTGTATTGTTTTGTTAAAACCTTTTTTAATACCCCCGTTTTACCAACCGCTTTAAGCGTGCTTGTATTTGCTTACATAACGGAGGTTTCGCAATATTTTCAACTCATCAAATGGCTGGGTTGGCAACAATCTAAAATAGCGGCACTGTTGTTAGGCACATCCTTTTCATACACCGATCTGCTTTGTTATACATTGGGAATTGGCCTCGTTATCGCTATTGAAAAAACAATGCAACTCCCTAAACGCAAACAACTAACACAACATTAACCATGGAATATTTTGTAAGCGAAGATTCTATAGTTCGGAAGATTTGGGGTAAGGCAGATACCGTCCTGTTTATATTTGCAGGGGCCGCAGCCGAGTTTGCTTTAAATAAAGCGGTAGACTGGCTATACTTCACAGGTCGCCTCCCTGCAGACCCATTAGACCGTTTATTTTCGACAGTTGAATACTCAAGACAGATCATCTTTTCGAACAAGGCAAACGCTTTAAAATCCATCCAGAGAATAAACTCCATTCACAAAGGTATAGAGGCCAGCCGTGGTGCACAGATACCGGATTGGGCGTATCGCGATGTGTTGTTCCTGCTCATTGATCTTTCCATCCGCTCCTACCAGCTATTAGAACGTAAACTTACCGAAGCCGAAAAGGCCGAAACATTTGCTGTTTTTAATCGTGTGCGTGAGCACATGCAGCTTAAAGGCTTACCAGCCAATTATACAGATTATTTAACCATGCGTGCAGAGCACCTGCAACAAAATCTGGTAACCGGCCCGTTAACATTGGATTTGTATCGTCAATATAAAAAACACCTCGGCCCCGCACGTTACCGGGTATTAAAGCAAGCGCAATTATTGGTTGTTCCGCCATTGGTGCGCAAACACCTCCCCTTAGGCACGGTACCCTGGTTGTTACCCATTATATGGATCTATAAACTTTTAAGATTAATAAAAGTGGAAACTATTTTACGCAACGCCCTGCTGCCCGGTGCCTATAAAACTCAGATAATCAATATGGATAGCCCGTTTATAAGCAAATGAGAAACAACATTAGTCACTTTCTTCTATTTATTTACCATGAAGCATTGGCTTGTTTGTTCCCTGTACTGGTGTTTAGTATGTTGGCATTATCGCACCTTTTTGTGACAATAATACCCAGGTACGATTTTATGCTGATAGCGTGTATCCTGATCCAGGCAGGTATGTACTATACCAAAATTGAAACTAAAGATGAGGTATTGGTTATCTGTGTATTTCATCTGTTAGGATTATTTATGGAGTTATTTAAAGTACATTTTGGGTCCTGGGCCTATCCGGAGTTTGCGTACACCAAACTTTTGGGAGTACCCTTATACAGTGGCTTTATGTATGCCAGTGTGGCCAGCTATATGTGCCAGGCCTGGCGCAGGCTTAACCTGCAAGTTTTATATTGGCCGCATCACTATACGGCCCGCGCTATTGGCGCGCTTATATACCTTAACTTTTTCACTAATCATTTTATTTTAGATATCAGGTACATTATCGGGATTTTCATTCTATATTTTTTCAGGCGATCTGTAGTAATATTTCACCTTAAAGAGAAACAGTATAAAATACCTGCCATTCTATCTTTCTTACTCATTGGCTTTTTTATATGGCTGGCCGAAAATATGGCTACCTTATTGGGTGCCTGGCGATATACTTACCAGCACCATGGCTGGGCCATGGTAAATTATCAAAAGATAAGCTCGTGGGATTTCCTGGTTATTGTAAGCTTTATTATTGTAGCCGAATTAAAGATGCTGAAATACACCATCGAAAAGCCACAGCCGGTTGTTATATGAACAACTACTGTAGTTCTTGCTTTTCATCATAGCTTAATTGCAAAGCATCAGCCACACCATCAATAGTAGGCCGTAGCGTTAAAAAGTATACTATAATGCAGCCCGATATTATTAAATAAAACAGGTTACCGGTAAGCAAAAAAACAACTATACCAAATAATGAAGGGCCTTCCGTGAGCGCTGCTCTAACGATAAAGGCTGCTTGGTAACGTTTTATTTTATCAGACAGTGACTTGTCAAAAGCCGACGTATTTTGTTGAGTATCGCTTAGTTGCTTTTTAAATATAAAAATACCTAAAGCAATACAACTTATGGCAAAAATTGGCACCAACAAAAAAAACACGTCGTTATTGGTGTTTTTTAGATTTAAACTAATAGCGTTTTTATTTACCACAAAAGCCATTACAGCAAACAACAATTGCCCCGCCAATAAGGCAAGATGAATAATTTTTGTGGTATTAAAAATAGTTTTTTCGGATATGGTTACAGGCTGTTTATTGTACATAGCAACAATTGATTAACGACTGCATTATAAATCTTTTTTTCGATTCTTTTTTAAGAATCTTTAATTAGATATATAGCTGCACATTTGGATTTACCCTCTCCATAAAGGTATCGGGTTGAATGATCACAAAGTGTATTAAGCCATACTCATCTTTTACCAGGTTGCGGATACGAATAATTGCATTGTTAATACCCTTTGTATCTAAATTATTTTGAAACGAGATGATCAGCATCAACACTACTTCGCTAGGCGATTGATAGGTAGACAGAATATGCATTAGCTTTAAAACATCAACGTCCTGCTCCACAATTTCGGTAATTCGCTTTTTAGTAGCTGTGCCTATCCCTTCTCCCATCAACAAGCTACGGCTTTCGCGGGCCAGTATCAACGATACACAAATCAGCAAAATACCCACCAATAGCGATGCAAGTCCATCCAGGTAATCTATTTGATAAGTGTGCCCAATGTACAGGCAAATGGCTACAATTACCAGCCCTATTACTGCGGCACTATCTTCAAACAATACTAAAAAGGTTGATGGATCTTTACTTTTGGTTATGGCGTGCCACCAGCTTAAGTTATCGCGTAGTTTATTAAATTCCTTCGCCGCAATGATTAATGACGAACCTTCAAACACCACCGAAATTGCAAGCACTACATAACTCCACGTAGGGTCCCCCCCTTTATCAGGATGAATAATATGGGTAATTCCCTGGAAAATGGAAACGCCGCCACCCAAACCAAAAATAAGTATAGAAACGATGAACGAATAAAAATAAAGTTCCTTCCCATAGCCGAAAGGATGTGTGGCATCGGGCTTTTTACGGCTTTGCTGCAAGCCAAATAGTAATAAGATCTGATTGGCTGTATCAACAAGCGAGTGTATACCTTCGGCAATCATAGCCGCGCTGTTGCTAAAAAAACCAGCAACAAACTTGGTTAAGGCAATTAACAAATTTGCCCCCAGGGCACTGTAAATAGATTTGTTTGATGATGCCATGCCCAACCTAAATGCTTTTGTACCCTATATTGTTTTGAATTAAAACAACTGTTTTCACGCCAAAATCTATTTGGTATTCAGATGATTAAAAATGACACCTCTTTGCCCGCCAAAGGCGAATATTGCAAGTATTAAAAACCATTAGCGACACCACACGTTATCTTAATAATTAATAAACATAAATTAAAAGAAATACCATGAAAACTATAAAGATAACAACTGCTGTTATAGCATTATCATTTGCGTGTTCGATTGTATTTGCAACAAACCGTGAAGTAAGTAGTAACTTAGGAAACAAAAGACTTGAAATAAAGAAAACCACGTTGGTTACCGATACTATACCAGGAAAAAAGAAGAAAAAACCAAATACTCCTGTGCCAACGCCGGTTCCGTTGCCAACACCTACAGATCCGGCACCGTCGCCAACGCCCAATCCGGTACCAAATCCTACGCCAACACCCAATCCTACGCCCAACCCAAGTCCAACACCTTCACCTGCGCCGGTACCAACAACACCCACGCAACCCACCACCCCAACGCATTAATTTGTTGGAGAATCCGAATTAAAAAGATATTTTTTTTTAATAAAAAAGCCCTTCTGTATTTGAGAAGGGCTTTCAGTATAATATTTAAAGTCTTACGTTACTATTGATTGTCGCTGTTATTAAATATGTAAGGCAAATTATCAAACGATCCTAATAAGATCTGGTTAATTTCTATTGATATATAGTTTCCGTTACTATCGTAATTAACTTTCTTGGCTGTAAACGAGTATGTACCTGTAATTACTTTTTTTACGGTATCAATGGCGGTTATAATAGCCGATCCCGACCCTGGGTCCACAGTACCTGTTTGAATAAATGTATAGTTACCAGAATCGTCTTTTTGTTGAGTATAGTAGGTCATATTTACGGCACCTGTTCCGTCAACCTTGTAAGTATTCAAAGGAAAACTGTTTGTGTTGGTACTATTTGGTACATTAATATTAAATGCTACGCGTTTTTGACTCACCGTACCTATAACTGAAAAAGTCTTTATCTGGGTAGTGGCATTATAACTAATCCTGGCGCTAACCGTATCCGGGTACCATTCAACACTGTTTATGTTTGCAGCAAGTATTTTATCAGAAATGGTGGAAGCAGATGTTATAGCGTCTTTTTTACAGCTTTGGAAATAGGTAGCCGATATAAATAACAGAACAATTAGTTGAATTTTCCTCATATATAATTTTTGTGCAAACAATACGATCTGCAGATTTTATGCAAATAACGCTCTTTGCAGATTAATAATTACAACCAAAGTTAATTTTTTCACATATTTTAACATTCGGCAATTTTAACCCGTTTAATTGGGGGCTAAATTTTATAAAATAATTGGTTTTATTTAGGCATATTAGACGCGTAAATTATAAAAATGATCAACGTAAACGAATATTTTGAAGGTTCAGTAAAATCGCTGGCCTACACCAGCGCCGAGGGCAAAAGCACCATTGGCGTAATTGAAAAAGGCGAATATGAATTTGGCACTTCGAGCCATGAAACCATGACTGTTATTGAAGGCCAGCTGGATGCCCTATTGCCTGGCGAAGAAGAATGGCAGTCATACACTAAGGGACAAACATTTGAAATTGAGGCAAATACTTCATTCAAAGTTAAAACACATGTACAAAGCTCATACCTTTGTAAGTACAGGTAAAGCCCCTCCAAATTTCTTCCTGAAGTAGGAGACTTAAAAAGAGCACTTTAGATAACCTTGTTATTACCGTAACAATTAAACTTTCCGGCACTCCAATAGTTATAAATAAACAATCAAAAACAATGGATACTTCACTTATTACAACCAGCACCGGTTTAGATGGTTACCACGTAGTTAAACATTTAGGTGTTGTGCGCGGCATCACAGTACGCAGCCGTAGCGCTTTGGGCAATATTGCAGGTGGTTTTCAATCACTTTTTGGCGGCAGGCTTTCCATTTATGTAGAATTATGCGAAAAAGCCCGCGAAGAAGCTTATCAGCTTCTAATACAACACGCGCAGGCCATTGGAGCAAATGCCATCATCAATATGCGTTATGATGCCAACGAAGTGATGCAGGGAATTACTGAAGTACTGGCCTATGGTACGGCAGTTGTGGTAGAAAAAGCTTAAAACTTTAATTTTTATATCAATTAAAACGGGGAGCAGTAATAATACCGCTCCCCGTTTTGTTAATGTTTTATAGATGATATACATTAATTAAAATAAGATAATGGGATCTCCTTCCAAAGGCCATGCGCCAGGTGCCCAATCAATAATTCATATACCAGGTAAACCGGCCATATAAGGTAATGAATAAGTAACAAAATAGGCGAATGATTGTAATGCCAACTAATCATGAGGGTGTACAAGCCTAACACTAGGTATAATATACTGGTATCTCTGGTTTTCATATTGATTATTTACTGCTGATATTTTTATCGAATTTAGATAATTACTTGCAATTTTTCATGTGATACAATACACTATAACTTGCCGTGTTATCAGTTTGCTGCCGGCCTGTTTTGGTATTATACCGGTAAGGCTTTTGTGCAAGCGCATTTCCACGTAGCCGAAACTCAACATGCATGGTATCGGCGCTGCCTTCCTGGTTAAAGGCCCATACAGCGTTAATAGTATTGCCCGTAAGCGTGCCATTTAGCGTCCCTTTACGGGCATCTTTCTCTTTTGGCAGCCAGTTAATTGTACCTGTAACCTTATTATGGTTTATATGGATGTTAACCATCGTGGTATCCTGGGCGTGTGTACCATCTGTATAAAAAAAGCAGTACTCCATATTTGAGTTGGGTGCATTTAACGCAGCAGTCGCCTGAGTGTCGCGAGAAATAGACGTCGTATTGGTGGTATCGGTTATCCTTTTATTATTTGTGCCTTTACAGGATGCGAGCAATGCCATTGACATTATTAAATATAGATTGAACCTCATCATGTTTAATTATCAAATTTTTAATGTACGACAATCAAAATCCGAAAAGGTTCAATTAAAATTGGAGAGGGAATTATATAATGAGAATTTTAGGATAAATTCTTCAATAAAAGAAACAGTTACAATTTTTTATGTAGTGTAAACATTGCTCCTGTTACACTACATAATATTGTAAAACGCGTAGGGTTACACTTTCTTTTCTGGCGGAGTGGATACTATTTCGCCAAATTCGTTAACGTAGGCCATCATGCTTTCCAGATCGCCGCTACCACCATTTTGCTGGCGCTCTAATTTACGTTGCTCTTTATCTTCCTTTTTCTTTTGACGATTTTTTTCGAGTTGTTTTTTCATGAATGTTGCCTGCGATTTAGCCATGTTTATTAAAATTTAGTTAAACAATGTGCATTTCCATGGTATTCACCTTTATCAATCTGATCAACGGAACAAAATGTTCGGTATCTGTAAACTTGAAGAGGAGGTCATCACTTAATTTCCAGGCAGCAACGGTATCAGCGGGGATAAAAATGAACCCTGATCAATAAAAATTGATGAATGGGTGGCTATGAGGAAATAGCTATAATTTTCCGTTATTATGCAAATATACTAAAATTTCGCAGATTTAGACGACCTGTTTTGATCTCGTTCAACCCAGGCATGCAACTCCGCTTAGCATGCCCCGCCCTATCAGAAAATCTCCTTCAACAACAATACCTGCCCGCACATAAAAATGATTGCAATAAAGTTTATCATCGCTATGGCAGTTGCTAACCTCCGGCTTCTTATATCGTGCATCATAAAAAGCCAGCCTATACTTTAAAACCACAAAGGGTATAAAAAAGCAAACGCACCAACTTCAAGACCGGGGCTGCTACATTAAACCCGATAACAACAGCGTTATTATGCCAGGAGTACAATCAAAATTGTCTTTTATAAATTCCATATCACCAATGCAACCAAAAACAGCCACCCGTTAAAGGTGGCTGTTAAAATTTTAAGGTAGCTTGCTGCTTATCGTTCGCATTATAAACCTGCATACTCGGCAGCTTTAACGTTTACACCGGTTACTTTTTCGGTTGTAGTATCGGCTACCAGGTAGGTACGGTTAACACTTGAGGCCATGTTGTGTACCAGGCTATATTCTGTTACGTTACCACTTAAATTTGCTTTAGCATGGTCGTTCATGGTAACACTTGCACTATAGGTATCTAATTTTAAATCGGCAGATGCATTGTTGTACAATTTAACGTTAAGCTCTATGGCTGATAAATTTCCGAATGATTTTACTTCGGCATTGTCATAAGCAGTAATTGCTGAAAGTTGTTTTGCAGTAACCCAAACTACCAGTTTTTCTGTTTTGTATGAAGAGATCCTCAGCACTCCTTTTTGTGATTGTACCAGGGCGCTTTCGGCGTAATACTTATTATAAACTTTAACCTGATCGGCAGTGCCGGTTGAAACGTAAACCTGTACGTTACCAAAAACTTCTATTTTATTGATGTTGCTGATATCGGTTAAAACAATGGCTTTTGCGTTGTTATTATCAACAGCTGCATAGGTTGAATTTGCGATGCCTAATACTGTAACTATTACTGTAAAGATGGCGATGAAGTTAGTTTTCATGATATTAATATTTTGATTGTCAAGTAATTATTTATGTTATTTTTTAAATACACATATATGACGATCTCAATAAAAATTCGTTACAGCCCAATCCGGGGTAATAGTTGTACGTAGGTTTTTCGTCGGTAAGCGATATATTTTACCCGGTGAAATAAGGAAGAAATTTGGGCTGGAAGTGCGGGGGATTGGTTCGGGGACCCGGTCGCAAGGTCCGGTACACTTTTATATCAAATAAAATGACCAATGACAGCGAAGCGAAATGACCAATGACAGCAAAGCAAATGATTAAAGATAATACTTCTCCCCATCCGTTTTAATTTTCCCTGCATCAAGCAGCAGGCGGATGGTTTCCATTTTTTCCTTTTCAGTACCAATGTTTATAGTAGTTATCAAAGTACCTATATCGGGGGTGGATACGCTTAATTGCTGTACTATTTCGTTGGTAATGTTATCCAGTATCTCATCGGCATTTTGTGAGCGCTTTTCTTCGAGGCAAATGTCGCAAATACCGCATTTATGGGCATTGGTTTCGTCAAAATAAGCCAGCAACATTTGGCTGCGGCATTTTTTATGAATAGCATAAGCAAACACCGCCTCCATTTTTAGGCGATAGTTTTCTTTACGGTCTTTAATATAATTTTTATTGATGAACAACCTGGCCGACTGCTGCCGGGCCTTTAAATAGGTAACCTGCGGCTTATCTGTTTGCTGCATATAACTTATCAGCCCAAACTGCTGCAATTGAAGCAGGCCATCCACCACCTGCTGAACACTGAGGTTGGTACGGCGCGACAGATCATACTCCTTTATCTTTACATAATTTTCGAACGAGCCGCCATACGAGCGAAGCAACGTTTTAATGAAAGGGTCCCAACCGGCATTCTGGATCTGAAAATTGTATAATACCTCGTTTACCACCTCAAACCTAAAGCGCGAAGGTAAAAACACACTTTCGTTGAAAGAAAGGTACTCGTCCTTCTCCAAAAACTTAAGCGCATTAAGTGTTTTGATGGCATCGAGCTTAAACCGGCTGCAAAACTCGCCCAGATCCAGATCGAAGCTTAGCCCTTCGCCTGCCTCGTAAGCCAGTTGGTAATAGTTGGCCAGGCAATGGTAAACATGTTTGATCTCATCTACCGTAGGGAAGCTTTGCATAAACATTTTCTCCTGCCGCAACCTATCGGCATGGGTATAAAGCAATACCCCATAAGCCTTTTGCTCATCACGCCCCCCTCTGCCAGCTTCCTGGTAATACGCTTCCAGGCTTTCGGGCATATCTTTATGTATAACAAACCTTACGTCGGGCTTGTCAATCCCCATCCCAAAAGCGTTGGTTGCTACAATTACCCGGGTACGGTTATTTTTCCAGCTTTCCTGCCGCTCGGCGCGCTCGTCCATAGGCAGGCCCGCATGGTAAAAATCTGCTTTGATTCCATTTTGGGTATAAAACCTGGCTATTTCAGCGGCATCCTTGCGGCTGCGTACATACACTATTCCACTGCCCTTTACGCCGTTGGCTATATCCAGTAATCGCTTCAATTTATTTTCGGCATCCTGAACAACGTAGCTTATATTACGCCGCTCAAAACTTTGCTGGTAAACAACCGGGCTTTTAAACTGTAACTTATCCTGTATATCCTGTTTAACCTGGGCGGTGGCCGTGGCCGTGAGGGCAAGTACCGGCACATCAGGATGCAGTTCGCGCAGATCTGCAATGTGCAAATATGGCGGGCGAAAATCGTACCCCCATTGCGAGATACAATGCGCCTCGTCAATAGCTATCAGATTTACCTTCATGTACTTTACCCGCTCGCGCACCAACTCGGAAAGCAGGCGTTCTGGCGAGAGGTACAGGAATTTAACCGATCCATAAATACAGTTATCGAGCGTAAGATCAATCTCCCGCCTACCCATGCCCGATACTATGGCTACCGCGTTGATACCTTTGGCTCTCAGGTTCTCCACCTGATCTTTCATTAATGCGATGAGTGGCGAAACCACAATGCAAACCCCCTCTTTAGCCAACGCCGGTATCTGGAAACAAATAGATTTGCCCCCGCCGGTTGGTAGTAAAGCAAGGGTATCATGACCTAATAAAACAGATTTGATGATCTCGGCCTGCATGGGCCTAAAGTGATCATGGTTCCAATACTGTTTTAATATTTCTTCTATCGTCATGTTTCAGGTGAGCAATACTGAGTTTTGAGTGTTAAGCCAAAAGGCGTAAAATACGAAAGATTTACGTGTCGCGGCAACCAAAGCTTCAACATCACTGGCTTTTTTACCTTTACACTACTTCATCAGCCAGTTATAAAAATCGGGCCAGTCACTGTGCCATTGTTTTTCGTTATGACTGGCTCCTTTTATAACGGTTACCGGGATATTGCCGGCTTTAGCCCTTCTTTGCTGCATTATAGCCGCCATCTTTTTCATATCATTCACCATTTGGTCGCTTTCGGCATCGCCGCAAACAAAATAAAAGCGGGCCTTGCCTGCTAAGTTACTTTGCTCCGCCATACTATAAATTTCGGGCGCTATCCAAAATGCGGGCGAAAATATACCTGCGTTGCCAAAAACATTGGGGTATTTAAGCGCCGCGTACATAGATATAAGGCCTCCCATAGAGCTGCCTGCAATAGTGGTATACCTGGCAGTCGCTTTAGTTTTAT
Organism: Mucilaginibacter cryoferens; assembly: GCF_014205845.1. Lineage (GTDB taxonomy): Bacteria > Bacteroidota > Bacteroidia > Sphingobacteriales > Sphingobacteriaceae > Mucilaginibacter. The sequence continues at coordinate 76,451 of NZ_JACHCR010000030.1, forward strand.
AATGGGTATCTATATATGGCTTAAGCGTATTTACCAAAAACTCCGCATAATCCATTCCCCTGCCCGGGCCGTATACTGATTTATAAGGATCGTACTCGGTAATGCGATAATCGCCACCATGATCAATGCCTACCACAATACATTCTTTTTGGGGTGATATATGATCTAACATCTCATCAATTCCCCATTCGCCATAACCGCCAGTGTACTCGTCAAAAAGATTTTGCCCGTCTTGCATATATATAACCGGAAATTTCTTTTTAGATGAGGCATAATCTGCCGGCAGATAGATCAAAACCCTGCGCTGCCTTCCTAGTTGAGGCATATCAAACTTATCGCTTATAATGTGTACCTGCGCTGTAGCGGTATGCTGTTTACCGGCCGGGGCAAAGTTATCCTGCCAGGCTGCCACATCTAAATTTATGAGGGTATCATTTATAAGTGTAAGTGTGCGGTTATCAATACTTTTACCCGTTGGCGTACACTCCACCTTGTCCCATCCTCCATGGGTAATTTTGTAGTTATAAATCCCAGCTGGTAATTTTTTAATAAGCCGATATCCGCCGGTGCCATCGGGCTGCATTTGCCATGCGGTATCGGCGGGGTTCCACCCGTTAAAACTACCGGCCAAAAACAGGCGATCTGAGGCCGTTTTTAACGGGGCGATTTTGCCGGTTTTAAAGGTTGTTTTTGCCTGCCCAAAAAGTAAAAAAGTTTGACCAAAAGCCCAAAACGCGCAGAAAAATATTTTTTTTATCATTATTAATTGTTTACCCGACAATTGATTTCCGGGAACGTTCCCGGAAATTGGTTACATATTAGGAAAGTTATCTATTGTGTAACAACAACACTTAGTTTGGCACAAATCTTCATTGATTTGCAAATTTCACGTAAAAAATGCTAAAAATTGTTAAAAATAGTACCCCTACCTGTGTTTCTTTAAAGTTAACTATACCTTAATTAATTCGGTTAAAATTATCTTTTGTATAAAATTTGCTTTTATTATTTCTAAATGTAAATTAGGCACGTGCTGTTTCAGCAAAATTATCAGACCAATTTAACACTGGCTAATTAAGCCTTTTTTATTCACAAAAACCCAAAAAGTAAATGAGAAAAAATTACTCTAAAAAGTACGTTCTTCTTTGTGCCTTTCTAATGATGTCAGTAATGGCATTTGCCCAAACAGGAAGCATCAAAGGTAAGGTATTTGACGAAACCAACGCGCCCCTGCCCGGCGCTACAGTTAGTATTGATGGTACAACCATAGGTTCAACTACCGATGCAAATGGCAATTTTACTATTAACGGCATCAAGTCCGGGAACGTTACCGTAACTGCAAGATTTTTAGGCTATGTGGCTATAAAGAAAGCTGTTACTGTAGGTACTTCTGTAATTGAGGTAAGCTTTTCATTAAAACCCGATAATCAAAGCCTCAATGAAGTAGTGGTTATAGGTTATGGTACCCAAAAGAAGAAAGATCTGACAGGAGCTATCACTAACATTACGTCAAAAGATTTTCAAAAAGGTGTAATTACAACCCCAGAGCAATTAATTGCAGGTAAAGTAGCCGGTGTTTCGGTAATTTCAAACAGTGGTGCGCCAGGCGCAGGCAGCCAGATCCGCATCCGCGGTGGCGCTTCTTTAAGTGCAAGCAACTCACCGCTTATTGTGATTGACGGTGTTCCTCTCGATAACTCGAGAAACACTGATGGAACTTCAAAAATACCAGGAGTTGCTGATCCGCTTAGCTTGATTAACCCAAATGATATTGAATCATTTTCAGTTTTAAAAGATGCGTCAGCTACTGCTATTTACGGTAACAGGGCCTCAAACGGTGTAATACTTATTACTACCAAAAAAGGTAAAGCAGGTAAACCTGTTATTGATTTTACCACTCAGTTTTCTGTTGGTAAGTTAACAAAAGAAGCAAGTGTACTTACCGCCGATCAGTTACGTGATTATGTAAAAGCAAACGGCACTGCTGCTCAGATAGCTCAACTAGGCACTGCCAATACCGACTGGCAAAAGCAAATTTACCAAACAGCACTTACTACCGATAACAATTTAAGTGTATCTGGTGCCACCAAAGTATTACCGTACCGTGTATCAGTAGGTTACCTCGACCAAAATGGCATTATAAAAACCAGCTCATTGGAGCGTATATCGGGTGGCATCAACTTAAGTCCAAGCTTTTTTACAGATCACTTTAAGGTAACTTTGAATTTAAAAGGCTCGCAGGTAAAACAACGTTTTGCAGATGAAGCGGCTATCGGCTCGGCAGTTAGCTTTGATCCTACAAAACCAGTTTACTCTGGCAGCAATCGCTTTGGTGGATATTATGAGTGGCTGGATAACCCTGCAAACCCCACCTCAAGTCCGCTTAAGGGCTTAGCAACCATTAACCCATTAGGCAGGCTCGAGCAACAGCAAAACAATAGCACCGCTTACAGAAGCATTGGCAATTTACAGTTAGACTACAAATTTCACTTTTTACCCGAATTACACGCCAACGTTAACCTAGGTTATGATATATCAAAAGGTAGCGGCACTAATATTGTTCCAGATAGCGCGGCATCAAATTATAACGGTTTTAAGGATGCACAGGGTGTAACTCACAGGGGGATAAACAACGTTTATAAAGGCACCCAATCAAATAAAATATTTGAAGGTTTTTTTAGCTACGCCAAAGACTTTAAAAATATTAAAAGTCATGTTGATGCAATAGCAGGTTACTCGTACCAGGACTTTTTATTAACCACCTATAACTATGCTACTTTTGCATATGATGGTACCAAGCAAGCAGGTACAGACCCCATATATCCGTTTGACAAACCAGAAAATAGACTCATATCTGTATATGGCCGTGTAAATTATGTTTACGATGATAAATACACGTTAACCGGTACAGTACGCCGCGACGGTTCATCAAAATTTAATCCCGATAAGCAATTTGGTACTTTCCCTTCAGTAGCTTTTGCATGGAAAATTAACAGGGAAGCTTTCCTGGCTGATTCACGCACAATATCTGACTTAAAATTACGCTTAGGCTATGGTATAACAGGTCAGCAGGATGGTATTGGTAATTACGATTATATTTCATACTACAACTTGAGTACAAAAACGGCACAGTACCAGTTGGGCGATACTTTTTATAGCCTTTACCGCCCTAACGGTTATTATTATAACAGAACATGGGAACAAACTGCCGCAATCAACGTAGCCCTCGATTTTGGCTTTATAGATAACCGCATTACAGGTACGCTTGATTACTACAACAGAAAGACCTCTAATTTATTAAACAACATTTCACAACCAGCCGGTACCAATTTTAGCAATGAAATTGTTGCCAACGTGGGCAACCTATCCAGCAATGGTGTAGAGTTAAATATCAATGCTGATATAATAAGATCGGCAGATATTAACTGGAGTGTAAATTTAAATGCTACTTATAATACCAACAAAATAACAAAACTTACCATTGCTCCCGATCCAAGTTACGCGGGTGTACCTGCCGGCGGCATATCTGGAGGTACAGGCAATAACATTCAGATCCAGTCTGTTGGCTATGCAAAAAATTCATTTTATGTATATCAACAGGTTTATGGCACAAATGGCAAACCGCTTGATGGTGTATATGTTGATCGCAATAACGATGGTGTTGTTAACAGTTCAGATCTTTACCGTTACAAAAGCGCCGATCCAAAAGAATATTTTGGCTTTAGCTCAAACTTCAGCTATAAAAAATGGTCGGTTGGTTTTGTAACCAGGGCAAGTATTGGCAACTATGTTTATAACAACGTATTTTCCAGTTCTGGTGTAAGTTTAAGTGTGTTTAATAGTATTGGTATACTAAACAACGCCTCCACAAACCTTCTCGAAAGCGGTTTAAGCGGCAGCTCTGATAAAAACAAACTATCAGATTACTACGTGCAAAACGGCTCGTTTTTCAAAATGGATAACGCTAATATAGGCTACAACTTTGGTAAAATATTTGGCAATACAGGTAACTTCCGTGTAAGCGGCAACGTGCAAAATGTATTTACTATAACCAAATACAAAGGGCTCGATCCGGAAGTTAACAACGGCATTGATAACAATTTTTATCCAAGACCGCGCACTTATGTGTTGGGTTTAAGTTTAACACTGTAATAGTTAATTACAACAAAAAAATTAACATGAAAAAACGTTCAATAAAATTTTTAATAATTGCCGGTATAACTGCCGGTAGTTTGGTATCATGTACCAAAAAGCTAAATATAGTACCTACTAATGATGTTACATCGGCCACCGTTTATAGCACACCAACGGGTTATAAAGAAGCATTTGCAAAAGTTTACGGTGCATTTGCATTAACCGGTAACACCGGCCCTTCGGGTAACGGCGATATACAAGGAATTGATGAAGGTACATCAGATTTTTTCCGCCTGTTATGGTGCGCCCAGGAATTACCTACGGATGAAGCTGTTGTTGGCTGGGGCGACCCTGGCCTGCCCGACTTTCACAACATGTCATGGTCTGCAAGTAACTTATTTTTAAAAGGTATCTACTACCGCGCCATGTACCAGATTACACTGGCAAATGATTTCATACGCCAATCATCTGATGCTAACCTGAGCAAAAGAGGCATTTCTGGTACCGATGCTGATAAAATACGTCAGTACGCCGCCGAAGCCCGTTTTTTAAGAGCTTATCAGTACGCTGTTTTAATGGATCTATTTGGTAACCCTCCTTTTGTAACAGATGCAGATGCATTGGGGGCCTCGTTGCCAAAACAAATAACCCGCAAAGACCTTTTCGCTTATATTGAAACAGAGCTTAAAGCCATTGATGGTTCTTTAGCAGCACCAAAAACAAACGAATATGGCCGTGCGGATAAGGCAGCAGAATGGGCTTTGCTTGCAAGAATATATCTTAATGCAGAGGTTTATACAGGTACCGCCCGTTACACCGATGCCATTACTTATTCGAAAAAAGTTATTGATGCCGGTTATACCCTTATTAACGATTACACCAAATTAATGAGAGCAGATAATAACCTCAATACTAACGAGTTTATTTTAACCATTAACTACGATGGCCTTTATACTCAAAGCTATGGTGGCGCCACATTTATGACTCATGCTCCTGTAGGTGGATCGATGCCGGCTAGCCAGTTTGGTATAGGTGGTGGCTGGGCCGGTGTAAGAACCACAAAAGCCTTTGTTGCCTTATTCCCCGGCGGTGCATCAAGTAGTGATAACCGCGCCCAATTTTATACCGATGGCCAATCGTTAGAGATCAATGACATCAGCACTTTTACTGATGGTTATGCTATAAGCAAGTTTAAAGATGTTAAAATGGATGGCTCAGCTCCTCAAAGTCTTGATTATGCAGATATGGATCTTCCTATTTTCCGTTTAGCAGAGCAATACCTAATTTACGCCGAGGCGGTAACCCGTGGCGGAACAGGCGGAGATATGCCAACCGCAGTTAGCTATATTAACAAATTACGTACCCGGGCTTATAGTAACACTGCCGCAGGTAACGTAACCAGCATTACTACCGACATGTTACTTGACGAAAGAGGCAGGGAGCTATATTGGGAAGGATTTAGACGTACCGACCTTATCCGTTATAAGAAATTTGTTGAAGACAGCTATTTATGGCCATACAAAGGCGGTGTAAAAACCGGCGCCGGTACTGATGCTTTTCGCACTCTTTATCCGTTGCCAACAAGTGATGTGGCGGCCAACCCTAACTTAAAACAAAATTCAGGTTATTAAAAAAAATCCGGGTACATGTAATATGTACCCGGATATCAATTTTAAATAAAATTAAGAAGAAGTTATGAAAAAATTATTTACAAAATTCCTGGCATTCGGCGGTATCGGACTGCTTATGCTGGCATCATGTAAAAAAGATGATAGTAATAAGGTTGTGGCATTGGTATCAACCGCAAAAGGTACCCTTACAGCAAGTACAACCACCCCTGCCTTAAGCAAAGCCCACCTTACCGATGATGCAATAACATTCAATATAAAATCGCCAAATTACGGATTTAATGCAGGTGTAAGCAATACTATACAAATAAGTACAACAGCCGATTTCGCCACCGTAAAAGAGGCATCATTAAATGTAAAAGATGTTTCGAAAATTTTTAACGTTGCGGATTTTAACAACTTGTTGTTGGCTTTGAATCTACCCGGAGGCATTTCAACAACTGTACAGGTACGTCTAAAAACACAAATAACAGGTTCGCCTGTCGCTCCTACCTATTCAAACGTTGTTACATTAACCGTTACTCCATTTAACCTGCAGGCCTCTATTTATTTAGCAGGTGCCTATGAAGGTTGGGCAGTACCAAGTGTTAACGTTGACAGCCTTGTATCACAAACCGGAAATGGCATTTATATCGGTATCATTAACTTTACAGCAGGTAATCTTGAATTCAAAATTTTACCCGGCAACAAAAACTATGATGGAAACTATGGAGCCGACGGAGCTGGGAAAATAACTCAGGGTACCGGCAATCCACCCAATTTAGCTGCACCTTTAGCAGGTTTAACCTTTATAACGGTTGATATAAATGCTAAAACCATTGTATATACTCCTGTTACCTATTATTATAGTGCTATAGGTGACGCTACACCTGGTGTCGCCTGGAACACCGATACTGATTTAAAATATGATAATGGTAATGAAGCGTGGGTAGGCAATATTCCGTTTACAATTGGAGGCTTTAAAGTAAGACGTAATCATGACTGGGGTATTAGCTACGGAACAGTTGCCACACCAGATGGCGTTTCCTTAACCTCAGCAAGTGGTGGAAACATCCCTATTACTGCCGCCGGCACATACAGCTTTAGCTTTAAGCTTAATGCAACAGTTGGCAAAACAGCTGCCGATAACAATAACACATCTGCAACTTACACTTTGGTTAAAAAATAATTTATTTAAGGTTGATTGATTTGAGAGGCCCGCCCGGTGAAAACCAGCGGGTCTTTTTTTGGTCATTGGTCATTGGTCATTGGTCATTGGTCATTGGTCATTGGTCATTGGTCATTGGTCATTGGTCATTGGTCATTGGTCATTGGTCATTGGTCATTGGTCATTGGTCATTGGTCATTGGTCATTGGTCATTGGTCATTGGTCATTGGTCATTGGTCATTG
>NZ_JACHCR010000031.1:0-78977 GCF_014205845.1 Mucilaginibacter cryoferens
CACTTTACAAGCGATGTAAGCCACGGCCAAACACCGGTATCAAAATCACTCGATAAAAAGTTTCTTAATGATTTTGCAGGTATTGTAGAGCAAAATCTGGCCAATGAAAACTTTAATGTAGACGACATTTGTAAAACCATAGGTATTTCGCGGGTGCAGCTGTATCGTAAAGTAAAAGCCTTATTGGGCTGCAGCATCACGGATTATATTCTGAACCGGCGACTAAAAAAAGCCAAGTACCTGCTGAACAATGAGGGATACTCGATCTCCGAGATAACATATATGGTAGGATTCTCCAGTCCTAATTATTTTTCAACCGTATTTAAGGCCCGGTACAACTGCACCCCAAGCGAGTTTAAACGGAAGCAAACTTCATGATGGTTTGCTATATGCCGCACTCATTTGAAAAAAAACTCGATGACAATACATTGTCGACCTGTGATTTTTCCAAATCCTATTCGAGTACCAGAGATGATAATTGAGTATTTATAAAATCTCTTTTTTCAAATCCCAAAACAGGCAACATAAGGATCGTCCTTAGTAATTAAAAAAAGCAGCATATACTTCCCGCTGGTAGCGAGTATCATTCCATCGCTATTCCTTGCAATGTATTTCATAAAACGAGCCGGGATTTTCAGGCCAATTGCTCCATTGTCCTGATCGATGTTATCCACGGAGATTCCGGAAGCTTAACCAACTTATTCCGAAAACTGCAAACGGGTAGTTTCAAAACACTTTGACAATATTAATTAACTCAATCACTGTTAGATTCGATTTTCCACATCGCAAACACAACTCAATACTATAAAACACACGGAATGGGATGGTGCTACTCAGAATATCCAGCTACAGCTATTATGCATCAGCTCAAGGGTTAGCATTTCTATCACCAATATGTTGCTTCATCCACCCTATCCATCTTTTCAAAGTCCAGGTCATCCGGGATGCCTACAATAACCATTTCAAACAAGTCATTGAATTTTTTATTAAGATCATCTTTCTTTGCCTTTTCAATTAAGTATCAAGGTAGTCGCTCCTTATTGATGACATCCAGAAACTCGTATAGTAGTTTCAATTATTTCATCGGGAAAATCGAGGTATTGTCTGCCTCTTTATCTTCCAAGTTATCAAAGGCTTGATCGATGTTATCCTTCACCCTATCAACTTTACCGTCAATATCTATTGCCTCTTCCTGATTAAGAATATTATTTTCGACTATAAGTGATACTATAATATTGATATTGTGAATTGATGGGAAGCAAAAGAAATTGGGAATCTATCTCAAACCCTTTTGCTTTAAATAATTAATCAAAGCTTCCGGATGATCTGTTTGCAATCCGGTTAATCCTTTGGCTATTGCCTCATCCCAAACGGCTGTACCTTCAGAGCCACTTTGGCCATCCGGCCATGCAGGTACATGAAGGCTGTTTGCTGCAGCTACCAATTCGGTATTATACTGTTTAAAATTGCCATCTAATACATCGGGGTGATATTGGTTAATAAACTTCACTATTCCTATGTCATCTTTTGCATCATCAGCTAAACTCAACATCAGCGGCATTTTTGGCGCTACAGTTCTCCACTGCGTAAATTGCTCCGGTTTGTTAATATATACCAGTACTTGTTTTTCCATACCGTATTGCTTTAACAAGGCGTAGGCTGCTGCGGGATCTGCCTCTTTAAAATCAATGTAGATGTATATTTTATTTTTGCACAAATTCAGGATCTCCTGAAAAGTGGGAATGGTTAAATTCCGCCCCTGGTTTTCTGAATTGATCTTTAATTTTTTGATATCAGCCAACAACATATCCTTTACCAGGCCTTTCCCGTTGGTCATGCGGTCAACACTTTCGTTATGCAGACTTATCAAGCGGCCATCTTTGGTAGTTCGTAAATCTATTTCAACATAATCTGCGCTGTCTTTTATAGCCTGTGCATACGCGGCCAGTGTATTTTCAGGATTAGTGACATGATCCCCCCTATGCGCTATTACAATAAATTTATGCCTCGGTACAGGAACTGGGTTAGGTATATAATTACCCTGATACATTGCGTACCCCGCAACTACCGAAAGCCCCGGCGTTTTAAACAAACCGGGGACTTTACTTTGCCCAGCTAAAAGCTGAGATACAATTACGGGCACTAGTAATATTGTTTTTTTCATGGTGATTATTGGTTATTATAAATGGTTGTTTCATATAATACCTTACCGCTATCGTTAATGGCTTTTACATTTAACTGCTTTGCATTTATAGAGAAGTACATAAAGCCATGCTCAGAGGCCTGAAAGCGACTATATGGAACACCCGGGGTTACCTCTGTTAATTCAGACCCGGCGCCTGAAATAAACTGGTGGGTATATCCCCCGGGCTTTAAATGTTGCAATGAATGCTCATGCCCGGATAAATATATATCAACTTTATGCTTATCAAACAAGCCACTCAGTGCTTTTCTGATTGCCAGCGTATCATAGTTTTTGATACGGGGGCCTACTGTATAATAGGGATGATGACCAACTACTATTTTCCACTTTACATCTGGTGATGCTTGCTTCAGTGTGTCATCAATCCAGGCCAGTTGCTTATCCGGAGCCTGATCTGCCATTTCGTAAACAATGGGCTGGGTATCAATAAATACAAAAAGCACCGTTTCTTTTCCTTTGCCCAGCTTAACTTCTTTGGAGTAATAGCGCGAAGGCATGTTCCAGCGCCGGCTTATTTTGCTATACCTTACCTGTGCATCAGGGTCAGTGCCGTAATCATGATTGCCCAGTACCGGATACCAGTCGTCTTGCAGGGAATGCGCGGTATAAACGCTTTCAAAAGAGTAATGCCACAAGGGATCATTTTCGCTGACAACTCCTCTTGGATAAAAATTGTCCCCTACAGAAATAATGAATTTATTAGGATGGATAGCTGCCCATTCGCCCATTTGTTTACCCACTTCTAACTGGTGATATTCGCCATTACGTCCCCAGTCGCCGATGGCTACAAAATTTAGTGGAAAATCCCCGGCAGAAAATGAACTGGCGGAAAGGTCTTCGCTTTCCAAATGGGTTACCCGCTCTCCTGCCAAGGCCTCAACCGGGCTAATTAACGATACCCCAAGTGCTGTTAAGGCTGTATTTTTAACAAAATCTCTTCTTTTCATAGTTACTATTTATTTGATGGTCTTTTATCGATCAATTCATTTTGGCGGCCTTTTTCTTTTACCAGGTCAAAGGCGTCAAAAAGTTCTCCCGTGGCTAGGTATGATCGAAAAGCCAATGTACTGTTTGTGATGTTAACAGCATGATAAACCTGCAGGTGACTGCCGATAATATCAGCCCATTCCATAGGTTCTGTTTCATACATTTTTGAACCGCTCACCGAAACAATGTATGTGGTACCAGACCTGGAACCGGCAGCGCCACCAGTCAACGGGATTTTATCCATACCTCTGGCATAAGCATGATCATGACCTTGTAATACCAGGTCGACGCTGTATTGATCAAATATGGGTTTTAAGTGCTCCCTTACTTTTTTATTATCTCTCCCCTTTTTGGTAGAATACACCGGGTGGTGCATTACCACGCAGGTCCATTGCTGCGGGTTATGCTTTAATGTTTGGTGCAACCAGGCCACCTGCCGATTAATCAAATCCTCAGTAAGCGCTTCCTCTATCATCTGTGTATTGAGTGATATTATTTTTACGCCCTGCACATCGGTAAAGTAGCAGCTACCTTTTAACAGTTCGTTGGCAGGGCCATTGTCGGGGAGCAAAAATTGTTCATTCCAGTAAATTGATAAATGCGGATTACCATCTTCATGAATATACTCATGATTTCCGGGAGTCATCAATGCTGGCGTACTACCATGTATATACCCCCCGGCAGCAAACCAATCGCCCCATTCTTTATCTTCATTGGCGCGGTTCACCAAATCGCCTGCATGAATTATGAGTTGTGCATCTGGCATGGCCGCATACGCCTTCCTAATTACCCGGCTCCATAAAGGGCGAATACCCACTTGTGCGTCGCCAAGATAAATAAAGGAGAGATTGGCTTTTTCGGTATTGCTCTTGGCTGTGCGAAATTGCATCCACTCGCTCCAGCCACTTTCATTCCCCAGCCGATAGGCATATAAGGTATCCGGCTTAAGGTTATTTATAGTAACCCGGCAATTAAGTGCACTAATGTTCCCGAAGCGAAAGGCCCTCGCCGTCGCTTTTACCCGCACCGCGTTGGCCGTAAATTCCGGGTGAGCATCCGCCACGGTGTACTCTACGAGGTTATCCCCGGATTTACCGGCAGTCCTCCAATTCATAGTCACACTTGTTGCCAGATCGGGGGTAACAGTCAGGATAATCCTATCTGGTATATCTGCCGGCGTATAATCCTTGTCGTTATTATCGATCAGCAACTTTGCAGGCGTACCCAGTACAGGCAATAACGCGCCCATTTTGAGGGTGCTGCCTAAAAAGCGCCTTCTTGCTATTTTCTCCATAATGTAAATCGGTAATTAAATAAAAATGGGGCTGGGCCTTTACCCCCTTAATGCCCCATCTCTCAGATTTAGGTATAAATTATTTGAGGTACCACATTTTGGTATTGATATCATCGGGCCCAAATACCGATATAGCAGCCTGGTAGCTATTAAAGTTTACATTGGGTTCAGCAGTCGGCCAGCCGTATCTTACCGGAAAAGTGGGTTGAAATGCCATCGGCCCAGTTACAAACTGCGGGTAACCGGTACGGCGAAAGTCAAACCACCCCTCTGACCCGCGGAATAACATGGCCAGCCATTTTTGGATGATCAGCTGTTTTTGCGTGCCATCATATTTTACCAATGGCGAATCGTAATAAGCCTGGCTAACTGCTTGCGTCTTTACCCCGTAGTAATCCATCGATGCTTCAATTCCGTCGCGATACAGTGATGCCGCGGTTTTTGAAGGCACGGTTACTTTACCGGTTTGAGCAGCTTCGGCCAAAATGAAACAGATTTCGGGATAAATCATTAAACTGGCTTTTAAACCGCTTGCTTTATCTTGTCTGAAAAAAGATGATAGAACAGACTGGTGGCTTTCACCTCCGTTATAATCAGCAGGGTTGGCCAGCGCATGCGGCACACCTACATATTGATTATGATCTACAGTTGAACCCGTTGTTGAGGCTACCGGAGCAACCCATACCGCCAGGCGTGGATCATTGCGTTGTACTAAAGCGTCCACTAGTTCTTTACTTGCTTTTGTTTTAGTAAAGTCCGCGTCGATCATGTTTTTAGGTCCACCAGGCCAGCTATCATCTTGTTTAACGCCTTGGTAAATAACTTCGGCATTGTCTGTATTGCTGGTGAAAATTGGATACTGGTCGGCATTATTTACAATCTCCTGCATCTCTGTAAATGCATTAGCGTAAACTTTTGAGCAACGTAACAATAAACGTAACCGTAAAGAATTTGCCAATTTACGCCATTGTAGCGCATTACCTGCATAAAGCGCATCCGCGCTGGCATCAATACCGGAACCGCCTGTGCGCAACTGGGCATTGGCATCTTTTAGTATTTGCAACAGGCTCATATAAATATCCTGCTGCTTATCGTAAGCAGGTTTAATATTGCCTGTTGTTACAGATTGCAAGGCTTGCGAATAAGGAACATCGCCCCAAAGATCTGTAAGATATGAGATATTAAAAGCCAGCAGAATATTTCCGGTTGCCACATATACTGGTTGAGTGTTGGCGGTAGCTTCCTGTTGCATGGTTTTAATAATCATAGCACGCTGATAAATATCATCCCAGTCAACGGCCGTCCAGCGGAACGTTTCATAATCATTGTTTCTTACCAACGTAATGTATCTGCCCACTGCAGCGGGGCGTCTATCAAAGGCGTTTTCCTGGTAGGCATATGCTGTTTTGGTAATAGCTTCTGTAAAATGATATACGGGCCTTGTGGTGGATGGACTATTATTATTGGTATTGATTGCCTGAAAATCTTTGGTGCATGAGGTAAAAACCGTTGCAACCAATGCTAAATATAAAATAGAATAAACTTTCATGATTGAATGGTTAGAAGTTACAACTCAGTTTAAAACCGTATGACCGAATACCCGGTAGCGCAAAGTGCCCAACACCCTGGTAGCGCAGGTCTGATATGCTCATGGTAGTTTCGGGATCAAAACCTACGTTTGCCTTAGTCCAGGTATACAGGTTATAACCAATTGCAGAAACAGCCAGACTACTTACAAATGGAATATGGCGAAGTACATTTTTACTTAAAGTGTAGGTTAACGCTACCTCTTTTAATTTGATGTAGGTTGCGCTATAGGTATCGTTCTGATAATATTTCCAATACTTGTTATCGTAATAATCAGCTGCGGCAATAATGATGTTGTTTTGCCGGTACGTTCCGTCGGCATTGGCAATTACTCCTGGCATAATCATACCATCGTTTCTTTTCACGCCGTCACCGTCTGTCCAGGCTAATCCGCCATGTGCGGCATCACGGCCTGGTATTGTGGTGGCCAGGTATCCGTCGTCTATCAAACTCTTGGCAGCGTATGAATAATATGAACCACCCTGACGCCAATCTAACAATACATTCAATGTTAATGGGCCATAGCTAAAACTATTGTCAACCCCCAGCATAAAATCCGGATTATAGTTCCCTATCTTCTCAAAATCTGTTGATTGCTGCATCAAACCATTACTGTTAAGCAAAGCCTGGCCTGCATAAGGGCCACTGGTTACTTTTTTCCAGCTCCTGGTATAAAAGTCGCCCATTTGAGTTCCTTCTTTGATCAGGTATTCAACGTTACTACCATCGGTACTCCCTAAAAGGTAGTTAGTAATGCCCGGTGTTAAAGAAACTACCTTGTTACGGTTACGGGTAAAGTTAAACTCGGTTTTCCAGGTAAACTTTCCTTTAACCGGCACTGCGTTTAAAGTAATCTCAATACCTTCATTTTGAATATTACCCGCGTTGATCAGTTTGGTGCTTGCTCCAGATGCAATAGTAGTTGGTACCTGGATGATCTGATTTTTATTATTGGTTTTGTACCAGGTAAAACTCAACCCCAACCTATCCTGAAAGAAACTTACATCAGCACCTGTTTCATAAGATGTAGCTAACTCGGGTTTCAACTGACTGTTTTTTTGGTTATAGCTAAGTGATGCACGTTTTACAGAACCCCAATCGGTATCAAAAGGAACAACGCTATAAAGCTGATAAGGATCTGTATCAGAACCCACCTGCGAAATATTTCCGCGTATTTTTAAATAAGATAATTTATCCCATTTAATGCCCAGTAAATCTGAAGCGATAACGCTTAAAGATGCTGAGGGGTAGAAATAAGAGTTATTTTCGGGAGGCAAGGTACTGCTCCAATCGTTACGCGCGGTAAGGGTTAAAAATATCGACTGTTTGTAACTGATTTCACCGAGACCATACAAACTATTGATCCGCTTATGCGCGGCACCTTCCGAATAGATCATGGAACCCGCGGCTGCGTTAGACAGGTTGTAGATTCCCGGCAAAGTAAGGGAACCTGTGTAATTGCTTACCGTACGTACTTTCTGATCCATCTGGTTGCCACCGCCAGAAACTGAATAGGCAAACAGCGAACCGATCTTTGATTTATAAGTGAGCAAAAAGTCGCTGTTTTGTTCTTTAAAGTAATCATTCTCGGTAAGGTAAGCACCCGTAGGATTACGTTTAGCACTAAACGGACGTTTTTGATTAACATCTGTAGAGTAATAATCCAATCCTGTGCGCGCGGTAAGGGTAAGATTAGACAACAAGTCTACCGCAAGCTGCACGTGACCGGTTAAACGGTTACGGTTAAAGCCATTGGTTTCCTGGTAAGCAATCAAAAAGGGGTTATCATCGCCCGACAGCGGATTGTACTGTTTAACACCTTCTTTACCCGACACCCAATAATTACGCAGATCGTTGATGTTGATATTGGGAGTTAGCTTATATACCTCGTATGTTACGCTTTCTCGATTAGCCGATGGGCGATTATCACTCTGGTTATTGGTATAAGCAATGTTGGTGTTAAACCTGATTGTTTTTTTGATATTGTAATTACCGCCAAAAGTGAGGTTATTTCTTTTCATATCCGTATTTGGCACAATACCCTTGTTCTGCATATTGGTATAGGAAATTCTGAAATCACCCGCCTCGCCCGATTTTGACACCGCAATATCATTGGTAAAAGTATGCCCGGTATTAAAAAAATCTTTAACCCGGTTTGGGTTAGAAACCCAGTCTGTTGCAATGGCATTTCCGTTAGCATCAAGCGGGCTGTTCCATTGTACCAGTTTAATGCCAGTATTTAATCGCTGGCCCCAGGCACTTGTGCTAATCGTGTTGTCAGATGCCGGCGAGTCGCCCGATCCATATTCATTTTGTAAATTCGGAAACAGATAAGCATGATCAAAAGTGGCGGTTGAATTAAAGCTTATTCCGAGGCCTTTTTTTTCTGCCCCCGACTTTGTGGTGATCAATATCACACCAAAACCGGCCCTGCTACCATATAATGCAGCAGCACTTGCACCTTTAAGTACAGTAATACTGGCAATATCATCTGCACTAAGGTCGCCCATGGGGCTTCCAAAATCAATATTTTGCTGGCCATCTACACCCGCAGCTGGATTTTGAAGGCCCGGCGCAACCGGGATACCATCAATCACATAAAGCGGTTGGTTATCTTTAGTAAGTGAAGATTGGCCACGAATGGTAACCATAACACTGGAACCCGGATCTGCGGCTGAACCTCTTACATTAACACCCGCTATGCGGCCGGAAAGTGCATTTAACACGTTCTGTTGCGGCACACTGCTTACATCGGTTGAGTTAAGCTGGGCACTGGCATAACCCAGTGATTTTTCCCGTTTTTTTATCCCCAATGCAGTTACCACTACCTCGTTAAGCGAATTGGCCTGTGCCTTTAAAATTACGGTTGTGCCAGAATGCTGTCCTTCGGTAGCGATTACGTTTTTTATGATTTCTTTTTGATAAGATATAAAAGAAACTTCCAGTGTGTAGCTACCGTCAGGTACAGATACACTGAAAGAACCGTCTTTTCCAGTAATTGCAGACAGACCAGCCTCTACCACTTTAACGGTTGCACCAGGCAGTGCCTCTTGCGTTTCATCAACTACCTTACCTGTGATGTGGCTTTTATGATCAGATGATGCGCCCTTGTCCTTAAGATCAAGGTTTAGGATGATATAGTTATCAATGGCTTTATATCGGATAGAAAGGTCCGTAGAAAGCCACTTCAGCGCATCGTTTAAAGCCACCTTATTTTTGCGGATGGTGATCTTTTTTGTCATCAGTGAATTTACTTCCTGATCAAATGTAAATTCGAGGCCTTGTTGTGATTTAACGAGCCCGATAAACTGCTGCAGGGTTACAGAATTGCTGTTAAATATAAGTATACGCTCGGCGCTTTGGGCCCTTGTAAGCTGACTGCCGGCGCATAGCAGAAAAACAAGTATCAAAAATTGATACCTTAAAATCTTTTTCATTACTTTAGTGTTGAATTTTTGCTGGTTGTTGAAACCTGCATATTTGTTAATTGAATCTCCAAATTCAGTTGATATCCAAGCGTCCTGCTCCAACAGGACGCTTATTTTGTAAAGTTACCTGTAGTTACCTCCTCGTTTTAATAGTTAATTGATATAGACTTCATTTTTATTAATAACATATTTAAAGCCCGCTGTCTGCGACAGTATCTCCAAAACCTGAGGTAAAGTTTTCTGAGTAAAGCTTGCGGTAACCTCTTTATTAGCATACAGATGAGGATTAAGCGTTATAGCTATCCCATAATAGCGCGCTAACACCGGTGCAATTTCCTGAATGGTTTCCAGATGAAAAACCAGGATACCTTTTTGCCAGGCCAGGATGTCTTCGAGTTTTATTTTATCCTGCTTAAATTCGTTATCGCGGTTATATGATAAGCGATCGCCGGGCAATAGCATATAGGTACCTGAGGGCTTGCTGCCATTGACTCCGACCTTACCACTTGCCACACTTACCAATGCCTTTGCATCAGCCCGGTATGCCCTTACGTTGAACGATGTACCTAATACCTGAACGTTTAAGCGGCCGGTATGTACCAGAAACGGCCTGCTGGCATCATGCTTAACATTAAAAAACGCCTCGCCATCCAGGTAAACCTCACGTTTGGTATTATTAAATTTCGCTGCATAAGTAAGTGTACTCCCACAGTTAAGGATGATCTGCGTACCGTCGGCGAGCGTAATTTTTTTCTGTTGACCTGCCGGACTTACCAATTTTAAAACCGCAACGTTAGTTGCTGGGATAGCCCTGTTTTTAAAAAACAGGAACCCAATTGACAGTGTAAGCAACAAGATGGCTGCTATGCCGATTAACCAGGGCTGTATTGCCAATTTGCGCACAGGCATTGTGGTCGATCGTATTTTATCAAGTACCTTTTCCGAATCAAAAGCAGGTTCTTCAATTACCGAATCATCGGCCATATCTAATACAGCTTCCTCTTTCAGGACAAGTTCCCACTCCTGCTCAAAATTGCCTGATTCAATAATCTGGCGAACCTCCTCAAGCTCCTGCGGGCTGCTATTGTTACTGATGTATTTTTTTAATAATCGAATGATTTCCTGATCCATTGTCTTGTGCTACTTACATAAGACAATTAAGGGAAGCACGATAACTACTCCCGATTAAAAAAAATAAATTATTTGTAGAAAATTTTGATCAAGGCCAGCATCATCCCCATTGAACCGCTTACCATCAAATGTTCTTTGATCGTTTTCAGCGCTTTAACAATCTGATTATTAACGGTGCTATCGGCTATGTTTAATTCGAGCGCAATTTGTTTGTGGCTCATGCCCTCATTACGCCCCATTTCATAAATCAGCTTTCTTTGAGGTGGCAGGCTATCGATGGCTTTTTTTGCCTGTTTAAGTGTTTCTTTATAGTTGATGGTTTCTTCGGTGTTTTGGCTGGCCTGGGCGGCACTGCTTATCACCTCGTTTACAAATTTACCCTCAACAGCTCCGCGTTTAATGAGGTTCATTAAATAATTGTAGGTTGATCTGTATAAATAGGCTTGTATCGTAGTTTCAATTTGCAAAGTGGACGCATTATCCCAAAGCTTTACAAATACATCGTGTACAGTATCTTCGGCAATCTCGGTTGACTTGATAATTTTAACAGCATAACGGAAAAGTTTTTTAGAGTATGCCTTATATATGATTGTAAAAGCCTCCTGATCGTGATTACCTAGTCGAATCAGAAGTTGACGTTCGTCAGGGATATTTATTTCGCCATTAATCATGAAAGTCTGCTTAATTACACAGGCAAAAATATTAAAGATAAAACGTTGCCGATGATAAGGAATGTTTAAGTTATTGTAAACTCAGAAGCCGGACACCCATTAAAAAAACCTTTCAATCCCCGTTTTCTATAGATTAAAGAATTTATTCTCATCAATTTTCAAAGGATATAAAGATGGGAAACACACAGTACCCGGTGACATAAGCCGTTTCCATGGCATTGTATTTAATAAAATAATGTTTTCCGGAGTAGTTTATTTGATATCATCTCTAATGTTTTATTTAAATTACTGTGTGATCTTGAGTACGCCATCAATTGTATGCAGTACTCCGTTACCTGTCAGCACATCTTGTTTAGTCAATTGTACAATTGCGGTATTTCCGGTGCCTTGCAGGCTGATACCTGAAAAACTTCCGGGTGTAGTATTGTCTGGAATCAGTTGTATTTTAACCTGATTACCGTCTGACATGGATTGTTGACTTTGATTTGTTGTACCGGTACTCAATATATAATCGTAAATGAACCGGCGTTCATTCACAATATGATACCGAATCAAAGCTTTCAATACAGCCGGATCAACCTGATTAACAGCGGCTAAAGTTGGGAAGCCATAAGCGACCATTGCGGCATTACCAGGTGCAAATACCGAATATGGTCCTTTACTGTTTAGCACATCTGTTAACCCTGCCCGTTGGATAGCCTGGTAAAACAAACTCAGGTTTTTGTCAGATGTAATGGCATCGGTGATCTGCTCGTACTTATAGGGTTCAAGTACCCTGTTTACAACCTGGATCAAGCCATTCTCAGCCTGAATATTTTGAGCCAATACCCTCGATCCGTTAATAGGGAGAACGGTATCGGTACCTTTTACCCAGTGTGTTACAAAAAGCTTCCCACCATTTGAAGAGCGGATTTCCTGGTTGAATAAAAAAGGCAGCTTATTCAGCTCGTAATTCCCGTTCAGTATATGGTAATTCATAATGGCCGATATCCTTGCGGCACCTCTCCTAAAATAGATACATTTGTAGGATATCCGGCTTTTGTAAAAGCATCATCTGATGGTGCTATTACGGTAAAAGGCCCTGTTTGGAGCATTTTGGCGCGTAGTCCGCTCACAGTAAGCCCACTTTGATCATGCTAATACTCTTACACGCAGAATCAATTTAGTGATACACCTTACACAAATACATGAACTTGGAGCACGGAATCACATGGTCAAGCCACCCGGAATATCCACGCATGATCGCCTAAACTGTGCCTGAATCTGTATCACTCCATGTTTGGCATTTCGGTGCTTTTTGAAAGAATAGCCATGCCCTGGAGGTTCAGAAGGCTTGAACAGATTATTCCGTCCTATTTGGAGCACTAATTTGTGTCAATTCAAAGTAGAGAGCATCTTTACTTTCAATTATTTAGGATGATCAAAGTGTAGCAGAATCGCCAACCCTACATTTTCGGAACGAAGTAGTCAATAGCCTCAGAAGGTCCACACATTGACCATATTAATCTATCGATTGTTAATTGCGATTTTCATCGCCTCTAATACAACGCGGTGCTCTAACTAGCGCGGAATCGTGTACAGAATCCGAACCGCCTGATGGAAGATTTGAGATGCATTGCAAGCCTAACTGGCTAAATTTAGAGGGATTCGATTCCTGGATTAATCACGCTTCCAATAACAATGGATATGGGCCAGGGATTATTTGATGCTATAATAATTACCGCGACGGAAAAACAAGTCCCATCAAAGCCATTGAAAAAACGTGTTATTTAAATAAAGACACATCCGTTTTCCTATTTTCAAAATCCACATCCTTCGCCTTTTTCTTGTTCCCGTAAACAGGCTCCGGCTCATTCAAATAATACGATTTGCTTTTGGTATCCATGAGATAAGCCTGCTGGCTAGCCGTTGGCGTCCAGGCCAAGGCAAAAACATTGATCTTAGCAAAAGGAAACTTCTTTAAAATGGCGCTGATGATGGCGCAGGATGTTACCCCTGTAGTTACTACATCATCGATGATCAGTATCCTTCGGCGATTCAGATCTATACCATTACTATTTGACTTCGTTAACATCAGACAGCATTTTTTGACCATCGGTCAATGTAAGCGACTTAACCGACTTCGTAGTTTTCCTTTTATAGATTATTCGGGGCAGATATTCACAGCCAAAAGTTGCAGCAAGGCTATTACCCAGACGATCCAAAGATCTCTCTCCTGGATGTCTTGTCCTGAAGCGCCCATTATCGCGGTTAGCCCAGAAGAGGTGGAGCACCTGTTAGACAAGGCAATTACAAAACCAACCCCATAGACGTAATCCACTCACATTTTGCCCCTTGCGTCCAAAGAGAGGCAGTTGGTTCGATATGCCCCGAAAAATCAACATTTGACAATTTGCAACATCGAACGGCTAAGGTTAACTTTCAACCCAGTTTATCTATCATATTAACAGAGAGTTACAGGTAAAAAAAGATAAACAAGAGACCGTAAAGCGTGTTCGCCAATGTGGCTCCAAGACTGTGCGTTTTTCGAACCATTTTTTGATCAAATGCGTGTTCTCATACCTTGAAAAATGAGTTTTTCCATAATTAATAGGGATGCCCTTTTCGTTCTGACAGGTCTTTTTAATGTATAAGTTTCCAGCTATTTACCACATAGTTGTAATGTTTGAATTTTCCACTGCGGACAACTTTACCTTTTCTACCATTCCAATTGAGCTGAACAGTATTAAAAGCGCCCGTTTCATAATCGAATGTATAGCCATTGTCTTCAAAAAGGGCAGCTGATGCCGGCCCGTCGCCATAAACGTAACAGGTGATTTCAAATACCGTGCTAGTTGTTACATGCTCAATGGGCTTGGCCAATGGTAAAATAGTTCCTTCTTTAATAAATATGGGCAGCTGGTTTAATGCTGGTTTAATGGTGTATTGCTTACCACCCTCGAATTTTTGATTGGTATTATAGTCATACCAGTATCCTGTTGGTAGATAAACTGTTCTTTCGTCTTCTTTTTCGGTTAATGGTGCTGCTAATATGCCATCGCCTATCATATATTCGTCTGATAGGTTGAAGGTATTTTTGTCATCCGGATAATCCACTACCAAAGCCCTGAAAGGTGGTACACCTTTAAAATGATAAGCTGCAAAAGCATTGTAAAGGTAAGGAATCAGGCTCATCCTGAATTCAAACAACTTGCGTATGTCGGTTTCAACTTCTTTGGCATTACCCATCAACTGGCCTTCATTGTTCTTCTTTTTATTGATCTGCAGCCAGGGTGGATTTTGAAGGTACCATGAATTAAACAGGGTTTGTGCGGATAATACAGCTGTCTGGCTTCGGCGCATAAAATCTTTTATTGAATTTGATTCCCGTACTTCCGGCGACCAAATCATGCCCGAGAAGCCCGAATTCAATATCATTTTGATGTATTGGTTATGATCGTAAGTGTCGCTGTATAAAGCGACAGGATATGAAGAAGCAAAGGCATTTGATGCCCGTACATCAAGGAAGGTACGTAGATTTGATTTTTTGTAAATACTGTAGATTGTTTTCTGATAAAGTAACCCAAATAACTGGTGCATCTGTTCACCATCAATGCCCGAAGGAAATTGGCTGAGTTCAGGATAACTCCAGGAATTGCTCCCGAAGGCAATATTAGAGTTATCACATTCGTCCATTTTAAAGCCGGAAATACCTTCTTTTACAAAGCTTTTCTCATGGTAATCGGCGAAAATTTTACGTGCCGCAGTGTCGGCAAAATCCGGTACCAACCCGTTCCATACCAGGTAATTGCCCGCTTTATTCCTTAAAGACTCATAGAGTGGCGATTTAGGGGATACAAAGGCATGCTCCCATAAATTTATATGAAATCCCTCATGTTTCATGCTATCAATGAACGCCTCCGGCGAAGGAAAATAATCTTTACTCCATACATAAGAGCAGGAATAGGCTGCTGTTTGCCATTTCGGCTCAATGCCCAATACGTCGCAAGGGATATGGTTATTCCGAAAATAAGCAGCCATTTTTTCTACTTGCTGCTGGTTAAAGTCTGCTTTTACGCGATATTTAATGCCAAGGCCCCAAATAGCGGGTAAAGCCCCCCCGCCGGCAAATAAATTATACCGCTGCATCACATTTTTCAGGTCAGGCCCCTCAAAAACAAATACCTCTATCCCTTTAGCACCCGGAATATCGACGGTTACATTACCTGATGTTTTGTTATCATTTTGATAGAGTTCCTGTACAGAATTGGCACCTTTATTTGTTGTAGTGGAGGCTGTATTATGGTTACTTAACCTGGCGGTATTGCCGCAATAAAAAGTAGCGTAACGCGCTGTGTTAATTAGAATACCATAACCTTTATTGGAAACATAAAACGTTGTGGGTCCATGTGTATACCCTAGGTCATTCAACGGGTTATCATTGACAATTGGTCTTATTTTTAATCCTCGCTGATTGAAGGAGCCTATTTGCATGCCAAAGCCATACAATTGTTCACTGTCGTCGAGCGGGATTTCTACAATTGCGCCCCTGTTATTTACACTTATTTTGATGTCGTTAATATCGAATGGCAGCTTGCCTGCTGGCAATTCGCCCAGCGCTGTTTTCACGGGCAATTCCTCACAAAAGCTGTAAGGGGTAAATTTATCCGCGATGCCCGATGAGATCTTTTTTACACCCGGCGCCAGGCTTTCAACCTGCGCATCTGCTTTGATAACAATGGCCTGGATAAGTATGAATAAGGTTAAAAAACGAATTTTATATTTTTTCATATGAACTTTAAATGTATATATATAGACTTTATTTATGGGGCTTTCTTTAAATCCTCCCATTTAACAACCCAGGAACCATTTTTCGGCCATCCGGGTTCCGGTATATTGTTGTCACCGTCCCAACCCGCTGTCATCATCGCCACAGCGTATAACAAACCGCCATTTGAAGGAATATAAGGGTAAGGGTTTCCCCCCCCAACGAAACCATAGTCATCAAAGGCGAATCTTTTGGATGGATGCAAAAGCATATCCACCGCATCTTTAGGGTGGCCAAGCCTTGCTGCGCACATCGCAACCATCGGAAAGTCCCAGCCCCAGCATTTATCAAATTGCCAAACCGACTTCACCTTTTGGTAGGTTTTTTCCATGATTTTTGGATCGGTGCCATAGCCAGGCAGCATCCCGAAAACGCCGGTCATAGCTGGGTGCTCATAGTTGTATTTTGTCCACATGCTATCGATATTTTCCCATTGCTGGTACAGGCTGTCCTTCATCGGCAATGGCGCCAGTTGCTTTAGGACACCATCCCATTTCGGGTTTGGGCACAGCTTAAGTTTCTTGCGCCATTGTTGCGCGGTTTGCAAACCGAATCGCCAATAGGCCAACTCAAATGCGGGATCCTGCGCTGTTAGCGCGTCGTTGTTTTCAGGTACTGTTTTTATGGGCGGCCCCAACACGTATTCATTCCTGCGGGTGTCAAGGAATGCGTAGGACGCTAAAAAATCTCCTGTTTGTTCAACGATCCGGTCCCATTTCTTTAACGTTTCTAAGGTCGGGTGGGCGCGGTAATCCAATTCGGCAAAAAAGATAGGATGCGGTTGCTGCCAGACTAGGAAGGCATGGGTTACATCGGGCCATTCCCGTCCGTCAGGACCGGTACATTTTGGCCATCTGGCGCCAGCATAACCTTGTAGTTTCGCCCGTTTTAATGACGATGTTAAGTTATCGGAATAAACGTGAAGGCTGTTATTTAACAAGGGCCAGCGATCCCACAACGCATAATGGGCAGCGTGCCACCAATACATTTCATAGTGAAACCTCCCGTACCAACTGTTATTCACCAGGCCGGTTTCCTGCGGCGGGTAATTGCCGGCAGCATTTATCGCCATTATATATTGCGATAAAACAATTCGTCTTTCCAGTTCGAACCAGCGGGGATCTTTACTTTCAGAGAGATCTACAGCGCCCCCGCTTTTCCAGAAGACAGGCCAGTGAGCCATGCTTCTTACTTTTACCAAAGAAAAGGCAGGTAAGATGTAATCAATTTTTGATGGTGAAAAAGCAAAAACATATTCTACCGAAGTTTCATTTTTTCCGGGATAGAAAACATACCGGTGATCCTTTTGTCTTTTTGCCTTACCATTTCCTGTCCATTTGCAGGCTACCTGGTAAGTGGTGCTATCCAATTTCCGATTAAAAATAACCGAATTTTTATTTATTGGATTTAATTTCGTTTGATGTAACGCAAGGTTATTATAATCAGAACCGTCGCTAAAATAGTCAAGGCTGGCATAAGGAAATTCTATAAAAACACCTAACCGGCCCTTTTGGATCATTACAGATTCAATCCTGAAACTAATAATGTCTTTATCAGGCCCACAGACCGTTGTGACTTTTACGTTTTGCCCCTCAATTGTAAAGTTGCTTACTGTGATACCTGTCCACAAGTCTAGATACTGAACCGGGTTGTGAAGATCATTTATTTTCGCCATGCTGCCATCTTCCTTTTTCAACAACAATCCTATCCTTCCTAAGTTGAAACGGTGGGGATTACTTGAAAGCCATTGCGTTAATGCAGCTTGCTTTCGATCTGGAAGATCATAAGCAACCATCCTGCCATGTGTGTTAACAAGCGTTTGTTTAAACGAATCCGCAGTAAAACCTTTTGGCGGTTCAGTGCTATGCCATCCCCAGTGCGACATCGTGGTAAACTGATCGTTAAACGTCTGCATGCCGGTAATATCAAACCCATAGGCAAAATCTCCGTTTCCTACTTGCATAGGGCCGGCCAACTGCGGATTGGTGATCCTAATATTATGCCTACTCACCAACGCTTTACGGTTGATAGTACCTGTTTTGAGTTCCTGAGCTTTAGCATTTAGCCCGAAAAAAACAGGAAGCAGAAAAATGTATTTTTTTATTTTTTTAAGAGGTCTGCTTAAAATATAATCCATTTTAATTTTTTATCAGTTTCTCAGAAATGAAACCATTCCGAAAGCGATTGATTAAATAGCAAGGTAGCTATAATTAAAGCTACCTTGCATACCTGACAATTGCCGTGCTTAGTTATACTTTTATATAGGGAAATTCCTCAATATCCCGGGTTCTGTTTTAACGAGCCTAAACTTTTAGCAACTTCAGAACGCGGTATCGGCATAAGGTAATGTTGCGGTGAAAACGACCTTGCCTCAAGCGTTTGTATCTGGTAAACCTTGCTTCCGTTAGTCTGCTTGGTTATGTGCATGCGGAGTATAGGGATATTTTCAGTAACATCTGCTATTTTCCAGCGGCGCACATCAAAGAAGCGAAGTTCTTCAAATGCCAGTTCAACCCGGCGCTCATTTTGAATTCTTGCCCTTAAGGCATCCCCTACATCTGTTACCGGGGGCATATTTACGCTGGAGCGTGTGCGAACCATATTAATATATTGACGGGCAACAGCTTCATTACCCAATTCAAATTCTGCTTCAGCATAGTTAAGAAGCACTTCTCCATAGCGGAAAAATATCCAGGGGTTAGTGGGTTTTAATGTTGAACCAGAAGGCGGGATACTCTCAACAACTCCCTTCTTATAAGCATAAGAAGTTAGCGACGCATTCCATGGCTGGATGCTACTTCCAGGAGAGTCAAATCCTCCGTCAAATGTTTCAGTCACCCGTCCTTGCCAAACTGAACCATCGTGCAATATGGAGGCGTCAAGCCTTGGGTCGCGGCCAACATAGGGATTATTAGGGTCATAACCTGATCCGGGGTTCAGCACAAGGCTGCCATCGGGTTGTTCAATGTATGGCCGCATACCGGTGGCTGCCATTTCATAAGCATTAACCTGATTTTGAGATGGATTTTGGGAAGTCCACCCATTGGAACCATTGCGACCTTCCTCCAATGAAAAATTGGATGAGTTCGCCTGGGTGAAATACCGTGCAAAAATAATCTCCTTATTATCTCCCAGAAATGTGCCCTGGTAATCCGGATTTAGCGAATAGCCGAGGTTTAGCAATGCTGCCGACGCATCAGCGGCAGCCTGCCATTTAGCCTGATCATGATTTGGATTGTTCAGCAGGCTGGCATCATAAAGCAATACGCGTGCTTTAAGTGCCAGGCAGGCATTTGCAGAAGCCCTTCCTGCTTCACTCGCCGGCTGATCGGGAGGCAACTGGGCGACAGCGGCGTCCAGTTCCGAATCGATAAATTTTACGCAGTCATCGTAGGAAGACTGTGTAACCTTAAAATTATCATGCAAGTTGAAAACTTTGGTAATAATAGGTACTCCACCATAACGCCAGATCAGATTGGCATAGATATAGGCTCTCAGGAATCTCATTTCCGCCATCGCCCCTGTTTTAAAGGTAGCATCAACGGAAGCAGCATCTATCTTTGAGAAGAAAACGTTGATATTATAAATATAGCTGTAAGCAAAGTCCCAGTAATTAATCTTGTTTGAAAAATTGGTAACATTGTCTTGCGTCAATTGCCCGCTTTGTACCATATACAAGTTCCCGAATTGATGGATATTGAAGGCTTCGTCATCTGCCGCAGGCAACAAATCCTGCTGGTATCCATGTAACAATACCGCATATTGTGCATTAACATAAAGCTGGATAAGGTTCTGATTACTCCAGGTATTGGCATCAGATATTGTATTCAAGGGTGTTAATTCAAGTTTATTACAGGACGTTGCCGTAAAAACAATAATTAATATATAAATAATTTTTTTCATGTCTTTAATATTAAAAGGTTGCATTAATTCCAAAACTAATTACACGCTGTGGCGGGTAATACCAGTAATCTGTAGTTTCCGGATCAAATCCCAGGGCTTTCATGTGATCATAAATCAGGAATAAATTACTTGCGCTGACAGAAAACCGTAAATTTTTCATGCCTATGCTTTTGATTATATCTTGAGGTAAGTTGTAACCGAAGGATACATTCTTAACTCTTAAAAAACCTGCATTAATAAGCCATTGGGTGGAGTTTATCGTATTGTTATTAAAGTTTTCATAGCTTGCCCTTGGCATGGTCGCATTCGTATTAGCAGGTGTCCAACGGTCAGTTGCCCTCCAATTTAAGAAATTGCCTAATGAGTAACTCATTACGGGGAAATAACCGCCAAAAAACTGTTTGGCATCTGCCTGTCCTTGCAAGAGAATGGATAGATCGAACCCTTTGTATTTAAAATTGGAATTCAACCCAAAGGTCATCTGCGGAACATTTGTTTGATTTTCGAGGATCTGATCGCGTGAGTCAATACTTCCGTCATGATTTATATCTGCATATTTAATATCCCCCGGTACTGTACCCGGCATGTGCGGATAGGCATTAATGTCTGCCTGATTTTTAAAAATTCCAATAGCATCATAATAAAGGCCGGCCCCTATCGGATGGCCTACTGCCAGTTGATAGGGCTCTAATCCAGGTTGCGCATTTCCATAAATAACCGTATTCCTCGCAAAAGCAATATTCCCAGAAAAGCTGTATTGGAATTTGTGTTGATTATTGGTATGGCTCAAAACCAACTCAAAACCTTTATTATCGACAATTCCAATATTTTCATCCGGTAATGTTAACCCTGTATAACCAGGGACAGTTGATGCCGCCGTAGTTAAAATGTCAGATCTTCTTGTTTTGAAATAGTCGAATGTAACACCTAAAAGGCCGTTCCAGAGCGTTGCGTCTAACCCTATATTGCCTGTTTTCGCTGTTTCCCAAGTAATATTGGGGTTAGGTACTCCTGTTTGCACCAGGCCAATAACATTGCTTCCGCCTATTACGTAGTTATTTCCATATCCGTAATTAGTTAAATACTGGAATGGGTTTACCAAGTCATTACCCATGACGCCGTAAGAGGCGCGGAGCTTGAGTTCATTCACAAAAGTGTACTTTTTCATAAACTGTTCCTCCGATATTCGCCAACCGGCAGACGCACTTGGAAAATAGCCCCACCTTTTATCGGCAGGAAAATTTGGAGATCCGTCACGTCTCATTGTAAATTCAGCCAAGTATTTTCCGGCATAATCATAATTTACCCTTCCAAATTCGTTTTGGCGGGCCGTTTGTGAGGCGGAACCGTTGTTGGACTGTTGGGTGGGGTCACTGCTGCCTGCAAATATTTGTGGCAACACAGTTGATGGAAAATTACTTCTGTAGGCCTCATCGAAATTGCTGTTTGTTGTAGTTTGTTCATAACCCAGCAATACTTTTATATTATGCAGTCCAAATTTTCGCTCATAATGAATTTTTGTGGTTAGATAAAGCAAAGAACCAAGCGTTATGTTATCATCTAATGTCGCCAGGTCCGTTCCCATCCCGGTACGGCCTTTCGTTAAGGCGCCGGTAGTAGCATCCTTGTAATAAACAAAGTCCGGCTCCTGGAAAGTTTTTACAAAATTACTATTGGGATCATAACTGCCGCTGCCTTCTATCGATAAACCTTTTACCCAGGGCAATTCCCAATTTATATAACCTGTGCTTTGAAAGGTATTTACGGTCTGCCTTTGATACCCGGCGTTATCACTTGCCCAGTTGACAATATTTTCACTACCTCTAAGTGGCTGAAGATCTTTGGTCCCAGGCCAGTAAGGCTGCCAGTTCGGCTGATACAGAAAAATATGACTATTCAATTGGTTCGCGCTATTATAAGGGAAATGATTATTATCTACCCTGCCTGATAAATTCAATCCCACCTTCAGATATTTTGTTACCTGAATCCCAATATTTGCCCTAAGATTATATTGTTTTATATTTTCAGTACCGAAGTTATATTGCCCATCCTGGTAAACCTGGCCAAACGATAAAAAATAAGTTGTACCACTATTACCACCCGAAACAGATAAATTAGCCCTATGTTGTGGGGTCCAATTTTTAACAATAAATTTATACCAGTCTGTATTTGGAAAATCAGGATCATTCCCGGCTTTGTATTTTTCCAAATCTGCGGCTGAATAAGCCGGCGCCAGGCCTTGCTGCGCATTAATTTCATTTGATACCTGACCAAAAGTATAGGAATCTGCCATGATTGGATTTCTTGTAGCTTGGCTTAACCCTTCATTATACGAAAAATCAATTTTAGGTGCAGAACCAAGACTTCCTTTTTTTGTGGTTACCAATATTACTCCGTTTGCGGCCTGAGCGCCATAAATTGCTGCCGATGCATCCTTTAATACGGATATGCTTTCTATATCATTAGGGTTTAGTTCACCTAAGCCGCCTCTTTCAACGCCGTCAATAATGACAAGTACTGAGGTATTACCCGTTGTGCTCATGCCCCTGATATAAATTGACGGATCACTTCTTCCCGGCTCACCTGTTGGAGAATTTATAATAACTCCAGGCAATTGCCCGGCAAGTGAACTTGCCACATTAATAGCCGGGCTTTTAACAATATCGGCCCCCTTAACTTCAACTACGGAACCTGTTAGTGTGGCTTTTTTTTGTGTACCATAGCCCACAACCACGACTTCATTGAGGCTGCCGGGGCTGGCTGTAAGCGCTATATTAATAATGCGGCTGGCGCCAATGTTGACTTCTTTGGTCTGGTAGCCAATAAAAGAAAAAACCAGCGTTGTCGCTTCCTCCGGCACCTGTAGAGTATAACTTCCATCTGCATTAGTAGAGGTGGCCAGGTTAGTCCCTTTTACTTTTACTGTCACACCGGACATGCGCTGTCCTTGTTCGTCGGTGACATTACCCCGGACTTCCGTTAAAAAGCTAACCCGTTTAAGGGCTGCCAAATAGTTGGCATCGAGTTTGCCATAGGCCTTGTGGCGATCAACTGATGCTGTTGCAGGGGCAGCTGCGACCACCCCAAACAGCGTTCCGCCCGAAAGCAAGACCATTACGGCACCTCGGGTACATTTGTGTAAAATTTTTTTGTCCATACTTTAAGAATTTAATTGGTTTATAAAACCAGGTCGGAACTAGGAAATCTTTGGCAGCTGCATTTAACTGCGAGCCAAGACAACCGTTATTCAGTTCTGGGCAATTTGGTTTACGCCGTTAGCGCGCTTTAGAATTCAAAAGTATAATACAGGGGTGTTGTAGCATTTATACGAAAGTGGCGATTGTTTGACCTTTTTGATATATTTTAAAAAATACAGAAGATTAAGAATGGTTGATTTGTATATGCGGAGCAAGAAATTTAATTGACCGTAATAAGTAGAACATTTGGCCAATCCGGAAAAAGGGAAAAAAATGTTCTAATTAAAGGGTTTGATATACTAAGAGGAGATGTCGGTAAAATCGAGTAGAATATTTTAGACTCGACATTATGCATGAATATTTTGCACTTTCTGATATTTGAAATCTATGAAAAAAACGCAATAATTGTTATAATTAAAATAGAACATCGATTTTTTAAATAAAAATTTAAAAATCCTCATCTTAACATAACAAAATGTTAAATAAACATCTAAAATTTCTCAGGGGCTTTGATTGGAACAATTACGCTATTTCTAAACTTATTATTAATTTGTATTTAATAACTGAATACGATTGATTTTCATTTGGTTGACAATGATTAATTACCGCAAATATTTGAATGTGAATGACCATGACAGAAAATGGAATTTTTATATTAATACCATTGGGTCAGCTTCTGTGAGTCCGAACAAGGATTATCCAAATAACCGCGCCCATCCGGTGGATCATTTACTAACATGGGATAAAGGCCGCATATTGAATGGATACTACATTGTCTTCATTAGTCGAGGCGAAGGTGTACTTGAAACTGCCCGAACCGAATCCGCCACAATTAATGCAGGCACATGTTTTTTTTTATTTCCTGGTATCTGGCATCGGTACAAACCTAACACCCGGAGCGGTTGGGAAGAATATTGGGTTGGATTTAATGGAAATTTCCCAGCAGGCCTAGTAAATAGCGGGATTCTTAACCCCGACAACCCTTTTGTTGAAGTAGGGCTCAATGAAGATTTGTTATCATTGTTTCATCTGCTCATTAAAACAGTGTCGTCAATCGAACCGGGCTATCAGCAAATAGCTGCCGGTATTACCTTACAAATGCTAGGAATTATTCATGCCGCATCAAAATACCGTTCGTTGTCTATTCCGAGCGAATCCAGACTCATGTCAAAAGCCAAATTCATGTTACAAGAAACAATTGACCGCCCCGTAAACATGGAAGAATTCGTAAGAGAACTTCCTATGGGCTATTCTAAATTTCGAAAACTATTTAAAAGTAAGTGTGGCATATCGCCAAATCAATATCATCTCAATCTTCGTTTAGACAAAGCAAAAGAAATGATGATAACAACAAATTTGTCCGTCAATGAGATTGCCGATCAGACGGGTTTTGATTCCATATTTTACTTTTCAAGGGTTTTCAAAAAGAAAACGGGCTTATCACCGAGAAACTTTCGCGAGCACCAATCATCTGTTTCGAGTGCAAATTAAGATCTTAAGTTCGCTATGGGGTTATGAACATTTACCGATTCATTTATTTCTCGATCGGGTAAAGGATGCTGGATATGATGGTTTCGATACCTGGATACCCGAAAATTACAATGACAAAAAAAAGTTATTTGATTATCTACAGTATTCCGGAATGGCCCTTGTTGTCCATCAATACCGAACTCAAGGCAGTACATTCAAGGAGTTCAAAGCCTCTTTTTTAAAAAATCTCTGTGAATGTGCAGAACCTGATCCTATACTTATCAATTCGCATACTGGTCGTGACTGGTTCACCCTGGAACAACAACTTGAGTTGATCGATATAGCGCTCGATTTCTCGGAAAAAACCGGCATAACTGTCGTGCATGAAACTCATCGCGGACGATTGGGTTTTGCCCCGCAGATCGCAAATGAGCTTTTCCAGAGGCGTGAACATTATATGATCACGGCAGACTTTTCCCATTGGACATGTGTAACAGAGAGCATGCTTGAAAACTATGAACCAGTTGTCGAACAGGCGATTCGGCGCACCAGACATGTCCACGCCCGGATTGGCTATGAAAACGGCCCGCAGGTACCTGATCCAAGAGCTCCGGAATGGTCTTATGCGTTGAATATTTTTCTCAATTGGTGGGACAGAATTGTCGCGCTAAACCTACAGCTTGGACATGCTTGTTTGACTTTCACTACGGAGTTCGGTCCGCCACCTTACATGCCGACCATTCCATTCAGTAACTCTCCCGTAGCGAACCAGTTTGAAATTAATTGCTATATTAAAAACCTGTTAAAAGAAAGATATGCGTTTCTATCGGACCAGTTTTGATCACGCCGAGTTTAACTTTTTTATCAAAAAACACCAATAAATGTCGGTTTTAGTAAAGTGCAGAAAAGCTGCTATTATTTAGGTTTGCTAAAACTAACCATTATATCGAGCAAATGAATACACATATTAGCAAGGAGCAGATTAACTTTTATCAAACAAATGGATTTATTGTGATCGATAACTTTCTCACATCAGACGAATTGGAGATTTGGAAAGAAGCGACAACCGAAGCTATCGCAGAACGCAACGGTCAAAAAATGCCGGGCAAAGATATTAGCATTGCGGATAGTGACGGCATAAACGAGGATGCCGAATACCATAGTAAGGTATTCGACCAAATGATCAATCTCTGGCAAACCAATCAAAAAGTAAAAGACATTATGCTGGATGAAAGAATTGGCCGTATGGCTGCAGCATTGGCTCAGGTTGATGGAATAAGGATCTGGCATGACCAAGCCTTGTTTAAAAGACCATGGGCCAATCCAACTTCATGGCACCTGGACACGCCCTTCTGGTCATTCACCGACAGAAATGCGCTTTCGATCTGGGTTGCCCTCGACGATGCAACGCTTGAAAACGGGTGCCTCTTTTTTATACCTGGATCACATTTGGAAACCGGTTTTGAAAACCCAGGCATCGGCAAAAATATGGACGCAGTATTTAATATTTATCCATCGATGCGCCTACGTTCCGCAGTAGCGGCCCCAATGAAAGCAGGAAGTTGTTCGTTTCATAACGGTTTAACGATACACGGTGCTAATGCCAACATGACGCCTGCATCGCGCCGTGCAATGACCTGCGCCTACATGCCCGACGGTAACATTTATAATGGAACAAAAAACATTCTACCTCAAGAATACTTGAAAAATATTAGGCTGAGCGATGCCTTGGATAACAATGAACAAAACCCATTGATTTATACGCAGAAGATTTTTTAACAATTTGGGCAACCTTAATTTGCGGATATAATATTAAAAAATGTAATCTGCGCTGGCCTGCAACATGGCCATTCCGGAGCCATTAACCACCTCGCTCCGGAATGGCAAAAATATCATTCCGAAACACTTTGATCATGCTAATACTCTTACGCAGAATCAATTTAGTGATACATCTTACACAAACACACGAACTTGGGGCACGGAATCAAATAGTCAAGCCTCCCGGAATATCCAAACAAGCCCCATGCAGGCCATTGAAAAACGAGTTATTAAAATAAAGACACATCCGTTTTCCTATTTTCAAAATCCACATCTTTCGCCTTTTTCTTGTTCCCGTAAACAGGCTCCGGCTCATTCAAATAATACGATTTGCTTTTGGTATCCATGAGATAAGCCTGCTGGCTAGCCGTTGGCGTCCAGGCCAAGGCAAAAACATTGATCTTAGCAAAAGGAAACTTCTTTAAAATGGCGCTGATGATGGCGCAGGATGTTACCCCTGTAGTTACTACATCATCGATGATCAGTATCATTCGGCGATTCAGGTCTATACCATTACTATTGACTTCGTAAACATCAGACAGCATTTTTTGACGATCGGTCAATGTAAGCGACTTAACCGGCTTCGTAGTTTTCCTTTTATAGACTATTCGGGGCAGATATTCACAGCCAAAAGTTGCAGCAAGGCTGTTACCCAGACGATCCAAAGATCTCTCTCCTGAAGTATCCGCGACGAGTTCGTTACTGCTTAAGGCGCGGATAATTAGCAGGTCTCTGCTCATCTGGCGGGGTAACAGACTAATAATACTTTGAGAGATAAACCTCCTGATGGTATTTTCCTTATTGTTCTTAAATTCCAATACTTGTTTCCGGTCGTCGTCCCAGTATGATTGGGTGGAAAAGTAATAACAAAGGTGGTAAAGCTGAAAATATAATTGCCAATTGTATCGTAGCTTACGTTGCATGATTTC
The DNA here is from genome assembly GCF_014205845.1 of Mucilaginibacter cryoferens. GTDB lineage: Bacteria > Bacteroidota > Bacteroidia > Sphingobacteriales > Sphingobacteriaceae > Mucilaginibacter. The sequence continues at coordinate 27,426 of NZ_JACHCR010000031.1, forward strand.
CATAATCATTTATTTTTATTTTAACGATATCAGGTAATACCTGTGCCTATTCTTAAAAGTATTTATCATCGATAGATCCTAATTATTAAATGAATCGTGAATTTTTTGAATAATAACATCCCGCATATGGTCTATAAATTTGGTGATAGAAAGCCGTTTACGCCTGGATATGTCGATAAAATGGCGATGAGGACGGCCTATTTTCACACCCAGGCTTCCCTCGAACCACCTGACGATCTGTGCCAGGCTGGCGGTGCCATTATTTAACTGACCGGTATGATAAATACCATAGATCAATTCGACCAGGTTAATGATTTCACCTGTCCAGCGAAGTTCCCCGACACTATCTTTTACATACTGGCCTGAAACATTGGAATCGGTTAATGATATAATTTTTTTCAATATATATACCTGAAACTTTTCTTCAGCGATAAACCTGGCGAAGGCATAATCGGCCGGGGTTGAAAAGCCGGGGTCATTATAGGAAATCCCCGTTAACACCGAACTTTGAGAACCTACGATCTTTGTAAAATATATATAATCTAATTCGGTCATACCATCCCTATAATACTCATATAAAAAGCGATGCCGGCCCGCAAATCGGGAAGATACTTCGAGTTCTTTCTCGTAATAGCACCTGATAGTATCCAATTGTGCCACCGGCTTATGGAGTTCAAGGTTTAATTGTTCGTCGAAAAAGATAACCAGGGCATAAAATTCAGGTTTGGCGTACTTAAAGAACTGTATCTCCTCCTCTTTATCAACGAAATCATAATGGAGAAAAGTTCCCCGAAAATCGTTTACCGCCACCCCGGCGACTTCCGACAGGCGTTTGATCTGCTCCTGAATTTTCAAGCCGGAATTTCGTATATCGAAAAAATCTTCTTCTAATTTGTCGTAAGACTTTCTAACGTATTCACTGATTGTCACATCCATAAACGTTTTTATTTTTGTTATCAGGAATAATATTTTTCTGAATTTCAAGCAATTAGTATAAATATTTATTAAATATTAATCTTTTTTCATCTATCAGAAAACCATTATTCCTACTTATTGTTTAACTATTAATTATTATCTGTTAATTCAAAGCTAATACCTGTAAAGTCCGCGCGGTTTGATTTCAATCAAAATCGTATGGAAACTTTAAATGAGCTTTCGGACCTGGAAATGCTGTTCCAGATACTGACCTTTATCGCACCGCTCTCTGGCGCCCTGCGCAAGCGTTTTGAGGATTTTATTATTACCAAAACATACCCAAAAAAGCAGAAGCTTTTGCGCGAAGGCGAGATTTCACGGCAGATTTTTTTCATCCGTAAAGGATCAGCCAGGGCATTTTACCTGGACAGTGACGGGCGTGAACATACCACCTGGTTCATGGCCCCGAACGACCTGATGATTTCGGTTTACAGCTTTTATACGCAGCAGCCCGCAGCGGAAAACATCGAATTATTAGAAGATTCCATACTCTTGTCCATGACCTGGGACCAGTTACAAACCATATATGCTGAGTTCCCCGAATACAATTACCATGGCCGGCTGGTCACTGAAAAGTACTATATTCTATCCGAAGAACGGGCTATCCTGTTACGGACTAAAAAACCGGCCGAGCGGTACCGGATGTTATTGCTGCAACACCCGAAAATCACCCAGCAAGCCTCCCTTGGCCAGATCGCTTCCTTTCTCGGAATAACCCAGGAAACCCTCAGCAGGATACGGTCCGGCAAAAGAATTTGATCCAAATCAAAAATCACCACATCCGAAAACCTCATTTTAACTTCACTCATGAGTCTATGAAAAGAAAAAACATCATCATAACGATAGTATTTCTGTCGCTGATCGCCTGCAGGAAAGAAAAGGAGTCCGGCGAATCCCAAACCACGCCGGCATCCGGGCTTACCCTCGACCAGGTCAAAAACTGGTACCAAACTGACAGCAGCATTACTATAGACTGGCAGCAGGCCGAACACCATCAAACCAAAAATACGGCATACTGGCTCGTCGGTGTCAACGGCAGGCCCGGGTTCGGAAAATTGAAACTGGGTTATCGCAGGCTCGTTTTTTACAAAAACAATCACAATCAGATCACCGAACAGATCCTGGAGATCATCCCGGACGCCCTGTACCTGCAACGGGTAAAGACCGTGTCGGCAACAGACTTTACCGGCCGGATATTCATTTTTGACCGCAAACACCTGTTCCTCGGTGGCCTCAGTTATAGGAACGGGCAACAAGCCGGCAGCATTAAACCGGCTTCACAGGACACTTCCCGGTTACAGGTCAACAACGCCGAGTTGGATTGCAGCTGGTTCGATAGTAACTATGTGGACAGCGACGGAAACGCGGTCATTTATTCAGAAAGTGTCTGTGACCCAATTTACTTGTCCGGTGGCAGTGACGGCTTCGGCGATGGTTCTACCGCAGGCTACAGCCCGGTTAGTTCCGGCGACGCGGCGCCTGTCGGTCATGGAGGTACAGGCGGAAGCTCCGGAAATTCCGCCCCGCCTCCGGCGGTTTCCAACCTGCCGGGTGAAAGCGGTCCCGGCATCAGCTCGAAGGATTTCATGAAGTGTTTCGGCAACATCCCCGACCAGGGAGCCACCATGAAGATCACTGTTTACGTTCAGGAACCCTGGCCCGGCACCACCTTCAACATCGGACCCAACAGTGTCGGGCATACGGCTATCGGCCTTACCAAAATCAACGGCAGCCAGACCGTCACCCAGGTCGTCGGATTTTATCCCGACGCAACAGGTCTCGATAAAATGCACGCACCATCCAAAGTGGTCAATAACGGAGGCGACCTGGAATACAACGTCAGCATTACCTACACCGTAAGCGCGGATAACTTCCAGAAGATCAGAAATTATATCGCCGATCCGCCCGCAACCTATGACCTCACCAGTTTCAATTGCACCAGTTTTGTATACCAGGCCTGTCAATCAGGAAACATCACTTTACCGGATCCCTACAGCACTTTCGGACCGGCCAGCCCACCGGGAGGACCTGCCGTAATGGCACCCGCCGGAATAGGCGACAGTATTTCAAACATGAAAGGACAATCAAACGTAAATACCAATGGGGGTATTACACCCAATAGCAAGGGCGCATGCCAATAAAAAGACTAATCATGAAAAAGTACATCATAATTATATTTACACTGGTAGTTATCAGTAACCTGCCTTTTTTTAACTTTTTTTTACAGGAATCATATACCTATACCAATGAGGATAACACGTTTTCCTATATAGAAGAACCTGGAAAAGGAACATCATTTTGGGGATGTCAACGGCAATTTGGACGATTTCTTTGCCTGCATCCGGAAAAAGAAATAGGCGACAACTTAATTTACCGCACCTTCACTATCAAGCCCTGGCGGTTCTGGCTGTGGCGGGAAATGATCTTTCACAATGAGCGCTTTATGTTGCCTTATAAAGAACCAACTATCCGAAAATAAAAAAGCTAATTCCCGATTTTCGTTCCTTATCGGTAGCAAAATCAAGGAGTTCTGGGTATTATAGCGGACAATGAAGAGGTCGAACAATATTGCGGGTCGATGGTTAACTGGGAATGGAAAAAGAAATTTTAGTAGCGGGGAGTACCGGTGATATGGGTGGCCGGATTATCAAGGCGTTGCTGAAGAACGAAGCGAGTATTCGTGCGCTTGTTCGTTCCGGCGCTAACCCGGTAGTAGTGGATATGCTACGGAGTTCCGGTGTCAACATCGTGGAAGCCGACCTTACTGACCGAAAGGCGTTGATCGCCGCATGTAACGGGGTGAGCTGCGTAGTTTCGGCGCTGGCGGGATTGCGGGAGGTAATTGTTGATACCCAAAGTTTATTAATGGAAGCGGCGATCGCTGCAGGCGTACCGCGTTTTATCCCGTCTGATTATTCTACTGACTTTACCCAATTGCCGGAAGGCGAGAACCGAAATTTCGATCTCCGTAAGGAATTCATGCAGAATATCGACGGAAGCAACATCAAAGCGACATCTATTTTCAACGGCGCCTTTGCCGAACTGCTGAACTACAATATCCCATTCCTTGATCATAAAAACAAAACTGTCGGCTATTGGGAAAAGCCGGACTGGAAAGTTGACTTTACCAGCATGAATGATGTGGCCGCATTTACAGCAATGGCGGCGATGGACGATAATGCGCCGAGGTATTTGCGTATCGCCAGTTTCCAGGTGAGCGCGCAGGAAATGGCTGCGGCCAGTGGCTATGAATTGAAAAACAGAGGCACACTGGCAGAACTTGACACCTATAACAATAGTGAGCGGGCAGCACATCCGGAGGGGGAAAATGAGTTGTATGCGAAGTGGCAGCAAAGCCAGTATATGCACTCCATGTTCAGTGCACGCAATACTGTTTTAGACAATGAACACTATTCCGGCCTGGTGTGGAGCACATTACAGGAATACCTGCGATAAGCCGTAAAAATTGGTATCGAATTTGTTTAAATCATCCTATGGAAAATTATCCCATTACCATCAGTTTAGATAAAGCAGTACATCATTTCGAGGTGGGCGAATATCCCCATCATGAAGATGACCGTTGTAAGTATAAAGTATTTGAAGGCGGCGTTTACGTGGCCAGCTTTGAGCCGGATGCCCAGGAGTTTCTGCACGTTTGCCAGAATCCCGGTGGCGTAGATGAAGAGGTGCTGCATTTACTGGCCGACCAAATTGAAACGCATCATCCGCAGGGTATGAATGACAACATTAGAAAACTAAAATTATGAGATCGATTTGGAATGGTTCGATAGGATTTGGCCTCGTTAGCATTCCTATCAAATTGTATTCTGCGGTTCAAACGTCATCATTGGATTTGGATATGCTGGATAGCCGCGACCACGCGCACATTAAGTTCCAGCGGGTGAACGAGAACACGAAGAAGGAAGTACCCTATGATAAGATCGTTAAAGGTTATAAATACAATGATGATTATGTAATCGTGGAGGATGCCGATTTTGAAGCGGCGGCACCAGAAAAAAGCAAGGTGATCGAGATCGAGAATTTTGTGGACATCACGTCAGTGAACCCGATGTTTTATGAAACGTCGTATTACACGGAGCCGGAAACAAAAAACAATAAGGCCTATGCGTTGCTTTTGGCGGCTTTGAAAAAATCGGGTAAGGCAGGATTAGCAAGGTTTGTGCTCCGCAGTACGGAGAGCATGTGTATTGTCCACCCGGTGGATAAGGCTATTGTAGTCACACGTATTCGTTTTGTACAGCAGATCCGCGACCAGGATGAATTAAAACTGGATGATAAGGTAGAAGTAAGCAAAAAAGAACTGGACATGGGCCTTGCCCTGATCAATCAATATGCGGAAGAACTGGACCTGTCGAAGTATAAAGATGAATATCATACCGAACTATTAAAACTGATCGAAGCTAAAGCAAAGGGCAACCGTCCGACAATTAAGAAACTGAAGCCTAAAGCGGCTAAAGGAGATGAGCTGTACGACCAGCTGATGAACAGTTTACAAGTTAAAAAAGGTGCGTGATGTATAAAATCGCAAAAATACTCGTATCCGGCGTTGCCGGCACCACAGTAATGACCATTTCCAGCTACTTGATGTCGCTGACAGCGGATGAAAATTCCAGGGACCGGAACATTTGGCTACGATGATCGAAAGGCTGGCACCCGGGCTTTCCAAACAAGCAAAAACGATAGCTGGCTGGGGCGCACATTTCGCGATGGGACTGGTACTTGCAGCGTTTTAAGTCGAGCTATGGGAAACTAAAAAGATCAAACACACCATAAGAAACGGCATCATACTGGGGGCGATTAGCGGTGTATTGGGCTACCTGATCTGGAAGGCCACATTTAAAGCACATCCTTTGCCGCCCTGGGTTGATTTTAGTAAGTATTATCTCCAGCGGATTCCCGCCCATGTAGTATTTGCTATTGGGGCAACGATCGCATACCGGCTCCTGCCGGAACCCAGCAATAAAAATGAAGATATTAACAAAACATATGAAAAATCCCTTTGAAAAAGAAAACAATAGCGGCCTGATCGCCGCTATCATCATCGGTGGCGTAACCGCCGCCGCGCTTGCTTACCTGTTTTTAACGGAAGACGGCGAAGAAACACTGGCAACACTTAAACATAAGGTCAAAGATATAGCCAAGGATATCGCTTCCGGTGTGGTCAGCGACAAAACAGGGATCTCGAAAAAGACGATTAAAAAGGCTGCGGATGTCATTCTAAAATAATGAGCAATGGGAAAGCAACATCAAACTTTTCAGAGCGAGCCAGCAGAGGTGGCCGTAACGAAAAAAGTACCGAAAATACAGCAGCCCGCCGATCCTACGAAGATATGGTGGGTAAGGTGGTACGAATGGTCAATCACCAGCCGTTCGCATTTTAACACCTGGTCGATGAAATTTATTTAAAAACAGCCTGGGCTTTTTTGATCGTTTTCTCCAGATCAATTCCGGCGCCTAAAACCCCTTTGAACAGGTCGCCAGTTTCTTTCAAACGGTCGAATGCGTTATTGATATGGAAATGCTGGATGGTCAAACCCGGTTTAACCTCATCCCAGGTTAGTGGCATAGATACAGTTGCGCCGGGCTTTGGCCTTAGGGAATACGGCCCGGCGATAGTAGCCCCGGGACGGTTCTGTAAAAAGTCGAGGTACATTTTCCCTTTTCGTGCAGCGATACTGCGTTCCAGGCTGGTAAAGTCCGGGATTTGTTTGTGCACCAGTTTCACAATAATATTAGCGAACATCTGGGACTGATCATAAGTGTATTTACCCGCTAATGGAATATAGATGTGCATCCCGGTTGAGCCGGATGTTTTGGGAAAGCTGAGCACATCTATAGCATCTAAAATATCTTTGGTAATGCGCGCAGCTTCGACCACCTGGTCATAGGTGTGTTTATCCGGATCGAGGTCGATCACGCAATAGTCAGGATTATCCGGCGTTTCCACGCGGCTGAACCAGGGGTTCATTTCAATACAGCCTAAGGAGACCATCCACAGTAAACTGTCTGCCCCCATAGCCACTAGATATTCTTTATCTTCACCTTCGCTGTTGGTGTACGGCATTGTTTTCACCCATTCCGGCGCTTTATCTTTCACATCTTTCTGGTAAAAGCTCGGGCCATGAATACCATTCGGAAAACGGTTCAGCGACATTGGCCGGTCTTTCAGGTACGGCATGATATAAGGCGTCACCTGATAATAATAATTGAAGATATCCCGTTTAGTGAGCCGCTCCTCTGGCCAGTAAATTTTACTGAGATGAGTAAACTTTAACTCATGCCCGTTAACCCGCCTTTCCTGAGTTTCATCCTTAGGATTAAGTAAAGTTCTTCTTTCCTGTTTAGTGGGCCTTACAGATGAATGTAAAGTATTTCCTGTATCTTTATGGGTACTCAAGCTATCATTTGCCGACATCCTGGCATCTGTTTTTTGAGTGATGCTCACCAGTTCATTTCGTTTAGTTTTTGCCATTTTCCTGCTATCCTGGAAGTGCTCAATTGAGCTCCCTTTATGTCTGTTTCCGATTTCCTGTTCCTGTGCGCTAGTTAGCGGCACTTCGCGAACTACATCACTGGCGCTCTTGTCATTGCGAAAGCCGAGGAAGGTTGCAGGTTTACGGATACGACCCGCCTTTGTCCAGTCGGCGAATTCAAAATTGGCTACCAGCTCGGGTTTTACCCAATGCAGTTTAGCGCCGTACGTGTCCAGTACTTTATTGACAAAGGGGGATTGATCTGTTTCCAGTTCTTTTAACTGACGCAGGATACTGAGCATTTCCTTATCTTTATAACCGCTTCCCGACCTGCCGATCCATTCCAGTTCTCCGTTATGATAGGCGCCGAAAAGCAATGTGCGAAAAGAACGCGCGTTGTTCGACTCGGCCCAGCCGCCGATCACAAATTCCTGCCTTTTATGAGTCGGGATCTTCAGCCAGTCATTATTCCTGGCGCCTTCCTGATAGGTACTGTCTTTTCTTTTTGCTACAATACCTTCCAGCCCCAGCCTCAGGCAATGATCATATAACGCCTTGCCATCATCGAAAGATGCACTGAAGCGCAGCATTTCCTTTCCGTCTAGCAGTTGCTTTAAAATTTCTTTTCTTTCTGTTAGTTTAAGCATGGTCAGGTCATAACCTGCCAGCCACGGAACGTCGAACAGGCAATAGTTAATCGGTGGATGATCACCATTATAGTTTTGCATTGCCTCAAAGTCGGGTTTACCTTCCTGGTTAAAGGCCACGACTTCACCGTCCAGCACAGCATTATACCCGAGTTTTTTTAAGGCTGCGACTATCGGCGGGTATTTTTTGGTATAGTTCAGGGAACTGCGTGAATCCAGGCGGACCTTACCGTCTTCAACCATCGAAGTGATCCGGTAACCATCCCATTTGAGTTCGTATAAGTAGGCGTCATCCTTAATAACTTCCCTGGTTAATGTACAAAGCATTGGCGAAATAGATTTTGGCATTTCGCTGCGAATGCCTTTCTGCTTAACCATCTCCATGATATCTATAGGTGCCTGGCTCCTGCGCTGTGGTTTTTCCGCATTAGGGTCATTTGGCCGGATTGCCGGTTTCTTATTTTTCGCCTTTTCTTCATCCAGTTCCTTATCCGGCACCACATCTTCCTTTTGACCATGATGCCAGACCTTTTCACTGCTTTTTTCCATCGTTTCAATGTTTTTTCCGGAAAGCACAGATTTGTCCTTTTTCGTAATCTCTGCGCCTGTGGCAAACTCGTCGTTATGCTTGATCATCAGCCAGCCGTTTTCACCCATGCCGTGGGTTTTCACCATTGCAAATTCCCCATTCAGTTTTTCGCCGTGTAATTTGATCTTTAATTGCCCGGAAGCTAATTGCTTTAAGAGATGTTTTTCCTGGGCCTTCTTGCCTTTGATCGGCTCGACAGGTTCATAGGTACCTTCGTCCCAGACGATCACCGTTCCACCGCCATATTCGCCTTTAGGAATGATGCCTTCAAAGTTGAGGTAGTCAAAAGGGTGATCTTCGACCATCATGGCCAGGTGTTTGACCTTGGGGTCAAGCGATGGGCCTTTGGGAACAGCCCAGCTTTTTAACACGCCGTCCATTTCCAGCCGGAAATCATAATGCAGGCGGGAGGCGTCATGCTTTTGCACCACGAAGACCAGGTGATCCTTATCCTTGCTTGCGCCGGTCTTCGGTTCCGCGGTCTTCTTAAAATCGCGCTTTTGATTATACTCCTTTAGCTTTCCCATAGACAACGAAGCCACTTGCGGGGCTCTGGTTATTTTTTATCTTCCAGTTTTTTTCCTACTGTAGCGCGTTTATTACTGCCGGTTGATTTTTTGGCGGCTTCCACGTTTTTCAAGGTAGTCCTTTCTTTTTTTGCATACTTAATTCATGTGGCTATTCCGATACAAAACTTCTTTCCACTTTTGCGCCTCTTGTTGCCATAGTTTATTTTATTTTTTAGATGTCCATTCATAACAAGTTACCGGGGGCTTGGTTTTAACTTGTAATTGATTTAATTACCTGGTGAAATAACTACAAACACGGTCGGGTTGATTTTGTAGTAAGGTGGATATTCCGGGAGGCTTGACCATGTGATTCCGTGCCCCAAGTTCATGTATTTGTGTAAGATGTATCACTAAATTGATTCTGCGTGTACGAGTATTAGCATGATCAAAGTGTTTCGGAATGATATTTTTGCTATTCCGGAACGAGGTGGTCAATGGCTCCGGAATGTCCATACAGGACCTTAGCGCATTTTGGTGTTGTTTTTTTGCAGCCCGTTTCAGGCTACAACAGCAGGCAACGTGAAAAATCTTTCACTTTCCTGCTTTTTTTCCACCCGTAAACCACTGGGAATCAAGAATATTTCAGCGATAGTTTCATTAAGCAAAACAGTTCAAAAACGCGTTCCACCGAAGTATATTTTTTGAGGAAAAATATACATAATCAGCTGCCTTTTACCCACCAAATCATATTTTTTATACAACAAAAGCAGCCCTGAAACGCAGGAATCGGCATTTTTAAGCAATCGCTCTATCTTGACGGTCCCCGAAACTACACTTTCAAGCTGCACTTCGCACTGTCTGATTTTTTGATCGCAATCCGATTTAAATTTTCGGTATTCATTCGCTTCTATTTCACCTGAATAATATTTATTTCTTGCATTGGTCAACTTGAGGTTGACTGTCTGTATCTGAGCGATAATATCTTTGCGCTTACCGGCCACCGTTTTATTGGTATTCCTTTTGCTATATTCAGCTATGCCCGAGATATAACCAAGCCTAAATTAATCCACAAACTCACTGGGATTTTTCCCATATAGTTTTTTAAATTCTTTGCTGAAGTATTTACGGTCGCTGAAACCCAACATATAAGCTATTTCGTTGATTGTATAGCGCTTGCTTTGCAACAATATTGTTGCTCTGTTCATTTTTATAGACTTTATAAAATCATTAACCGACATTCCTGTTAGTGCATTAAGTTTTTTATACAACACTGGCTGACTCATAGCAACGATCTGAGCTAAAATGGGCACACCAAATTCTTCATCGTCCAGATGCTCTTCAATTATTTTAATAACCCTGCATAAAAATTCGTCGTCAAATGAATTGAGTAAGCTCTTTGCTTCATTATCATTATCCAAGCGCGATAAAGGTATAAACCCTGTATTTGTATAGTTTATTTTAAGTTGCTGATGATAATGGTCTCGAATCCTTTTCCGGGCGTTTAAAAGATTTTCGATCTGTAGAAATAATATCTCTATGCTGAATGGTTTGGTTAAATAAACATCGGCCCCTTTTTTTAAACCGTTTACATGGTTGGGAGCAGATGCCTTTGCAGTTAAAAGAATAGTCGGTATGTGATTTGTTCTTTCATCCGTTTTCAATTTGTTACAAAGCGTAAACCCATCCATTTCAGGCATCATTACATCGCAGATAATCAGGTCTGGAATATGTTCTACCGCACATTTCCACCCCGCGCCTCCGTTTATGCTTTCAATTATGTCGTAATAGTTTTCCAATGTTTCCCTGATAAAGAAACGTACATCAGGATTATCTTCGACCAATAAGATGAGGTATTTTTTATCCTTTGACCTATGAAAGTTGATGAGTGGAAAAATCTCATTTTCTGTAATATCAAAAGTCTTATGTGCTACAGGGGAATAATTTAGTGAAGATTTGCCTAATTGGGTCTGACTAAAATGATTTGCTCCCTTAACCAGTGTAAGCGTAAAGGATGTCCTATTTCCTGATAAGGACAATTTGCTTTCAACTTCAATAGTGCCGCCATGTAATTCTGAGATACTTTTAGCAAGTGCCAGGCCTATACCATACCCCGTATTTTGCTGGCCATTGTCATCTTCCTGAAAATAATTCTCAAATAAATGTTTCAGGTTTTCGGCTGCTATACCTTTACCGGTATCTGTTATGATAACAGTAACCTCATCCTTCTTTTCTTCAATTAAAATATTAACGCTTCCGTTACTCCCTGTAAATTTAAAGGCATTATAGATCAGATTATAAAATACTTTTTCAATTTGTTCCTGGTCGAAATAAAGCCGTATCTCATTTGATGAGGCGCTAAAACTGGTCGTGATATTTCGCGAGACAGCATGATCATAGAATGAGTTAAATATTTCACTTACCACACCCACAATATTTCCCTCCACAAAATGAAGTTTCAGGTTACCGGTTTCCGCTTTCCTGAAATCCATTAATTCATTTACCAGTTGAAGCAGGTTATCAGACTGTTTTTTAACCATCTGTAGTTGTTTGGCATTTGCGCCGCCAATTTCTCCATTTAGGATCAATTTTTCTACTGGCCCAAGTATTAACGACAGGTGCGTCCTTATCTCGTGCGAAATATTGGTAAAAAAGTTTAGCTTCAGATGCGTCAGTTCCTTATCCCGCCTTAATAATGATCTTAAAATAAAGAAACGCGCTATAAAAAATATTAAACCGCCTACAACCAAAATGTACAGCGCATAGGCCCATGCCGTTTCCCAAAAAGGTGGCATTACTTTAACATGCAAAACCGCGGCTTGCCCCCAAACGCCGTCATTGTTTGTTCCTTTGGCACGAAAGATATAGTCGCCCGGTGGCACATTGGTATATGATGCCGATGGAATACCTGTATAAATCCAATCCTTATTAAAATTTTCTAACTTGTAAGCATACCGGTTCTTTTCAGATTTAATATAATTCAACGCGGCGAAATCAATGGTAAATACATTTTGCGAATGCGAGAAGACAATATCGTGGGTCAAACTAATGTCCTTAGTTAATATTTTACCGTCAGGCCCAATTGGCGCAGGCTTATTAAATAATTTTAACGTGGTTATGATAACCGGTGGCGCAATGTTATTGTCTTTAACCTGCGATGGAAAAAAACTCGTCAACCCGTTAAATCCTCCAAAAAGCATTTCGTTGTCACTTGCATTGTAGCACGAATTAATGTTGAACGTGTTGCCACCCAAGCCATCATTTTTGGTGTAATTCTTAAAGTTTTTTGAAGCGATGTTAAACCTGGAAAGTCCGTTACTGGTACTGACCCATAAATTGCCTTCATCTTCCAAAATTCCAAGCACGTTATTATTGGCCAACCCCTCTTTTTCTGTATAAACCGCAAAGCTCATCTGGCCTTTATTATACATGGCTAATCCGCCATAATAGGAACCGACCCAGAGCCTGTTTCTGTTGTCGACATGTAAAGTATTTACCGATAACGGCGTCTTGTTGTTTAACGACTTAAAAATTTGCATTTGCCCGGAAGCATGCCAAACCACAAATAGCCCCCTGTTGGTCCCAATCCAAAAATTGTGATCTTTGTCTTCCAGTAAGGCATTAATAGATTTACGACCTATTTTACCCTCGAGGGGGGCATCTGTATGTTGTAGTTCTGTATTATTTCTGCGGAAAGCCAGCAGTCCGTTTTGAGTTCCGATCCAAAAATTATTTTTCGAGTCTTCAAAAATATTTAAAACCTCCGACCCTAAAGTTACTGGGTCATTCTCTCTATATAAGTATCTGGTAAAATTATGAGTCGCTGGATTAAAGAGATTTAAGCCTCCGCCATGTGTTCCAACCCATACATGCCGGTTTTTGTCTATATAAATCACTTTTACCAGATCAGAGCCTAATGAGAAAGCATCGTTAACTTTATTTTGATAAGTAGTAACTTCATCTGTTTTCCGGTCAAAATAATTAAGTCCCCCGCCTTCGGTACCTATCCAAAGGTTGCTTAGTGCGTCCTCTGTCACAGCGCTTACGACATTATTGTTGATGGCAGAATGGTAGCGTGCGGTTTGAAACGTCAAGAAAGTATTACTATGGCTGGGAACCATATTGATGCCCCCCCAATAGGTACCTATCCATACGGTGTTATCCCGATCAATAAAAATGCTGTAGATAGAGTTCTGGCTTAAACTATTCTTATTTTCCGGGTCATGCCTGTAGGAAACAAATTGCCGTGTAACTGGATCTAAAATATTAAGCCCTGCTTGTGTACCAATCCACATTTTACCGGTCCGGTCAGCACTTAGGATTCTGATATTGTTGTTTACCGGACCATTCATCCCTGTATTACTTACAAAACGGGTAAACGTGTTATTACTTCTCTTATATAAATTAACCCCACCGTGTAATGTGCCAATCCATAAATTTCCGATAGTATCTTCATTAATTGCGGTAACATAGTTATCGCTCAAACTATTTTGCCGGTCTGCTTTCTGCTGGTACATCTTGAACGCAAAGCCCGTCTGCTGCCGCGTCATCTGTGTAAGCCCCGAAGATGACCCTAACCAATATATACCCAAATGATCCTGGTATATGGCGTGTGTATTATTGCCGTACAAGCCAGCAGCTACGTTAGGTATCTGTACTGTTATAAACTTATTGGTTGCTCTGTTCTCTAATCGCTTCAACCCCTCGGTGCACCATATCCAAAGGCTCTTTTTACGATCTTCATAAATGCAACTGATTACCTGATTGTTTGGCACCTGCAACCGCCCTAGGTTAATCCGTTCAAAATTATCAGTCTCAGGATTGTATCGGTTTAGCCCGTTACGGGTACCCACCCAAAGTACCCCGTGAGAATCGACCAATAGTGAAGTAATATAATCGGATGAAAGACTTGTCCGGACGTCAGGATCGTTGTTGTATATCTTAAAGGTACGCGTATCATATTTATTAAGACCATGCTGGGTACCATACCACATAAAGCCGCGGCTATCCTGCGCAATGGCTAAAACGGAATTCTGTGATAAGCCGTCGTCTGCCGTCAGATTTTCAAAAACAATCCGCTGACTGTACGAGGATAACGCTAGAAATATGAAATACAGGAATACCGCCACACCTAGTTTCATTTTATTACCTGAATTATAAAATTATAGAATTTTTAGCATGCCTAAAATTTACGCCCGTATTTATTTGCCGGTAGCACAGTTTAACTTTAACATTTCTGCCCCTGCCATCAGGTACGCCCCTGTTCCGTATTCCTGATTGTCATCCTGTTTCACAGCATTGGGTTCGGCCCCTATCTGCTGCACCCATTGTAATTTACCCTCATCATTAATGGCACTGCTTAATGCGCCCCACCCTCTTTTAACTATGGGTAAATACGCCTCCCGGTTAAGCAAACGCTGGTTAATGCCCCATGCTAAAGCAAATGTAAAAAAGCCGGTGCCGCTGGTCTCTTTACCAGACACCTGGCCCGGATCAAGCAAACTGGTCCGCCAGAAGCCATCGGGCTGTTGTAAGCCGCCAATTTTTGCAGCCATTGTTTTATACAGATCAACATATTTGGGATACGAAGGATTAGTTGTAGGCAACCATTCTATTACCTGCGCCAGCCCGGCCAATACCCAGCCGTTCCCCCTGGACCAAAATACCTTTTTTCCTGAAGGTGTTTTTTGTTTAAAGTAGGATTGATCCCTGAAATAGAGCCCTTCGTTTTTATCAAACAAATAATCAGTTGTATCCCACCACATTTGATCGAGATAAGTAAGATATTTTTCATCGCCGGTTTGGTTAGCCAATCGCACCAATAAAGGTGGCTCCATAAACAGCGCATCACACCACCACCAGTCTACCCTGCCCGGCTTAATTTCCACTATCAGGGAGTCTATCCTGTTCTTAATGGGTTCCAACATTTTGTTTTGTTTTTTAATAGCATATAAATCCAGAAAAACCTGCCCGCGAGTCAGGTCATCGGCATGGCGCGGCCTTTTTCCAGGTTTCCAATTGACACTATCAGCATATTTGATTGCAGCGTTAAGGTAAACATCGTTATGGATTACGTTATACGCCCTTGTTGCACCAATGTACAGCGCCGCACGTGCCCAATCTTCTGATAAATTAACTTTTACCGGATGTTCTACTTGCCAGGCAAATACCTTTTGCATGGTGTATTTGATATCCTTTTTTGAATAAATATCATTTTTTTTAAAACTTAAAGCGCATATTCCGGTAAGGATAATTAACCCTACAAGCTTGTTTGTTTTTGAGGATGCCATATTTTATTCAGTAATTACTTCACAACTAACTGGGTGACCGACAGGTATAAACTTTGAGGAAAAGACACCATCTGTTTTTTTAGTTTTTTTGGCATATATTTCCACGGAAATTCAGTAAGTGGCTTTGCTGATAACTGCCTTTTAGGGACCTCACCTTCTTTGAGGTTTGGTAAATTATCGGAGCCTACTATACCGTCAACAAACCTGTTATTTACAAAGAATGTTTGCTTATACTTCTGGGGCGATTGGCTAAAAACGCCTGAATTTTTACCGGTATAATCAAAATAATTGTCCTCAAAATAAAGATTTACCGGCTTACCATCCATATCCACAATCTCGGTAGTATATTGTTTACCTGAATCATTGTAAAATATATTCCCTTTTATAATTGTGCTATCAGTAACGCCGGCAAAATTGAACAACCGCTTGCGTTTCAAACCATCATTTACACTCAAATTATATTGGATAATATTACCGACGGTCTTCACATTATCTTTATTAATCACATCTGATATTACCAACACAAAGCCACCATCGTTATCATGGCTATAATTATATTGAATAGTAGTATTGCGGCAATTGCCATCAACATCAAACGATTGCCCATCATTGGCCCAATTCTCATTTTTGGTATAGGCTACTTCATTATATTGAATGAGTGTATGATCACTGCTGTGCGGCCAGATTGCTACCGCGTTATCAACCGCACGGGCACGGGTATGAAATAGTTTATTATGCTCAACCAAAGCCGTGTCAAAGGCTTTTATAACTATCCCATCACCTCCAATATCTTTTAGTATACTGTTGCGGATGACCAGATCTCTGTTGGGGAACCAATTGCTACGGACGCCAAAAGTACCGTTGCCCCGAATGCCGTTACGGTCAACCCGTTCCAGGGTGCAGTCTTCAATGAGCAGATGCTCAATATTACTGTGGACCGGACCCTGGCAATCCCAAAATATCCCACATCCTTCTGCTGTGCCTTTTTTGTTATCGCCATTGATATCATGGATATACAAGTGTGCAAGCCGGATATTATGCAAGGTACCAATATTTTCGGCTAGAATACGTACACCTGTGGGGCCTGTCTTTTGGAAAACAACGCTACGATCAAAGTTTGATAATGCCAGGTATTCCACCACAATATGCTGGACATTTTTAATCAGCAAGGCATCCCTAAAATGCCCCGCGGCCTTAATTTCAGGTAAAGCACCTTTGCCATAGGCACTAAAAACAACAGGCTTGTCAGGCATACCAGACCCTGTTGGCAACAATTGTCCTTCCCAAATCTCATCCCGTTTAAACAAGATGCTGTCACCTGCCGCAAAACTATGATCGTTCACTTTGGTTAATGATTGCCATGCTTTCATGCTGCTAAGTCCATCGTTAGCATCGTTACCAATTTTGCTATCAACATAATAAGTTTTACCTAACGCACACAGCACGTTACATCCTAAAATCAACATTGTCATTATCTTTCTCATCCTGTTAAAATTAATATTTTGTTATTTATTTCAAGGTCCACTCACATGAATCTTCCAATATATTGCTGCCAGCACCACCCCGCACTTCAATTTTGTTAAGACCCTTTTTAAGCCTGATATTTTCCCATTTAATAATATGCAATTGATCGGGAGACGCACTTTTTAACACCGCTCCATTCACGATAAGTTGCACATTTAAAACTGTGCTATATATCTTTATGGTTGTTAATGATTGATGCCTGTCAATGTTGCGGCGATCGGTAATATACAACATGGGAGCATTGTTCCAATTGGCTTTATAAAAGTAGAAAGCATCTTTTTTAACACTCCTATCATAAGTAACCAATCCTTTATCATTAATTCCGGCCGCATCGCCTTCTTTTCGTATAGACGACCCAAAATCAGCCAGCGCCCAAACGAATTTAGCCCAAATAAAAGACCTTTTATTTAACTCCTGCCAGTTAGCTTCGTGATAGCGGGTTTGCCATTCTTCGGGGTGAAATTTTCCGTCAGTCACGGGTTTTTCATCGCTCTCGGTATGCTTAAAGGGGCTTCCGCCAGCTCCATACTCACTTACGGCAAAAGGCTTTCCAGGGAATAAGCGATGGGTGTTGTCAGCCCAGGTGCCAATCTGCTTAAATTCACCGTCGTACCAGCCATAATATTTATTCCAGGCAATCAAATCAGATACATCGTTGAATCTATCATTATCTAAAAAACTGGCACATGCAGTAAGCCTTGAAGGATCTTCCTTTTTAGACAGGCTATTCAATTGGCTTAAAAAAGGCACCGGATCATCATGATCCAGTTTCAATTCATTAAACAATCCCCAAAACAAAATAGAAGGATGGTTATAGTTTTGCCTGATCATCTCGGTAAGAACTTGCTTTACTTGCTCTTCCAACGCCTCGTTTTTGATATAGCCATCGCCGCTATAGCCTCCGGGCCCTACAAATGGAATCTCCGACCAAACAATCAGGCCATTTTTATCACATAGGTCATAAAAATATTTGCCATGTGGATAATGAGTTAACCGCAAAGCGTTAGCGCCGATTTCTTTGATCAGTTGCATATCTTTGTTGTAATCGTCAGTATCCAATGCGGATCCTTTGCCTTGAACGTCTTCGTGAAGTCCCACCCCGTGCAGGTCAAGATATTTTCCGTTAAGTGAGAATCCTTTCTCAGCATCCACTTGGTAGTACCGGATACCCAGGTGCTGTTTCACTTCGTCAACTAACTGATTATTTTTCAGTAGTTTTATGGTAGCTGTGTACAAGTATGGACTTGTTTTACCATTCCAAAAATGGGGTTTTTTGATTTTAATGGTTTGGGTTGATTGCCTGTCATCTGTAATTCCCTCCTCTGCCGAGCCTACGATGCACTGGTCGGCATCTCTGATCTCAGTTCTTACCTCAAATTTAGCCGCATCGCTGAGGGATAATTTAGACAAAATATCGATAGTGGCAGATGCAGCAGATATGTCCTTTGGTGTAAGATAAACGCCGGGGGAAGCATAATCCAGCGGGGATATACAGTTTTTTGAAGTAACCAATAATGAAACAGGGCGATGAATGCCGCCGTATACATTAAAATCACCGCATAAGGGTAAAACATCATTGCGAATTGCATTGCTGACCTGAATCTCAATAGTATTTAACGTACCGGGGATAACAAAATTGGTAATCTCTACGCAAAAGGCGGTATATCCGCCTCTATGTTCAGCTACAAAATGACAGTTCACAAATACCGATGCAACAGAATTTGCACCTTCAAAATATAAGAACAAGCGCTTATCTTTCCACCGGGTATTCACCTGGAAACTTTTTTCGTAAATACCGGTTTCTCGTTTGTAATTAATGTTTCCAAGCAATACATCTTTTGCGTTCCAGGTATGCGGTAAGGTAACATTGATCTTTTCGGGCTGTTTCCTTACGTCATAAGCCAAGTGAAACTTCCACCCTTGATTAAAGTTGATGTTTTTACGCACATTGTTCGACCGCAATTCATCAATCTTTGCAAAAGACTGCGTGGACACAAACAGTAAAAGAAGGAAGAAATATTTCAACGATTGTCTATTCATAAAAAAGTAAGAAGGAATAACCCGATTATTAAAATTCCGGGAGGTATTATTTGGTTATCTGTTAATTTTTAATTTTCACAACTGACACTGCAATCATTAAGTAGCCCTGCCGGCAATAAGGTTGGCTTGAACCGTGAAGCCGCACATGCCTTGTAGTAATCTGCTTAAAAAGGATGATACATCTGCAACCAACTGTTGTACCCATAGCGATGCCTTTCCATGCACCCGCATCATCATATTGCAACCTGAATTTTTAATCCGCTGCCCGTCACTAATATTCTCCCATAGTTGCAACAGGTTAAAAGTAACCGGCATTTTTGATTTAAATTCTATACTGACAGAAGACTAGTAAACTTAGAAGGGCACAGATGAAATCCATCATGGTACTTGGCGGTGATGATCAACTATTAAAAAACATTTCTTTAACTGTCTTTACCCATTGCCCCGCGTCAGGCTTTCTGGAGTTAAACCGTGCTATAACTTCCTTTCCGTCTCCCCGTTGTTCATTGGTGAAAGTGTTAATACCGAAATGAAAAAATGCGGTCAATTCTAATTGCTGCCAGCGGAGCTGCCTTGGCGATGGCCGTACATCTGGCGCTTTTTTAACAATATCGCGTTCGGAATCACCGGACCGTATTACAACAAAGTTTTTGTTTTGAGCCCTGGCACTTATCGCCAGGGTCATTAAAAAAAGGATCACGTTAACGCATTTCTTCATAGGTTATACAAATATTATCAAAAAGCGCCCGCCCCTTTGCCCGGGCAGGACATTTAACAAATCAATCACCAAACTTTAACTAAAACCAGACCGGGTATTAGTTAAAATTTGGATTACGCGGCACTGGGATGAATAAGTGACGCTATGCCATTCCTAAGTTGGTCAGGCCGGTATCGGGTTTGAGTTTATCAAAGCGATACCCGCCTTTATCCCTTCTTTCTTTATCAGCTTGCCAAATCGCTACCATCCATACCCTGGCGTTTGTACCAGGTTGGGGTTTCGTTGAAGCTCAGCCTGTGGAACTGGCCAAACGTATGTAGTAGCTGAGCCAAATTGCCAGGTAAAAGGAAGTATAATGGTGCCCCAGGGTTGCTTTTCCCCCGGATTATTAGCATACACATCATTATATATGGTACCCCATCTTAGTTCGTCAAAATAGGTAATACCTTCATTGATAAATTCAACTCTGCGCTCATTCCTGATCCGCAGTCTTAGATCAGATTGGCCGGCAACCATAGTTGCGGCATTTGAATTTAGTAAAGCTACACCTGCCCTGGCCCTTACCAAGTTTACAAGTGGAACTGCATCTGCGGTTTGGCCTTGCTCATTTAAAGCTTCAGCCCACATCAATAATACATCAGCATAGCGTATCAGGGGGAAATTCAGCGGTTGCGCATTCCGTCCGCCAGTTGCCGGTATTTCCGCGTTGCCCTCTGCAACAAATTTACGGTGCAGGTAAACCGGGGTACCTGTCATGTCTGTTTGCAGGTCTCCACTAGCCGCCGCACGATAAGGCCAGCGCCAGGTCAGCGTTGCATTATTTGCCCCAAAAACGCCGTTATAAATTGAATAGGGTGTAATTACACTAACGGCTAAACGAGGGTCGCGATTGGCATAGGCCTGTGCAATTCTTGTCTCGTTCCCCGTAGGTAAATACAAACTCATCTGGGCGCCCCTTGCTGTAGCGGCGGCAATTTCACTCGCGGTTAAGTTATTCCTCAAAAAGAATACTTCTCGTTGGACAGGTGTGAGTGCACTGTAACCCGGTAAAACAGTATCCCAATTAAACGCGGAACCGTCTGCGTTTTGATAGAGATCAACTTCATTGGGCGGCACCACATAATTATCCCAGCATGAACCATAAGATGAACGGCTACCGCAAAACCATTGCATTGTGCCACCATTGCCCACAATTGCTATATTTTGTATAGCGAATATCATTTCACTGCATTGCTGATTGGCCTGTTTAAACAAAGTATAATAATTAGAAAACAACCCGTAACCTGCATTTTGTACCTGTTGAAAATCAGCGGCCGCCAGATCATATTTTTGCATGTATAAATAGGCTTTACCACGTAACGCATACGCAGCGCCTTTGGTAACATGTCCGTAATTGGCATTGCCCGCACTATAAATAGCAGGCAAATTAGGCTCATTTATAGCATCTGTTAAATCAGTAACAACCTGGTTCCATACTTCGGCTTCCGTATTACGCGGCTTGTTGGCCTGGGCTGGGGTTGTATAAGTTAAATACATAGGCACCCCTTTATAAAGCTGGTTTAACTTCATATAAAAATACGCCCTTAAAAATTTGGCTTCGGCTACATACTTTGCTTTTTTAATAGCTGTAGATGGCGATTTTAAAGGAATATTGGTAATTGCATCGTTTGCACGCTGGATACCTTCATAAAGATTTTTCCAGTAATCTGCATATATGGCATCATTTGCGGTTGAAGAGCCATTAAGTAAGTTTACCGCACCTCTTGCCTGGGTGCTAGAACCAAGCTGGTCTAACATAAACAGCTCTTCCCCGCTATCGCCACTGGTATTTTGCCCTAAACGCAGGGCCTGGTAAACCCCGGCCATCCCTAAGTCGGTCAGGTTATCGTTTGTCCACATGGTTGTGGATGATATTGCTGTGTAGGGGGTTAGATCAAGCAAGTTCTTTTTACAGCCGCTCGCTAATATTAAACCCGCTAGTAATATGATCGTGTTTCTTTTCATGATATTAATATTTAAAAGGTAGCATTTAAACCTCCAGAAAACTGGCGTAAAGTTGGATAACTGAAACCACCACCAATTTCGGGATCTAACCCTGGCACATAGTTGGTAATTGTAAATAAGTTATCAGCCGAAACGAATATCCGTAGCCTGCTCATTCCCAATTTTTTCACAATGGAATTTGAAAAAGTATACCCTATCTGCGCGTTCTTTAATTTAACGTAAGATGCGTTATACAGGTAAAAGTTACTTGGTAGTGAAAGGTCCTGCGGGTCATTGATATTATTGGTTAAACGTGGATATTTGGCGTTGAGGTTGTTTAACGGATCTGAAGGGTTTGCCACATCATAATAATAGTGATTATTAGCTATCAGGGTACTTATCGAATGGCCGGTGCCAACATAGGAGTTAGTATACCCCCCTTGCGCTAAATAATTATAGGCTCCAAAACTCCCCGCCCACATCATTGAAAGATCAACACCTTTATAGGAGAAATTAAATTGCAGGCCCCCGGTATATTTGGGTATCGGCGACTTTGATGATAGTCTTTGATCACTGGTGCCGCCATATACTCCATCACCATTAACATCTGCAAAAATTAATTCTCCATAGTAAAGATTGCTCGGACCAATTGTACTGTTTGGTTTGAATGTATAGCCCGCAGCGATCATTGCTTTCACCCAATCCATATCCTTAGTCGTCCGAATCATCCCGTCTTTAGGCCCGCCATTTTTATTTACGCTTCCATCTCCGTTAAAATAAGAACCTGAGCCTTTGTAAGTTTGATATAGGTAAAAGGAATTGTAGGCATGCCCCTGCACTACGGCATTATTACCAGAAATACTTGCAACCTGGCTAATGTTTGAATAATCAGAATTTAAAGCGCCTTTATAGCTTGTAAGCCTGTTGAAATTATAAGCGAAGTTTCCGCTGATGTTGTAAACAAAACCGCCTATGTGGTCGTGGAAATTCAAGGCTATTTCAACACCTTTGTTTTCCATAGAGCCTATATTAACTACCGGAGCGCTGGCGGTGCCGGCAGTCAAAGGTATAGGGGGGGCATACAAAATACCGGTTGTTAATTTACGGTACACGTCCAGGTCAACACTTAATCTATCGTGAAATAACCCACCCTCTAATCCTATATTAGTCAGGGATGTTTTCTCCCATTGAATATTGGGGTTACTAAAGGTTTGTATATTTAAACCATTTACCTGTACGCCATTAAACGCGTATGATGTGGCGCCATAGGTAGACTGATAGTTATAAAGCCCAACCTGATTGCTTGAATAGCTCTCGCTGTTAACCGCGTTTGAGCTAAGCACATTGTTGCCTGTTATGCCCCATGAGGCCTTGAGCTTTAAATTACTTACCGTATTATTTATATTTTGCATAAACGGTTCCTGAGATAATCGCCAGCCGGCAGCAAAGGCCGGGAAGAAACCCCAACGGTCGTTAGGCGCGAATTTTGAAGAACCATCATTCCTGAAAACTGCTTCAAACAGGTATTTTTGTTTGTAATTATAATCCAGGCGACCGAAGAATGACCTTAATCCATAATCAAGTTGATCTCCATTAGCCGATGTAGGAGTAGTTACCGAATTTAAAGTATAGATTGATGGATCTATAATTCCCGCTTTAGTAACGTTAAAGTAATAGAAGTTATAATAATTTTGTTCAAAACCAGCCAGTACCTCTAAATTATGTTTTTTTGCAATGGTTGTACTGTATTTTAATACCGAATTAAATGTTGTTTGGTAATATTTATTAAAATCATAGTAAGATGTTGAATTAGTCAACGCCCCCGGCGGAGCACTTTGCACACCCGTTGCCAGGTTCCACTTACCATATTGTGGCGGCGCACTGTTATCTTCCTGGGAAATCACCTGGTAATTAAACTTGTTTTCCCAGGTCAGACCCTTGATGATGTTAAAATTGGCGAAAAATGTCGTATTAACCCTTGATTGTGAATTGCGTCCTTGTGTTTCGAGCAAATAAGCCAATATGTTATTTGCTGTTGGCGATTCGTCCGGCGCTGAAGGATAGCCAAATTGGCCGTTATAATACGGGTAAACACCCGGAGTAGTTTGGTTTAAATAAGTAAATGCCGTTGAAACATTACCCAACTTATAGGTCTGCAAAGACGCAAATGTCTGGGTGCCAATAGTTAAAAACTTGGCAACCTTTGATTGCAGATTTATCCTGAACTGATATTCATCAGAACCGGTATTAGGCATTGCGCCTGGCTCATGCAGATAACCTGCTGATAAAAGGTACTGTGAATTATCAGAGCCGCCGCTAACTGATATATTATGATCCTGCGACAGATAGTTTTTAAATATCACGTTTGTCCAGTTGGTGTTAGGATAAGCAACATAATTAGGCACCCCGATAGGATTTAAGCCATTGGGATTGGCGTTTGCTTGTTGCCATGCTGTAATGTCAGAAGCAGCATATGCCGGAGAACTGCCTGTATTAGCCGCACCTTGGTTGGCAAGTTGCATAGTTGTAATGTAGTCGCTCACAAATGACGGCACAAGACTGGGCCTGCTTTGTGAAACGATGCCACTGTATGTAATAGAAGTTTTGCTTTTGCTACCTTTTTTTGTAGTGATCAATATAACACCATTAGCAGCCCTTGAACCATATATCGATGCAGATGCAGCATCCTTCAATACCGAAACACTTTCAATGTCAATCGGGTTTATATCGTTTATTGTGGGAGTTAATACCCCATCAACAACATACAGCGGTGTAGTGCTATTTAAAGTTCCCTGGCCCCTTATCAATATACTTGCACCATCGGAGCCGGGCTGGCCCGATGACTGATGTATATAGGCCCCGGGGATCAACCCGGTAAGGGCTTGTGAAACGTTAGATAAAGGTCTGTCTTGAAGTTCTTTTGAACCGATCGCGGATACTGAACCTATAACATTTACCTTTTTTTGAACGCCGTAACCTACCACAACAACATCATTCAGATTATTGCTTTGTGCGGTTAATACAACCTCCATCACCGTGTTGCCCGACACCGCTTTCTCCTGCGCCACAAAACCAATGTATGAAAATACCAGCACCGCGGCATTATCGGTAACGGCAATATTGTAAACACCATTGCTGTTGGTTACGGTTCCGTTTGCGGTACCTTTTATTTTCACACTAACACCGGGCAATAATTCGCCCTGGTTGCTTTTTACCGTTCCGGTAATTTTTCTCAACTGGGCATACGCCCCGGATACCATTAGGGTAAGCAATGCCAACACAGTAAAGGTCTTTCTAAATAATCTTTTTGAAGGTATCGAACAACACCTATTATATAAGTAAAATATATCCATTTTTAATTTAATTTATTTAATAATTAAGTAAGGGAATTAATGTAGTATGGTGATCTTAATTGGCCGCTATAAATTCTGTTCGCGATGAATCTACAACACGCGCCTCGCTTGACCTGTCTAATAATATGTCTGCTCTTTCATAATTTGTTCATTTGGTTCAGACAAACTTGAAATAATTTAAAGCGAGAGAAGGGCGAAAATTCTAACTAAATAGGGCGAAAATCATAAAGAAGCGCTATCGGGGATGTTTGCAAGAAAAAATTTAAGCCTTCTTGTAATCAAAAAGCACCATCAATCCTTATTATTTTTCGATTTTCTCTGAGAGGGATCGCAAAAGTCTTGACGCGTCAGTAATAAAATATTATTACAATAAAACATCGGATTTCGGGAATCAACTCCTAATTATTGGGGGTTAGGAGTTGATTCTTGGATTTTTTTTGAATATTATTAATACTTTATAGCGCCAACATCAGGGTTGCCGCTTGCTGACAAAGCCGTATTGAAGAAATCGTAACCCCCATTGTTTGCGATGATCCCCCCCCCGGCAATACAGGGGGATGTACTTTGAAGGCTAAAAGCGGTGGCGGTACTTCCACCTACGCCATAAGTAGTGGGATTTGTGAATTTCGGAGCAAAGAATATGTTGTTGGAATGATAACAGCCATTCCAGTTACTGGCCAGGATAACCGCGTTTGGATAGATGCAATTGTTTAAAAACCGTGCATTGGTCGACATTGTATTTTGTGAAAAATTGGATACTGTACCAGTGCTGCTGATGATATTATTAATGAACGACCCAATAAAATTGGTTTGGAAGAAATAGGTGATATTGTTGGTGAGGTAAAAAACATTATTATAGATACGGTTGGTAGTATCGGTAGCCATAAAGTTGAACATCTTCGTTCCGCCTATGGCATCATTGGCGCTGATATTATATCGTACGGTGATATTCTTTGCACTGGGCATAAATAACATAAACCCCCTGTAATTGTCATGCGAATAGTTATACTCAAAAATATCTCCACTAGTACTCAGATCAGCATCAAAAGCTTGCCCATCAACCAATCCGCCGGTAAGTCCATATACTTCGTTATTCGAGATTATGGTGCCGCTTTCATTATACGTCCAGATTCCGGCAAAGTTCGCTGCATTAGTTATACATACATTATGTACAACATTGCCCGTTATGAAGCCTCCACTTTGAACACTGCTCATTACGATGCCGTCTCCATAGATATTTTCAATCAGGTTATTCGAGAAAGTTACGTTTGTCGAGAGTATAGTACTTGAAGTAGTCCGTATTCCCTCTATCTGAGAATTGGCTACGTGGCAACTGTCAACCAAAATGTCATTAAAATAACCTGATATAATGATACCACCTGTAGCCTTATTGTAATTTGAATTGCCCACTCCAGTTGAATTTACGTCATGCACGTAACAATTCCTTACATAAATATGGTTGGCCAATGTACTAGCTGAATTAATCACCTTAATACCCGAAACCGCGTAGTGTAACCCTGTTGCAATCGTGTTAGTGATCTCCAGGTTATTAATCTCCCAGTACGACTGATTATTGAGCAAAAGCGTGATAGAGCCGTTTACTAATCCCCCGCCATTAATAATAGGTTTATTGCCTGTTCCGTACGTATTAACTACAATAGGTGCCCCTGCTGATCCCGAGCCTAAAAACGCAACGTTCCCGGTCCAGGTGCCCCCGGCTTTAAATAAAACCTGATCGCCAGGTAAAAAGGTGTGGGCGTTTATTTTACTTATTGTTTGCCACGGACTAGCCGAACTTGTTCCGTTATTTCCGTCGTTGCCTGCGGGATCGACATAGTAGGTATTTCCGGTTACCACAGATGCAAGGCTCCGGCCCCCAGCTGCCGTAACTAATTTATTAGATAAACCTTCTGATGTTTTTTTACATCCGGCGCATAACACTAGTATTGCGAATACTGTTGATGCAAGTAATGAGTTTCTCATTTTCATACGTTTTTAAGTTAATAAATGGGTTATTTGATAAAGTAAAAGTAGAAGGCCCTTGTAAGAGATAGGGGGTAAAATCCAAACTATGTCGGGGTAAAATTCTAATTAAACGCCTGGGACAGCGATTAGACGGGTTTCAATTTATAGCTTTATACCACAGCTGATAGTATAAGTTATAAAGACCTTTATAAATAATTATGTCGCACATTATATTTTGTGAAATGACCAAATCATGAAAAAAAAAGACGCAAATCATATATCGCGTAAGGAAGCATTGAAAAACTTGGCAGTTTAGCACTATTACCTGTCGCCTCCTCTTCAGTTATAAAAAATATCTATGATGATACAAACAAGAGAAAAGCTGGTGATAAGCGTCCTGGGTATCTAAAAAAACAACCCAACATCCTGATTATTATGGATGATCAGCATAGGGGAGATTATTTAAGATGTGCTGGCGCATTATGGCTAAGCCCCCCAACTTGGATAAGCTAGCTAAAGAAGGTGGTCGATTTTCAAATTTTTACTGTGCGGTGCCACCAGGTTACCATGCCACAATTTTTCAAAGAGATGGGGTATTATGCCGTTGTTTAAATCAACCGAAATAAGAAAATACAAGACTCACAAATAAATCCCAGGAATTCTTTTAAAACTATTTATTAAGTTGTTAACTTTAATAAACCAATCATAATATCAACCTTTTCCTGACCATGAAGCGCACCTGTCTGATTTTTGGCGTCCTCATTTTTACCCTGACGGGGTATACTGGTTATTCACAGCAACTGAAAAAAAGGCAAATCGACAGCCTGCGCAAGGTAGCTGAGTTGTCAAAGGACCTGCAGGAGAGCGTCAGGATGTTGACTATAGCCTGCGATGCCTCAAAGAAAATCCACGACGAAGACGGATTAGTCGAGAGTCTGTTACTTATCGCTTCAAAATACAGTAATGTCAAACAATTTGAAAACACCTTTAAATATGCGGTGGCTGCAGAAAGTGTCGCTGAAAAAACAGGCAACCCGGTTTACCAAGTGAAAATCCTATTCCTGAAAGGAATCAGTTATAACAATTTAGGATTTTACAGCGACGCCACGGAAGTATTAAATCGTGCCATTCCCGTTGCGCAGGCTATCGCTGACGTAGATCAAAGGCATTTATTTTTGGGTAACATTTATAATGCTTTGGCCCAATATAATGAGCGTTCGAAATCGATCTCCCTTTATAAAAAGTGTTTTTCGGAATATATGCAAATGAGCAAGGCTCCAAAAGGCTCGGGCTGGCTGCAGCAGAGCGCGAACAACCTGGGAACCGCGTATTACTATTCAGAGAAATATGACTCAGCAGGGTATTATTTCACCAAAGCACTACACTTTGCTATCGCCCAAAAGGATACCATAATCTTGGCGAATGTCTACGATAATTTAGGCTCTCTTAGCTACCAGAAAAAGCAATATGTGGCTGCTAAAAAATATTTTCAAACGGCTTACTTTTTAAATACTATTATAAAGGACTCCTACCTGGAAAATGATATTTGTACATTCCTGGCAAAAATACATACTGCGTTGAACGAAAATGAAAAAGCCAAGAAATATTTTGACCGGGCGATCTATCTGAAGGACAGCCTTTCCGCTGCCGAGAAACGTAGTGTTAAAACCCCGCTCAATTATATCGTTAAATACAAAGAGCAGCAACTCGCAAAAAGCCAGAGCAGCGATCTCCGAATCATATTCATTACCGGCATGTTACTTATCGTCGCATTATCCGCTACATTTTTTTACCGCTATATGTTAAAAAAGGAGAGCAGAATCAGTGAGGAAAAAGTAAACGATCTGATCGAAAAAATGGAACTTAATGCGGAAGGGCAATCTCCTTCCAGGATAGAAGAATTAAAGGGGATCGTACAACTAGCGGTTAACAACAACCCTGCCTTCTTTACAAAATACAATGAATTTGATCCTTTGTTTAGCAAAAAACTACTTGCTGAAGCACCTACTCTGACAGCGATCGAGCTTGAGTTCTGCCTATTTTTCAAGTTAAGTTTCGAAACCAAAGAGATCGCACGTTATAACAGGCTCTCCGTTCGTGCTGTCGAGGGGAAAAAATACAGGATCAGAAAGAAACTTAGTATCCCCTCCAACCAGGATATTAGTATCTGGATGAACCACATCTGATCGGCCCAGCTTTTAGCCCCCGACCGACACTTGTAAGGCATTAATTATCAATAACTTTCTTGATAAAAGATTAGCTAAGCAGCAATTTTATTGGCTAAATCCTGTAAATTCGAAAACCATTGACGAAAATTTTATGCTACTTCGAAAGCTAAATAGCTTGTCTCAAATACAATCACGTTGTGACGATTGCCGTTGTCTTATAATTCAATTTATCCCCTATATGCACTTGGCGTAACTCCTTCTATTCGTTTGAATAGTTTGGTGAAATAATTTAGGTTATTAAAGCCGGTTTGATAGCATGCTTCTGTGATGCTGACTTTCGTATCTGCGAGTATATATTTCGCCTTTTGGATTCTTTCCCTTTGAATATATTCCAGCGGCGATATACCCAACTGTGTTTTAAATGCATGAAAAAATGCGGAGCGACTCATACAGGATTCACTAGCCAGTTTATCGATACTTATTTTTTCAGCAAGGTGATCCTTAATGTATTGTATAACTGGTGAAAGATGATAATGTTCGGGCAAAGCAGTTTCCTGAATCATCGCAAGATTTTGTGTCTGGATGATGCGCAGTAACAGAAATTTTAGCGATAGATCGGCCAGGGCATCTTTTGCCACGCTTTCTTCCATACTTATACTTATAAGTTTGCTGATGCTAGCGGCCAGTTCTTTATTATTGAGAAAATGATATCTATCAAAATTTAACTTCCATTCAAAAGGTGCTTCAATATCGGGATAATTCATATTCAGGAATTCAAGGTTTTTATTAACCATATTCCAATCCAATGCCAGCGTGGCGCATTGCACAGGATGTCTTTCATCTGCATCCGGGAAGTTTACGTTCATCGATACCCCTTCCGGTAGTATAACACTTTCTCCTGGTAAAAAATCAAATTCTTCAGATTCAGCCAGTGTCATAATTTTCCGGCCTCGCATCATACTCGAAACCACTAAGCCGCTGTAGGATAAATGCACATTATCACAGCGGTGAAAGGTTTCAAAAATATTAAGCTCACAATCTTTCAGACTAAAAATACGTCGATGCTCCACCAGCGACTCTAATTGGTTGCAATCACTCAAGTTAATGGGTGCAAGATGGCAGGTTTGATTCATGGCTCTTAGCATTAGTGACAGATAAATAACAATAATCAGCGGTATTCTGACAAACAGCACTCGGCTTCCAATGTATAAAATTAAATAGAAATTGGGAAAGCTTTGTCGCCTGAGTATTGATTAGGATAATCGTTCTAATAATATAGATGATTGTTCTATTGCCCTGCTGCCTGCTATCCTAATTTTGGTATTTAAAATCCATTTAAATCAACAATTATGAATATTACATTAAAACAGGCAGAGGCTGTAATAGCTGCTGCAAAAGCAAAAGCCGTAGCCTTGAATACCCTGATGAATATTGCCGTGGTAGACTCGGGTACGAACCTAGTTGCATTCGCACACATGGACAACGCATGGTTGGGCTCCATCGATATTTCCCAGAAGAAAGCACGTACAGCCCGCTATTTTAATATGGCTTCCGGCGAAATCGGGAAATTGTCGCAACCTGGCGGCCCTTTGTACAATATCGAACATTCTAATAGCGGCCTTATCACTTTCCCCGGCGGAGTACTCATTACTAATACAGGCGGCGAAATTATAGGGGCCGTGGGCATTTCAGGTGACTCCGTTGAAAATGATCATGCTGTTGCACAGGCCGGTGCCGATGCCATAAAATAATAGCATCGTTTGGTCGGGCTCTTTTCATTCATCAAATCATTAAAAACAAGTTGTTATGTGTCAAAATCATGGAGTAGCTTACGTTAGCCCAGGTGTGGTTGAGGTAAAGGAAATTGAATACCCAAAGCTGGCATTGGGTAACCGTAAATGTGAACATGGAGTTATACTTAAAATAGTTTCTACCAATATTTGCGGCAGCGATCAGCATATGGTACGCGGCCGTACGACTGCTCCTTCGGGACTTGTATTAGGTCATGAAATCACTGGCTTAATCATCGAAGCCGGCCGCGATGTAGAATTTGCAAAGGTGGGTGACCTGGTATCGGTACCGTTCAATATTGCCTGCGGACGTTGCCGCAACTGTAAAGGTGGCCAGACCGGGATTTGCCTTAATGTGAATCCAGCACGTCCCGGCGCAGCCTATGGCTACGTGGATATGGGGGGCTGGGTTGGCGGCCAGGCGGAATATGTAATGGTGCCTTATGCAGATTTTAACTTGCTTAAATTTCCGGACAGCGATCAGGCTATGGCCAAGATTAAAGACCTGACCTTGCTCTCTGATATCTTCCCCACCGGATTTCACGGTGCTGTAACCGCTGGCGTTGGCCCCGGAAGTATTGTCTACGTCGCAGGTGCGGGCCCTGTGGGTCTGGCCTGTGCAGCTTCCTGTCATTTGTTGGGTGCCGCCGTTGTAATTGTCGGCGATATGATTGACGAACGCTTAGCACAGGCCAGAAGCTTTGGCTGTGAAACCATAGATTTAAAACAAGAAGCTAGTTTAGCAGATCAAATTGCAGCCATTGTAGGGGTACCCGAAGTAGATTGTGCCGTAGATTGCGTTGGTTTCGAAGCTAAGGGGCATGGTCATGACAGCGGCCAGGAACAGCCCGCTACTGTATTGAATTCCATTATGGAGATTACCCGTGCCGGAGGTCAATTGGGCATACCGGGGCTGTATGTTACGGGCGATCCTGGCGGCGTAGACGAAGCGGCTAAAACTGGAAGTCTGAAAATCCGCATCGGCTTAGGCTGGGCGAAATCACATTCTATCCATACCGGTCAGTGCCCGGTAATGAAATACCACCGCCAGTTAATGAATGCCATCTTATACGATAAAATAAGGATTGCAGATGCTGTCAACGTGGAAGTGATCACATTAAAAGATGCGGTAAAAGGTTACCACGATTTTGATAAGGGTGCGGCAAAGAAATTTGTTATTGATCCGCATGGAATGATTGCAAATTAAATCCATCCTTAGCTTATTGATGAAGTGAGTTTCATAGAGAAAAACTTGCGGGCTAGTTAATATCTGCCTCACAAGTTTTTCCTCTGATGCTATTTTAGTATGGTATTTTTTTTGCATACCAGAACGTCTATATTCCAGCCAGTATCATCATTTGATGCTGTGAAAGTGTACCCTTCTAAATTATGCGCGCTGATGTCGGGTTTATAACCGCGCTGTTTTACCTTTTTAGTTTGTTTGTGTAGATGTGTGTAGTTGTTTTTGCAAACAGCGGCCGCGTAACTCATTATTTTTGCGGCTCGCTCAGCTAACCTGGAATAGGCTTGTAAGCGTAAACGAAGCAATCAAAAATTAAATAATGAATAAACATTTATTTACCGGTATCCTGTTACTTCTTTCCATATCAATTCAGGCACAAACAGCGCGATCTGGGATAAACAACCCATCACCGACTGTTACATTGGATGTTACGGGAAATCCAACAAGCACGACTTATCTAGATGGGATAATGGCTCCAAGAGTAACAGGGGTACTGTTAAGGGCGAAAACATATACCGCCACTCAAAATAGTGCGATTGTCTATGTAACTACCGCAGATCCTGCACCTGCAGGGCAAACTATAAATGTTACTTCGGTCGGTTACTACTATTTTAGCGGACCAACATTAAGATGGGTAAGGTTTGTGGGTGGTTCTGGGCCGGCCTCTACAATAGTAGGGCAAATTTTAACTGCTGATGCGAATGGGCTTGGGGCATGGCAAACACTGGCATTAACTTCTGTAGCAGGTGTAACACCAGGCCCAACTGTAAGTTTTACCAAGTACGGAACCGGGACCCCTCCCAACACTATTCTATTTACAAACGGTTATATTATACTGCCTCCGGGTAAATGGTTAGTTGCTTTTGGTACCAAAGCAGGGATTGGGAATAATACAGGATCTATCCCCAGGATTCTAAATACTGATGCTTCATTATGGCTTACCTTGTATTTAAGCGATGATGCTACTACAGGAGGTAATACAGCAGATTATGTAACAGCAGATTCCGGCCCCAGGGGGTCTGCCGGTGTTTTGGGAAGAGGTTCCAGTAAAACTTATGTTTCCGGCTATGAAGTTGTTAATAATACCGGCACCGCCAGCAAAAAATATTACTTATGGGCTTATCAGGAGCAGGATATTAACCCTAATATAACAGCCAGCAGTAAAACACAATACGATAATGGCAGCGGTACATCGGTTGATGCATTTTGGGTAAATGTAATGGATAATACTTACCAGGAAAGATACTTTTTTGCTATTCCTATTCAATAGCTTTCTTATAAGTTATTGGATCAATTCACCAATCATTCCGTTTATACCCGTAAAAAATCAAAATTAAACATGACTAAACATCTATTTTCAGTTGTACTATTCCTTGTTTCTATTTCAGTTCAGGCACAAACAACACTATCGGGCATAAACAATTCGGCACCAACTGTTACATTGGATGTTACAGGTAACCCGACAGCCACGGATTATCTTGATGGGATAATGGCCCCAAGAATTACAGGAGCACAGCTGAAGTTGAAAACATACACCGTAGCTGAAAATAGTGCTATTGTTTATGTAAATACCGCAGATCCTGCACCAGCAGGGCAAACTATAAATGTTACTGCGCCCGGTTATTATTATTTTGACGGGCCAACATTAAGCTGGGTAAGGTTTGCGGGGGGGGCTGGTGCAGCGGCTATTACAGGGCAAGTTTTAACATCTGATGCGAATGGGTTGGGAGTATGGAAAGCCCTGGGAGTAAGCTCTATACCAGGTACCTTTCCAGTTACGCCTGTAAATTTCACGTCTTACGGACCCGCACAAATTGCCGGAGGCCCTCCCGACACTATTTTAAATACAACAGCCTATATTACATTACCTCCAGGTAAATGGTTAGTTGCTTTTGGCACAACAGCCGGGATTGGGTATAATGGATTTTACCCTAGGATGTTAAATACTGATGCTTCATTATGGTTTAGCTTATATTTAAGCGATGATGCTACTATAGGAGGTAATACGGTCGATTACATCACTGCAGATGCAGGCCCCAGAGGATCTGGAGGCATTTTGGGGCGAGGTACCAATAAAACTTATGTTTCCGGCTCTGAAGCCATTAATAATAGTAGCGGTGGCAGCAAAAAATATTATTTGTGGGCTTATCAGCAGCAGAATATTAATTCTAGTATACCAACCAGTAGTAAAACACAGTACGACGATGCATCAACTGCACACAATCAGGTTAATGCATATTGGATTGGTATAATGGGAGTTGGCTATTGGGAAAGATACTTTTTTGCTATTCCTATTCAATAGGTTTTCTTATAGGTTGACCAAATGAATACCTTCAAGGACAATAACATCGACAGACCTTGGGTATTTTAATAATGATTTTAAAACGATTCTGCTCCAACGCGAACACTTTTGACCATGCTTAGTCCATGTTGATGGCAATGATGTTAAATTAACCTTTATACTTATTTAATTTGTAAAAGGGCAAAGGCATAGTTATAAGATCTCAGATATGATTCATCCAAATATTAATATCCTGGTTAGAGGGAATGTTGAGCTTCTTTCTTATTCTGTATTTCTTTCCTTCCACCGCCCGAACCGAAACCTTGGTATAACGTGCGATCTCCTTGGTTTCAAAGCCTAGTTTGCAGTGCAAACAAAATTCAAGTTCTATCGCGGTAAGGTTTGGGGCTAGGCTGAGTAATTTTTTGCTGAAATCCGGATCAAATTCATTGTGTTTCACAAAGAAGGCAGGATCGTTATTAACCGCCAGCTGCAGAATAATCTTCAACTCTTCAATTGCAGCCGGAGAACGCATATCCTCGTTCACTTCCAGTTTTGCTAACAATTCAGTTACCTTCTCCTTACTGCGCTTTATTTCGCTTTTTAAGCGACGACGGTAAAAAAATATAGCACTGAATATTAATAAAAGAAAAACAGGAATCGTTAATATCAAACGACGGTACCGGGATTCACTCGCAGATAAACTTTTCTGCCCGTTGTTGACAATATATTCAAGTGGTGTTTTAATCGCAGCTTTATCAGCCTGGGCGAGACTGTCACCCAAATATTCGCTTTTTTGAAAATAAATCAAGGCAATCTTCGGCTTGTTCAAAGCGGTGTATACTTTTGCCAGGCCGGCATAAGCTCCCTTCAACCCTTTGGTATATTTAATTTGAGTCGCTGCAGTTTCGGCGGCCTGATAATAAAGCGCCGACTGCCCATATTTCTTTACCGAATAATAAAAGTTACCTGCATGAGAATTAGCAACCCATAACGCATAATATTTCTGATATTTATACCTATCCGTACATCTGGAAGCAAAAAGAAGCGCTTTATTTGTATAGAATGCAGCAGTATCATATTGTTTGCGTAAGGTAAACAGGTTTCCTCTATTCGAGGTTATTATAACATAAACCCATAAGTATTTATGGCTACTTTGCAGTTGCCGGGCTTCAAGATAACTCCTGTTGCTCCAGAATTCTCTTGCTTTAATATTACCCAAATGCCGATAGTTAATGCCTATGTTTGAATAAGCAATTGCAAGGTAATAATGCCTGTCCTCTTCGTTATTTATACTTTCCGCAATAAGGACCGCGCTATTTAGCGTATGTTCCGCATCCTTGTAAAATCCCAGGCTTTCATAACATTGCCCCTTAAGTATCTTGATATTAAAATCCAGGACCGGATCTTTCGTTTTTACAGCGACGCTTTCTGCCTGAATGATAAATTTAAAAGCCTTGTCATATTGCCCGGCGTCATAGCTTTTTTTGGAATACAACGTAAGGCCTTTGATAATGCCTTGCTCATAGTTTATCGCTTTTGACGCATTAAAAGCTGTAGTTAATTGTTGAATGTCAGATTTTAGACCAATTAAATGATTGGCTTCATCAAAGATGCTGTCGATCTGTTGTTTATTGTATTGTCCGTAACTTTGGCTGCAAAGCAAAGCTAACAAGCCAAATAACAGAAATTTGCCAAACCGTTTCATTGCCCTTTTCAAAAAATGAATAAATCTAAAATATCATTTTTTTTTATCTTATCGGGAATGATGAAAGAATATCTGACTTTTTTATAACTAAGCTATATCATTGATTTCATCAAAGCTAACGATTTTTCTGTTTAGGAGACGCTTCTAAACCCTGCTAAATATATTACGGGCAAGGCAAAAAACGTGTTACTTTGGGCCGAAAATCACCCAATAAAAAGGTGTCTATGCCATTGATAACTTGTCTAAAAAGAGCATTCAAAAAAAACCGTTTACTGTATAAAGAGCAACTGTTATTTTTAAACAGCTGCTTTCAAATTTGCACAACAACCGAAGGCTGGAGTATTGTTTGCAATCTTTCAGTTATACATTGATCTTAAGTTTTGCCGTAAGGGAATTTACCACCGTAAAAAACTCTGCTGTTCGATATCGCATAACCACAGCGTAGCCAAATATACGTGCTCTTCCTGTAGCTCTGTATCCACATTGCCCATTATCCCGTTTTTAAACTCAATGCTTTCCTGGATGATATCAAAATTGGTTTGTTGAAACATACAAGGAAAGACATCAGCCTTTTCAAAATCAATTGGACTCCCGCTTCTATTGTCCAATATTAAAAACCACATTTCCTTTTCCAGCATAAGTTCACCAAGTTGCCTATTATAATGACCTAAGCTATATACACAAGCCGCCCCCATCGGCGTTTTAACGCCCTCTCCGACTTTTTCAATGGTCAACGGCGGGAATGGTTCATTGGCAATCTCCAGATGTTCACTTCCGGCCATCATCTTTATAAGGCAACAAAATATTGCAGTGCTATTTTCATTCAATGATTTCATCGTATACTTCTTTTTATGGGTCATGGCCCCCCAGCTTTACTTAGTTCCTTCTTCAATATATCCTGCCCTATACGAATTGTTCTGATCGACCATATACAAGTTTGTCAACGGCAGATCCGCTCGATCGGAATTTTAAGTCATAATAACAAGGAACCAGGGCCAGGCTCCGTTATCTAAATACCTCAGTTGACCTTTACCATAGAGGCTCATTAATCTTGATTCAGCACATATCGCCATACTACTGCACTTAATATGCTTCCCAATATAGGGGCAATGATGAATAACCATAGTTGAGTTAGTGCGCCCCCACCGACAATTAAGGCGGGGCCAATACTACGGGCCGGGTTTACCGATACCCCTGTTATCGGTATGCCCACGATATGAATCAATACCAGGCTGAGGCCAATGGCTATGCCTGCGAAACCACCGTTAATATTTTTAGAAGATGTAGAGCCAAAAACAACCAGTAAAAATATAAAAGATAGCACCACCTCTGCCCAAAAACCTGCAACAAGGCTGTAGTGCCCTGGTGACAATTCGCCATAACCATTTTGTCCCAGTCCGTTGACTCCAATAAGATAATCGCTTTTACCCGAAGCAATCGCATATAAAATGGCTGCTCCGGCAATTGCACCCAATAGCTGGGCTAATATATATAAAGCGGCCTCCCCCACTTTCATGCGTCCGGCAAGGACCATACCTATTGAAATAGCCGGATTGATATGGCAGCCAGAAATATGCCCGATCGTGTAGGCCATTGCAACGACAGACAAACCGAAGGCAAAAGATATGCCTAATAAACCGACCCCATTCGTGCCATTGGCACCAGCGATAACGGCACTTCCACAACCCATTAATACCAATACCAGGGTTCCTAAAAACTCCGCAGAGAACTTTGAAATAGTTATTTTATTCATGTTAAAAAAAATATTTAGTTGAAATGCTTTCCATACCGGCATGGTGCGATGTGAACACTGGTGTTATAGAATAACTGCAATTAAAAGGAAAAACATTCAGATTCGCCAGGCAAAGACCAGGCTATATATACTCGGATATACACAAGCCACCGATTGGGCAAAAATCACCAAAGTCTTGAATTTATTTTTTTGCAGGGAGCGATATTGATCACTATTTAAATTAATTTACGAAATTTTATCCAACAGCTACAACTGATATCTTATCGTAATCTCTTTGGTTGGAAATACACATAATTATTTAATAATCAGATAGCCTGAAAAATCAAGAAGATATGCTTAGTAAGATTTTATAAAGAGCCCTCACATTAACTTTCTTTGCAGCCAAGTGCACTAAGAAATTTAAGCCTGAAAATACTTACGTCCACTTTATCAAATTAATTACCATTCACAAATACGCAACCTGAAAAGATCACCAATTAAACCACCATTTTCCATACTGAAATCTTAACTGGAGAACCTATAAGGATAGCTGGTAAAAATAAACTGCAGTGGCATGTAAAAATGCCCGTGCTGTATCGTTAGGAGGAAACATCTTTTGTACCCTTCTAATACTTATTAAAATTCCAATGTTCGCTGAACCACGTTGGTTATTTTAATGGCCCTGGAAATATATGACGGGGATGGTTGCCACGAATGTCTTATTTGGCTTTATTTTTTGAGGACGCCAGATAGCCGCCGGAAAGCGTTTAACATCTATCTCCTTCTTTCGAAATTATATCCAGTATAGCAGCGCAATACTTTTCCCGATCTCGCCAGCGAGTTCCTTCCCGATCAATGCGTTATTTTCCTTAGGACGCCATCTATTTTGTTCCATGAGAAGTGTTTGCGTCGTCCCGTCTAATAAGATCTGGATTTCTTCTTTGTCTTTATTGATCTTTTTGGCATTCAGTATCTGGAAGCTGTAGTCCTGTCCCCCAAATCTAATCAACAATGACTGCCCCATAAGATAGTTAAAAATATAAATCATTTCTGCAAACAATTACTATCCAGCTGGTTCCTAAACTTCTAATTTTGATCTGCAAAGGTCCTAATTCCGAATATCTCCCGGATTATAAGACGGATATTTACTGATCAGGTTCAAGAATATTCAAAATTACCGGCCATACAGGATTCCTTGGCAATGGCAGGTGATTTACTCCCCTATTCCACTGCTTGGGCTTTATCCAGTTTTTCCTGCGCTTTTTTTATCTGTTTGAGCAGGTCTTTTACCTTTTTACGGTCACGCTCCATTTGTCTGGAAGCATCATCAGCCTCTTGGGTTTGTTTTGCAGCTTTTTTGGCTTCTTTGGCTGCTAATTTCGCGTCATCCAAATCGCCTCCTACCGCCTGTTCCGATCTTTTCCTGCTTTTAACCTGAGCATCATGAGACTTGCCCAGAGTATTTTCCAGTTTTAACGAATCTATTGGCAGTTGTTTTTGAATATCACCCAATTTTGCTTTAAGGTCATTCAGTTTTACATTAAGTTTATTTATCTTAACGGAATCCTTTTTAACGGTATCCGGTTTTAAATTGGTTTCGGCTTTTGAATGAAATGCTCCAAATAGCATTAACCATATAAAAAGTAGTTTTTTCATATAGATTTTTAGACTACTGATGATTAATCAGGTCAGGTAAATGAGGTCTCTGAATGATAAAAGAGGCTGTCTCATAAGTAAAATGGAGGCCCTAAGAATCGTCTATACGAAACGTTCTCCACCACCTACCCCAATAAATTAAAGAAAAAGAGGCTGTTCCCATACTTATGAGACAGCCTCGCCTATTTAATGCTTTATCTTATTTTCTTTAAACCTTCTGTCAGGTTTGCCGTCTTTTTTTAAATGCGTCTTAGCTGTTTTGTATCGTTTATCGGGCTTGCCATCCTTTCTGAGGTGTTTGTGGTGATGCTTTACAGGCGCAGCATGAGCATTGATTACTCCAAAACTCAATACCGAAAGTAATAGGGTCGTTAATAATTTTTTCATAATTTTAAATTTGTTGATTAAGTATATCGAATTGTGGTAAAAAAACTCCCTCCAAAATATCACTGCTTTGAACCAATCAGCTGACCCGCATAATCAATGACATTGCCACTATTTTATGCTGACTGGCTCGGTACTCCCCCTGTACCTGCTATTTTCTGACAAGTCTGATCATCCAGACAAGCAATACCGCCCCAAGGAAAGGGGTGAGAAAATAGCCCCAGGTAAGCATGCGGAGATTAAGGCGATCAGATATACATCCCCCGATCCAGCCCCCTGCCAGTCCGAGTAAAACATCTATCATCACGCCGTAACCTTTGCCGCGTATTACTTTGTTTGCCAGAAAACCGGCAATCCCTCCCAAGATTAAATGAATAATCATTTTTATAAATAAAAGTTAAACCCTACCGCTGGGTTCATATTCTAGCTGTTGTTATCATCTGCCACAAAGAAATAGAATAGGTGCATTACTTTTTGCGAAAAGCCCTACTCACATCTACATGCGCATGCCATAGATTTGATATCCAGGACTTTAATTAAATAGCTATTGATAAAGGGGGATTTCAATAAAAAACTCAGTCCCACTTTCAGGCTCACTTTTAAACCATATTTTACCGTCGTGGGCTTCCATAACCTGTTTACAAATGTATAATCCCAGTCCAAATGGTTGTTCTCCTTCCGTCCCATTACGCTTAGCCGGGGAAAATGCGTCGAATATTTTATTCTGTAAAGCCAGGGGGATGCCAATGCCCTTGTCCTTCACTTTGATAACTATTCCCTTTTCAGCCCGAAAGGTATCAATGAATATATCGCTCCCTTCGGGGCTGAACTTCATGGCATTCCCAATTATATTATTTATTACCCGCCACATTTTCTCTTTGTCCACCTCTACTTTCAGTTGCTGCTCATTATGATATATCAACCGTTGGCCTTTATCATCTGCTTTGAACTTTAGCAGTTCCACGCAGGGCCGTAATATTTCCTCCAGGAATATTTCTTCTTTAACCACCTCCTGCTGGCCAAAGTCAGTTTTTAGCAGTTCGTTAATAAGCCCCAGGCTACTTTTCGAAGCCGTTTCTATCAACAGCACCAATTCATGAAGGTCCTCAGGCTGCTCTTTTCCTATAATGATCGACGCAATAGCACTAACGGCACCTATCGGGTTACGCAGGTCATGGGCCACCAACTTCATTAGCCGGACGTATTCTTTATTCGCCGCATCCAAAGCATTTGCTGTAGCCTCAGTTTTTTCAAATTGCAAGCGTAGGCTCTTGGTATTATTTTTTATTTTCCGCAAGTAGAACCATACCGCCCCGATGATCAGCATAGTCAGCCCGCAACCACCCATTTTGAATACCAACCACTTGAACTTATATTTTGACCATTGTTCTGTTGATTTAAGCAGCTGCCCTCTACGCGCATATTCTGGGGAATCGATACCCGTTGCGTTAGCAATTAAATGCTGTACATCGTAAAACTTCGGCCGTTGAATATCCGGTGGCGACTTGGCCCAATGAAAAGTACGCTTGCCTTCCTTTTCGCATAAAAGCGCAATTTTGTTATCCGGGACCATGAGATGAAATGTCCCGGTTCGAATGAAGAGCCGTGGTGCTCGGCAACTTCTGATTTGTCCAGGTTGCCCGAGACAACATGCATAATAGAATGTTAATAATACAATCAATATTGTCCTTTTTTCCATGGTAGCGCTATGTTTAAACATGTGATCATATAGAACCAGCTTAATATTTTGAGCCAGACAGCTGATAAAATGTATCATAAATAACATCTGATAGTAAGACGAGGAACTTCTGCTCGCACCAAAAGAGATACATTGGTAAAATCTTCGTCTGTGTTCTCCACAAAGCTTGTGAAGTTATGGCGCAGTTTATCATAGTGTCCTGCTGCTCCCCGTTGACGACTCTTTTTAATTTTACCGAGTCTCACTTTTTATTTATTACGTATTTTCAAAGGCCCGGCCTACTAAATTCCCGTAGCGCATCCATCGTATATCGGGATATATTACACTCCGTAACCGCAAAACCATAAACCCGTTTGAGAGTAGTTATGCTAATCCTCTTGTTTGTTTTCTCGTAAATCAGTTCAGATAAGATCTTACAATGCAGGGGTTCAATATGTATGATACCTGTAGTTTTTAAAACTTCCATCTTTAATTCCAGCGTCATCTCTATGATAATCCAGATATCTATCCTTTTTTTTAACAGGCAGCCCATTTTTATTCCATAACCACCAAAATGAAATCCATCTCAACAATTTTTACGGGTTAATGCACTCCGTTCTTCATAATATAGCGCGACAACGGCTTTACCTAAGAGCGCGGGTTTATTCTTATCCAGAAGCCGTTTCCACCAGAATTTATATAATCTGGGATAGATCACCTTATCCAGATTCTCCTCCCTTTTGAGATTTTCTAGTATCAATA
The DNA here is from genome assembly GCF_014205845.1 of Mucilaginibacter cryoferens. Taxonomy (GTDB): domain Bacteria; phylum Bacteroidota; class Bacteroidia; order Sphingobacteriales; family Sphingobacteriaceae; genus Mucilaginibacter. The sequence continues at coordinate 69,912 of NZ_JACHCR010000031.1, forward strand.
GTTTATACATGACCTTACGGGAATGATCCACTACAGAATGAGATTTTTTGGTATAACCAAATTGCCTGTTCAAATCCCAATTAGTTTTGCCCGAAACGAGCAATTGTTCAAATATTTCTATATGCAGTGTTGAAAATTGTTTTGTCTTTAAATTGGGGCGACTCGTTTTTTTCTCCATGAGTTATACTAATGATGACATGATTTGAATAAATACGGTTGACATAAACACGCCACTGAATAAAAGGCCCACACCACAAGGTGTTGCGGAATATGGTAAGCTTACTAATGGATCAAATGAAATATCTTTAGTGAAGCCGGTCAAACAATGAACGGGCTATTATTCTTCCATTGCTATCGGAGACCTATGGCTCCATCAGACCTACTCCAAAAACATTGGCAACCCATTACAGCGGCACAGATTAATATCGGTAATCACAGTTTCAATTTTGGAAATATCAATCAAAATACCAGCTCAGACAGCGGTATCCTTCAGACCTTGGCCACACTGTTGACGCATTATCCTGATTTTTTTTTCAACTGCTCCTTCTTTTGATCGTTCATAAATTTAATAACTTTGATTATGCCATACTTAGTTGATTACCTCCTCAGCCGGCTCCCATCCTCAAGCCACCCGATTTCGTCAAAAGCATTGATAACAACCGTTTTAATAGTATCTATCGATTAACATCTAACCATTTTGGCTATATTGCTATGCCTTAGTAGATACTATATTATGTATGCCGGCTCCGCTGCGAGGCTGAAAGTTTTGTTGGATTGCCCCGTTCCTTATTAATCAGGATTTGCGTAACTTTTAGCTGGCATATGTCAAATGTTTTTCTTTTTGAAAACGATGCAAAGAAGCGGTTTTACAGAAACATTGAAAAAAATAGAACTACTCACATCTACACTTGAAATATAAACATCTAACAGACAGTTGAATATTTTATCAGATAGGTTAAAAACGGGCCATACGATGCGAAATAAGGCTGCTTTTTTTCTTATAAAGAGATTTCGAGTTCAGGTATTGGATATAGATGATAGGATTTCAACAATTTCCCTGGTATGTATCGGTTTGCGGATAAAATCGGTTACCATACTGAATTCTTTTGCTCTCATCAGATCATCGGGAGAAACAGAAGAGGAAACAACATATAATTTTACTTCCTTTTTGATTTGGAGTTTAATGACATCGAATTGTTCTAAAAACCCCCACCCATCCAGAACGGGCATATTGATATCAAGAAATATGATATCCGGAAGCTCCTCTGTGTAATTGATATTATATTTAATAAAATCAATAGCCTTTTGACCATCGCAAAACTCACTGACAATTGTACCAATCCTTGTTATGACAGTGATATTAGCAATAATTTTTTTTGCCAAAAACGCACACGTAGGATCATCATCAACAAGAAAAATTTTTTTCGTTAAACTCATATATGCTGTTTTAAAATTCATTAAAAAATTGAACTTCCTACCGGAACAAAATCTTCCTATGTGAAAACACTATTATTATACTTCTTCATATCATGGCAGTCTGAGTATCAATAATCGAAAGCCATGCTCTATAATGCGATTCTTACCTTTGGCTTAAATAATCCCGGGGGAACGATATTTAAAGGGATTAATAATCAGGTTCCCAAAAAATGTGATATATATATTTTAACGATGGCCGTCGAACTTCTTTCCTGCATCAATAAATTCCGCATACGAGGATAATCATCGTACGTACCCGGAATACTATTTTCAGATCTTTTTACCATTTTAGTTATTAAATGAATACTGTAAATTTTCCAGGAAATCTCTTATTTATCGTTTTCTGTATTCATCGGCTTTTTCGGTGGCGCAGCTGTTCGTAACCATCCCTTTAACTGAAAGGTTAGGAAAACCCAAAAAAGAGCTAAAGAAGCGCACACTTAGTCCTGATAGCTAGTGTTTGTCCTCTTCTCCATCTTGCTCTAACATTTTATACTTTCTAAAATCCTTCATTGACCAGAATGCGCGTGACTGCCTACGGGACATTGACGTTTTCGATAAGTAAGTAAATAAAGAAGATCCGTTGGTTAAGTGCGCTGACGCACTACCCGGTTCAACAATGGCTCTCCACTGTGATCCAAAAAAAAGGCAAATTCTAATTTTACAGAATAATTTGCGCATATTTAATAGTACCAGTAGTAGCGCAAATAAACAGGTTGTGAAAAACATAGTCGCCACTCACATCTACGCAACATGCCAATAAACTATAAACCAACATATTAAATACATAAAAGCATTCCAATATTTATGTTATTATCATTTTATCTAACGGTTAGACCGTCCGATACCGATACCCACCTATTATAAATATCTACAACTCTGTCCTAAAAAGAGGGGTGACCTAAGTAACTGGAAAGGGGATTTTCCATGGCAAAATCGACAAGATCAGATGAAAGCAAGGCTGAACTGGCCCATCCCAAAAGCCCGGTAGATTATATCCGATATCTCAACGAGATGGACTTACCTATAGCAGCGGACAACCTAATCAGGTGATCATCGTCCGTATTTTCAAAAACCCAGCTTCCATTATTCTTCACCATACGGTAATTAATATGCTCCAGCAAGATATCAAGGCATTTTGAATCCTTACTAACAGATAGCGGATTTACCAACTCAAAAGTGTAATCTTTTTTTTCGAATGTGATACGTAATATTTGTCCCATATGACCAGCAAAAATTAGCTATTCTAAGATTTTATACCTTTCCCAAATTAAGTGATCGGATTTCCGGCTGAATCGTGGCCCACACTTGCATGTGGAAGACCAATGTTTTCACATCCGACCTTTCCTAGTTCATTTCCCCGCCTTTTCCTGATAGATTAACCGCTCTCTAACACATTCTGTTACTTCCTTTAATGAAAAAGGTTTGTAAATCAACGCATCCGGCCCATAACTACTAAATATATCGAACGGTGGCGGACAAGTGGAAATGATAATAACAACGATAGATGATGTTTTTGGATCGCTTTTAATCTGTCGGCAAAGCTCGCCCCCGTTAAAACGGGATAACAAGTTATAGTCCAATATAATCAAATCTGGTTGGTACCAATGGACTATCGGAATAAAATTATCGGTAAGACTAATACCTTTCGCCTCATGTCCTTCGCTGAGCATCACTTCTTTAATAATCTCCACAATAGCCACTTTACTATCGAGGATCAAAATTCGTTTTTTCACAATTGTTAGCGTGATTTTTAATAGGTCTAGAAAATATTCTAAAAAAAATAAATGTGCCTGGTGGCCGCTGTAAGAGCCGCCAGACAAATCGGGTCAACCGGTTATTGTTTTATAATTTTGAACTCAGTTCTTCTGTTTAACTGGTGTTCTTCTTCGCTACATTTTACACCATTCGCGCAACGGTTTAGCAATTTCGTTTCGCCATACCCCACGGCCGTGATCCTATTTCTGTTTATTCCCTTGGATATAATATACTGGACAGCTGATTCAGCTCTTTTTTGGGATAAAATCATGTTATAGGCATCGTTACCCCGGCTGTCAGTATGAGATCCCAGTTCAATCCAGATCGTTGGGTTGTCTTTCATAATCTTAACGAGTTTATCCAATGCGAAGGCCGCATCCTTCCGGATATTCCATTTATCAAAGTCATAATAAATATCCTCTAGTCGGATGGCTTTATCAATCTCCACCGGTTCTAGGTAAAGATCCCGGTTCAACGTAGCGGATACGTTGAGATTTGTCGTTGACAATTCCTCAACGGCACTCCTGAAACTTGTTTTTTCTCCTGTTAAGCTATAATCTGACACCTCTTCGAGGTTAAATTTGAAGGTTCCACTTTCATCGGTCTGAACTTTTAGCGTTCCTCCACCCTGCTTGTCCAGAGTTACAATTGCGTTAGCTAGCGGACCACTTGTTTTTTTATTAAATACAATTCCGGTTAATCTCAAGGTTAAAATCTTTTGTTCTTTAAAACTATAGATATCATCTTTACCTAACCCCTCTATTCTTTCCGATGCAAAATATCCGGTATTCGCGGAATTACATTTGTAAGCAAAGTCATCCTGCGGAGAATTGACGGGATAACCCAGGTTCAGGGGTGCACTGAAACTCCCATCGATATTAAGCGATTTGAAAATATCCAGTCCGCCCATACCCACATACCCATCACTACTGAAATACAGATTACTATCGCTATCTAGCGCTGGGGTTCGCTCATTGCCTGCTGTATTAACCACGGATAAGTTGAATGGCTTACCCCAGTTCCCAGTATCTGTTTTATGACAAACATAAATATCCGTTCCTCCCTTCCCTCCAGGCATATTTGAGACAAAATACAAACTTCTTCCGTCAGCGGTAATAAAGGGATCACCTACCGACCAGTTATTTATATCGTTATATTTAAATGGAACGGGGGCCGACCATGTAGCCAAGGAATCGCTTTTCCGACTGCTGTAAATCTCTACATTAATGGTAGCCAATTTTCCATTTATATATTGGGGATTACGGGGTATCCGGGTGAGTGTAAAATACATTTCCTTACCATCTGCCGTAAAACTCGCTGCTCCTACATGGTATTCGGTACCCGTGCTTAACGGGAATAGTATGCTACTGTCCCTATCACTATTATATATATATAACTTCAGGTAGCCGCTTCCGGTCCAGCCGTAAATATCCTTATCCGGTGCTTTCGCACCGTCAAATTTAAAAAACGGGCGATCTTGCTTAGTGGTTCCCGCAGCATGAAAACCACGATCAGACGAATAAACGATAGCATTGTCAAATTGCACAGCACCCCAGTCTGACTGAGCACTGTTTAATCGCTTTTCATTTTTTATATAATACCGCTTCGGGTTTTTCATCCATAGAACTGCGGAATCACACGATAGATCCCACAAACGCCGTTGTGCAAGTGTAATTGCTTTATTGAGCTTTGCATATATCCGGTATTCTGCTTTAGCTTCATCATATTTAGAATTATTCTGTAGCGCCTTAGCGTAACTCAAATGATCTTCCACATTGCTACCTGGTAAACTTATGGCAATCCCGTACCAGCTTTCAGTTGCTTTATAGTCATGAATCAATGCGTTACAAGCTGCCAGTCGCTCTGCTGCATGGATAGTAGTTTTCTTTTTATAAGCCTGTTCATAAAGGTCAATGGCCTTATTATAGTTAAATAGTTCATATTGAGTATCTGCCTCCTTCAGGATGTATTGAGCACTTACGGGTACTTGCAGCATAAAAACCAGCATTATAGCTAGGATAGTGCTTAATAAACTTTTTTTCATCTTGTGTTTCGGTGATTTCATGACCCTGTTTATATGGGAAATTCTTAGAAATATCGCGGTGTATACATTCTTTGATTTTTTCGCGGAAAGGAATAGCCGATTGATATTTCATGCGTACCGCCACCATAGCCGTTCAAGGGGCCCAGCGCTATATCATAAGCATACCCAATTCTGAAATTACTGGTAGCCAACACCTGGACAGCCAGCACAGCAGCGCTCGGACTCTGCAGGTCATTTTGCAAATAGGCCTTATTATAAAGTTTAACTGTGGTACGGTATGACCCGCCCAACCACAATCGCTCGCCCATAATAATAAATGCATTTATGTCGAGACTAGTTGGCCCGGCATGATCATCCTTCAATAAAAAGGATGGTTTTAATAAGATGTCTTCTGACAAAGGGACCAACATCCCCGCGGTCAAATAATAGTGAACTTTAGGTTGGGGGATAAACTCATAACGGCTTCTATATGAATACTGTGAAACAAGGTTATCCGCAGAAATACCCGCATAATACCGGTCGTTGGCAAAATAAATTCCCACCCGCGCATCAGGTACTGTGTTGGTCTGCATACCCACGGGCTGATCTGGTTCTGGATCATTGGGATTAAGTTTAGACCCATCAAGCCCTAATTGTACAACCCCTACCCCCAGTCCCAGAGCCAGCCTGGAAGTTCCATCTTCATTGAATCTTAATCGGTAGGCGTAGTTGGCATACGCAGCCAGGTTTCTCTGGGCGCCCAATTCGTCGTCTGATACCTGGAAGGCTAATCCAACATTGCCATCATTAGCGATCGCGTCTATCGCCAGGGACATTGTTTTAGGCGCACCCACGATACCGGTCCACTGATTACGGTAAAACGCTTGCGCGTTCAACTGCTCCTTATAGCCAGCGTATGCCGGATTAATATAGATGCCATTAAACATGTACTGACTAAATTGGGCGTCCTGCTGCGCATGAGCAAAATGACCAACCAACTGCAGTGTTATAAAAAATATAAATATCTTTTTCATTTTCTTTTAACTTTAAGCCGTACGGATGAAGTTTTTTCATCATTAGTGCTCACTTTTTTATTTTTTAAATTCTCTGATCAAGGTTACATACCCCTTAAATACCTGCCATTGTGATCCGGAATTCTCTTTGACACGCAACAGATAGTAGTAAGTACCTTCATTTAGGCCTGTACCTGCCCAATCATTTTTATAATTTTTAGTTTTAAAGACCTCGTTACCCCACCTGTTCACGATAATTAGTTCATTTTCCTGAAAAAGGTTCAAACCACGAATTTCAAACGTATCATTTGTACCATCCCCATTCGGTGTATATAGATTAGGAATAACTAAGCTGGCAACCGAAAATGAATATTTTGTAAACCATGCCCCATTAGTTATCATATCGGGGACCACATTGACATCATTACGGGTATGTACGCCCTCGGATGGATTAAGGCCGGCCACCTTATCCCATGATTCACCTCCCTGGTATTGTGTTATTGACGCGGTGGCGTCTTTAAACAAAGCCCCATTGGTGTTTTGATTGTGTTGTAATGTAACAGTAGCTTTTAAAGGGCCGGCGGCATAAATATTCCACATCCTGTCCATGCCCTGGTCTACTGCTATCCCCGTTTTATTGGCCGCAAGATAGTCTTGCACACTTACAAACAACATTCCCTGTGATGTAGGTGTTATTGTTGCCGGAGTATAATCACCCTCGGAAATACCCACAGGAAATACAAATGGCGAACCGTCCGCATAATCCTTAACCATATGACCGCTTGTGCTATTATCCGTCACAACCATGCGGTCCGCGCTGTAATTGGTAATAATCCCTGTTTTGCTAAAAACAAGATCATGTCCATTTAGAATGATGTCGCCATGATCCGCCGCCATGTCGACGGCCGCACCTATATTCAATGTCGCAGACTGGACGCCGGGAGGATTTTGGGTACCATAACCAGGATCAGTTAAATCGGTTAAAAGAATATTTCTATTGTTGCTGTGCACAATGGTAAGGCCTATAAAACCACCGTTGTTCCCATCAATATTTGTCGGCCCCGAAGGCATATCAACATAAAAAGGGTTATCGCCGGGATTATAGATTACAATTTTACCCTTTCCGCTGAAGGTAGCGCCGGGGGCGATCCAGATGTTTTTGCTCCATATCTCCAGCGTACCATCAATTACCCAGTTTGCCTGGGGGCCAAAATAACTACCCTCCGAAAATCGCATTTCCGTACTCCCGGCAGCGATATATACTGTCGAATTGTCAACCGTGGTGCTACCCGCTCCCTTTTGGGCATATCCATTTATACCAGCAAATATCCATGTGGCTGCTAAAAATATCTTGAATATCTGTCTATTCATCAAATTTATGGGGTGTGCCTTAAGCATAAAAAATGCGCCTTTCAAATTCTGTCTTTTTAACTGCTGCTGATAAAGCAAATGGTTACGTCTTGTTATCACTTATTTCTCAATAATAATTGTTCTAACTTTTCCAGCCGTTCATTCATTGATTTGACATTACTTTTAAGTTGTTCTACTTCTTTGTCCTTGGCCTCAATCTGTTTTTGCTGTTCAATAACATGGAGATATAATTCTTCTACCTTTTCCAAAGACTGAATGGTTAATTCACTGATATCATAAGAATAACCATCTGTGGTTTTCTCAGTACCACTGATTGGAGTTACCCCTGGCAAGTGCTTATGGACTTTGATAAATTTGGCTACGTCTGCCAATGAGGTGAAATGATACCCTTTATTGATCTTGGAAAAACCGTCAAAGTACTTTTCAAATACATAATCTGCATAAACAGAATTCTTTGTTCTAATTTTGCCATTTACGAACAGGGTTTCGTCATTAAATGTTGACTTACTCTTGGTTCCAATACCTATCCAACCCAATTGATAGATATTTTGATTGTTCGTAGTGGCTGGTACATTTGTAGTTAATACACGCCAAGGTTCGGTAGTCTGCAGATCAACAATATTAGACGCAACACCATTTACGGTAGAGGTTAATTTATTGGCGCCCAATGTTGTATCGGTAACTAAATTCAAGGTATTAGTTGTAGTAGCTGTGATCGCTGATTTTAGATCTAACGGGGTACTGGCTACACCGTTTACTGTCGTAGTCAGATTTGTTCCAGATAAGGTATTGCCTACCACATTAACAGTTGTTGCTGTTACACTTACCCCATTTACTACGGACGTAATTATATTACCCGAACTTGATAAAGTATGAGTAGTTGTAGAAGACACAATATACGGTGACACGGATGTCCCACTACCTGTTACCGTAATAATACCAGTACCTTGGGTTATTCCACCCTGACCAGCAACTCCCTGAGGACCTTGAGGGCCTGTTGCGCCTGCTGGACCAGTTGCGCCAGTATCCCCTTTAGGGCCTTGAGGACCTACCGCGCCTGTGGCACCTGCTGAACCAGTTGCTCCAACATCACCTTTGGGCCCTTGGGCACCGGTTGCTCCGGTTAGACCGACAGGGCCTTGAGCACCGGTGGCACCAACCAGACCTTGCGGACCTACTGCACCTGTTGCTCCCTGAGGACCTACCGCGCCATCTTTACCATCTGCTCCGTTAGTACCAACTGCGCCAGTGGCGCCAACCGGGCCTTGAGGACCTACTGCGCCCGTTGCTCCCTGAGGACCTACCGCGCCATCTTTACCATCTACGCCGTTCGCACCGGCCGGGCCTTGCGGACCTACTCCGCCTGTGGCTCCCTGAGGACCTACCGCGCCATCTTTACCATCTACGCCGTTAGTTCCAGCTGCG
>NZ_JACHCR010000031.1:79074-82813 GCF_014205845.1 Mucilaginibacter cryoferens
TGGCTCCCTGAGGACCTACCGCGCCATCTTTACCATCTACGCCGTTGGTTCCAGCTGCGCCTTGCGGGCCTACTGCACCTGTTGCTCCCTGAGGACCTACCGCACCATCTTTCCCATCTGCGCCATTCGCACCGGCCGGGCCTTGCGGACCCACTCCGCCTGTTGCTCCCTGAGGACCTACCGCGCCATCTTTACCATCTACGCCGTTAGTTCCAGCTGCGCCGGTGGCACCAACCGGACCTTGCGGACCTACTGCACCTGTTGCTCCCTGAGGACCTACCGCACCATCTTTCCCATCTGCGCCATTCGCACCGGCCGGGCCTTGCGGACCTACGCCGCCTGTGGCTCCCTGAGGACCTACCGCGCCATCTTTACCATCTACGCCGTTAGTTCCAGCTGCGCCTTGCGGGCCTATTGCGCCTGTGGCTCCCTGAGGACCTACCGCGCCATCTTTACCATCTACGCCGTTAGTTCCAGCTGCGCCTGTAGCACCAACCGGACCTTGAGGACCTACCGCGCCATCTTTACCATCTACGCCATTCGCACCGGCCGGGCCTTGCGGACCTACTCCGCCTGTGGCTCCCTGAGGACCTACCGCGCCATCTTTACCATCTACGCCGTTAGTTCCAGCTGCGCCGGTGGCACCAACCGGGCCTTGAGGACCTACTGCACCTGTGGCTCCCTGAGGACCTACCGCGCCATCTTTACCATCTACGCCGTTGGTTCCAGCTGCGCCTTGCGGGCCTACTGCACCTGTTGCTCCCTGAGGACCTACCGCGCCATCTTTACCATCTACGCCGTTGGTTCCAGCTGCGCCTTGCGGGCCTACTGCACCTGTTGCTCCCTGAGGACCTACCGCACCATCTTTCCCATCTGCGCCATTCGCACCGGCCGGGCCTTGCGGACCTACTCCGCCTGTTGCTCCCTGAGGACCTACCGCGCCATCTTTACCATCTACGCCGTTAGTTCCAGCTGCGCCGGTGGCACCAACCGGACCTTGCGGACCTACTGCACCTGTTGCTCCCTGAGGACCTACCGCGCCATCTTTACCATCTACGCCGTTAGTTCCAGCTGTGCCTTGCGGGCCTACTGCGCCCGTTGCTCCCTGAGGACCTACCGCACCATCTTTCCCATCTTTCCCATCTGCGCCATTCGCACCGGCCGGGCCTTGCGGACCTACTCCGCCTGTGGCTCCCTGAGGACCTACCGCGCCATCTTTACCATCTGCTCCATTCGCACCGGCCGGGCCTTGCGGGCCTACTGCGCCCGTTGCTCCCTGAGGACCAACCGCACCATCTTTCCCATCTACGCCGTTAGTTCCAGCTGCGCCTGTAGCACCAACCGGACCTGTTGCTCCCTGAGGACCTACTGCGCCATCCTTGCCATCTGCTCCCGCAGGACCTTTCAGGCCAGGGGTTACCGTAGTCGTGCCGTCAGTATAGGTAATCGTGATCGAACCTGTTACAGGATCAGTTGTTGTAGTTGAAATACCCTTTCCATCTGCTCCTTTTGCGCCGTCTTTGCCGTCAACCCCGTTGGTACCATTCGTACCAGCCGGACCTTGAGGACCCACCGCACCATCTTTACCATCCGCTCCATTCGCCCCCGCCGGACCTGTTGCTCCCTGAGGACCTACTGCGCCATCTTTACCATCTGCTCCCGCAGGACCTTTCAGACCAGGGGTTACCGTAGTCGTACCATCAGTATATGTTATCGTGATCGCCCCAGTTACCGGATCAGTTGTTGTGCTTGAAATACCTTTACCGTCAACTCCGTTGGTTCCATTGGTACCAGCCGGGCCTTGAGCACCTATCGCACCATCTTTACCATCTGCTCCCGCAGGACCTTTCAGACCAGGGGTTACCGTAGTCGTGCCATCGGTATATGTTATCGTGATCGCCCCAGTTACCGGATCAGTTGTTGTGCTTGAAATACCTTTACCATCAACCCCCTTAGTACCATTGGTACCAGCCGGGCCTTGAGCACCTACCGCACCATCTTTACCATCTGCTCCCGCAGGACCTTTCAGACCAGGGGTTACCGTAGTCGTGCCATCGGTATAAGTTATCGTGATCGCACCTGTTACAGGATCAGTCGTTGTAGTTGAAATGCCTTTGCCATCGGCGCCTTTTGCACCGTCTTTACCATCAACCCCGTTGGTGCCATTGGTTCCAGCAGCACCTTGAGGGCCTACCGCACCATCTTTACCATCAGCGCCCGCAGGACCTTTCAAACCAGGGGTTACCGTAGTCGTACCATCGGTATAAGTTATCGTGATCGCGCCTGTTACAGGGTCAGTTGTTGTAGTTGAAATACCCTTTCCATCTGCACCTTTTGCGCCATCTTTACCATCTGCTCCATTCGCCCCCGCCGGACCTGTTGCTCCCTGAGGACCTACTGCGCCATCCTTGCCATCTGCTCCCGCAGGACCTTTCAGGCCAGGGGTTACTGTAGTCGTACCATCGGTATAAGTTATCGTGATCGCACCTGTTACAGGATCAGTTGTTGTACTTGAAATACCCTTTCCATCTGCACCTTTTGCACCATCTTTACCGTCAACTCCGTTGGTTCCATTGGTACCAGCCGGGCCCTGAGCACCCACCGCACCATCTTTACCATCTGCTCCCGCAGGACCTTTCAGACCAGGGGTTACCGTAGTCGTACCATCAGTATATGTAATCGTGATCGCCCCAGTTACAGGATCTGTTGTTGTGCTTGAAATACCTTTACCATCAACCCCGTTAGTACCATTGGTACCAGCCGGGCCTTGAGCACCTACCGCTCCATCTTTACCATCTGTTCCCGCAGGACCTTTCAGGCCAGGCGTTACCGTAGTCGTACCATCGGTATAAGTTATCGTGATCGCACCTGTTACAGGATCAGTTGTTGTACTTGAAATACCCTTTCCATCTGCTCCTTTTGCGCCATCTTTACCATCTGCTCCCGCAGGACCTTTCAGGCCAGGGGTTACCGTAGTCGTGCCATCAGTATAAGTTATCGTGATCGAACCTGTTACAGGATCAGTTGTTGTAGTTGAAATACCTTTTCCGTCTGCTCCTTTTGCGCCGTCTTTACCGTCAATCCCATTGGTGCCGGCCGCGCCTGTCGCACCAGCCGGACCTTGAGTACCCACCGCACCATCTTTACCATCTGCTCCCGCAGGACCTTTCAAACCAGGGGTTACCGTAGTCGTACCATCCGTATAAGTTATCGTGATCGCGCCTGTTACAGGGTCAGTTGTTGTACTTGAAATACCCTTTCCATCTGCACCTTTTGCGCCATCTTTACCATCTGCTCCATTCGCCCCCGCCGGACCTGTTGCTCCCTGAGGACCTACTGCGCCATCCTTGCCATCTGCTCCCGCAGGACCTTTCAGGCCAGGGGTTACCGTAGTCGTGCCATCAGTATAAGTTATCGTGATCGCACCTGTTACAGGGTCAGTTGTTGTGCTTGAAATACCTTTTCCATCTGCTCCTTTTGCGCCATCTTTACCATCTGTTCCCGCAGGGCCTTTTAAGCCCGGGGTTACTGTAGTCGTGCCGTCTGTATAAGTTATCGTGATCGCACCAGTTACAGGATCTGTTGTTGTACTTGAAATACCTTTACCATCAACCCCATTAGTACCATTGGTACCAGCCGGGCCTTGAGCACCTACCGCACCATCTTTACCATCTGTTCCCGCAGGACCTTTCAGACCAGGCGTTACCGTAGTCGTACCATCGGTATAAGTTATCGTGAT
>NZ_JACHCR010000032.1 GCF_014205845.1 Mucilaginibacter cryoferens
TTGGTCATTGGTCATTGGTCATTGGTCATTGGTCATTGGTCATTGGTCATTGGTCATTGGTCATTGGTCATTGGTCATTGGTCATTGGTCATTAAAATGAGAATTGACCCGACCTTGTATTGTTTTAATTATTTTGGACTATTTTTCGCAAACCCTAAAAGCACCAATGACGAATGACTAATGACAGCAAAGCGAAATGAGCAATAAACTAATGAACATTCTAATAACAGGAGGTGCCGGAGGATTGGGCAAACGGTTGAGTAAACTGTTGATACAAAAGGGCTATTCGGTGAACGTTTTGAGCCGCAAACCGGGTAAGGATAAAGATATAAAGACCTTTATCTGGGATGTGGATAAAGGCATTATAGATGAGCACTGCATTGATGGGATTGATACCATTGTACACCTTGCAGGTGCAGGCATTGCCGACAAACGGTGGACAGATGAACGTAAAAAAGAAATAGTTGAAAGCCGTACCAGGTCTGTAGCGCTTATATATAACCTGCTTAAAAGCAGGGCAAATAAAGTAACCTCGGTTATATCGGCATCGGGAATTGGCTATTACAGCGATCGTGGCGATGAACTGCTTGCAGAGGACAGCGCCCCAACTACCAATTTTATATCGCAGTGCTGTATTGATTGGGAAGCAGCTGTTGATGAGGGCGAGCGATTGGGGTTAAGGATAGTAAAATTTCGTACAGGTGTAGTTTTGGATAAGGATGCCGGGGCATTGCCAATGCTGGCTTTACCTCTAAAACTTTTTATAGGTTCGCCTATTGGTGATGGCAAACAGTGGATTTCGTGGATACATTGGCAGGATGTGGTTGATATGTATCTTTTCGGTATAGAAAATAAAACACTGAAAGGCGTATTTAATATGGTGGCGCCCCACCCGGTTACCAATGCACAAATGACCAGTGCTGTTGCCAAACAATTACATAAACCGCTATGGGCACCCAAAGTACCTGCATTTTTGCTGAAGTTATTATTAGGCGAAATGAGTTCGCTGGTTTTAGGCAGCACAAAAGTATCTGACAAAAAAATAAGCGAGGCCGGCTTCAGCTTTAAATACCCGGAGGTTGCCCACGCGTTAAAAGAAATATATGGATAATAAAACCCCGGTAACCATCTTTTGGTTTCGCCGCGATCTGCGTTTAAATGATAATGCCGGCCTGTACCGGGCCTTAAAAAGTGGCAACCCTGTTTTGCCTCTGTTTATTTTTGATAAAGAGATACTGGATAAACTGGAGGACAAGGATGATGCCCGTGTTACCTTTATCTATAAAGCCTTTGAAGATCTGAATAAAGCGTTACATCAGCATGACAGCAGCTTATTGGTTATCTATGATAAAGCCGAGCATGCGTGGGATAACATCATCAAAACCCACAACATAGCCGCAGTTTATACCAATCACGATTATGAGCCTTACGCTACCAAACGCGATGATACTGTAAGAGATAAACTAAAAAAGCACAACATCGTTTTTAAAACTTTTAAAGACCAGGTGATCTTCGAAAAAGATGAGGTTACCAAAGATGATGGAAAACCATATACTGTTTATACCCCCTATCAGCGTAAATGGTATGCCGCAGTTAAACCTTTCTATCTAAAAGTCTACCCTACCGAAAAATATTTAACAAACCTGGTAAAAAGCAAACCGCTCCCGCTTCCATCGCTTACAGAAATGGGCTTCGAAAAAAGCGGAATGCTTTTTCCAGATCAGGAATATAAAAATGTGATAGGCGATTATGCCGAAAAACGCGACTTCCCTGCCATTGCAGGCACATCGCACATTGGCCTGCATCTGCGTTTTGGCACGGTAAGCATCCGCGAACTGGCCAAAGCCGCGCATGGCTATCACAATAAAACCTGGCTAAATGAATTGATCTGGCGCGAGTTTTATATGATGATACTCCACCACTTTCCGCATACTATGGATCATGCTTTTCGCCCTGAGTACGACCGCATTAAATGGGTTAATAACGAGGAGCAATTTAAAGCCTGGTGCAATGGCCAAACCGGCTACCCCATTGTTGATGCCGGCATGCGCGAACTAAACACCACCGGCTTTATGCACAACCGTGTACGCATGATAGTTGCCAGTTTTTTAAGTAAAGATTTGCTGATAGACTGGCGCTGGGGCGAACATTACTTTGCCCGTAAACTGCTGGATTATGAGATGGCCAGTAACGTAGGTGGCTGGCAATGGGCAGCAGGATCGGGTACAGATGCCGCACCTTACTTCAGAATCTTCAACCCCGAATCGCAAACCAAAAAGTTTGACCCTGATTTGAAGTATATAAAAAAATGGGTTCCGGAATATGCTGATTTTAGCAAGTATCCGAAACCCATTGTCGATCACGCTTTTGCACGTGAGCGTTGCCTCAAAGCTTTTAAAGAAGCTTTGGTAAAATAAATTTTAGTTGGTTATAGTGGCAATGGTAAAATCAAACCTTAAACACACATTAACAGCAATACCAGTATTACCTGTACGGCCATAACCGTATCTGGATGGCAACAGAAGCGTTACTGCTGTACCAGCTGTATAACCTACTAAACCTTGCGTTACGCCCGCTACGTACGAGCTACCGCCATTACCAGAAAAATCAAATGAGGTTGCTGTTGTAGCACTGGCAACGTCAAACTGTGTTCCGTTAAAAAACTGCCCCGTGTATGTTGTGGTAAACGCACCATATTGGGTAATAGGGTTTGTGCCCGTTCCCGGTACCGATACTTTATAATAATAACCACCAGGTGATTTAGTATAGCCTGTCATACTATTGGTAGCCATGTAATTTTTTATTACCTGATCGTCATAAAGATTTTGATCAGAATATACGTTGATGTAATAGTCGAGGCACTGATTACCTGCAATACGGGTATTCACGTTACTGGCACTACCTGTTCCGTATCCGCCGATGCCGTAAGCCAAACGTGACGGAATGAGTATCCTCGCCCTTGTTCCCCTGTATTTAATAAGATTATGAATGGCTATTTGTAACCCTTTTGGATAGCCATTCTGGTTTATGTGTCCCAAAAAGCTATCGTAATGGTTAGCCGTTAACGAATCCAGCGAGTTGTATTTACCATCAAAAGAACTCAGGGTAAATACGTACTTCACAGTATCAGAGTAACTCAAAGGAGTAGTTGTGGCCCCCTGCGACAAGATCTGGTAATAAATACCGGTGGTATCACCATCGGTGGTATCACGTTTCATACCGGTAAGCCCGTTTGCTTTAATATAGTTTTGGATATTGGTTTCATCAAACTGCGTAATATTGGGATCGTTGGCAGTTTTATGACATGATAATAAGCCTGCAGAAATAAGGAGTACAAGCGCAAAAGTAATTTTTCTCATCTATATTATTTGTTACCGGTAAATGCTGGCTCTACAGCCGGTTTACCTTTTATTTTTTTTTCCTAATTAGTTATATTATAAAGCTGTATATTAAAATCAAGTACCGAATTTGCGGGCAAATGTATGGAATCCTGCGCATATGGTCCGTATGCATACCGCGAAGGTACCAACAACCTTACTTTGCCTCCTTTTTTAATTTCGGGTATCCCCAATTGCCACCCTCTTATCACACTACCCAATGTATAGGATGGATGAAAATTACTGGTTTGCGCAAATGTGTAACCTGTGGTTAGTATCTGCCCTGTAAATCCCACCGTTATGGTTGTCGAACTGGTGAACAGATCATTGCCAGCCCCTCCTTCACCTGTTTTAACAATGTAATAAACACCCGAGGTATCAATACGTTTTGCACTATCCTCCGGGTGTGCCGCCACGTAATCGCTTATTATCTTATCATCTATCCCGGCCTGTATTTTATACTGTACCAAAGGGTCGGCCGATTTTTTACATGCGCCCAAACCAGCCATCAACAACAATAATAAAACAAGTAACCTGTTCATTTTTTCAAAAGGCAAATTTATTCTTTTATAATAGAAAAACGGCAGCTTAACATTTTTTAACACATTACGCCACCAATATTCGTTTACCACGATCATATTTGAATCAAAAACGCTTTATACTTCAAAAAATTATAGCAAAATTGGCTTAGTCATTTGTTATAAAGCGGACAATGCTAATGACTAATGACAGCGCAGCGAAATGACTAATGACTTATTTAAGGCTTATAGTTTAAGGTAAGCTTATTGATCTTTTTAAGCATTTCGGTGAGGTGCTCTTTTTCTGTTTCGCTGATGTGCGAATCGAGGTAGTTGTTAAACTGTTTTACTACCACGCGGGCCTGGTGGCGCTTCTCCTTACCCAACTCGGTAAGGTATATCTTTACCGAACGTTTATCGCCCTGGTTTGATTCACGGTAGATCAATCCCGTTTTTTCCAACTGACTAAGCATACGCGATAAACTGGTCGACTTCAATCCCAGCAAAGCCGCCGCCTGCGATACCGTGGTACCATCCTTTTCGTCGATATTAATCAACAGGTAACCTATAGATTGTGTAATGCCAAACTCTGTAACCAACTGGTTGTACCGGTTAGCTACGGTTTGCCACACGATCTTCAAAAAATAATCGATGGTTTCCTGGTGTTTAACGCTATTATGCATGTAATTTCAAACGTAAGAAATGCTAATTGATTACGCAAATCTAAAAGTTCATTTGTTCACTGGTTCATTGGTGTATATCGCACAACTTTCATGGGCAAAATGCATCATCTTATAAATCAGACAAGACCAATGAACCAGTAAACAAATGAACCAATGAACTAATTAATACCCCAGCTTCGTGTCATCCCCTCTTGGGTCGGCGCCGCCTTCGTAATAGCCCCATTGGGTTTTCAGGATGGCATCTACCCGGCCAATAGCGCCGCGGGTTACTATTTTATAGCCCTTGCTTTGCAGTTTTTCAACCGTTGCGCTATCAACACCATCTTTTTCGATGGCAACATTATCGGGCAGCCATTGCGAATGGAAACGTTTAGAGGCCACGGCCTGCTGCATGTTTTGGTTAAACTCAATCACATTTAATATGGTTTGAAAAACCGATGTGATAATGGTTGAGCCACCGGGGGTGCCCACTACCATAAATAGTTTGCCATCCTTTTCAACAATGGTAGGCGTCATAGACGAGAGCATACGTTTACCGGGTTGGATGCTGTTGGCTTTACCACCCACCAATCCGTACATATTAGGTACGCCCGGTTTGGAGCTAAAATCGTCCATCTCGTTATTGAGCAAAAAGCCTGCGCCTTTTACAAATATATGGGAGCCAAAACTATCGTTTAATGTGGTTGTGATAGATACCGAATTACCATCCCTATCTACAATAGAGTAATGTGTTGTTTGGTCGCTTTCGTAACCCACAAACGTACCTGGCTGAATGCTGGTGCTTGGCGTGGCGGCATCCCAGCTAAAATTACTCATGCGTGCTGTGATGTAAGCCGGCTTAAGCAGGCTATCAACGGGCACTTTAAAAAAATCAGGGTCGCCAAGGTATTTAGATCTATCTGCATACACCCTGCGCTCTGCCTCAACAACCAACCTAATTGTCGAATCCTGGTTATATCCCCATCTTTTCAGCGGATACTTTTCTACAGATTGCAGCAACTGCAACAATGCTATACCGCCGCTTGATGGTGGAGGCATGGTAATTATTTTATAATTTTTGTATTTGCCTATAATAGCTTTACGCCAAACGGAATGATAGTTTTTCAAGTCGGCTTTGGAGATAAGGCCATTACCTGTATTCATTTCGACAATAAGCTCATCGGCCACAATACCATCGTAAAAGCCATCGCGGCCTTTATCGCGAATGTATTCAAAGGTTTTAGCCAGGTCTTCCTGCACCAGCAGGTCGCCTTCTTTCCAGTCGCCATCCTTCACCAAATAATTTTTACCGGGGTTTAGGCGTATAAAATCGGCTTTGGCGCGGTTAAGATCATTAGCAAGACCTTTGGTTATTTTAAAGCCGTTACGGGCAAGGTCTATAGTTGGCTGTACCAGATCTGCCCATTTTAGTTTGCCATATTTGTTGTGGGCCTCTACCATACCATCAACAGAGCCGGGCACACCCGATGCCTGGTGGGTATATAAGCTCATATCTTTAATCACATTGCCTGCCGAATCGAGGTACATATTGGCGCTTGCCCCTGCCGGGCCTTTCTCCCTAAAATCAAGTGTATTGGTTTCGCCCTTACCCGAGCGAAAAACCATAAAGCCTCCACCCCCAATATTGCCGGCTTGCGGATGTGTTACTGTTAAGGCAAATTGTACAGCTACAGCAGCATCAACAGCGTTACCACCTTTCTTTAAAATATCCAGCCCAACCTGTGCGGCATCGGGGTAAGCACATACCACCATGCCGTTGCGGTACTGCCCGCTGTTGTTAACACCCAATTGCCCCTGTACACATCCGGCGGGTATAAAAAAAAGTACTGTTAAACACAGGCTTAAATATCTACCCCTCTTTGTTTTAAAGCTATTTATCATGGTAACTAATAAAATTTATTTCACTAAAATAACCTATTTACCGCTATAAATCCATTAAACCAGCCTCATTATTTTACACTGAAAACCAGGCTGATGGCAATTTATTAAAATCGTTTTTTGCATCAATAAGCATAAAAAATTAAAACCAACGTTTATTTGCAGGAACATTTGGGCTTAAAATGGGTTAAACCAGTATTAAGCCTATATGCTTTTACATTACCTGTTTAATTGTTTACTTAAAACTACTACATGAAAAAACTAACTTACATTTTACTATTCTCGGTCGCGTTTTTATTAATAGGCAAGCGCTCGCAGGCACAGGATTACAAATGGGCAGCGGGCCTTAAATTTGGCGCCTATGAAATTGGCCCATCCGGAAAATACTTTCTTGATAACACTACAGCCCTGGAAGGCATTTTGGGTATCCGCGATCATGGCCTGGTAATAACCGGCTTATACGAGATCCATACACAGGTATTTAATGTAGATAAGCTGAACTTCTTTTACGGCTTTGGTGGGCATGCGGGCTCTATAGGGGCCGGGTACTACCACCGCTTTGGCAGCGATGCCGAGTATTACAAAGACAGGCATCTATTACTGGGAGCCGACGGCGTTTTAGGCCTGGAGTGGACCATCCCCCGCAGCCCGATTGCCGTAAGCCTTGATCTTAACCCACGCCTTGAAGTAGCTACCGGACCATTTTTTGATATAGCGCCGGGCGTTGGCGTAAAATATACTTTTCAGTAAAAAAGCCTCACCCAAACCCTCTCCAAAGGAAGCCTCACCCTGCCCTCTCCAAAGGAGAGGGTTCTAAAAACATTTTTTAAATGCACGTGCAAATCAAAGGCCCTCTCCTTTGGAGAGGGTTTGGGTGAGGCTCTCTAATGTATAACAATCACCTTTTTAGCATAAACCTTACTCCCCAGTGTTACCCTTAAAATATAAACACCCGGCGGCACAGCGCTTACATTCACTACCGTGCTAAAATTACCCTGCGGAATGCTTTGTTTTTGGGTTAGGGTAGTTTGCCCAACCGAACTTATAAGTGCAATATTTAAATCTTCGGCGGTATTTGCCTTAAACACCACATACAAATTATCGCTGGTTGGTACCGGAAAAACGGTTAAACCTATATCTGTTGATTTATCTGCGTTGGTAACTGTTCGGGCATAGGCAAACACATCTGATATGGCTACACAGCCACTGGCCAGCGTATCTGCTACCTGATAATTACCGCTTTGTAACGGATTAAAAGTAGTACCGGTAGCGCCTGCTATCACCTGGCCATTTAATAGCCATTGATTGCCTGTAGCCATGCTGGAGTTTAAGGTATTGTTGCTTTGCACAATAACCGGTTTGGTTAAGGTAACCGCTTTGCGCGCGGCCGATGCGCAGCCCAGGCTTTGCACCTTCATATCGTAAAAATAATAATAGAACCCTTTATAGTAGGTGGTATCAGAAGGATTGTCGCCCGTAGCATCATTAGATACTATGCTAAAAATATTGCCTATGCTAAAAGGATAACCGGTTACCCCCGCGTTGTTACGGTAAATAGTAGCCGCATTATCGTAGGTTATGGATATCTGGTAATTACCGGCCGCTGGTAATTCGAGGTTAAGATCGTATACTTTACCCTGATCTGCCGGGTCATCATCTTGCGGTCCGGCCAGTGGCGTGGTGCGGGTTGCCTGGGCATTTATGGTAGTGGTGGCCACAATCTGCCCGCTGCTGTTGCTTACATTAAAAGTTATTTTGCCCGGGTTGCCTATGTACAGCCGCGCACTTTGAATAACCACCGGCACTTTGGTATTAATATTTATTGACGGGGTAAACTGGTTGTACCCACCGCCACTGAACACATTTTTGGTAGCCGGACCTATAGTTCCCTTAAAATCATTTACGCCTGCATAATAAGTATTATTTACCGGCGGAGTTGCAGTATTGGCCGGGCTGCCGGCTGCTACAGGGATAGTATCGTTTACATTTTGATACCAAAGTAAAGTACCATCACCAACGCCCGATAGCAGGTATTGCTTGGTATCGGTACAATAATATGCGCTCAGAGCGCCAATGGCCGATGGGCTGTTTATTACGATGGTTGTGGTTACTGTATCGTTTGTTTTAACCGGATCGCCGGGTAAACTGCTGATGGCGGTTATGGTGTAAGTTGCCCCGGCAACAGCATTAAAATTTTGAGCAAAGGTAAAGTTATCTTCATCGCCAGATGCAAGCGTGGCGGTGTAGATGCCGGTAAAAGTACTTACAGAATTGTCGGCCGCTGTTATTTTTACGGTTAAAGGAATATTGCTGATAGCTGCGCTGCCATAGTTTTTAACCCTAACGGTAACCGGCGTACTTGCCGAGCAAGCCCCGCTCGATCCCGGATTTACAATAGCGACTATACCCGCATCAATGCTGGTTTGTAAAAACTGTACCCTATAATCCTGGGTTTCGCCTTTGGCATAACTGCCACAGGCGGTAATAGTTGATGCATCACTGGTTTCGCTTAATACTACCCGCATCAGGCTGTAAGTACCGGCTGTAACACTTGCCGGTATTTTTATAGTAGCATTGTAAACGCCCGTTCCATTTATAACACCTGTGGTGGCCACCAGCTCGCTATCTTCAAAAGTGCCGTTTTCATTAAAATCTATAAACACTTTGGCCATTTTATTAAAGTTGCCTCCACAAGTACCCAATGTTAAACTTAGCGGGTACGATTTATCCTGCTCCAGCTGAACTGTTAAGTTGGTATAGTCAGAATAGCTTTGGCAACCTGCCGCCGGGGTATTGTTAATATTGGCCAACGTCATGTTATCAACCCGCGAATCGGCGTTACTTAGCGGTGCCGATGAGCAGTAGGCCTTACCACCCATGCCCGTAACTATAAGCGAATAAGGTTGCGAACCCGAAGATAAGGTGCCTTTATGCGATACTGTAATGATATAAGCCTTGCCTGGCACGGCGTTGGCAATATAAACCTGCTCCACATTATCCCTGATGTTATTGCCCGTTGTTGCTGTCGCGGATGGATTATCGGGATCTAAAACCCAGGCATTGTAAGTAGTGGTGCCGTCGCTCACTTTTATATCCAGGTCGTTAACCAGTTTGGGGGTACGGCTGTTGATGGTGCCATCAGGCAAAACCGTTCCCTGCGGATCTGTCCAGGCTATGGTTGCTGTCAGCGCATCGGCCCCCGAAGCCAGTACATTAACAGATTGGGTTTGCCCCTGGCTTAACGTATTTTCTTTGATAAGGCTTTTGGTGCCATTATCGGTAATGGCCTGCGCAGCCTTGGTCATATTAAGTAATCCCCAGCCATAAATATAATCGGGGCCAACATTACCGGCATCAAAAGCGGTATGGCAAACCAGGCCCTTAAGTGTTGCCGACCGCATAAACGTTTGGTTATTTTGTTTGTAATAGTACTCCTGCAGCAAATACAACGAGCCGGTAATATTAGGCGCGGCCATAGAGGTACCAGAGAGCGTTAGGTACGCTGTACTGTTGGCAACCCCTACCGATGTTACGTTTACCCCATCGCCTACAATATCGGGCTTTACACGGCCATCATCTGTAGGCCCCCAACTGCTGAAATAGGCTATACTCACATCTTCTCTCTTTTGAGGGCCCGAAGGCAATGGATTTACAGCGCCTACGGTAAGGTTATTTTTGGCGTTGCCTGTTGTACTAATAATATCATACCCGCTGTTATCGCTTATGTTAGCCGGGCGGGCTCCTTTATTAACCAGGGTTTGATCTGTACGGCTGCGGTAGCCATAATAGGTTGCCCCTACTGCCGGCCCATTGCTAGCCCTGGCGTTACCTGCCGATTCTACAATAAGGTAATAAGGCGCGGCGTAAGCTATTTTATCCCATGATTGCGCACGGGTATCATAAAAGCCAAAAGTATAATCAACCGAATCGCCGGGCAGGCCGTACCATTCCCAGCGGCTGTCGGTATCGTTATAATCCCATCCGGCCACATCGCCGTAGGAGTGATTGGAGAGTAACAAGCCCGATGCGGCTCCGCTCATTTCGGCTACATCATTATTAAAATCCCATGATAACAGGGTGCCCGTATTAAAAGCCATCCCTTTAGCAGGCGCGTAAACACCTTTAGCTATCATGGTACCTGCAACGTGTGTTGTATGATCAAGTACGGCAGCACCATCTTTTATAGTGATGGTTTTACCGGCAAATTCCTGGTGCGCGGTATATACCGAACCGCCATCCCAAATAGCCAGTTTATTTAACAGATAGGCACTTGAGCCCGATAAGTTTAAACCCAGCGAACCGCCGGGCTGCACCGTATTGGTGCCGGTTGTAGCCGCAGCCGTAGTATTATTATGAGTGATGAGATAAACCGGAAAGCCCAAACTATTTACCCCCTGCAACGATAACAGGTTACCATTTTTAGATCGCCTGCTGATAGGCCAGCCCCGTTTGGTGGCTTGCGCAAGTGCCTGTTGCCTGCCTGTAGTGTAGGTATTTTTTAATTGTGATGCAAAACTACTTAGCTCGGCTTTTTTGGCATCACTTACCAAAGGTTGCTGGGCAAAGGTCTCGCCCGCCAGGCATAACAAAAAAAAACAAACGTAAATAACCGGGTAGAATTTAGTCATGGGCTTGAAATATAGGTATTTTCAAGAAAATTTAAACCACTAAATTAACTGATTTATACAAGCTTTTTATGAAGCCCCGATGAACACAAGGAATGTATCTATGAGTAGTGTATTAACCACTCCCCATAGTGACTTTTAATTCTTGATTCTCTTCCCGGAAGCTCCCTAAAAACACAAAAGCAGATTGTCATTGAGCTACAACCAGGTCAACCCGAAAAAAACAGTAATAACATCTTAAAAAAAAGATCGTCATTGCGAGTGACAACCAGCTCGACTGGAAAAAACATTGATGACATCCCAAAAAAAGATCGTCATTGCGAGTGACAACCGGGGGTAACCCAGAAAAAACAGTAATGACATCTTAAAAGAGACCGTCCTTGCGAGGAGGTACGACGAAGCAATCCCCAAATTACAGGGCGGATTTGCATAGCGACTCTGTAAGTCGGGGATTGCTTCGTACCTCGCAATGACGGCGGCGATGGTATTGTGCTTGAAAAAACAAACACTGATAATCAGCCATTTAAAATCACGTCATTATAAGGCACGAAGCAATCCCCTACTTACAGGGCGGATTTGCACAGCAACTCTGTAAGTCGGGGATTGCTTCGTACCTCGCAATGACGGTGGTGAGGGTGTTGTGTTTGAAAAAAACACATACTGATAATCAACACTTTAAAAGCATGTCATTATAAGGAGGTACGACGAAGCAATGACGATGGCGAGGGTATATCGCATATGAAAAACAAGCTGATATTCAATCATTTATAATCACGTCATTATAAGACACGAAGCAATGACGCTTGAATAAATGTTTCATTAAAACTATAAAAGCATCAATAAATCAAGTTTAAACAGCTTCTCAGGACAGGTATTTCCCCACTATCGGCATCCTGCGGCCCATGCCAAATGCTTTGGGTGATACCCTTAAGATTGGCGGCGTTTGGAAACGTTTATGTTCTGCCGAATTGGTGAGTTTTATTACCCGGCGCACAGTAGCTTCGTCGTAACCCATTTTTATGATCTCGGCCGATGAGCGGCGATATTCAATATACTCTTCCAGTATCTTATCCAAAACATCATATTCGGGCAGCGAATCGGTATCTTTCTGATCGGGCCTTAACTCGGCCGATGGTGGTTTTACAATAGAGTTTATCGGGATAATCTCTTTATCCCTGTTAATATGGCGGGCCAGGTCAAACACCTGTGTTTTGTATACATCGCCAATTACAGAGATACCGCCACACATATCGCCATACAAGGTGCCGTACCCAACAGCGGCTTCACTTTTATTGCTGGTATTAAGCAGTATATAACCAAACTTATTACACATGGCCATTAATAATATAGCCCTGCTGCGCGATTGAATATTCTCTTCGGCAATGTTAAACGGCAGATTTTTAAACTGTGGATGCAGCGAGCCCTCAATGGCTTCGGTAATATTACGAATGGCGATGGTTTCGCTTTTACAACCCAGATTGGCTACCAGGTCTTCGGCATCCTTCAGGGAATGGTCGCTCGAAAAACGGGAAGGTAACAACACCGCCATTACATTCGCCGCACCAAGCGCTTCGGCAGCCAAAGCACATACTACGGCCGAATCGATACCGCCAGACAGGCCTAAGATGGCCTGCTTAAAACCCGATTTATGAAAGTAGTCCCTGATACCCAATATAATTCCCTGGTGAATTTGCTCAATATCGCCGGGGCGCTCTGTTTTCAGTGTAGTAGGATGTTCAAAGCTGAGGGTATTATCATTATTTAAGGTGTAATACGCCATATCCTCTTCAAAGTATGGCATCTCATCTATCAGCTTACCGGCATTATCAAACACCAGCGATCCGCCATCGAAAATAAGTTCGGTTTGCGCACCTACGTTGTTTACATATAGCAGGGGCAATTGGTACCTGCTTGCATTATCGCTCAAAATGGCAATGCGTTCTTCATCGTGGTTATAGGCAAACGGCGATGCCGCTATGTTGATCATCACATCCGGCTGCTGGTGGATCAAAATATCCATAGGGCGGGTAATGTATAATGGGTTCTCTATGGTGTTCCACAGATCTTCGCAAATGGTAAGCGCTATTCTTTTGCCCTTAAACTCAATGCAGTTAAACTCCGTTGATGGTTCAAAGTAGCGGTACTCGTCAAATACATCGTAGTTTGGCAACAACGCTTTATTTACTATTGCCTTTACCTTACCACCCTCAATAAAATAAGCCGAATTATTCAGATCCTTGCCTTCGGTTTTATTATTAAAGGTTGGCAGGCCTATAATACAAGCTACATCGGTACAAACCGCCGCTATTTTTTTAGCCGACTCTTCGCATAAACCAATAAACTCATCAAATTCCAAAAAATCGCGTGCGGGGTAACCGCATACGCACAACTCGGCAAAAACAACCAGGTTGGCACCGTTTTGTTTGGCTTTTAATACATGGTCAATAATTTTGGCCGTGTTAGATTCGAAGTTACCTATATGATAGTTAAGCTGGGCTAATGCAATTTTCATGGATGGTATAGTAACGTATTAATGCAAATAAAAATTATTTTTGCTCAAAGGATAAATATGATAACTACCCCGTATAAAGCAAAACAAATTTACTTAATTTTTTTCATCGGCCTGATATTGGCCTCCTGCGGGCGCAATAAAAAGATAGATGTAAGTAATATTAACCTTGAAGTGAAGATTGAACGCTTTGACCAGGATTTTGACGCTATGCGTACCAGGCCAATGGCGCAGCAGGCCATCCACCTTCATAATAAATACCGTGTATTTTACCAGGATTTTATTGAACGTATTTTGCCGGTGGGCAATATAAAGGATACAGCATATTTTAAAGCCCTTCGCAACGTTTTTAACAACAAAGCCTATAATGATCTGCGGCAGGATGTGGAAGCTACTTACCCTAACCTGGATAAGCAAAATACCGAGCTTACCGAAGCCTTTAAATATATTAAACATTACTATCCGCAGAAAAAAATGCCAAAGGTATATGCCTACTTCTCGGGCTTCCAGGCGCAAACTTCTATTGGCGATGGTTATTTCGCTATAGGGCTCGACCTGTTTCTGGGGGCAAATTCCAGGTTTTACCCGTCTATCACCAGCGCGTTTCCGCATTATATGTCGCGTCATTTTACGCCCGAAAATATTACACCGCGTGTAATTGAGGGCATTGCCCGTGAAGATATGTTTCCGGAGGATGATGCTGATAAATCGCTGCTATCGAAAATGATATACAACGGCAAGATCATGTACTTTATGGATAAGATATTGCCCGAAGTTGGCGATACCACCAAAATAAGTTATACCGGTGCCCAGATGAAATGGTGTACCGGCTTTGAACCGAAAATATGGAGTTACTTTTTGGATGAGAACTTGCTGTATGAGACCGACTATCCCAAAATTCAAAAATACCTTACAGAAGCACCCTTTACTCCCGGCCTTGGCGAAAACAACGAATCGGCCCCAAAGCTGGCGGTATGGACCGGCTGGCAAATTGTACGTACCTATATGGATAAACATCCTGATGTTACCCTACAGCAGCTGATGAAAGAGAAGGATGCCCAAAAGATATTGAATGAATCGAAATACAGGCCTAAGTAGGGAGCCCCCCAGCCCCCTAAAGGGGGAGCTTTTTGATTTGCAGGTTTCCAATTATTCGTATAAACAATAAAGCCCAGGCAATCGCCCGGGCTTTATTGTTTATCTATATTTTTCCAAAATTCCCCTTTAGGGGCTGGGGGGCTTACTTTATTATGGCAAACACAGTTTTTAAAGCTATTGCAGCACCAATTAACAACGCGATGTTGGCAATAATTGAAAAATAGGTAGAGTTTTCATCACCGGCAAAGCGAATGAATACACCAAAAATGCCTATGATGATTGCAACAACTAATATTTTGTAATGTTTCTCTGCGTTAGCGTTTTCCATTGACTCCATGATACCGTATTTAATGTTTTGGCAAAAATAGAAATGTTTAGCGAAAATGCCACTAAATTTTTAGGATTTTATCGTGCCGAAGAACGCCGGATGCTTCCTTTTGTAATACCTGAACAGCAATATAAAGCCAAGGGCCACTAAAACAAACACCCACAGGTTGGCAAGGGCCAAAACCACCTCTGTAAACATGAACCATCCATAGGCCAGCGAATTGAATAAACGTTTCCCAAAAAGCAATTGATAAGCCGAAGGATCGTCATTGGCTATAGTTTCCTGAATAATGGTATTACTCTCATAAAAATTCAGCGTGATTACACTGAACTTAACAGCGGCATCAATTTTAAGGTTGTCTATCTGTCCATCTACCATGTCATCTTTCAGCAACAAAACGTTCATGGGGTTTTTTATGGTAACTTTTCCTTTCCTCTGCTGGTCTACCAATTCCTTGCGAGTGTTGAACTTTAGTTTGGCCGATAGAAAATCGAGTGATTTATCTTCTATATCCATTTTACTGAATGTAACGTGGGTACCCATGTGCGCCACCTGGTACATAAAGTCTTCCAACTTATCTGATGGTATTTTGATAGTCATATCCTCAGAGGTATTGAATGCAGACACCCTCCGTACCGAATCATCGCTGATGCGATAATCCCGGCTGCCCTGGGTTGACGACTCCATTTGATGATGCATAACCATCCCGGTATTTTTAACAGTAAGCCCTGTTATCTTTTCTGCCGTTTGCTGCACATTTTTTACTTTAAAACGCATATCGGCAGATTTTACAAGTTTGGGTTCTACCGACAAGGAGGTATCAACCATTGTTTTCCGATCTACAGAGGTAGAATCAGCACTGCTACTATTGTTAATCGCCTCATATTTTGAGCCAGCTCCTTTACAAGCGCCCAGCAGCAATACTCCCACCGCCAGGGTAGTTAAAATTTTGATTTTCATGATGTTAATTGTTTTTTTTGGTTACTATTAATACCGAAAATGGGCTTTAGGTAACCCTATTTTCTGAATCAGAATTTTCAGGATTATTGAATTGACAGAATTTTGGCGAAAGTCGTGGGAATAATATAAAGTTTCATTTTTAAAATTCGGAAATTTTAAAACCCTTTTTTTAGCCAAAACAAATCTTTCACTTTATATGAAATGCAATTGTGCTTGCAGGTAAAAAATTTCAACCCCATTAGGCAGGCCACTATTGCCCCCTGCACAATAAAATCTATAGGCAGCTAAAACACCTTACCTGAACAACTTAACAAAATTTATATCGTTAGTTCATCTATCAAACGCTTCAACGTTTTTACATCCAACAAAGAGGCGCTTGTTATAGAAATTTACTTTAAATTGCTATATGATCCTGACGCTGTTTTAAGACTTTGCGTTACCGGGATACGCAAACTTTCAAATCAGAATTTATGAAAATATTCTCTATTAATCAGGCTTAGGGCGTTCTGAAAACTTTGTAACTAATTCCCAATACTTACCCTAAAAGAGCGGCGGTGGATATTAATATTTCGGTTGGCGATGAAAAACATACCAAACTCTTAAACCTTTGAACTATATTTACCTTTCAAAACCTGAAATCTGAATGTACCACAATTGTCCTAAATGTGCAGCTAAATTTATGGCAGGGACAAAATTTTGTGAAAACTGTGGTTGTAACCTACACACTGAGTTTATCCAGGCACCTACCTGTCCTCAATGCAAAACGGCTTTTTCTGAAAATACTAAATTTTGCACCAATGATGGCAGCCGATTAGTTAGGCCGGAAGATTTAGTACGGAGATGCACCATCTGTAATATCGAATATCCCGACGGTGTTAATTTTTGCCCAACTGATGGGGGAGCTATCCAGCCAGCTTATTTAAAAAACTTGCAGAATACATTTTCCAGTGCTGGAATAAACCCGCAAGGGAATTGGTACCCAAAGGCAGATCTGGGAGCGAGATTCCTGGCGAGGTTGCTTGACGCAGTTTTTTTTGCATTGCTTTGTATCCCGGCGTTATTATGTCTGCTTTTGGCGCAGAACAAGGATGACAATGTTTACTCAGGCACAAATTCGGGTGGATATTATTTCTTAGCCATTTTGTTGTATTTTATACCAATAGGTTATGATTTTGTAAAAGACGGATTGGGGCGTGGGCAAAGCTGGGGTAAAAGGATATGTTCGTTAATGGTGGTCAATTTAAACGATAATTTATCCTGTAACAAAGGCCAGTCCTTTATAAGGAATTTAATATCCGGACTAATCTTAGTTATCCCATTTGTTGGATGGTTAGTGGAACCTATAATGGTGCTTGCAACACCAGACGGGCGAAAACTGGGCGATAAGGTTGCAAATACCCAGGTAATAGAAGTTAAATTTTATAAATAGAAATATATGATATGCTTACGATGTAACGCTGAAAACAGCGAAGAGGCCAAATTCTGCAAGAATTGCGGCATGGATATGTCCTATACACCTCCGGCAAAAAAGGATTCCTTAAAACAGAGTGTACTTTTTTTGCTCATAGTTTTGGGGTTTCACTATGTAATGTTTATCATGTGGGAAGCCATAAATTTTTATGTACGGAAACTAACTGCGAGTGGCGGCAACAGCACCGAAGTGGTGACTATTTACAAGGTAGCTAATTGGTTTGGCACCGGATCTACAGTAATATTGATGCTGATATTAGCCATAATTTCGAAAAACAACGCAGTGAGGATATCGCTGATTATTTTTATACTGATAAGGATAGCGCTGAATTTCTCCTATCTTTTGACATCATAAAAAATAACCAGTTAAAAAACTTGAAGGGGCTTAACATGATTAAACTGCACTCCCCGGAGTAATAACTTCATCTGTTAAACAAAAATGGGGCTGCTCATAATTAATGAACAGTCCCATTTTTTTAATAAACTTATCCGTTATACCCCTAATAATAACCTTGCAGGGTCTTCTAACAGTTGTTTCACCCGCACCAGGAAGCTTACAGATTCGCGGCCGTCAATGATACGGTGATCGTATGACAGGGCCAGGTACATCATAGGGCGGATAACTACTTGTCCGTTTACGGCAACAGGGCGCTCAATGATGTTGTGCATACCTAATATGGCCGATTGCGGCGAGTTTAATATCGGGGTCGACATCATCGATCCAAATACACCGCCGTTGGTGATGGTGAAAGTACCACCGGTCATTTCGGGAATGGTTAGTTTGTTTTCGCGGGCTTTGCCGGCTAAAACAACAATGGCTTTTTCAATTTCGGCCAAACTCAGGCTATCTGCATTCCGAATAACCGGAACCACCAAACCTTTAGGAGCCGATACCGCGATAGAAACATCAGCATAATTGCTGTAAACAATTTCTTCACCTTCTATACGGGCGTTAACTGCAGGCCAGTCTTTCAAAGCCTCGGTAACCGCTTTAGTAAAAAACGACATAAAGCCTAAGCCTACGCCATGTTTTTCTTTAAATTTATCTTTGTATTTACCGCGTAACTCCATGATAGGCTGCATATCTACTTCGTTAAAAGTAGTTAGCATGGCTGTTTCATTTTTAACGGCTACCAAACGCTTGGCAACAGTTTTACGCAACGAGGTCATTTTCTCGCGTTTTTCACTACGTTCGCCAGCAGCAACCGGAGCCGAAGCAACCGCCTTAGGGCTTTCAGCTACAGGCTTAGGGCTTGCTGCCTGCGCGCCAAGGGCATCGCCTTTAGTAATACGGCCATCAACACCTGTACCATTCACCCCTTTCGGATCAACACCTTTTTCGGCTAATATTTTTGCAGCAGCCGGCGATGGTGTGCCAGAGGCATAAGTTACACCGCCAGAAACGTTACCACCACCCCGTGGAGATTCGTCTGTTGCACTAACAACAGCAGGGGTAACCGGGATTGATGCAGCTTTACCAGCGCCCGCACCTTCAATGGTACAAACAACCGCGCCAATTGGCAATACGTCGCCTTCTTGGGCTATGGTTTTTAATGTGCCGGCTTTTTCGGCAGTTAATTCAAAAGTTGCTTTGTCAGATTCCAGCTCGGCAATGGCTTCGTCCATTTCAACGGCATCGCCATCTTTCTTTATCCAGCGCGATAAAGTAACCTCGGTGATAGATTCACCTACTGTTGGTACTTTAATTTCTAAAGATCCACCACCAGAAGCAGGCGCGGGAGTAATAGCAACAGGAGCAGCAACAACCGGAGCGGGTGCAGCAGCGTTGGCTACAACCTCGGGCTGTGCAGCCGGTGTAGCAGCGCCGGCACCTTCTTCAATATTGGCAACCAGGGCGCCAATAGCTAAAGTATCGCCTTCTTTGGCAACAGTATGTAAAGTACCCGCTTTTTCGGCAGTAAGTTCAAAAGTGGCTTTGTCCGATTCTAACTCGGCAATAACCTCATCCATTTCCACGTGATCGCCATCTTTTTTGATCCAGCTTGATAGGGTTACTTCTGTTATTGATTCACCTACTGTAGGTACTTTGATCGCTAAACTCATATTATAGTGTTGTAGATTTTAATTGTTTAATAGTTGCGGGGTTAAGGTTCGTGTTGCCAGTTGCGAGGTTCCGGTAACCGGACTTTTTAACCCGAACCACGACACTCGTAACCCGCAACAGAAATTAATCAATCCGCTCCGGCATCAGCCATTTTTTTTGTTGTCTTTTTTATTGATTCTTTTACCACTTTACCCGCTGGCGCTTCAAATGCTTTTGAAACAATGTACAACTGCTGCGCGGCATGCTGTTTAGCAAAGCCTGTAGCTGTACTGCTGCCTTCGTTACGCGATATCACGTTAAGGTTAATAACCGTATCGTTATGGAATTTGCGGCAAATATATGGCCATGCGCCCATATTCTCGGGCTCTTCCTGTACCCATATAAACTCGGTAGCTTTTTCGTATTTGGCTTTTACCTTTAATATTTGTGTAACCGGGGTTGGGTATAATTGCTCAACACGTACAATTGCAACATCCTTACGTTTGTCAACCTGTTGTTTATCAAGCAAATCGTAATATATCTTACCTGTACATAGTAATACACGTTTAACCTTTTTAGGATCAACGTAGCTATCGTCAATCAGCTCGTGGAATTTACCGTTGGTGAAATCTTCTATTGGCGATACGCATTTAGGGCTGCGTAACAAACTCTTAGGTGTAAATATAATGAGCGGCTTGCGGAAATCGCGGTGCATCTGCCTCCTTATTATATGGAAGAAGTTTGCAGGCGTAGTGCAATTGGCCACCTGGATATTATCATCGGCACAAAGCTCCATAAAGCGCTCTACACGGGCAGATGAATGCTCCGGACCTTGCCCCTCATAACCGTGAGGTAACAGCATTACCAACCCATTACCACGTTGCCATTTGGTTTCGGCACTGGCAATGTACTGGTCAACTATAATCTGGGCGCCGTTAAAGAAATCGCCAAACTGGGCTTCCCAAATAGTTAACGCATTAGGGTTTGCCAGGGCGTAACCATACTCGAAACCAAGTACACCGTATTCAGATAACAAAGAGTTGTAAATACTGAGTTTCGCATCTGTTTCGATGGTAGCCAATGGTGTGTATTCATCTTCCGATTCGGCCAGGGTTAATACCGCGTGGCGGTGCGAGAATGTACCGCGTTTTACGTCTTCGCCACTTAACCTTATCGGGTAACCGTCTTTTAATAAAGTACCGTAAGCCAAAAGTTCGCCCATGGCCCAGTCAAATACCTTGGTTTGGTTAACCATGTTTTTACGGTCTTCAAACAGCTTTTCTATCTTTTTAAAGAACTCTTTATCCTGCGGCAGGGTGGTAATTTTATTACCAATGCTCAATAGTTCATCTTCGGCAACAGAGGTATCCACTGCTTTAACAAACTCTTTATGGCTTGCCAGGTGTAAACCACTCCATGCACCTTCAAACATGGCTATAGTATCGGTAAACCGGTCTTCGGCTTTTGATTCATCCAGCTTTTGCTGTAACTCATCTTTAAATGCCTTTTCCATTCCCTTTAAAAATGCCTCATCAATGCTTCCTTCGGCAATTAATTTCTGGCTGTAAATCTTTAGCGGGTTTGGATGCGCCTCTATGGCTTTGTATAACAATGGCTGGGTAAACTTAGGTTCATCAGCCTCGTTGTGGCCGTAACGGCGGTAGCAAAGGATATCAATAAACACATCCTCGTTAAACACCTGCCTGTACTCCATAGCCAGGTTAACAACGTAAGACAAAGCCTCAACGTCATCGCCATTTACGTGAAACACCGGCGACAGTACCGTTTTTGCCACATCAGTACAATACGTACTTGAACGGGCATCTTTATAGTTGGTGGTAAAACCTATCTGGTTATTAATAACCAGGTGAATGGTGCCGCCTGTGCGGTAGCCATCCAGTTTTTCCATTTGTAAAACTTCGTAAACAATACCCTGGCCTGCAACAGATGCATCGCCATGGATTAATATAGGGGCTATCTTAGAATGATCGCCGTTGTATTTAAAGTCGATTTTTGAACGGGTGATACCTTCTACAACCGGGTCAACCGCCTCTAAGTGCGAAGGGTTGGGGCAAAGGCTTAAGTGTACCTTTTTACCGTTTGATGTGGTAACATCGGTAGAGAAACCTAAGTGGTATTTAACGTCGCCTCCAAAAGGAGATTCCGAGTCGAAGTTTTTGCCTTCAAATTCAGAGAACACCTCTTTGTAGGTTTTCTCCATAATGTTGGTGAGCACGTTTAAACGACCACGGTGAGCCATCCCGATGATGAACTCTTCGATACCCAGATCCGCACCCGTTTTAATAACCGAATCCAGTGATGGGATAAGCGCTTCGGCTCCTTCTAACGAAAAGCGTTTTTGACCCAAAAATTTGGTGCCCAAAAAGTTTTCGAAGGTAACAGCCTCGTTAAGCTTGTTCAGCATCAGCTTTTTCTCATCCAGTGTGAAAGAGGGCATGTTACGATGCTTCTCCATCCTGTCTTCAAACCATTTGATCTTGATAGGATTGCGGATGTACCGGTACTCGGCACCTATGGCACGGCAATAAGTATCTTCCAGCAACTGGCGAATATCGCTCAGTTTGGCAGCACCCAAACCAACTTCAACACCGGAGTTAAAAACGGTATCCAGGTCGGCCTCGCTTAGTCCAAATGTATCCAGCTCTTTACCTGGGTAGTAGTGGCGACGCTCGCGCACCGGATTGGTTTTGGCAAATAGGTGCCCGCGCGAGCGGTACCCATCTATCATATTAAGTACTTTGATCTCCTTTAAGAAGTGATCGTACGTTTTATCATCTACGCCAGGTGCCGCTGTCGCGGCTGTGCCTGTAGCGTTTGTATTTATGTTAAACTCAAACCCCTCGAAAAACTTCTGCCAGCCATAATCTACCGATTCGGGGTCCTGTTTGTAAGCTTCGTATAAGGAATTGATGTAGTCTGCGTTGCCGCTATTGATATAATTTAGACGATCCATGTGAAAATGATCTTTAAAACAGTGCAAAAGTAAGCATATACGGTTATATACTTCATAATTAATTGTAAAGAAATTTAGTTAAAAATGATGCAGATTTTATGATGATGGGCGGTTTGGAGGATAAAATATGGTAGGTTATTCTAAAAAGGGGTTTCGGGAGCGCAATCCATCTGTCATCAAATAACCTGATAACGGGCGATGCTGGATCTTGTTAAACAAACTCATTGACGATTTATCCTGGCCCTGAAAAAACAATCACCGATTGACAAATGCTATTAAATATGGTATATTTGACTAAGAGCGGAACATAGCCATGACTATAGAACAAACGGACCAAGGTATACTGATTAAAACAACTGCACCGGTAAATATGAAAGCCGTGCAAAAAATCATCGATTATTTTTCTGTGATGGAAATTGTTTCCCGCAATCAAGGTACCGAAGAACAAGCTGGAGAACTATCAAACGAAGTGGATAAAAAATGGTGGCAGGAAAATAAACATCGGTTCCTTAAATGATAGTGGTTGCTGATACCAATATCCTTTTTAGCGCTTGCCTTACTCCCGACAATCGTATTTTTGAGATATTATTTAGCACATCCCCTAAATTGCAGCTAATCAGCAGTTACTATGCTATTGAAGAACTACGCCAACACAAAGCCAAACTCATTCGATTATCAAAGCACAGTGAACAGGAAATTGAAATATTACTAATGGCTGTACTAAAGCAAATAGATTTTTTTGGTGAAGATATTATTGAGAAAAAATATTGGATTGAGGCGGATAATTTAACAAAGGGAGTTGATAGCAAAGATATAAGTTTTGTTGCGCTTGCATTAAAAACTAACGCTATGTTGTGGACAGGT
This sequence comes from Mucilaginibacter cryoferens, assembly GCF_014205845.1. Taxonomy (GTDB): domain Bacteria; phylum Bacteroidota; class Bacteroidia; order Sphingobacteriales; family Sphingobacteriaceae; genus Mucilaginibacter. The sequence goes on from NZ_JACHCR010000032.1 coordinate 23,329, forward strand.
GATAAAAAGCTGGTCAATCACTTAAAAACTTTAAACTTCGAAAACATAATAAACACCTCCGAATTATACGCTCTATTAAGCATTGACAATTAAGATCATCAGCTAATTTTGCAACAGTTGCTTGCAAAATCTTATTTTACCTACACCCCTACCAAATCCCCGGCCTCGTCTTTGGGCGAAGCTTCCCAGGTGTTTACAAAATCACTTTTGGTTTCCAACTCTTTTTGTGGGATGGTGGCTATTGTATATTTACTTTCTTTGGCATCGTTTACGCCGGCTATAAATGCCCAGTTGCCCCAGTTGCTGGCCGGCGAGTAATCTATCAGTTTTTCTTCAAAGTAAACGGCACCTTTAGTCCAATCGCCTTTGAGATCGTGCACCAGGTAAGTGGACACAATCTGGCGGCATTGGTTGCAGATATAGCCGGTGGCATTTAACTCATGCATACAGGCGTCAACAAACGACACACCAGTTTTCCCGGCAGCCCATTTATCAAAATCGGCGTTATCGGCAGCAGGCATTTCTTCCTGGCTGTTTTTTGCTTTTATAAATTTTTGCCCATGCTTTTTAAACATAAACCTAAAATAGTCGCGCCATAGCAGCTCCAGTTTCAGCATACCACTCTGGGTATTGTTATGTTTAAATATTTCCCAGTACACCTGCCTTGGCGAAATACAGCCAACAGATAACCAGGGCGATAATTTGGAAGTATTATTAAGGATGCCGTTTTTGGCTTTACCTTTTACGGCCACATCGGATTTTGCGAAATAAGCATGTAACTGTACCAGGGCGGCTGTTTCTCCACCCTGAAAATAGTTGGTTGCCCGCACATCGTCAACCGGCTCATTGATGCCTAACTGCTGTAAGGTTGGCAATTCGCCGGCATCTGCAATTTCGGGAATATCAATATGTTCGGGAGTGGGCACGCATGGGCGCACATTGCTATCGCGCTCCACCTTTTTTTTAAATACCGCGAAGCTATCCGGGATATCTTTTATAGGGAAGGGAAGATCTTCTTTATGGTAAAGTGTGTGGCCAATAAAATGCTTGAGGTTTAATCTCATCTTCCATAAAGCAGCCTCCACTTTTTCGGAGATCTCTGTTTCTTCGTGGGCCACTTCACGATGATGGTACACCTCGTTTACCTGGTATTGCTCGGCAAGCTGTGGTATAACTTCGGCAGGATTACCGGTGCGTATAATTAATTCGGCACCATACCCTTGCAGGTTCTTACGCAGATCTGCAACGGCCTCCAACAGGAAACGAGCCCTGAAGCTACCCGTTTTTGAAGCACCCGATTCTGTTTGCTGAAAATAATACGGATCGAAACAATATACCGGCAGCACTTTATCGGCCTTGCGCACGGCTTCTAACAATATCTCGTTATCATGTATCCGCAAGTCATTTCTAAACCAAACCAGTATCGTTCTATCGCTCATAGTTAAACAGGGAGTTAACTGTATTAATGCAGATCACAAATTTGCAACTTATTTGCATCTTCTGCACATTTAGCTGCAATATTTGACATCTTCACAACATTTTTCCTCTTTTTTATGCCAGCCAGACGGCTTTTGGCAAAAGAAACAAACTTTATGGGGCAACTTTTTTGCAGACATAAAAAGCCTAAAGATAAAGCATAAGTGTCAGAAAAACACAATGGCAACGGTTAAACACCAAAAATGTGACATAAAACCCTTACCTATCCGTCTTTACTTTGGCCTTGATGATGGAATCTTTTTGCGCATTGTTAAGCTTATAATTAAACTGAAACAAGGCTCCCTCAAAATCGCCATAGGATGGGTTTGGGATCACGATGTACCTACTGCCAAATTCTTTTTCCAGTTTTTGGGTAACAGCAACACGACTTTCCTCAGATGGATGATTATCATACAGCATATCAAAATCGGGCAGGTTATCGCCACAAAGCAGCAGGATGTTGTGCGTTTTTAATACGTTTAACCTGCGGGCTTCTTTGCTTGATGTAGTTGTTTTTAATTGCAGGTGCTCATCATCGGCATTGGGCAAACCATACAGCTGCAGGTTTTTGAGGGTTGATGCCCGCTCGTTTTCGTTGCGGTTGGTGATGTAAAATATGGTGATCCCTTTTGATGCAGCATATTTAAAAAACTCCGGAGCGCCGGGTACGGTATCGGCCACGGCCTTATCTGTCCACTCTTTCCAGGTGGCGTCGGTATAATCCTGGTTATGCAGGGCGCGTTTGGCATCGTAGGGGCTGTTATCTAACAAAGTCTCATCAATATCGGTAACAATAGCCAGTGGCTTATTTCCCGGATTCTTCACACCCTCATCAACCCTAAGTTTAGCAATATTATAAGCCTGAAAGCATAAAGCCTTATACTCTGCCGCCCTTTGTTGCCAAATAGACGCCCAAACCTTACCGTTGTTGGTGATTGATGCAGCATTGCTATCTGCAACTTTTTTTGTAGACGAGCAGGCTGATAGGAGTAAAAATACAGGTAATAAATAACGATAACTTTTTTTCATTTTGGATGATGATGTATTATGCAAAGATAAAAGCTTTAAGCTAACACCATATTATGCCGGATTTATTTCGGGATAGTAAAGACTTCCGAGGTTTTTAAAACTTCGGAAGTCTCGTGAATGCCTAAATCCAAAAGTCAAGTAATGTCGTGTCATCGATAAATTGACGCTTAGTCTTTAGCCCAAAGTCATAAGTTCTTAAGTATAGAAAAGAGAAAAAGCTGACTTGTGACTTAACAGCAGTCTCCCCAAAAACTATCTCTTTTCTACCTTATTATAAAATCCGCCGAAGCTGTTGTTCTTTACGGCTTCCTCATTAAAAAAGTCGCCGGGAAAGCCGAGTTCTATCGCGCTGGCATCGCTCAGGCGTTTCATCTGTTCGGTGCTTAAAACAACATCCGCGGCTTTAAGGTTATCTGTCAATTGATCTACTTTGGTGGCGCCCACAATAGGGATACACGAGAAGTATTGCTGGCGGGTCCAGTTAAGGGCTACATGGCTTTCAGATACGCCTAATTCGGCAGCAACTTCCATTACCACTTTGGTAATTTTTTCGGCCCTGGCATTCAGCCGGTTGCTTTCGGGTTTTATCCGGCCTTTATCGCCTTTTAAATATTTGCCGGTTAGCGCCCCACCCGCAAGCGGCGCCCATGGTGTAACCGTCATCCCAAAGTGTTTTGCCATGGGTATCAGCTCCCGCTCGGCGGTGCGAGCCAACAGGCTGTACTCTACCTGTAAGGCTATAAACTGGCTCCAACCCATCAGCTCGGCCAGGGTATTGCCTTTGGCTACCACCCAGGCGGGGGTATCGCTTATGGCAGCGTAAGTTATTTTACCTTGTTTTATCAGATCGTCCATAGCGCGCAGCACTTCATCAACCGGGGTAATATTATCCCAGATGTGCAGGTATAAAACATCAATAAAATCAGTTTTCAGTCGCTTTAAACTTTCCTCCACGCTGCGCATCATGTTTTTGCGGCTATTGCCAGACGCGTTGGGGTTGGTAATATTATCCTTTAAAGTATACTTAGTGGCCAGCACAAAATAATCCCTATCGTGATTGCTCACATAATCGCCTATTATTTTTTCGCTGGTACCCAGCTTATATATATTGGCGGTATCTAAAAAATTGCCGCCCGCATTGGCATAGGTATCCATAATGGCAAAACTGGTTGCCGCATCGGCACCCCAACCTGCCTCGGTACCAAAACCCATAGTGCCCAGGCACAACTCCGAAACTTTAAGGCCAGATCGGCCGAGTAATTTGTAATTCATATAAGCCCCCTCTAAATCTCCCCCGGAAGGGGAGATTTTTATTTTAATGTTGTTAAATCATTCTATATTAAGAAACCTCGCGCCTTGTTTTTAAAGCCCTCCCAACCGGGGAGGGTTGGGAGGGGCAAACAATAACAAAATTGCTTTGTAATATTAAACAATGCAAATGTATTACCATGAAAATTATAACACTCCATTCCCCTATTCATATTCACGAGTTGTTTAACATACTGCAGCATAAGCTTAACCCGCTTTTTGAAGAACGCAGGCAAAGTGATATTAAATTTACTGTAAGTGGTAAAGATGATGTGCTGGAGATTAGCCAGCCGGATTTATATGAGGGCGTATTGTTTAGTTTGGAGGTTGTAGGGCACGAACTGCATATAACCCGAAACGAGCATTATGTAGATGATGTAAACTCGCTCACTATCGAATCTATCCTGAACGATCTGTTTGCCGATGTGGCCGGCAAGCATGGCACCGATCTTGTGCAGGAGGGTTAAGCAAAATTTGAAATATAATTTTTAGCTTTAACAGAAAAACTACCTTATGCGTAATATCTGTTATCTGCTAATCCTTTTTTTGATTACATCCATTAACGTTAATGCGCAAAAGGCCGCCAAAGCTACGCCTATAGTCCCCACTCCTTTATCGGGCGAACCGGTTATTATAAACCGCGATACCCTATTTAAATTTTATACTGGCCAGGGTTTGTTTGAAACACAGGAACGTGCCGCCGTAGTTACCAAACGAATAGAAGCGCTGGTGGCCCGTATAGATTTTAACCCCGATTCGCTTGTTTTAAAAAACGACAGCACGCTTTCGGTTATCTATTACAACTCCCAAATTGTAATGGCCGTAAATAATAAGGACGCTACCTTTACCGAACTTAACCGGCCACAGCTGGCTGCAAGCTATCTGTTAATACTTAAAAAGAAGCTGGGTAACTATTTTACCAATAACAGCACCCAGCAGGTAGTTATTAACATACTGGAGGCCGCAGCTGTTATTATATTACTTATCGCTTTAATATGGGCTTTATTTAAAATATCAAGGTGGCTAAAACTTAAACTACTAAAAGCCTGGGAAACCCGGCTTGATAAACTGGCCCAACAGGGTGCTCCTGTTGTATACGCGCACCGGCTGCTGCCGGTAGTTACCGGTTTACTGCGCATAGTTAGGGTAATTTTAGTTATTATACTGGTTTACCTGGCACTGCCTGTATTGTTTTATATTTTCCCTTCATCCAAATCTATATCGGTACAATTACTTAGTTACGTGGTAACACCGTTTAAAAGTATTTTACTGGCTATTGTTAACTATATACCCAACCTGCTTACCATAGCGGTTATATATGTGGTAACCCGTTACATAGTTAAGCTGGTAAAGTTTATTGCTAACGAAATTGCCCTGGGTAATTTTAACATCAAAGGTTTTTATGCCGAGTGGGCCATGCCTACCTATAACATCATCAGGGTATTGCTCTTCGCATTTATGTTTGTGGTGGTGTTTCCGTATCTGCCGGGTTCCGATTCGAAGATATTTCAGGGGGTTACGGTATTTTTGGGGGTGTTGTTCTCGCTGGGTTCATCATCGGCGATATCTAACATGGTAGCGGGCATTGTGCTCACCTATATGCGCCCCTACAAAATTGGCGACAGGATTAAGGTAGGTGAAGTAAGCGGCGATGTGGTAGAGAAAAACCTGTTGGTTACCCGGTTACGCACCATCAAAAACGAGGATATTACCATACCCAATGCAACCATATTAAGCGGCCATACCACTAACTACACCACAGTAGCCAATACTATGGGGCTGATACTAAATACTACCGTTACTATTGGCTACGATGTACCCTGGCAAACAGTGCATAACCTGCTCATTAGTGCCGCCGAAACTACCGAGGGTATTATGCCCGACAAAAAATCTTTTGTGTTACAAACCGCGTTGAATGATTTTAATGTGAGTTACCAATTAAATGCTTACACCACGCTATCAAACAAAATGGCTGTAGTGTACTCTCGCCTGCACCAGAACATTCAGGATAAGTTTAACGAAGCCGGGGTAGAGATCATGTCGCCGCATTATACCTCACTGCGCGATGGTAATCATATCCAGATTCCGGAGGGTTATGTGGCTGAGGGTTATGTTAAACCGGGGTTTAAGGTGGAGTAAGGAATTATAAAAGCGGAGGACTGTGCAATTCTCCTCTCGAGAAGGGCGAAGGGCATCTTCAGATATAGGGCCATACATGTCATAAATTGTTTTACAACAATACTTCAGCCATCTTATGAACTTGTAAATTCACATTTTAAACTCTGATAATTATTCAAATAGATGAAAGTATTAAGCACTATTGGAGATCTTCTGCTCTTGTGTCTTACATTTCAAGGACTGGTTCTTGCTGCGATAATATTTTATTCTTCCAGGAAGATCAAAAGTAACAGGTGGTTAGCTGCCTTTATCTTCTTAATATCCTATTCTACTTTGGGTACAGAGATCTTAACGTCCGCAATCCCTGGTAAATTTCCGTGGATATACTTTGTAATTCCGCAACTCCGATTAGCATTAGGCCCAATACTTTACTTTTATACACGCACCCTTTTATCAGAAAAACAGCGGTTAACGGGGCGGGATTGCCTGAATTTTGTGCCGTTGATTTTTGAAATGGGTCCACAAATAGCCTTTATAGTCCATTTTTCCGGGCTTTTATCATTTCCGGCTATCAAAAATTGGTATGTGCCGTTCGAAAGTTTAGTAATGAATTATGAAGCAAGTAATTTAAGCACGTTGCCGTTTTTCTTTTCATTCCTTACTTACTTATCCGCCTGCTATAAAATAATCCTTGTAAGCGAAAGCAATCCCAATCAAAACCTTTCGGCCTTTAGACTTAAAGATGCTAAGTGGCTAAGAACATTAATAATTACCTTGTTCCCCATAGTTATTATATGGTTAATTACTATCGTTTTAAATTATTTACCATTACCCCAACTGTTTTATGTTATCAGGTACATCATGAGCTTACTTGCCATTGGATTTGCCTATTGGTTGGGAATGGCAGCATATTCCCGCCAAGCCAAAATGTCTGTAAACGATTTGGCTGCATATCAAAAATCTCCCGGCAAGATCTATTTTTCTTCTGACGAAGCGGAGTTATATCAAAAACAACTTTTTGTATTAATGGAGAAAGAGCAGCTTTACCTCAACCCGGCGTTAAAACTCGATTTAGTAGCAGACAAGATAGCTTTGTCGGAAAAACAGCTTTCGAATTTACTCAACCAGCATCTTAGCAAAAGCTTTAACGACTTTATTAACGAATATAGAGTACTGGAAGCCAAAAAGAAATTAGCTGATACTACGTACTCGCGCTTTACCATTGCTTCGATAGCTTTCGAATGCGGTTTTAACTCGCTTGCCACCTTTCAACGTTGTTTTAAACAATTTGCAGGCATCACCCCCAGCCAGTATCAAAATAATCAGCGTAGTTCATTATCCCAACAGAATAGTACTCAAATCCCGATTTGAGTAGGTTAAAGGCTGTAAAGTGGTTTGTTTTGTACTATCGGGTGTTAAAAACGCCACGAAAATTTACATCTCATTTTTAACCATTTATTCACTTTACAAATGATAAAAAATCTCAGTCTATCGATGTTATTAGTTGCCTGTTGTTTGATCGCTTTGCCATCAACCGGCCTAAGCCAGCAACCCTCCATCCCTCAGGATTCGCTTTCGGCTTATATTGGTAAATACCAGATGCAACAGGGGATGCAAACAATTTTTGCAGATGTATATATTGAAAACGGAAAGTTAATTGCCAAATCATCCGGTGGCGAACTGCTACCCCTATATCACATCAGTGGAGATAACTTTAAGTTACTCAATAAAAACCTGCCTGTTAAATTTATAAGAGATAAGAATAATAAGGTATTTCAAATAAGTGTGAATGGCAGTGTTGCCTGGTCGCGTACACAAAATGTGGCACAACCAACAACAAATAAATCATTTAATCCAAACGACTTTTTGGGCAAATATCAAATAACAGTTAATGGGCAACTCCTTAAAATAGATGTGTCTTTAAAAAACGGCCAGTTATGGGCAACTCAGTTGTGGGATGGTGGCAACAGTAAACTGGATTTTATCTCCACAGATAAATTTATCGTTAATGCCTTAAGCATGCCACTTACTTTTATCAGAAATAATGGTAACGAAGTAATCCAGTTATTGCTCAATAACCACGATTTGTTTGCAAGAATTAAAAACTAACTATTGCCATACCAACTTTCACTGTATACTTAACATTTGGCCATGGTTCATAACAAAAAATATTATTTGCTAATTGTTGCTTTGCTGTCATTTAATTTGTTGTACGGTCAAAATAAACCGCCGGTATTAACATCAGCCATTAAAGCAAGTATTGCCGAACGCCTATGTAGTGTTTTGATATCCAATTATGTTTTCCCAGACACGGCTGCGCGGATGGCCCTCAATATCAGGAAAAAACTTGAAACAGGCGTATATGATCAAATCTCGGAGCCGGGCGACTTTGCCAATCATTTAAAAAGTGACTTGCTAACCATTTACCGGGACAAGCACCTTAGCATAACATATGAGCCTGCTTTGCAAGGCAGTGTTAAGGATATTTCCTATATGCAGCAAGCTGCGAGAGCCATGAAGATTGCAGAACAAGCTAAACTACAGAATTACGGATTTTCAAAAACAGAAATATTGAGTGGCAATATTGGTTACCTGGCGTTAAATGGCTTTTTTGATTTGAACGAACAATCTAAACGGGCCGTTAATAGTGCATTTGATTTTTTAATAAACACAAATGCACTGATCATTGATTTGAGGCTTAATGGCGGTGGACAGGCAGACATGGTTAAGTACATAAGTAGTTTATTTTTCAAGGACTCAACCCATATCAACGATTTTTATTTAAAGCAGACAAATGAAATTCAGCAAATATGGACTGAACCCCGATCACAGTCAGATTTATGGTCTATACCCCCTATATATATACTTGTAAGTGCATACACGGCTTCGGCCGCAGAAGAATTTGCCTACGATATGCAAAGTTTGCATAGGGCTATTATTATTGGAGAATTAACTACAGGAGCTGCCCACCCAATGCAAATTATCAATATTGGATATGGCTTTACAGCATATATTCCTTTTGCCAGGCCTATAAATCCGCTTACAAAAACTGATTGGGAAGGCTGTGGCGTTAAACCGGATATAGCAGTAAGTGCAAACCGCGCCCTAAACTCTGCAATACAGTGTGTTTACAGGCAACAAATTAATTCAACAGATACGTCAACAGCCAATAGTGCCAAATGGATGTACTTTATTTATAAATCCAAACTTAACCCTTATAAAATAAATCTAAAGCGGCTTAAAAGGTTTGTAGGCAACTATGGAGGTAATAAAATTTCTATTGAAAATGAATATCTTATTTATAATACCGCTAATGGCTACAGAGCAAAATTAGTCCCGATCTCTAAAACAACATTTACCCTCGACTCCCCTCTTGATAACAGAGAGGTGATTTTCAGAACAAATGCTAAAGGCAGGCCTTACAAGATGTATTTAAATTTTAACAGTAGTTTACCTACAGGGTTTGTAAGAATTAGTAAGGGGTTTATTAAATATAATAAACCCCTTACTAATACCCGACTATAGACATCTAAACTGCCCAACCGGTAGATAGCCCCTCAACATGTTTCAAAGAGAATGCATGGGAGGTTCATTTTTTATGCAACATGTTGTAGAAACCAATTTGGCGTCTGTTATTTAACGTAAGCTTACGCAAGTATCCCCCCAAAGATTTCTCTCGCGCAGGCTTTCACGCATCCCGCCCGGGCTTTATCCAATGACATTTTTTTTATTTAAAGACCCGTATAAACAATATTTTTCAAGAGTGAATCTAAAACCGCCAGAAACCAAAAAAGACGCATTCATCATGCGTCTCTCCTTAATATCGTATAACGGATCTTAGCTGTTTATCCAGCTAAATTTGTACTCCAGCATGGGGTTTTTCATCCTATCGGCAACACGTAATAAACGGCTTGGCAGGTTCATAATGTAGTCGCGGGCTTTTTCGCCGCTTTCGTTAAGATCGGTAACACTTTCAATATGCCAGTCTTCAATCAGCTCTTTCAAAATGTCGACATAGTCTATAGCGGTATAAACGCCTAAACGCTGTGCAGCATCGGTAAAGTGACCAAAGGTTTGGCCTATTTTTAAGCCTACTTCGCGCAGGAAGTGAGCGGGCATTACAATTTTTTTGCGCATCATATCCTCAAAGGCAATCATAGCCTCGTTTGGATCTACCTCAAATATTTTTTCGATAAAGTACTTGTAGGCTTTGGCGTGGCGGGCTTCATCGCCGGCAATTACACCGCACATTTTTGAGAGCAGGGTATCGCCATCTTTTTTAGCCTGCGATGCCACACGCCTGTGCGATACATTAGTAGCCAGCTCCTGGAAAGAGGTATATATAAAGTTGCGGTAAGGATCGGTGCCGGTGCCAATATCAAAGCCATCGGCTATCAGGTATTGGGTTGATACTTCCATCATTCGCATGTTAACACGGCCAGACAGGTAGAGGTATTTGTTTAACAGATCGCCATGACGGTTTTCTTCGGCAGTCCAATGACGGGTCCAGCGCATCCATCCGCCATCTTCGTTTTTTGATACGCCATCAACCATGGTAAGCCACGATTCGTAAGTTGGCAAAGCCTCCTCGGTAATGGTATCACCAACTAAAACAGCAATCAAATCGTAGCTTAAACCGGCGGCGCTTTCCTGCAATTCCTTTATCTCGTTAAAGAAAGTATCTCTTGAAGAATCTGGTAAAAAATCAGAGGGCTGCCATATCGTATCAACAGGCTTCAAAAAATCATACATCTTTTCGAGCATGAATTTTTCAATGTGACTCATTACCTCCCTGCGTTTTTCTACAAAAAATTCCATAACAAATTATTAATGCTCAAAGGTAACATTTAAAGAACAATAATGTGATATCATTTTACTGCATTATAACCTATTGCGTCCATCATACACACAGGCAAATTATCTATTGATGGCTTGCCCGTAAATATCGAAAACGTAGTATTATAATCCCAAAGCATGCCTGGAATGCCCAATTTTTTAAGTGCGGTACGTACCGCTTTAATATAACGGCAGCGGCTGTTTATATCGGCATATTTATTATATACCCCATATTCGCCACAAATTATTGGCACATCGTATTTATCGCCCCAGGCTTTCACTATCTGCAATTTATCATTTACAGACTGCTCGTTGCCATCGCGTTTGTACATTTCGTGGTTACTTTCGCCAGGTGTGCCTTTGGCTTTTGCATTAAGGGCTGGAAAATTTTCCGCATTATAAGGAAATGATACCCCGGTGGTAGCCACCTGGTCGCCCACCCAGCTTGCCCCCTGGTGGGTAAAAAAGAAGGGCTCGTAAAAGTGAAAAGTGTATATGATATTATCGTCGGCAAGCCGTACAAACCTGCTTAGCTCATAAATGCTGTTATAATTTGATGCCCCTATAATAAGGGTACGGGTTTTATCAACCTTGCGCAGGGCGGTTACTATGTTGTATGCCGCATCTTTCCACACATTGGGGTTCATGTGGGGTGGCTCGTTATAAAGTTCAAAAAACAAATCGCCGGCACTCACATTTTTGTACCTTTTGGCCAGTTTTACCCATAAATCAATAATTTTTTGAGTCTCGGTGTTGCTGTTGGTATCGTTTATTTTACCATAATGATAATCTAAAACCAGTTTAAATCCGTACCTATGGCATTGCTTAATCACTTTATCAATGTATCCGGGTATTTCTTCGGCAGGCAGGTGTTCCGATTCAAAATATGTGAAAGCCACAGGCAGCCTGATGCTCCTGAAACCAAGCCTTTTCAATAACTCAAAATCGGCATCTTTTATAGCCCCCTGGCTCAATGGTGCTTTGTTCCAGGTTTGCTCCAGCCACGAAAAACTGATTCCATTGTTAAGCGATTGCGCACGCTTAAAAGCCAAAGCCCGCAACTGGCCGCTGTTTGGACTGCTTTTTGCAAACGAACTACTTACTGCTGCAAATAATAATATTAACAAAAGGTTTAAGAATTGCGTAAAACAGATATTTTTGTTAGTTAACTTATTACACATAACACAGCAATAACCAATAGGGCTTTAATTTTTTAATTTAACAATTCCAAGATAACGAATAATGTTTGTTCAAATTACAAAAGAAGAATTAATAAAAGAGACCTCAAAAAAAGCGTGGTTCCAAACCAATAATATTGTTTTTACAATTATTTTTCTGTACCCTCTTTTTTCCATTGTTGACTACATTTACACGCAGGATATCTGGATTCAGTTGGTTATTGTACGCATCATTACCTGTTTAATAATTTACGGGCTGCACAGTTATATACAGTACAAAAAATACGATTACCGCGTGCTGCTTCATGTAGCTATGCTTTTGCTATCGGTAACGTCGGCCTTGCTTTGCAATATAGTAGCTGTTCAAAGCCTTAATATTTACTATTCGCTTTTTGCAACCCTTGTTTTGTTTTTTAACCTTCAGGTATTTTGGGAGCCTGTAAACTCTATTATACAATTTTTAATATCTCTTTTACTGCTTGCTATTTTCTTTAACATGCAGCGCGAGTATAACCTGGATGTTGTAATTAACAATGGCGGGCAGTTATTTTTTATCATATCGGCCATATCGTGCCTTATACCTAATACCCGCTATAAAGTAATGCAGCGCGAAGTGCGTTCGCTGATATTGATCGAAAAATCAAACGAGCAACTTAAACAGCAAAACACGGCTATCAATGAGAAAAATAACCTTATTGATATGCAGTACGAGCAACTGCGCAAGCTGGACGGGCAAAAGAACAGCTTTATAAACATTGCAGGCCACGATCTTAAAAACCTCATCGGATCTATAGTGATGAGCAATAACATGATCAAGGAAGAGGATTACCGCTTAAGTAACGATCAGAAAGAGTTTGTTGGGTACATCACAGAATCGGCCGATAAGATGCAGTACATGCTTAACAAACTGATGGACGTGAAGGAGATTGAATCGGCAGAGATGACGTTTAACATGGAGATCTTCGATATTAATGTTGAGGTGATGCATGTATTTAAAGGCTTGTATGAAACCGCGCAGATGAAAAACATCCACCTGGTTGATAATGTATTAAAATTGCCGCTTAATGTAAAGCTCGACAGGGTGTTTACCGGCCAGGTATTTCAAAACCTGCTATCAAATGCCATAAAATTTTCACAAACCAATAATACCATAAAGGTTATTACCAGCCTTCAGCGCCAGCACTTTGTTTTCGAAATTATTGACGAAGGCATTGCCATTGGCCAGGGCGAATTGGATATGATGTTTAACAAACTAAAAACCCTGAATGATACATCGGGCGTTACCGAAAGCCGTTTAGGACTTGGTTTATCTATTGCCAAGCTAATGACCCAGGAAATGGGCGGCGAGCTATCATACCGCAGCGATGACAACGGTAACTATTTCAGAGTAGAATTTTACGTTATAAATTAATTATTTACAACCAGATGAATAAATTTTTTTCCCTCTTAGCCTTTGTATTTCTTATTAGTACGGCGTCGAAAGCACAAAACTTTGTAACCTTTAAATCGCTGGGCCATGATGATGATATAATATATGGCATGAGCGGTGCCAACTCATTTTATTTTAAGATCACACCGCTTACCGAAATGAACGGTAGCAAAGTGGTTTTATATTTTGAGCCATCACAAGCGCTAATAAAAGAGCATTCGTTTATTAACGTTGTAATAAATAACAAGCCTGCCTATAGCGGCCGGATGACAAAGGATTCTATCCAGAAACTAACCCTTAACCTAACCCGGGCCGATCTTTCAAACGATAAGTTTTTGAAAATACAGATCAAAACCTTACTTACCATCACCGATGATGAGTGTAAGGACCTTGATAACCCGGCGATGTGGTTAAAAATTAAAAACTACTCTTACCTATCGCTTTTACGCAGCAGCAAAAATTTCTTCGATAACGTAAACATCAGCAATTGTTTTGATTCTAAAAGAGCCATTGTTTACCCGTCTAATCCATCGCTGCACGATTTAAAAGCAGTAGCATGGGCTTACTCCAGGTTGAAAAAAACACAAACCAGGGATATCATGGTGTTTGATGAGGCGCATTTACCAGATAGCGTAAGAAACTACATTAAGGTTGGCAACATAGGCTCGCTAAATACCGAAACGCGCGACCTGGTTAAAATTACGCCGCAAAGTGGGCAAGGTTTATTTTACCTGCACAAATCTATTAGCCTGGTTACAGATACCAACATCCGCATGGTTGAAACCAATGGCATGTTGATGCCGGTTAAAACTGCTACACAGGAAAACGTTGTAAAAGAAATATTATTTATAACAGGCGGCGATGATACCGGTTACGAAAAAGCGATTACCACTTTAGGTAATATGAACATTCTAAATTCAACCTATGGCGATTATCTGTTAATTGAAAAGGCGCAAAACACCTTCTCAAAAACTATTGACGAGAACCGGTCAAAACTATCGTTGAAACAGGTTGGCGGCGTAAGCGACTTTTTATCGGGTATTGGCTCGTTAAAAAGCTCGTACTCCTTTAAAAACAGCGACTTCAGCTTTACACCAAAAGAGGTAGAAATTAGGTTTGTAGCCAACTACAGCGCCTTAAATGCCGGCGACCGTGGTTTCTTTAACATATACCTTAACGGTTTGCTGATAAGCAGCGAGAAACTGGATGCTACCGGTAAACTAAATACGGCCATTACCATTAACCGTTACCAACATCATAAATACAATACTCTGGAGGCCGAATTTAGGTTTTACCCAACCAGCGGCCATTGCAAAGATAGTTTCACCAATTTTTTTGCCGAGGTTGATGTAGATAAATCGTACCTGGAATCAAAAAATCCTTTTGTAACCAGCGACCTGAGCTTTTATCAATATCCTGAGGCATTTAACAACGGTACCACCCGTATAGTAGTTACTAAAGAGTATGCCAAATACGCTGCCGGTGCCATGGGCGAGATCATTTATGAGTTAAACAACAACATCAACGCCAATAATTTCCCCGAGTTTGTTTACTCCAACGAAATTCCGGCAACAGATCTTAAGAAGTATAACATCATAGCGCTTTTATCTAAAAACGACCCTCTACTGGGCGAATTTAAGGATGCGCCGATTCATTTCGACAGGGATTTCAGACTTTATAATACCGATAACAATACGCCGGTTTATTCATTATCAGATACGGTATCAAATGGTTTGGCCCAGATATTTTACGGGCGTAGCAATAACGCCACCCTGGTACTTACCGCAACCGGAACCCACATTGCCGAAGCGTTTTTAGCCGCATCGAAATCAATTACCGAGCAGCTTTCAACACTATCAAGCAACGTTTGTATCTCTGATGTTAACTCCAATAAATACCTGTTCAACATCAACAAATCGAGCGAGAACCTGGAGTACATTGATACCAAAAGTGGTCTTACCCGTTTTTGGGATAGCTACAACCTGTATATACTGTTAGGCATACTGATATTGATATTACTATCCTTCCTTTACGTACGTTCGAGAGTTCAGCGGTCGCAGGATATGTTTAATGATTAAGTTTTTTTAGTATCAAGTAGCACATTTAGTATCAAGTAATTAGTAGCAAGATTTTTAAAACGGCTCCAGCTGCTTAACACTAACTACCTGATACTAATTACTTGATACCTGCTACTAACTAACAAAGTAACTTATACTATATATAATGAGTATTTCAATTCCTGAACTTTTGGTTAATGATGGTTTTATATCACCAGGCGATCAGGTAAAAATTAAAAATTTTTCGGAGAGGTCAGGGATGTCATATGCCAAGATCGCACTTAACTTCGGCTACATCTCCCGCAAAAACTACGAACGCTCATTAAGCAACGCCGGTTATCATTTTGCTCAGATAAGGGAAGAGGCATTTGATCCCGAAGTGCTAAAACAAGTTGAACTAAAGTTTGCCAACGATCATGTAGCCCTCCCACTCCGGATAGAAAATAACCGGGTGGTAACCCTCATGACCGACCCCAGCAACCAGCTGTTTCTCGATTTTATAAGGTTTACCTATGATATGGAGCCCGATATCATCATAGCCTACGATTTGGATATTACCTGGCTAAGCCACAAACTGCTGGGCGAAAAATATGTAAAAGCATCGGTATATGAGCTTATGCGCCGCGATCCAAAAAGCTCGGCATCTACTACCTTTACTATGCCGCAGCTTATTTTTATATTTAGTTTGCTGGGTATAATAGCGGTGGGTATGGTTTTAAACTTTAAAAACACATCCATTATTATTAACGTGGTTATCAGTATGTTTTTCCTGATAGCTATTATATTTAAGTTGTTTTTGGCGTTGGTGGGGTCGCGGTTCGAGCTGCACCAGGCTGTTACCAAAGAAGAAGTACGCAATGTTATTGATGACGAACTGCCGCCATACACTATACTGCTGCCGGTTTACAAAGAAGATAAACTGATCAAAAAACTCATCTGGAACTTACAAAGTATCGATTATCCGCGCGAAATGCTGGATATAAAGCTGCTGATTGAAGAAGATGATGATAAAACATTAAAAGCGGTACAAAACCTCGATTTCCCGGCAGTTTTTGAGGTAATTGTGGTGCCTTTTCATATGCCCAAAACCAAGCCGAAGGCATGTAACTACGGTCTGCATTTTTCGAGGGGAACGTTTTTAACCATTTACGATGCCGAAGACATCCCGGATACAGATCAGCTTAAAAAAGTGGTGGCCCTGTTTACCAAGCTGCCGGCCCATTACATTTGTATCCAAAGCGCACTCAACTACTTTAACCGTAACGAGAACTTTCTGACCCGTATGTTTACCCTGGAGTACTCGTACTGGTTTGATTATATGCTGCCCGGCCTCGATACGCTTGATATCCCTATTCCGCTGGGCGGTACCAGCAACCACTTTAAAATGGATGCCCTGGTTGAACTTGGCGCCTGGGACCCTTTTAACGTAACCGAAGATGCCGACCTTGGTGTACGCGCTTACGCCAAAGGTTACAAAGTGGCCATCATCAACTCTACCACCTACGAGGAAGCCAATAACGAGCCCATCAACTGGATTCGCCAGCGTTCGCGTTGGATAAAGGGGTATATGCAAACCTACCTGGTACACATGCGTAACCCTGCAGAACTCATCAGAAAAATTGGGTTTAAAGGTTTCCTGGGGTTTAACTTTTTTATCGGCGCTACATCGGCCACGTTTTTGGTTTACCCGCTGTTGCTGGCCATATTTATAAGCTACCTGGTGTTTGATTTTTCGACCATCCGCACGCTGTTTCCGGATTGGGTTTTGTTTATGGCCATATTTAACCTGATGGTGGGCAACATCCTGATGATATACGTAAACATGATGGCGGTATTTAAACGCCGTTACTTTGAGCTGATATTGTTTGCCATTGCCAACCCGGTTTACTGGTTAATGCACTCGGCAGCGGCTTATATGGGCTTATACCAGTTAATAACCAATCCGTTTTATTGGGAAAAAACCAATCATGGTTTAAGTAAAGTTAATAACCCCACAAACGTTGTTAAATAAAAATGAGTATCTCTAAAAATCAATACCTGTTTATTATAACCGTAGTGCTTGCCATTTACTATTTGGCGGTGGGCATTTACATAAACCATTTGGGTTACTATAACCAGGAGAGCATTTTTTATATAGAAAAAACCAAAATCATTTTTGAAGGTCTTGGCAACCGCATAAAGGTAATGGGGCTTACCGCGCCGCTTTTACCTTTTTATTGCTCTATTATTTTTAGTTCTATCAATACCTTCTGGGCTCCACTTATAGCATCGGCCCTGGGCACCGCCGCTTTCTTTTATATTATAGGCACCGCGCTTAGCACCCGTGTTAAAAACGACGATTTTTACCTGGGTGTAGTGGTTATCCTGTTTTTTTTGCACCCGGGTATTTTGTACGCGGCCACATCGGGCAAGGCTATTTACCTGGTGCTTATCTTCTTTTTCCTGTTCTTTTTTAACCTGCTAAAATTCTACCGGTCAAACACTACGTTTCATGTATCGCTGGCCAGTATCTCGCTGGTTACGCTTATATTTTGCGATTATAAATTTGTATGGCTTTGCCTTTTCTTTATCCCGCTGGTATTGGTTATTACGCTGCAAAGCTTAAACCTGGGCGAAAAAGAATCCATTTTCCGTTTGTTTTTAAGCTTTAACAGCCCATCGCTGCGCCGTAAGCTTGTAAGCAAAACATTTGCTATTTATATCATCCTGTTTATATTGCCCATAGCATCTATTATTTGCTATAAGCTGCTTAACTTAACCCATGCCAGCGATCTTAACTATTTTATAGAAAGCCCCTACGCCACCTGGAATGTACTGGTTGATAAGCTTAATTATGATATGACCACCGCCGCCACCAACTACCAGTTGCCAGAGCTATCGGTACTGGTATCGGCCAAGGTTATTTATTTTTGCCCGCTTATTTTAGTGGCTATATACCTTTTTCGCGAAAGTACTTACCAGGCTTTAACCGTATTAACGCCTTTCGCCTTCATCGAGTTTTTGCACATGAAGTACGATAAGCTGTACCTTACCTATGAGTATTACCTTATTTTTTTAATACTGGCCCTGCTTTGTTTAATATTTAAGGCACAAACCGTTAAAAACCAAAAGATTTTTAAAATAATAGTGCTGGTTACGGTATTGGCGCAGTTGTATACAGGCTACATTTTTTTAGCCAACTCGCTTATTCACGATGAAAAGGCCTTTATAACAACCCTGGTAAAAGGCGAGCGCAATCCCGATCAGAACGAGAGCATGGAAATGGCCGAATATATTAACAGCCTGCCATCCAACGCGCATGTATTGATGGACGATGCCGTAGCCTACCCGGTAGCCGCCTTTACCAACAACATCAAACGCTTAACCCTGCCCTACCAGGATATGTTTTTGAGCGCTATTGAAACGCCCTATCATTACGATGATTATGTTATGATAGCCACAGCCAAAAATCCGTTTACGGGCTATACACAACTCAACAACAGGTATATACCGCTTATACGCATAGTAAACAGCGGTGTAAATTACAAGCGTGTTTACGAAACCAACAACTGGATACTGTACAAGATAATTACCATACAGTAACAACCCAATCAAGAACTTATTAACTATTAACTGTTTTATATTAACCAAGACCTGCCGGCAAATGCGGCGGGTCTTTTCTTTTGTGGGTGGTAAAAATAAGGTGGTTGCGTTATTCAAGCTTTACAATGCTGATTGGTAAAAACAGGGGGGGGGATGAAGGGGAGAATGACAGACACTCCATGGCGGCGAAGACTCACCCGGCGAGGCTACGCCCGCCACCCTCTCTTCGGCTTCGCCGGAAAGAGGGAATTGAAAATTAAAATATACAAATCATTGATTAATAATAAATTACATATACAACACCCTCTTTCCACCGCAGGTGAAGAGAGGGTGGCCCAGCGTAGCGTCGGCCGGGTGAGTCTTAGCCGGCGTTCAACTGAATACTTGTGTAAACCTCAACTTGTTACGGATAACTACAAAGGATCTATTCGCCTACTATACAGGGCGAAGAAGCATAGCGGATAATAGATTCTTCGTCCCTCCAGAATGACAACCGTTTTTTGAGGTATCATGGGTAGGTACCAAGCATGCCAGGCGTTTCTTTAACACATCATAGGGAACAAGGTGCGATAAGCAACTTTACCCCTGCTGCAAAACAGGTTCGCCCATCACAAACCAGGCTTTGGTTATTTTATCGTTTGCCAGTTCGTAAATACAAACCGCGTCGATATGGCCTGGTCCGTTGGGGAAAGTGCGCGAAACCACTTCTACATCCACAACCCTGTTGCCAAGCACGGTACGACTGGTTAGCTTCCCAAACAAATCGGGTTCTTCAAACCGCACGATATGCCTTTCGCGAATGGCCGCCGCACCCGTGGCCAGCAACGTATCGGGGAAAAGATAGTATTGCGCATCGTCGGCCCAATAGGTCATAAACAGATCAATATCGCGGGCGTTGTAGGCATCCAATTGTTTTTGAACCACTTGTTGCATGGCGATTTGGGAGGCATTATCCATATAGGTTTATTTTAGATTGCCAATATAGGCGATAGCGGCTAAACCAAGGCAACCTAAACCCGATTAATACACTTATAATGACACCTTTTTAAAGTATTGATTATCAGTATGCTTTTTTTTAAACACAACACCCTCGCCACCGTCATTGCGAGGCACGAAGCAATCCTCGATTTACAGAGTAGCTGTGCAAATTTGCCCTGTATTTTGGGGATTGCTTCGTCGTACCTCCTTATAATGACATGGTTATAAAGTATTGATTTTCAGTATGTATTTTTAAAACACAAACCCCTCACCACCGTCATTGCGAGGCACTAAGCAATCCCCGACCTACAGAGTAGCTGTGCAAATCCGCCCTGTAAGTAGGGGATTGCTTCGTCGTACCTCCTTATAATGACATGCTTTTAAAGTATTGATTATCAGTGTGTATTTTTTCAAGCACAACACCATCGTCGCCGTCATTGCGAGGTACGAAGCAATCCCCTACTTACAGAGTTGCTGTGCAAATCCGCCCTGTAAGTAGGGGATTGCTTCGTCGTACCTCCTCGCAAGGACGGCCTTTTTTTAAGATGTCATTACTGTTTTTTCTGGGTTACCCCCGGTTGTCACTCGCAAGGACGGCCTTTTTTAGGATGTCATCAATGTTTTTTTCCAATCGAGCTGGTTGTCACTCGCTATGACGATCTGTTTTTAATTTAACCAGCCTCTAAGTTTTTTATACAATCTATCAGCGTGCGCGAAGCTTTTCAAGCAATACCCCGGGGTAAAATAAGCCAGAAAACGAAGCAGCGCGGACGCGCAATTACGACTCGGACAAGTTTCTCTGCGTTAGGGATAGTAGCGGATACCGGCCTGTGCTTAAGGCCTGCGCAGTATGAGCGGATAGCCCGGGCCGAAGGCAACGCCATTGTGGGGAGCAAGGATTGTTGGATTAAGGAGCAAGGATAAAAAAATTGTAGAGACGCATAATTGCGTATGCCCGCGTTTGGGCGGGTGGCAGTATATAGAGAAAATAAAACCCGGTTAAAAGCCAAAAGCCTTAAAACATACAAACGTTTGTCTGTATGCTTTAAGGCTGCAATATTTTTATTCGGGGGGAGTAGTGTTGATTTATTTTATAGGGGTAAGCGCGTTTGTTTACTGGAAAGGCACGTAGGCGCCGGCGGGTTTAATGCTTGCGGTTACAGGGTAGGTGTTGCCAAGCAGCGATACTATTTGCTGGTTGTTGCCGTCTTTGGCATAGTCGGCAGCGGTTTTGTGTTGTTTGTCTTTAATTTTGGTGCTGGCACCGTGCTCCAACAAGCTTTTTACGGCGCTGGTGTTACCGGCATTTACAGCGGCTATAAGGGCGGTAGCGCCGGTGGTGTTGCGTGCATCCAGGTTAGGGTAGTAGTGCAGTAACAGGTTAACGATGTTGATGTTGCCTTGTTTGCAGGCTACCATCAGCGCGGTGTTGCCGTCGGCATCTTTGGCGTCAACCTTAACGTCGGCCTGTAGTATCAGGTTTACAAATTTTTCCTGGTTACTTTTTACCGCGTAAATAAGGGCTGTGCTGCCGTCGCTGTTTTTGGCGTTAAGGTTTACGCCCTGGTTTAGTAAAAACTTAACACCGGGGACATCATTTTCCTGAATGGCGGTAAAAATATTCTGCGCAAAAATGGGCAGCGCGCATACCAGCAGCAGACTTAGCAAAGTTAATTTCTTTTTCATTTAATCAATTGATACAGTTAATTGGCTTTCGCCGGTTAATAAACATAGCAACTAACGAAATATCTTTAACCTTAGCCTTGGTGGATATTATCCTCATTAACAGGCCATGGCAGGCCCAAAATACCCTCATTTGCTTATGATGTAAAATTTGATTGGCATAACTTTTAAGTTGATGAACAAAATGAACAGGCGTACTCTAACTAAGAATATTGATAACCCGCCGGATTAATTATTAGTTTATGGGGTATTTTGCCCGGGGTGTATTTTGTAGGATTATTTATGACATTGAGATTACATATATAAATAGGTGGTGAGGAACGCAGCAGAAGACTCACCCGCCAATCCGCCAAAGGCGGACGGCACCCTCCGGCTTTAGGTGAGCGTTGCACAACTAAGGACTTTTTTTCCGATGCCTGTGTCCTCACAGGCATCTTCCCGAATATAGCGCTGGTTTACCCACCCTAAACGTGGAGCATTCGGAATTGCGGTCTGTGAAGACACCATAGCCGTTAACTTAAGAGCAAAACGCTTCAAAAAGCAGGGGAATGTGTGATTCCCCTCTTGAGAGGGGTGGAGGGGTGTGTCATTCTGCGTGCGGCCTATCGCTTGTATAACACACCCCTGCTCACGCTCTTTGCTACCGCGCCCCCTCTCAAGAGGGGATTTTAAGAAGCCTAAGGCTAAATTTTTCTTAAGTTAACGGCTATGGTGTCTTCACAGACCGCGGGTGGAAAAGACGCTGATTCTGATAACAGCGAGTTGTGCAACGCTCACCTTTCGCCGCATAGAGGGGTTTGAATGGTGAAGATATACAACCCGAAAAATCTA
The DNA here is from genome assembly GCF_014205845.1 of Mucilaginibacter cryoferens. GTDB lineage: Bacteria > Bacteroidota > Bacteroidia > Sphingobacteriales > Sphingobacteriaceae > Mucilaginibacter. The sequence continues at coordinate 45,834 of NZ_JACHCR010000032.1, forward strand.
AATCAAAAAACAAACTTTTCAACTCCCGCTATGCGGCGAAAGCCGGAGAGAGGGATGGCAAGCGAAGCGAAGCCAGGGTGAGTAGTAGCCACAAGGCCCATCCAAACATCATCTGCACATCTATAATCTGAAATCTGCACATCTACCCCTCCCTCCAATTCACCATCTTATTCACCGTTGCCAAACCCAGCTTTAGCCGGCCGGCTATCTGGCGCTGACTAAGGCCCTCGGCATGCAGCTGGGCAACCTGCTGGGCCTGGCGGTCGCGCTGTTGCTGGGCGTTGGTGAGCAGGTGGTCAAGCTCGTGGCAGTTGCCATCAAATTTAAATTGCAGAAAACTGTCACGGCGTTCCAGCTTGCACTGGCAAACGTTTGCGGCTCCGTAGGTTTCTTCGGTGCTGCGCTGTTTTATTTGTTTAAGGTAACGGTAGCCCGGCCATTTGCAGCTTTCGCCGATGGCAAAGGCGCTATCGGCAAAGTTGATGAGCATTTTGCTGCCCTGTAAATCGTTACGACTAATAGGCAATGCCGGGTTGCGCTTGGGCGTATGCGCCAGCACCAAAATGCTTAAGCCATGGCGGCTTTTTAAGTATTTAAGCTGCTTCATTAGCGGCAACGCCTCGTTTGCCCGCTCGGTACCCTTACGCATACAGGTAATATTATCAATAATAAGCACCGTAGCGCCGGTAGTTTTAATGCCGCGGGTAAGCGCCTCAATTACCTCATCGTTAAAGCCGGTGGTGGCGCTGTAATGTTTGTACAGCTGGTTGTACTCGCCCCGCAAAAAATTATCATCAAACTTGTAGGTGTCCTGCCCATCGGTATAACGCTGCTCAAACTGTTTGCCGGCCAGCTCAAAATCAATATACAACACGGGAGTGGCCGGGGCATCGGGCCCGAAACCGGTAATAGCCTTACCCCGGGCAATGCTTTCGCCCAGCTGCACGGCTAAAATACTTTTGCCCATATTGGTATCGGCAAACAAAATGCATAGTTCGCCCTGCAGCCAAAACCGGCCGAACAACATTTGCGGCGTATCGGCCTCACGTTCCATAGTCATCCATTGGTTAGCCTTGTAAATATGGAACAAGCTGTTGGGGTTATACTCATCGGCCTCTACATGGTCGAAAGCCAGCTGATCGGCAGTAGGTTGCCCGGCGTTGACCGGTTTGCGTTTTTCGGTGAATTGAATGTTGAAGTTGTGCGACATGTTTTTTGAGGTTTGTGTTGTGGGTTGCATAGCGGCGAAGACTCACCCCGACCAGGCTTCGCCGGTATCCCCCGCTCTCCAACTTTGTTACATAGTGGGGATGAAAAAATTGGCTTAATAGGCTATGCACTGTAAATTGGAGGGGGTGTAGCAGCGAAGCGCAGACCCGATGGGAAGTAGCCGACCTGCTCTGCCAACACAAATTTACTAAACTCCAGCCGTCTGCGTGCTGACACTACTTTGTCAGTACCGTGGGCTCTTCTATTTTCGCTCCCCGTTGGGTTATGCAACTGCTTGCCGGGAGGGCGACTTGTGACGCTTTTAACGAAATAGGTAGCGAAGCACAAATCTGCCATCGCCTAACACGGGCGCGCTAAAAAAGGGAGACGATAAAACACCCCTTATAACGAGCGATGATAATTGAAGAAAATTAAAGAAATAAGCAATGTCTTATTAAATTACACATCTATTTAAACCTTCTTATATCTTGAGTTTATATATGTTCCATATCAACTTGTATAACGGCGCGCTGGAGGGAGTACTGTTCGTTGGGCTCACTTTTGCCATACAGCTATGGTTTGTCAAAAGCGCCAATCGTCCGGCTAACCGATTTCTCGCCGCGGCCCTGTTTGTGCTGGTCTTTTGGATAGCCGGAATACTGGGTGCTGATATTGAGCAAGGGAAACTGCTGCCGCAATTTACACTGGCTTTTGGGCCGCTGATCTATTTTTACGTACGGAAAGCTATCTGGCACACACTACATTTCCATCTGGCGGATCTGTTGCATTTCTGCCCCGTTCTTTTGGTACAGGCTTTTTGGTTACCAGGAATTGCGTTTATATTAAAACCCTTGACGTTCATATCGGTCGGCACTTACCTTTATCTATCTCATCGGCTGATAGAACGGTTTTATGCTAGTCAGAAATTTAAAGAAGGTGATCGTCATCGGTATGAATGGCGCTGGTTGAATCAACAACTGGCAAGTTTAGGCCTGGTGTTATTTTTATGGATACCGCTCATTGTAATTGATTATTTTGGTTTTCATTTCGCGTTAGATCGCTATGTTTATTACCCACTCAATTTACTTTTCGGATTGATGGTTATCCGGATGAGCGTAGTAGTGTTTTTCAGACCCGAAACCGACGCAACCGGGGGGGCTCCATTATTTCCTAAACCATCAGCCTCAACAGCTTTGAAACAAAAAGGTAACTGGCTCAAGAAAAAAATTGAGGCCAGCCTGCTGTATCAGGACCCGGATTTAAGTGTCGGTACTTTGGCTGAGCAACTGGATATACCCGCCCATGAATTATCCCGGATCATCAATGGTGGGCTCAAAAAAAACTTCAGTGACCTGATCAACGAATACCGCATCCGGGATGTGGTAGCTAAAATGCTGAACCCGGCTTATAATCATATTACGCTGTTGGGTATAGCTTATGAATCGGGCTTCAATTCCAAAACAACTTTTAACCGCACTTTTAAAGAAATAACTGGAAAAAGCCCGGCAGAATATAAGAATGAACTCAAAAAAGAGCGACCATTTTCTAAAATGGAACGTTTGCAGGGAAACAGGCCGGTAGTTTTGCACCATGAAACCACATTTAAATGGTCTCATGAAAAAATCAACCGTGATACTATGTTTCGCAATTATTTAAAAATCGCGTGGCGCAATATTATTCGCCACAAAACTTCGTCAGTAATAAATGTTGCTGGCCTCGCCGTGGGGTTTGCTGCATTCCTTCTAATTTTTCTTGTGGTTCGTTATGAACAAGGCTTTGATCAGTTTCATGTTCACAAAAAAAAGTTATTTAGGGTAATACGTGTGGCGCGTAATGCGGCACATGAAGACTACCGCACGGGGATGCCGTTCCCTGTTGCCCCAAGTTTGAGGAGCAATTTTCCGCAATTAGCCAATGCCGGAGCTATTGTACCTGATGACTTTGTACAAGTTATTATAAGCGATAATGGAAATGGCGCTGCAAAAAGATTTAGAGAAGTACACGGAATATTTTTCGCCGAGCCGCAATTTTTTGACATGTTCAGTTTTTCAATAGTGGCAGGTGAATATCGAAACTCACTTAAAATGCCAGGGAACGTTTTATTAACGCAGAGCTTGGGAGATAAGTATTTCGGCCATTGGCAAAAGGCTACAGGAAAAATATTGAGGATGGATGGCGTAACAGTAAAGGTTTGTGGCATTTTAAAAGATTTGCCTGCAAATACCGATTTCCCGATTAAAGCGGTATTGTCATACGCTACACATCAAAATTATGCCGAACTGAAAAAGCTCATGAACGACTGGGGCTATATTGAAGAAGACAATTACTGCTTTGTTCAATTGAACGAAAGCGATTCACCTGCACAGTTCAAAGGTGAGCTTAAGGAGTACGCTGATCGGTATATCAAACCTGTCAATCCATATTATTATCTATCCATACAGCCCTTAAATGAAATGCACTTTGATGCACGTTACGGAACGTTCGATGGCCGCGTTTTTAGCGAAAACCTTATCATTGTGCTCAGTACCATCGGTATTTTCCTATTGGTAGTGGCCTGTGTAAATTTTATCAATCTTAGTACAGCACAATCCGTAAACCGCGCACGGGAAGTTGGGGTACGCAAAGTATTGGGCAGTAGCCGCCGCCAACTGATCCTTCAATTCCTGGGTGAAGCAGCGCTTATCAGCTGTTTTGCATTTTTCATCGCCCTGGCTGCTGTGATGATTATTATACCGGCCATCAACAACCTACTTGATATCCACCTTACTGTCTCAGCCTTGTATGAGGGTAATATGATCTTCTTCCTTGGGTCTGCGTTGGTAGCGGTAACTCTTTTAGCCGGGTTTTACCCTGCTTTCCTGCTATCCGGCTTTAACCCGGTTCGGGTATTAAAAAGTACACTGTCTGCACAACAGGGCGGTATTTCGCTGCGGCGTGGTCTGGTTATTTTTCAGTTTTTTACAGCACAGGCACTTATCATTGTTACAATAGTAATGGTTTCCCAAATGAGCTACGTTAATACCGCTGATATGGGTTTTAACAGGGAAGCCATCTTAACTGCCCAGCTTCCGCGGGATAGCGTTGGTATTGCAAGCCAGACTGTATTGCGCGATGAATTAATGAAAATACCCGGTATCGAAAAAGTGAGTTTCGGTATGGGTGCCCCGATCAGCGAACGGTGGCTCAGAGAATTGCGAACACCTGATAATGTAGGTAAAGTGCCCAATATGATCACCGCGTATAAGCTGAACGATACAGGCTTCTTTAACCTGTTTCATTTGCAGTTTATTGCGGGCCGCCCCTATTACGACTCAGATTCGACCCGCGAATTTGTTGTGAGCGAAAATGTTATTCGTAAACTGGGTTACCGAGACCCTCAGCGAGCCCTAGGGAGCAGGATTATCGTGAATGGCTTTAATCGACAGATCGTGGGCGTTGTGAAAGACTTTCATATTGCCTCGCTGCGCGACAGCATTGTCCCCGTGGTAATGTCGACCAGTAAAGAGAGCTATGGCATGGTTAGCGTAAAACTTAATTTATTACAGGCCAAGCCTGCAATCATTGCCATGCAAAAACTGTGGGATAAACATTATCCAGATTTCGCGTTCACAAACAGTTTCCTTGACCAAGACGTCGCCGCTTATTACCGGCAGGAAACTCAACTATCGGAGCTCTACAAATTGTTTGCAAGCGTTGCAATATTTATATCCTGTTTGGGTTTGTATGGATTGATAACATTTATGGCGGTGCAGCGGAAAAAGGAGATTGGCGTACGAAAAGTTCTTGGTGCACCCCTCAGCGCGATACTGATCCTTCTATCACGGGAGTTTACATTGCTAATTGGTATCTCGTTTCTATTCGCGGCACCGGTTGCATGGTGTTTTATGCATAATTGGTTAAAACAATATGCCTACCGGATCAATTTGGGTCCCGAGCTGTTTGCCGTAACCATTATAGGCTCAATCCTGATCGCATGGGCAACGGTAGGCTATACTGCCATCAAAGCCGCGTTGGCCAATCCAGCAAAAAGTTTGCGCAATGAGTAGAGTCCCCGTTTAGCGCCTGTGTGGGTGCCTAAGGGAGGGGGATTTGCGACTCTTTTAACGAAACATATAGCAAAGCACAGGTCTGCCATCGCTCAACATCGGCGTACAAGACCTACACTAAAAAGAAGACTTTGGACTTGGAAAAGGGCGCTAACAGCAGCAAGCTGTAGGTTACCAGATAATTTAAGCCCACTATTGCGCTTATCTTAATTCTTGATGCTAACCTCTTGACTCCCCATAATGGCGTTGCCTTCGGCCCGTGCTGTACGTTTATACGCCTACAGGCCTTAGGCGCGAAGGCCAGTATTCACTGCCATCACTAACGCGGGGGGAGAGCACATTGTTAAGCAAATAACTATAGTAACATCTGCCATTTAGTTAGCTCCCTCAGAATGTAGGTTCTTGGCTATAAGTCAATGCCCATTCTGAATCATGTTTTTTAATGTATTCTTTTAACTTAATTGGATAGAAATCAAAATTGCATTCATACCCCTTAAACTCATCAATTTTTAGATTTTCAAATTTATAATTCAGATATTGATAATAGTATGCAGCACTTAAGTCTAAACCCTCTTGAAGTCTGTCTAAAAACTCCTCGATATTATTTTCCTTTAAGAACAAACAGTAAAAATACAATGCTTCGAGGTAGTAATATTTTATATGAAACAGTAAGCCCAACGCAGATATAAAATGCTGTTTTTTAGATACTATGTCAGCATCTTGAAAAGCAAACATCAATTGCTGTAGGCCAGCAGTATACGGATTAGTTATAACAAGCTTTTGTATTCTTTTAACTTCCAAAGGCTTAATTTTCGACAGTGTGTAAGTGCACTGCATTATCTCCAAATGTTCATCAGAAAAAAGATTTCTAATGTAGTTTTCCAACTCATTGACATCATTCAAATTAAACCTAAAATCGTTTTCAAACATGTAAAAATTTGGTTCTCTTATCTTACTTGTATCTGGAATCCCTAAGTAAAAGAAATCATTTTGCAAATCTGTATTAGTATTTAAGTCATTTAGAATAAATGAATTTACATACTTAATTGTATGTCCTTCCATACTATGAATAGATGATATATAATCATAGTACTTATTCAAATTTGGATTTTCCTTTTCAAAGCTTCTCTTCTCAATCTCACTGGGAGGCATAATTTCGACAAATTTTTTGTATACAATATCGAAATCTGTGTGGAAATATGTTTTACCTAAATCTAACACACTTATTAATGTCTCAGCGTCCTCTATCTCCGAAAAATACCTCTTTAGCCTTTCAAGCTTGTTTTGATAATCCAAAATCTGTTTTTCGTTTACTATGTAATAGCTAATTGAATAAACATAATTTAACAAATAAAATTTCTCTGGCACCTTTGTTTTGGATGAAACTTCTATTTGTTCAATATAATCCAAAACATTCATCATATTATTTTTTACCGAATTATGAAGTTTTAGAGCCATAGAGAAGGATTTCTTCTTCCCTATATATTTAATCAATTTTAATATAAAGCAACAATAAGAGTATGCATCATTAAAATACTTTTGCTTTACTGAAATATCTCTCTTATTAAATTGTAATTCCGCGAATCGCCTTATTATTGGCTGCAATTGCAAAGTCCCATTTATATCTTCAACCAAAGATTTATCTCTAAGTATACGAAGCTCTTTATCCGTAATATGATTACTAGATGTAGAGCTACTAAAGCATTTTTTAAAATCTGTTAAACTAATACCATCTGGAAACAAATGTAAAACTTCGAACGCTAGTCGCTCCAAAGGATTTAATGTTAAATAAGAATAGTTTATAGATTGATAGATTGACTTTGTTCTCTCTATGTTAATATCTGCGTCATTTTTGAAAATTTGAGTAAAATTTTCACTTGTAGATTCAAAAAAGTGACGCTCAAGCTGCTCCTTCAACTCAGATATGAATTTGAATCTTGTTCTTGAACGAGTAACCAATCTTATAGCTAATGGATTTGTATTTAATAAATTCTCTAAGATATCCATTCGCAAAATCTTCAATTCGTCAACATCGGTAATTGGACCGTAATCTCGTAAAAAAAGCTTTACTGCGTCATCTGTTACGAGTGGGCTTAATGCATAAATCTCTTCAAATTCCAATCCTAAAGTTTCTCTAGATGTCAAAACAATATTTGCATAGTCAGTTGCAAATTCCAATAAAGAGAGGACTTTTTTAAAATCGTCTTTGTTACCTAAATTAGTTACTGTTTCAAAATTATCGAGAATGATTAATATGTCTTGCTTGTTTAGATTGCTTGTCAAGTAATCCTTGAAATTTACTATATTTAGTAAATTAAACCCATTAATGAGTAGATCTTCAAAATCAACAAAATTCTTCACATTTTCACAAGAGATAAACGAAACCCCCAATTTAAAATAGCCTCTATTGTATAGTTCATAGGCACATTTCTTTATCAAAGTCGTTTTGCCTATCCCTCCAGAACCTTTTACATTCAACAATTTATTAGAATTTGTAATAGCGATAAGGCTTTTAGTAATTGAAGCCTGTTCTTCAATTCTTCCAACAATTCCATGCAAAGATTTTCTCCCAAACTCCAAATTTAACTTAGTTCCATATAGCGAATTATTGGTAGGATTCCCTTTATTTATCTTAGGTGGAAGAATTGTATTTAAATAAATTGTAATATCCTCTTCAATGTAAGATAAATCATGATTTCTTAAGGTCTTGTAAAAAAAACGACTTACTAGTGAATGTTTAAATGTTCTAATTTTTATAATTGATGTATTTTTTGAAATTTCAAAGTCTTCGTTAGTAATAATAACTTTTATAATTTTATCATTTAAAATACTTGAGTATAAATCCTCAAACGATACCAACTGACTTTTTAAATTATCATCTTCAATATATAATTTCCCCTTAAAACATTTTGTCAAAATGATCAAATAATCAAAATCATCAATTGTCTGTAGTGTTCTTAAATTTAAAAAACCAGTAAAAATATCTACATCTAAATCTCCAAAACATTTTAAAATATGTTTATACTCTTCATCAATAGAAAAATCTAACGGATTGGGATATAAAATTGCAATCTTGCTCGATCTATTTTGTGTAGGGACGCTGGATAGCAAATGTTCTTTGCCTCTTTTGTCAAACTTCTTGACGGCTAACAAATCATCTATAATATTATCGATATCGGAATACGAATCCATTTTAATTGGCAACAAATATTGATACCCCTTAAATAACTGAGGATCAGTAGAAAGTATGTAGTGTTTGTTATTATTACCAAATATTTCGTCAAGACTTGTAAATAATGAATTTACAAATGGGTCCTCAAAACTGAAACCAATAAAAAGAATTAGTTTATCCGTAAACAAGGTTTTGAATTTGTTTATCGCTGCGTTTTCACTTAAATAAAGACGTTCATAATCTTGCTTAAATAACACACAAGAATCTGGCTCGCTAAATGAACCATGTATTTTAAAAATAAATTTTTCATTTCCTTTGTTAATCTCACTTACATTAAAATTAGAACTATGAATTGTAGGAACTATAGTTTCGTCAGCTTTTTCGAAAGCATTATCATAATTAGTAGTAACAATTTTCCCTGACAATTCAATTAGCTTTTTATGTAGTGAAAAATCGCCCTCTTTGATATTAAAATTTTGTTTTATATATTTTCTAATGGAAGTATGATCTGCATTTAAAAATTCTAAAACTCCTATTGGGTCCATAGTTTTATTTTCCATCAGAGGAATAAACCCGTTATATTTACCACCCTCAGAAAATTCAATAATATTTTCTACGAGAGCTCTCCAAGTTGGCAATTTGAATCTCTTTGATAAGCCGGCACCGGCAAAAATAACTAGATTATCACTTTCAATAGCCTCCTTAATTGTTTTAGGAATTTCAATGTTCATGTAAGGTTTAGTTTTGTTAAGACTTACAAGTTTAGCAATTATTTATAATACTCGTTAACATCATAGAAACATCAATCTTAGGCAATCTTGGATTATTTTTGAGATCCCCATTTCGCGCAGGTCTTCTGTGGCTGCCTGAGGGGGGATGACTTGTGCTTCTTTTAACGAAATTATAGCGAAGCACAGGTCTGCCATCGCTCAACACCGCCGCGCAAAACCTGCGCTAAAAAGAGGTAAACTTCCCCCTTTTTTGACTCAGAACTTAAGACTTTCGACTAATGAGCCCGTACTTCGGTTACATAACCGCAACCTATTTCAGATTCCGCGCCTGCGGGCGTGGTAAAGTTTGCGGTTCGAAATGTTTGCGTGCCTTAAATTCTTTTACTGCACCTTTCTGGGTGGCATCTGCCAGCTGTGCCTTCAGGATCTGATCTTGCGGTTTCTGAATTTTAAAATACCAGCTGATAGAACCAAACACAAACAAAAAGGCGCCGGTGATAAGCAGCAAGTAAAAATACAGGTTATACTCAAACCACTTGTAGGCGTAAACATCAATTTTGGCTTTGTCGCTGTCGCGCACAGCGGCCATATTTTCTGATACCTTACCATATAGTTTTTCGGCCTCGTTAAAAATGAGGGTGGTAAACCTGGTTTCTATCCAGTTGGCCGTGGCCACAACACCGGTGCGCAATTGCACCTGGTTATTTTTGGCCAGCGCCTCGTTTATCTTTTTGTAGATGGTTGGGTTCTTGATGTTTTTTAGTTCCAGCTGCAATTGTTTGCGCAGCTGCACGGTGTCGGCAATTTTAGAGATGCTGATGAGCTTATCTTGTAATACGGTGTTGCTACTGTCGCTCAATTTCAGAAACGTTTTAAACGCGCTTTTGATAGCCATATTGGTGGTATCGTAATGCATATCTGTTTGAAAATATTTAAACCACTCCTGTGCCTCCGCGTGCGTAAACGGCTTAGAGTTGGAGGTCATGGCTACCATGTAGGAAGAGTAGTCGTCCTTGTTGGAAGCCACCATATCGGTATCAGCCCCGTAAGCTTTCTTTAGCGAGTCGAGCACATGATAGGTTTGCCGGGGCTCAAATTTATTTAAATGCGAATCGTTAAAATACAGGGAGTACAAAATAACCACCAAGCCAAACATAAACGCAAACTTGTACAAACTATCGGTAGGGAACGGCAAATTGAACATGGCAATAAGCTATTGGTTACAAGCAATTTACACAATAAAACAGGATTTAAAAAATATTACAAAAAAACCCGGGAAGACACGGGTAATTGAATTGGCGGCGGGGTGCCTTCGCTTATATGATACGAGCCTTAAAGCCGTAAAAACATCCGCTTCTATAATAAGCCCGGTAAACGCAGATCGGCGTCCGGGTAATCTTCAAATTCGGCAACCGGCAACCAAGGTAAAAACCGGCGCTATGCCTGATGCATTTAAAAAAGTTGTTATTATATTTTCGGTAAAAGCGGCCATTTATTCCACTTTTATCAGCGAATAATACACTGGTATTTAAGATTTGTTCCAGTTTATTTACCTGCACCGGTTAAAACCGGAGAAACCCGGGCTGTAACCGATGGTTTTATGTCTTTAAGCTGCCATTTCTTAATCAGGAGCGAGACTCCGAACACCTATCATACTGACTATCTTCACATTAAGCGTTCGTCCCCGAACACCCGAACGGTGTTAGTCAAAAGCGAACACCTT
>NZ_JACHCR010000033.1 GCF_014205845.1 Mucilaginibacter cryoferens
CAAACTTGTACAACGAATTTTTTCCTGCGTCAATCAAAATAGAAAATATGAAAAAAATTATCTAAAATTAGTTGCATAGATCATAGAAATCGAGGAACGAAGCAATCCCCGAGCTACAGAGTTGCTATGCAAATCCGCCCTGTAAGTCGGGGATTGCTTCGTCGTACCTCCTCGCAAGGACGGCCTTTTTTTAGGCTATTCCTGCCGAGCAATGGCTAAAGCAATTAGCACCACCTTCTTTCCCTTACAACCCCGCCATAAAATTCAAAATATCACCACTAATTTCTTTTGCATGGGTTTCTAAAGCGAAGTGGCCGGTGTTGTAAAATTTAACGGTGGCGTTTGGATTGTCGTGTTTATAGGCTTCGGCCCCGGCTGGTAAAAAGAAGGGATCTTTATTGCCCCAAACGGCAAGTAATTTTGGTTTGTATTGCCTGAAATAGGCCTGAAATTTTGGGTATAACGCCACGTTGGTCCGGTAATCTCTCATCAGATCTAACTGAATTTCTACATTACCCGGGCGATCTAAAAAATGCTGATCTAAAGTATAGCTTTCGGGCGCTATCAGCGATGGATCTGCTACACCTTCGTGGTATTGAAACCAGGTTACTTTCATTTTTACAAAATCCCGCAAAGCATCCCTGTTGGCTTTCGAATCATTTTCCCAATATCGCTGAATAGGGTTCCATTCTTTACTTAAGCCTTCCACATAGGCGTTTCCATTTTGAGATATAATACCGGTTATCTTTTCGGGGTTAGCCATGGCCAATCTGAAACCTGTTGGCGCGCCATAGTCAAATACATACAGTGCAAAATGTTTTAAGCTCAGCTCATCAATAAAAGCCTGCATGGTATGGGCGAGGTTATCAAAAGTGTACTCAAATTGGGTATGGTCTGGCGCGTCGGAATAGCCGAAGCCAGGCAGGTCTGGTGCTATTACATGATATTTTTCGCTCAATATGGGTATCAGGTTCCTGAACATGTGCGATGATGTGGGATAGCCATGCAGGAGCAAAATTACGGGTGCGTCTTTTGGGCCGGCTTCGCGGTAAAATATATTTAGTCCGTTAGCTTTAATGTTGCGGTAGTGAATTGTTGTAGTTTCCATAACTTGATTTTTTGTTGTTAAATGTTTAACAGGTAAGGCTGATGATTGGCTGGCTCCCAGTATTGTAGCTGTAAGTAGTACCAATATGGCTCTGCTAATGTTTCTCATTTTTCTGTTTTGTTTAAATCAAAATTAGTCTCTATATTTGATTGTTAAAAACGATTAATAATGATTTTTAATATCATATTTTATGATTTATGAATACGCATGATCTGAAGATATTTGAGGCTGTTGCGGCCAATGGTAGCTTTACCAAAGCGGCCGAGGCCATGTTTACCGTACAATCAAACGTAACGGCACGCATTAAAAGCCTGGAAGAAGAGTTTGGTGCCGAGCTTTTTACCCGCACATCGCGCAAGGTAGCGTTAACGGCTGCCGGCCAAACTTTAATGCAATACAGTAAACAGGTAGGGCACCTGATAGCCGAAGCAAAAAAGGATATCCAAAATGCCGACCAGGTTAAAGGGCATATCAAAATTGGTTGTATAGAAACTACTATGGCCCTTAAAGCTCCCGGGATCATCAACAGCTTTGCGGATAGATACCCGGATGTAGAGCTGGAATTTAAATCGGCAATGATGGGTAGCCTGATAAGCGACGTTTTGAATTACAAGTTGGATGCCGCTTTTGTATCGGCACCGGTTAATAATGCCGGGCTTGAACAGGTATTAATAAACGCCGAGCAGTTGGTTATTTTAGCGCCATCGCACGTTAAAAAAATTAATGATGCAATTAACGCGATCCCCTTAAAAATTGTGGTGTTTGACCAGGGGTGTATTTTTAGGGCAAGGCTGGAATCGTGGCTGGGCTCAAAGGGCATTATCCAGTATAAAAGTATCGTAGTAAACTCAATAGAAGGGATCATCAATTTTGTAGAGGCCGGCCTCGGCATCAGCATTTTGCCCGAAGATGTGATCGGCCGGTATTATGCCGGGCGTAAGATAAACACCTTTGCCATGAACAAAGAGATAGGTACCATGACCACTGTACTGATAACCAGGAAAGATGTACCACAATCGCCTGCTTTGAAGGCGTTTATGGCGATCTATTGATGCCGGTTATTTTAAATAATCGGTAAACACCTGCTGCATAAATGCCTTGGCATGCAGTAATGTTTTATCGGTATAAGCCTGTGGCAGTTTTTTGTTTTGGATAAAGCTGATGGTACCACCGGCATTATCATAAGTTACAGCCTGGTTTGGCAGCATAAAGCCCATGCCGTTATCCCAATCAAAAAATGCGAAATCCTGCGTATAGGGGTTTAGCAGATCTTTAGACCATTTAAACTGTTTATGGGGCAAGCCTAATTGTGCAAGTAAGGTGGCGGCTATGTCTGTTTGGTTACCTAATTTTTTTATCCGCAAACCCCGGTATTCGGGTTTTATGGCATCACCAAAAAATAGTATCGGGATATGATATTTGCGTGGCTCGTAAGGTTCCGATTTATCCAGCGGTAACCGGTGCCCATGATCGGCCACTAAAATAAACAGGGTATTTTTATACCAGCTTTGCTTTTTTGCGGCATCAAAATACTCTTTCAAACTAGCATCGGTATAGTAAGCCGTACTCCTGAATTTGTTACCCATATCATCGCCCGGGAAGTGTGGCGGCACAGGTAGCTCAAACGGCTCGTGATTACTTAAAGTTTGTACATAGCTAAAAAACGGAGTCGGCACCTTATTAAAGTAGCTGATATTTCTCTTAAATAAAATATCATCATGTGCGCCCCATTTAGAGTTCATGTCTTTTTCTTCAAAGTCTTTTTTATCAACCAGGTCGGTTATTTTGTGACTTAACAGGTAAGCTTTAAAGTTCATAAACTCACTTTCGCCACCATAAAAGTAGGATGTACGGTAACCCTGATCGGCAAAAACGCTGGATAATGCCGGCAGGCGTTCCTGCTTTTCGTTATCTATAATAATAGTACGCGTAGCCTGCGACGGAAAAGCGCTCATAATGGCAACAATACCTTTATCGGTACGGTCGCTGGCGGCGTAAACGCTATCAAACAAAACCCCTTGTTTTATAAAATCTTCAAAGTTTGGGGCGTCGCCTTTTTCGCCGCCTAATGATTCAATTAAATCGGCGGTAAAGCTTTCCAGCTGAAAGATCACCACATTGGGGCGGTTGGTATTGAGGATATGTACAGTACTATCCTTTTTTACCGCGTACATGCTATCAACCATGGCCGCAGCCTTTTCTGCAGGCATAAATACGTATGGATTGCCCGGCGACTCGAGGTTTTCAACCACATTCTGGATCAGGTTCCATTCGGTATTCAGGGCACTTTGATTGAGGATGGGTTTGGGCGAGAAATAGGCATTGCTTTGCGCTATTGGCGCCACTTGTAAGCCGCCACGAATGATGAGCAAATTTAAACCCAGTAATAAAGCGATGATCACCGGCTTAACGATTATTGGCGCAGCAGGCTTTTTAAAATCAAAATCGATAATGTATTTTGATAAAAAGATGCCGATGGCTATCAGCGCCACAAACAGTACAAAGGTTAAAAACAGCGGTGATGAACTGGATGCGGCAAAGGCCTCTGATGGCGCGTTAAAGAAAACATCAAAAGCCCTGAAATTTACCTTGGTACCCCATTCGCGAAAAATATTGAGGTTAACAACTGTTATCACCGCAATAATAACAACTGCTAAGTAAACATAAAACTGAAGCCACCTGGCGCCAATATGCCATTTGGTAAGCCAGTTAGCGCAAAAAATAAGTAAAGGTATCGAACTGATATAGGCAGCAACCGAGGCATCCATCAGGAAGCCGTATTGAAACGTTTGTAATATTTCGTGAAAACTGGTGCCTAGGAGTTTATTGTGGAAATAGATCTCGAACACCACACGGGTAAGCATGGCCAGGATGATCCAAAAAATAAAAAATCGGCAAAAACTAAAAAAACTTCTCAGCATCGGGGTTCAAAAATAGTTATTTAAACCTGATGTTAAGAAGTTGCCGCAAAAGTGTTACTTAAATATTAATTTGTATTGACATTGAACACTTTAAAACAAAACTATAGCAAAGAATACCCATCTAATTTAAAACCGGGAGAACAGAAAGATTTGTACATCAAAAAACGATCTCAACATGATTAATATCCCAATCAAACATCGCTAAAATACATTTAAAGCTGCCTGCATTAAGCCATCATCTCTCCCGTTACTCCCGGTTTTAAATCTTAACTTAGCATTAAGCTTAGTTCATTACACATTATGGTTATTTCTCCCTCTGTATTATAATAATGTACAGATGCCCTTACATTGTCTTTTAAATGGTTTTTATCCATGTAAATAAGGGTTGATATAGCTTTCCCTACCGATACATTGATATTTTTATCGGCCAGTTTGTTTTTTACAAAAACGCTCTCCAGTCCTTTTACAGAAAAAGTTACAATACCGCATTGCTGTGCTCCAAAATCATGTACGGTAATGCCATCAATAGCCACCAGTTGTGTACGGGTAAAATTGGCCAGGTATTGCACCCGTTGCCAAATCCTATCCACCCCAATGTTTAATGCGTACTCCACCGCCTTACCCAGACCAAGTGTAATAGCGCGGTTTTTCTCATACAATTCAAAGCGACGGGCATCTCCGCGTGGTTCAAAATTATCAAGACTTAACGTTGGTGCACTAAAGCCATCCATAAACAGCAGTTTTAACGTATGCTGAATGGCTTTGCGTACAAACAAAAAGCCGGTGCCTCTGGGTGCCCGCAGGTATTTGCGACCGGTTACCGAGAGCATATCGCAATCAATTTCCTTTACATCAATGGGTATTTGCCCCACACTTTGGCAGGCATCAACCAAATATAAAATTTGATGCCTGCGGGCTATCTTGCCTATCTCCACAATAGGGATCATACCGCCGGCTGTAGAGGGTATATGTGTGATGGCGATAAGCTTGGTTCGCGGCGAAATAGCGGCCTCAAAATCTGCCAGGGGGAAATTGCCATCGGCATCATTAGGTATAATTTTAAGGCTTACACCCAGCGTTTGCTGTACGTTTAAAAAACCAAGCAGGTTGGTTACATACTCCATTTCGCAGGTAATGATCTCGTCGCCCTGTTTAAATTCTATACCATTAAAGGCTATACCCCAGGCAGTGCTGGCATTTTCAACAAGGGCAATTTCATCAGCATCGGCATTAATTAGGCGGGCTATCAATTGATAAGTGTTATCCAATTGCTCCCGGTATTTATCTTCGGTTTCGTAGCCGCCCTGGGTAGCTTCCTCTTGTAAATAGTTTATTACCGTTTCTACAACCACATCGGGCGGTAAAGATGTTCCCGCGTTGTTAAAGTGTATTTTTTCTACCGTCCCTTTAGTTTCGGCCCGTAATTGTGTTATATCCAGTTCGGTTAGTGGAGTGGGTTTCATGGTGTTTTTTATGCTAAAGGATTAAAATGTACTTGGGATGTTTTGTCTCCTCAGGGGCTCCTTGAAAAGGGACCCTGAGGCCGCTAAAAATTTATTTCCATCATAATATCGGCCCGGCCATAAGTGCCCGGGGCTACAGGGATTTCTGTAAAGCCCAATTTATTATAAATGTGGATAGCGTTTTCCAATACCCGGTTAGAGAACAGGATAAGTTTTTTTACGCCCATTTCCCTGGCTTTATCAATGCCTGCCTGGCATAAAAACTTACCGGCACCACCGCCGTGGTATGCTTTATCAACTGCCATTTTGGTTAGTTCAAACACGCCATCTTCAATAAAACGCAGGCCAACGGTACCAATAATAACATCGCCCGATGTTGCAAAATAAATTTTACCGCCCTGTTTTAGCATAGCTTCGTCCGGGTTTTCTAACACCCATTTGTCCAGCGGTTCTACCACAAAAAATTCTTCGAGCCAGGCTTTGTTAAATTTTTCGAAGTATGGCTGATACGCCGGTTGATAGTTGATTAATTGAAGTTCCATTTTTTTGATGCATTGTAATTAATACAAAGTAAGTGCATCTATCTATAGCAAAACAGATTCAGTTTTATTAATTTTGACCATAACAGATTTTAAAATGGAAAAATTGCTTACCGCCGCCGAAGATGATTTTTTATACGCGCAGATAGCCGGCCGTATAGAAAAACAGATTAAACAAAACCTGTTAAAGTCTGGCGATAAGCTGCCATCTGTGCGGGCCTTAAGCCTGGAGCAGGGCATCAGCATCAGCACATCGTATAAGGCGTATGTAGAGCTCGAAAATATGGGCATGATAGAGGCCCGCCCAAAATCGGGTTATTACGTTAAATTTTCGCCGGCCCGGTTAACCCATGCGCCCGAGGCAAAACCACCTACCCAAAAAATAGCCCAGGCCAGCGTTACAGATATGATAACCCTGGTGTATCAAAATATGGATGAGGATAGCGTAATTCGTTTGTCGCGCTCATCGCCGCCGCTGGGCATGATCCCCATGGCTAAGCTCAATAAATCAATGATGGAATCTATCCGCAAAAGTCCATCCGGCAACATCAATTACGAAAATCTGCAGGGCAACATATCGCTGCGGCGGCAGGTGGCAAAAAACGCCTTTAACTGGGGCGGCAATATTACCGAGGATGATGTGGTAACCACCCAGGGATGTATGGAAGCGCTGATATTTTGCCTGCGCGCGCTCACCAGTCCCGGCGATACCATTGCTATAGAAAGCCCAACCTATTTTGGCATATTTAACATTATGCTGAGCCTTGATCTTAAGGTGCTCGAAATTCCGGTTAAACCCGATACGGGCATCGACCTGGATTATTTAACCCAGGCAATTAACGAGGTTGATATTAAAGTATGCCTGTTTGTAACCAATTTTAGTAACCCCGTAGGCAGCTGCATGCCCGATGAAAAGAAACAACAACTGGTTACCTTACTGGCCGGTAAAAAAATCCCATTGATAGAGGATGATATTTATGGCGAGATTTATTTTGGCAAAAGCCGGCCGCGTACCTGCAAAAGCTACGATAAAGATGGTTGGGTGTTATTATGCTCGTCGGTATCTAAATCTATTGCGCCGGGTTACCGGGTAGGGTGGTGTATACCGGGCCGGTTTAAAGATCAGATCATTAATATAAAAATGATGCATACCATTAGTTCGGCCACACCAACGCAGGCCGCCATAGGGCACTTTTTTGAAACCGGCAGGTATGATCTGCACATGCGCAATTTGCGTAAGGCTTTGTACACACAATCACTCAGGTATACACAGGCTATCGCCACTTATTTTCCGCCGGGCACCAAAATAAGCCGGCCGCAGGGTGGTTACGCGTTATGGGTAGAGCTGGATAAGCACATTAACGCTTTTGAGCTTTACCAGCTTGCCATTGCCCAAAACATTAGCATAGCCCCCGGCCAAATATTTAGTACCGATGCCCGGTTCACCAATTTTATCCGCATCAGTTTCGGTTTAACCTTTGATGATGTGGTAGAACATAGCTTAAAAGTTTTGGGAAACCTGGTGGAAAGTCTGCGATAGATTTACCTGATAGTAGATTATTTAATAATAGATAAAATCTATATAGTATGAAATTTTTGATTGCTTGATTTGCAAATAGCTATAAATGTTAACAATAAATTTATGATAAGGCAAGCCTCACCCACTGACGCCCACAAACTTAGCGAACTCATTATTTTGGCCATGGGCGATCTTGCCGTGAAATTTGTAAACGGGCAAACGGACCAGGCCAGCAAATTATTTGAACACTTTGCTACCCAAACCGGCAACCAGTACAGTTTTGAAAACGCATTGATTTGGGAAGACGAAGCCGGTATATGCGGTATGATTTTAGGCTACGATGGTGTGCACCTGGATAAATTGAGAGCACCTTTCCTTAAGCACCTCGAGCTAACTTACAATTTTGAACAGCGAGTAGAGGATGAAACGCAGGCCGGTGAATATTATATTGATTGTCTGAGCGTGTTCCCCGGTCAACAGGGAAAAGGGATTGGCAAAAAGCTCATTAAAGCGTTAACAGAAAAAGCCGCGCTTATGGGGTATTTTACTACCGGTTTGCTGGTTAACAAAACTAACGTAAAAGCAAAGACAATGTATACCAGCCTGGGGTTTGAAGTGGCCGATATCAGAAATTTTATGGGCGATGTTTACGAGCACTTACAGTATGTAAGTAAAACTTCATAAACATCGCCCCAAAATATATTTTTAGTGAAAATTATTACCCCTCGTTAACTACGCCCATCGAACAGAATTTTTCGATACGCTCGTTAACCAGTTCGGTAACATCTTTTTCTTTAAGTATTTTAAGATCTTTTAGTAATTGCTTTTTCAGCGTGGCTGCCATAGCAACCGGATCTTGATGGGCACCACCAAGCGGTTCTTTAATAACGCCGTCTATCAGTTTGTTTTTTAACATCTCTGTTGATGTTAATTTCAATACCTCGGCAGCGCGCTCTTTATTCTCCCAGGTTTTCCAAAGGATGGTTGAGCAGTTTTCTGGCGATATTACAGAATACCAGGAGTTATCCAGCATCATCACTTTATCGCCAATACCTATGCCCAATGCGCCGCCAGATGCGCCTTCGCCTATAATAACACAAATGATAGGCACTTTTAGTACCGACATCTCTAACAGGTTACGGGCAATGGCTTCGCCTTGGCCGCGTTCTTCGGCCTCTAAACCAGGGAATGCTCCCGGTGTATCAATTAAAGTAACAACGGGTTTGTTAAATTTTTCGGCCATTTTCATTAGCCTCAGGGCTTTGCGGTAACCCTCGGGGTTTGCCATACCAAAGTTGCGGTACTGGCGCTCTTTGGTGTTACGCCCTTTTTGCTGACCGATAAACATTACGGTTTGCCCGTTAAGGGTACCAAAACCGCCAATGATAGCTTTATCGTCGCCAACTGTACGGTCGCCGTGCAGTTCAATAAAATCATCGCACATCAGCTCAATATATTGTAAGGTATATGGCCTTTCGGGGTGGCGCGAAATCTGTACTTTTTGCCAGCCGTTAAGGTTACCGTAAATTTCTTTTTTGGTGCTCTCTAGTTTGGCTTCCAGTTCTGCCACCGTTGCCGACATGTCGAGCTTGTTTTTATCCTCAACCTGCTTCACCTTCTCTATCTGCTGCATCAGCTCGGCCAGGGGCTTTTCAAAATCAAAAGTTATTTTCATACACTTTATTTGGGGCCGCTAAATTAAACAAATCAAACGGCAAATTTATCAATTATGATTTTGCAAAGTTTCCAGCTTTTTTATCTGCGCCGGCGCAAGCAGTTTCCAGGTGCTGTAACAGGCAACCAGAACGGCATTTCGTAGCTCGCCATAGTATAATCCCGACCTGTTGCCATAAAAAATAAGGCTACCTTCATCGGTTCCTTTGCTTAACAGATCATCCAGTTTCTTTTCGTTGGCAACAATTATTCCGCCCATTTCAACCCGTTTGCGATGTAGTTCTTTAGCTATAGCCGTAATTTTAGCCACCTGGATGGGGCTCAGATCGGCTTCCTTTTTAAACTGAATAGCCAAATCAGGCATCGGATAATGGTTTAATACAGTTACCGGGGGCATATTGTAAATATCGTCGCCCTTTAACAAAGCGTTATACTGCGCATCGGTTAAAGTTTTTACCGGCGATTTTTTTAAGATACTATCCACCTGCGCCATTGCGCCGCAATAAGCAAACAGGATAATTATAAATACAGGTATTGTTTTTAGCATAGATGGTGTAGTTTATGAAAAATCTACAACTATCAGGCCATAAGGGCAAATAAAATTGAAACTCACCTAATTACTCCACCTTAACCACCTTTGTCCGTTCTGATATTCCATTTTCATTAAACGCTTCTATCTGGAAATAATAAGGCAGATCCCGGTCCATTCCGCTAAAGTAAAACTCGTTTTTGCCGTAAACCATCATGTTATTGTACAGTTTATCGGCTGCTATGCCAAAGTAAATGGTATAGCCGGTAGCATTATCATTGGGTTTCCATTTAAGCCAGGAGTTGCGGCGTTCGCTGTCACCACGTAATACAACGAGGTTTTGAACGGTATCGGGCCTTGCATCGGCACCCTTACCAAACACCCTGAAGCCTGACAAAGCGAATTTTCCCGTAGGCATGTGCAGGTTTACCATTTTTAGGTAGCGCGCTTTTACATGCGTTTTTAGTTCGATATAATCGTGCGGCACATCTTTTTTATTGGTGCTTTTGTTGATGAGTGACTTCCATACCTTTCCATCCAATGATGAGTAAACAATATACTGATGAAATACGCCGAGCGATTTACCCATAAATTCCGCATCCTGATCGGCATAATTGATCTGGATGGCGTTGATAGTACTTACCTCGCCCAGGTCGGCTTTAAACCACTCGCCTTTGTTGGCCGTTTTGGCGCTCCAATAGGTTTTAATGTCTTCATCAACGGCATTGTTGGCATAATACGCGCCCAGGGTTGAGGAAACTTCTACCGGCTTATTATAATTGAGCAGCATCCAGCCTGTAAAATTACTTTTCAGATGATCTTCGGCCCCGGCAGCTAAGTATTGCGGATAATCGCCATAAGCGGTATTACAATACAGGGTGCCATCTTTATCAAAACCTGCAGGCCAAAAGCCAATGCGGCGTTCAAAATTGTTTTTTACCGAAATACCCATAGTGCTGATATGCCAGTAATTGCCAAACTTATCTGCCCAGGTTGCTCCATGCCCTGCACCTTTGGCAAAGCCACCGGGTTTGTACGAGAACGGATTATGCTTTTGATAGGTGAACGGGCCAAGCGGTTTATCGCCCACAAAAACACCATCGCCATAGCCGCTTTGTTCGGTACCGGGTGCGCCAAATTGCAGGTAGTATTTGCCGTTATGTTTGTTCATCCACGAGCCTTCAATAAAAGGAAGCAAAAAAACATTGTCGTTATGCTCACCAAAGCGCTCCCAGCCATGTTTTTCGGGATCGAGCCGGATCATTTCTTTTTTGGGGGCGATGGGGTCAAATGTTTTACGGTCTATCTCCTGCCCGTAAAGCGGCAAGGTATTGCTGGAACCATGATAAATGTAAACCCGGCCGTCATCATCTGCAAACATGCCTGGGTCCCAGGCGCCCACTTTAAAGTAATCTTTGGCGGCTTTCCAATCGTCTTTAGTGGGGTTGGTGCTCATCCAAAGGGTAAAATCTTTATTATAGGTTGATCCTATCACCAACAGGGTATCGCCCAAAACCAAAGTAGCGGGGGCGCAAAGTTCGTCGCCGGGTACCTGGTTGTAGGGGCGCACAAATTTGCGGTAAACAAAGTTCCAGTTCAACATATCATCGCTCCACCAGTAACCAAACTGGTTGGTGCTAAAAAGGTAATATTTCCCTTTAAACAAGGTTACGGTAGGGTCGGCAGTGGCGCGATGTTTACCCCAGCCGGCAAAACTCTCAAAGGGGGTATATCCATAATCGAGGTTAAGGGGGTTGCAATAAGTTAACCTTTTAGTTTGCGCGTTTGCATCCCGCAGGAAAAAACAAAACAGCAGTATGTATAAAGTACGGGTAGTAATCTTCATAAAACAGGTGCAGATTTATATTGGCAATAACTGCAGGCTAATATCTGTTTTTAAACAGCAATAAAAAGACCGTTTACTACTACATTTATTGCACAAAAGCACTCTTTTCGCTCCAGATTCAATAAATTCCAGGTTAATTCTGCCTTTTATAAAACCAAACATTTTACTATTGTGTGTTAATAATACAATTAATTTGTACCTTCATTTTTACAACCAATTACCGTTTTTATGAATAAGAAATACCTGCTGTTTTTCGTGGTGCAATTATTTTTTGGCGCCTCTGTATTTGCCCAATATCCTAAAATGGATAAACTGCTATATGGCGTGGCTTACTATGATGAATACATGCCGTACGAAAGGCTGGACAAAGATGTACAGATGATGAAGGATTGCGGCATTAACGTGGTGCGCATTGCCGAAAGTACCTGGGGTACGGTTGAACCGCAGGATGGTGTTTTTGACTTTACACATATAGATAGGGTATTGGCCGCCATGCAAAAAGGTGGGATAAAAGTAATTGTAGGTACACCCACATACGCCATACCCACCTGGATGGCCCGTAAACATCCCGAAATTTTGGCCATCACGCCATCGGGCCAAAACCAATATGGGCCGAGGCAGAACATGGACATTACCAATACCGATTTCAGGGTTTATGCCGAACGGGTGATCCGCAAGATAATGGAGCATGTGAAAGATAACCCTGCTGTTATTGGTTACCAGGTGGATAATGAAACCAAATCGTACGGTACATCGGGCCCCAACGTGCAGGCCTTGTTTGTGAAATATATGCAGGCCAAATATAAAACGCTGGATAATGTTAACAATATATTTGGCCTAAACTATTGGAGTAACCGCATTAATGCCTGGGAAGATTTTCCGTCGATGAACAATACCATCAATGCCAGCCTGGCTTCCGAGTTTGCTAAATTTCAGCGGCAATTGGTTACCCAGTATTTAAGCTGGCAGGCAGCTATTGTACGCGAATACAAACGCCCCGATCAGTTTATCACCCAAAATTTCGACCTCGACTGGCACGGCTACTCTTTCGGCATCCAGCCCGATGTTGACCATTTTGCGGCGGCCAAAGCGCTGGATATTGCCGGAATAGATATTTACCACCCCAGTCAGGATAAATTAACCGGTGCCGAAATTTCCTTTGGCGGCGATGTAACCCGGTCTATGAAAGGCGGTAAAAACTACCTGGTTATTGAGACCGAGGCACAGGGCTTTCCGCAATGGGTGCCTTATCCGGGGCAGTTGAGGTTGCAGGCTTTTAGTCACCTGGCATCGGGGGCCAATATGGTGGGTTACTGGCCCTGGCACTCCATCCATAACTCGGCCGAAACTTATTGGAAAGGCCTGTTAAGTCACGATTTTGAGCCTAACCCGGTTTATAACGAGGCAAAAACCATAGGTAAGGATTTCGACCGATTGAGCCCAAAGCTCATCAACCTGAAAAAGAAAAACGATGTAGCCATACTATTCAGCAACGAGGCCCTTACCGGGTTTAAGGCTTTCGGATTTGGCTGGGGTGTACGCACGGGCTACAACGATGTACTGCGCCAGCTATACGATGGCCTTTATCACATGAACGTAGGCTGCGACTTTGTTGACCCTACCAGCCAAAACATAGAGAACTATAAACTATTGATAGTGCCTTTATTATATGTCGCTCCCGATAGTTTGCTGCAACGATTAAACCGCTACGTAAAAAATGGCGGCCATATCATCTACACCTTAAAAAGTGGTTTTAGTGACGAGAACGTAAAAGTGCGCACCACCCACCAACCCGGCATTATTGACGAGGCTTGCGGTATTTACTACAGCCAGTTTACAGTACCCGAAAACGTAAGCCTTAAAGGCGACGACTTTAACCTGAAACCCGAAGATAAAAAACTAAATACCTGGATGGAGTTGATTACCCCCACCACAGCCAAAGTGTTAGCCTATTACGATCATCCGGTTTGGGGTAAATATGCCGCCATTACCGAAAACACTTATGGCAAAGGCCTGGCAACCTACGTCGGCTGCCTTACGACCAGTGCCGTTACCGATAAGATATTAGCCGACGCGGTTAAAAAAGCCGGCCTTTGGGGTGCCGACCAGCAATTGACCTTCCCCATAATTACCAAGTTTGGCGTAAACCCGGCCGGTAAAACGCTACATTATTATTTTAACTACTCGGATAAGGAAGTAGGCTTTACCTATCCTTACGGGAATGGGAAGGAGCTGTTAAGCGGCACAAGCGTGAGCGGTAATGCTGCTATGCAATTGGAGCCATGGGGAGTGAAGATTGTGGAGGTGAAATAACGGGTTATGCTTTTTTGTCATTCTGAGGTCCGAAGAATCTATTATTCATCATGCTTGTTGGCCCTGTAAAGTCTGCGAATAGGAGATGCTTCGTACCTACCCATGATATGTTAAAAAATGCTTGTCATTCTAAGGTCCGAAGAATCTATTATTCATCATGCTTGTTCGCGCTGTAGAGTAGACGAATAGATCCTTCGTACCTCAGCATGCCAAGGTTTTGAGGGCGTTATTTCCACCCTAATCTCGCGGGAGCTAGTTAATCCCGGTTCATACCATAATACCGCTTCCTCAACCAAAACGCCACATTAACCAAGGCTATCAAAGCCGGCACCTCAACCAGCGGACCGATAACCCCGGCGAACGCCTCGCCGCTATTGATGCCGAAAACACCGATGGATACCGCTATGGCCAGCTCAAAATTATTACCGGCGGCGGTAAAGGATAGGGCTGCGTTTTGCGCATAATCGGCCCCGAGCCATTTGCCTGCCATAAAGGTTACCAGGAACATAATGGCAAAATAGATAACCAGCGGGATGGCTATTCGCACTACATCAAAAGGGATCTGTACTATCAGGTCGCCTTTTAGGCTAAACATTACCAGGATGGTAAACAGTAGTGCAACTAAAGTTACCGGACTTATTTTGGGGATGAACACATTGTTATACCAATTATCGCCTTTCACCTTGCGTAATACAAACCTGGTTAAAAAGCCGGCAAAAAACGGGATACCTAAATATATCAATACACTTTGGGCTATTTGAGCTATACCGATGTTTACCTGTAAACCCTTCAGCCCAAAATAGGGTGGTAGTATGGTAACAAATACCCAGGCAAACAGGCTGTAAAAAAGCACCTGGAAAATACTGTTAAAGGCAACCAGTCCGGCAGCGTATTCGCGGTTACCATCGGCCAGTTCGTTCCAAACAATTACCATGGCAATGCAACGGGCCAGGCCAATCATAATAAGGCCAACCATATAGGCCGGATGATCGCGCAAAAAGATTATCGACAGCAAAAACATCAGCACCGGGCCAATAAGCCAGTTCATGACTAACGAGAGCGACAGGATCTTTACATTGCTAAACACCCTCCCTAATTCTTCGAAGCGTACTTTGGCAAATGGCGGGTACATCATCAGCATTAAACCTATGGCTATAGGTACATTGGTTGTACCAGATTGAAACTGGTTTATAAACCCTTTGGCCGAGGGTATAAAATAGCCGATGGCTACGCCTGCACCCATAGCAATAAAGATCCAAAGGGTAAGGTACCTATCTAAAAACGACAGCTTTTTACGCTGCGTGGGGTTACAATTATTTGCACTCATGTTAATCAATTACATTTGTTTATTGCGATAAAGCAATATAATAGATCAAAAAAATCAACAGCAGTTTTCAGGAAACTTTAAGGTAACAAAAAATGCGTTCAGCTTATCGGCATACTTTTTCCAGTTTGCCTGGTCTATACAGTAATTCATAGATGTGCCATCAATGGTGCCTTTAATAATGCCGGCTTCTTTCAGTTCGCGTAGGTGTTGCGATATGGTAGGCTGGGCCAAACCTAAAACCTCTACCAGATCGTTACCTATGCAGGCATTGGCTTGTATCAAATGCTCAATAATGGCAATACGCGCCGGGTGGGCAATTGCTTTAAGCATTTTGGCCAGCTCGTTTTGTGCTTCGGTAAAGTTTTCTGTTTTGGTTAAACCCATTGTTGGCAATATTACGATTAAAGTAGCTGTTATCAAATACAGGTTACAAATGCTGCTGCACAAAATTGGCCGAATAGGCTTTTATCAACTCCCTTACTTTTCTAAATTGTTCCGCTACCTCATCTTCGGTACCTGTAGCCTTTGCCGGATCGGGGAAGTTGTAATGAAAGCGCTCTGCCCTGGATGGAAAGTAGGGGCAGTTTTCTTTGGCATTATCACAAACGGTAATAATATAATCGAAGTTGACACCCATATACTCATCTACATGGTTTGAGGTGTGGTTAGCGATATCGATACCATCTTCGGCCATTGTTTTAACGGCTTTGGGGTTTACGCCATGGATCTCTACCCCGGCGCTGTACACCTTTGCTTTATCCCCGGCAAAATATTGCAAATAACCCTCGGCTATCTGGCTGCGGCAACTGTTGCCGGTACATAATACTAATATGTTTTTCATTTTTAATTAAGTTCTTTTTTCATTACCATGGCCGAAACCGGGCATACGTGGCTAAATTCTGATGAGCCTTTTATTTCATCGGCAACCTCCCCGCGCGATAGGGATACGTATCCTTTCCGCTTAAAATATTCTGATGCTGTTTCTGTAAGCAGGTAAATGGCTTTCAGCTTTTTGCTTTTTGCCAGGCATTCTACCTCGTTCAACAAGATGTTGGCAATACCCTGTTTACGATATTGGGGGCTAACGGCCAGCGAACGGAGCAGGCCGTAATTGCCGTAAATTTCCAACCCAATAACCCCGGTTACCTTGCCGGCATCTACCGCAACATAAAAATTGGTTAATGATGTAGGTAGGTCACTAACGGGCAACTTTGCAGCGGTAAGCAAGGCTGTAATACTTTCCCGGTAAGTTTCGCATTTTCTATCGGCATAAAGCTAAAGTTTTAGCAGCAGCCACCACCGGGCGTACAACATTCGGCAGTGGCAGCCAGGTTCTTTAATTCAATTTTGGGTTTTGCAGCAACCGGCACGCAGCACTCTTCGCCGGTAGCTGTGGTACCGCAATTGCCGCCACGTTCAATAGCTTTGCATTGTACAGTATCCGGCCGCAGGTCGATGATGAGGTCATTGCCGTTCACTATCACCTGGTTAGGGTGCATCTGCCGGGTATCAAAAGCCGAGTTCCCAAACTCTATTTTAACAATTGCCAATGGGTTTAGCGGTAATGTTTTTTCAACCAGTTGGATGATAGACAGGGCCTTGTTTACCTGCATGGCACGGTCCTGCTGCTGGTCGATAGGTTCCCAAAGTTGGAGGATAACCTCCGTCCAGCTATTCATTTTACCGCCGCAGTCAACAGATGTAATGGGCGCCTGCTTAATTTCGGTAATGTGGTAAGCGGCATCTACCCATTGGTTTTCGGCATACTGAAATTGCAGATTGAGCTGTGGGTGAAGGAGTAGCTGCTCCTTAAACTCCATCCAGTTTATAGCTTTTTGATCGTTCATAATAAAAGCATTGAATTATATATTGCAATATTACGATAAATAGAATAAACACAAATACATTTTAGCAAAAAAAGTTTTTAAATGATCCAGAAATGAAAATAACCCAGCTTAAGTTTTAAGCGTTTTTTGTTTATTGCGTAGCATGATGATGGCTTTATCCGCCCTCACTTTGCGGGTATCCTCCTGTTTGGCCGAGCCCACCCAATCGCAATAACCTTGCTTGTATGATTTTGATAAACTTTCAAAAAATTGCAACGCCTCGGGTTCCTGGTTAAGCAATACCTGTAGTTCGGCAGGGGTGCTTTCAATGTGTTCGCCTTTTTTTAACATCGGGAATATTTGAGTTGTAAATATGATGTTAATTTGGGGGATGTTATCGGGATTATTAAGGTTTAAAGCTTTTCTATTTTCTCAATAGCAAGTTTTGTGGCTTTGGCAATAAATGATGAAGTTAAATTCTCTTTTTTGAGCTCGCGGGCTATCTCAAGGGCTTTTTGATGTTCACCTTTTTTCTCTGCCCTGTCTAATAAGAGTTCTTCAATGCCCATAGTGGTACTCCTTTCTGTTAAAATTTCCACCCCTTGTTCAAGAGGTAGTATTTATATCCTGACTCTCAAAGCGTATATCAACCTGTTAAGATTGCGGGCCATCAAAAAACGGCTTAAGCAATTAAATGTTATAATGATTGTATAGTCTATTTGTAATTAATCTAAATAAGAATAGCTTTGCAGAAAATTTAGCCCGGCACGCTGTAGCCAAACTTAATGCCGGGCAAATAATAAATCCGTTAAAATTTATCATTTCAATAAAACTATGCTTTTTACCGCTACTTATTACCCCTTAGCATCCGCAACAAATTTTAAACGTCAATCCAGGTTATTAACATCAATTAAGCTTATTTGCCTATTCGCGTTGCTTATTATCTCCGGCAGGTTATCGGCCCAGGTTGCAGCAACCGGTGCTTTAAAAGGAACCGTTAAAACATTCGACGGAAAGGCCGCCGAGTATGTAAACGTTACCCTTACCGAAACTAACGAGGGTATAGCTACCTCGCAAAGCGGTCACTACAATCTCAAAAACATTAAACCGGGGAGTTATACGCTGGTGGCCAGTTTTATTGGTTTGCAAACCCAAACCAAACAGGTAACCGTTACTGCCGGCCAAACCACTACCGTAAACTTTGTTTTAAGCGAAGGTGGCAAACAACTACAGGAGGTGTACGTACAGAGCGCGAAACACAATAAGTTTTTGAAAAAGGAAACTGAAGACGTTGCCCGCCTGCCACTTAAAAATCTCGAAAATCCCCAGGTTTACAGCGTGGTAACCAGCGAACTGATGAAAGAGCAGGTAGTTACCAGCTATGTAGATGGATTTAAAAATATCCCCGGCACAGGTGTGCCATTGGTATATAATAATGGCCGTACCACGTTGTTGTCCCGTGGTTTTGTAACCGGTAATTTTATACGTAACAGCGTTGCGGGCTATAATTTTAACAGCATAGATCCCGCCGATATTGAAAAGATAGAAGCCATTAAAGGGCCCACAGGTACTTTGTTTAACAGTAGCCTGGCTTCTTTTGGTGGTTTGTTTAACAGGGTTACCAAGCAGCCTTTTGAAACACCCCGCACCGAGATCACCTACCAAACCGGCAGCTTTGATCTTAACAGGCTTACCGCAGATGTTAACCTGCCGCTAAACAAAGATAAAACCGTGTTGTTTCGCATCAACACGGCCCTGCATAACGAGCACAGCTTTCAGGATGCCGGTTTTAACCGCAGTTTTTTTGTTGCACCAAGCCTTACCTATATTGTAAACGACCGCTTATCTGTTGATATAGATGCCGAAATTGGTAACTCAAACGCCACCTCGGCTTATCGCCTTGCACCTGATATTAAAGGAGCAATTCATAATGTTAAAGACCTGGGTATTGATTACAAGCGATCATTTGGCAATAACGGCGTTGACTACCTGAGCAGGCAAATTGATATTTATGGGTTGATAAAATATAAGATCTCTGATAACTGGAAATCACAAACCATGTTTAACAAAACATTTTCGAGCACTAAGGGCATGGTTACGCAGCTATCATTGGTTGATAGTGTGAAGAAGATAAAACAGCAGGTTACCCAGGAAGATTATCCATACTACATTACCAACGTTCAACAAAATTTTATTGGCGATTTCAAGATCGGCCATTTCCGTAACCGCGTTGTTGCCGGCCTGGAATATTATAACCAAAAAAGCAACAACACAAACGTTACCGTAATTATGCCTGCCATAAGCTACCTCACTCCGGGAGCAGCCTATAATAATTTTACCGCCGATAAGGTTTCGGCACTGGTTGCAGCGGCAGCGCCAAAAGTGGGCGATTATGTTCAAAATAACCAAAGCTCTTATGCGGCTTATGTATCTGATGTGTTTAACCTTACCGATAGGTTAAACGCTATGGCCAGCATCCGGGTAGATCGGTTTGATAACAAGGGGGCTTATACCCCGGCCGACGGCAAAACCACCGGCAATTTTAAGCAAACGGCATGGTCGCCAAAGTTGGGTTTGGTTTATGAGGTGGTTAAAGGCCAGGTATCGTTATTTGGCAATTACATGAACGGGTTTAACAATGTAAGCTCAACCAGTTTTGATAATAGTCCGTTTAAGCCGCAATACGCCAACCAGTGGGAAGGCGGCGTAAAAATTGATGCCTGGGATCACAAAATCAGTTCAACCATCAGCTACTACAATATTTCGGTAACCAACACTACCATGGACGATCCTAATCATCCGGGCTTTTCTACCCAGGCAGGTACACAGCTCAGCAAGGGCATCGAGGCCGAATTAATTGCCAATCCGTTTGCCGGCTTTAACATTGTTGCAGGTTATGCCTATAACGATAGTAAGATAACCAGTGCCGCCCCCGGCACAGGGATACAGGGACTACGCCCGGCCAATGCCGGCCCGGCGCGGTTAGCCAACCTGTGGATGAGCTATCGTTTAACAGGCGGCCAATTGCAGGGCCTTGGCCTTGGTGTGGGTGGTAACTATGGCAGCCAATCGTTCCAAACCAATACGCAAACATTTAAATTCGTCATCCCATCGTACACCACGGTTGACGCTACCGTATTTTACGATAAGCCTAAATACCGCATAGGTTTTAAGCTGGATAACCTTACCAACCAAAAGTATTGGTCGTTCCGCCTGGCACCTCAAAACCCAACGCGCGGCACTTTAAGCCTCAGCATTAAATTTTAATAAGTCAGAGCCTGTTTAAATTTCTTTCAAGAATATTTTATACATTTCAATAAGTGCGTATACAGCCATCACTGAGGAGGTACAACGAAGTAATGACGATTAGTTTTGAGAATCTCTTTTACATACCGCGCCATCACCATCACCATCGTCATTGCGAGGTACGAAGCAATCCCCAACTTACAGAGTAGCTATGCAAATCCGCCCTGTAAGTAGGGGATTGCTTCGTCGTACCTCCTCGCAATGACGATTTTTTTAAGGTATTTCCCTGGTTAATCCTGGTTGTCAATCACGGCTGTTATTTATTAAAAAACAGATGCTCATAAAAAAACAACTGCACGTAATGTTATTTCAATGTAAAGTGTAATAAATACACTATCTAAATTAGTCTGCCTGCTGTTATAACCTTAAATTTGCATATTAATCAATACCAAATGCTCATGGAGGCGGAAATTAGCGCAGGTACATCTTCATCAAAAATAAGTTTAACCATTATTGGCCTGGTTGCTTTTACGTTTATAGGCTATTTTATAATTGGCCTTGCGTTGGCAGTATTGCCGGTTTTTATTCACAGGCAGTTGGGCTATAGTACCGTAATTGCGGGGGCGGTAATTAGCTTACAATATGTAACCACGTTTTTATGCCGGGCCTATGCCGGTAATGTTGTTGATAAAAAAGGCCCCAAACCTGCCGTTACCTTAAGTATGATAGGCTTTGCGGCAAGTGGCGTGTTCCTTTTTGCTGCCTGGCTGCTGCGCGATACACCTGCCTTAAGTTTGGGTGTTTTGGCCGTAACCAGGTTGATAACCGGCTTTGGCGAAGGCCTGGTAGGCGCAAGCCCAATTAACTGGGCCATTTTAACAGTGGGCGATAAATATACAGCCAAAGCCATTTCACTTAATGGTATAGCCAGTTATGGCGCTATAGCCGTAGGTGCTTCTATTGGTGTTATTATTGACAATAGTTTTGGGTTGGGTGTTATAGGTTTGTTGGTTATTGCGCTGGCGCTAATAGGCTTTTTATATGCCAAAAGTAAAACGCCTGTAAAAGGTACCAGTAAAGCGGCACGACAACCCTTTTTGCAGGTGCTTAAAAAAGTTTCGCCGTATGGTATTTGTATGGGCCTGGGCGGCATTGGCTTTGGTACCATCTCTACCTTTATTACGCTGTATTATATTTACCAGAACTGGCATGGTGCTGTATTGTGCTTATCGGCTTTCAGTGTTTTATTTATCGTAGGGCGCATAGTATTTTCCGAAGCTATAGAAGCTTACGGCGGACTGAAAACTACCATAGTTTGCCTTTCGCTCGAAACTGTAGGTTTGCTCATCCTTTGGCTGGCCCATGTGCCTTACCTGGCTGTTGCAGGCGCCGGCATTGCCGGCCTCGGCTTCTCGCTTGTATTCCCGGCCATGGGGGTAGAGGCCGTTAAGCTCATCCCGGCATCAAACCAAGGCGCGGCATTGGGCAGTTACGGTTTGTTTATAGATATTTCCTTAGGATTAACAGGTCCGTTGGTTGGCGGTATCATAAGTCAGTTTGGGATGGAGTATATTTTCCCCTTTAGTATGGCTATGGTGATGGTAGGGTTGGGGATAGCTGTTTGGCTTGCTTACAGTAAAAGGGAAATAGCGGAGGCTTAGCTGTTTATTTCTTTTAAGCTATAGCAAACGTTTTTTTGTAGAGACGCAATACTTTGCGTCTCCAGCTGTACAGAGCAGATTTGCAAGGCTGCATACCTAATGTAAACGCATTTATAAAAATATTTTTGAAAGAAATTTAAACAGGCTCTAAATGCCTTTCGTTTTGCTTTTAAAAATGCCGTCAATATAATTATACCCCCTTTAGGGTATAAAATATAATAAAAATATGATTTATATACCCCATGAGGTATAAACCGGGCATGCTTTTAAACCAATATCTTGCCCGCATATTTTAGATGGGGGAGGATAGTGGTACATACCACACTAATACAATTATCTGTTTAAAAGTAACCCGCAGGAATAATAAGCTGATTTTAAGTATTTATAAAGGGTGTTTTCCCTCCCGTGATGCAGGTAGAAACACCTGTTTTTCACTCAGGTATTGGACGGGTATTTTTTTAGCTATACATTTATCTATATATTATATCTACAACCAATGGCTATGAAAACCTAACCTTAAATTTTATCACACTTCCGCTCCTAAATTGAAATTATTTAATCCCGTTATACCTAAATCCTAAATTACATGAAAAAAATATTAACCTTTTCGGCCACTTTAATTTTACTGGTTATTGTAGTTTTTATTGGCTACAGCTGCGGCGGCAACAATAAGCCTAAAGATGGCGCAGTAAGTGCTGCTTTACCAGATACGGCCGGCCAAAGCGGCGCGTTTTTAAATCACCGCGATTCGGTGCCGTCGCCGCAGCAATACAGCGACTCGCTTTTTAAACTTAGTCATGATTATCCAACAACGTTTAAACCTGTTGTTGACCCTTCATGGCAAAAGGCGTTAAACGGGCAGCCCATCTCCGATAAAAATGCCATTGCTTATATGGATTCGTTAAAAACATATGTAGCACCCAATGTATTACCCTTTTTTAAGGATAATAAAAACTGGACATCGGCAAAATATGGCTGGTTTAACGAGCCCTGGGTTGGCTCGCAGCGTGAAGCTATACTGGGCACTTACTTAGGCAACGGAAACCCGGCCAATATGTTTAAAACCCTCAATGAGGATGAAGCCGGCTACGCGCTGGTTTTATACGATTCTGTAGCGGCCTACACCGTAGGGCAAATTTGGGGTAAAACCGGGCAAAAGGTTAACCTGGCCAATGATGCCGCCCAATTTAAAGAAGGCAGTGTTATTGTAAAGTTTGCTTTCTCTAACGTTAATTACCCACAATGGTCGGTGATGAAAGACGCGCAAACCTTTAGCGTTTATGATACCATACCAACCATAGAAAATCCTAAAAGAGGATACCAGGTTAGAAAGGTTAGCTTTTTTCAGATGGATGTTATTGTAAAGGATAGTAAAGCATCGCCCAAAACAGGCTGGGTTTATTCCACATTTGTGTATGATATGGATGCCCCCGGCTCTCCATGGGATAAAATGGTGCCGCTTGGCGCTATGTGGGGCGACGACCCTGGTATAAACAGCCCAATTGCGCCGCCTTACCCTAAACTATCCGAAACCGTAATTAACCCCAAAGCTCCGGCATACAGCACAGAAACATTGGGTTGGGGCGGCCGTTTGAGTGGCCCTAATGATGGTGCTGTTGCCCAGGAAGCTTATGATATAAACACAGGTAAAAAATATACTAACCTGGCATTATCATCATGTATGAGTTGCCATAGCCCGGCACAGGATTCGTTTAACTCATTTTTGTTGCCCGCGCCGTTCCCTAAACCGAATGCGCCTAAATTTTTGGTTTATACACCAGGTAGTGCCGACTGGAATTTATGGTTCCAGGATAGGGCTGGCAATGTGCCTTTTGATAAAGGGCAGGTAGCCATGGATTACGATATGGTAATGGCGTTTAAATCGGTGCTTGCTTACCAGGATGCACATGCATCGCCACAAGCACAACTGCTGCAAAGCAAAGCGGCAATTGTTAGCCAGTTTAGAAGACATAATACCAGGAGCCGGTTCTGGCATTAACAGAACTTAACTCTAAGCACAAGCCGCCCTAAATTGATTTTGAGGCGGCTTTTTATTTTTGTGGATTTTAGAGCAGTTTAAAAATAAATAGTTAGTACGAAGCAATTTTCGCCCTACGGCTATGGTATAGACACATCTTTTTTAATAAAGAAAATTGTCATTTCGATAGAGCGGGAGGGGCATGAGCGAGGGCGCGAAAGAGAAATCTTCTGCGATTTACTATGCGAATATGCAAAGTTTGAAAGAAGAGTCATAGGAGATTTCTCCTCGTACCTTGTTCGAAATGGCAACTTTTTTAATGAGATGTAGGAATTAAAAGAGGTGTACATAGGGTAGGCTCTACAGCGTAGCTGTGCAAATCTACCTTGTAATTTGGGGATTGCTTCGTCGTGCCTTCTTATAATGATGCAGTTGTAAGTTATTGATTATCAAATGGTTTTTTAAGGACCTGGCGCACGAGATACAATTAGGTATCTTCACCATTTGTTTCCTCTCGAGAGGGGGCGGGATGGGAAGCGCGGTGGCAGGGGGGTGTTTTTCCGCGTTTCATTGCGCGCGTATAAACACACCCCTCCGCCCCTCTCGAGAGGGGAATCGCACATTCCCGCCGCTTTTTTTAAGAGGCCCCCATTATTATTTCGTCCGCAACCGCCCATTTGCAACCATGTCATTACTGTTTTTTCCAGGTTTACTGGTGATTACCCAATAATCGCCTTTTTTTAAATACGGCATCCCGTTTCTAACGGTAAGGGTAATGACTCAGGAATCCCCAATAATCGGCCCTGGTTTTTATCCTTAGCTTTCAATCTTATTCATAAAATCGGCTTTATAATTGCTGCCAATTGGTATTGCTGTGGTGTCAATTTCAATGGTGTTGCCATAAACCGTAGTAATTGCATTTATGGCCACGATATATGATTTATGTACCCTGGTAAATAAGCTTGCAGGCAAAATTTCTTCCATGGCTTTCATGGTTTGGGTAATTAAATAAGGTTTTGTGCTGGTGTGTATCCGCACAAAATTTTGCATCCCCTCTACATACAGCATGTCGGCAAAATTTATTTTTACCAGTTTGTTATCATGTTTTACAAACATAAAAGTTGCTTCGGCGGCATTACCGTTGCCCCCTTTTTCGGTTCCGGCATTTAGCCGTTCCGAAACCTTTTCGGCAGCTTGCAACAGGCGATGCATAGAGATGGGCTTCAACAGGTAGTCAACCACATTTAGCTCATAGCCATCCATCGCATATTTATTATATGCGGTGGTGAAAATAACAAGGGGCGGTTTTTTTAGCGATTTTAAAAAATCTATGCCGGTAATAATAGGCATTTTAATATCCAGAAATATCACATCAACCGGGGAGGATTGTAATGCTTCAAATGCCTCAATAGCATTGCTGCAAACACGCAGTATCTTCCATCCACCTAATTGGGAAACAAAGGCCTCCATCATTTTGCGGGCCTGGGGTTCATCATCAACAATAATGCAGTTAATTGTTTTCATTAATTATAGAAAGGTTGGGTACCGGGGTTAAATAATTTTGCGATGGCACCGGGTTAAGCTGTAAAGTTAAATTTACCTCAAACACTTTTTGTTTAGCGGTAATTTGTAATTGGTGTTTGTTTTTAAAATAGTATTGCAGCCGTTTTTTTACATTTTGTAAGCCTATGCCTCCATGCTTTACTTCAAAACCTGGTACCGGTGCAATAAAGTCATTTTCAACTTTTAAATGTAACTGTTGCTGTTGCAGGGTAATGGTTATATTAATCCATGATTTATCGAGCTGTGTATCTGCACCATGTTTAAAAGCATTTTCAACAAAGGGCATTAACAGCAAAGGTGGAATCTTTAAATCATTAAAATCACCGGTAGCTTCAAAACAAATCTTTACCCTGTCATCACACCGTACGCGTTCCAGTTCTACATAATCAGCAAGCATGCTTATTTCCTTGTCCAGGTCAATATATTCTTCATCGCATTCATATAATGCAAAGCGCATAAATTCAGAAAGGCGGCCAATCAACTCTATAGATCTCATTTTTTCGTCCTGCACAATAAATGATTGGATATTGTTTAATGTATTGAACAAAAAATGCGGGTTAACCTGCGATTTCAGAAAATCAAGCTCCAGCCGGAGGTTCTGTTTTTCAAGGGTCGATTTAATGCGATCGTGGATATACCAGTCGTCCATAAATTTTACGTAAGCACCGGCTATGAGGATAAGAAATGCATAAACCAAATTATCATGAAAGAAAAAGCTGAAGGTTACATCCTGCGGATAGTTGGAAATACCTAAGATCCAAAACTCCAGCTTTTGCTCTATTATCCACCTGAAAGGCACATACAAAAAGAACACCCCTATCAGGCCTGCTATTTTGATGAGCAGGGCCGTGCCGCGCTTTAACTGCGGCCTGTTACGTAATACCACAAACGCTGTAAAATAAATGCTGGCCAGTGTTAAAGCATAAAAAATGATGGAAACGGGTCCATAGGATTCTGACCACCGGAAATTATACTTCTGATAATACAGCAGTTTAAAAACCGTTTGAGCGGTTACTATGATGAGTATAAAAATGGAGTGCAGGTAAACCCTTCTCCAGTTTGTTTTGGCCGCAAACTTTTTAATGCTATTTTCTTCCATACCCAAATTTGCGCCAATGTAATCAACAAAAATATTTTTGATGATGAAATTAATATTTATGCTGATAAAACCATGTTTTTGACTGATGAAAGCTATTTATATTCGGTTTTGAGGCCGGGATAACGTGTTTTTAAGGCTTTGTCAGGCTATCTGCAAGGTTGGTCAATCTTATTTAATATAGCTGCCGGTAAGCTGTTGTTTTGAATCATAATCAGAAACAAAACGCAGCAACAATGAAAAAATTAATATTAAGCCTTGTTTTATTAAGTGCAGGAAAAATATTATCGGCACAAAGCATTAAAGGAGCAATTACCGATAGTAAAACTCATCAACCGTTATCATACGCCACGGTAAGCTTATTGAAAGCGGCAGACTCGAGCCAGTTAAAAGGCGCATTGGCCGACGACAATGGCTTGTATAAATTAGAAAACATAAAAGCAGGTAATTACCTGTTATCGGCACAAATTGTAGGATACGTTAAAAAGCTGGTTGCTGTTACGGTTATAAAGGATGAAATTAATGTAAGTATAGAGCTGGCAGCACAAACCAGCCAATTAGGCGAGGTTACTATAAAAGCCACCAGGCCACTGATAGAGCGCCATGCCGATAAAATTGTTTTTAATGTAGAGAACAGTATAGTAGCTGCCGGTAATAATGGAATGGAATTGCTTAAAATGGCTCCGTTGGTAACATTGAGCCAGGATAATACCATAAAGCTTAAAGGAAAGGACAATGTAATGGTGATGCTGGATGGGAAAATTATTGCGGGCGAAACAGCGGGCAGCTTGTTGCAAAGCATGTCGGCCGAGCAGATTGCTAAAATTGAGATCATTACTAACCCATCGGCTAAATACGATGCTTCGGCAACCGGAGGTATTATTAATATCATCACTAAAAAGGGAACCGGCATGGGATTAAACGGTACGGCCAATCTTTCTGCTTCAAGAAGCGATTATGGAAAATATAATGGAGGCGTTTCGCTGAATTACCGTACCAGCAAATTAAACATTTACGGCAATATAAATTTAAGGGACGCGAAAGGCTACAGAAATGAAAGTTTGATTCGCTACCTGCAAACAGACGGGCAGCCGATAACACTTGAAACACCTACCGAACTATTTACACATGGAAAAGCAGAAACAGGTAAGGTAGGAATTGATTACACGCTAAGTAAAACCAGCACCATTGGTTTTTCTGTAGAAGGCCTGTTTTTACAATCTGATAATCGTGCCATTGCTACATCTTATTTCAGGGGTGCGGAGGGTGCGCTGGATTCTGTACTTACATCGGCCAGCCGCCCCGGTAAAAATATTAACTATACCTCGTACGATGTCAATTATAGAAATAAGATAAATGCCAAGGGTGAGGAAATAACGATAGATTTAAATCAGTCGCACTTTACCGGTCTTACTAAACAAGATCTGGATGCACAGATGGCTGCTGTTTCAGTAAGCAAACCAGTGGAGTACAGTTCGTCTGTAACCCGTACAAATTCGTTATTTAACGTAACCACCTTCCAAACAGATTATACCCTGCCGCTTGATAGCAGCATTACCCTGGAAACCGGGGTGAAAAACTTGTATACAAGCTCGGCTAACCGGTCCTCTAATCAGAATGTTAATTCTATCGCTGGTACGCCCGATTTCAGCAACACATCCTATAAAGAAAATATAGCAGCCGGCTATGTTACCCTTACCCAACAGTTAAAAACATTAAAGCTACAAGGAGGGGTAAGAGCCGAGCAAACCAATGCCAGCCTGAGCAACACTAACCTGAATACAAACTACCTTAACTTTTTCCCAAGTGCCGTTATCGATAACAAATTTTCGGATAAATATGAGTTAACTTTCACCTATGCAGGCAAAATTAACCGCCCGGCTTATCAATCGCTTATTCCGTTTGTAGTACCCATCGATCGTTATACACAGGAAAAAGGGAATCCAGACTTGAAGCCCGAATATGCACACAGCTTCGAACTCACCAATAATATTCATGATATATCTATTACTTTAGGGTATACCTACACGCGCAACGCCATTACAGATTTTATTGAGCAGGATGAGCAAACAAAGGTGTGGACCTTTATGAAGGGCAATTTTACCCATTTAGAAAACTACAGCGCGGCCGTTGTTTTGCCTTATAACATTACCCGCTGGTGGAACAGTAATAACACCGTAGTTGGTTTGTATAACTCCTACTATGGCGACAATGTGGGAGGCAGCATTTATAACCACGGCAAGTTTAGCTACAACTTAAATTCAATAAACACGTTTTCTTTACCCAACAGCATCAAGGCCGAGTTAACAGCTATTTACAACTCGGCAAGTATTAATGGCTTATACCAGATCTCACATTACTCTATGGTTAATGCCGGTGTATCAAAAGCCTTTTTTGAAAAGATGCTGAATGTTAAATTGGGTGTAAATGATATTTTTAAGAGCAGCGGCTACAGCCTTAGCTCCAACGCCGGGTCGATACATATGAACGCGCATAGCTATTCGGATAGCAGGCGGGTTACCTTAAGTTTATCCTATAAATTTGGTAAAAAAATAACACCAGCCCGCCAAAGCAATAATGATGATGTAAAAGACAGGCTTAGTTTATAATTTATGTGATTCAAGAGTCAGGAAAATAGGGTGATGAGAGAATAGATCTTAGAGGTGGTTTAAAAACACAAAAAGCAGATCGTTATTGTGAGTGACCACCAGTGCTACCTGGAAAAAATAGTAATGACATGGTTGCAAATGGGCGGTTGTGGACGAAATAACAATGGGGTTTTCTTTAAAAAAGTGGTGGGAATGTGCGATTCCCCTCTCGAGAGGGGCGGAGGGGTGTGTTTATGCACGCGCAATGAAACGCGGAAGAACACACCCCTGCCACCGCGCTTCCCATCCCGCCCCCTCTCGAGAGGGGAACAAAATGGTGAAGACCTCTAATTGTATCTCGTGCATTAAGGGGTTGAGAAGAAGTGTTTGATAATCAATAACTTATAATTTTCGTGCCTCGAAATGACGCTTGGATATACGCTTCGTTAGAACTATAAAAGCACTAATAAATCAAATTTAGACAGCTTCTCATCACCTATAGCCGTAAATAAGCACATTGCTCCTCCGTCTTGATACTAACTGCTTGATACTTTCAATGCTACATCAGCCTAACCACTAACCCATCCATCTCTTCCGTAACCCGCATCTGGCAAGCCAGGCGACTGCGGATTCTTCGCAGTGCGCCGGGAAAGATTAGGCTACGATATTATTTTCTGGTTTTCCATATTGCCAGCTTGTTCCAAAACGATTTCTTAACCTGGTACCGGGAAATAACATCGGCATAGTGCAATCTGTTCGTTTTTTCGTCACAAAAAAGTGGAGAGTCGGGTTCTATGATCACCGGCTTAGAGAATAATTCTTTTATCAAATCATATTCGTTTGTTATAAGTTCATTTGAGGCCCATTCAAAATTGTCTAAGCAAGCTACTTCTACAGCACCATTAGCATAAAAATAATGCGATTTAGGCACCCAGGCTATTAAATAGGTATCATTGATGTCATGACCGGGTTTATAAAACTTTATACTGTTTAATTGTCCTCCAAGTGCCAGCCAAGTGTCCCACGGCGGGGCATCTCCAATATCAATAAAACAGGCACTTTCCGCTTCAGGTGCGCCATCGCATGTTGTCGAATCCGGATCAAATATCATAATCCGGCCATAATGGTGCAATTCAGAAATCGGGATCAATTCTACTCCTGCTTCAACTAATAAAGCCGATCGTGTTGAAACGATCCGGTTAATAACGGAAAGCTTTCCAGACTCCGGAATTTCATAATAATAGCAACCTGGCGATAATTCCTCGGTTCGGAAGAGGTTGGTGTTAAAGTCATTATTAACTTTTTCTATCCAGGTAGCGGTTTCCTGGATTACCTTGATTATATCCATAGATAAGGTTTGTATTAGAATGTATTAATAACGTGGATTTTCTATCTTGATACTAAAACTTGATACTATTTCAGCCTCACCACCAACCCATCCATTTCCTCCGTAACCCGCATCTGGCAAGCCAGGCGACTGTGCTCATCGGCGTTGGGTAAAGTATCCAGCATATCGAGCTCATTATCTGAGGCGTGAAAATATTGTTCGGGGCCCTCTATTACTTCTACGTGGCAGGTGGCGCACAGGGCCATGCCGCCACAGGTGGCCAATACATCATATTCTGATGCCTTTAAAACCTCCATCAAACTCAGGTTTATCCCTTCGGGGATTTCTACAGGCTGGCGGTGGCCGTTGCGGTCTTCGATAGTTAAGTTTATCATGGCTAAAAGGCGGTTACGCCGTAAACGGTGGTATATTTAAAACTTAGTTTTTGTTCGGGGTAAACATATTTAAAGGCGCTTTGGGCCATCGACGCTGCCTCGTGGAAACCACAAAGGATCAGCTTTAGCTTGCCGGGATAGGTGTTGATATCGCCAATGGCGTAAATGCGTTCTACATTGGTGCTGTAATCGGTGGTGTTAACTACAATGGCAGATCGGTCTATATTTAACCCCCAGTCGGCAATTGGGCCAAGCTTTGGGCTGAGGCCAAACAGCGGGATGAGGTGATCTGCCGCGATGTGGCTTACCTCGTTATTCCTGTCGAGCAGGGTAATTTCCTGCAGATGGCCTTCGCCGGTGAGCGCTACCACGTTTGATTTAAGGATGAGATCTATCTTACCGTCCCTGGCCAGTTCAAAAACCTTTTCGGCTGAATCCGGTACGCCGCGGAAGGTATCACCCCTGTGAACCAGCGTAACACGTTCGGCAATGTTTGCGAGGAAAATAGCCCAGTCTAAAGCAGAGTCGCCGCCCCCGGCCAGCACCACTTTACGGTTACGGAACAGTTCGGGATTTTTAACCATATAGGCTACACCTTTGCCTTCAAAATCGGTAAGGCGGTCTATCTCGGGCTTGCGGGGTTCAAAGCAGCCCAGGCCGCCAGCAATTACTACCACCTGGCAATGCACGGTGGTGTTATCATCAGTTTGGATGATGTATGAGCCGTCGTTGTTTCGGATTAAAGTTTCTACCCGTTCGCCCAAACTGAAGGTAGGGTGGAAGGGGGCTGCCTGTTCCATCAGTCTATCCACCAATTGCTGGGCGGTAACCTCGGGGTAGCCGGGAATATCGTAAATAGGTTTGTGCGGATAAATTTCGGAAAGCTGACCGCCCACCTGGGGCAGCACATCAATAAGGTGGCAGCGCATTTTTAGCAGCCCTGCCTCAAAAACAGCGAACAACCCAACGGGGCCCGCGCCAATGATACAGATATCGGTAAAAAGTTGCTTATTTGTTGCAGATTTTTCTCCAAAAATTCCGCTTTTTTCTTGATTAATTACCCCTTTTTCGCTCATTATTCCTACTTTTTTGATGAGCAAATATGCGCTCAAAACAAGCGGTAGGCAAATGATATAAAGTAATATACGATTACTTTAAGTTATAATTAGCCAGGCAAAAACGTTTAAAAAGATCAATGAGTTTACTGTTTTTTCCATGCAGCTGAATGAACTGAAACGTTCGGAAAATTTCCAATCCCTTCACATCAATAATGCAAAGCTCATTGTATTTTAACTCGCTTACTACCGATTGTATAGACAGGAATGTTGCTGTATCTGAGTATAAAAGATACTGTTTTATAGCTATACTGCTCTCCAGCTGTATCTCGATATTCAAATCCTTCGGACTAATCTGAACGCCCGCCAGGGCCTCGTAAATTACATCAAGCGTACCAGAGCCTGCTTCGCGCAAAACCAGGGGGATCTCTAATAGTTGCTTTGGTGTTATCTCGGCTTTTTTTGATAACTTATTGTTGGCCTTGGTAACCAAAACAATTTCGTCCTTGGCAAATGGCGAATAAGCCAGCTGGGGCGAGTGGGATGAGCCTTCGATGATGGCAATATCCAGTTTTTCGTCCAGTATCATTTGCGAAACCTGGTCGGTATTGGCTTGTATAAAATTGAAGGATATCTCGGGGTATGTTTTCTTAAACAGCGCCAGTATTTTGGGTAAAATTGTTTGGGCTACCGTGGTGCTTGCCCCAATATGCAGGGTGCCGGCTTCCAGGTTGTTAAGCTGTGCCAGTTCGGTTTCCAGGGCGTTATAGGTCTGAAATATCTTATCGGCGTAATGTACCAGTACTTTGCCCGCTGTAGTAAGGGTTATGTTATTACCATTGCGCTTAAATAGCTGTACACTAAGTTGTTGTTCGAGTTTTTTAATGTGCTTTGTTACAGCCGGCTGGGTAATAAACAGCTCGTTGGCAGCCTTGGTAAAGCTAAGGCGCTGTGCAACCGTATAAAATACCTTAAGGCGAAAATCGAACATCATCGGGTTAAATGTAAGTGTTTTTTAATAAAAAGTTCAGCCTCATCCTGCCCTCTCCACAGGAGAGTGGCATTGATTTGCGTGTCAGATCACTGTAAAAAGCCATCTTGCTAATAAAAGTCCTCTCCTTTGGAGAGGATTTAGGTGAGGCTGTGCTATATTTGTATTATGACTGGAAAAG
Organism: Mucilaginibacter cryoferens; assembly: GCF_014205845.1. Lineage (GTDB taxonomy): Bacteria > Bacteroidota > Bacteroidia > Sphingobacteriales > Sphingobacteriaceae > Mucilaginibacter. The sequence goes on from NZ_JACHCR010000033.1 coordinate 33,147, forward strand.
CGCCCAAAGAATCATATACCATTATGAATGAACTGGTATTACCCAATGATACCAATACATTAAACAACCTGATGGGGGGGCGCCTGCTGCACTGGATGGATATTGCGGCCGCTATATCGGCCCAAAAACATTGCAATCGTATTGTAGTAACCGCCTCGGTAGATAATGTATCGTTTCAGGCACCGGTTAAACTGGGCGATGTAATTAGCATAGAAGCAAGAGTAACGCGCGCGTTTAACACCTCTGTTGAGGTTAGAATGGATGTTTGGGCGCAAAATATCCCATCGGGCACCAAAGTAAAAAGCAACGAGGCTTACTATACCTTTGTGGCACTGGATAACGATGGACTAAAAACACAAGTACCTGTTTTACTGCCCGAAAGCGAAGAAGAAATAGCTTTATATGCGGGTGCGCTTCGCCGCCGGCAGCTACGCCTGATATTGGGCGGCAAAATGTTGCCAAACGATGCTACCGAGTTGAAAGCTCTTTTCTTTGGAGAATAAATGCCCGTTAGCTTAACGTATTAATTTAGTAACAAATAGGTAGGAGTGTGGTCTAAAAGGTATAACTAAAACTAATAGCCATGAGATACTTTCTTTGCTTTTTAATGCCGCCTCTGGCCATACTATCAACCGGCAGGATTGGAGCGTTCATCCTCAATATATTTTTGACCTTATTTTTCTGGATTCCGGGTGTAATTCACTCTATATTAGTAACCAGCGATTATTATGATTCCCGCAGGCACCGTCAGCTCATGCGTGCAACCCGTAGAGCAAGGTGGTGAAATTCAGATTTGAAAATTTGAGTATTTGAAGATTTGAAAATGATATGTTTGCAGAAGCAAATCACCAAATACAACAAAAGTGCAAAAAGGTAAGCTATTAATTATTGATGATGAGGAACGGCTTCGTAACCTGATGGCCCGTATTCTGCAACTGGAAGGGCATGAGGTAATTACAGCAGGCACAGCTAAAGAGGGCTTGCGTAAATTACAGCAGGAAAACATCCAGGTAGTATTAAGTGATGTTAAACTGCCCGATACGGACGGCATTACCCTAACCGATACCATTAAAAAAGCATACCCTACCATCGAAGTTATTGTACTTACCGCGTATGGCACTATTAACGATGGCGTAAAGGCCATTAAAGCAGGCGCTTTTGATTACATAACCAAAGGTGACGATAACGAAAAAATTATCCCGCTGGTAAGTAAGGCTATGGATAAGGCCCTGTTACAACAAAAGGTAATGGAGCTGCAAAGCAAGCTGAATGATAAGTTTGGTTTCGACAGACTTATAGGTAAATCTACCGCTATTAGCGATGTAATTAAGCTTGCCCAAAAAGTGGCGCTAACAGATACCACCGTGTTGTTATTAGGCGAAACCGGTACAGGTAAAGAAATTTTTGCCGAAGCCATTCACCAGGCCAGTAACCGCAATACCAAATCGTTTGTAGCTGTAAACTGTAGCGCTTTTACCAAAGAATTGCTGGAGAGCGAACTGTTTGGGCATAAAGCAGGCTCGTTTACCGGGGCTGTTAAGGATAAAAAAGGCTTGTTTGAAGAGGCAACCGGTGGCACCATATTTTTGGACGAAATAGGCGAACTTGACCACGATTTGCAAGCCAAACTGCTCAGGGTACTGGAATCGCAACAGTTTTTAAAAATTGGCGATACCAAACCTACCCAGGTTAATGTACGCATACTGGCGGCAACCAATCGTAACCTGCAAGCCGAAATTAATGATGGTCATTTTCGGTCTGATCTGTTTTACCGCCTGTCTGTTTTCCAGATCACGCTACCTCCTTTGCGCGAACGTAAAAAGGACATTAAGCTATTGGGTGAATACTTTATGCAGTACTTCGCCCTGAAGGTAAAAAAGCAGGTGAACGTACTAAGCGATGAGTTTGTTACCAAGCTGGAGGCCTACAACTGGCCGGGCAACATCCGCGAGTTTAAAAACGTAATTGAACGCGCCGTTATACTTACCGATAACAACATTCTTGATGACAGCCTGCTGCCTTACGAAATTCAGCAGCAACAGGTAAAGTCGGGCAGCCCAATTTCTGCTTTTGATCTTTCATCTGTAGAAAAACTGCACATTCAGCGTGTACTTAATCATACCCACGGCAACCGTGCCGAAGCTGCCCATCTTTTAAATATTGGCGTAGCTACGTTGTATCGGAAGTTGAAGGAGTATGGGTTGGAGTGATTTGGGAAAAACAATCCCCTCCACCCTGTCATGCTGAGGTGCGAAGCATCTATTCGCGAACTATGCTCTACGTTTGTTTGGGTAACGAAATTACTTAGGTGTAACCGACAACATTGGCCCGTTCTTGACTGCGAGAGTTCAACAACGGGCCGATTAAAATAGAACACGTAAAGGCTCAATTTAATCAACCAGCCGGCACATACTTATTCAGTACTTTCCCGTTGGTGTAAGCGGTTGAACTTTCCAGTTTCAGCACTTTTCTATCCTTGAAAATGGATAGTCCGCTGCCGAGGGCTACGGGGTTAACGATGATATAATATTCATCGACAAGGTTAAGGTCGATCAGCGACTGTGCAAATTCTACGCCGCCGTAAGAAAGGAGGTCTTTGCCGGGTTGTTTTTTTAGCGCCTGTACAACGGTGGCCAGGTCGCCGGTTTCCAGTTCGAGGTTAGGGCCCGCGATTTCGGTGTTGGTACGGCTAAAAGCGATCTTGCGGTGATTGATCATCAATTTCGCGAAAGGGTGCCAGGGGCTGTCGGGTTGATTGTCTACCACGTTTTGCCAATGAGCGGCAAAGCCCTCGGCACTTGTGCGGCCCGTTAAAATGGTATCGCAGCTACCGGCCAGGTCTATAGTGAACTGCAACGCGGCCGGATCTTGCGCGCCGGGCAAAAACACCCAGTCGTTCTCGCCATTAGGGCCGGCTACAAAACCGTCAATGGTCATTTGCATCTGTAATTTTAACTTTCTCATATGAATGTATTTTAAAATTGATCGTTTTTGTAAGCTATTAAAAGTATGCAAGGCAGGGAGGGGTTAGCAGCCCTGCGGTGTACGGAATGGTTATCCCAACAATTCTTCCAGTTGGTTAAGGCCCATAGTAAAGCCGCCTTGGAAGCCCATTGCTACCAGTTTTTCCAAATCAGTTTCTGATTCAAAGGTGAGGGTTACATTAACAATTGTTTTATCGCCCTCTTGTTTCATAGCCACATGCCATTGTGATGGTGCAAAACCCGGAGTAGGCACGCCGTTTTCATCGCTGAAATTGCAAATGGTCTCAAAAGTATGTGTGCCCACGGCAGTGAACCTAACATTGCTCCAATGTGCTTCGCCGTTAGGGCCAACCATCGAATAGAGCCATTGGCCGCCGGGTTTAAAATCCATTGTTTTGGTTACGGTATTCCAGGGCTTTGGGCCCCACCATTTGTCTAACAGTTCGGCTTCGGTCCAGGCGCGCCAAACTTTTTCAACAGGTGCTTTAAATTCACGTACAACATGCAATTGTTTTTTCGCTAAATCTTTTTCAAAGGTCATCATCGTGTTTTTGGTTAAAGAGTTTCTAATAAGTTATCTAATTGGTCAAACCGGTCTATCCACATCTTGCGGAAGGCTTCCATCCATTGGTCCACTTCTTTCATTTTGCTAAGTTCTAAATGGTAAAAAATTTCGCGGCCCTGTTGCTCTTGCTTTAGCGCACCGCACTCGGTTAATATTTGTATGTGTTTAGATACCGCCTGCCTGCTGCTGTCAAAATGCTCGGCAATAGCATTGGGTGTCATGGCACCTGTTACCAGTAGTGTTAAAATGGCCCGGCGGGTTGGGTCGGCAATGGCTTGATAAATATCGCGTCTCATGTAATGTGCAATTGATTGATTGCAAATGTAAATGCAATTATTCGGTTGCGCAAGTTTTTTCAAGAAATATTGTTTAAAAATGTTGCTATAACCCAAATAACAGCATGCTCACATTGATAATCACCTATCAAAATGATAGCCAGTTTTTGTCCTGTTTGCCTATGTTAACTCTTGTGTTGTTTTGTAAATACCTGTAATTTAGATATTTAATATAATTTAGGGTTTATTGGCATTCGCTTGGTAAAGCCTCCTGCAAAAACTAACAACATGGATATTTTACAGATTGCAATTTATGTGGTGACTTTCATAGTCATCTTCTGGATCTTCTTCAAATCAGTTAATTACTTCGAAAAAATCTAATCAATCATGATCGCATTATTCATTGTGGCCATAGCCGTGTTTGTATACATGGTATACGTGCTGCTTAAACCCGAAAAATTTTAAACTAAATCCCAATCCCATTCGCTATGAACACCGAATACATAGGTATAATTTTCATGTACCTGGCAACCGTAATCCTGGCCATACCTCTTGGTAAATATATTGCCAAAGTATTTAAAGGAGAAAAAACATGGTTAAACTTTATGGCCCCGCTCGAAAAGCTGATTTTTAAGCTGAGCGGCATTGACCCTAACCGGGAAATGAACTGGAAACAGCATTTGAAAGCTTTGTTAACCATTAACATATTGTGGTTATTTTACGCTTTCTTTTGCCTGCTTAACCAGGCCCATCTGCCTTTAAACCCCGATGGTAACCCAAATCAAACACCCGATCTGGCGTTTAATACCGCGCTTAGCTTTTTAACAAATACTAACCTGCAGGATTATTCGGGCGAATCTGGTGCAACTTATTACACTCAGCTATTTGTATTTACTTTTCTGCACTTTGTGAGCGCCGCTACAGGTTTAGCTGCTATGATGGTTGTTTTTAGGGCCATGCGCGATAAAATAACCGATAAGCTGGGTAACTTCTGGGATAACTTTTTAAAAGCCATAACAAGGGTATTGCTACCTATAAGTTTTGTAGTAGCAATAATTTTAGCTTTCCATGGTACACCCACCAGTTACAAAGGTAAAGATACCATAATTGGCTTACAAGGCGATACCATCCACGTTTCACGCGGACCGGCAGCGGCCATGATAGCAATTAAACAGGTTGGTACCAATGGTGGCGGCTGGTTTGGCGTTAACTCTGCCCATCCACTTGAAAACCCTGATTACTTAACCAACACTGTTGAAAACATCAGTATTATTCTGATCCCTATTGCTTTGGTTTTTGCCCTTGGCTTTTATCTCGATAAAAAGAAACTGGCCTGGGTTATTTTCGGTGTGATGACGGTAGGCTTTCTCATAGTACTGTTCCCTTCTATTAATGCCGAAGTTGGTGGCAACCCTGCCATAGCACACATGGGCATCAGTCAGCCCGGGGGCTCGATGGAAGGTAAAGAAGTGCGCTTTGGAGCTGCCGCATCTGCCTATTGGGGAATAACCACCACGGTAACCTCCAACGGTTCTGTAAACGCCATGCACGATAGTATGATGCCTATATCCGGCCTTGGGCAAATGTTTGATATGATGATCAACTCCTTTTATGGAGGTATTGGTGTGGGCTATCTTAACTTTTATATATTCATTATTATAGCCGTATTCATCTCCGGTTTAATGGTTGGGCGTACACCAGAGTTTATGGGACGCAAAATAGAGGCCCGCGAAATGAAAATAGCTTCGCTTATTGCTTTATTGCACCCATTCATTATTTTAACAGGTACAGCCATAGCAGCTTACGTACTTACTAACTTTCCGAATGCAGATTGGGCAGTAAAACCCTCAGCCTGGTTAAATAACCCCGGCTATCACGGCTTTACAGAAATGCTGTATCAATTTACATCAAGCGCCGCCAATAACGGTTCGGGTTATGCAGGGCTTACAGCCAACAATATATTCTGGAACGTAGGCACAGGCCTGGTTATATTTGTAGGCCGCTTTTTACCAATAATTGGTCCGGTAGCTATTGCAGGCATACTGGCCAACAAAAAATTTGTTCCAGAGTCTGCAGGGACCTTAAAAACCGATACCACTACTTTCGGTATCATGATATTTGCTGTTATATTCATTGTTGCAGCACTGTCTTTCTTCCCTGCTTTAACCTTAGGCCCTATTGCCGAACATTTCTCAATTAAATAAATCATGAAATCTGATCAAACCACATTGTTCCAGGGCGACCAGATGAAAGAGGCTTTTAAGCAATCCTTCATCAAATTAAACCCTCGCATATTATTCCGTAACCCGGTTATGTTTACCGTAGAAATAGGTACGGCAGTAATGCTCATTGTTACTATATTTTCCTTTACAAATAAAAGTCAGGGTAGTTTTGCATATAACTTCACCGTATTTTTTGTGCTGTTACTAACTGTATTGTTTGCCAACTTTGCCGAGGCCATTGCCGAAGCACGTGGCAAAGCCCAGGCCGAAAGCCTGCGTAAAGCACGTGAAGAAACACCTGCACGTTTGCTGGTTAACGGTAAAGAAGAAATGGTGATGTCATCACAGCTTAAAAAAGGTGATGTTTTCATCTGCGAAACCGGCGATAACATCCCTACCGATGGAGAGATCATTGAAGGTATTGCTACTATTGATGAATCGGCTATTACAGGTGAGTCTGCACCGGTGATCCGCGAATCGGGCGGTGATAAATCATCAGTAACAGGCGGTACCAAGGTATTATCTGATAAGATAAAAGTAATGGTAACCACCCAGCCCGGCGAAAGCTTTTTGGATAAGATGATAGCCTTAGTTGAAGGTGCATCCCGCCAAAAAACACCTAACGAGATTGCCTTAACCATTTTGCTATCAGGCTTTACATTGATCTTTGTTATCGTTTGCGTAACCCTGAAACCTTTTGGCGACTATTCTAATACCCCTATAACAATAGCTGCATTCATATCGCTTTTTGTTTGCTTAATCCCAACAACTATCGGTGGCCTGCTATCGGCCATTGGTATTGCCGGGATGGATAGGGCGTTGCGTGCAAACGTAATTACCAAAAGTGGTAAAGCGGTTGAAACCGCGGGCGACCTGGATACCTTATTATTAGATAAAACAGGTACCATTACTATAGGTAACCGTAAGGCAACCAACTTTTACCCTGCAACTGGTGTACAATCTGCCGATTTTGTTACCGCCTGTGTATTAAGTTCACTGGCTGACGAAACTCCGGAAGGTAAATCAATTGTTGAGCTGGCAAGTCTTGATAAATCGACGCCAACTGTAACTGCCCCTAAAGATTCGGTATTTATAAAGTTCACTGCCGAAACAAGGTCAAGCGGTTTAGATACGCCAGAAGGTTTACGCGTTCGCAAAGGTGCTTTTGATTCTATTCGTAACATCGCTTTAAAAGCTGGCCACCCGTTCCCTACCGAGGTAGAGGATAACGTTAAAAAAATAGCTTCAAATGGTGGTACACCGCTGGTAGTATCGCAAAACGAAAAGATAATGGGTGTAATTGAGTTACAGGACATTATTAAACCCGGCATTGCCGAACGTTTTGACCGCCTGCGTAAAATGGGTGTTAAAACCGTAATGGTAACAGGTGATAACCCTTTAACTGCCAAATTTATTGCCGAAAAAGCAGGGGTGGATGATTTTATTGCCGAGGCTAAGCCCGAGGATAAAATGAATTACATTAAAAAAGAACAACAAGGCGGTAAGTTGGTAGCCATGATGGGCGATGGTACAAACGATGCCCCCGCTTTGGCCCAGGCCGATGTTGGTGTGGCCATGAACAGTGGTACCCAGGCAGCCAAAGAAGCCGGTAACATGGTTGATTTGGATAACGACCCAACCAAACTGATTGAGATTGTAGAAATTGGTAAACAATTACTGATGACACGTGGTACGCTAACCACTTTCTCCATCGCTAACGATGTGGCTAAGTACTTCGCTATTGTGCCGGCCTTGTTCATGGTGTCTATACCATCGTTAAGGGCGCTAAACATCATGGCGTTGCACAGCCCGGAATCGGCCATATTATCGGCAGTAATATTTAACGCCCTTATTATACCCATGCTGATACCATTGGCCTTACGTGGTGTTGAATATAAACCTATAGGTGCCAGTGCGCTATTGCGCCGTAACCTATTGATCTACGGCCTGGGTGGTGTGCTTATACCATTTGTTGGCATAAAATTAATTGATTTACTGGTAGGCACAATTTTATAATAATTCATATCTAATCTCAAATAAAATGAAAACGTATTTATTGCCATCATTTAAGATAACTATCATACTGATAGTAGTATTGGCAGGTTTATACCCACTTGTTGTTGCAGGCATCGGAAAATTTACTTCCGGACATGGCGATGGTGAAACAGTTCAATTTAAAGGCCGCACAGTTGGTTATGCCAATATTGGGCAAAAATTCACCAAGGATGAATATTTTTGGTCGCGCCCATCAGCAGCCGATTATAAGGCGGATGCAGGAGCCGGTTCAAATAAAGGGCCGTCAAATGCCGATTACCTTAAAGATGTAGAAAAACGCATCCAGGACTTTTTAAAGCGTAACCCCGGCGTGACAAGGGCTCAGATACCCGCGGAGCTGGTTACCTCATCTGGTAGCGGTTTAGATCCGGATCTTTCACCTGCTGGTGCACAGGTACAGGTTGCCCGTATTGCTAAAGTACGTGGCCTATCTGCCGATGTTGTAACCAAATTGGTTGATGAACATACCGAAAAACCATTGTTAGGTGTATTTGGCCCCGCCAAAGTAAACGTACTGAAATTGAACGTAGCTTTGGATGAATTGAAATAGCCCCCTCTAAATCTCCCCCTGAGGGGGGAGACTTTTGATTTGCAATGGGAGCGAAAAACGAAGAAATAGTATGAATGTTAGTATAGTTAAGCTTGGTTGTTAATTATATGTTAGTTTGATGAACATTCATACGCAAAAGGGGATCTGTCGGGATCTCCTTTTATTGGGTTTAAAATAATAATTTTTAAAAGTCTCCCCCTTCAGGGGGAGATTTAGAGGGGGCTTGGGCTTGCTTTATGGAAGAAACTAAAGAACAGTCGGTTGAGCATTTCCTGGAATTGATAAAAAAATCAAGGCGGGGGAAATTCAAGGTTTACATAGGCATGAGTGCCGGTGTGGGTAAAACCTACCGCATGTTGCAGGAGGCCCAGGCCTTGCTGCGCAACGGTATCGATGTAAAAATTGGCTATGTAGAAACCCATAATCGTAAGGAAACCGTGGCCCAGTTAGAAGGTTTACCGGTAATACCCCGCCGTAAGCTGTTTTACAAGGGTAAGGAGCTTGAAGAGATGGACTTGAAAGCCATCATCAGCTTGCGCCCTGAAGTGGTTTTGGTTGATGAGCTGGCGCATACCAACATTGAAGGCAGTAGTAACGAAAAACGCTGGCAGGATGTAATGGAGATTTTGAACGCCGGTATCAACGTTATCAGTGCGGTAAACATCCAGCATATGGAAAGCCTTAACGAAGAAGTTGAACGCATTACCGGGGCCAAAATAAACGAGCGCATTCCCGATAAGGTTTTGCAACTGGCCGATGAGGTGGTAAATATCGACCTCACTGCCGATGAGCTGATAGACCGTTTAAAAGAAGGCAAAATTTACGATGAGAAAAAGGTGCCAACCGCGCTAAGTAATTTTTTTCAGTCGGACAGGATCTTACAGCTGCGCGAGCTTGCCCTGCGCGAGGTTGCCCACCAGGTGGAGCGTAAGATAGATATTGAGATACCCAAGACCATTAAACTGCGGCCCGAACTATTTTTGGCCTGCATCAGTACTAATGATGAATCGGCAAAAATAATTATTCGTAAAACAGCCAGGTTATCCTCATATTACCGGTCGAAATTTTTTGTTTTGTATGTGCAAACATCAGGCGAGAGCAGCGACAAAATAAACCTGGCATCGCAACGCCACCTTATTAATAACATGAAACTGGCTACGCAACTGGGTGGCCAGGTGCTAAAAATAAAAAGCGACCGTATAGCCCAAACTATTTGGGAAACGGCCGAGCAGTACGACATCACCACGATTTGCCTGGGTAAACCACGATTTAAGTTTTACCAGCTTATTATGAAAACGGCGGTGTTTACCCAGTTATTGAATAAAATGTCTAAAACTGATATAGACCTTGTAATACTATCATAACCATGACTATTAAAAATAAACTCCGTACAGGCATCGGTTTTTTGTTTGTACTGGCGCTCATCTGCTGCGGATTATCTGTTTACTTCCTTAACCGCTTATCGGCCGATGCAGGGGCTATACTTAAGGATAATTATAAAACCCTGCAGTATACTCAGGATATACTGAATGTTATTGATGCAAATGATAAGCCGCTTTCTGCTAAGCAATTTGCAGTTATAGACGCTAACCTTATCCGTCAGCAACACAACGTTACAGAAAAAGGCGAGCAGGAACTAACCGACTCTTTAACCGTAATTTACAACGATATAAAATTATATAAGGGCGAAGCTGCTGGCGAAAGCCAATTGCGCAGCCAGGCCCGCCGCCTCATTTATGGTATTATGCATTTAAATATGGATGCCATTTCTCATAAAAATGATGTTGCGGCCGATACCGCCAGCCGGGCCAATGTATTGGTAGCAGTGAGCGCTTTTTTACTGTTTACCATCGCATTTACTTTCGCGGTTAACTTCCCCGGCTATATTGCCGACCCTTTGAAGGAACTTACCGCAAGGATAAGGGATGTGTCAAACCGTAATTATCATCAGCAAATAGATTTTAAATCTGATGATGAGTTTGGCGAACTGGGGCAGGCCTTTAACACCATGACCAAAAAGTTGGATGAGTACGAGAACAGTAACCTGGCCAGTATTTTGTTTGAGAAAAAACGCATAGAGACCATTATTAATACCATGCAGGATGCTATTGTTGGTTTAGACGAAAAGATGATCATCATATTTGCCAACGAGGTGGCCTGTAGTCTTATAGGTTTAACCACCGATCAGCTAACCGGCAGGTATGCGCCGGATATCGCGCTGGAGAACGATCTGCTGCGCAATCTGTTGGTTAATGAGCAATCGAGATTAAAGATATTTGCCGATAACCGCGAAAGCTTTTACAGCCGCGAATCGCTATCGGTAAGCAGTAAAAGTAAAGTGATAGGTAAGGTTATTATTCTTAAAAACATTACCGAGTATCAGCAATTAGATGAGGCTAAAACCAATTTTATTGCCACCATATCGCATGAGTTAAAAACTCCTATCTCCTCTATAAAAATGAGCCTCAAATTATTGGAAGATGATAGAATAGGCAACGTAAATGTTGAGCAAAGGCAATTGCTGGAAAATATTGATGATGATGCCCGCCGCCTGTTACAAATAACCGGTGAACTGCTGGATATGGCACAGGTAGAAACTGGCAAGCTACAACTTAACTTTGGAAGCACCCATCCCCGTAATATTGTAGATTACGCGGTGAAGGCTATCAAATTTACGGCCGATCAAAAGCAGGTGAGCATTAAAGTAAAATGCGATGATACCCTGCCCGAGGTGCATGCCGATTTGGATAAAACCACTTGGGTGCTCATCAACCTGCTATCAAACGCCATAAAATATAGTCACGAAAAATCGACGGTAGAGCTCATCGTTAAAAAGCATAAGAACGACGAGATTGAGTTTTCGGTAAAAGATCATGGCAAGGGAATAGAAGAACAGTATTTATCAAGATTGTTTGAACGTTATTTTAAAGTGCCCAATGCTACTGCCGATCAAACCGGCACAGGTTTGGGGCTTGCTATCGCGAAGGATTTTATAGAAGCCCAATCGGGCCATATAGAAGTAGATAGTGAAATAGGCGCCGGAAGCCGGTTTGCATTTACCCTGAAGCGGGCGGTATAAATGGCCACCTCATTGTGCTTTCCTCGTTAACATCAAAACAAGGCACAAAAAAAGACCCACCCATGCGGACTAAAACAACGTCCTGGGTGAGTCTTTTTGCGAATGCCAAATCTTACTCAATCAAAAGTCTTAACTCTTGATTCTTGTCTCCTGATTCTGCCTTTCTCTACTTCTGCTCCATGCTAAATTTTCTTTCGTAATCTTTAAACTGGGTGCTAAATTTGGCGTGCAGTTCTGGTTGTTTATAGGTTTTGGTAAACTCTACCAGCCCGTTCAGCATAGACATGCCGTATTGCAGGTCACGGCTTTGGATGGTTATTTCACCGCTTTGCAACAGGGTATAGTTGTAAGCAAGCAAATCGTTTACATAATCATCAACGGTGGTTGCCAGTTTATTGGCCATTTTGGTTTCACCAGCGCGGTAGGAAGTTTCTATCAAATAATACTTACGGATGGCGATCTCGGTATTAGGGATGTTTGATGGCATCACCTCGTCATACCTTTTTAACACGTTTTTGGCCGAATCTGGTTTGCCTTCTCTCAGCAGGTTATCAGCCAAAGTTGAGTATAGCCTGGAGATGAGTGGATAAAACATTGTGTTAGATTCATGATCCAGATAGCGGGCGTTTTTCATGTTACCCCATTTGTATTTGGTCATCATGTTGTGGTACATCACCGGGGTGTTCACAATATCAGCCTGTGTGGTCGCGGTATCGGCCTTTAATGGCAGTAAACGATTGGCAAAACCTTCGCTGTATAAGTATTTGCCAAGACCCATCAGGTTATCGTCGGGAACGGTTGTGGCAAAATATATAGGGCGTTTCCAGTTGTTGTGGGCTATTATATCCATCATGGCCAAAATATCTTTAGTAATATATTTGCCATTAAATGTCCAGTCCATTTCTGGTGTTATTTTGTCTTTCTGATTGGCTGGTACGGTACCATTTTGCAAAACTTCGGCCGGGTTAACGGTTAGTTTAAAACTTTTGGTAGGCAGGTAGTTGGCCATATCGCCATTGTTATACTCTACCATAGCCGCTTTATCATCAGAGGTAATAAAGTCAAATACTTCCTTTAACTCAATAGGGGTGCTTAGTTTCTGATCGTTAAGATAGATCACATCACGTACCCCGGCTTTAAATTTTTCATCGGGCATGCTAATTGGCAATGGCTCCGATTCATTCATTTTATGTTTCATCCCGCGGATGTACCAATCGGTACCCAGCAGGCTTAAGTTAACTATGCGTACATCGGGTCTTACGTTTTCAACCTCTTGTATGTACCAAAGTGGGTAAGTATCGTTATCGGCATAAACAAACAAAATGGCATTTGGCGCACAGGAGTTAAGGTAGTTATAAGCCATATCGTGCGGGGTAAACTTGGTTGAGCGATCGTGGTCGTCCCACTCCTGGCTGGCCATTAATATGGGGGCTGCCAACAAACAAACTACCGTAGCAATAATGCCGCTTGTTTTATTATTTACGGCTTTACGTAAAAGCTCTGCTATGCCAATAACACCAAGACCTATCCATATAGCAAAGGCGTAAAACGAGCCGGCGTACGCGTAATCACGTTCGCGTGGCTGCAAAGGGTCTTGATTAAGATAAAGTACAATAGCCAGGCCGGTAAAAAAGAATAATACCAATACAACGCCTGCATTTTTCTGATCTTTTTTAAAATGGAAGAATAAGCCAACCAGCCCAATTATAAGCGGTAAAAAGTATAGGCGGTTGTAGCTTTTGCTTTGGGTAACGGCAGCAGGCAGGGGTTTGTTAAAATTCCAGCCGCTTATCCAGTTACCGTCGGCACCGCTATTACTGGTTTGGCCATCCAGATCGTTTGTACGGCCGGCAAAATTCCACAGAAAATAGCGTGTATACATCTGGTTAATTTGCCAGGTGCCAAAAAAGCCCAGATTAGTAGCAAAAGAGGGGTGCTCACCATCGGGTAGCTTACTCCAGGCCCGGTAAAATTGCGCGTGGCCGGCCTTGCTGCTAAACATGCGTGGAAAAATGGTATTGCGGTCGTAAACAGTAGTTAGCTTTTTGCCGGCTACCTCATATTGCGTTTTGCCGCGACGGTAAATTTTAGCGCCTTCGGTTTGGTCGGTAGGAGTAGAGTCGAAAAACTGGCCATATAGTAAAGGTGTATCGCCATACTGATCGCGGTTTAGGTAACTGCTCAAGGCAAACGCATCCTCGGGGTCGCTGTTGTTTAAGTTAGGATCGGCCTTGGCACGTACAACTATCATTACAAACGAGCTGTAGCCAAACAAAATAAACAACAGGCAAACAAAAAAGCTGTTGAGGGCAAAACGCTTTTCGCGAATTTTTATAACGTATTCTAATAAAGCTAAAACGGCAACGCCAACTACTGCGCCAATGATACCGGAGCTGATGCCAAGCACCAAAATAAAACACACTGCCGATGTAATGATAGCCGGTTTTGATTGCTTAATGGTGTAAAAGATGCCCGACGCTATGGTGCCTATCAGTAAAACAAAAAAAGCTAAAGCTCCGCTGCCAAATCCCATACCGAGGGTGTTTACAAAAAGGAGATCGGAAAAAGCAGCGCCTTTAACGGTAAACTGAATAACGCCCCATAGTACAAAAGCCACCGATACCACACCGGCAAAAAATGCCAGTAAAGTTCCTTTGGTGGTTACATTTGCTGCTTTGCGGAAGTAGATAACCAATGCTATAGCAGGTATTACCAATAAATTTAACAGGTGAATGCCTATAGACAAACCCATAATGTAGGCTATAAAAACTATCCAACGGTTGGCATGTGGCTCATCGGCATTGGCATCCCATTTTAAAATGGCCCAAAATACAATGGCAGTACATAACGATGATTGCGCGTAAACTTCAGACTCTACTGCCGAAAACCAAAAGGTATCAGACCAGGCATAAGCCAACGCTCCAACCAGGCCAGATCCTATAATGATAATGAGATTACCGGCGTTAAGGTCTTCGGCTTTTTTTACCAGTATTTTTTTGGCAAGGGCGGTAACCGTCCAAAACAAAAACATAATTGTAGCACCGCTGGCCAGGGCCGATGCCATGTTTGCCCAATAGGCTACTTTAGTGTTGTCGCCCATTGAAAGTAACGTAAACACTTTGCCTATCATGGTAAACAAGGGAGCACCGGGTTGATGGGCTACTTGTAAGCGGTAAATACAGGCTATAAATTCGCCGCAATCCCAGAAGCTGGCAGATGGTTCGAGCGTTAAAATGTAGGTTAATGCGGCGATAACAAAGGCTACCCAGCCAAAAATATTGTTAATCTTATTGTAATTCATGTGCAGATATTTTCGATAGAAAAGGTATAATAGAGCCGAAAATAGTAAAAACTATTGCCATGCTGAAACCAAAAGGGGCGTATTAACACTTTTTAACCCATTTTTGGCCTCGAAAAAAAAATGTAAATACTTTTTTCAAATTCTATTTTGAGAGTTAAAAAATCGTCTTATATTTGCATTCCTTTTCGGAGAATAAAACATCCAGGGAGATTGCCTGATAGTATAATGGTAGTACGACGGTTTTTGGTACCGTTTGTCTAGGTTCGAATCCTGGTCGGGCAACAAGAAGATTTCGGATTTCGTATTTTCAATTTCGGATTTAGGTTCGAAGGAAAAAATGAAATCCGAATTGTATTTTAGGGGGTTGCTAACGAAGCCGTTAATTTTATCTTACATTGGTAAGTAAATTGAAAATTAGCTAAATCCGAAATTCAACATCCGAAATCCAAAATCAAAAAGAAATGCCATTACAATTTAATCCGGTTAAATTATTTGCAGGTTCGGGCTCTAAAGAGTTGGCGCAAAAAATTGCTGAGGCTTATGGTCGCGAATTAGGCGATGTAGTGCTTTCACGTTTCAGTGATGGCGAATTTCAACCACATTTTAATGAAACTGTAAGGGGATGCGATGTATTCCTTATCCAGAGTACCCACCAGCCTAACGATAATCTGATAGAATTACTGATGATGATTGATGCCGCCCGCCGTGCATCATCGCATTATGTAAACGCGGTTATCCCGTATTTTGGTTTGGCAAGGCAGGATAGGAAAGATAAACCACGTGTGGCTATAAGTGCCAAGCTGGTAGCTAACTTATTGGTTGCCGCAGGTATTAACCGCATCATGACCATGGATTTGCACGCAGCGCAGATACAGGGTTTTTTTGATGTACCGGTAGATCACCTGGATGCTTCTATCATTTTTGTACCTTATATCAAAAGCCTGGGCCTTGGTAATTTAACCATTGCATCGCCGGATATGGGTGGCTCTTACAGAGCACGCAGTTTTGCAAAGTTTTTTAATGCCGAAGTAGTAATTTGCGATAAACGCCGTAAGCGCGCCAACGAAATTGAATCGATGACCCTAATTGGTGATGTTACCGACCAGGACATTGTGCTGATTGATGACATTTGCGATACCGCCGGTACACTGGCCAAAGCAGCAGGCTTAATTATGGAGCGTGGTGCACGCAGCGTACGCGCGGTTTGTACACACCCGGTATTATCTGGTAAGGCTTATGAAACTATCGAAAACTCGGTATTAACCGAGCTGATAGTTACAGATACCATACCATTGAAACACCAGAGCTCTAAAATAAAAGTACTATCAACTGCCGAACTGTTTGCAAAAGCAATAAGCAACGTAAACGAGCATGGCTCTATAAGCCAGTTGTTTAGGGTAGATTGATGAAGAACCTCGCCTAAACGGTGAAGCCCTCATGGATGCCTTAAAAAGCAATAATAAGATAGGTTTCGGAATAGAAGGGCTTATTAAAATAGAATAAAGATCTCCTTATTTAGCCATCTCTTTTGGAGAGGGTTGGGTGAGGCTAATTAATAAATAAAATAAAAAACAATGAAATCAATTGCTATTAGCGGTTCTCCAAGAGAGAACGTAGGGAAAAGAGACGCTAAAGAACTGCGTTACCAAGGCTTAGTGCCTGCAGTACTTTACGGTGGGCCAACTCAAACCCACTTTTCAGTGTCCGCAGCTGATTTGAGAGCCGTAGTTTATACTCCGGTTGTTCATTTCATCAATCTGGAAGTTGCTGGTGTTAAATCACAGGCTATCATTAAAGATTTACAGTTTCACCCTTTAACTGAACAACTTATCCACGTAGACTTTTTATTGCTTGACGAGAAAAAGCCTATCACTATCGAGATCCCTGTTAAATTAACCGGTACTTCTCCAGGTGTTAAAGTGGGTGGTAAATTAGTTCAAAAACTAAGGAAACTGCGCATCAAAGCATTACCTAAAGATCATTTAGATGCTATTGAAGTAAGCATTGAAGCTTTGGAAGTTGGTAAATCGGTAAAAGTGGCAGAAATTATATTGCCAAACTTAACTATCACCAACGCACAGGAAGATACTATTGTATCTGTAACCACTTCACGTGCATTACGCCAGGCTGAGCAGGAAGCTGCTTCAGGCAAAAAGTAATCGCCCCTAACCCCTCGAAGGGGGAATAAAGGACAAATTAAAACAGCGATAAGGTAACTTATCGCTGTTTTTGTATAAAAGCAATATCTTCGTAATAAATAAACAAATAAAAAACTACCCCTTTAGGGGGCTGGGGGGCTAATGAAATATCTAATAGTAGGACTCGGAAATATTGGTCCCGAATATGCTGATACCAGGCATAATATCGGTTTTATGGTACTTGATGAATTGGCTAAACAAGAAGGTGCTAAGTTTTACAATATGCGGCTGGCCTACTATACCGAGGTATCTTTTAAAGGCCGTACCCTTTGCCTGGTAAAACCTACTACTTTTATGAACCTGAGCGGTAAGGCGCTTAACCATTGGATGAAGGATCTGAAGATACCTATAGAAAATGTGTTGGTAATTGTTGATGATATTGCCCTGCCATTGGGCACCCTGCGTTTAAAACCCAAAGGCAGCGCTGCAGGGCATAATGGCTTAAAAAACATTGAAGCAACGCTTGGGCACAGTAATTACGCGCGCCTGCGTTTTGGTGTAAGCGACAATTATCCTAAAGGGCGCCAGGTTGATTATGTATTGAGTGGTTTTGATGACTACGAAAAGCCCGAATTGCCCGCGCTGATAGATCGCTCTATAGAAATGGTGAAAAGCTTTTGCACCATTGGCACAGAATTAACCATGACAAGGTTTAATAAATAGAAAGCTCGCCGTTGTAAACTAAGCTATTAGTTATTTTTTGTTAAAATATAACTATGTGTCGCAACACATGGTTATATTGCAGCGTCTTATATCCTAAATACCTTATGTGCAAATTTTTACTCTTTATATTCTCCTGTTTTCTTTTTACGGTTACCAATGCGCAAACCAAAACGCCGGCTAATATTACGGTTAAAGGTGTGGCGATTGATTCTGTGGCAAATAAGCCATTGGGCTATGTTACCGTGGTTTTACAGGATGCCGCAACCAAAGCATCGGTTAAAAGTACACTTACTAAGGATGATGGGAGTTTTGAATTAAAGGTAGCCGAAGGTAAAACCTATCAAATAACTGCTGCTTTTATAGGTTATACCTCAAAAATAATAGCAGTAAAGCCAGACGGTGGCGCGTTTGATGCGGGTAAAATTTTCTTGTCGGCATCAAGTAGGCAATTGGGCGAGGTGAGCGTTACAGCGGTAAGGCCGGTGATGAAACAGGAGGTTGACCGCCTTGTTTATGATGTACAGGCCGATCCGGAAAGTAAACAGTTATCGGCCCTGGATATGATGCGTAAAGTACCGTTACTTTCTGTTGACGCATCTGATAATATTAAATTGCGTGGCAGCGGTAACTATAAAATTTTACTTAATGGGAAAGAATCGGCACTAATGGCCCGTAACCCATCGGATATATTAAAGGCCATGCCGGGAATAAACATTGTAAAGATAGAAGTAATAACTACCCCGCCTGCCAAATACGATGCCGAGGGGCTGGCAGGGATCATTAATATAATTACCCAAAAGAAAGCCGACGAAGGTTATAATGGCTCCGTTAACGCCAATTATAATAGCGTATTTGGTTACCGAACCAATGTTAATGCTACTATTAAACAGGGTAAGCTGGGTTTTAATGGTTATATAGGGCACGGTGAACGACCGCAACGGTCTTCTGGTTTTTTTAATCAGACCGATTTTTTTGACCCCGTTACTTCTTTAATTCAAAGCGGAACACGATCAAACGGTAACAAAAACACCTATGGTAGTACCGAGTTAAGCTTTGAAGCCGACAGCTTAAATTTGCTTACTGCTGCATTTAACTTTTACTCGGGCACAGGTACGCAGGCCAGCGAGCAGTTTACTACCATGCACGATAGCAGCGGCCAAACCAGTTATACAAGCATCAATAATGGTAATAGCGATTTTCATGGGGCCGATTTTGGGTTGAATTACCAGTTAAGTTTTAAAAATCGTAAAGAGCAACTATTAACCGCATCTTATAAATACAGCAACTCTGGCAACAGGCAGTTTAATGATGTTACCCCTGGTAATGCGGCAAATTACCGGCAATATAATAACGCGGGTTCTAAGGAGCATACCACTCAGCTGGATTATGTTGAGACCTTTAAAACAATAACCCTTGAGGCTGGCGGAAAATTAATAGCCCGTAATAATTACAGCGATTTTCATAACGATGTTGCAAACGGGCAGGGGCAGTATAGTACCGATACCACGTTAAGTAATAATTTTACTTACCGGCAGGATGTGTACAGCTTATATAACTCGTACACCGTAAAGCTTACAAAATGGACGCTTAAAGGTGGTGTGCGTTATGAACGAACTACTATAAACGCCAACTTTTCGGAAACCGAAAATTTAGATCAAAATTTTACCAATGTTGTTCCTTCGCTTTCTATTCAGCGTAGTTTAAAAAATAGTAGTTTAAATTTTGGTTTTACGCAGCGCATTCAACGGCCGGGTATATTTCAGTTAAACCCGTTTGCCGATAAATCTAACCCACAATATATTACCGTGGGTAATCCGGGTTTAAAGCCTTCTTTAAATAATAATTTCGAGCTCAGCTACGGTAATTTCGCTAAAGGTTCTGTTAACATTAGCACCAGTTATTCGTTTGCCAACAACACTATTCAAAATTTAGCCAGTGTAGGGCCCGATGCTGTTACCACTACCACGTTTGCCAACGTGGGTAAAAACCAAACCCTGGGATTAGATGTAAATATTAATTACCCGATAACGACTAAGCTTAATATTAATATAAATGCCGAATTGCTGAAAGTTTGGCTGAAGGGTACCTATAAGGGGACTTTTTTTACCAATAGCGGCCAGCAGGGGCATATATTTACCAATAGCGGCTATAAGTTTGATAATGGTTACCGGATTGGCTTAAACGTTGGTTTTGACAGCCGTTATGTTTTATTGCAGGGTACAGATAACTATTACCTTGGTTATGGAGCCAATGTATCAAAAGAGTTGTTTAAAAAGAAAGCCAATTTGTTTTTAAACATCGGTGGCCCTTTTGCCAAATTTAATAAACTCGATTTTTATACCCGCACACCTGATTTTAAAACCTACTCTTATAATTACAACTACTACAGATCTATAGGTATTGGCTTTAATTATAAGTTTGGGAAGCTTAACGGTACTATCAAAAAAAATCAACGCGGAATTAATAACGATGATACCAGCAGCAGCAGCAAAAATTAGTAGTTTTGGTTGATTTTATACAATAAGCACTACCGATGAAAGTTTACGGAATAACCAATTGCAACACAGTAAAAAAAGCGCTCGACTGGCTTAAAGCCAATAAAGTTGACTACGATTTTCAGGATTTTAAGAAATTGGGCGTAAGCACCGAAAAGCTACAGGAATGGGATAGCAAAGCCGGCTACGAAAAATTTATGAACAAACAAGGTCTCACCTGGAAGCAGTTGGACCCCGCAGTTAAAGAAAGTGTAAAAACCAATACCGATGCCCTGCAATTACTGCAGCAAAAAACCAGCATGATAAAACGCCCGGTTATTGAAGATGGCGGTTTTCTGTTTTTCGGCTTTGATGAAAAGGTTTATGCCGATCATTTTTTGAATAAATAGGTTGTTTTAGGGTAAGGCTAATTAATCTACCTGATTAATAGCCTATTAAAACATAAATCAATAATTCAATCATTCAGTAATTCAATCCTTAATAAAATCGTAACAATCATTTTACGGGGAGTATAAAAAGCCTTTTTTGTAGTATACTTGCTTTGTATTCTCTAAATTGACTGAAATGAATTTAAAACTAATTGCCGGCTTTGGCGCGGCTTTTATGCTGGCTGTTGGTGCAGCCAATGCGCAACAGGCACCAACCCCTCCTCCAACAACAGCTCCGGCTTCTGATTACAACTATCACGACACATTTGGCCCTCCGTTTTATACCAAAAATGGAACCGAGTACCGCGCAGCAGATGGTCAGCCAGGCCCTAAATACTGGCAAAACCGTGCCGACTATACATTGGCTGCTACCCTGAACGATAAAAGCAATGAAATTACCGGGTCGGAAGTTTTAACTTATACCAACAATAGTCCGCAAAACTTAAGTTTCTTATGGATGCAGTTGGATCAAAACTTATTTAAGCCAGATTCTCGCGGTACGGCCATTGTTCCGCCTACAGGTAGTCGCAACTGGGGCCGTGGGGAGGCTTTTGATGCTGGATACAAAATAAAATCGGTAAAAACGGTTGATGCCAAGGGCATTGCTACCGATGTTAAATTCCTGATAAGCGATACCCGTATGCAGGTTTTTTTACCTAAACAGGCAACAGCTAATGGCGGTATTGTAAAATTAAAAATTGAATATTCTTTTGTATCTCCAAATTACGGATCAGACCGTATGGGATACCTGGATGATAAGAAATCAAAAAATGGTAAAATATATACCGTTGCCCAGTGGTACCCGCGCATGTGCGTGTACGATGAAGTAATGGGATGGAATACACAGCCTTATACCGGCCCGGGTGAGTTTTACCTGGAGTATGGCGATTTCGATCTGAGCATTACTGCGCCTGCAAACCATATTGTAGTTGCATCTGGCGAGTTATTAAACCCAACAGAGGTTTACACGCCCGAGCAACAAAAACGCTGGGCACAGGCTGCTACAAGCGAAAAAACTGTAATTATTCGTTCTGCTGCCGAGGTTAACGATCCTACATCTCGCCCGGCAGGTAAATCAACGCTTACCTGGCACTTTAAAATAAAAAATGCAAGGGATGCATCATGGGCTTCATCAGCTGCATTTATTGTTGATGCTGCTAAAATGGATTTACCAAGCGGTAAAAAATCTATTGCAATTTCTGCCTACCCGGTTGAAAGTGATGGCGCAGATGCGTGGTCGCGGTCAACAGAGTATGTTAAAAAATCTATCGAATATAACTCATCAAAATGGTTTGAGTTTCCTTATCCGGCGGCTACAGCTGTTGCAGGTATTGTTGGCGGTATGGAATATCCCGGTATTGTTTTCTGCGGATATACTGCTAAAAAAGGCGGCCTTTGGGGTGTAAATGACCATGAGTTTGGCCATACCTGGTTCCCGATGATAGTAGGCTCAAACGAGCGTTTATACGGTTGGATGGACGAAGGTTTTAACACATTCATCAACACTTTATCGACAGCTGATTTTAACAATGGCGAATACAACCGGAAAGCCGGTGATATGCATAAAACTGCGCAAACGTTAACCAGGCCCGAACTGGAACCGGTACTAAGTCAGCCGGCAAACCTTAAGGAAAAAAATACCGGTATTTTGTTATACTTTAAACCGGGTGTTGGTCTTACTTTACTTCGCGAGCAGATTCTCGGCCCCGAGCGTTTTGATTTTGCTTTTCAAACTTATATCAAACGCTGGGCATTTAAACACCCAACACCTGATGACTTTTTCCGCACGATGGAAAATGCTTCTGGCGAAAGCCTGCAATGGTTCTGGCGCGGCTGGTTCCTAAACAACTGGCGTTTAGATGTTGCCGTTAGCGACGTTAAATACGTTGATAATGACGCAACAAAAGGTGCAATGATCACGCTTGATAACCTTGGTAAAATGGCTATGCCGGTTATCCTGGAAATTAAAACCAAAAGCGGTAAAGTAGAGCGCATAAAACTGCCTGTTGAAATTTGGGAGCGTAATGCAACCTGGACATTTAAATATCCATCAACAGAAGAAATTGAATCTGTTACCTACGATCCTGATAAAGTATTACCGGATTACAACCCCGATAACAACGTTTGGACAAAACAATAACAAACACAGAAACCCGGTTAACGCCGGGTTTTTTGTTTAATAAAAGTTTTTTATTGAGTAAGCGTGTAGCAATCTCGTAGCCAATGCAAATCGGGTTTGAACGGTTCGCAGTTGCCTCGTGCCGCCCCATGACTTATTAAGCTTTTTTGTCATCCTATGTTTGTGGGAGATTGTGAAAAGAGATAAATAAGGAATAATTTTAAATCAGAAGAAAAGGGTAAAGAGAAAGATCATGGTCTG
>NZ_JACHCR010000034.1 GCF_014205845.1 Mucilaginibacter cryoferens
CCTGCTACGGCAATTGATGCTTCCTGCTGGTTGCCATAAACGCTTACCGGCAGCTTCTCGTACCGGGTCTCTTCCAATAAATTTAATCGGGCCATAATTTTCTAAAGAACCTTTGTTTTATATATGTTGAATTAAAAAGATCGTAGTACAAAAAATCCCCGCCGAAACGAGGATTCAATCAAACCAATTAACAAAACTGTTTTAACCTCACCGACATAAGGCTAAAAAGAATTCTATTTAATAACAAGTTGTGCATTACTCCTACAAACATAATAAAAGTAATTTTCAATTAAAAGAACTTTTTAAATTATTTTAATAAGTTATTTTAATGTTTCCTGTGCGTTAAAATAAAAAAAGGAAAAGAGCTCCTGATGGGCAGGAACTCTGATCTAACCAATTATAAAACATAAATATGAGAAGAGAAGAGATGCAGGGGACGGGATCGAACCATCCGTTTTGCTGCCAAACCAGCGCCTGCGTTGTAGCTATTAAATGCACCCCATTTATAAACTAACGGCTGCAAATATATAATAAATTCTATTATGTCTATGTGTTTAGTAGAATTAAATTAAATTTTTCACATATCTTTTTTTATGGTGTACTTTCCCCTTAACTAAACAAAAAAAGATGGCTCTTAGTAAGGCCACCTTTTCGCATTAAATAATATGAGGCCGGGATCAGGCCAGGTCAAAACGGTCGAGGTTCATCACCTTGGTCCATGCGGTTACAAAGTCGTGCACAAACTTTTCCTGGGCATCTGCAAATGCATATACTTCGGCTATAGCCCTAAGTTCGGAGTTTGAGCCGAAGATAAGATCAACGCGGGTGCCTGTCCATTTTATCTCTCCGGTAGCCCTGTCAGATCCGGTAAATATCAGGCTGGCGTCTGAAGTAGCTTTCCAGGTTGTAGATAGATCGAGCTGGTTCACAAAAAAGTCGTTGGTCAGCGTTTCCGGGCGTTTGGTTAAAACGCCGTGCTGAGATTGGTTGAAGTTAGCGCCAAGTACACGCATGCCACCAATTAAAACCGTCATCTCGGGAGCCGTCAATGTCAATAATTGTGCCTTATCAATCAGCATTCCCTCTGCCGCGCTGGTATGTTGGGGGTTTAGGTAATTGCGGAAACCATCTGCACCAGGCTCAAGGTATTCAAACGATTCCACATCTGTTTGCTCTTGTGATGCATCGGCACGGCCGGGTTTAAAAGGTACCGTAATGTGATGGCCGGCATTTTGGGCCGCTTTTTCAATAGCTGCAGATCCGCCCAAAATAATGAGATCGGCAATAGAAACGCTTTTACCACCAGATTGGGCACTGTTAAATTCCTGCCGGATATTTTCGAGTGTTGATAAAACATGGGCCAGTTGAGTAGGGTTGTTTACTTCCCAATCCTTCTGAGGGGCAAGGCGAACGCGTGCACCATTAGCACCTCCACGTTTATCAGACCCACGGAACGTTGAGGCCGAAGCCCAGGCAGCAGATACAAGCTGAGAAACGGTTAATCCCGAACCAAGTATATTGCCTTTTAGTGCAGCAATGTCGCTATCATCAATAAGTTGGTGGGTAACAGCCGGGATAGGGTCTTGCCAGATCAATACTTCGGCAGGCACATCCGGGCCAAGGTAACGGGCACGCGGGCCCATATCACGGTGGGTAAGTTTAAACCACGCGCGGGCAAATGCATCTGCAAATTCGCTAGGGTTTTCATAAAAATGCCTGGAAACTTTCTCGTAAGCAGGGTCAACTTTTAAGGCGATGTCTGATGTAAGCATAAACGGAGCGTGGCTTTTAGCCGGGTCGTGCGCATCTGGTATTAAACCGGCACCTGCATCGTCCTTCGGCTTCCACTGGTGGGCACCTCCAGAGCCCTTTGTAAGTTCCCATTCATAACCAAACAGGTTCTCAAAAAAGTTGTTGCTCCACTGCGTTGGCGTGGTGGTCCAGGCTCCTTCTAAACCACTGGTAATTGTATCGCCAGCGTTACCGCTGCCAAAACTGTTTTTCCAGCCAAGGCCCTGTTCTTCGATGGCGGCACCCGCGGGTTCTTTGCCTACATATTTACCCGGATCGGCAGCGCCATGGGTTTTACCAAAGGTGTGGCCGCCGGCAATAAGCGCTACAGTTTCTTCGTCGTTCATCGCCATACGGCCAAAAGTTTCCCGAATGTCGCGGGCAGATGCCAAGGGATCGGGGTTTCCGTTAGGGCCTTCGGGGTTTACATAAATTAACCCCATCTGCACGGCGCCAAGCGGATTTTCCAACTCGCGATCGGCCGTGTACCGGTTATCGCCCAGCCATTCTTTTTCAGATCCCCAATAAACGTCTTCGGCAGGCTCCCAAACATCGGCACGGCCGCCGCCGAAACCAAAGGGTTTTAAACCCATAGATTCCAGTGCGCAGTTGCCGGTAAGTATCATCAGATCTGCCCACGACAGTTTTTTACCATATTTTTGTTTTAGGGGCCAAAGTAGTAAACGTGCTTT
Source organism: Mucilaginibacter cryoferens (assembly GCF_014205845.1). Classification (GTDB taxonomy): domain Bacteria; phylum Bacteroidota; class Bacteroidia; order Sphingobacteriales; family Sphingobacteriaceae; genus Mucilaginibacter. The sequence goes on from NZ_JACHCR010000034.1 coordinate 2,484, forward strand.
ATCAAGATTGGCATTATCGGGCCAGCTGTTAAGAGGGGCAAAGCGTTGGGTACCAAAGCCCGCGCCGCCACGGCCGTCAGAAACCCGGTAGGTACCCGCGCTGTGCCAGGCCATTCTGATAAGGAATGGGCCATAGTGACCATAATCGGCCGGCCACCAATCCTGCGATGTGGTCATTAACTCAAAAATATCTTTTTTAACAGCCTCAAGATCCAGGCCCTTAAATGCCTCGGCGTAGTTAAATCCTTCATCCATTGGGTTAGATAGGGAAGAGTTTTGACGAAGAATGTTCAATTTTAACTGGTTTGGCCACCAATCGCGATTCCTGGTACCGCTGCCTGCACTTTGTTTTAGCGATCCATTTAAAAACGGGCACTTGGCTGCAGCCCCTGCACTGTTAACATCACTTAACTTGCTGTGATCTGTGTGGTTTTCCATAATTAATAGGTTTCATGAGTTTATGTTTAAAATTAAGAAAATCTCTTTTGAGATATCAATTTAACGCTTATAAATAAGTAATCTTTTCTACAACAAGTGTTAGGTTAATGGTGTAATGAGAGATAGTCTTCGGTCGAAAGTTTTAAGTCTTAAGTTCCAGGTTAAGAAAGAACAGGTTTAACTTTTGAATTATACGTCAGATCAAAAAATAATGGGTATTTGCTGGTAGCCACTTCTTTATTTTACGGGTTCGTCGATACAATGTTCCAATCTGTCGATGCATGGTTTGTTAACCATAATTTAAGCCGAAAATTTGTCTTAAGAGATAATTAATTGAAGGTTTAAACATCAGCCTGTTTTACGTTTACCAAACTATTAATTTATGATCATACTACTTTGTGGTTTATCCGGCGTGGGGAAAACAACCCTTGCCAAAAAAGTAAAAGAAAAACTTAACCAGACCGAAATTTTAACAGAATTGATTGATGCCGACGAGTACCGGCAAAGGCTTTTTCCAGATCTTAAATACTCAAAGGCCGATAGATTTGAAAATATCAGGAGGCTTGGTTTTTTGGCTAACAAGTTTAGCGCCCAGGGTATTGTAACCATCATTAGCGCAATAATGCCTTATGATGCTATGCGGAGGCAATTGGTTGATAATTATGATAATGTAAAAGTGGTGCATATTGATTGCCCCCTAAGCGTTTTAAAATTACGCGATACCAAGGGGCTTTATAAAAGGGCACAACTATCACAGGATGATCCGGAGCGGCTTGGCAACCTTACCGGGGTAAATGATCCGTTTGAGGTGCCCGAGGCCCCACATCTTTATATAAACACCTATACCGGTGATATTACAGAGTGCACCGGTAGGTTACTAACTTTTATAGAATATCAGCGTTTTTTATCGCGACAGCAGTTTATAGCCTGCTAAGCAGCATTAATTAAATTATTATTTAAAATTATCAAAATGCAACATCAAACTCTAATTATTGCCGGTATGCACCGCTCAGGTACATCGTTAATAACCAATTGGCTTAACCGTTGCGGTCTTCAAATTGGGGAGCGCCTTGAAGCCGGCAATGCCGGGAACATTGATGGGCATTTTGAAGACGTTGAGTTTTTAAAACTGCACGAAGAGATTTTAAATAACAACAGCCTGGATATATCTGGCCTGGTAGATGCCAAAAAGATAGAGCTTTCGCAGTACCAACTGGGTAAACTAGAGAGTATCATCAACATAAAACAACAATTATATGAGCAATGGGGATGGAAGGACCCACGTACCTGCCTTTTCCTGGAAACCTATAGTAAGTTGTTACCCGAAGCCAAATACCTGGTAATTATGCGCGATCACCGTTCGGTACTTAACTCGCTGCTAAAAAGAGATTTTGCCGATGTTGATAAGAAATACATGGCACGCGGTTATTTTCAACGATTGATATGGACTCACTTTAGACGCGAGCGGCGGTTGGAGCAATTTTATATTGACCATGCCGAAACTTTTCTGAAGGTGTGGATCAATTATACAGAAGAGATATTGAAAACCTTAAAAAAGCTGCCTGCCGATGACTACCTGGTTATTAACTATGAGCTACTGCTGGAAAAAGACGAGCAGGTGATTGATTTTTTGAAGGATAAATGGAATTTTAACTTAAGCTATTTTGATTTTAGCAAGATCTATAAGGACGGACGGATGAGCATACCTAATAATATAGAGCGATTTGTAGCTACCAAAACTCTGTTAATAAAAGCCCAGTATCTGCAACTACGCTTAAATCATTTTGTACGGATGTAGCTGGGGGGATGTGCAGATTTAAGATTACAAATGTGCAGATGATATTGTCTGAACCAAGATTAAGCTGATTTATCAGATTTTTTGGATTTGATTTGCGTTGCTCATTATTCAATTTAATCAGCAAAATTCATTAACCTGCTTAATTCAGGTTCGGATATAATGCCCTCATTAAAAAATCATCTGCACATTTGTAATCTGAAATCAGCACATCTAAAGTCTGCACATTAATTTTTATCTTTACCCATCCAAAAGTTTTTAGCAAATAATGAGTGAAGATCTGAACCCAAACGAGATACCAGCCAACAACAACGAAAAATTACATAACGTTACCTCACTCGACGGTTTATACGAAAACTGGTTTCTTGATTATGCCTCTTACGTAATTCTTGATCGTGCGGTACCGCACATCAACGATGGGTTAAAACCGGTACAGCGCCGTATTCTGCACTCACTAAAGGAGATGGACGATGGGCGTTTTAATAAGGCTGCCAATGTAATTGGTAATACCATGAAATATCACCCGCATGGCGACGCGTCTATTGGTGATGCCATGGTACAAATAGGGCAAAAAAACCTGCTGATTGATTGCCAGGGAAACTGGGGCGATCCGGTAACCGGCGACTCGGCAGCGGCTCCCCGTTACATCGAAGCCCGCTTATCAAAATTTGCACTGGATGTTGTTTTTAATGCCGATACTACCATATGGCAGGCCAGTTATGATGGCCGTAATAAAGAGCCTATAACGCTGCCCGTAAAATTTCCCCTGCTGCTTGCACAAGGGGCCGAGGGTATTGCAGTAGGTTTGGCTACCAAAATATTACCGCATAATTTTATCGAACTAATTGATGCATCAATAGCGGCGTTGAAAGGTGTCAGGCCTAATTTATTACCAGATTTCCCTACCGGTGGTATGGCCGATGCTTCGTTGTATAACGATGGGCAGCGCGGTGGCAAGGTACGGGTACGCGCCAAAATTGTAGAGCGCGATAAAAAAACGCTGGCCATTACCGAAATTCCGTTTACCACTACAACGGGTGGCTTAATAGATAGCGTAATATCTGCCAATGATAAAGGTAAGATCAAGATCAAAAAGATTGAAGATAATACCGCCCAAAATGTAGAGATCATCATTCACCTGGCACCTGGTATTTCGCCCGATGTAACTATCGACGCGCTGTATGCCTTTACCGATTGCGAAGTTTCCATATCGCCCAATACCTGCGTTATTCAATCAGATAAGCCACGCTTTATGAGCGTGAATGATATGCTTACTGAAAGCACATTTTTCACTAAAGAGCTACTGAAGCAGGAACTGGAAATTAGGTTGAAGGAGTTAATGGAGAAAATATTCTTTAGCTCATTGCTAAAGATCTTTATTCAGGAGGGGATGTACAAAAATCCGGAGTACGAAACATCTGGTAATTTTGAGGTTGTGGTTGAGGTATTGAACCGTTTGTTCGAACCTTTCTTTCCGCAATTTTACCGCGTTATACTGCCCGAAGATTATAAAAAACTGATAGATAAGCCTATGAGCAGCATCACCCGCTTTGATGTTAAAAAAGCGGATGAGCAGATGAAGGCTTTAGATAACGAAATAAAACAGGTAAAACATCACCTTAAACACCTTACCGATTATACTATTGCCTGGTTTGAAAAACTGAAGGAAAAGTATGGTAAAGACAGGGGGCGTAAAACCGAACTGCGCACCTTTGATAAGGTAGAAGCAGCCCAGGTGGCATTGGCCAATATCAAACTATACGTTAATAAGGTTGATGGTTTTGTGGGCTCGGGCCTTAAAAAGGATGAGTTGGTAGAGTACGTTGGCGATTGCTCTGATATTGATGAGATCATCGTTTTTCGCTCTGATGGCCGATGCCTGATCACCAAGGTACAGGATAAGGTTTTTGTGGGTAAAGATATTATTCACGCAGCCGTATTTAAAAAGAACGACGAGCGAACGGTTTACAACATGATATATAAAGATGGCGAAAGCGGCATTGCCTATATCAAACGTTTCTCGGTAATGGGGGTAACCCGCGATAAGGAGTACGACCTTACCAAAGGTACTAAAGGTACCAAAGTGCTTTATTTTACGGCCAACTCCAATGGCGAGGCCGAAATTGTTAACGTGCAGCTTAAGCCGCATTCTAAACTTAAAAAGCTACAGTTTGATGAGGATTTTGCTTCGATAGCTATTAAGGGGCGCGGATCGATGGGTAATATCATCACCAAGTATCCGGTTAAAAAGATATTGCTAAAAAGCAAAGGGATATCAACCCTGGCCGGCAGAAAGATATGGTACGATGATATATTAAAACGCCTGAATGCCGATAGCCGTGGTAAATACCTTGGCGAATTTGATGGCGACGACCGTATACTGAATGTACTAAGCACCGGTGTTTACGAACTTACCAACTTTGATCTTAACAATCATTTTGATGATAAAATGATTTTGATAGAGAAGTACGATCCTAAAAAAGTTTTCTCGGTTATTCACCTCGATGGCAAATCGAAAAACTACATGGTGAAGCGCTTTATTTTTGAAGCCATTGCTATAGGCAAACAGATAAGTATTATTAGTGATGAGCCGGGATCAAAAATGGTGCATATTGCCAAATCCAGCCAGCTTATTAAAATGGTACAGTTAAAAGGTAAGGAGCAAACACCAGAAACTATTGAAGTAAACCTTGCCGACCTGATTGATGTAAAAGGAATGAAAGCCATGGGTAACCGCCTATCGCAATTGCCTATAAAATCTGTTGAGCTGATTGCTACCGAAGAGGTTGCCGAAGAACTACCAGAAGAAGAGGCTGAAATTGAAGAGGACGAGATTGTAGCTGAAGATGATGCACCAGAGCCGGCTGAAGCCGCCGAGCCAGTGAATACAACAACAGCCAAGCCCGCCGAAGTGCCTAAAGCAGAACAACCGAAAGCTCCTGCACCGGAGCCGGTGAAACCTGCAAGCGAACCGGCAGAACAACCTGAGAACCCGGTACCGCCAACACACAAAAAGGTAGACTTTGAGATCACCAATCCGGATGATATTGACATGGACGATAAAGGCCAGTTAGGCTTATTTTAAAATTATACAAGCCACCGGTTTTAAAAACTCCGGTGGCTTTTTGGTTAATAGGGTAGTGGTAATCAACAATAAGGCTCAACTCTACAGTTAACCATTTGTTAAAACAATAATATTACTACAAAAAGATACCGCCCAATGCGGTATTTTTTTATTTTTGATTAGAAGTTACCCTAATATCCTTTTACAATATGATGAACATGCTATTTGGCGGCGGCTATTATTACATTCCACTTATTTTAGAAGCCCTTTGTGCTATACATTGCCTGCGTAGGGGCACCCAGCAAAAATGGTTGTGGATCATCATATTTTTACCTGTTATAGGCAGCTGTATCTATATTTATTCGGAGATACTCACCAGCCGGTCGGGTATACGGATACCTAAGGTTGATGTTGGCGCGGTGCTTAATCCGGGTGTTAAATTAAAACGCCTGGAAGAAGAATTGCGCTTTACCGATACCTTTGCCAATAAAACAAAACTTGCCGATGCCTACCTTGATGCCGGTTTTGTTGATAAAGCTGTGGAACTTTACCAAAATAGCCTTACCGGTGCCTTTGCCGAAAACGAACACGTACTGGCCCAGCTTATTGTGGCCTATTACGAACAGGGGCGTTATGCCGAAATTATCCCGATTGCCAAAAAACTATATAAACTACCGCAATTTGCCCGTTCTAAAGCACATATGAAATATGCCCTGGCTTTAGAAAATACCGGAGAGGTTACATTGGCAGAGAGCGAATTTAAGGCCATGAAAGGGCGGTACTCGTATTTTGAACCCCGTTATGAGTATGGTTTGTTTTTAGTACGCCAGGGCCGCTATGATGATGCCCACCAGATATTTACCGATATATTGAACGAAGTACCCCAACTAAGCGCCATGGAACGCCGGATAAATAAAGTATGGTTTGGTAAAGCCAAAGATGAACTGAGAAGGCTATCGGTGCAGAAGATGGCGTAGGGGATAATGTATTGGGTTATATATAATATACCGATAGTTAATGCTTTAAAGTTTTGTCATTGCAAGTGACAACCGGGGTAACCCAGAAAAAAAAGTAATGACATTTTAAAAAAAGACCGTACCTCCTCGCAATGACGGCGGCGATGGTGTTGTGCTTGAAAAATACACACTGATAATCAATACTTTAAAAGTATGTCACTCCGGTTTTTTCTGGGTTACCCCCGGTTGTCACTCGCAATGACATAGTTTTATAGTTTAGTTTTCCTTTTCTGAAGGAGCGGATTTTCCCACTAAGGCTTAGGCGTTATTCGTTTTTTTAGCTATCAAAATCCGAAATCCAACATCCTCAATCCGAAATCTCCCAAAAGCTGTCCGTCCGTCCGCAGGTGCCCGCTGTTTTATCGCTTTTACAAACTTATAAAAAACGGCGCTTCAAAAACATGTCCTATATTCAGTTTCTGGATAGCCTCTTTTTGTTTAATATCTTTTTGATGCCCTTCAGAATCGGCACAGCCTAACCAGGGTTCGATGCATACAAAATCGGCACCGGGTTTGGCCCAGATGCCCAGGTAACTAAAATGCGGGAACTCTACAGATAAGCTTTGATCGTGTTTATCGCTTTTGATGGTTACCATACGCGATGATAGCTTTTTAAATACCAGCGCGTCGGCATCAAACAACTGGCGGGTTAACTGCAGTCTGTTTTTTGGTGTTGGTACCGGGTGGCTTTCGCCATTGAAAAAGCCATCGGCAGATAGCAGCTCTGTTTCCAGGTGCTCATCGGTTTCAAACTCCAGGTAATAATCTTCATATTTTTCGCCGGCATTAAACGGTACATTAAAGGCCGGGTGTGCGCCTACCGAAAAGTATATGCTTCTTTTATCCAGGTTTATTACTTTATAGGTTACCCTTAACGAATTATCTATCAGTGTATACAATACCTGGTAATCAAATTTGTAGGGATATACCTTTAATTTTTTATCACAATAGGGCAGCGAGAAACTGGCCGAAACATCATCGCTGTTCAGCAAAACAAATTCGCTTTGGCGGGCAAAACCATGGCGGCTCATGGCGTATTTTTCACCATCAACCAGCAGTTCGTTATTAATTAAGCCACCCACCACCGGGAACAAATTGGGCGCGTGCCACGGCCATATGTCGGCATCAGCTTGCCATAGGTGTTCAACTCCGGTTGCTTTGTCAATCAATGAACTCAGTTGTGCACCTTTGGTATCGATGCTTGCCTTTAGGTATTCGTTTTCGATGGTGGTCATGGTAATACTGATTGGTCAGACCCGAAATTATGGAATTATTTAAATATCCCGAAGTTATATCGGCCTAACAATTCTTAAAAATCTAATTCAGAAACAATACTAATCATCATCCTCTTCCTTCTTTGGCTCTAAAATTACAAAGGCGCTGCGTTTGGGTGCCGGCATAACGGCAGTTTCGCCCTTAACAAACTTCCATATCACTTCGTTAAGATCGATATCTGGTGCGGCATCTTCTTTGGCCAGGTTAAACATTGCCGATCTTTTACTGCTTTCATTTACGGCAACGTTGCGCTGTTCCAGGTCAACCTGGGCGGGCTTGGTGATGTAGGGTGTTAAATTTGGCGTGGCTGTAAAGCAATCATACAAAGGCATAGCGGCAGCATCATACTGGCTCATGGGCGGCAGGCCCAAAATAAGTTCGATGGTGCGCAGTACGCCCGATGTGGAGTACATGCCATGGATTACGGTGTTGCGCTTTACATACGGCCCGGCAACAAATACCGGCGAACGGTGTGCATCCACATGGTCGGGACCGTTTTGGGCGTCATCTTCTAAAATAAATACCACCGATTCTTTCCAGATAGGGTTTTTAGAAAGGTGTTCGATAAACTGACCGATAGCCTGGTCGTTATCGCCAACGGCGGCTGTTGGCGATATAGAGCCCTTATGTTGCCCGCTGGTATGATCATTGGAGATGCGCACACTGTTAAACTTAGGTACCGCGTTAATGGCTAATAACGAGTCGAAATCATGTGCCCATATCTGTACACGTTTAATATCTTTCACATTCAGATCAAAGCCGGGAGATTGTTTGCAGTAGTGACCCTCTAACGCTTTCAGGCTGGCTTTGCCGGGGTTGCCGTCGGTTACAAACTCGCCGTAGGTGCGGTAGCTTACACCGGCGCGTTTGCAGTAATCCCATATAAAACCATCGCGCGGGTAGGCTGCTTTGCGGGTGCCTTCAAAATCGTAATTGCCCCCACGACCGCCGTAGCTGGTTGGCCAGGTTTTTTCTACAAAATCTGTAGCGTAGGCGGCAGTGCTCCAGTTATGGCCGTCGGCACTTACTTCGGCATCAACATAAAAATTATCCAGCAGCACAAATTCATTGGCAATTGCATGGTGGTTGGGCGTTGTTTTTTTGCCGAAGATACACAGTGAGGTGTCGCCGTTTCCTTGGGGCATATCACCCAAAACCTGGTCGTAGGTGCGGTTTTCTTTAATAATGTAAAATACGTATTTGATTGGCGATTTTTCGCCCATGCGGCGTGGAATAGGGTTGCCTGTTTCGCCGGGGGCTGTTTTTGCTTTGGCGTTGTTAAACGGCGTATTGGCATAAACCTGTTTGGTAAATGCCTTAAGTTGTATAGGGTTAGGGGTGTTGATAAAGGATAAGGTGCCTTTAAACAGGCCACCAATATACTGCTCTTTACTGTTGATGGCCCCTTGTTTATAGCCGCTGTTATCGGTTTTTAACATGGGCTGAGGCCCCAGCGGGTTGGCCATTGATGTAAACCCTTTACCGTTTGATACAATGATTTTTTTACCCAGCATTTTAATATTGGTAGGGTACCAGCCAACCGGTATAAAGCCCAGGCTACGCGCGCTGCCTGCCTTGGTAACATCAAAAACTGCCAGACAATTGTTATCGGCATTGGCAATATACAACGTTTTTTCATCGGCAGATAGCGCCAGCCCGTTGGTGGTTGAGCCCGTTAAATGGGTAGGATACAGGGCGGTGGTAATGTTCTCTAACGTTTTATGGGTAACGGTGTTTATTACCGATACCGAGTTATCATTGGCATTAGCCACATACAGTATGGTTCCCTTTTTATTCAGCAATAACTCGTTGGGGTGACTCTCGGTATTTATAGTGCTTAACTTGTTGGTTATAATGTTGTAAATGCCCAGCTTATCGCCTCCCCACAGGGATATATACAGCGTTTTTTCATCGGGCGATAGGGTGCAGGCATAGGCTTCGGCAGGTAGTTTTACTGTTTTTAAGGTTTTGGCCTGTTTGGGGTCAACAATGTATAGCAAGCTATCCTCTTTGGTAACGGTGTACAGGCGGGTATCGGCTTTGTTAACGGTGATACCAGTTGGGCATACCTTGTTTTTTGGCCATTTATCGGGGGCTAACCTAATGGTATCTGGCGTACCCAGTTTGTTGTTAGCTATATTAAAAACGTATATCCAGTTATCGTTACCGCCAGATGCGTATAGCTTTTTATCATCACTGCTAAAGGCCAGCCCATACCACGATTTGGCTACCACCTTTTCGTCTAACAGTTTTTCGTTTTTTGGGTCGATGAGCTGGATTGATTGGGTGCTTTGGCCGTTATTGGTAACCGCCAGCATTTTGCCCGAAGTTGATAGCTGGATATTCAACGGCAGATCGCCTAATGGCAGTGAGGTACCTGCCGGACTAAGCTTCCAGCCGTTGGGTAATAACACCTGTGCGGTTTGTGCTATTTTGCCCGGCGTTTGGGCTTGCGATGTTAATGACGATGCTAAAATAGCTAAGCCAATGAGTAGCTTTTGTTTCATAACGGGATGTTTGTACGCCAAAATTAAACAATCAATTATGGCATATGTGTTACTTAACAAAAACTTAATACAAAAAAGGCCCGCTGGTGTGGCGGGCCTTGTGTATGTAATAGCTTTTTTACTTTAGTAAATTTCTCCAGCTTACCTGGTCGCCTATGATCTTTTCTAAATCGGCACTTGCAACACGCTCTTGTGCCATGCTATCGCGGTAGCGGATGGTTACTGTATCGTCCTCCAAAGTCTGATGATCTACCGTGATACAGAAAGGTGTACCTATGGCATCCTGGCGACGGTAGCGTTTGCCAATGGCATCTTTTTCTTCGTATTGGATGTTGAAATCTACCTTCAATCTATCCATAATTAAACGGGCTTTTTCTGGCAGTCCGTCTTTTTTGGTAAGCGGGAAAATGGCGGCTTTAACCGGGGCAAGGCAAGGGTGCAGGTGCAGCACAGTGCGGCTATCCTGTTTCTCTTCGGTGCTCAGGTCTTCCTCTTCAAAGGCGTTTATCATGGTTAACAGAAACATCCTGTCTAAGCCTATCGAGGTTTCAATAACGTAAGGGATATAGTTACCATAAGGCTTGCCGGTTTCAGGGTCAACCTCAGGGTCAAAATACTGCATTTTTTTGCCAGAAAACTCCTGGTGTTGTTTTAAGTCAAAATCGGTACGGCTGTGAATACCCTCTACTTCTTTAAATCCAAACGGAAATTCAAACTCAATATCATAAGCGGCATCGGCATAGTGGGCCAGTTTTACGTGCTCGTGGTAGCGGTATTTAGCAGCATCGGTACCCAGGGCAAGGTGCCATTTTAAACGGGCTTCTTTCCATTGGTTAAACCATTCTTTTTGCGAGCCGGGGCGTACAAAGTATTGCATCTCCATTTGCTCAAACTCGCGCATGCGGATGATGAACTGGCGGGCAATAACCTCGTTACGGAAAGCCTTACCTATTTGCGCAATACCGAAAGGAATTTTCATCCTGCCCGATTTTTGCACGTTCAGGTAGTTCACAAATATACCTTGCGCGGTTTCGGGGCGCAGATAAACCACATCGGCATCATCGGCTACAGCGCCCATCTGGGTGCTAAACATCAGGTTAAACTGGCGTACATCTGTCCAGTTGCGGGTACCGCTTACCGGGCAGACAATTTCATGCTCAATAATAAGCTCTTTTAAACGTGGCAAATCCTCGTTTGTAAGGGCTTCATTCATATCGTGTTCCAGCTTTTCGGCTTTGTCGGTTTTGCCATCCTTGGCGTAACGGTCAATTTTATCCTCCAAAAGCTGATCGGCACGGTAACGTTTCTTAGAATCTTTGTTGTCAATCATCGGATCGCTAAAGCCATCAACGTGGCCGCTCGCTTTCCAAATTTTGGGGTGCATAAATATGGCACTATCAATACCAACAATGTTATCGTGCATTTGCACCATGGCTTTCCACCAGTAGGTTTTAATGTTGTTCTTCAGCTCGGCACCATTCTGGCCGTAATCGTAAACAGCGCTTAAGCCATCATAAATTTCGCTCGAAGGGAAAACAAAGCCATACTCCTTGGCGTGCGATATCACATTTTTAAAAAGTTCGTCGGTTGATTTGCTCATAATAGCTGCAAAGATACAATTTAGGCAGAAAGCTGAAAGCGAAAGGCAAAAAGCTATTTTGATAAGTGCCGGTGCACATCGGCATAAAGAAAGTCTTATATTTGGTTATCCAAATTTACAAAGTGAACCTTAAACTAATTATCACGGCAATCTTCATGGCAGGGCTAAGTTACTCATCTAAAGCGGTCACCCAATCAAAATTATTTTTTGCTACAGATACGGGTAAAATTTCTTTCCCGCTAATCTATCATATGCCAAACGCCCAGTGGAATTTGGTAATAACCGAGCCAGGGCACCTAATCTACAAGCGAAACCCGGTAGTCGATTCGCGCGGCGATTCGGTAATAGCCGCCATTATGCTTTACAGCGAAAATGCGACGGCGTATAAAAAGGATGTTGCCTTGTTTTGGAGTAAAAAAATGCAGCCACTTACAGATAGAGGTGTAAAAGCTGTGCAGGTGCTTAGCTGGCAGAATAAAGATTATCCCCTATCTATGAAAAATGCCATTTTTGTAAAAGGAACCTACACTGCACGGGATTTGGATCACATTATCTATATGATTTATATTATAGACCAACATAACAATGGCCTACAGGTATATCTTGATATGACAACCGAAATTGAAAAAACATATGGCAATGAGTTTTGGGATGTAATTAGATCCCTCAAGGAAATTCAATAACAGGCTTTTAAATGACATCCTAAAATCCCATAGTCTGCCAGTCCCAAAAGTCAAATCAATGGCGTTCCCTGCGGGTCGAGCTTTACGCTTATACTGCACAGGCACTAGCCACAAGCCGGTATTCGCTGCAATCCCTAACGCGTAGCTGCGGTATCGGCCCAAAGTGTCCGTCCGCTACCAGGTATCCAAGTTTTGCGGACGGTTGGCAGACAGGTTGATCATCTTAAATAAATTTTATTCTTTATTTTAAAGAATTTTCTGTATATTTGAATAGGTGTTGTATGCTTTAAACAAAGCTGGTTCAAAACATAACTGTCCGCCAGGAGTGTGGTTCCCCGTTGCGGACGGACACCCCAAATCATCTGAAGATATTCTTTTAATTTGGGTGCGATAGTTATTGAAAAATGCCAGCTGTCCGCAAATTGTCCGCAACTGTCTCACTCCCCTTTGCGGACGGACACCCCAACCAACCCAACATATTCTACAGGCAGTATGCATCCGTACACCGTCAAGGTCATTTATATATCCCCTTATATAAATAGGCTATTGAAGGGGTGTTTTTAAAAATCGTGCTGGATTTTTAAATTAGGCATCAACAAAAAAATAGGGCAATCCATTCAAGTATCTCACTTAACATACTACTTGCAATACTGTCATATTGATACCTATCGCAATAGTGAAAAATGTTATAAAAAATAGCGGAGCGTAGTAATCACTATGGTATATAGCAAAAATTGAAAGGCAGCTATCATTAATGCAGGTGTTAGCAAATTGCTATGCCAGGTAAAGGTGATCAGTACTTCATTGTTTAATGAACTTATTTCAAACTTACCTCCATCCAACCGTTTTACTGCCTCAAAATTCCACATCAGTTTCCAGGGCTCTTCATCAAATTCAACGCTGCTAAGGGTAACGTTGTTAACCCTGTATCTGCTATCATCTGGTTTTGATACAATTTTACTGATAACAACAGCGGGGGCAAGGCCGGTTGATTGTGTTACTTTAAACTTTATTTTCATAGCTGCGATAAGGGCAAAGGTGAAGGTACTTAGAGCCTGTTTAAAAATAAATAAACAAATCGTCATTATAAGGTACGAAGCAATCCCCGACCTACAGAGTCGCTATGCAAATCCGCCCTGTAATTTGGGGATTGCTTCGTCGTACCTCCTCGCAAGGACGATCTTTTTTTTAGTTGTCATTACTGTTTTTTCCAGTCCTGTTGGTGCTCACTAGCAAGGACGGTCTTTTTTTAAGATGTCATTACTGTTTTTTCCAGCCGTGATGGTGGTTACTCGTATAACGCTTGGATATATGCTTCATTAGAATTATGAAAGAATTAATAAATCAAATTTAGACAGCTTCTAAGTATTCATCAATAGTTGCCCGGTATTTCTTTGGCCCTGTTATAATAGGTTTTGGCAGTGCTTAATGGTTATAGCATAACTGCCCCGGGGTGTCCGTCCGCTCCCAGGTATCCATTACTTTCCGGACACTGGTTTATAGTGTTACGAAACCCAAAAACTTTGCGCCATAGTTGCCTCCTGTTCATTTTAAATTTAGAAAGTGATTCAGCTGCAAACTACCGTTAGCAACTCATCAATATCTTGTATATGTTTGTTATCAAAGTTTCTTTGCCTCAAAAATTTATGAAGACTTTTGAGTGACCGCCATTTATCTAACAAACACATTGTTATGAAAAAATACCAAAGAGCGATAGCTTTGCTCATAATTGCCCTAAGTTTTATTGCTGTGCCGCATGCACAGGCCCAAAAAAGGCCTGATATTAAGGTAGACGTATGCGTATATGGTGGCACATCTGCGGGGGTAATTGCTGCTTACACCGCAAAAAAAATGGGCAAAACGGTTGTACTGATAGAACCTGGTAAGCATTTAGGTGGGATGACATCCGGTGGGTTAGGTTATACAGATATTGGCAACAAATATGTAGTTACCGGCCTTGCCCGTGATTTTTACCGGCGTGTTGGCAATTATTACAACAAATTTGAACAATGGGTATTTGAACCTAAAGTGGCCGAAGGCATATTTAATGATTACGTAAAACGGGCAGGTTTTAACGTGATGTATAGTAACCGCATTATAAAAGTAAGTAAGGCCGCAAATAAGCTGCAGCAAATTGTAGTGGAAAACACTACCCTGCCAGCCGCAGATAGCCATAGCACTATACAGGCTAAAGTATTTATTGATTGTACTTATGAAGGCGATTTGATGGCGATGGCGGGTGTTGCCTACAGTGTTGGGAGGGAAGCTAACAGTGAGTATAATGAAACCATTAATGGCGTACAACTAATGGACGGGCATCAACTCCCCGGCGGAATCGATCCCTATGTTGTGCACGGTGCCCCCCAAAGCGGCCTTTTATGGGGGGTAAGCAGCCAGCAGTTACAAACAACGGGCGCAGGCGATAAAAAGGTGCAGGCTTATAATTTTCGTATCACTTTAACCAATGTGCCTCAAAATAGAATTGCCATTACCAAGCCCGAAAATTACGACCCTAAGAAATATGAATTATTGATTCGCCTTAAGGAAAAACAGCCCTGGAAAGCGCTGACTGATGTGTTTATATGGAGCATGATGCCCAATGGAAAAACAGATATCAATAATAAAGGCGGTTTTTCTACAGATATGATCGGGATGAACTGGGAGTACCCGGATGCCGATTATAACAAAAGGGCGGCGCTTTGGAAAGCACATGAAGATTATACCAAAGGCCTTTTATACTTTGTTGGAAATGATCCGCGTATTCCGGCCTTCATTAGGGAGGAGATGCAAAAATGGGGATATCCTAAGGATGAGTTTACCGATAACCATAACTGGACACCGCAGCTATATATCCGCGAAGCCCGCCGCATGATTGGCCAGCTGGTGATGACCCAGCATTATTGCCAGGGTAAAGAAGTAGCCAGCGATGGTATTGGCATGGCCGCTTACACCATGGATTCGCATAATTGCGACCGCCTTGTTGTAAACGGGGAGGTGAAGAACGAAGGCAATGTGGAGGTGGGTGGTTTTGGGCCATATCCTATTTCTTACAGGGCCATCATCCCAAAGGAAAAAGAGGCTGATAATTTATTTGTACCGGTATGCTTGTCGGCTACGCACATCGCCTACGGTTCTATCAGGATGGAACCTGTATTTATGGTACTCGCGCAATCGGCCGCGGTAGCCGCTTGCCAGGCAATCGATAAAAAAATACCGGTGCAGCAGGTAAATGTTGCAGCAGTGCAACGCAGCCTAAAAGATAACCCGCTTGCCGATAAAAGTGTACCCGAATTACTGGTTGATGATAGTGATACCGCTCAGGTGAAAATAACAGGCGACTGGAAACTGGAGAAAAATGGCGGTTACGGTCCATCATTCATGTTAGATACCGCTAAAGCTGTTTCGGCCGCTTCTGTGCAGTTTACCCCGATGGTTGTTAAAGAAGGGGCTTATCATGTATATTTCTATTTTCCAAAGGTTAAAAATGCTGCTACTAAAACCACAGTAGTTGTTTACGACGGGCAAAAGGCAACCCAAAAAGTAATAAACCAGGCAGATATACAAGTGCAGGGCCAAACATCGGGCGAATGGGTGTCGTTGGGTGAGTATCGCCTGCCGCCCGGAAAAAATGCTTACGTACAGGTTTCAAATCAAAACGCGGATGGAGCTATCATTGCCGATGCGGTGCTCTTTATTCCGGTTAGTAAAACCATTCAATAACATTCGGTATTACGCATATAAATCAGCCCTGTCCGTCCGCAAAAGTACCGTTACCCCTTCGCGGACGGACAGGCTTTTACCGCATATTTTATAAAACTTATTGATGAAAAAGTTATTCTATAAATAACTAATACAACCAAGCTATGGAAACCATTGTAAACATCCTGTCAACCCGGTATATAACCCATAATGTAAAACAGTTTAGGCTGCAAAAGCCGGCGGGTTTCAGTTTTACGCCCGGGCAGGCCACCGAGCTATCTGTTAATAGGCCCGGGTGGAAGGACAAGAAGAACCCCTTTACCTTCACCAGCCTCACCGATGATCCCTACCTGGAGTTTACCATTAAAATATACCCCGATAGCGATGAAGGCGTTACCAACCAGTTAAGCAAATTAGCTGTGGGCGATGAGTTGATATTGCGTGATGCCTGGGGCGCTATTGAATACAAAGGACCCGGTTACTTTATTGCCGGTGGGGCAGGTATTACGCCCTTTATAGCTATTTTAAGGTATTTAAATAAGCAAGGTAAGCTGGCGGGCAACAAGTTGTTTTTTAGTAACAAAACCGATAAGGATATTATCCTGGCCGATGAACTCAAAAGTATGCTTGGCCCCGAGGCCGTGTTTTTAATAAGCGGCCAAAAGGATAGCGTTCACGATACCCGCCGTATAGATGAAACCTTTTTAAAAGCCGAGGTAAGCGATTTTACCAAACACTTTTACGTATGCGGCCCCGACGCGATGGTAGAGCAGATCAACAGTATTTTAGCCAGGCTTGGTGCAAGTGCCGATTTGGTGGTGTTTGAGCGGTAGGGGCATCATTACAAAATAATATGGGTTTATTATAAAAATAAGCTACTTTTAGCCTACTTTATCACATCGGATAGGCTAATTATGCGGTCTTTTTTTTCTACTTTCTGTTCAGCTGTATTCCTGGTTGTTTTGTTGGTGTTTAATACACAACACTTATATGCCCAGGCACCGGTAATAAGGTATACAACTCCTAAAGTATATGCTATCAATAAACCCATAACCAATTTAATACCTGCTAACACAGGCGGCGCTGTGCCGGCAACAATTTACGGGCAGGTAACTACTATTGCGGGTTATGGGCATGCTGGTTATTTGGGCACAGTTACAGGGGTTACTGTTGATGAGGCCGGTAATGTTTATATTTTAGATTGGCAAAACAACGTAATTAGAAAGCTAACCCCAGTCGGCAATCTTTCTTTATTTGTTGGAAGTGGTGCTACTGGTTCGACCGACGGTACCGGTTCGGCAGCAAGCTTCAATGAACCAGATGGCATAGTTATAGGTCCGACAGGAGATTTTTTTGTTTCTGACCAGGGAAATAACCTAATAAGAAAAATAACACCGGCAGGCGTTGTTACTACTTTAGCAGGTGGCATCGCAGCCGGCGCGGCAAACGGCAAAGGTAACCTTGCAAGCTTTAATAACCCAAGGGCGTTGGCAGCAGATGTGGCGGGCAATTTATACGTAGCCGACCAGGGAAATAACCTGATAAGAAAAATAACGCCCGACGGAACAGTTACAACTTACGCGGGCAATGGTTTATTTGGCTTTACCAATGCTTCAACGGCACTATCTGCCTCATTTAATACGCCTACCGGAGTTGGAATAGATGTTGCCGGTAATTTATATGTTTCAGATGCTGGGAATGGCGTTATCAGAAAGATAACTCCCGCAGGGGTAGTCTCTACTTTTGCAACCGGGTTTGTTTTTCCACGCGAACTTAGGGTTGACGGTAGCGGCAATGTATATGTATGCGATCAGAACAGTAATTTTGTAAAAAGGATTTCGCCTGCCGGGGTTGTTTCTTCCGTTGCCGGTAATGGTCAGCCAGGGTATGTGGATGGCATTGGCAATGGAGCCAGTTTTAATGGGTTGCTTGGTATGGCCATGGATGGAAAAGGTAATTTGTTTGTGGGAGAAGATAATAATAATGTGGCTCGGCAAATAACCATATCGGGCTATACAATTGATAAGCCCTTGCCCGCCGGCCTTAGTTTTGATAGTAAAACCGGCACCATTTCGGGCACGCCAACCCAAACATCACCCGCCACAGACTATGTTGTAACAGCCTATAATGGCGGTGGAAGTAATAGCACTATTGTTAACATTGAGGTTATAGTGCCAAAGCCATCTATCATTACCTTTCCACCACCGGTTAATCTCAATATAGATCCAGATAATATTTTACACCCCGATGCCACAAGCACAAATAACGAAACGCCAATTACTTATACCAGCAGTAATCCGGCTGTGGCTTATATAGGTACCGATGGGCAAATTCATGTAATTGCACCCGGATTAACTACCATTACCGCTAACCAAGCTGGTAATGACACTTATTTGCCAGCCAGCAGTGTACAGGAATTTTTTACTATTAAACAAAACCAGGTGATTAACTTTCCGGCTATCGCGGTAAAATCTACCTGTAGCGCTGATTTTTTTGCCGGGTCGGTAAGCTCAAATTCGCTTATCCCAATCACTTACTCAAACACCAACCCTGCTGTGGCAACAGTATCGGCCAGCGGAAATGTACACATTATAGGCTCCGGTACAACAACCATTACCGCCTCGCAAGCTGGCAATACCTTATACATTGCAGCTTTACCTGTTTCACAAACATTAACTGTAACGCCTCTTGTAACGCCATCGGTAACTATTACCCCCAATTTTTACGGTAGTTGCGATGGCATATTGGTAACATATACGGCAACGGCTGTAAACGCAGGCAATAACCCTACCTATCAATGGAAATTGAATGGTGATAATACCGGAGATAACAGCCCTGTTTACGCCAGTACCACCTTAAAAACAGGGGATGTTATTACCTGTATAGTTACCGACAATGATCAATGTACACCTGTTTCTTCACCAGCATCTAACCCGGCTTCACTTACAGCAGATGCTAACGTTACTGTTGGAGTTACTATTGCCTCGTCGGTAAGCGGAACAGTTGATATTGGTACACCTATCACCTTTAAGGCCACACCATCTGCCAACGTACAGGATGCGCCCATTTACAGCTGGATGGTAAACGGACAAAACGCAGGGAGCAATAGCCCAACCTTTACATCTAACACATTAGCAGATGGGGATGTAATTACCTGTACCATGGTGACGGGCGGTAAGTGCATAGTTAATCCATCGGTTACATCTAATGCAATAACGGTTTCTATATCAATACCAGCAAAAATAGTTGTACCCAATGCATTTACACCAAATGGAGATGGAAATAATGATACCTGGAATATTGCTGCGTTAGTAATATATCCTAACTGCACGGTTAACATTTATAACCGTTATGGTATAGTTGTATATCAATCTAAAGGCTATCGAACCCCTTGGGACGGGCGAATGAATGGCAAACTGCTGCCAACGGGTACCTATTACTACATTATCGACACCCAGAAAAACAGTCAGAAACTTTCTGGTCCGGTTACTATATTAAAATAGCTACATACGCCATAAAACGCCATTTTATTAAATATACCCCATTAATGCCAGGAGTTACAAAGCCGTACCTTTGCTAGGTACAGGTTAATTGGTAGGTTGGGCATAGCATGGGGCATACCTGTAACAGGCCTGTCCGCAAAATAGCGATTCCTCTCTGCGGACGGACACCCCAGACACTCCTGCGAGTCAAAAATAAATCCGAAATCGAAATTCCCAAATCCGAAATTAAAACGATCTCCTATCTCAAATCTCAAATCTAACATCTATTTTTACCGCATGAGTATCCGGGTAGCAACATTAACAAAAGTTTACGGCGAGCAAAAGGCGGTTGATGGTATTAGTTTTACTGCCCAGCCGGGCGTATTGGGCTTTTTGGGGCCAAATGGCGCAGGTAAATCAACCACCATGAAAATACTTACCGGCTTTATACCGCAAACATCGGGCACGGCATCGGTTTGTGGGTTTGATGTGGTAAGCCAATCGCTTGATGTGCGTAAACATATTGGCTACCTGCCCGAGAGCAACCCGTTGCACCTGGATATGTATGTAAAGGAGTCGCTGGCTTTTATAGCCGGTATTCATAAAGTAGCCGAACCGGAAACTCGCATTGCCGAAGTGATAGAACAAACCGGCCTTGGCCCCGAGCAGCATAAAAAAATAGGGCAGCTATCTAAAGGCTATCGCCAAAGGGTGGGGCTGGCGCAGGCCATTTTGCATAACCCCGATGTATTGATACTGGATGAGCCTACCTCCGGGCTTGATCCAAACCAACTTATCGGTATCCGGCAGTTAATTACAGATCTGGGTAAAACAAAAACCATCATTCTATCTACCCATATTATGCAGGAGGTAGAGGCTGTTTGCGATAAGGTTATCATCATTAACAAAGGCAAAATAGTGGCCGATGATACCTTGCAAGGGCTTCGCACTCAAAATAATAACCAAACGCTGGAGCAAATTTTTATCAGCCTTACTAATTGATGTAAATAAGTTATTTTTTTTATTTTTGATCTGTATTTAAACCTTACAATCATTATGAAAAAAACACTACTTGCCCTGTTTGTTTTAATTAGCGCCGTACTTACCGTAAAAGCCCAAAACTTTGGTGGCGGCGACGACTATTTGCCCCGTATTAGCGCCGGTTTTGGCGTTGGCGGCACCATTGGCCCACAATCATCCGGATTTCCGGCGGGTGGAAGCGTAGGCTTAAAGCTCGAATACCCGATAGCATCAAGTGCTGTTTGTATTACCGCATCGGCAGCTTATCAGTTTTATGTATCTAAAGATGGTTATTCGTACAGCTATAACAGTACCTATGGCGATAATACCACAGGTTCCATAGCTTCATTTGTTCCTGTTATGGTAGGGGCAAGGATCTATTCAGGTAAACTTTTTTTTGAAGGTGATGCCGGTGCATCTTTCAACCTAAATTCGGCCCATGCCTGCACCGATAAAAGTGTAGCGTTGGCACTGTCGCCAAGTATAGGTTATGGTTTCAGGTTCGGTTCATCAGAAAAGTTTGGATTGGATTTAAGCCTGGCTTATGAAACCCGCCTGGAAAGCAGCAAAACCCCCGCCGATTATACTTTGGTTAGCCCGTACCTCACCAAATATGGCAGTTATAACATGATAGCTTTGCACGTTGCATTTAGCCTTGGCTTATAAAACGTATTGTATTTAACAAACGGCCCCGGTAATTATTTTGCCGGGGCTTTTTTGTATTACAATTCTATAACTTACCCTGTTGCATTTAACTATAAATGAGCGTAATGGGTATATAAATTTATCTAAACCTATGAAAAAACACCTGTTAGTACTAGCAATTTTAACCGCGATGGCATTTAATTGCCTGGCACAAACAAATTATAACGATCATTCGCGCATTAGCTTCGGTTTCATCTATGGTGCTACCGTTGGTCCGGCATCCAATAATTACACCTACGCCAGCGGCTTTTTGGCTAAGTATGAGTTGCCTGTAAAATCATCGGCACTAAGCCTTACGCTTACATCGGGGTATAGCTTTTTTGTGCCGCAAACCAGGTATACCGATCCGGCACATGCGCCCGGAGTTGTGTATGATAATTTTGATTATGCACATGCTGCCTTTGTACCGGTGGAACTGGGAGCCAGGTTTTACCTTGTTAAAAAGCTTTATATTGAAGGCAATGTAGGCGCGTCATTCAACGTAAACTCGCACCCTCAGTATTATACCAATAAAACGGTAGCGCTGTTGGTATCGCCCAATTTAGGCTATGCCTTCAGGTTTGGTCCATCGGGTAAAGTTGGCCTCGATTTAAACCTGGGTTACGAAGACAGGTTTGAAAGCGCCACAACAGCATACAGGCAAGGCAGTTACGGTCGCATTGCACTAAGCGCCGCGCTTAGCTTTGGGTTGTAAATTCGCTGCGCTCCATTAGTCATTGGTAGTTAGCGAAAAAAGTTGAAAATAATTAAAACGATAAACGGTCTGATCAATTGCTGACTAAAGACTAAAGACTAAAGACTAAAGACTAAAGACTAAAGACTAAAGACTAAAGACTAAAGACTAAAGACTAAAGACTAAAGAAGCTTTGCTTTAGTATATTATTGTTGTAATTTCGGCGTTTCAGCATAAATATACAGCAGTGCTTAGCATCCTCAAAAAAGAAATAACATCATACCTCAGCTCGCTGGTGGCTTATGTTACCATAGGCGTTTTTTTACTGGTACTGGGTTTGTTCCTTTGGGTATTTCCAGATTCGAGCATATTAGATTACGGTTACGCCGGGCTCGAAAGTCTTTTTAGTACCGCACCCTATCTGTTCATGTTCCTCATCCCGGCCATCACCATGCGCTCGCTGGCCGAAGAGCGTAAGGAAGGAACCTTTGAGCTGCTGTTTACCCGGCCCTTAAAAGATTGGGAAATTGTATTGGGTAAATACCTGGCCTGCCTGCTTATTGTGCTTTTTGCATTGCTGCCAACCCTGGTTTATTATTACTCGGTAAGCGTATTGGGTACGCCGCAGGGCAACATAGATAGCGGGGCGGTTATTGGCTCTTACATCGGTTTGTTTTTATTGGGGGCGGCATTTGCAGCTATTGGGTTGTTTGCATCGTCAATAACCAAAAATCAGATCATTGCCTTCACCATAGCGGTTTTCCTGTGCTTCTTTTTTTACAGCGGGTTCGATTCGTTGAGCCAGATGCTGTCTCTGCAAGATTGGAACCTGCAAAACCTGGGCATCACCCAGCATTATCAATCGGTAAGCAGGGGTGTGCTGGATACCCGCGACCTGTTTTACTTTTTATTGGTAGCCGCTCTTTTTATATGGCTTACCTTATTTATACTCATCAAACAGCGGCAAAAGAGATTGCGTGGTACCATTATGCTTGGCTTGTTGGCCGTATTTATAGTTATCGGTTTATTATCACAATACGTGTTTACCCGCTTTGATTTTACCACCGAGAAGCGCTTCACCATATCGCCCATCAGCAGGCAAATTATTGGCAATTTGCCAAAGCCTGTTAAAATAACGATTTACCTGCAAGGCAGCGGCCTACCTTCCGGTATGAAACGCCTGCAAAGCGCCACCCGCGATATGATAAGCGATTTAAAGGCCTACAGCCATGGTGCCATCCAGTTTGAGTTTGTAGATCTGCTGGCCGCCATCAAAAACCTGCCCGCCGATCAGCAAAAACAAACCTATGAGGATTATGAAGCCAAAGGGGTAGTTGGGCAAAACATCAGCTTTAAAACAGACGATGGGGTATCGCAAAAGCTGATATTCCCCGAGGCTGTTGTAAAAGCAGGGGATAAAGAAATAGTAGTTAACCTGGTACAAACCCGCATAGGATCGTCAGACGAAGAGCAAATCAATATCTCTATCCAAAACCTGGAGTATGCCTTTGCATCGGCCATAAAAAAAGCGGTTAGCGGCGGCAAGCCACAGATAGGTTTTACCGAAGGGCATCACGAACTAACCGATGTGCAATTGAACGATGCTATGAAATCGCTATCGGATGGGTTTGAGGTGGGGCGTTTAAACCTTACCGCTATTCCGTTTAAGGCATTGCAAAATATTAAACTATTGGTTATCCCTAAGCCCGATAGAAAGTTTACCGAGCTGGAAAAATTTAAGCTCGACCAGTACATTATGCGCGGCGGTAAGGTGCTTTGGATGATAGACCAGGTAAATGCCGAACTGGATAGCCTGCGCGGCCATGGCGGCGACCAAATGTCGTTCCCCAAACAGCTTAATCTCGACGATCAGCTGTTTACGTATGGCGTACGTATCAATTACGATCTCATCGCCGATATGAGTTGTTCGCCAATACCGGTTACTACCGGCGGCGTTGGCGGGCAGGCACAGATACAGATGCTGCCCTGGTTGTATTACCCGCTATTTATGCCTTACTCCAAGCATCCTATAGTGAAAAATCTGGATGCCATACACAGCGAGTTTGCTAGTACTATTGATCTGTTGGATACTAAAAATGTTCAAAAAACTATCCTGCTGGCATCATCGCCCTATAGTAAAAAGATAAGTGCGCCGCATATCCTGTCGTTACAGGCTTTAGAGCAGGAGCCAAACCCTAAAGATTTTCAGGGTAAACCCAAAACGGTTGCGGTGTTACTGGAAGGTAAATTTACATCAGACTGGCGCAACCGCCCGCTGCCCGATAGCCTGAAAGAGCCGGTAACCATAATGCCCGAAAGTGTACCCACCAAAATGGTGGTGATAAGTGATGGCGATATATTAAAAAACCAGGTAGGGGCAGATGGTTCGCCATATCCGCTGGGGTACGATCATTATACCCAGCAAACCTATGGCAACAAAAACCTGCTGCTTAATATTGCCGATTATATGACGGATGATTCGGGCCTAATAGCTTTACGTACCAAAGAGATCAAGATACGGTTGCTTAACAGGGCGCGCATCCGCAACGAAAAATTGTACTGGCAACTGGTAAATACAGTTGGCCCACTTGCTTTAGTGTTAATATGTGCTATTTTTCAACATTATATCCGCAAGCGGAAGTATGCCCGTTAAATTTTATATTTTTGATAGATTAATTAGACCCATATGAGATTTATTGTTTCTACCACAACTTTACTCAAACAGCTGCAATCAGTAAGCGGTGCTTTAAGCAACAGTACTGTATTGCCAATTTTGGAAAACTTTTTGTTCGAGATAAAGGAAGGAAACTTAACCATTTCTGCTACCGACCTGCAAACCAGCATGACCACTTCCTTAACTGTTGAAGCTAAGGAAAATGGCCGTATAGCTATACCATCGCGTATTTTATTAGAAACCTTAAAATCGTTACCAGAGCAACCGGTAGCTTTTTCGGTTGATGATAATACCTTCGCCATTGAAATAAACGCCGGCGACGGTAAATACAAGCTGAGCGGCGAGAATGGTGAAGATTTTCCTAAAATTCCGGTTGTTGAAAACGCATCGTCGGTAAACCTGCCCGCATCTGTTTTGGCCGAGGCTATCAACAAAACCATTTTCGCGGTAAGTAACGACGAGCTGCGCCCTGCCATGACGGGTGTGTTTTGCCAGTTAAGCCCACAGCACCTTACCTTTGTAGCTACCGATGCCCATAAGCTGGTACGCTACCGCCGTAAAGATGCCAAAGCCGAAAGCGCTACATCATTTATATTGCCTAAAAAAGCTTTAACGCTTTTAAAATCATCATTACCTAACGATGATGTAAATGTATCTGTAGAGTATAACTCAACCAGCGCATTTTTTAAATTTGCCAATATTAACCTGGTATGCCGTTTAATTGACGAGCGTTACCCTGATTATGAGGCGGTTATACCACAAAATAACCCTAATAAATTAACTATAGACAGGCTTACCTTCCTGGGATCATTAAACCGTGTGGCTATTTACGCCAACAAAACCACCCACCAGGTAAGGCTTAAAATAAATGGCAGCGAATTGAATATATCATCAGAAGATATTGACTTTGCAAACGAGGCTCACGAGCGTTTAAGCTGCCAATATGAGGGTGAGGACATGGAAATTGGCTTTAATGCACGTTTTTTAATAGAAATGTTGAAGAATTTAAGTTGCGAAGAAGTATCTTTGGAGATGTCAACTCCAAACCGTGCCGGCTTATTGCTGCCGCAGGGAGGGGATGAGAATGAAGATGTGCTGATGCTGGTTATGCCGGTGATGCTCAATAGCTACGCTTAAGTGTAAACTTAAATTATAAATCCAAAAACAGAGTCCGGCTTTAAAAACCGGACTTTTTTGTTCGCCTTGGATAACAAAAATTACAGTAAGCAGTTATTAGTGTTGTTGCAAGGGATTTGTGCTGGAGGACAAAATACCGAATCTGAAAAGGGGATGACGTTAAAAAAGTTTGTCATGCTGAGGTACGAAGCATCTATTGGCAGACTTTACAGGGTGAAGAAGTATGGTGAATAATAGATCCTTCGTACCTCAGGATGACAAAAAAGAAGTTTCGGGATTACGTGTGTTTATGCCTCGCAATGACTAATATATACCACTGATATACTTTTAATTAATATATGAATACCAGGATAAAAGCTTTATTTTTTGTTGCAGCGGCTGTTATCTGTTGGGCATCCTGTAAAAAAAGCAATGATGACCCAGCGGCAACATCATCGCTATCTGTTGTGGGTTTCTTTAACCTATCAAGCAACGATGTTAACTTTTACGTGAACGGTACCCGCATTAATAATACAACCACCTATTATCCGGGTGGCACTTTAGGGTATTTAAATGTTATTGCCGGCGCGCAAAATTATTCTATAAAAATAGATGGCAGTACCACCCCGTTTTTTGAAAAATCGTTGACGTTTGCTACCGATAGCGGGTACTCTCTATATGTATCCGGGAAAACGGCAAACGATATATTTTACAGTAAAGACCTTTGGGTACCCGATACAGGGACAAACTTAACCAAGTACGCGCAAATACGCTATGTAAACGCGTCGTCCACCTCTGGTAATATGAGTTTTGTGCTACGAGGTACTACTGATTCTGCGCAGTTTAGTAATGTTGCTTATAAAACCACAACCAATTTTACAAGGGTCAATGCCGGGATACATTATATCGGCGTTTACCGGGCGGCTTACCCTACGGTTCCTAAAATTGATACGGTAACTATTACAGCAGGTAAAATATATACTTTTTACGGTTACGGTACTCCGGTATCTGGTAACCTGGATATTTTAGCGGGTTTATTTAATAATGGTTAATAGATAATTAATGGCTAATCAAAATAAAAACGGCTTCCTGGCTTCGTTATTAGCATTTGTACTGGTAGTTATTGGGCTGCCTTTTATAGTATCGTGCGGTAAATCAACCAATATAACGGGCTCCAATACGCAGCTACAGATCATTAATTTAAGTCCGGATGTGCACCCGGTAAACTTATTTATCAACTCTGTTAACCAGGCTAATGGGGTTACTTACACTTACCCCAATAATTCGGGATACTTTTTTCTGCAAACACTTACGCCTCCCATTCAGTTTCGTACAGCTGTTGCCGCGGCGGTTAATATACCTTTTCAAATAAATACCGTTTTGCGCAGCAATGCCAAGTACACCATCTTTTTAACCGGTTATCTGGCCGATAGTAGTATTAAAAACTCCATACTATCGTTAGATACCGCAACGTTGCCGCCATTGGGCAGAGCCAAGGTAAGGTTTGCCAACACATCGCCATCATCGCCGGCGTTGGATCTGCGTGCCAATGATACATTGGCTTTCAACAATGTTAAGTTCGATTCTATTTCGCATTATATCAACATCCCTACCGGTAATTATAATTTTACTATCAATGTACATGGTATTTCGGGTACTACGGCGTTTAAACTTTCCAATGTAACCTTACTGGATGGGCGTGCTTATACCATTTATACGCAAGGTATTGTTGGGCGTACAGATTCTGTTGCGTTTGGCGCGGCTGTATTAACCAATAATTTGCTGATAACGAAATCGCAATAGCGGCAATTCTTTTTATATTTCTATTTTTGGGCAAAATTTAAAAACGTGGAAATAATAAAAAGCATCATCGACTTTATACTACATATTGATAAGCACCTGGTACAAATAACCAGCGCTTACCAGGGTTGGACGTACCTGATATTATTTGCCATTATTTTTGCCGAAACCGGATTTGTAGTTACCCCATTTTTACCCGGCGACTCGCTACTGTTTGCCGCCGGTGCCCTTATAGCAGGCGGTCAATCTGGCCTGGATATTTACCTGCTGGCTCTTATACTGGTTATTGCAGCATTTGCAGGTAACACCATTAATTACCTGTTGGGTAATTACCTTGGCCCCAAGGTGTTTAAGGAAGAAAATAAGATACTGAAACTCGATTACTACCTTAAAACCAAAGCTTTTTTTGACAAGCACGGAGGTAAAGCAGTGATTTTTAGTCGCTTTTTACCTATTATCCGTACAATAGCCCCATTTGTTGCGGGAGTTGGCAGTATGCCTTTTTTGCGTTACAGCTTATATAACATTGTTGGCGGCGGTGCGTGGGTGCTAAGCTTTTTACTGATAGGCTTCTTTTTTGGTAATATCCCGGTTGTAAAAGAAAACTTTACTATTGTAGTAATGATAATTATCCTGGTATCTGTAGTGCCACCGGTTTATGCTGCTATAAAAGCTAAAACAGCTAAAAACACAGCCGGATAATATCTTTGCTTTTTCTTAGGGCAAGTTCAATGTTTATTCAGCCTTAACGCAAGTCTTGTGAGGCTGCCTGTGGGGGGCTGCCTTGTGATTGTGTTGACAAGATATGTGGTGAAGCACAGGTCTGCCATTGCTCAAAGGCCTGCGCTAAAAGAGTGGCTGCCTTGTGATTGTGTTGACAAGATATGTGGTGAAGCAGAGGTCTGCCATTGCTCAAAGGCCCGCGCCCAAGACTGCGCTAAAAGAGCATATGTATTGTGGGGAGGCATTACTTTAAGGCATCAGGCGGCTCAGATCTGGCTGCCCTGCATCAACCCAGGCCGAGTACCAGAAGCTGCCAACAGAAAGAATAGATGCCCTCATTTGCCGTTCCACCATGCCTTTCATCATCTTTTGATAGGCCAGCGCATAAGTTTCCGAATAATCTTTAACAGGTTTTTTACCATGCATCACCATGCTGTCTTTTTTATCGGAGGGAAAGGTTTTATTAAGCATGCGTTCGAAGCGCAGCACGGTATCAACGCTTTTAAATGATGCCCTGCAAATGCGAAAAGCTTCGGCCAGCGGATTTTCAATATAACGGGCCCTGCCCACTTTGTAGTTGTACTTATCGCCAAAAAGTTCTGGTATTCTGCTCTCCCATAATGCATGGATACCCGTTTGATTGCTCAGTTGCCCATTATAGTTTTGGGTGAGGTGTAGCGGCACATGGGCATCGGCAACATAATGCCCAAGGTTGGCCGATGTGTTGAGTATTGCCGTAGTATCATGTGCTTTAAAGGCTCTCACCAGTTTATAGTATTGGTATTGGATGGTCCATGGTACGGTGCCATATTTATCGAGGGTGTCGGCTGTGTATTTGGCAGCGGCATCTGCCCATTTTTGGGGCATGGCCGCCCATGGCTTTTTACCGTAGTGGTCGGCATTAAAATAATGTCTTGGTGCTTCGGTAGAGTCTACGTAGCGGCGTTTATCGGCGCTTACAGCGTGTTTTACAATGTAATCGATATTGGCCTTGTAAAAAAATATCATACCCTTAGGTAGGGTATAAACTGCCATTTTATTGATGCGGTAGTGCGCAAAGAAACCCCAGGACGAACAGAGTAGTATAAGGCAAACGCCCGAGAAGCTTAAAATTAGGCGCTGCTTCATTTTACAGGTCGTATTTATCGCGAAGTTGTATACTCACCTTATTGGCCTCGTTAATAATACTATCCGGAAAACCCAGGCCCTGTAAAACGGCTATCCCGTTGCGGTTTTTTAACAAGCCCTCTTTAAGCTTATAATCAAACACCAGTCGCTGATCGCCAATAAGCTCTTCAAAAGAGAAAACTTTATAGGCGCTGCCCAATAGTTCGGCCAGTTCCAGATCATGGGTTGATACAAATACAAAGCTGTTATTTTCGATAAAGTGAGAGAGTACTGCTTTTGCCGCCGCAATCCTTTCAATGGTATTGGTTCCTCTAAAAATTTCATCGATAATAACCAAACTATTAACGGGTTTAGCTGCCAATGCTTCTATCACAATGCTTTTTACCGCCAGCGCCTCGGCCTGGAAATAGCTTTTACTATCGCCCAGGTCGTCGGTGATGTTGATGCTGGTAAATATTTTTAATGGCGGCGCGCTGTATGCCGATGAAAAACTGGTGTTAATAGTTTGCGATAAAAGCGCGTTTAAAGCTATAGCCCTTATAAAAGTAGTTTTGCCAGACATGTTTGAGCCGGTTACCAATATCCCATGTTTATTATCAATGCTGATGGAATTGGCTACGCAATTTTCGATAAGGGGGTGATAAAGGTCTTTAATGACGATATGGTTATCGCCGGCCGAAAAATTGGGTTTGCAATATCCGGCCGCGCCATCTCTAACCGATTGAATGGAAATGGCCATATCAACCTGGGCAACCGCTTCGTAAAGTACCTTAATATCGTTAAGGTATTTGTTTACCCGGCTAATAGATATAATAAACACCAGCGGCTCAATCAATAAAAACATCTTAAACCATTCTGATAGCAGGTAGGTCATGTCGGTTGGGTCAACCGCCGTTTTGTTTTGCAAGCTAATAAAGCCTAATGATTTTTTGAGCTTATCAACATTAGCTAAACTTTTATGTGTGGCATCGTTTTTTTTAAGCAGGTTATGGCTTAACAGCCATTTACCCACCCGGTTCAATATTAAAAGCTGAGGTAACGAGTTTGTGAAACTCAGCATTTTGGTTTTGTTACTGTAATGGATAAACACGTTGGCAATAAGCACAGCCAATAAAAAAAACAAGGTGAACTGATCTGCAGCAACAAATAGTTTTACAATTAAAAGTATGGTTAAAACCGGGCCGGTAACTATATAGGCCATAGTAAGTGGCGAAAATATAGATTGATGAATGTTGCTAAACAGTTGAGGCAGGTAATAGGCATCAGTTCCGCCTAATTCAGATAGCTTAAGTTCGGTTTGCTCCCTTAAATTTTTGTCGCTGTTAATGTGGTTTATGCTTTGCTCAAGTGATTCAAAATAGCTTTCAGAAACCTGGGGCGAATGCAGTTTTTTATACAAGTACTGCTGCCCTGGCTTTGAGTTTGTACGATCGATGTAGCAGAATACGTCGTCTAAATCAAGATCTGCGGCAGTGCTTTCGTTAATATGGCCGCCTTCATCGTTTGTTAAATAGGCGGCAATCAGCTTAAAATTTCTTGATAGATATTTGGGTTTGCCCCATTGCTCCCTAATTTCGGCCAGCTTCTTCTTTTTTAAAATGCGGCTTTTAAAAAAACTATAAATAACTACAAGAGCGAGAATACTTAATAACGCTATAACCCAATAATACATTTTTAAAAGTAGTATTAAAGCTTAACTTATGCAATTACTACTACAACTTGCCCACATAAACTTTAGTATCGTAATTGATATTGATGAGGCCACCGTGCTGATATTTATCAAAAAGTATCCTCAAATCGTTTATCATTGGTTCATAACCATCCTCGTTTTTAGCCGGCATGTACGATGAAGAAAGTAAGCGCCCTGCCAGGCCGTCGAAATCAAATACCTGTTTGTTTTGAAATACTTCCAATTTAAATGGTTCGGGGTTAAAGAATGCGCCGATACTCGCTTCGTCAATATTGCGGTGATCAACTTTTACATAATCGCTGGCGTGTGCAATAATCAGCTGGTCGTACTCCGCTTCAAACGCCGATGATGTTTTTCTTTCGTTCCAGATAAGGGCAACCAGGCCGCCGGGCTTTAAAATTCGTTTAAATTCGGTTCTCGATTTTTCCCTGTCGAACCAATGAAAGGCCTGGCCGGCAATTATGGTATCAATGCTGCCGGTTTCCAGTCCGGTGTTTTCTGCTGTACCGTTCATGGCTTTAAAGCCGGGATAATTGCCGAGTAGTTCTACTGATTTTTCGCGCATTTGCAGGTTGGGCTCAATGGCGATAACTTTGTACCCAGCATCCAGAAAAAGAGCGGTTGATATGCCGGTGCCTGCGCCAACATCTGCAACCAGTTTATCGGTTGATAAGGCATAGCTGGTTTGCAAAAAACTAACGATTTGAGGAGGGTAGCTTGGGCGGTATTTTACATAGTCGTTTACCCGGTTGCTAAATCTGGTTGTGCTGTTATCGGTCATGAGCTGATTAAGTTAAGTTGTGATCGTCTAAAATAAATTAAATCGATACTGTTATTCAAGCTAAATTATAAAGGATTGTTTTAGAAACTTTTATCCGGTAACACCAACTTAATCAATCCAGTCTAACTTAATCAACCCAATAAACTTATTTGAAAAAACTATTTGCACTATTCAAAATATCGCCATATATTTGCAGTCCTTAAAATAAGTAGAAAAAAGAATAACAAAGCTATACGATGGCAAATCATAAATCATCTTTAAAAAGAATCAGGTCAAACGCTGCGAAGCGTCTGCGCAACAGGTACCAGGCTAAAACAACCAGGAACGCTATTAAAAAATTAAGAACCACTACAACTAAAGCTGATGCATCTGCATTGTTAAGTAAAGTGATCTCTATGCTTGATCGTTTAGCTAAAAAGAATGTTATTCACAAAAACAAAGCTTCAAACAATAAATCGAAGCTTACTAAATTTGTAAACGGCTTAAGCTAAATCTTAGCTTTTCGAGATATAAAAAAAGGATTGTGCCATTGGCATGATCCTTTTTTTGTTTGCGCGTTTTTTTCATACTTTAATGCCGTGGAAAACTACGAAAATAAGATAGGTATAAAATCATGGGCAGAAGAAGATCGTCCGCGCGAGAAATTAAGCGGACAAGGCCGCAGGGCACTAACTGATGCCGAACTGATAGCCATTCTCATAGGCTCGGGCAGTCGCAACGAAACCGCTGTTGAACTGAGTAAACGTATCCTTCATCACTACGAAAATGACCTCAATAAGCTTGGCAAGGCTTCTATAGCCGAGCTTTCAAAGTTTAAAGGAATAGGAGAGGCCAAGGCTATATCTATTATAGCCGCCCTTGAAATTGGTCGCCGCCGTAGTGATACCGAAAGCCAGGCCCCGGATTTTATCAATTCGAGCAAAGATGGCTACAATATTATGCGCCGCCATTTAATGGATCTTAATCACGAAGAATTTTGGGTTATATTATTGGGCCGGTCGCAAAAAGTGCTGGGTAAAGAACTGATCAGCAAGGGAGGATTAACGGCTACGGTATGTGATCCTAAAATTATTTTCCTCTCTGCCATACAATACCAGGCCAGTGGTATCATACTGGTGCACAATCACCCGTCGGGCAATCTGAAAGCCAGTTACGAAGATATTTCCCTCACCCGCAACCTGGTTAACGCCGGCCGCATGCTGGAGATTAAAATATTCGATCATCTTATCATCACCGATAACGGCTATACGAGTTTGGGAGATGAGGATCTAATGTGATTTTTTGATTTTTGATTTTTGATTTTTGATTTTGGATTTCGGAGTTTCGATTTCGGATTTGGTACAAAGGTTAGTTTTTCAGTTTCTCATCAAATTCAACAATGAAGTCTTTGAAGCACGAACACTTTGCTTCGATTTTATCGATATCTAATTGTTTGAATATTTCGGGGCAATGAGATTCATGAAATCGTTTTTTTGATTTGGAGGTAATTCTTTTAAGCTCTCCTTTCGGGTCTTTCACTTTCATAGGGTCACTTTTGAATTTGTGATCGATGGAATGGATTTTATTAAAGGTTTCAATATCTCCAAATATCAAAGCTTCTAATTCCCATATATTGAGCAACAAAATGCCTGCATTGTTTACTAATTCATCTAAATCTTTAAACCATTGCCTTTTAGCTTGTAGTTTATCTTCCTGTGATTTAAATGCATCTAAATCCCGGATGTATACAATAAACTTACACTCTTGATCTTCAAATTCGATAGGTAAACTTTTCTTTATTTTAGGACTATCTAATTGATGGCCTTTTATCCCTTTAACCAAAGGCTTGAAAAGTACTCTGTCTTTATATCGTTTTTCTAAAAGGTTTTTTATGGCGGAAGTATCATTGGGATCTTCACCTACAAGTCCTACTTTTATCATTATTCCAAATCTGAAAGCATCCAATAGTCACTAAAAAAGCCAACTTCCTTCATGTACTTTTGGGCTTTGCTGATCTCTTTATCAGATAGGTGTCGTATTTGGGTACCTTTCTCTAAATCATAATATGCAATGAGGATATGGTCTAATTCTTCGGGGCTTAAATGATCTAAAGCTTTAGGGGAATGAGTGGAGATAATAATTTGTTTTTCTTCTGACTGTTCTTTCAGAAAATCCATTAGTAGATTGAATTGGTGGGGGTGGATGCCTAACTCAGGTTCTTCTATTAGTATCAATCCATCTGTTACTGTAATTTCTGAAATTATATAAAATAGCCGTTTGGTCCCATCTGACAATTGTGACCAAGGGAGCCAATTTCCATTTACTTTAAAATCAATTTTAATATTTTCAATAATTACGGATTTGTCCTCTCGATATAAATTGATATTACCATTAAATCGCAGGTCCTCAATATTGGTATAAAGTTTTATGTTATTTATGGTTTTGTCTTGGATTTTTAAAAGCCCGAGTATATCGGAAGATGAAGCGTTTTCAATTTTATTTTTAGGCTCAGCGTCTTCAGTGTACTCGTCAAAAAAAATTTCGACTTTTGAGAGAATTTCCTCCATAAAGTTTAATACCCGTGGAAAACTCCAAAAAACAAATCCGTCTCCGGTATTGGCTTTAATAGTTCCCGGAATATCGACGCATGCTAAATTATCGGGTAAGCTGTATTTAAGATAATAACTATAAATGTTTTGGTAGCCCAAGATATAAAATAGGCCCATAGATATGTTAGTGTATCTGATTTGCCTATTTTGAAATTCAAAGTCTTTTGTTAGGGTTGAGCCTTGGGAATTATCAAACACTTTTTTATTATCGATAAAAAATTTTTCTGAAAATTTAAGCCTATTGGATGGATACTCCTGTTCTGATTTGGTAAAAAAATCTCGTTCTACTTCGATTGAAAATGAATGCTGTTCATCAGCGTTAAATTCCAGTTTAGAGTATTTGTAAGAGGCTTTGAGGTTCGATTTAATTCGAATCGCTTGGTAAATGAAGTCCATGAAATTTGATTTGCCAGAACCATTCTTCCCAATTAATATATTTAACCCCTTTTTTAAATCAATAGTCAAATCTTCAATAGATTTAAATCCTTTAAGATGAACACTATTTAAATATACTCTTGGACGTTCTTCCGCTGTTTCAGTTGGCATATGTTAAAATGGGATATTACTACACACTTTTACACAAATGTATTTGTTTTTCTATAGATATTCGCTTTTCGCAATATTACTGCAAAACATTTTCAAATCTTCAAATTCCCAAATCTTCAAATTAAATAAATCCTAAATCCGAAATCCCACATCCGAAATCTTTATATCTTTGCCGATTATCATTTCTGAATAATGAAGATATCGTATAACTGGCTTAAAGAATTTATTGATACTGATAAAACTCCACAGGAAATTTCGATCATCCTTACCGGTACCGGTTTGGAGGTAGAGAGCCTGGAAAAAGTGCAACCCATCCCCGGCGGCTTAGAAGGCCTGGTAATTGGGTTTGTAAAGGAGTGTGTTGCCCATACCAACTCCGATCACCTGCATGTAACCAAGGTTGATGTAGGTGGTGCCAAAGACCTGCAAATTGTTTGTGGTGCCGCTAATGTGGCAGCAGGCCAAAAAGTAGTTGTTGCTACTGTAGGTACAACTATTTACCCAACTGTGGGCGAACCTTTTGGTATTAAAAAATCAAAGATCCGTGGCGAAGTATCTGAAGGGATGATTTGCGCCGAAGACGAGATAGGGTTGGGTACCGATCATGCAGGTATCATGATACTTGATGAAGATGCCGTAGTTGGCTCATTGGCAAAAGATTACTTTAAGCTTAACGACGATTATATGTACGAGATAGGTTTAACCCCTAACCGTGCAGATGCAACTTCGCATTTGGGTACAGCCCGCGATATAGCTGCATTTTTAAAGATTGGCATAAAGAAACCCGATGTAGGTGAATTTAAGGTTGATAATACCAGCCGTACCATTGAGGTTGTTGTAGAGAATGAGCAGGCAAGTCCGCGCTACTCTGGCTTAACCATTAGCGGTGTTGAGGTTAAAGAATCGCCAAAATGGCTAAAGGAGCGATTGGCTGTTATCGGTATTCGTGCTATTAATAACATTGTGGATGTTACCAATTATGTATTACATGAGTTGGGACAGCCGCTGCATGCTTTTGATGCCGATGAAATAACAGGAGGTAAGGTGCTTGTTAAAAACTATGCCGAAGGAACCATTTTTAAAACTTTGGATGATGCTGATCGCAAATTATCTGAAAACGATCTGATGATTGGTAACGCCCAGGAACCAATGTGTATTGCCGGCGTTTTTGGCGGTGCAAAATCGGGTGTAAAAACATCTACTGTAAATATCTTTTTAGAGAGTGCTTATTTCAACTCGGTATCTGTACGTAAAACAGCAAAGCGTCATGGTTTAAAAACCGATGCTTCGTTCCGTTTTGAGCGTGGTACCGATCCGGATATGACGGTGTTTGCCTTAAAGCGCGCTGCTTTGCTTATTCAGCAGGTTGCGGGTGGTAAAGTTTCGTCGGAGATCTCTGACCATTACCCGGCCCCGGTTGCGCCATTTGCTTTTGAGGTAACTTATAAAAATATCGACAGGCTGATTGGTCAGGAAATTACTCATGGCGAGATCAAAGCGATCATTGAGGCGCTTGATATCAAAATAGTGAATGAAACTGCGGATTCGCTATCGCTGCAAGTGCCTCCATACCGTGTTGATGTTACCCGTGAAGTTGATATTGTGGAAGAGATATTGCGTATTTACGGATACAACAATATTCACATTCCAACCCAGATCAGGGCATCGTTAAATAATTCGCAAAAGGCAGAAAAAGATACAGTGCAAAACCAGATCTCGGATTTACTGAGTGCTAATGGCTTTAACGAAACATTGTCAAACTCGCTAACCAAATCGGCCTATTCGGATAATCTGGATGGGGCTGTAAAGATACTAAACCCGTTAAGCAGCGATCTGGATGTAATGCGCCAAACACTGCTTTACTCAGGGTTGGAAGCTATTGCCTACAACCAAAACCGCCGTAGTGCCGATTTGAAGTTTTATGAATTTGGCAAGGTGTACAGTGTTAAGGATGATAAGTACAGCGAGGTGCAACGTTTTTCGGTATTTATTACCGGTGCCGATGCTGCCGAGCAATGGAACCAAAAGCAAAAGCCGGTTTCGTTTTATAACTTAAAGGCTATTGTTGATGGTATTTTGCAGCGCTTAAATATTACCGATTTTGTAGTGGAAGATGCCACCTGCAGTAAGCTGGCATTTGGTTTACAGTATATGCTTAATGGTAAACAGCTGGTTAAATTTGGTCCGGTTGGTGCCGGTGCTTTGAAAAAGGCCGATGTAGATAAAGAGGTTTTTTATGCCGACTTTAACTTCGACCTGGTTTTAAACGCGGTGCGTAAAAATGTGATAGTTTACCAGGAAGTTTCTAAGTTTCCGGCTGTAAGGCGCGATCTTTCTATGCTGATAGATAAGGCGGTTTCTTTTGGTCAGCTGAGGCAGATAGCACAGCGTACCGAGCGTAAGCTTTTAAAGGAGGTAAGTGTATTTGATGTTTACCAGGGAGATAAGTTGCCTGCCGGTAAAAAATCATACGCGCTGAGCTTTATTATTCAGGATATAGAAAAAACGCTCACCGATAAAGCCATTGACGCTGTAATGCAGAAATTAATTTATAATTTAGGAAAAGAAGCAGGAGCGGAGATTAGGAAGTAATGTTGGATCTCAGAATTTCGAATTTGAATTTATTTTAATTAGAATTTAAATATTAGAATTTCGAGTTTGCTTTTTTTATTTAGAGTTTAGAAAATTAGGATTTAGAGTTGCAGCCAAAAGATGCCTTCAGTAGCAGAACAGTTAAATAAGATAGTTGATAAAACCGAAAGGTTAATTGAACTTTGTGGTGCTTTGCAGGAAGAGAATGATCTGTTAAAGTTGGAGAGCGAAGCGATGGCCGTAGCGCTTGATGCAAGCAAAAATAAAACAAAAGACCTGGAAGAAAAGCTTCGTGTATTGAAACTTGCTAAGTCATTTTCAGAAACAAATGAAAAAAGTGTTGACATTAAGCAAAAAATTAACGACTTTGTGCAGGAAATAGATAAGTGTATTGTATTATTGAAAAAATAGTACAAAAAGTGAAAGCTCAAATGGGAGAAATCTCAATAAAAATAAATATTGCTGACCGGGTTTACCCTTTAAAGGTAAACATGGAAGAAGAGGAAATAATACGCAGGGCGGCTAAACTAATTAACGACCGGATAAAGGAATATCAGGAAAATTATGCGGTGAGGGATAAGCAGGATCTGCTTTCGATGTGTGTGTTGCATTATGCAACGTCGTCATTAAAAGCGGAGAAGAAAGTTAACGTTGAGGATACCGACGTTGCCGAAAAGGTTTACCAGTTAGACCATTTGCTGAACGAATTTTTTTCGAAGTAATAAACGTTCTTTACATATATACAAGAGCACATTTAAGATTTAACCGCAGTTAAATTTTAGGTTTCACTATTAAAAACTTAACGCTTCAATATGAGCGGATCAGGGAGGCATGCGTTACTATGCGTACTAACGTAACCTCGATCCCAACATCGAAATGAGGTTTTTCAATACATGATACTTAAAAATTAGTTGCGGTTTTTTTATAAACATACATACCCAATAAACCTAAAATGGACATATTTCTATACGTGATTATCGGACTACTCGTGGGCACTGGCCTCGGGATAGTTATCGGGCGCTTCCTCCTGCGGAAGCTTTTTAAAGACCAGGAAACATCGGCACAAAATAAAGTGAAGAAGATATTAAAGGACGCTGAAAACAACGCCGAGATCCTGAAGAAAAATAAATTGCTGGAAGCAAAAGAGAAATTTTTGCAGATGAAAGCCGAGCATGAGCAGGAAGTAACCAACAAAAATAACAACATTAACCAACGCGAAAACGGTGTTAAACAAAAGGAGCAATCGTTAAACCAACGCCTGGAAAACATGAACCGCAAGGAGAGCGAGCTTGACGGTACCCGTAAAAATCTGGAGAAACAAACCGAGATTGTTGTA
Source organism: Mucilaginibacter cryoferens (assembly GCF_014205845.1). Lineage (GTDB taxonomy): Bacteria > Bacteroidota > Bacteroidia > Sphingobacteriales > Sphingobacteriaceae > Mucilaginibacter. The sequence goes on from NZ_JACHCR010000034.1 coordinate 41,415, forward strand.
AAAAAACAAGAAGAAGTTGAGGTTTTAAAAAATTCGCATGTACAGCAATTAGAAACCATCGCTGGTCTATCTGCCGATGATGCCAAAAACCAGTTGGTTGATACTTTGCGCGAGGAAGCCCGCAGCAAAGCAATGATCCAGATAAAGGATATTGTAGACGAGGCCAAGCTTACCGCTACTAAAGAAGCTAAAAAGATAGTTATCCAAACTATACAGCGTACCGCTACCGAGAGCGCTATCGAAAACACTGTATCTATTTTCAATATCGAGAATGACGAGATCAAAGGCCGTATTATTGGTCGCGAGGGTCGTAATATTCGCGCGTTGGAAGCTGCAACAGGTATCGAAATTATTGTTGACGATACCCCGGAAGCTATCATTTTATCAGGCTTCGACCCGGTAAGGCGTGAAATTGCAAGGTTGGCTATGCATCGTTTGGTAACAGATGGTCGTATTCACCCGGCGCGTATTGAAGAGGTGGTTGCCAAAACCAAAAAGCAAATTGAAGAAGAAATTGTTGAAATAGGCGAGCGTACCGTTATCGACTTAGGTATACATGGCTTACATCCGGAACTGATCCGTATGGTTGGGCGTATGCGTTACCGGTCATCTTACGGGCAAAACCTGTTACAGCACTCGCGCGAGGTAGCAAACTTTTGCGCTACTATGGCTGCCGAGTTGGGCCTGAATGTGAAGATGGCTAAACGTGCCGGTTTGTTGCATGATATTGGTAAAGTACCAGATGATAACCCAGAGCTGCCACACGCTATTTTAGGTATGCAGTTAGCCGAAAAATATAAGGAACATCCTGAAGTTTGTAACGCCATTGGTGCTCACCACGATGAAATCGAGATGACCTCGATGCTGTCGCCTATCATTCAGGCTTGTGATGCTATTTCTGGTGCCCGTCCGGGTGCACGCCGCGAGGTGGTTGAAAGCTACATTAAACGTTTAAAGGAACTGGAAGAACTGGCACTGTCGTACCCTGGTGTCGAGAAAACATTTGCTATACAGGCTGGTAGAGAGTTGCGTGTAGTGGTTGAGAGCGAAAAGATCTCTGATGCACAATCAGAAGTTTTGGCGGCTGATATTTCTAACCGCATCCAAACCGAGATGACCTATCCGGGGCAAATAAAAGTTACCGTAATAAGGGAAACCCGTTCGGTAGCATTTGCCAAGTAAGCAGGTCTTAATAAAAAACAATTCAAAACCCTTTCGGCTAATAACCGGAAGGGTTTTTATATTTGTACCGTGGCAAATAAAAGATCTTCAACCGATAAAGGCAAAACATTGCAGGGCGTAAAGCCCCAAGAAACGCGTGCCGAACGATACCTGAACAGGTATGCCCTTAGCCACCAGGACCCTGTTAATAAGGTAATACATTATATATGTATCCCCTTGCTGATGTTTAGCTTGTTTGGCTTATTTTGGGCAATACCTTTTCCTCATTTTAAATTTTTAGGCATTTACAACGGCTATTTTAACTGGGCGTCATTTGCCATAGCTGTCGCGGTTTATTATTATCTGCGTATTTCGCCGCTTATATCATACACCATTTTGTTTATTATGCTTGGGTTTAGTTATGTTATAATGATGATGCTAAGCTGGCAAACACTGGGCGGCCCCGCTATGTGGTTAATTTGTGTCATAATTTTTATACCATCCGCTTGTTTATTGCTTATAGGTAATAAGCGCGAAAAAACGTTTCCGGAGTATGGGCTTAATATTACTTCGTTGCCGGTAGCGCCTGTCCATATTTTATATAAAGTGCTAAAATTGCTGCGCATCAATAAATAAGAAGCTATTTAGGAATAACAGGGTAGGGCTGGCCTGGTTTTATAAACTGGTTTATTGGCGCATTTTTAATCCTCCAGGTTTGCAGCCCAATTATTTGTACCGCTAAACAGCACCGCAAACCTGTTTGCCATTTGGCTAAACAGGCAATCATCTACACCATATTTTATATTCCCCTTATAGCCGGTAGCCTTTATTATCCCAAGGTTTTTTAATTCGGCAATGTGCTTGTTTATGGTTTCGTGATTAAATGGAATAGTATGAAAATTTTCTTTAGTTATTGAATTACCATTGGCTATTATTAGGCGGATGATAGCAACCCGTACAGGTAGTGCAAGCGCTTTAGCAAAATTGGCGAGTTCGTTATCTGTATTTGAAAATTTTGAATCGATAAAAGGCATAACTATTAAATTATGAGTTGTGAATAGCTATAACGGGTTGATAAGCGGCTTTAGGCTCCATCGTTATAAAATGAAAATTGGCAGCTGGCTGGCGAAGCAGCGGTTTAATTAATTGAAGATTGCCTCTGATTTAGTCAAAGGTTACCATAATTAATATTTGTTGCTTAATACATCAAATTCGCCAGGAGTGAATGAGCGAAAGAAGATTGTTTGAATAAACGGTTTTAAGTTGGCGAAAGCGTGTTTTTAAGGCTGATTGATGACGACTAATGAAAATATTAGTTTGAACAAGCCTTGTAAACGGAGTACTAACAGAAGCTAAATTTTTACTGAAAATTACCCGCGGCCTGGACAGAAATACTACCGGAGCTGGTTTGTTATCAGCAGATTTTAAAATAGTGCCTGTTGATGACGTCGCTCCGTTAATTAAACCGCTAACATTAGTTGCTAAATTGCTTTTTGTACAACGCGTAACATAAAGGCACGAGAAAAACAAATATAGGGCAGCTATAAATAGAGATAATGTCTTTCTGCTTAAAAGGGCTAGCGTCATGGTTAATGTGCCGGGAACGATAAAATACCAAATGTAAAATGCTAATGTTAAATTAATGATAGTATTTGTTTAAAATTATATTATCAATAGGCCGTTGCGCCAGAGTTATGGCTGCTATGTTAACAAAAAGGTTTTTTGAGTGGTGTTTTACCGCGTATTACGCGTTTTATGCAATGTTAAGTATCGGCATTATTAACTCAAAACACACAAATTGCTAACATTGGGAGGCTATTTATAGCTAAATTGAGCTTGCATTAAACATTTGTTAATATAATAATGTACTGTTAATATTAAATTAACAGTAGGGAGAGACTTTTGTGTTCAAAATAAACACAAATGAAAAAGCTTTACTTCATCCTCTTATCACTGCTGATTATTGGGGTTGCTAATGTTGCCAACGCGCAGATTACCACCTCTTTAGTAAGCGGAAAAGTTACCGACCAAAAAGGTGTTACCTTGCCGGGCGTAACCATTACCGTACTTAATACCAGTACCGGTACACGTTACGGCTCACAAACAAATTCTGATGGTCGTTATACTATTGCTAACGTTAACCCGGGTGGTCCTTACACCATCACAGCTACTTTTGTTGGATTTAAAAAAGACATAAGAGCAGATATCACCTTAAGTTTAGGTGCCACAACTTTTAACTTTGCATTGGCCGATGAAACCACAACCTTATCGGAAGTGAAAATTAAAGGTAATGCTGGTGGTACAAAAACAGGTGCAAGTACCCGCATCAACCAAAATCAGATCAAAAACCTGCCATCTATTAACCGCAGCTTACAGGATCTGACCCGTACAACACCACAGAGTAATAACAACTCTTTCCAGGGAACTAACTACCGTTATAACAACGTAACCCTTGATGGTGCTATTAATAACGACGCGATCGGTTTCAGCCCATCATTAGGTGGCCAAAACAATGCATCGGGCCAGGTTGGTAGCAGTACCCGTACAAGCCCGGTATCTTTGGATGCTATTCAGGATATTCAGGTATTGGTTGCTCCTTACGATATTAAAATTGGTAACGTATTAGGTGGTAGTATAAATGCTGTTACCCGTAGCGGTACTAATGATTTTTCGGGTTCAATTTACGGTTATGGCCGTGGCGCTTTTTTGGTAGGTCCAAATAACGCTGCTGCTGCATCAGGTGGCGACGGTTCTAAAATACCAGATAGCTTCCACGATTACCAAACAGGTATCCGTTTAGGTTTCCCTATCATCAAAAACAAATTATTCTTCTTTACCAATGAAGAGATCGCCCGCCGTAATGATCCGGTTATCCGCGGTGCCGATGCAAGTGGCTCAAGCCAGATTCTTAGTTTACAGGATGCTCAAAATTTAACTACCGCATTTAGCAAGTTTACAGGTGGCTTAAGCCCGGGTACTTATTCAAATACTTCCATCTACGCGCGTTCAAATAAATTTTTTAACCGTTTAGATTGGAATATTAACGATAACAACCAGTTAACTATCCGTAATAATACCATCACCTCAACAGCTACTAACTTAGAGCGTGATCAGCAGAACTTCCGTTTCGGTGGTATTGATTATGTATCTCATAACAACTCAACCTCAACAGTTGCCGAGTTAAAAACAAGGTTCTCTAACGATGCAAGTAACAGCTTAGTTGTTGGTTACTCAAATGTACATGATTACCGCGATCCAACTTCAGACCCTTCATTACCGCAAATTGAAATTACCGGCCGTACACCAGGTACCACCATATTTATGGGTACCGACCGTGAGGCTGCCATTTTTGATATGCACCAGAAAACTACTGAGTTTACCGATAACTTTACTTTAACAAAAGGTAGACACACCTTTACATTTGGTACACACAACGAGTTTTACAACATCACTTATAACTTTGTAAACTCATGGAACGGTCGTGTTGCTTATAGCAGCATCGAAAACTTTATCAATAACGTTCCTTCACGTGTACGTGCTAACTTTAATTATACCGATAACTCACGCGATTACATCCTGGATAACCCATCGGCTAAATTTAACGTTAACCTGTTAAGCTTATACGGTCAGGATGAGATCCAAATTACCGACAATTTTAAATTGACTGCCGCTTTACGTTTAGACTATGCTGGTGTACCAAATAAACAACCATTAAGTTCTAAAACCACAGGTGCAGTTTCTGATTTAAATTACGGTAATACATTTACCTATACCAAACCAAGCGAGATCAAACAAAATTATTTAAACAACATCGAGATCAACCCCCGTGTATCTTTTAACTATGATGTTAATGGCGATCAAAGCCTGATCATTCGTGGTGGTAGCGGTTTGTTTACAGGTCGTGTTCCATTTGCATGGTTCGGTTACGCGTTTTACAACAATGGTGTAACTTACGGTGCTTATGATAATAAAGGAGCTCAAAAAGCGGGTACCAACCCGGTTCAAACATCTGCAAACGGTGGTTTAAACTATGTTAACCAACAGGGCTTTAATACTGCTGCAACCGGCCCAACGCAGGTAGATTTAATTGACAACAACTTTAAAATGCCACAGGTTTGGAGAAGTAGTTTAGCATTTGACTATACAACTGACGATCAGTGGAAATTTACTGCCGAAGGTATTTATACAAAAACCATCCACGATTTAAAATTTCAACAGGTAAACACTAAGGATAGCGTAACTTACTATGCTTATGATACCAAACACCAACAACCAATATTTGTAAACCAAAAAGTAAGCCCATCGTTTACAAATGCTTACGAATTATCAAACACCAGCCTTGGTTACCGTTATAGCTTAACCGCCCAGGTTGGTAAAACCTTCCCTTTTGGCTTAAGTGGTAATGTTGCTTATACTTACGGTCACTCAAAAGATGTAACCAACGGTATCCGTAACTCAATGGAGTCTAACTGGCAGTTAAACCAGGCTTTAAATCCTAACAATCCAGGTTTGGCTAACTCAAACTTTGATATCCGTAACCGTATTGTTTCAACGCTTAACTTTAGACGCGATTGGGATGCTGCTAAAAACTATACAGCTAACTTCAGCTTCTTCTTTAGCTCACAATCTGGTAACCCATACACTTATGGTTTTTACCCAAATGCAATTGACGGAACAGGCCAACAAGTTAGCTTAGCTTACATCCCTAAACAAGGCGAAACTGTTAATTTCTTTACTGATATAGTTGGTGGTAAAACTGCAGTACAACAAGCTGCCGCGTTTGATGCCTTTATCGATAAAAACAGCTACTTGTCATCACGTCGTGGTAACTTTACCGAGCGTAATGCAGCCTTTACGCCATGGAACAATCAGTTAGACTTCCGTTTTTCACAAGACTTTAAATTTGGTAACGGTAAACACAAACAAGTGATCACTTTCACTTATGATATTGTTAACTTAACCAACCTGCTTAACAAAAACTGGGGTCAGTATTACTTCTCTGCTAATACTTACAACTCAACTTCAAGCGTTGGTTTAACGCCAAAAACTACACCATCATTTGGTGCAGCGTCTTCAACCTATCCAAAGTATACATTCCAGGACCCTGGAGTACCGTACTCTGTTGATTTGTTTGCTTCACGCTGGCAAATGCAATTTGGTGTACGTTACGCCTTCTAATACTGGTAAAACAGTTTAATAAAAAAGTCCCTGCCGGTTGTTATCTGGCAGGGACTTTTTTTGTTTAATGGTGGGTAGTATTATGAAAAGTATTTGCTGTATTAACGGGCAAGTAAAGTAATGATATTAAAAAAGATCGTCATTGCGAGTGACAACCGGCTTGACTGGAAAAAACATTGATGACATCCTAAAACAGATCGTCATTGCGAGTGACAACCGGGGGTAACCCAGAAAAAACAGTAATGACATCTTAAAAAAGACCGTCCTTGCGAGGAGGTACGACGAAGCA
>NZ_JACHCR010000035.1 GCF_014205845.1 Mucilaginibacter cryoferens
GAAAACGCTTTTACACCATTTGCTGAACTCGTCCGCCAGCTAAATCACTGCTCTCTTTATCTATGAATTACTGGTCAACTTCCCCGGAATATCCACTACTGTCAGCTTTCTGCTCATTACTTTTTTCGGCAACTTTTTCACTGTCTTTGCCACCGGAGCTATTACAAGCACCCATCAACATTAAACATGTCGGTACAACTAACAAATACTTTTTTATTTTCATTTTTTTAAATCGCTATAAACCAATTAAAAAAGAAGAACAGGGATTGTTCTATCAGCGGCCGGTGTGTGGGAATTGTTTGCCATTTCTTTATAAGGTCATCTATATTTTATTTCCGGCTATTTTTGCTTATTAATTGTACTGAAGCACGAGAACACAAGTCAGTATTGCATTTCATAACCACTGTTTTATCCCCCGTATAGAACAACTTTCCTGAATGCAACACCTCCAAAATGAGTTGTATTAATTGCTGACCCCGTAATTCAGGCATTGCCTCATGGAATGGGAGGCCGATAATATCATTTGTCCTTCCTCAGGCTTTATGATCTGCCTGATTTGCGGCGAACAAGTAGCATAATTACTATATTTTTCGCATCCTTGACAGAAAGTACTGGCGGAAACATCAGGCATCCAGAAATCAGAACAGACACGATCAAGACAAATTAGGCTTATCTATGGAAATGATGTTGATCCTATGGATTTAGCAATTGACACGCAGCGCATCGGATTCAGATCATATCAGCTAAAACATGATTTTAAATTCGTGCCATCCTGCTTTATAGACGTAATGAATCGTGAAACCATAATGCTGGCAAATATTTTTGACAAGTGTTAAGCCGAGACCAGTACCTTGTGATTCTTTGCCTTTGTGAAAACGCTCAAATATAACGACCGGGTCTAACGGATACGGCAATCCGTTATTTCTCACTGATAAGTGGGTGTCAGTAAGTTCAATATCTACAACCCCGCCAATATTGTTATGACGCATAGCGTTGCTAAATAAGTTATTTAATAGAATATCCATGAGGTACTTGCTGGCTCTTACCCGCTTGTGCTGCAGGTTATGTTCAAACGATAGCGCTTTGGTTTGCATTAACTCCTGAAATTGCTGCATTTTTTCAGCGAGGATAATTTCAAGGTCAAGGGTCTCGTCTTCTGTAAGAAATTTATTTTCCAGTCTGGCAAGTAACAATAAAGACTGGTTGAGCCGGGTTGATCTGTTGATCGAACTATAAATGTCCGTTATCTGCGCCAGTTGTTCCGCCCTCAGGGTTTCATCCTGGATCAATGTATCCAGTTTGGTGGTCACTACTGCAAGCGGCGTCATCATTTCATGCGACGCGTTCTCCGCAAATTGTTTAAGGTTCAGGTAATCGTGGGTTACCCTCAATGACATTTCCCTGATCGCTTCATTAAGCTCTGTAAATTCATCCACCTCGCTCGGCTTTCCTGTAAACTGGTCCACATCTGCAATGTTAAATTGCTTGATCTCCCTGAGTGTTAGCTGGAAGGGTTGCCAAAGCCCATTCAGCAAATATTTATTGGTAAAAAACAATACCGATAACAGTCCTGCCAGTAGAATAAGCGTAATGATCGTAATCACCTCTATGAGGTATTTTTGACCTGCCCGCGAAATGGTAATAATCACTTTATAATTATGGTCCTTACCCTTCACCAAATCTTCCACTGCACGTCCGACTTCTTTCCTGTGTTCGTTATGGTTGAAATATGCCGTGTCAAAAAAACGTTTTTTTAATTCTTGAGAACCGGTTCTAATGAATGTCGCGTGATCTTTGTCCCTGTCATACTGCTGGGGATTTTGGTTGCTGTTTCTCGCAAATTCCTCTGCTTCCCTTAACTGCTGGTCCAGGCCCTGATCCAACTGCTGCTGCGCAATATAATTGATCGTAAAATAATAAATGAACGCACCTACCACTAAAACAGCCAAAGTGCTCACGACGCTAGTTCTCGTATAATGCTCAGATAGTTTCATGATGCCATAAATTTATAGCCTACACCATATACAGAGGTTAAATAGTCCTTCCCTCCTGCATCAATTATTTTCCTTCGCAGGTTTTTAATATGCGTGTAAATAAAGTCGAAATTATCATGCATGTCCATCTCATCACCCCAAAGGTGCTCAGCTATTGCATTTTTAGAAATTACTTTGCCTTTGTTTGCAATAAAATAAAGCAGCATTTCATATTCTTTTCGGGTAAGTACGATTGGCGTTTCATTAACGTCAACAGTTCTACCCTGCATATCGATGGAAATTTCGTTAAATATCAATTTACTATTCGTATTTAGCGCTTTTCTACGATAAACCGCCATTAAACGTGCTTTAAGTTCTGCCAGGTGAAAGGGTTTAGTGAGGTAATCATCAGCGCCAATGTTAAGGCCTCTTAGTTTATCATCTAACGAATTTCGGGCTGAAATAATCAGCACAGCTTCATTCTTCTGGCGGGACTTTAAAAAATCAAGCACCTCAAATCCTTCTCCATCGGGTAGCCCGATGTCAAGCAGTACACAATCGTAATTGTAATCTGACAATTTTTGTAATGCCGGAGCCAGAGCACCGCAGCTTTCGCAGACATTTCCGTCCACATTTAGGTAACTGGTGATATTTTCACGCAGGCCCTGCTCATCTTCTATTACCAGTATTTTCAAGAGTGCTTTTATTCAAATATAAAGCTTTAATTTGGAGAGAAACTGAAGTATAAAGCGGCAGCACCAATTTATTCCATAACTACCATTTTGCTTCAAATTTCATTGGTAATTTAGGCCAAAAATGAGGATTGACCTGCCATAAACGGTATTTCCAACCTAATATGCAGAAATTTAAGTAACTCATTTTATTATCAAAATTGCATGGCTACAATAACACCGACGCGAAAAGATGTCTGTCATCCAGGACGCGTTAAAAGATTTTCAGGGTCTTTACGTCTATGGCACTGGATAAATACCATCGTCATTAGTGGTTCTTTGATTACAGTACTTATTAATTCCACGATCACAGGCAAAAGGCAGGTATCAACACTGGTAAAAGATGAACTAAAGAACGCTGGTACGATAGTTTCTGATATCCAGGCGAGATCGGTTGCACATGCACTTAGTGATCGCGTATGGGCCGTCCATATTTATTTTGGATACGTCCTGGCAGCACTATTTATATTTCGGCTTTTGCTAGAGTTTTTCCAGTTGACGGATCAAAAGTTTAGTCGCAAATTAAAAAGTGCATACCAGCAGTTTAAAAACACCAAACAAGAACGCGAAATTGCACGTCACGAACTTACGGTAAAAAGTATTTATATCGCATTTTACCTCTTGCTTGGTATTATGGTGATAACCGGTTTATTCCTCGCTTTTGAGGATTTGCTTGCCCCCTTTAAATCAATAAGACACAGTGTTAAAGAGGTGCACGGTTTTTGCATGTACCTGATTATTGCCTTTATTGTGGTCCATCTTGCCGGTGTGCTTTTGGCAGAGCGTAAAAATGATAATGGAATTGTATCAGACATGATCAATGGCGGCGGCGATTCTTAATCACAGACCATTGAACAACGATAATTTTTTGCCTACTGACTAAGCGTTCCTTTTTTGTCATTCTATATAATGATGACAGGTAACATCGGTGCTGACTATTTTAACTTTTTCAGAAACGGAAGTTTGATGATTCGCCAAAAGTTAGTGTTGGCGTTTTTGTCCATGTGCGTATCGATGCCAAAGGTAACCTCGGTTGCAGGCAGGTCATTATAGTAGGTATTGAATAATCTGTCCCATATACTCAATACATAACCATAATTTCGGTCTGTAAAAGGTAGTTGATAATGGTGGTGAACATGGTGAAGATTCGGCGTAATGAATATCCAACTGATGATATTGTTCGCTTTGTGGGGTAATTTAAATTGGGTATGTGAGGTAATATTGGCAATGGTTTGTATCGTTTGGCGCAGTAGCAAAACCCCGAAGGAAGCGCCAAGTAAAAATACCCAGATAATTAAAAAGCACATTCGCAAAAATGTCTCTACCGGGTGCTCACGTACTGTTGTGGACACATCCAATTCAAGATCGCTGTGATGAACAAGATGAAAACTCCAGAGTGGTTTTATTTTATGCATAATCACATGGTACAAGTATTCACAAAAATCAAGTAATGCAAACCCGATCAAATATCTGACTACAAAACTTCCCGGGTGCGGAAATAAGAAAAGCAATCCCCAGTGATGCTTAACGGCCCAAAACGATACCATCAGCACAAAAATCGTCATCAATAGCTGTACGGGTAAGGCTGTCATAATGAACCACAAATTGGTAAACGTATGCTTCCATTTGTCCCGCCAAGAGGTTGCCAGGGTTGTTACTTCAATTAACCACAAAGTTAAAATTATTACAGCATACAAGGCTACCTGTGTGGATGAAGGATTATTCAAAAAGAAATTATTGATATGGTCCATGATTTAGCTATGTAACTACAATGCTACTATTTAAAATTGTAGTTAATATGAAAATGGGGGTTATCGAGGCTGATAATTAAAATAAAGTTGTTGTAAAGCCGATATTGTAACTGAGGTAATTGGGGTTAAGTATAATGCCCCTGTGGATTTGGTACAAATGGTAAAAACCGGGTTCAGCAACCAGTGCAAAATGCGGAACAATATAATATTCTAAACCTGTTGAAATCTTAAAAGCAAGATGACGAGTACTTACATTTCCTATAGATACCCCGTTAGCATTACTTGACGCGGTGCTATAGCCGGAGGTATTTAACCCCGGTTGAAATAAACCATAAATACCCAATTTGCCTTTGGTATGCCGGTAGCCCAAGCCAAGCATGAAGAAATTAGCGGTAAGCTTTCCCTGTGTGACATTAGTTGGTATTTGACTGGCAAGGCTGTTATATTTATTTGACAAAGCATCGTAATTGAACCTAAAAAATATGGCATTAGTATATTTAGGGCGGTATTCTATAGCAGTGACAAGTGAAAACCCGGACCTCATACTGGTCTGTTCGTCACCCGAAGGAATGTTTACACCTATAGCACCCGGAAAATAGATTCTGGATGCAAAAGTTTCCGTCTGACAAGCTGCTGGCAGGGCAAATCTTAAAACCAAAGCAATCACGAAAATAACTTTTTTCAATCTATTGGGGTTCATGGTTTTCTTAAAAGGTAACTATTTAGTAATTAAACCAAGTCGGTGGAAGATTGCGGTCTTTCCCATGAATTTGAAATGCCAGTAGCCTCTGATATATAAAGAGCCGTCTTCATTCAAACTGGCACACGAACACCATGCTTTCCCGTTCCGGGAATCGTATATGATCCCGTTATCCCAGTTAAAGGTAGCTTTATCATAGGTTAACATGGTTAAAACATCCATGCCCAACAATTTTCTGCTTCGCAAGGCTGGGTCAGGATTGAGGGAATCCATCCGCGAATTAATGGGATGATTAAATTCATCCCCGTCACTGAACCAAATTATTTTCCCCCTATATTCACTAATACCGTACTTGTAAATTTCAACTATCAGATTTTTCTTTTCAGAGGTCCATTTCCCGATGATCCGATCACCATCCGGCTTTTGTGCTGATATGACCATAACTGGAGAAATCAACATAACTAACCATACTAAAACCTTTCCGGGTTCTTTTGGCATGTTCATTTTGTCTGGATTATTTAAAACCGAGGCCGATTGATACCACATCAGAAACTAAACCAACGTTTTGCTTATAGTGGCCGTACCGTAATTCCAGGTCATGTAAACTTTCCCAGCCCAACACACCTTTAGGTGGGGCGATCCTGAAACCAACCCCAAAAAACTGGCTGTTGAATTTTGCATATTCATAATTGCTGGTAAAATAGGTTTGCAATGCGCCATTTTGCTCGAAAGGTGCAAAATATTTGGCAGCAGTTTGCGTATAATATCGGTAGAACGGTGAAATGGAAAAAAAAGGCGACACTTTATAAGTTATCTCCAGGTTAGCCGTATTTGCTTTACTTCCCCAGCTATCAGTATAATACCGGTAATAAGACCGCAGAATAATATTATCTCCGAGGAAGTAGTTTGCCCTAAACCCCAATGGCAACTTAAACCTTGAAGACGGCAACCTTTCGATTGTATCCTTTCCGTTCGAAAAATAAACGCGGTGAAAAGGCAAACTTAAAAAGCCGTGCTGAGTTACCAGGTCGGCCAGAAACATTACCTGTAGCCTTGAATTGATGATCTGCGAATAAGAAAAAGATGCGGTATACGTATTTCTGGGACTGGTAGGAATATTAACCTTGCCACTGCCTCCCGAACTTAGTACTGAATTACCGCTGGCGGTTGTTACATAGGTTGGGCCGGTAGAAACCGTGGACTTTGGAATAAATTCTGAAGGGTAAATTAAGGTAACATGATCAAAGTATCCTTGAAGTTTTACACCAAACTCCCCCATTTTATTAGGGGTCTTCGCGGAGAAATGAAGATCGGCCCCTAAGGATTTATAGTTGTATTCGCCGGAATAATAAGTTCCAATACCAAAACTGGTACCCTTTTTTGCGTCTTCTATCGTCCAGTCTAGTGAGGGGTAAATCCGGCTGCCGCCTGTCTTAGAAGCGCCGGTGGCAGAAACATATGCCGCTGAAGCTGACGTATGGTGATCGCTGCCAAGACCAATTGATAGGGTATTCTTGTTGAGCGAATTATTTAACCAAGCCAGCTTCAGGTCTAACCCGTTCGAAAAGTCATTTACTTTTTCTGTGCCGATCCCCCCGGTAACCGCCGAGTGATTGCCGTTTTGGTTGTAATAGCTGGAAACCAGGTTTATTTCGTCTACGCGTAGCCTGCGGGGGCGGTAGGTAATGGTATCCTGATCCTGTGTAGTGGCTAAACTAAACCCTGGTTTAAGATTGTGTGCTATGGTATCTCTTGATCCCTGCGCATATGTGTGCATCCTGCATATCAGGGAAAACCCCAATACCGATAGGTATATTTTTTTCATGTTTTAAATAACCAATAGAAAGAAAGATTAATTACAACCACAGCCACCACCGGTTTTACCGGCATTTGCGCCGGAAGCACTTTCACGATAGGATTGGAAATTCAATTCGTTTTTCTCCACCTTACGGTTGCTCAGCGCCATTTCAGAATCGTTGATCCGGTTTTTTTGATATTCCTTTAATTGCACACAAGAGGTAAAACACGCTGCGATTATCAGGCAGCCCGTTATCTTAATCAATCGTTTATTCATTTTTAGGGTTAATTAGGTAATATTTATATTCCTTGAGGTGTACAGGCGGTCGTTATCATCGATAAGTATGGCTTCAATATCCCTCATCTGGTTAATCATATCCAGACCGGCGTGAACGCCCATAATGGTAACCGGTGTAGCCATAGCATCGGCTATCTCGGCATTGGTAGTAATGATGGTTACGCTCTTGATGCCCCTAACGGGCAGCCCCGTGCGTGGGTTGATCGTATGCGAATATTTTTTGCCATCTATCATAATAAATTTCTCATAGTTACCCGAGGTGGCTACAGCCATTTCAGATACGTTGAGGTAAGAAAATATTTGATGGGAGGCATCAGGATTGGCTATACCAATGGTCCATTTTTTCCCGTTCGGCTGCAAGCCCCAAGCGGTTAAATCGCCCGAAGCATTCACCACTCCACTGGTAACTCCTTCTTGTTTCATGATCAGCTTGGCACGTTCGGCTGCATAACCTTTACCAATACCTCCAAAGCCAATACGCATGCCCTGTTCTGCTAAAAAAACACTGCAATCAGCCTCATTTACCAGGATATTACGGTAGTTGATAAGCCGCACCATTTTTTTGGCCGTTTCTACATCCGGCAATGCTGTCATCTGCTGATCGAAGTTCCACAAACGTTTATCAATAGAGCCGTAACTGATATCAAATGCACCCTGGGTAACTTTTGATATCGTCAGCGAGCGTTTTATAAGTTCCAAGGTTTCCCTGCTTACTACAACCGGTTTAATACCCGCATTAAGGTTTACCTGATTGGTTTCACTATCATCGCTAAAAGTGGTTAACAGCCGCTCAATCCTTTTTATTTCTTCTATGCCAATATCAATCCGTTCGTTTGCCCAGGCTTCGTTTTCGGCCACTACACTTAACTCAAAGCGATTGCCCATCAGCTTACAGCTTCTTTTAAAAATTTGTTGATCGGCTATCGTCATAGTCAAGCGCAAAAATGGATATGTATAGTTCCTTCAGTTAATACAAGGTTAGCCGGTAATTCTGTAGCTATGATGAAATTCAGCGCATGTTTATCTACATTAACACTATTTAACACATTAATAATCAATACACCTACGCTGTTACTATATGTTCTTTAGCCGCCAGGTAACGCTCTGCATCAATAGCCGCCATGCAGCCACTTCCTGCCGCTGTTACCGCTTGCCTGTAAATATGATCCTGGGCATCGCCACAGCAAAATACGCCCTCAATATTTGTTGTTGTTGATCCGGGCGCGGTCTTAATATATCCTGTATCGTCCATATGTATGATACCTCTGAAGATATCGGTATTGGGTTTATGGCCAATAGCAACAAAAAAGCCGGTAATGTTTAGCGTTTGCTCATCCCCGCTTTCATTATTAATAACAGTAACACCGGTAACGCTTTGTCCGTCACCAACAATCTCTTTTGTCTCTGTATTATAAAGCAACTCGATGTTCGGTGTATTTAACACGCGCTGCACCATCGCCTTTGATGCACGAAATTCATCCCTGCGAACAATCATGTATACTTTGCGGCAAAGTTTAGCCAGGTACGTTGCTTCTTCGGCAGCGGTATCGCCCGCGCCCACAATGGCAACATCCTGCCCTTTAAAAAAGAATCCATCGCAAACTGCGCAGGCCGATACGCCAAAACCACTGTATTTTTGTTCAGATGCCAATCCCAGCCATTTGGCTGAAGCCCCTGTTGAAATGATAACCGTATCTGCCAGTACGGTTTTAATACCATCTATAATTACCTTATGGGGGAGGCTTGAAAAATTTACCTCGCTGACATATCCATAACGGATATCAGTACCCAGGCGTTCTGCTTGTTTCCTGAAGTTTTCCATCATTTCGGGGCCGGTAATTCCCATTGGATAACCTGGATAGTTTTCGACATCAGTGGTTTGGGTTAACTGCCCGCCAGGAACCATGCCTGTATACATTACTGGTTTAAGGTCGGCACGTGAGGCGTAAATCGCGGCTGTATAGCCTGCCGGGCCTGAGCCTATGATAAGACATTTGATATGCTCTGTTTCCTGCTCCATAATATTTATTTGATTACTTAAACTGTGAAATTCCGCTGTTTAAAAATTTGATGTAATTGTCTGCATCATAATCCGCTCCCTGCGGGGTTACCACCACATCGCCGCTGCTGTTTACAATTACATAAAACGGTTGCGAATTGGTATTGAATTTTGATGCCTGGAAATCGCTCCATTTGCCGCCCAGCGTAGTTATTTTTTTGCCGCTGTAGGTTGACGTGAACTGATCTGCTTTGTCAAGCTCTGTTTTATCATCCACATAAAGTTCGGCCATGATAAATTTAGTCCTTAACAACTTAAGCACTTCGGGATTTGTCCAGATAGTACTTTCCATTTTGCGACAGTTAACACAATTCCAGCCGGTGAAATCAATTAAAACAGGCTTCCCCTGGGCTTTTGATTCCTGCAGTGCCTGGTCATAATCGTAAAATGCCTGCAATCCCAGCTTGCTGCTTGGGGCCCGCTTAAAAACATCTTCGTATTTTTTTACTCCTTTAAAATTACTGGTGGCTGGGGTGCTGCCTGTATTACCGCTATTCAACTGCGCTGAGGTATAAAGATCAAAATCCTGGGTTGATGATGGCGGCAGAAACGCGCTGATTGATTTTAACGGCGCGCCCCACATGCCCGGTATCATATAAACCACAAAGGATAATACAATGATGGCTAAAAAGGTACGCGGTACCGACACGTATGGCACATCACTATCATGGGAAAATTTGAGCTTGCCTAACAGGTAAAAACCCATCACCGCAAATATCACTATCCAAAGTGCCAGGAATATTTCCCTGTCAAACCAGTTCCAATGATAGGCCAGGTCTACATTTGATAAAAACTTCAAGGCAAAAGCCAACTCCAGTAAACCTAAAACCACTTTTACACTATTTAACCAGCCTCCCGATTTAGGTAATGATTTCAATGCCGATGGGAATAACGCGAACAGCGTAAAAGGTATAGCCAATGCCAGGGAGAAACCAAACATGCCTATTGCCGGGCCAAGGCGCTCGCCTTTTGACGCCGCTTCAACCAGCAACGTGCCTATGATTGGCCCAGTACAGCTAAAGGAAACAACCACCAGCGTAGCCGCCATAAAAAACAAGCCGGTTAACCCGCCTTTGTCTGAGTTTTCGTCCAGTTTGTTGGCTAAAGAATTGGGCAAAGTAATTTCAAACGCGCCAAGGAAAGAAATGCCAAATACAATTAACAGTAAAAAGAAAAAGAGGTTGAATATACCGTTTGTTGATAAGGCATTTAACGCGTCCGATCCGAAGATGAGCGTTATCACCAGCCCCAGCAAAACGTATATTACAATTATAGAAAGGCCGTACAGGGATGCCTGCCCCGCCGCCTTTGCTTTGGTGCCGCCTTTCTTGGTAAAAAAACTAACCGTTAAGGGCAACATCGGGAAAATACAGGGCATCAGCAAAGCGGCAAAACCGCCAATAAAGCCTGCTATGAAAATTTGCCAAAGCGTTTTATGTTCTTTAGGTTTTGAGCTTGCTGCAGCTTTGATTAAAGCGGGCTGCTTTAGTTTTGCCTTAGCCGCGGCGATACTATCTGCCGCGGTTGGTATAGGCGTAAAATCAAGGCCGCTGGTTGATACCGTATCCTGTTTTGATTTGGCCTGTGCTGCTTGCCCGTTTTTAGCGGTAAGCAAAAAAGCCAACAAGATAGTAGTTACCAGGAATAGTTTGGATTTAAGTAGTTTCATGGCTTGTTAGCTTATTTAACATCGATACTAAAATCCACATCCGAAGGTGGCAGGCATTTATGATCATTGCAGGTCATATATTCCAGGCTGCCTTTAACGGTTGCTTTGCCCGATCTTAATTTGATCTTTTGCTGAAAAATTACCGACTTTTCAAAATAGCTCACATCCATGCTAAACGACTTTTCGAAATGCGTTACCGGCGTTGGCTCGGTTGTTCTACCTGTCAGGGTGTAAAGCTTCGATTTGGTGAACGTAAAGCTGGTTTTTACCGGGCCGCCATCTTTAATGTTTTGCGAATAAATATGCCAGCCTTCATCTATCGTTGCTTTAATAAATACAACGGCTTCTTTAGCGCTTTTTTTTTTCGCTGCATATGACCATTTTACCGGTGTTTCAATTTGGGCAGATAGCTTTTGAAAAGACAAAAGCATGGCCATAACAAAGATGTACTTCATTTTAATTGTATTGGGAATATGTGTTATTTATTTTTAGATCAAATACTTACTTGAATTTTAAGGCAAGTGTTACGACATCGCTATTTAAACCGGTCGACCGCATATAGTGACCATACCTAAGCTCAAGCGTATTCAGATGCTGCCATCCGAGCACACCGTTTGGTGGCGATAATCTGAAATTTGCACCAACAAAATTGCTATGCAACGTAGATAGGTCATAATCGCTGGTATAGTAGGTATCCGTTGGGTTATGCTGTCCGTAAGGGGCAAAATACCGCGTGCCTTGTTGGCTGTTATACCTGTAAAAAGGGCTTACAGACACAAAGGAGGTTAACTTAACCGGTAACTCAATTTCGGCCGTATGCGCTCTTATACCCCAGTTATCCATATAGTACCGGTAAAATGTGCGGATAATAAAATGATCATCCAGGAAGTAATTGAAACGAACAGCTATAGGCAGTTTATACCGCTGGCCGGGCAGGTTTTCTACTCTTTCACTACCATCGGTAAAATAGTCACGCTGGTATTTAGTAGCCAATAGGCCGTGTTGGTATGATGGTTCAACTATCAGCAGCGCTTGCAAACGGGGCGTTATTACCTGCGATAATGAGAATGATGTACTAAATGAGTTTCGCGGACTGTGCGGAACCGATCCACGGCCATCCCGGTCTGAACCGGAACCATAGCCGGGTGGCCTTAGCTCAACCGGTAATATCACTTTCCAACTATCCAGAAATGCTTGTGCTTTAAAATCAAACTGGGTATTTTTATCTTTGGAAACGCTGGTAAAATTAAATCCCAGACCTTTTGACTGGTAATCAAACTCATGCGAATAAGAGCCGGTAAACCCGTAAGCTGTTCCGGTTTTTTCGTTTGAGTGTGTCCAATTCAAAGAAGGATAAACACGGGTATCCTGCCTTGAAGCAGAAGACACGCTGTAAGGGTCTATTTTATCTGATGAAGCAGATGTATAATGATCCACACCCAACTCAAACAAAAATGTATTTTTATTGCCTGCCTTTGTAAGTTTTGACATTTGCAGATCGAGCGTATTTGCAAAATCGGTTAAGTTTTCTGTGCCGATACCGCCGGTTACTGCCGAGTTATTGCCGTTTTGGTGATAATAAGCCGAAACAAAATTAATTTCGTCAACCTTAAGTTTACGCGCCTGGTAACCTGTAGTATCTTTGGTTTGCGCATGCGATGACAGTATGCCCATGTATAAGGCTAGTACTCCTAAATATATTTTTCTCATTTATTTGCTTATTGTTAATTACAGCCGCAACCGCCGCCACTTTTACCACCATTAGCACCAGAACCGCCTTCCCTGTATAATTGGAAACTTTGTTCAAATTTTTGGGATTTTCGGGCCGAAAGTTCCATTTCGGAATCATTTAACCTGTTTTTTTGGTACTGCTTAACAGACATACACGATTGCATAGTGCCGCACAAGCAGAGGCCCACCATCGCTACTCCAACTATTTTGAGAGACTTTTTCATATCAGGGAATTTTAATTTAAATAAGGGAATTTGAAATGTTTAATTGGCGACAGGAGTAGTTCCTGCAATCTGCGCTACAAATTGATCGGGCGATTCGTTAGGGAAGCCATCCCAATCTTTTAACACTTTTCCGTGTTCATCCACCAGTATGGTGTAAGGGAATTTACCATCCGGGTTGTATTTATCGGCAAGTGCTTCGTTAAGTTTGGTTTGCTCTTTACTTAATTGGTTTTTTTTCTGACGTGGAAAGTCTGCGCGTACCAATACTAAGTGGTCCGAAGCATAATTTATAAATGCTTCGTTTTCCAATATCTCTTTTCTTTCCCTTATACAAGGGCCGCACCAGTCTGAACCTGAAAAGTTAATCAGGATAAGTTTGTGCGTTTTTGATGCTTCGGTGGTAGCCTGGTTAAAATCGCCCAACCAGGTAACATTGGCAAATAAGCCTGCGATTAAGGATATAAATAATAATTTCATGTGTTTTTAATTTATGCGTAAACTCTTAATGATGTGCCGGGTTAAGGTAGTTTTATACGTGGTCAGGTTGTTCCGTGCAGGCGAATTCAGCACCGTTCCTGTTTCAGTAAACGCGGATCCGTGGTTATTGCAATAGAAGTGACTGGCTGATGCCTGGTAAACCAAAGGGTAATTTTGATGGGTACAGGATAATTGAACGGCGATATAAGCACCCGCCGAAGTTTTTGCCACCAATACACCGTTTGATGATAGGTAGCCACCATTCTTAAGTAAGGCCGAATTTGCCGAGGCTGTTAAATCAAGCGTGAAATCAATTCCGGTCGGGCCGGTGGTCGATGGGCTGGATCCGCTGCCGGAATTTTTTGCACAACCCAAGCAGCTGATGACTACAGCACTCGCTGCGCTCATTCCCATAACTGATAAAAATTCTTTCCTATCCATGATGTTGTATTTTGATTGCTTTTGTAATAACAATATTACAGGCACAATCTGTAGTTAAAATGAAACTAAATACTTTTAACAGTTTTTAACAACTCTAACTGTTTGAGCTTGAATCAAACCGACGTATTATCTATTCTGCTTGATAAAGTGTTGCTCTAAAGTACAGCTCAAAGCTGAAGCAAGTTTGAAGTTGAATTGGAAGTTAAAATCATGACTATAGGAAGACTTATAATTGATTGCCGGCGATCAACAATTGCCTTCGACTATTCTATCCCGACATAAGTAACTACCTACAATACCCATAACTTCAGCATTGCTCCAATTTTGAAATTTACTTTTGTTTAGGTTAATTAATAATCCTTATAGGAAATGTCAATAATACCCTTAAAACTAATTATCCCAATGCAAAAAAACGCATGTCTTTATGGTACACGCTGCGCCTTGTTTTAATATTGTTGCCGCAAGTCAGGGTATATTGCTTGCCCGCGAGCACAGCGTACATGTTTATTCTTGCATGCACCTTCTCCTCTGGGGTGAAACGGCCCTTAACGAGTAGATCGGGCAACAATTAGCACCTTCCCTGTAGAAGACGATGAGATGGATCAATATAACAGTTAAGCTTTTTAACGCGGCTCCCGTGGAAGTAACAACAAAATCAACGAGTATCTCATTACCTGATCATTCCCGCCGATACCGGAACGATAACTGTCCACTTCAATAACATCGGGTGAAAATCCGCTTAACCAACTCATAAATGCCGTATATCGCAGCAGTGTCCAAAATAGACTTTGCAGATCAAATTGATCAGCAACTAGTAAAAGAACAGGCAAGGGCCATGTTTTCCGTAGACTTTCCGCAGGTTGACCGCCTGATCCAGGCCTTTGACAATACCGGCATTGTTACGCGTAACTTCGTTAAACCATTAAGTTACTATGGGGAAACAACTACTTTTGAAGAGCGGAATGACGAGTATATCAAATGGTCTTTGTATTACGCCGCCAGGGCGGTTACTGAGGTCATTGATCAGTCAGCGATCAACAAGGCCGATATAACCGACATTTTATTTATATCTACCACTGGTTTAGCCACCCCGAGCCTGGATGCGCAGCTCATCAATGAGTTGAGGTTAAATCCTCATATCAACCGTACACCTATATGGGGCCTGGGATGCGCAGGAGGAGTTTCCGGGATGGCTAAGGCCAACGTCATCGCCAAAGCTAATCCCGACGCGGTAGTTTTACTGTTGGCTGTCGAAATGTGTTCCTTAACCCTGATTAAAAACGATTACAGTAAAAGTAATTTTATCGGCTCCAGTTTATTTTCAGATGGCGTAGCTGCATGTATTATTAAGGGAGACAGTCACGTACAACCCGGACGACAAATAAATATCCAAGGCTCCGGCAGTAAATTATATTATGATTCCCTGGAGGTCATGGGGTGGCAGTTTCAGGACAAAGGATTTAAAGTCGTGTTTTCAAAAGATATACCCACATTTATACATGAGCATATCCGGCTGGATATCGAAGTATTTTTGCAAAAACACCAATTGGACATCGCCGATATCAGGAATTTTATATTTCACCCGGGAGGTAAAAAAGTTCTCGACGCGTATGTTGATGCGCTGCCTGTTGAAGGCGACTTTTTAAAGAATACAGGGGAGATTATCAATAACTATGGAAATATGTCCAGCGTAACGGTATTGTACGTTTTAGAGAAATTTATGGCTGAGGGTTTTGAAGATGGTTATGGTTTAATGCTGGCAATGGGCCCCGGATTTTCCAGCGAGATGGTGCTCTTAAATATTAAAAATTAAATTATGGTGTTTTCTTTGTTTATCACCTTTTTGATCGTGCAAAGGCTCTTCGAGTTATTGATAGCAGCCAGAAATGAAAGATGGCTGTTGACTCATGGCGCAGTGGAATTCGGAAAGGAACATTATCCGTTCATGGTCACCCTGCATACCCTGTTTATCATTAGTTTGCTTGTCGAATATGTCTACAGGTCTCCCGTAGCAGTCAATTATTATGGCATCGCATTTTTCCTGATACTCATCTTTCTAAAAGTATATGTGATCAGTACGCTTGGGAAATACTGGAATACGAAGATATACAGGATTCCCGCTTCAAAGCCCGTCTCGTCAGGTATTTATAAGTATATTAAACATCCCAACTATGTCATTGTAATATTTGAAATAGCGGTCATACCGCTATCATTTCATTTATTTTTTACTGCTGTTTGTTTTACCATTTTAAACGCGATGATGCTGTACGTGAGAATAAAAAAGGAAAATGAGGCATTAGCTTTGTAATAGCCCAAATAAACTATAACAAAAGGAGTTTATTTTATTTAATTAACTGGGAATATGGTTAATACAGGGCAATACCGATTATCAAAGTCACGTTCAACCAGGCAGGAGTTACCATACATGACCATCAATCAACAGATTTTTGGAACATATATTAAATCTGTCAGAACATCAAGATGCGGAGAGCATCTGGCTGGGAGTAAGAAAGCTTGGTGTTGAATTAAGTATAAGCTCCATTAACAACCGGCTAAGAAAACTTGTAGAAACTGACCTGGTTGGAAAAAAAGCGCTTGGTTACAATAAGTATGTTTATCATTCAACAAAATGATGTGTCAAATTTTATTTTTTTCGGCAAGTAGGCATTTAAGTTCCTGGCATTAACAATGCCATATTTTTTTGCTTTTTCGCCTGCAGTATGGTTTTTCCATAATTTGTAAAATATTGGTGATGCCTCATTACGCTCCAGTTAAGTTCATTCCAATCTTTATCTGAAAAGTGTTTATCCAGCCACTCAGCCCACTCCCGTCTCAGCTTCTCAGCATAAATAGGATAATCCGGAGATGAAAAATGGTATAAATCAGCATCACAGATAATTTCTTGCAGGATATTTTTCGGCAGTTGCGGCATCTTAGTAGCCTCTATACAGGCAAATACTTCATTCATAAAGTCACGGCTCACCTGGTGTTGAATCAGGAAGGTTCCCGCAATGGCCATCCCGGCATCCTCATGTCCCCGGTATGTAAAAAGATAACCACTGTCATGAAACCATGCGGATACTAGCAGGATATCCATTTGCTCGGTGTTTATATCCTAATGACGCGCAATTTCACTAACTGCATAAACTACATTCTGGGTGTGATACCTGTTGTGGAAATACATTGCTGGTTTAGTATTTTCGTCCATCAATCTTAATACATATTCAGAGGCTTCTCGAACAATAGTATTTACACTCATAGGAGGTCATTTGTTTAAACGTAAATAACGAATCTGAGTTAAAACTGAAATCGAATCCGGACTCGTTTATAATTAAACCCGAGCCTTTATATAGTTCCGCTTTCGCCATCCTAAGCCTCCTGATTCAGGAAGAACGCTGTTAATTATTTGTAAACAAATAAAACTTAATATCTCATTACCTAACCGTTACCTACCACCAGGAAATAATCCATCCAACTCAATTCCAAATATGTCAGGGATTTAAAAGTCTGAATATTCAGTTGGGTGCAAAAAGATAATATCGGCATGTGAAACGTTATTTTTGTATTCAGGATTTGAGGTAAGCGTTTTCCATTGGGCGTCCTTGCCAAACGCATCCCAGTGCTTATCTCTATCATCCTTACTGTTAAAAGTGGTCATATACATCAGGTTCGGCATATGACTGCCGGAAATCACTTCGGAGTAAAAAACGGCATTGAAGTTCAATCTTTTAAAAAGCCCGATCTCATCGCCTACATTGAACATTCGTAATTTATTGATGTTATATTTTTCTGTAGCGCTTTCATAACTGCGCAGTTCATAAACCCGGTCAGCTTTTGCTGCTGTAAGATTGGGTATGGCAGTGGAGGGCATCCCCGGGAAGGCTTGCAGTATAATGGTTTCTATACGGTTGTATAATGCATCTTTAAAATCAGCATCAATATAGTCCTTACCATCGGTTAAATACTTATCATCACCCTGTATCTCCTGGTCTATTCCAGCTAATTTATCTAATGAAGAAAAAGGAGTGAAAACATAGATCAGCCTGTCGGTATCCTGTTGGATAACCGGTTTAAATACGCCCACGTTTTTAATGCCTCTACGATGAAGGGCAGGCAAATAGGCTTGTTGTAAATACTGCTCAATCCTGGTTTCCTGAGCCAGGCTCTTGTAATGGTATATCTTAAGCTGATAATAATTTCTTGCGGGTGCCTTAGCCCAAACACTTGAACTGGTCATTCCTGTAATTAAAAGGCAGATGCAAATAAAGCGGAGCAGGTTGTATAATTTCATTATAGCTATTTATTAAATGGTTATTTCTTGAGTATCAAAGTAAACTAACATTTCCTTAAAAGAAAACATGGGGCTCACTAACAAATCAGTTAGTTACATCAAAGTTGCATTTTGCTTTCTGCAAAATCGCATAACCCGCCTAATATTTCGCTCAGTTCCTCACCTTTGCTGGTTAAGGTATATTCCGTTTTGGTCGGGTTGCCTGGTATATGATTTTTATGGATCAGCTCCTGTTGCTCCAGAAGCTTCAGACGGTCGGCCAGGATATGGTCACTGATATGTTCCAGATCTTCTTTTAAACTGTTAAAGCGTGCATTACCTTCCTCAATGCTGAAGAGGACTTCAGTCATCCATCGCTTGCTCAACAAATACAGCAACTCGTTAAGAGCGCACTTTTCTTCCAGGAACGACTGGTTATGAAAATTGGTGGAACTTTCTTTTCTTTCAGACATACTAACTTATTAATGAGTTACTAATTAAGGGTTAAGCTGTTGGCTTAATCGGTTACAAACTGTTCCTTTGCAGATGTTAATTCCTTTACAGAAGGGCATAATACAACAATATTGCTGATTGACAGGCAATAATCAAAGAATATAATTGAAATTAAACAAATCATGAAATACCGCAAATCAGCAAATACAGATTTGTTACTTTCTGAAGTAACATTTGGAGCTTGGGCACCCGGTGGCTGGAAAAGATCATAACCGAAAGATCGGCCAATATGAAGAAGATACTACCGGAATCGAATAAGTAGTGCCTTGTAACAAATTGCGGGCAGCAGAAGACATGCTTGAAAAAATCTGTTGAATGGTACAGCATGATAATCCGGCAATTATGATAGTGCATCTCACACGCTAAGTTTTAATCTGTATTAATGATCAAACCCGCCTATTACATGATCCTTAGTTGTAAACCGAAGCGAAACCAATAGTTTTTTACCGCAAATATTTATCGGTCTTAATACTTATTTTACCTCCGAATTAACAACGGCAGGAAGGTTTCAATACCTTTGACGATAAACAAAAGCCCATGACAGCAGAAGAAAAAATCAACTATGATGAAGCCCGCTTATTTGAATATGACCTTGGTAATCTTGCCAGGGAACACTGGTTTAAGCCTGAGGAGCGCTGGGAACTGGCTGTCGTCAATGCTAAACAGCAAAATGCAATCGTTAAAAACTACCAGCCCGTCTTATTTATCGCTGGAACACCAAAAGACATATATATGATAAGGGATTTTATTTTAAATGGAATGCAACTGAAGAATACAACAGTAAACGATAGTGAAATAACAGACCGGGACACCGTGGTATGGCTTGTTGCATATAACCCGGAACGCCTGAGGAAATAATGAGTACAGGAGTTGACTGCAACCTGCATTTAAATTTGGTTTTAATGGCAGGACCTTGGAAATCTGGTATCCTCTATGGTAGTACACTGATCACCACATAATAATACCGCTAATAGCGTTGTAGTCGAGACCTATTCATATCGTAATGCCTCAATCGGGTCTAATTGTGAGGCTTTCTGAGCCGGGTAATAGCCAAAAAAGATCCCTGTCAGCGCGCAGACGAAAAACGATAAAATTACTGAGGGCTCAGAAACCACCGTTGGCCATTTAAGTATTGCCGTGACCAGCCAGGTAGATAGAAAACCTACGGCGACCCCAATAACGCCGCCGGTAATACTAATCAGGATAGCTTCTATTAAAAACTGGTATAATATATCTTTCCCCCTGGCGCCGATGGACATCCGAAGGCCAATTTCGCGGGTGCGTTCGGTAACGGATACATACATAATATTCATGATGCCAATCCCTCCTATCACCAATGAAATACCGGCTACAACGGTTAGCAGAACGGTCAATAAACCACTTGTTGAACTTAGCGTATTGATCAGTTCGGCCTGGGTGCGTACCATAAAATCATTATCTTCTGCCGGTCTCAAACGATGAGATTCACGAAGTATACGTGTTAGCTCTGCCGTGGCGGAATCAGTTACCTGTTCATTGGCTGCAGAAGCATAAATATTCTGGAAATATATAGAGGCCAATATCCTCTTTTGTACCGTGGTGTAAGGAGCGATCAGGATATCATCCTGATCCTGCCCGAAAGCATTTTGGCCTTTAGGGTTTAGAATCCCAATAACCTGAAAGGGTATTTTATGAAACCTGATAATTTTACCTATCGGATTTTCGCCATTCTGAAAAAGGTTGTCGATCACGGTTTGGCCAATCAGACAAACTTTGGCAGATGCCCGCACATCATGTTCTGTAAACGCGATACCGTCTTTAAGTGTTAACTTCCGAATATCAAGGTACTCGGGGCTAACACCTTGCATAGTGGTAGGCCAGTTGAGAGCTCCGTTTATAGCTTGTGACTTTGAACTTACTGCCGGTGATACCTCTGTAATAAACCGGGCCTCCCTTGTCATGGCCGTAATATCTTTTTCTGTTAAAGTCTGGTAGCTCGCCCCTGCTATCCGTACACCGCCTTGAAGATTACTGCTGGGTAAAACAGTGATCATATTAGAACCCATACTGGAAAGCTGGTCATGGATACTTTGTTTTGAACCTTCGCCGATAGCGATCATAGCGATAACTGAGGCCACGCCAATGATGATGCCCAGCATCGTTAAAAATGCCCTTAGCTTATTTCTAAGCAATGCCAGATAAGCTATCCGTAAAAGGTTTAATATATTCACTGTTTTGTCTTATTATTCATTGGTCACCGGTAATGCCGCCAATGTCTCTTTGGCAGATATTTGCTGCTCATTGGTTTTGTCGGTTAAAATCTTCCCATCCCGGAGTGTAATCGTCCGGCTGCTGAATGTGGCAATGTCAGGTTCATGTGTCACAAATACAATCGTTTTCCCTTGCTGGTTCAGGTCCTGCATCAAAGCCATAATTTCGTAGGATGTCCGGCTATCCAGGTTACCGGTGGCCTCGTCTGCCAGTATCATTACCGGCTCATTGATCAATGCTCTTGCAATGGCTACACGCTGCTGCTGCCCGCCTGACAACTGGTTTGGCGTATGATCAAACCTATCTGCCAGCTTTACAGCTTCCAGGGCGTGTATGGCCCTTTCATGCCGGTCCTTACTGTTCACCGTATTATTGTACAACAGCGGGAGTTCCACATTTTCTAATGCAGAGGTTCTGGGGAGCAGGTTATAAGATTGAAAAACAAATCCGATCTTACGGTTACGCAGTTGCGCGAGTTCATCACGGGATTGTTTGTTGATATCTACACCGTCTAATAAATACGATCCGCTGGTTGGTTTGTCCAGGCAGCCTAAAATATTCAACAATGTAGTTTTCCCCGAACCACTCGCTCCCATGATCGTTACAAATTCGCCGGCCTCAATGTCAAAAGTAATTCCCCTAAGCGCGTGTACGGTTTCACTGCCCATCAAAAACTCCCGTTTCAGATCTTTTATTTCAATTATTTTTTTGCTCATCGTGCCCTCCCGCCCCTCGTTTGTTTCGGCATAAACGGACTCCCTCCCGAAACTGCCGCTTTTGATACGGACGAAGCCTCGGCGGTCAGCATTCCGGTAACGACCAGATCAGCCAGGGTCAGGCCCGAAACCACTTCCACTTTCGTGTTATCATTTAAGCCAATTTTTATTTTCTTCTCCACCAGTTTTTTACCCTGTAACAGCCAAACTGTTGCATCCTGGGAGGCTGAACCCGTACTGTCAACGCGGCTTTTCACTTTCGGTACGGCAGCTATTTTGATACTACCGCCCCCTTGTTTAATCTTGCTTTTATAGGCGGCACTACCTATAAGCTGATATTGTCCTACCAACGATGAATCGGGCGTAAATGTTAATGCTTTTGCAGGTATCAACAGCGTATGTTCCACCTCTTTGGTATAGATAACGATGTTCGCTGTCATTCCCGGCTTCAATTTCATATCATCGTTTGCCGCATTAATGATCGTGGTATAAGTGACGACATTTGCCGATACTGACGGGCGAAGCCTGATATCTTTAACCGTACCAATAAACTGGTCATTAATAAATGCATCTACGGTAAAAATGGAGCGCTCCCCTGTTTTCACTTCGCCTATATCCGCTTCATCCACATCAGCATTTACCTCCATTTTGGTAATATCTTTCGCAATCACGAATAAAGTGGGTGTACTAAAGCTTGCTGCAACGGTTTGTCCGATATTGACATTCCGGTTCAATACCACCCCATCAATCGGAGAATAAATATCCGTGTAAGAAAGATTTTTTTTAGCCGACCGAACCTGTGCAGCGGCACTTAAAACTGCGGCTCCAGCCGCATTCAGTGTATTCAGCGCAATATCATAATCAGCTTTACTAATGGCATCAGCCTTAAAAAGTTGGTCTTGCCTGCTAAAATTATTTTTAGCATATAGCTGCTGGCTCAGCGCGCTCTGCAAATTTCCGTTAAACTGGTCTAACGTGGCTTGCAGCAATGATTTATCCAGACCGGCCAGCAACTCCCCTTTTTTAACTTTCGAATTGAAATCAGCATACAGGTACTTGATAATTCCTGACACTTGTGAACCAACCGTAACGGTATCCACCGGCTCTATCTTACCTGTGGCTGTCACACTTTGGGCAATATAGCCGTATACAGGATGCTGCGTTTGCAGCACAGCCGGTTTAACGGTTTTTCTGATGAAGAAATACCATACCAGCAGCAAGGCCAATAACACAGCTAAAATAATCCCTAATATTTTATAATAACGTTTCATAGCTGCCAATGCTTATAGTGTAATGGGGATACCCCGATAAAAATCATAAATCTTCCGGCTGAGCAATTGATTATACCGGGCCTGGATAAATGCCCGCTGGGCCTGTATAAAAAGGTTTTTCTGCAATAAAAAATCTACCATATTGGCTGCGCCAACTTTCAATAATTCTGCGGCAATGCGATAACTTTCTTTACTGTATTTAAATTCCTCCAGCGCTGCAGCGTATTGGCTTATGGCATTTTCAATATTAATATTAGCCCGTTCCACTGCTTGCGAGAGGACGATTCGCGTGTTACTAAGGTCGAGCTGCGCCTGTTTTACCCCTATTTTAGCCTCTTCGACCTGAGTCTTAACCACCCTTTTATTAAATATGGGCACCGTTAGCGTTACGCCTATTTGCTGGTTAAAGTTATTGTTCAATTGCCCGGAAAAACCTGTTTGCTGCCCTGTAGTAAAGCCGGAGTTGAGTGCTGCACCTGCGCTTAAAGATGGTTTATAACCAGCCATGGCTTTAACTATTTCTAATTCGGCTATATGGACGTTCAACTGACCGCTTTGAACCTCGGGCCTGTTTAACAATGCAAACTGTTCAACATCATGAAGTGGGGCGATGCTATCGCCGGGCAGTACTGTTTCGGGCTTTATGATATCAAAACCAACCCCGCTGTTTAATAGCAGGATTTGCTTGAGGGTAAGCAGATCACCCCGCTCCGTATTTTTGGAATTAACAAGGGTATATTGATCTGCCGCTTGCTGTGCCTGCAACTGGATAAGGTCTTTCCGGGCCACACTGCCCGCATCATATTTTTTTTGCGATAATTTCACCTGTGCCTGTGAAGTGCTGACCAAGTCGGCATTATAGATAATACTTTCTTTATCCATCAGCACCGTAAGGTACGCCTGGGTAACCTGCAGAGTAATATCATTTTCTTGTTGTATGATATCCAGATTGGCGGATTGTACAGAAAGGTTTTTTTGTTGAATATTATTATTGATATAGCTGCCGTTATACAAGGTGACCGACGAACTTAACCCGTAACTACCGGAAGAAGTAAACCCTGCGCCGCCCGTGCCATTGCTGCTATAATTATTACCATGAGCCAAACTTTGTGAGGCCGAACCGGATAAGTCCGGTAATCGTGCTGCCCTTGCCAAAAGATACTCCTGATGACTGGTTTGTTGTGAAAGACGGAGACTATTGATCTGCGTATTATTTTTTTTCGCATAAATGATACAAGTCTGCAAATCCCATTTTACCGGTTGATTGATCAAGAGAGAGTCCTGGGCTTTCAGCGGACTGCAAAGGCAACTGCTAAAAAAGCAAATGCCAGAGATTATTTTCAAAAACATAGCGCGGCATTAAACTTCATGGACGATGTTGAGGGTTATAGTTATAGATTAGCAGCTAACCGTACATTTAACCATGGTATAAAGATGATCATTGCGGTATGGTTAATCATTACACAAATCTTTATATAGATTACATGATTCACACTTCTTATACCAATTTGTACCTGCATTTTTAATCAACGCGGTTTCGGGCACGTGATGCTCAGCAGAACAGTATACCGGGTGAGGATAAAACTGAAGACCTCTTGACGGGATAATACGCGTTCAAATCCATTGTTCCCGATTTCTCCGAACGCAATGACAATTTTGGTTCTTTACCGGATTTTGGAAGTTTTTTTAAGTGTACCCAATCATTTAACGCATCCGGGTTCATGGGGAATAACCAATAACGGAACGTCGATATGATCACTCATATTCTTGGTATGGCTGCTACCGAAAACCCGCTGTAAAAAACTATGCTGCTGGTGTACCATGGAAAGCACATCAATCTTCTTATCCTGGCATATCTTGTCGAGCGTTTTTTCTAAATTTTTTCCGTCAAATAATTCAGCTGTGAGATGCGGATAACTTTCCTTTGCCCCAACGATCTTTAACACTCTATTTAAGCGGGCTTCAGCAACGGTTTTTTCATCCTGCCCGTTAAAAATGTGGACGAGAAAAATATCAGCCTTAAGTAATTCAGCAAACCTGATCAATTTGCGCACCACGGCTACGTCATTATCTTCCTGTTGTAGTTCAATAGCAAAGGCTATCTTTTTTATTTTTTTGTAGTTAACCGCAGCCGGTACCAACAATAAAGGGAAATTTACTTTTTCAATGAGCTCTTTTACTTCATTTCCCAATAAAATATCCCCCAGGCTGTCTTTATCATGCGTTCCTAAAACAATTAATTCAGTCCCTTCCTCAAGGATATTTTCCACAATCACATCAGCCAAAATTCCAGGTAAGCTGACAGTATTTATTACAGGCTGAAAATTAACATCGGCAGCGTCAGCACCTTCCGGCCTTTGCAAACGTTTTTGCAAATGCTTAAGCTGAAGTTTACTACTTTCACTCTGTAAGTTATATTCGTCCTCAATCCATACGCCGCCGCCACCCATTTCAGGAACTATGACCGGTGCCATAAAAGTGTTGCAAAGCGTTAACCCAGCCTTTGCTTTTACTCCCAGTTGATAAGCGTATTCGGCTGCATGTGTAGCATTGTCGGAAAAGTCAGTTAAAACAAGTATGTTCTTCATGTTTTTATAATAAATAATGATTTATAGGAAATATATAAAGGTTGCCTTTTATTTCCTGTCAGGTGATGAGCGACATCACCCAACCCGGTGATCTTCATCATTCAAAACCAACTTCATCAATTTAATTTCACTTCTTTCCCGATTGTTTACTATTCCGGTTTAGCGACAAACTCTCCCCGGCACCTTTGGCCAGGTAAAATCTATTAATCTGATTAATTACGGCGATACCAATAAAAAAAGAGATTGGAATAGCAAGGATGAAAATCCAGAAAAAATGCAAGTTTATGACCATAATAGATGTCCTTTAATAGATAGTTTTGGTGCCAGTTGTTCAAGCGTAAAGATCAGTGAAATACCATTCTCCCCCTGTGATCTTGAACACATATAATATTGACAGTCATTACCATACAAAAAAAGCTACTTATATCGACCAGCCATACCTATAAGGTTATTACAGTCTATCTTGCTTTATATTAGATTTCAGCTCAGCAATGATCTTATATATGATCTTATCATCTATTTTACCGGGATTTGTGCATGGTCGCATGAAAGGCCCTTCCGACTCAAAACTCAACACCAGTACACCGTTTAGATACACTTCGAATTTACACAGGCTTTCTTTATTCTCTTTTACAGTAAAAAGTTCCTCGCTGTTTCCCACGATTATTTTTGTACTTAAATCCTTCATCGCACTCTATTAAATTTAATAGATTCTCCATAAAAAAACTTTCAGGTAAAGTAATATGCTTTAAACCGGAAACACAATCAGCGGAATTGTAATGTGAGAAGGGAGCTTATATTTTTTATACTGATTTACAATTTCTTCAAAATGAAACGGGTGATTAACGACAGCCAGTAGGTCGGTATTCATTCCACAGGTTAACACATCGAATACTTTATCCAGATTTCTTTCTGTGATATGGTCGAAGAATAGCTTTTCGTATCGGATATGGGTGCTTATGGTATCGTTAAAGATAGACAAGGTTTCATTGTGTTTCATGTCTGGTAACCCGCTCATTGGGATATGGGCAATTAAAAGATTGGCTTCATAAGTAGCGGCCAGCTCCTTCAAAAATCTAATAACGTGTAATTTGCAATATCGAAGATCAGCCGTATATGCGATTTGCTCAAATCCTTTTATATCGGAGCTTTCAGGAACCATCATCAGGGGACATCTGGCCTTGCGCAAAATAGCCTGAATGGTATCAGCACTTTGCGACGGAAAATCATCTTCTCCAGGAATACCTTTAAGTACTAACCAAACCTCCTGTTTACTGAGTAACTGTGTTATTTCCCCATCTGAAAATTGAGGGATATCAATCACTGTAATGTCTGGAAAAAAACTTTGCCGGGATTGATTTTGACTTCTTAATTGTTCGATCAGCGGCGCTTCGGTTGAGTCCCGGCAATCCTCATAAACACTTTCAGGTGCAGGTTCGTATTCAATTACAGGAAGAATTCTGACCGGTATATCCACGTTTAACAGAATTAAGTTCGCTTTTACTTTTTGGGCAATTGCCAGGGCTAGTTTAGCTGCATAACTGGATGCGGAAGAATGATCATTGATCACGAGAACTGATTTCATATCAATCTAATTATTATTTTACGGATCAGAGATCCGACACCTCTTCAAATAAAACAGTCCATAACACAAACCCTGTAGCCTAGATCACTCAAAAGATAATTGCAATGCATTCTTAGTTTCATCAGGCAGCGAAACTTTATACATCAGTTCATAATATTGCCTGGCGAGCCTTCCAGATTCAAATGAAGGATCAACATCCGCAGCCGCTAGTTTAAGGATACCAAACCATTTGCGATTATCCTCATAGTATATAGGTAACACCACATTTTCAAGAGCTTCCATGAGGTTAATATTTTCAAACTGGTCTTTTTGATCAACAGACAAATGCTCGTTTGCAGGTTGAATCAGAAAACAATTCTCGCCGTCACGGGCAAATTCCGGTACCCAGCCGTCAGGCATTGATAAATTTATAGCACCGTTCATAGCAGCTGTCATTCCGCTGGTTCCTGAAGCTTCATGATACATTCTTGGATTATTGAGCCATAAATCGGCTCCTTTTTTTAAATAGGAAGATAGGCCCAGTTCATAACCGGTCAACACGGCACAATTAGCCAATGGTTTAACTTTGGTAATGATCTGATTAAAGAGGTCAATGGCTTCCATATCTTCCGGATATGGTTTCCCGGCCCAAATAAGCTGCACTGGAAATTGGATGTTATTTACCAACTTCATGAAACGTTCCCAATCACGCATGATCAGATCAGCACGTTTATAGCCAGCAAACCGCCTGGCCCAAACAATAGTGAGCTTATTTTCATCAAAGAGCTTACCACATTGATCTGCTACGATACTGAAAAGCTGTCTTTTTAACTCTATCTTACGGATCAGGAAAGCCAGGTCATCATTGTCTACGATAGCCCGGTCTATAGTCGAATCCACCCAGTAATTTTTATTCTGTCCATTAGTAATGGAAGTAATTTCACATACCCCCGAATAATCGGCCCACATCTTTCTGGCGACATCTCCATGGAGTTTAGAAACACCGTTAGCCTTACGCGCAAACTTCAGCGCTGCCAGGGTATAATTAAAGTTACCCTCTTCCATACCTAAAAGTGACCGGACTTCTTGCTTATTCAGATGATAAAAGAAAGACATTTCCTCAAGCAGGTCAAAGCTATGCTCTTCGTTACCCGCTTTTTCAGGTGTGTGCGTCGTAAAAACCACATGCTTACGTACTTCTTCAAGCGTTTTATACTTTTCGTACAAATAAAAATTCAAGGCTACGCCATGTCCTTCATTCATGTGGTAGACATCCGGGGTTAAGCCCAGCTGGACAAGCATCATTGCGCCTCCAATACCTAAAACAATACTTTGGGCGATACGGGTGGCCTCGTTAGCATCATAAAGGCAATGGGTAATTGAACGCGACAGTTCATCATTTCCAGGTATATCTGTACTTAGCAAAAACAGCGGTGCTGATCCAAAGACCTGCGGTTTGAGCAGGTAAACCCTCACGTGCACCGGGGCATTATGAACCTGCAATGTGATCACCAGTCCGGTATCCTGCAAAAAGGAATAATCCTTTTCAATAAAACTGGCTTTCATCAAAGCGTTACCATCCCTTTCCTGATCGTAATAGCCATACTTCCATAAAATTCCGACACCTATAAGGTTTTGCTTCAACTCAAAAGCACTCCTGAGGTGCGATCCTGATAAAAACCCCAGGCCTCCACTATAATTCTTCAAGGCCTGATCTATGGCAAATTCCATAGAAAAGTAAGCAACCGGCAATGAAAATTCCGGTGCAGGTTCATATCCAAACAATTCTTTTCTGGTGATGATCATATTGCAAACATACCTCCTCATTATTTGACCCTTGTTGATCAAGATCAGCCAAAATGATGATATTCAACACGCTTCCGGGAAGAAAAAACAACAACCTTTACTAATGGCCGAATATGTGCCTTAAAACACTTTAAGAAACAATCTATGAAAACCGAATTAATTCCTGCTGTCAACCCAGGCGATCACAGCATTGGTGATGCAGATGCAGCAATAGAAATTGTAGAATACGGGGATTTTGAATGTCCCGATTGCGGAAATGTAAACCAGCTTATCAAACAGATAAGGCAGGAATTTGGAAGTCAGATCCGTTTTATTTTCCGGAATTTTCCGTTAACGGAAATTCATCCTTATGCTATGCCTGTAGCTTTGGTTGCAGAAGCAGCTGGCCTACAAAACAAATACTGGGAAATGCATAATCTGATCTTTCAGCACCAGGGGGAATTGAATGACGCATTATTCGAACAGCTGGCAAATAAAATCGGATTAAACGTTGTTAAATTTGAACATGATCTTCAAACTACAACTTTGCAGGACAAGGTATCTACAGATTTTGAAAGCGGTTTACGGAGCGGGGTTAACGGAACACCCACATTTTTTGTAAACGGGCAGAAATTTGATGGCGGAGTGTTTAATTTATTGGAAATCCTTAGAGAAAATACCAACTAAGAAAAATA
The DNA here is from genome assembly GCF_014205845.1 of Mucilaginibacter cryoferens. Lineage (GTDB taxonomy): Bacteria > Bacteroidota > Bacteroidia > Sphingobacteriales > Sphingobacteriaceae > Mucilaginibacter. The sequence continues at coordinate 29,504 of NZ_JACHCR010000035.1, forward strand.
AGGTAAATAAAACCGCGGGATACCGGCTTGCCTCGCGCGGTTGGTTTACCTTCATCGGATAAAGCTTCGGCCAGTTCCATGCTGATATCTGTACCTGCCGAGGTTGCCAGGACTGCGAAAAAAGCTTTGCCGCTTTTGATTTGTAAGGCTTGCAGCGACAAATAACAGTGCCAGAGTAAATACTAATCCATCCACAATCAATGCGGGTTGCACCTTTTGTAATAAATATTGCGCGCTGCATTTTTTTCGGCTGCATTTGTTCATTCATCTCATTTGAATTGATCGCTGATTAAAATACAAAAAGCCACAGCTGAATAATCAGCTGTGGCGCAGAGACAAAAATGCAGGTTAAAACGGATCAGCATATTCACTAAACCTCACCAGTTTTTTATTCACAAATTCTTCTATTCCTAAACTTGATAATTCACGGCCATAGCCCGAACGTTTGGTGCCGCCGAATGGCAGGTCGGGCTGTGTCCAGGTTGGATGATTGATGAATACCATTCCGGTATCAATCTGCGCGGCCACGTTTTTGCCCCTGTTTTTATCTGAAGTAAATACCGAGCCGCCTAAGCCGAACGGCGAATCATTAGCAAGCAGGATAGCCTCTTTTTCATCTTTCACCCTATAAAAGGAAGCTACAGGGCCAAATAGTTCCTCATGGTAAGCCGCCATTCCTGGTTTAATATCAGTAAGGATTGTGGCTTCAATAAACGCACCGGGACGATCAATGCGTTTTCCGCCCAAAATAATCCTTGCTCCGGCATCAACAGAACGCTTAACCTGATCAGCCAGCTGAACCGCAGCACTCTCGCTGCTCAACGGACCCAACTGGGTGGTGTTATCCATCGGATCGCCTACTTTCAGCCCTGTTAGTTTAGCTGTGAATTTCTTTAAAAACTCATCGGCTACCGCCTCAACAACAATGAATCTTTTGGCTGCCACGCAGCATTGCCCGGTATTGTTCATCCGGCCGATGACAGCCCATTCTACGGACTGGTCGATATCTGCATCTTCCAGAACAATAAAGGCATCACTGCCACCAAGTTCCAAAACTGACTTCTTCAATGATTTTCCGGCTGCAGCAGCCAGGCTTGCGCCTGCGAGTTCACTGCCTGTAAGAGAAACGCCTTTGATCCGTTCATCTGTGATGTAAGCAGAAACATTACTTCCTGAAATAAACAAGTTAGTATATAACCCTTCCGGAGCTCCGGCTTCTCTGAACAAGTCTTCAATAGCTGCTGCACATTGCGGTACATTCGATGCGTGTTTGACCAATACGACGTTACCTACCATGATATTGGGAGCGGCAAACCGTGCCACCTGGTAAAAAGGAAAGTTCCAGGGTTCAATCCCTAGCAGTACACCTATCGGGCTGCTGGTGATATAGGCTTCCCCATATTCGGGTTCCAATTGCTTATCAGCTAAAAATGCCGCGCCATTGGTAGCGTAATAATCTATAATATCTGCGCTCAATGCGATCTCACCTTCACTTTGTGCCAATAATTTACCCATTTCCAGGGTAATCAACTCTGCCAGCTGCAATGACTTGATGCGCATAATGTGTGCAACACGGTGCAGGATCTTAGCCCGGTCTGCATAGGTAGTATGCTTCCAGCTTTCAAATGTCTTCTCTGCTTGTGTTATGGCAGTATTCACTACCTCAGGTGTCATCTCTTCAAATGTTTTAACAAGCTGATTGTTAAAAGGATTAATTGTTTGTATAGCCATGGTTTGATTTTTATTTTAGCCTATGACACTACTTAAAAATGCATAAACTAACAGCACAAAACTGCTAAAAATGATCAGGCGGTTCAATGACGCAGGTCACTACTAACGCTGACCTTTATCACCCTCTCCGGTAAAACATCTTTTATTTTAATTATAGCGTATTTACAAACGGGTGAAACCTATGTTTATCTATGATCCAATCCTTCCGCTGGCGATCAACATAATTCATATCGATCCAAATACCCTTTTGATCTGCGGATTTAAATAAAGGAAGGGGTTGAGGCTATACTGGACATCGCTGTGAAGATACATTTGGCTTTGGTGGCCATAGCGATACATTGTTATTTCAAATCTTTATAATTTAAAACCTACGGTTTATTTACCCTGGAGATAACTAATGATAACAATAGCTGAAACGATACCGACAACCATGATCACATACAGCAGGATCTCGTTGCCCGCAAATTTTTTGTATTTCGTCCAGAAAGAATAGTCTGTTTTAAATTTTGACATCATACAAATTTAAGTATTTAACAAAGTTAAAAAGCAGGTTGCTGTATGATATAAATCAGTATTCCGGTTGATGTTTTACAGCCTTTACAGGCAACTGTTATGGTACTTTTGTTATAAAGAAATGCGTTTAAAGACGCAGTTATATTCATAAAATATTCGCTTAGATTTAAGCAAAGCGGGTCATCAACAAATAACATGAACGATACATTTCATATGGGTTACGATTTAGAGCAGGCAGGCTTTGATTTTGCCGCTGTTAATAAAAGAAACAACCATAATATAGAATTACTAAAAGGCATTGCGGATGATTTTGTCAAAGCATCCATTCACAAGGCCGGAATTAAATGTGACAAAGAAGAAATTTTTTATAGCTTTTACGAAGCACTTCCAGCCTTGACTATAGCTGAGCCTATTTTGATTTTATATGTAAACAGCAGTTCTGCTATAACAATCAAATTCATTAACAGATTAAATCCATTATTTGGTAATTTATTTATAGAAGAATTATCCAAGGCATAAACACTTCGCTTTCAATCCTATCCATCATTTTCTTAAAAAGCAATGATAAACTTGCCCACCCCCCGTGCCCTAATATTTTAGGCTATCGTTCAGGGTAAGTGTTATGAAGCTTTCTCTAATTTATCATTTGACGATCTTACATCATAGATTCGGAACGCCTTGGCAATCTTTTCAACAGCCTGATCTATCTGTGCAAATGAATGGGTAGCCATCAAAGAGAAACGGATCAGTGAAGAATTTGAGGGCACAGCAGGTGAAACTATAGGGTTTACAAAAATACAGGCATCCTGAAGATATTTGGTAGTCAGAAACGTTTTATCGTTGTCACGGATGTAGATCGGTAATATAGGGCTTTCCGAGCTCCCTAAATCCAAACCCTCTGCTAACATGATCTTACTTGCATAATTGGTATTATCCCAAAGTTTGGCAATTCTTTCCGGTTCCGCCTCAATAATATCCAAAGCCGCAAGCGTACTGGCAACGGTGGATGGCGGCATACTGGCACTGAAAATTAAAGAACGTGCCCGGTGTTTGATATAGTCGATCGTCGCGCTGTCCGAAGCTACAAATCCGCCCAATGAGGCCAATGATTTACTAAATGTCCCGGAGATCAGATCTACCTGGCTGGTCAAATTAAAATGAGATGCCGTACCTGAGCCATTTTTACCGATCACTCCTAAAGCATGGGCATCATCAATCATGATATTTGCCCCGTATCTATTAGCCAGAAAGGTGATGGCGGGTAAAACAACAAAATCCCCTTCCATACTAAAAATACCGTCCACAACGATCAGTTTTACACTATCCCCCGGTAAACTGCTGAGTTTTCGCTCTAAGTCCCCCATATCGTTATGCCGATACTTGATGACGTGTGAAAATGAAAGGCGGCAGCCATCAATAATGGAGGCATGATCCATTTCATCCAGTAAAATATAGTCGTTTCTACCAGTCAGACAGGATAAGACACCAATATTTACCTGAAAGCCGGTACTGAATAAAATAGCGGACTCCTTACCCACAAAACGGGCTAAGCGTTCTTCCAGTTCGACATGAATATCAAGCGTTCCGTTTAAAAACCGTGACCCCGCGCATCCCGTACCGTATTTGTTTACTGCACGGATAGCTGCTTCCTTAATGTAAGGATGATCTGTTAATCCTAAATATGAGTTAGACCCAAACATTAAAACAGGTTTACCATTAATGGTTACTTCCGTATCCTGTGCAGATTCAATCGCCCTGAAATACGGATATAAACCTTTTTCTTTAATGGCCAAAGCATCAGTAAACTGCGCTATTTTTCTATTTAGTTTCTTTTGCATCTTTAGTAAAGTATAATTTTCGCCATTTTTTTAGCTATGACTTCCTCCTGGTATTCTTCTGTTGCCAGGCAGGTGCAAATCCAATTCCTGTTACCGATGGCGTTATCCATCCGGTTCGCTTGATATCTATTTAACTTTACTTTGCACAAAAGGCAGCCGGCATACTGTAGCCTTATGAAACTGGTTCCTGATCTCAATGAGCAACGGAGTACCCGGTGCTTTTAAACCCGTGTGTACATAGCCTAAACCTATTCCTGTTTTCAGTGTAGGTGATTGCGTACCTGAAGTAATGATCCCGACCGTTTCATGTTCGCTGTTCATGATCCGATAGCCGTGCCGCGGAATGCCATTATCTTCCATCATAATGCCAACCAAGGCTAATTTTGTACCCTTATTTCTTTGCTCCTGCAGCACGCGCCATCCAGTAAAATCTTTACTGAATTTGGTGATCCATCCAAGACCAGCTTCAAAAGGTGTTGTCATATCATCAATATCGTTCCCGTAAAGACAATATCCCATTTCCAGTCTCAGCGTATCTCTTGCTCCTAAGCCTATTGGCCGGATGCGATAATTTCGACCTGCGGAAAATATGGCATCCCACAATTCAACAGAGAGGTTCCTGGGCAGGTAGATTTCAAACCCTCCCGCCCCTGTATAACCAGTATTAGAGATGATCACATCCGGTATACCATACATCATCCCGATTTTAAAATGATAATAAGGGATGTCTTTGAGTGAAACCGAGGTTAGTTTTTGCAAGGTATCTATAGCATATGGGCCCTGCACGGAAAACAAGGAGGTAGATTCCGAGATATTTGCTAATTCAGCACCATTTAAATTATGTGCGACGACCCAATTCCAGTCTTTTTCAATATTTGATGCATTTACGACCAGCATATATTTTTCTTCGCCCAACCTGTAAACCAGTATATCGTCAATTATGCCGCCTTCCTCGTTGGTCATGCAGGAATATTGCACCTGTCCTATCGCCAGAGCAGAGGCGTCATTGGTCGTTAATTTTTGGATCAGCTCTAAGGCTTCAGCGCCTTGAATAATGAATTCGCCCATATGGCATACATCAAATACGCCAACCTCGTTTCTAACTGTGTCGTGCTCCGCATTAATTCCTGTGGAGTATTGTATAGGCATATTATACCCGGCAAATGAGGCCATCTTTGCACCTAAATGCTGATGAACCGGTGTTAAAACAGATTCTTTCATATTTAATTAATTTTAACAGTCTATTTGCAAATGAGGACCTTATATTCATCTGCTGTCAATAACGACTGCTTATCATTAACAGAAGTCAACAATACCTTGATCATCCAAGTGCTATAAGGTTCCTGATTGATCATTTCGGGTGCTTTATCTATTATTGGATTGACTTCAATGATCTTTCCCGTCACCGGCATAAAAAGATCAGAAACCGTTTTTACAGCTTCCACCATTCCAAAAAAACCTTCTTTCAGGATGATCTTATTTATGCTGGGTATATTCAGGTAAACAATGTCGCCCAGTTCTTTTTGTGCAAAATCGGTGACACCTACTAAAGCGTACTGGTTCTCGAAACTGATCCATTCGTGGTCTTTGGTGTAAAATAACTTCTGAGGAAAAATCATTTTTATATTGGTTAATGTTACTGAAGGAATATCATAAAGGAGCTCATTTGATGATTTTCAAATTGCTATAAACATTTACGGTCTTTTCTTTGGTATTCTGTAAATCCGGCCTATCCAGTTCAGGGTGATAATGAACTTTCGGGGAAAGCCAGTATAGTAGAAATACCCTTGAATACCTGAAATTAAAAGGCGTGATCAGGATGCAGCCGGATATAATAGTGCAGACATAAAGCCAGGGCGAATCAGCATTATGCGTGATCAGGTAGGTGGCCAAACAAAAGAAACCGACTTCCATGATGTTGAGCGCATAGCTGACATACATCGCCGCATAGAAGTATCCAGGCTCAATTTCAAAAGTCATGTGACAATGTGGACAGTTGATATTAATCCTGTTTGAGCCAAAACTATACATGCCGCCTTCAAACATATTCCCCCGTCGGCACCGTGGGCATTTGGCGTGTAGCATCGCCCAGGATTTGGGTGTTTTTGAATCAGTCACTCCCATTATCTTTTGATCCACATTTTAAGCATTTTGTTGTAGGCCTGATCAACCAGGTTATAACTTGGCGGAATCTGTGTTTCGCGTCCATAATAGGTAACAAGCCTTGTTCCTGATTTTTTCGCATCAAGCATGGCATAGACAAACCGGCTGTAGCGTTCATACAATTCAACAGATGTTGTTACCGCATAATCTATCCGGCTGCCCGGCTCTATATTTTCATAAAATGAATTGTAGAAATAAAAGTGGTCGTAGTCATCATAATCCAGGTCAGTCAGGTTGCCGTGGATAAATGATACATTATCCACATTGATCTCGTCTTTAGCTACGTTAGCATAACTACAAAACGCTTCACGCTGTTCAATGCCAATAAACTGAGTCTGCGGAAAATGAGCACCTGCAGTAATGCAAAACTTGCCGACGCCGCTGCCGATATCCAAAACCCTTGCATTAGGAATAGCCAAAAAGAACGCGGCTTTTTTGGCTATATCAATAGGAGTCCAGTGCATTTGGGACAATTCTTTGATATGGTTGGGATATAAGTAGTCGAAAGATGCGTCCTTTCTAAACGGGTATAAGTTTAATATATCAGTTTCCATTGGTTATAATTAATAATATTCGGTTATAAAGTCACCCAAGCCAATTGTTATTCTTTCATCCACATGCGCAGGAAGCTATTTTCCGAGGCACCTACCAGCTTAAAATTTATGTGAACTACTTCATCCAGGCACTGATAAGTTACCAGCCGCGTCCCCGGTTTAACTTCTTTTAAAGCAGCTAAAAGATATTCCGTATAATAGGTATAAAGGCTATAGGAAGTTTCAATGGTATCATCGATGGCGTTCTCCCTGTCTATATTTTCGTAAAAAGCATTAAAAAAATAGAAATGGTCAAACTCTTTAAAATTAATTTGAGTAATGTTAGCGTGTATGAAACACGTGTTTTCCAGTTGGGTATACCCCTTGGCAATTTGGGCATAATGATATAGTTCATGCCGTTGCTCAACGCCGTAAAAAGTAGCTTCAGGGTTAAAAAAAGCACCTGTAAGACAGAATTTACCAATGCCACTTCCAATATCCAATACTTTAGAACCGGGCTCTGCTAAAAATCCGGCAGCTATACGGGCGATAGCCAGGGGCGTCCATTGCTTTTGCGATATGAGTTGGAGGCGCTCAGGATAAAGCCAGTCGAAATCGGTATCTGTTCTAAAGATCGAAAGGTTTATATGTTCAGTTATTAAAGGGACTGTCACACCCGGCATAACCTGATCTTCATAAACAGGTGGAAATTGAGAAAAAGGGTAAACATCCATTGAAAGCAAATTTACCCGCTTAGCATAGCCGATTTATTGAATAAAATCAACTGATAACACGATATTTATCAGTTTTTTATATTGTCGTATCTTTGTGCCATGAGTTTATCAGGAATCTTTCCTATTGACCGCTGGAATTTCACAACGCAATCTATTTTGAATATTTTGTCGGAAGAGGACTACCAGATTTTGGTGGATAACCAAAGCGAACAGAAATATCAGAAGGGCGATGTGATCTTTAGGGAAGGTTCTGTTCCTTCCGGTATCTTTTTGGTAAGAAGCGGAAAGATAAAAAAATATAAGGTTGACCAGATTGGCAAAGAACAGATCATTTATGTAGCTAATAAGGGTGAACTTATCGGTTACCACGCGGTGTTGGCTGAAGAACGCTATCCTGATTCCGCTTCAGCATTAGAATCAAGTTCCTTAAGCTTTATTCCTAAGGAAGATTTTTTTGAAGTGATCCACCGTTCTCCGAGTTTTACTCAAAAGCTGTTAAAAGCATTGAGCCATGAATTTACGGTATTAGCTAATAGTATATCTGTATTTGCCCAAAGGACAGCATCAGAGCGGCTGGCCATAGCGCTTATTGTTTTGCGGGAAAAATATAAAGATGACAATACTGCCGGGCACGAAATCATCCTCAATATTTCCCGAACCGACCTGGCGAATATCGCTGGGATCGCTCAGGAAAATGTGATCAGACTGTTAAAGGAGTTTAAAGCGGAAGGTATCTTACAAACCGAGGGCCGGAAGATCATCATCAAAGACATCAAGCTACTCATCAAAAGAGCTAATTACAGGTAATTACCATCATAGCCGATCTTGCGCTTTTTGGCTTTCAGGCAATGAAAAGCCCACTTATTTCTTTTCAAATCTCCCTGTTTTCTTGCTTAGTGTTATCTTGTAGATTATAAGCTCTAATTCCGGCCCAACATCACTGGCATTCGCCGTAAATCCATGCGAGGGATTAGCGGTTTCATCGTCCATTACGGGCATTATCCTGTCAAGGAGCTTTTGCATGGCCTCCCCTTTTTCATGTATGTCCCTTATTTCTTCAAATGTTCCCCAAGCTATCACGCATTGCCAATTGTTCATATTCTGTATGTGATCAACTTCAAAACAGATCTCCGGATTTTTCCTCATCATATCGATCTTCATCCCTTTTGCCGAGTGGGCTAAGAGGTTATTTCCATCGTAAAGATAATTAACCGGAACGATGTAAGTAACACCTTCCGCATGGCAACCGATACGTCCCACAAACTGATTCTTCAACAGATCTTCTATCTCTGTATCCTTTAATTCACCTAACATATTATCTTAATTTGAGTTCCATAATTTGCTTTCAGAATTTAGCCGGCTAAAAACTCTGTTTCGCGCACAACAACCTCTATGCATAGAAATAATTGTTTTTTCACTTCTCTGTACTCATTTGTAAGGTTGGTCATCAGGCTTTCTAAGATCGTATTGGTTTCCCCCAGGTTTTTAATATTTTCCACGATATCATTTTCAGCTACAAGTTCTAATTGTTTGAGTTGTGCGTGAACCTGAACTACGGTCTGGTGAATATCGTCGACTAAAAGAACCAGTTTATTTCCTATTGTTTCTAACTTTTCAGGATCGCCCAAATCAGCTAACCGGGTAAAAAAATAGTCCCGTTTTAAATGGATCAAAAAAGCAGTTTCTATTTTAAAAAATTCAAGATCAGAAAGCCAACGCTTTGCAGAAACATAATATCCATTGGATATATCAGACATTTCAGTTACATTTTTCATGAGTTTTGTTATTTTACAATGATTAATATTGATGTAAATGTCCGCTGTGGCGAATTTATTTCCAATGATCTCAAACATGGTACAGGGTGATCTTAATCATCATATTGGAGCAGATAACACGCTTGATACGTTGCTGTATTTCCGGTTTAAATTGCTGGCTATAAATGACAGGGATCACTGATTGGAATGCCCCAGATCACTACCTCAACAAGGGATTAAGAAGATATTTGCCGTTAACTGTTCTCTATAGGAAGCGCACTTTATTTATAATATGTTTTGTCTCCCATTTAACCAATTCCCATGCCTGCAAATAATTTCAATGTACAAGGACTAACCAACGGGCAGGTAATTGAGGCCAGGGTGAAATACGGCTCAAATATTCTCAGTTATACAAAGGAAAACGGATTTATCGATGCCCTAAAAGGTCTGGCGAAAGAGCCCATGGTCATTCTGTTGCTGATAACCTCCTGTATTTACTTTATAAGCGGCAAATCAGGCGATGGTATTTTTCTGGCCTCCGCAGTAGTACTGGTAGCCGGCATTTCATTATATCAGGATTCCAGAAGCAGGAATGCGTTAGAAAAGCTCAAAGACTACTCCCAGCCAAACTGCAAAGTGATCAGGGATGGTAAAGTTGAAGAAATACAAAGTCAGTACCTCGTAGTTGGCGATAGCCTGATGGTTGAAGAAGGTACCGCTATCACAGCTGACGGCACTATAGTCCACTCTAATGATTTTTCTGTAAATGAAAGTATCCTCACCGGCGAATCCCTGGCGGTATATAAAGATCAGTCGGCCTCATATAATTTAATTTTCCATGGCACAACCGTAGCAAGCGGATTGGCCATAGCTACCATAACAGCCATAGGGAATCAAACACGTTTGGGTAAGATCGGCAAAAGCCTGGAGTCGATCGTTGAAGAAAAAACACCACTGGAATTACAGATCAATAATTTTGTAAAAAAAATGGTGATTGCCGGAGTTATCGTTTTCTGCATTGTATGGGGCATCAACTATGTTAACTCCAACAATATCTTAGATAGCCTAATCAAGGCGCTTACACTGGCCATGAGCATCCTACCAGAAGAGATACCCGTAGCTTTTACCACCTTTATGGCCCTGGGTGCCTGGCGACTGATGAAGATGGGTATTGTGGTAAAGCAAATGAAAACTGTTGAAACCCTGGGAAGTGCATCTGTGATATGTACGGACAAAACCGGCACAATTACAGAGAATAAGATGAGCCTGGCTAAAGTGTACGCGCTGGGTACCAATTTTATTTCCAATGCAGAAAAGGCGCTCGGTGAATCCGAAAAAGCACTTGTGAGGTTGGCTATGTGGGCCAGCGAACCGATACCTTTTGATCCCATGGAGATTGCTCTACACAGTGCTTATGCAAAAATGTACTTACCAGATGAGCGACCGGATTATAAAATGATCCATGAATACCCGTTAGGCGGCAAGCCACCAATGATGACCCATTTATTTGAAAACAAACAGGGCAAAAGGATTATAGCAGCAAAAGGAGCTCCGGAGGCATTGATAAGGATCAGCGATTTAACTGGCATAGAAAAAGGCCGGATAGCTGGTGCAATTGAAGTACTTGCCGCCGAGGGCTACCGGGTATTAGCTGTAGCAGAGGCTGATTTTGCAGGGGGCGATTTTCCGGTTACGCAACAGGAATTACATTTCGTATTTAAAGGGTTGGTGGCTTTTTACGATCCACCGAAGACAAATATCAAATCGGTTCTGCAAGACTTTTACAAGGCAGGTATCGCGGTTAAAATTGTTACGGGCGATAATGCCGAAACTACATCGGCTATTGCTCAGCAAATTGAGTTTAAAGGATTTGATAAATGTATCAGCGGGAACGAGCTGATGCAATTATCAGATAAAAAGCTTCAGGATAAAGTGGAGGAGACCAGCATCTTCACCCGTATGTTCCCGGATGCCAAGCTAAAGATCATTAATGCGCTGAAAGCTAAAAATGAAATTGTAGCCATGACCGGCGACGGCGTAAATGACGGCCCCGCACTGAAGGCTGCCCATATTGGTATTGCTATGGGTAAAAAGGGCACCGAAATTGCCAAACAGGCAGCATCACTGATCCTGTTGGAAGATGATCTATCTAAAATGGTAGATGCAGTGGCTATGGGCAGACGCATATATACGAATCTGAAAAAGGCCATACAATACATTATCTCCATTCACATCCCCATCGTACTTACCGTTTTTATACCCCTGGCCCTGGGCTGGGTCTATCCTAATATATTCTCACCGGTACATATCATCTTCCTGGAATTGATCATGGGGCCAACCTGTTCCATTATTTACGAAAATGAGCCGATGGAGAAGAATACGATGCTGCAAAAACCACGTCCATTCAGCACAACTTTCTTTAATTGGAAAGAATTGACCACGAGCATCGTACAGGGATTAGTGATCACCTCTGGAACCCTGATAACCTATCAATACGCCGTAAATATGGGATTTGACGAACAACTTACCCGCACTATGGTTTTTACTTGCCTCATAGCTGCTAATATATTGCTCACATTGGTTAACCGTTCATTTCATTATTCACTGCTCACTACCATAAGATATAAAAATGATTTGGTACTGTTGATCATTGGAGTAACTATACTCATTTCGGGATTATTGCTTTACGTAAAACCATTGTCTGCCTTCTTTGGATTTGAGCCTTTAAACCCAATACTGTTAGCGATTAGTACCAGTATCGGTTTTTTATCGGTGGTATGGTATGAAGTTATTAAATGGTTCAAGCGGCTAAACCCCGAGCTTACCGTTCCTAATGCTGTTGATTTAAATCATTCCGTATAATGAACCGGAGAAAGTTTTTAGCGATAGCCGAAGGATCAATTGTAGTAGCAGGAACAACCTGTTATGCGTTGAGCGACGGGAGCAACTTGGTAAGGGCTGATTTGAAGCAGGATACTCCGCTTAAAAGCCCCTGTCCTGGATATTTCGCCGAAATTGCCCAGTGATTCACAGGTAAATCGTGAGATCAACATTAAGTATTTTACTGGCCGCACTTGTTAAGTCGAATATGGCATCAAACCGGTCGTTGGATTCTGTAAACCTCTTTCTATAATTTTGCGGTTGTTTATCAATGAGCGGTACTATGGCGACCATATTTCTTACACAACACATCATTCACACATCCCAGCCACAATAAGTAACCTCCGGATAAAACTTATTATAATCTTCTGCAGGTGTGAATGATGTAACTAAAACATAGAATTACATAACGATTACCTATTGCTAAAACCTGAATTTTACCAGTCATCAATACCAATTCAAGACATGGAGAACGACCGGGATCTACAAAAAGATGTTCAGGATGCGATTAAATGGGACCCTTTATTAAAAAACACACAAATTACGGTGCTGGCAGACGATGGCTTAATCACCTTATCGGGTATTGTTAAAAGCTATCTTGATAAGTCACAAGTAGAAGCCGTTACAAAAAGTGTTTACGGTGTAAAAGCGATAATAGCGCACATGACTGTCAATTTAGCCACACACGATGAGGTCAGTGATGAGGATATCGCTAAGAACGTGCTTGCTGCATTTAAATTAAATTGGGTTCCATATGACAGGATACAAATAAAGGTAGAAGATGGTCATGTTACGCTTGATGGTGAAATGGAATATAATTTTCAGAAAGAAACGGCAACGAAGTCCGTGAGCAGTGTTAAGGGTGTTAAAGTTTTTACGAACAATGTTATTTTAATTGCGGAGACACCTAATCAACTCGAAAAAAAGAACGTTGAACACGCGTTATTGCGTTATTCGGCTACAGTTGATCAAAATATAAGGGTAAAAGTCGAAAACAATACCATAACACTAAGTGGAACGGTACAGTCATTCTACCAGAAAGAAGAAGCTGAAAAGATTGCATGGAATGCGCCAGGTGTTTTGATGGTTAACAATGAACTGATTATTGAATAAGATTTAGTTAAAGGAAATGATGGAGCGCCGGGAAATAGAAGAAATGATCAAAAAAAGGTTTGAAAAGATCAATATTACGCTTGAAAGTGTCAGATTGCATTATAATGAAGATGATATCCGCCTTTTCCGGGTTAAAGTAAAAAAGCTGGGTGCATGCCTGAGATTGCTTGATGCGGCAAAAAGTGATCCGCATTCACTTAAAATTCCGCAAAGGATTTTAAGGTATTATAAAGTGTCGGGAGAAATTCGCAATCTCCAGATTCAACAGCATTTTGTCCTAAGGACGCTGAATGAAAAGCAAATGGAACTTCCAAAATCTTATCTGAACCTGCTATCCGACAAGACACTGCACCATATATCAACTGCTAATAAAATGATAAAAGGAAAACAGCCATTTAAAAAAAGTGAAGGAAATCTTTTGAAATTATTACCGGATCACCTAAACTCCATAGCAAAAGAGCAGTTTGTCCGCTCGGAAATAAAAATATTAAAGAAACTGCTCGGCCCGGTTTTTCCTGCAGGCAAACCTCTTCACGAACTTCGAAAGCTTTTAAAAAGCCTGTTATATACCTGGCCATACATAGAAGCAGATATAGGCCTGATCTCCCCCTACACCTTACTCTCCAACGAGGAAAATATAGACTCTTTTTCCATTGTCTTAGGAAAATTTCACGATATCAATGGAGCTATAACCATGCTGCATCGTGACTGTTTAACGCTTAAAATGGATGAAAGTGAAAAAACGGTGGTGAGAAATATGGAAGGTCTTTGGATAGAAGAAAAAGAAGCAGCCCGTCAGGCTATATATCAATACCTGCAAAAAATAAACAATTCCTGCAAGCCAGCAACGGCGGCGGGTAAATGGCCGGTAATGTGAGTATCCTGTAAACCCAAATGATCATGGACACTGAAAATTTAAAGACCGCGGCCGGCTCTACCGATATAACCGATTACGGCAACAAGGACCGGGCCCCTTTGCCTATAACAATGCAGGCCATGGTTATGGATGCTGCTGGGCAGTCGCTGGTCAGTAAGATGCTTCCGCTGCCTGTACCAAATGAGGAACAAGTGCTTGTCCGTGTGATTGCTTGTGGTGTATGCCGTACTGACCTGCATATTATCGACAGCGAATTGGCCAGGCCAAAACTGCCACTCATCCTGGGGCATGAAATAATAGGTACAGTTGAGAAAACAGGTACTAAGGTCACTTCATTAAAACAGGGGGACCTCATTGGTATTCCATGGCTGGGTTATACCTGCGGACACTGTCCATATTGCCTGAAAGACCAGGAAAACCTTTGCGAAAACGCACTATTTACAGGTTATACGATAGACGGCGGATATGCCGAATATACGGTGGCTTTCCAAAAGTATTGTTTTCGCCTGGAACCGTCATATGATAACGCGTCTGCCGCGCCACTCCTTTGTGCAGGCCTGATCGGTTACCGCTCCTATCAGATGGTTGGAACAGCGGCTAAAAAAATCGGATTCTATGGTTTTGGAGCAGCAGCGCATATCCTCATCCAGATAGCTAGGTTTCAGGGTAAAGAAATTTATGCTTTTACGCGGGACGGTGATCTGGAAGCGCAGTCATTTGCTACCAGACTGGGGGCGGTCTGGTCGGGTAATTCGACTGATTCGCCGCCTGTAAAATTAGATGCAGCGATTATTTTCGCACCGGCCGGGGAGCTTGTTCCTAAAGCCCTGAAGGATGTCGATAAAGGCTGCCCAGTTATTTGCGGCGGGATACACATGAGCGATGTCCCTTCCTTTCCATATCAATTACTTTGGGAGGAAAGATCTGTCCGTTCCGTAGCGAATCTTACCCGTAAAGATGGAGACGACTTTTTCGGGCTTTTATCCAGCGTAAAAATAAAAACCGAAACCCGGCTGTTTCCATTGAAACAAGCAAACGAAGCCCTGGCTGCGGTGAGAAACGGTGATGTAGAAGGTGCAGCAGTATTGATCATGTAAATCCATACCCCCTTATTTTCTACTTCAAGAATGCTTAAATTAATTAATTACGACTTATCATGAACCAAATAAATGCCATTATCAACGAAGTAAAGAAAGCATTAGCTTCGAAATTGAAGGAAATAGAAATTATAGGTGATGGTATGATCACCTTTGTAAAAGAAGATTTCAAGAACAGACAAATGGAGGTCATCGCATTCGAAGCAAACATCCGGAAAAAGGCAAAAGAGCCCTGCATCAAAACGGAATTGATCACCAAATGCAAAAACGATGCGCAGGAATTGATTATTGCTATCAATAAGATCAAGGTTGCCTAATGTTGATCCGGCCTCATGATGCATTATTTCCTACTGATAATCCTCGCCTTATTTCCATCGTTTTTTTGGGTTCTTCCCAGGTTTCTATACAAAACCAGTCCTATCGGTATGGGCAGCCAGAATGTAAAAAAGCGATATAGCAACGTGATGATTAGTGCTGCATGTACGGGCGCTCCAAGCTTGGTAAAAAAGTAGGTCATGGCACTTTCATAAATGATCAGGGACCCCGGAGATATTGGGAGCGCACCGATTACCAGCGATAGTAAAAGCGCCAGTGCGACCAGTCCAAAAGACATGTGGATATGAAACCCTTTAACCAGGGCAAAAACAGTGATCAGGTCACAACTGATAATGACTATTTGCAGGATAATAGTATTGAGGATCTGCTTTTTATTTTCCATGAGCATTTGCATGGTTCCCTGATTTTCATTGCGCAGCGAGAGCAGTCCTGCTTTTCTGATATATCTTTTGATCCAGCCATACCTGCTTATTTTCCTCAGTACAAAAAAAATGGTCCTTCTGTTACTCAAAACAAGTACGATGGCAGTCATCACGATGTAAAACACAAATCCAAGAATAACCACATAGTTTACTACCGGACTGACATGCATTCCCTGAATCAGGTACCAGCAATAAAAGAGTCCTAACAGCGCCAAAATAGCTACATAGTAACTAATCGTTTCTAATATCAATGCAGTAAATGCCGTTGATTTTGGAATATTTCTTTTGGTTAACTGATTAAACAGGTAACCATTACCACTTAGGCCCCCTGTAGGCAATGCCTGGTTAACAAACATAATGACGATGGACATTTTAAAAAGCACGAAAAAACCGGCAGATCCTGATTTTCCACTGGTCAGTACCTGAAGGATAAGTGCATTGAGCAAATAAGTACCGATCTGCGTGGCAATAGTTAACAGTAGCCAGAAAGGGCTCATCTGCATCATGAGATCTTTGATATCTTTCAATTTACCGATGTAGTGCAAGGCAAAATAAAAGACGAGGATAGCAAACACGTAAAACACGATACGTGAAGGAGCAAATAGTTTACTTCTTTTTATTTCTGCCATCATCGGATCTGATCAGCCTGAAGCTACAGTAATTTAAAAACCTTTTTGTAGAACCACCTTTTGGTTAGCTCTGCTGCGATAATATATACAACTATCAGCAGCAGCATCCAGCCATAATAAGCCAGTGATAATCGGGAAAAACCAAACCAGACTGCAAAAGGAGTAACCGGCAATGCCAATACCAATACCAGGATGAATACGGTTGCTACGGACAAATATTTACCAGGCAGGCTTTTAAAAAATGGCAGCCTCGTACGCACCACCAATACAATCAACGTGGCAGATATAACAGATTCAGTGAACCAACCGGTTTGAAACAATATTTCTTTGGCATGGAAAACAAAAAGCAACAGGCCGAAAGTCAGAAAATCAAACACAGAGCTCAACAAACCAAAGGTGATCATGAAACGTTTGATAAAGGCGAGATTCCAGCGTTGTGGAGATTGGATATTAATGTCATCCACCCGGTCTGTAGCGATGGCCATTTCCGGAAAGTCGGTCAGCAAATTAGTCAGCAAGATCTGTTTGGGTAAAAGCGGCAGAAAAGGTAGAAATAAGGAAGCGCCGGCCATACTGAACATATTGCCGAAGTTTGCGCTGGTAGCCATAAAAATGTACTTCATGGTATTTGAGATAGTCACAATTTAATCTGACAGTTACGATAATTTAAAACACGTAACAGAGATTAGTATTATGACAACCCAAGCAAAGATCATCAAAAAC
>NZ_JACHCR010000036.1 GCF_014205845.1 Mucilaginibacter cryoferens
CCGTGGCTCCCGGGTACACGTGCCCCATGCGCTGGGTACCTATAATAGGACGTACGTACGGTACTAATTTCTCGGATGAATGCGTTTGCGCCTGTGCGCCAAGGGCAAAACAAGCTAAAAGAACAGAAAATATCTTCTTCATTTTTAGGTACAGTATCAACTTAATGGGTTCAAATATACTGCATCCGCCTTAATGTTTCTGTAACAGCAATAAAAACACTACCTTGACACATTGTCACAAAATCATACCGTTTGTAACAACGGTATGCGTTTTGTAATCTATAATCGAAAACACATCTATAAAATAAAATTCTATCAATGAAAAAGCTATTATCAGTAATATTAGTTGTAGCGGTTGCTATGGGTTTAAGCTCATGCAGCTATAACAGCATGGTTAAGCTAGACGAGACCGTAAAATCTAAATGGGGCGCAGTACAAAGCGACTATCAACGCCGTAGCGACCTGGTTCCAAACCTGGTAAATACCGTTAAAGGCGCGGCTAATTTTGAAAAAAGCACTTTAACCGCGGTAATAGAGGCCCGTGCCAAGGCAACATCGGTACAGGTTGACCCTACCAAACTTACACCCGAATCTATCAAAGCATTCCAGGCATCGCAAGGCGAATTGAGTTCGGCAATTGGCAGATTGCTGGTTGTATCAGAAAAATACCCCGATCTGAAAGCTAACGAAAACTTCCGCGACCTATCTGTACAACTGGAAGGCACAGAAAACAGGATCAACGTATCCCGTAAAGATTTTAACGATGCCGTACAGGAATTTAACACCAAAATTCGTTCGTTCCCGGCCAATATCACCGCAAAAATGTTCGGCTTCTCAGAAAAAGGATACTTTACCGCCGAACCCGGAAGCGACAAAGCCCCTAAGGTTGAGTTTTAATTAATTATTGAATTATAGAGTTATTGATTTAAGCTACAGAATAATTATTGAGTTATTGAATTAATGAATTATTGATTAAGCTACAGGTTCAATTATTGAATGACTGAATTTGTAATTTAAACCGCAACATATAATTATATCAATAACTATTAACCGATAAACATCGATATTCAATAACTCATTCAGTCATTCAATAATTGAACAGATAACTCCCTAAATCATTAATTCAATAACTCTATAATTCAGTAATTAAAAACATGGCGGTATTTAACGAAGAGGAGCAGCAGCGCATCCGTAAAGCTATTGAAGAGGCCGAGAACCGCAGCAGCGGCGAGATACGGGTTTGCATCGAAAGAAAATGCAGTGAAGATGTGCTCGATCGCGCAGCAAAATATTTTTTTCAGCTTAATATGCATAAAACGGCATTGAGGCATGGCGTACTTGTTTATGTAGCTACTGTTGATCGTAAGTTTGCCATTATTGGTGATGCCGGCATAAACCAGGTTGTACCCGAAAACTTTTGGGATACAGCCAAAGAGGATATGTTGCAGCATTTTAAATACGGCGATATTGTGGAAGGCATTGTTACCGGCTTAAAAATTGCCGGCGAGCAGCTGCAAAAATACTTTCCGCACCATGCCGGCGATGTAAATGAATTGCCCGATGATATTGCCTTTATGGATGGCGAATAACTTTATGAAACTTATGTTTAAAAAACTCATTATATTTTGTAGCCTGTTGCTTTGCACCGCGATGGTGTTTGCACAGGATTTCCCGGCGCGTTCAACTACGCTGGTTACCGATTTTACCAATACCTTATCTGCCGGCGATAAACAAAAACTAGAAAACAAACTGATTGCCTTTAACGATTCTACCTCTACCCAAATAGCTGTAGTGATCATGAAATCGACCGGGAGCTATGATATTAACGATTATGGGCAGCAACTACTGCGCAAATGGGGTATTGGTCAAAAACAAAAGAATAACGGCATCCTGGTAATTGTTGCTATCGACGACCGTAAAATGGCTATCCAAACAGGTTATGGCGCCGAAGGACCATTACCGGATATACTTACCCAGCGTATTATCCAAAATGATATGAAGCCCAATTTTAAGGCGGGCGATTACTATACCGGACTGGACATAGCTACCAATGATATTATTAAAGCTACCAAAGGCGAATTTAAAGCCGATGCCCAACCAGCCGATCAGGATGGCGGCAGCGATGGGGCGAGCATTATTATTCTAATTGTAATAGTAGTGGTTATACTGATCATCGTGTTTAGAAACCGGGGCGGCGGCGGTGGTGGCCAGATCATCGATCGCAGAGGTGGCGCAAGTCCGTTCTGGTGGTTTTTGGCCGGCAGCATGCTTGGCGGCAGCGGCCGCAGCAATGGTTCGGACTGGGGAGGTTTCTCTGGAGGAGGTGGCAACTCGGGCGGTGGCGGTGGCTTTGGAGGTTTCGGCGGAGGCAGTGGCGGCGGAGGCGGGTCAAGCGGCAGCTGGTAGTTTTTTAATTATTGATTGACTGAATTATTGAGTTATTGATTTGAGCTGCACCTTATTATTAGACTGCCGGATATTGCTATCATTCTGGCAAACTTATCGTTGATTAATGTATAAAGATTATATTTTAAGAGAGCTCGAAAAAATAACGGTCATGATGGCCCGGTTAGCTGGGTTTAAGGAAGAGGCAAAGCCGGATGAATTTATAAAGCTTGCAGATACCATGCTGCAAAACGAGTTTGATATTAAACTGGATGAACTGTTAGCATTATCGGCTGATGATTTCGAAACCTTTCTGGTAAAAGGAAATTATAAGGCCGATAAACTGGATGCATTAGCCCAGCTACTATACATGCACGCCGGGCCATTTATCCCTTCGCCCGAAACTTTGGCCACACTCCAAAAAATATTATTAGTTTTTGAATGGCTGGAGAAGAAGCACCACAGTTCATCATTCGAAAACATTAACAAACAAAATATTATCTATCAATTTTTACAAGAAAACTATGAGTAAGGATCTTACCTGGAAATTACTTTCATCTACCTATATACATAAAGGTCCCTGGGCCACGCTGCGTATTGACCGCTGCGAAATGCCAGATAAACGTATTGTTGAAGATTATTATGTTTTAGAATACCCGAGCTGGGTAAATGCCGTTGCGGTAACCGAAGACAATAAAATATTGATGGTGAAACAATACCGCCATGCGGCTGGCATTATATCGCTCGAAATTCCGGGTGGTGTAGTGGATGCCGGTGAAGAGCCTATTAACGCTATCCGCCGTGAACTACTGGAAGAAACAGGCTACCAGTTTGATGAGTTTGAATTGATATGTACCGTTTATGGCAACCCATCAACCGCCAACAACCAAACGTTTACCTATTTTACCAAAGGCGGCAAAAAGGTAACGGGGCAATCGCTTGATGAGCACGAAGAATTGATTGTTGAAGAATACACTATAGACGAATTGAAACAGGCGCTGCTTGATAATAAAATAAAACAAGCCATGCATTGCGCCGGCTTATTTTATGGAATGGTAAAGCTGGGGGCGTTATAATTACTCTGGGCAATTACCCTTACGGCGGGTATCTACCACGTAAATTATCTTCCACCCTGCCGGGGTGCGCATCAGTTGGAAAACATCTACCCCGCAATGGCTAAAGGTTTTGCCCAGGTAGAATTTGTAAGGCATCCAAACGCTGGCGAGGTCGCCATCAATTTTAATATCGTTGAAGGCGACCTGCTCGTCCCACATTTCTTTGTGAGGTGTGCCTACGGCTTTTATAAAATCGTTGGGGTTATCTATGTTCAAATCAACGGTGCCATCTTTTTTATTGGCCACACCTTCAAACACTATATTTTTATGAAAGGTTGACCGCAGCAACGTGCTATCACCTTTGCGCATGGCATCGAACATGGTATTGATGGTTTGCTTCACTGCATCCTTATCGGTTTGCTGGGCAAAGGTTTTGAGGGATACAAACAGGATGAGGCTTAAAAAGAATATCTTTTTCATGTGATGGAATTTGGTGACAATTTAGGTAAATTTGTGTATGCAGCCAATTGACTATAAAGAATACATTGAATTTAACCCCGAAATACGGTTTGGAAAACCCGTTATTAAAGGCACACGCATTTCTGTATACGATGTTTTACAATGGCTGGCATCCGGTTTAACCCATGATGAAATTTTAAGTGATTTCCCACAACTTACCCCCCCTCATATTTTTGCATGTCTGGCTTATGCGGCAAATAAAGAACGTATAATTAAGGTTGCATGATACGGCTGCTAGCTGACGAAAATATTTCATGGCGTTTAAAAAAGGTACTCTCAGACTGGGATATTCTCCCTACAAATGAAATCCGGGTAAATGAGCGCTTAAGCGATTTTATGATCTGGCAATTCGCCAAAGCAAATAGCTACACGATTTTAACCTTTGACGAGGACTTTTGCGAATTACAAAATCTTTACTCCTATCCACCTAAAATAATTTGGTTGCGTACCGGCAATGTTGGTACGCAAAAAATTGCCGACTTATTAAACTCTTTAAAAGAAGATATTAATCAATTTTTATCGAATGATGAACTGGGTATTTATGAAGTATATCTATAGCACAACATAGAACATAAGAAGTTAATTATAAATTACTTACGCGCAACACACATTACATAGAGCCGCTATGCATGTTAGCTGATTACCGCACAACCGCTATGCATAACATAATTATTAGTGGAATATTAAACGCTATGCTGCTTCACCACCCGCCTATGCGCCACTTCTTTCCCTTTTTTAGATTTACCTTTTTTGCGTTTGCCCAGCCAAATGATAAAGCCGGTTATTGGCAACGATGCACAGATAAGGCTGGCTAAAAAAGCGATGATCTTACCTGTAAGGCCCAGAATTTGCCCCACATGCAGATCATAATTCATGTCATTCATTTTCATGCCGGGACTTTTTTGGGCATGGGTAGTTCTTTTGAGCATTTTGCCTGTGTACTTTTCAAAAGCATACTCATCGCTTTTATAATAATGCAGGCTTTGGGCATATGCGGTTATGCCAATAGTACCGGCGACAGAAGCGTCATCAAACAATAAAAACATTTCGGCCCGGGGCGAGCCTGCCTGGGCGGCTTCAAAAGCTTTATCGATAACCGTTTTTGTATCAGTTTTACGTTTTAAGAGCGAATCTGATTTTAACACTACCTTTTCTTCGGGATGCGCCTTGCCCAGGTTAGCCGTAGTGTATATCCCTTCCCGTACACTATCAAATACCATAGACAGGCCGGTTAAGGCCAATATAATGGCAATACCTGTTGCGTAAAAACCCAACACGTTATGCAAATCGTAATTTACCCTGCGCCAGCGGCCATTCCATTTTATGGTGAGGCTTCGCTTGCGGTCGGTTTTGCGTTTTGGCCACCAGAGAATGATGCCGGTTATCATGAGCACTATAAATATAATAACCGAGATGCCCACCACCAGGCCGCCTATTTTGGGTGGCAATAAAAGGTATAAATGAATGTTTTCAACAATTACAAAAAAATTACCTGCCAGGTTCTCTGTATGGGTAACCTGCCCGGTATAGGGGTTCATGTATACATACAGCACCCCTTTATCTTTTGGCAAATTTACAAATACTCCGGCCGGCCTATCGGCACCATAATAAAATATATAACTAGCGGTAGCCCCGGGATGCCCCTTAAGGCTGTTTGCTTTTAGGGTAGATGGCGGCAAATAAAGCTTATGCTGATCTTCTACCTTACGATAACTGTACAAAGCATCCTGTATCTCGTCCTGAAAACAAAAAATGCAGCCGGTGATACTTACAATAAACACCACCAACCCGGCAATAAAGCCGAGCCAGCGGTGTATAAATAACATGACTTTTTTGAAGGTCATACTTAAAATTTATAGGTAAATGTAAGGGCGTAGTTTCTTAGTTTTTGCGGATTAACGGTGGTATAACCTATCCAGTATTTTTGGTTGGTGATGTTATCCATCTTCACGCCTATCCTGTAGTTTTTAAGATCGTAAAATGCCGATGCATTAAATAAGGTGTACGCAGGTAAGGTAAATACCCCCTGGCTTATGCTGTTAATAATTTTATTATCGCTGGCATAGTTACCTCCAACACCAAAGCCCAGGCCTTTAACGCTACCTTTTTGTAAACGGTAGCTTACCCAAAAATTGGCCAGGTATGGCGATGATGCTGTACCCGGGCGACGGTTGGCCACATCGGCATTGGTAGTAGCATCGTATTTAGAATCATTGTATGAAAAACCCAAAACAGCATTTAAACCCGCTATCGGATTGGCAATCACCTCTGTCTCGATACCCTTACTCAACTGTGTACCATCCTGAATAACCCGGTTTGGCGTAGATGATGGGCGGGTAATATCTTTTACCTTAATATCGTAATAGCTAATGGTACCACTCAGCTTACCATCAAATAAATCAACTTTAACACCACCTTCAATCTGGTTGGCATGCTCGGGTTTAAGCGGTTTATTATCTTCGGTAATACCCGCCTGGTTACGGAAACTGTTCTGGTAGTTAGCAAATAATGATAAATGATCTTTTATTGGTTGATAAACCAGTCCGAATTTTGGGGAGAAAGCAGTTTGCTGATACGCGCCAGACCTTATTTTGGTGGTAGGATCGTAGTTACCTATGTTAACAAACCTATCTACCCGCAGCGCTGCCGAAGCAATTAACTGATCGGTAATATTAAACACATCAGATACATATGCGCTGTAGGTGTTACGGATGTAAATAGCCGGATAGGTAAAATCATACTTACCAGTGGAATAAAGGGCATCCATAGCGGCTTTATTAAAGTTGCCGTAATTTTGATTACCGGTTAACGATACCGCATCAAGCGTGCTCCCGAAGAAAAACTGGTTAGAGTTATCCCTGAAAAAATCTAAGCCACCCACAAACCTGTTCCTGAATTTGCCGATCTTAAAATCGCCGTTAAAATTTTGCTGAATCTCGATCATATCGTCCTTGCTTTTGCGGGTTGATTGATCGTTACGGGAAATAGAATCGCCAGGCAGCAAGTAAAAATATGGGCCGAAACCATCAGAGTAGCTATGTGTTGATGCAAAGTTGGTACGTGAGGTCCATGAGTTGGAGATCTTATATTTTACCTCACCGTAAAAATTGGTACTTCTGGATGTTTCGGTTAAATCGTTACCCATGTACGATTGTTTATAATCAATCGGAAGCTCATCGGCCCTATCGTGGCCCAACTGGGCTATGCTTACACCGTATGGGAAAAAGAAAATGGGTTTGCCAATACTTTTACCATAAAACAGTTCTGCATCTAAAGAGATGGTTAACCTATCGGTAGCGTTATAAACCAGGCTTGGCGCTACAGCAACCGTACGGTTAAAGCCATTATTTTGAAAACTCCCCTCATGATTATAGGCGGTATTTAAGCGAAACAATACTTTTTTCTTAGCATCAAGCGGGCTGTTGATATCGGCACTCACACGCTGAAAATCAAAATTCCCTACAGAACTGGAAACCTCGCCGCCAAATGAATCATAAGGTTTTTTGGTTACCCTGTTGATAAGGCCACCGTATGATGTTAAGCTGCTGCCAAATAAAGTAGCCGAAGGGCCTTTTATAATTTCTATATGATCTATATTGGATGCATCAATAGAACTGGTTACATTACCGGCGATACCATTGCGCAAGGCAGATTGTACAACAAAACCACGACTTGCATAGTAAGCGCCACCATCGCCGCCACGACCGGTTGCTTCCCACATTTTTTGAATGCCAGATGCATTACGTATCGCATCATCGACAGAAAACACCTGCTGCTCCTGTAATAGCTGGCTGCTGATGCTGTTATAAACAGAAGCATTTTCCAGGTTACTCAGGGGCATTTTTGATACATCTACACTTTTACTACGTTTAAACTTATTGGTTTTATTAGCGCTAATATTTACTTCCTCCAAACCATTAGTAACATCAGAAACCGTAAACTGTGGCAAGGTTACCGTTTGCCCGGCAATAACCTCAACAGCTGTCTCCTGGCTTTTGCTGCCAACCTGCGAAACTACAAGTGTGTATTTGCCGTGCGGTGCCCTAAAGCTAAAATCACCGTCGTCGTTGGTAATTGTACCGTATTTGGTTCCCTTTAACGTTACCGAAACGTTATCGGCCGGTTTATTGGTATTGGTAATCACGTGGCCACTAAGGGAGCCGCGAATTTGTTGCGCCAATGCCGCACTGACATTGAAAAGCAGTATAGCTGTTAAAAAAAGAATAGAAAATAGTTTGTGAGCAGAGAGTCGGGGTTGAATCATTTTTTATTTAGACTAATTACAAATAATGGTCAAAAGTACTCCATTATGGCAATTCATCCAAATTTATTTAGAAAGATTATAGATAAGACAGTAGGGAAAGTAACAAGTAGTTAGTATCAAGTAACAAGACTGCGGAATATATGCTGGCAGATAAATGGGCCCCACCCCCAGTTAACGGTATAATTGAACAGCGGATTCCAGGGCAAAGGTCCATATTGGACAATGCCGTACTGCATCTGCACATCTGAAATTTGAAATCCACATATCTGAAATCTGAAATTTGCACATCTAAAATCTGCACATCTGAAATCTATAATCTGCACATCTACCTATATATCCATCAACTCTTTTTTCTTCTTACTCTTCATTCGCTTGGGAACAAACTCCAGTATTTCGTTTTTGAGGGCCTCTATCATTCTACGCTTCAGAAAGTTGCGTTGTATTACAATGCTCACTTCGCGTGCAGGCTCCGGCGATTTAAAGTAACGCACTTTATCCAGTTGCTTATCGCTTAGTTCGGCAAGGGCCAGTTCGGGTAGTATGGTGGCCCCGTTATTTTGGTCTACCATGCGTTTAAGAGTTTCAACGCTGCCTGTGTTGTATTCAAAATGCTGAAAGCCTTTGGTAGCTTTACGGCGCTGGCAAATGTTTAACACCTGCTCGCGCATGCAATGCCCTTCGTTAAGTATCCATATCTCTTCCATATCAATATCATCGGGGGTGATATGTTTCTTTTTAGAGAGTTTGCTATTCTTAGACACATAAGCCACAAAGTTTTCGTAAAACACCGGGATCTCGGTTAAATTACTTTCATGCAGCGGGGTGGATAGGATACCGCAATCAATCATTCCCAATTTTAATTGCTGCACAATCATCTCGGTGGTTTGCTCCCACACAATGAGTTTTACCTGTGGATATTTTTCTATAAAGCCATGGATAATTTTAGGCAATATATATGGAGATATGGTTGGGATAATGCCCACCCTCAACTCGCCCGATAGTTCCTTCTGTCTATCGGTAATAATTTCCTTTATCTTTTCACTTTCAGACAGCATTACACGCGCCTGGGTTATTATTTCGATACCTATCTCCGTTGGTGTTACGGGCTGCTTACTGCGGTCAAATATTTTTACGCCAAGGGTATCCTCCAGCTTTTGCACCTGCATGCTGAGTGTTGGCTGGGTAACAAAACATTTTTCGGCCGCTAAAACAAAACTGCGGTAAGTATCAACTGCTACAATGTACTCGAGCTGGGTAATAGTCATATGATATAGATAAACTCTATACAAATATAGCAATTATTGATTTTTTCTATTGAATTATTATAGTGAAGTTTGAATCAGAAACCAACATATTTATGGAAACCAAGAAAAAACTAACCACTGCTTCGGGCAGACCGTATGTGGAAAACGAAAATTCGCAAACCGCAGGCCCGAGAGGTCCAATCCTGTTGCAGGATTACATTCTTCACGAAAAAATGGCCCACTTTAACCGCGAAAGAATCCCCGAGCGTGTAGTGCATGCCAAAGGTTCTGGCGCTTATGGTACCTTAACTATTACACATGATATTAGTAAATACACCCGCGCTAAAGTTTTTAACGCTATTGGTAAGCAAACAAAATTGTTTCTACGCTTTTCTACTGTAGGCGGCGAAAAAGGATCTGCCGATACCGAGCGCGATCCACGCGGCTTTGCCATTAAATTTTATACCGAAGATGGTAACTGGGACCTGGTTGGTAACAACACCCCCGTATTTTTTATAAAGGACCCTAAAAAGTTTGGCGATTTTATCCATACCCAAAAACGCGATCCTTATACCAATTGCAAAAGCGCAACCATGATGTGGGATTTTTGGTCGTTAAACCCCGAGAGCCTGCACCAGGTAACTATATTGATGAGCGACAGGGGCACGCCTTACGGCTACCGCCACATGGATGGCTTTGGCAGTCATACCTTCTCTTTCATTAATGCCGAAAATGAAAGATTCTGGGTAAAATTCCACTTTAAAACATTACAGGGCATCAAAAACTTTACCGACGCCGAAGCCGGCGAGATGCGTGGTAAAGCCCCTGACTTTGCACAGCACGATCTGTTAACCCATATCGACAATGGCGATTTCCCTAAATGGGCCATGAAAATACAGGTAATGCCCGAGGCCGATGCCAAAACATACCCTATTAACCCATTTGACTTAACCAAGGTTTGGCCACATGGCGATTATCCGCTGATTGATGTTGGTGTGTTGGAGCTTAACGAAAACCCCGATAATTATTTTGCCCACGTAGAACAGGCTGCTTTTGCACCGGCACATGTTATTGATGGCGTTGGTTACTCCCCCGATAAAATGTTACAGGGTCGCATACTATCATACCCTGATGCGCACCGTTACCGTTTAGGTGGCAATTACGAACAGATACCTGTAAACAAATGCCCTTACCTGGTAAGCAATTATCAAAGAGATGGCCAGATGACTGTAAATGGCAACCATGGCTCGGGACCAAATTATTTCCCTAACAGCTTTGACGATATTGAGGTTGACCAAAGCTACAAGGAACCGGCCTGGGATTTTGGCAGCTCTGTGGGCGATTGGTTTGACAGAAACGCCGAAGGTGAAAACGATCATTATAGTCAGCCCGGCGCATTGTACCGTTTAATGGATGGCAAGCAAAAGCAAGACCTGATAAACAACATCGTAAACTCGATGAGTGGTATTGACGGACCAAAAAAAGACACGATAGTTAACCGCCAGCTTTGCCACTGGTTTCGCGCCGATATTAACCTCGGTATGGCCATAGCCAAAGGTCTTGAGCTTGACTTGGCCGAGACGATGAAACAGATGCCGGCTTAGGTTAAGATTTGAGACGTGAGATATGAGATTTGAGATGCCTTGCAAAGGGCATCTTTTTTTTTGAAACAAAAATGAGATTTGAAACGCTGATGAAGCTGTCTCAAATCTCATATCTCACGTCTCAAATCTAATTCCCCTACTCTACCGTAACCGATTTCGCCAGGTTTCTTGGCTGATCTACATTACAACCCCTCATCACCGCAATGTGGTAAGCCAATAATTGCAATGGTATAGTGGCTATCAGCGGCACAAAAGCCTCATGGGTTTGGGGTATTTCAATTACATAATCGGCCATGGCCTTAACCTCGGTATCACCTTCGGTAACAATGGCTATAACGTGACCTTTGCGGGCCTTTACTTCTTGTATATTGCTAATCACCTTCTCGTACGATGAGCTTTGGGTTGCAATTACTACAACCGGCATTTCATCGTCAATAAGGGCGATAGGGCCGTGCTTCATTTCGGCAGCAGGGTAACCTTCGGCATGAATGTAAGAGATCTCTTTTAGTTTCAAAGCTCCCTCTAAAGCAACCGGAAACGAACTGCCCCTGCCCAGGAACAGGCAATTGGTAGAGTCTTTAAACCTGGCGGCTATCTCCATTACATGATCATTACATTTTAAGGCCTGCTCAACCAACTGCGGAATCTGGTTTAATTCGGTTAAATATTCAACCAGTTTGCTTTGGGTAATTTTGCCCCGTTGCTGGGCTATGTAAAAAGCAATCAGCGTTAGTACACTCACCTGGGCCGTAAAAGCCTTGGTTGATGCCACACCAATCTCGGGGCCGGCGTGCGTATAAACACCGGCATGCGTAGTACGCGGTATAGATGCACCAACCACATTACAAACGCCAAAAATAGTGGCGCCCTTTTCTTTAGCTAACTCAATGGCAGCCATTGTATCGGCCGTTTCGCCCGATTGGGAGATGGCGATAACCAGGTCCTTCTCGGTAATAATAGGGTTACGGTATCTAAACTCCGAAGCATACTCCACCTCTACCGGTACGCGGGCATACTCCTCTATCAGATATTCGCCCACTAAACCGGCATGCCATGAGGTACCACAGGCTATAATGATAATACGGTCAACATTTTTTAGTTTTTCGGTATATTCCTTTATCCCACCCAGCTGTACCTTACCCAGCTGCGGATAAATACGGCCGCGTAAACAATCGCGGATAGACCGTGGCTGCTCATATATCTCCTTTAACATAAAGTGATCGTAGCCGCCTTTTTCAAGCATTTCCAGCTTCAGATCAAGTTCCTGGATGTAGGGGGTTTGTACCGAGTTATCAATATTTTTTATCAACAAGGTATCGCGATGAACAAAGGCGATCTCGTTATCGTTAAGGTAGATCACGTTTTTAGTGTACTCCACAATAGGAGTAGCATCAGAGGCTATAAAATATTCGCCTTTGCCCACACCAATAACCATGGGGCTGCCTTTACGGGCGGCAATCAGCAGATCGGGCTCATCGGCGCTCATGATCACTATAGCGTATGCACCAATAACCTTATTAAGGGCTACTCTTACTGCTTCGCGCAAGTCGAGGCCCGTTTGCTCTATAATATCCTCTATCAGGTGAATTAAAACCTCGGTATCGGTATCGCTTTTAAATACATGACCTTTGGCCGTAAGCGTTTCTTTAATGACCCCGTAATTTTCGATGATGCCGTTATGGATGATGGTAAGCTTACGGTTACCTGACGAGTGCGGGTGCGAGTTTCTATCACTTGGCTCGCCGTGGGTAGCCCAGCGGGTATGGCCCATCCCTATTGAGCCTTTCAGATCAATATCCTTCACAAACTTTTCCAGATCATCTACCTTACCGGCTTTTTTATAAACCTTAAGTTCTTTATCTAACAAGGCAACGCCGGCGCTGTCATAGCCCCTGTATTCTAAACGATGGAGTCCCTTTATAATAATGGGATACGCATCCCTGAAACCTATATAACCAACAATTCCGCACATAGTAAAAATTTAGTATTTGTAAGTGGGGCAAAAATATCAGCTATATAACATACATCACAGGTAATTATTTTAATTATTTAATAAAAGAGCAACTTTTTTTCGTACTTAAAAATTAATTTTAAGAAGTACTTTGGGCTTAAACAAAAAAATCCCCTAAGCGGGGATTCTTTTTATTTATTTAAGCTTTTTTTACTTTCCTATTTTGGTGTATATAATGTTCAGCTTAATACGGTAAGGCGAGTTTTTATCGTTACCTATCAGTATTACACGCCCTGCAGTTTGCACACTTGGGTTAATGCTGGAAGCACCGGTAGTTGATGTAACCTCGCTGGTATCAATAGGTGCTATATAGGTTCCATAGTCAACCGTTTTTTTACGGATGAGGTTCTGAATATAACTGGTGATAACAAAGCGGTATGCTTTAACAGGCTCTTTGGTTGTACGGGTATAAAAACCACCAAATATGCCCGCCTGGTAAAGAGGATCGGCACTTGAAGCATCCTGTATCAGAATACGCTGATTCGCAATATCCAGCTGGTACATGGTTAACTTAGGGAAAGCCGCATACGGTATTGCCGAACCCGGCACCGGCGTTATAACCAACTCGGCCCTGTTCAATACTATCGAATCGGGATTAAGCTTGCTGATGATAGGGAAAGCCACCTTTGCACGTAACGCGCCCAAACCCTGCAAGTAAAATGAGGCTTGCGTAGTTGTTGCTGTTTTTGCTTTTGCTACAGCAGTGCTATACGTGTGCTTAATTTCTGCAGCATGTATAGGGAAAGTTAATGATAAGCTTGCCGTATCCGTAGTGGTATCAAGCTTGGTTTTATAAAATACATCCAGGTGCGATGCTGTTGTTGCCAGGTTTAATTGTATTGTACCACCGGCGTTTGAAGGCTGTGCGCGCTGCAACGTAAGATATAAACCCTTAACCGCGTTCTGGAAAGCGGCATCAGATGCCAGCGCTGTACCATTTGCGTTAAACAAATTATCGTAAATAAATTTCTGGCTAAAAGCTACACGTAACTGTGGTGCTACCCTTTGTACAGTATCGATAGTATCTTTACGTATACGGGCAATAGTTAAACTATCGTGTGTATTGGCGGTAAAAGTTTTGGTTGCCAAAACTGTAGCCTGATTATTCCAATGCGAGTTGGCGTAATAAGTTTGACTTAGCGGTTTATCTGTTAACTGGTATACGTTGATTTTATACTTGGTAGCAACAGAATCGCCATAAAAGCCGTCGGCGTAGCCGAGTACCAGCACGGCCGAATCGATGGTAAGCGTACCCGCCGGCACCGTGTATGGTGTTGTTGGCATAAGTAAAGCCAAGGCAACGTTTGATTTAACAGTACCAAAAACAGGGTCAACAAACTCACCAAGTGGTGTTTTGGTTAAACCAGATGTAATTACGGCAGTTGAATCTTCGGCAACCGTATTAATGGTAACACTGGTATCAACAAGCAAGCTGCCGCTTACCTGGGTTGATGTATCCACACCTAAACCTATACCATCCTGGCGCTTACAGCTATTCAAAATAAAAAGACTTATTAACAGGGTCAATAAGTCTAATCGGAAAAATTTCATATATAATATTAAGTCTTATGCAACATGCACCAATTCGTCGTTGGTAATTTCGTCGTAAAAATTGTAATAATTTTCGAAATCTGCGGTAGAATCAAATTCTAAAACAGATTTATTGCTGTTTTTAACATTATTTAACACATCTGCATCAATATTCTCGCTGCCTAAAACAATCCCGTCTGAGTATTGAATTGCACCGGCATAAAGCGCGGTATTTGTGCCTTCCTTGTAAGCTTCAACGTGCTCTTCGGTCATGTTGCTCATGATAGCTTTTTGTATAAACTCGGCACCAAGCTTATCTTTAAAATCATTCTCGTAAATAGAGTAAATAATTTTTGAGTGCTTAAATGTAGGATCGTCTTTGTAAGTAGTTTTTAAGTACGCAGGTACCAAAGCACTTAACCATCCATGGCAATGGATAATATCGGGCGCCCAGCCTAATTTTTTAACGGTCTCCAATGCACCTTTGCAAAAGAAAATCATTCGCTCGTCATTATCGGCGTAAAATTTACCGTCTTTATCACCAAACACATGTTTACGCTGAAAATATTCTTCATTATCTAAAAAATACACCTGCATACGTGCTGCCGGGATTGATGCTACTTTAATGATCAGCGGGTTATCATTATCGTTAATAATGATATTCATACCCGATAAACGGATAACTTCATGAAGTCTGTTCCTGCGCTCGTTAATATTGCCAAAACGCGGCATAAGGATACGAATTTCGAATCCTTTCTCCTGCATTGCCTGCGGAAGTTGGCGTGTTATTTCAGCAATTTTTGTGAGTTCAAGGAAAGGAGACATTTCATGAGTTATAAACAATAGCTTAGATTTACCCATCACTTAATCAGTATTAAAAATATGTAAAGAAGTCAAAAAATTTGAGTCTGCAAATATAATCAATATTATATGAACTGTCAACGAATTATACAAGTAACTTTTGGTATTTTTTGCGTAAATGCACACCTTTGCCAAATTTTGTAATTTACATTGCATTGAAAATATTTACCACCAGGCACCAAATAGCGCAATATTTTACCCATAAAACAGGCAAAACCATTGGGTTTGTACCAACTATGGGCGCATTGCACAATGGCCACATATCATTAATTAAGCGGGCGCAACAGGCTTGCAACGAAGTTGTATGCAGCATTTTTGTAAACCCCACACAGTTTAACGACCCCAAAGACCTGGAAAAATACCCCCGCCCAATAGCTGCGGATATTGCCATGCTGGAGCAGGCCGGCTGCGATATTTTGTTCAATCCGCCGGTGAGCGAAATTTATGATAATAATGAGAAATGGCATTTAAACATAGGCAATCTGGAGCATTTACTGGAAGGCGAATTTAGACCGGGCCACTACCAGGGCGTTATGCAGGTGGTAAATAAGCTGTTTAATATTGTTAAGCCCGATCTGGCTTTTTTTGGCCAGAAAGACTATCAGCAATTTATGGTGATCAGTAAAATGGTAGAATTATTGAACATGCCCGTTAAACTGGTGATGTGCCCCATTCAACGCGAAACAGATGGCCTGGCCATGAGTTCCAGAAACGTTCATTTAACTGCCTACGACCGGCAGCACGCCCTTATTCTGTCAAAAGCACTAAGCGGGGTGAAGGATAGTTTTGGCATTGCCGATATTCCTCAACTACAGCTACAAGCCAAACAACTCATAAACAGCGAACCCGGCATAGGGCTCGAATATTTTGAAATTGTTGATGGCGATACCCTAACCCCGGTTAGCAGTAATACCAAAAGCATAGTTGCCCTTGTAGCGGCCCGCGCAGGCAAAACAAGACTGATAGATAATATGTTGATTGTTTAATATAGCTTGTAGTTCATGGATCATAGTAAAAAAGTTCCTGGTTATAAATCCGATAACTTCCGGCAATGATCTGTGAACCATCAACTATGAACCCCATATCTACATCCAACTGTAAACTTTCCGGCTACCATTTATGAACCATTAACTATCAACTTCTATTGAACAATTTATTTATAACTTTGCACCATGATTATTGAGATATTAAAGTCCAAAATTCACAGGGTGAAGGTAACGCAGGCAGAACTGAATTACGTGGGCAGTATTACAATTGACGAAGACCTGATCGAAGCGGCTAACATTATACCGAACGAGAAAGTACAGATAGTAAACAACAACAACGGCGCCCGCTTTGAAACTTATGTTATCAGAGGCGAACGCGGCAGCGGCACAGTTTGCCTTAATGGCGCTACTGCCAGGCTTGCCCAGGTTGGCGATGTGGTTATCATTATGTCGTACGCGTATATGGAACGCGAAGAGGCCCGTGTTTATGAGCCCATATTGGTGTTCCCGGATGCAGATAATAAACTGATCAGGTAACAACAACATCTTATTAAAAAACTCATTTGCAGCGGCTTTAAAAGGGCCGCTTTTTTTATGCGCGCTGCTTTGCTAAATAGCAGCAGGTATACCACCATGCCTCCTTCTTAACAATTAAATAACAAGCAAAGGTTTATTTAATAATTTTACACCGATGCCTTAATAAAGTAAATTAGGCCCCTTATAATGCACTTGCTTTATCAATGAAATTACCTTTAACCTTCGTTTTACTCTTTATTACATCGCTTTGCTTTGCCCAGCGCCAAAATGTTTATTTTCTGAAATACAACGGCAAATATGTTGATGTGCGCGATAGCGCCGACTATATCAGAATAGTACGCGAGCCCGATTCGGGATCTGTGTATTATAACATTTTTGAGTTTTATACAAACGGTAAAAAGAAACTGATAGGTAAGTCTATAAGTATCGACCCACCCAAATTTGTAGACCAATGTGTAAGCTATTACGCCAACGGCTTCAAACAATGGATAGGCAATTACAAAAACGGATTGAAAGCGGGTGATGAAACAAACTTTTATCCCAATGGTAAAGTATACCAGCAATTATCGTATCCGGAAAACAGCGGCTTACCCAATGAGGTAAGAGACGACTACCTGATAACGGCCAACCTCGATTCGCTGGGGAATGCGCAGGTTACCGATGGCAATGGCTATTACAAAGGCTACGACGACAAGTTTAAATACATTAACGAAGAAGGGAACGTTAAAAACGGCAAACGGGATGGCCAGTGGAAAGGTGAGTTCAAAAACCTCCACACCAGCTTTACCGAAACCTATAACAACGGAATATTTATAAACGGAACCGCCACAACCGAAGAGGGAAAAGTTACTACATATTTCAAATCACGAGAGGTTTTACCACAATTTAAAGGCGGTGTTGAGGGCTTTACACACTACCTCTCCAACAATATAATATACCCCGATATTGCCCGCGAAAGAAATATCCAGGGCCGGGTAATACTATCTTTTGTAGTAGAAAAAGACGGAACCCTAAGCGACATCAAAGTATCCAAATCAGTTGCTCCGATATTAGATGAAGAGGCCATAAGGGTAATTAAAAAATCGCCCAAATGGATTCCGGGCACTTCCCTGGGCTCGCCGGTAAGGGTACATTACTCGGTGCCCGTTAGTTTCGCCTTAAGTGCTAACTGACAACTACCGTTCCCTTGGCTCGGCACCAATGCTAAGCGATATCTTTAATTCGGCATCAACGTTTGCGGCTTTACGCAACACGTAAACCATCCTGATGCGTACACTTTTCTCCCGCACAATTTCATCTAAAAAGTGCGAGTTATCAATATCAAGCACTACGCTGTTACCTGTATTGGCCGTTATATCTTTGCGTATAGCTACCAAAACCTCATCGCTGCCATCGGCCTTAGCCATATACACCCGCAGCGCCGCAATATTGCCGATGTTATAATCTGAGGGGTTTTTTGATTGTATTTTGGCCGATATGATGCGCACCTCGCTTATCTGGTTGGCATTGTTGCCATCTTTGGTAAAATCCTGGTCGTAACTATTGGCCGTACTCACAACGGTATGCGGATCGCCAATTGTGGCAGAAGCCGGCACCACTACATCGGCAGTATAAGGAAATGTAGATTTCATTATAGATTGCA
Source organism: Mucilaginibacter cryoferens (assembly GCF_014205845.1). Lineage (GTDB taxonomy): Bacteria > Bacteroidota > Bacteroidia > Sphingobacteriales > Sphingobacteriaceae > Mucilaginibacter. The sequence continues at coordinate 18,639 of NZ_JACHCR010000036.1, forward strand.
GCATACCACAGCTTCCGAAAAAGAAAATAGCAGCAAGCAGAAAAAAGGTAAGTTTCTTCATCATAATTATTGCTGTAAGTTAATTGTAGATTACTACAATTACAAGTTTAATTGGTTTTATGGGTAATTTACCCTGCATAAATATATTAAGTTTTTTATGGAAACAAGCAACCTGCTGCAAGTACTGAATAACATAAATATCCTATCGCCTGCAATAAAGGGCGAGTTACAAACTTACCTGGTAGAAGAGCACTATCCCAAAAAGAGCATATTATTGAAACAGGGCCAGGTTTCTCAACGTATTTACTTTATTAAACAGGGTTTTACCCGGGCTTACTACCACAAAGCCGGCAGCGAGTTTACCAGCTGGTTTATGGGGCAGGGCGAAATCATTGTATCTGTTTACAGTTTTTTTTCGCGCAAGCCCTCGTTTGAAAACATACAGGTATTGGAGGATAGCGTAATACAATCCATCAATTGGGACCAATTGCAAAGCATCTACAAAAGCCACCCCGAGTTTAATTTAACCGGTCGCCTTATTACCGAGCAATACTACATTCGCAGCGAAGAACGGGCCATTAACCTGCAAACCCTTACGGCAAAACAACGTTATGAAAACTTGCTATTGGCCTACCCCGGCATTCTACAAAAAGCCTCACTTGGGCAAATAGCTTCGTTTTTGAGTATAAAACAAGAAACCCTTAGCAGGATAAGGGCCAAGGCATAACCTTTTTTGACATAAGTCAAAACTTTATGCCTTATATAGTAACGAGATTTGATTTAATCAAAAACGCAACACTATGCTTCCTATCATCTTAATTTGCTTCGCCATTTGTTTCCTTATCGAAAAAGTTTCTCCCGGCTGGAAACTACCGGAAGTACCCTCCTGGACCATTAGGGTACTAGCCATAAATTTTGCCCAATTACTTATTGTTGTTATAGCCGGCTATAGCTGGGAAAAATGGCTATCGGGCTATTCGCTATTCTTTCTGTCGCGCTATATGCCCAACTGGCTTGGCGGGATGGTGGCCTATTTTATAGCAACCTTTATATTTTATTGGTGGCACAGATGGCGCCATCAGAGCGACTTTTTATGGCGCCATTTTCACCAGATACACCATAGTGCCCAACGCATTGAAGTAATTACTTCGTTTTACAAACACCCTTTGGAGATGGCGGTAAACTCCGTAATAGGCAGCCTATTGGTTTACACCGTGCTTGGTTTAAATCCCGAAGCCGGGGCTATCTATACTTTATGTACCGCTTTGGGCGAGTTTTTCTATCATACCAACATCAAAACACCCAAATGGATAGGCTATATTTTTCAGCGACCGGAGATGCACCGCATCCATCACGAGTACGAAAAACACAGCAATAATTACGGCGATATAGTTTGGTGGGATATGTTATTTGGCACGTACAGCAATCCACAAAATTTTACAACCTCCTGCGGATTTGATACCGAAAAGGAGCTAAAGCTCGCCGAAATGCTAAAATTTAAGGACGTACATAAAATATAAACATTTATTGAAAAAAAAGATTAATTGTGTGCGTTAAAACTCTATCTTTGCACCCCGACACTGAGGTCGGGATTTCTCGCCTTCAGTGCATAGGAAAAATCGTTTACAGGCCCACAAAACCCTGTAACTTTTGACTTAGAACTTTTGAATTAAAAAAAAGCCCTATGCCCAAAGATAATTCCATCAAATCCGTTCTGATCATTGGCTCTGGTCCCATCATTATTGGCCAGGCCTGCGAATTTGATTACGCTGGCTCGCAAGCCGCCCTTTCCCTTAAAGAAGAAGGCATCACTGTTTCTATTATCAACAGTAACCCCGCCACCATCATGACGGATAAAGTTATTGGCGATCATGTTTACCTGTTGCCCCTTACCACCGCAAGTATTGAACAAATACTTAACGAACGTAAAATTGATGCTGTACTGCCTACTATGGGCGGTCAAACTGCGCTTAACCTTTGTATTGAGGCAGCCGAACAAGGCATATGGGAAAAACACGGTGTAAAAATTGTAGGTGTTGATATAGCCGCGATCGAAAAAACCGAAAACCGTGAAGCCTTTCGCCAGTTAATGGTTGATATAGGTGTAGGTGTGGCCACATCAAAAATTGCCAACTCTTTTCTGGAAGGTAAAGAGGCTGCGCAGGAAATTGGCTTTCCGCTTGTTATTCGCCCAAGCTATACCCTGGGTGGTAAAGGTGCAGGCTTTGTACACAAAAAAGAAGATTTTGATGCCGCTTTAAGCAAAGGCTTACAGGCATCGCCTACCCACGAGGTTTTAGTGGAGCAAGCTGTTATAGGCTGGAAAGAATACGAGTTAGAGTTGCTGCGCGATAATAACGATAACGTGATCATCATCTGCTCTATCGAAAACTTCGATCCGATGGGTATCCATACCGGCGACTCGATAACCGTGGCACCTGCCATGACGCTGAGCGACCGTTGTTACCAGGATATGCGTAACCAGGCCATCCGTATGATGCGTGCCATTGGCAACTTCGCGGGAGGCTGTAACGTACAGTTTTCTGTTAACCCTGCCGATGAATCTATCATCGCCATTGAAATTAACCCACGCGTATCGCGTTCATCTGCCCTGGCATCAAAAGCAACCGGTTACCCAATTGCTAAAATTGCCGCCAAACTGGCTATAGGTTACAACCTTGATGAAATAGAAAACCAGATCACCAAAACAACTTCGGCTTATTTTGAGCCAACTTTGGATTATGTGATCGTTAAAATACCACGCTGGAACTTCGATAAATTTAAAGGTGCAAACAAAGAGCTTGGCCTGCAAATGAAATCGGTAGGCGAAGTAATGGGTATTGGCCGCAGCTTTATTGAGGCATTGCAAAAAGCGTGTCAGAGTTTAGAGATAGGCCGTGCCGGTTTAGGTGCCGATGGCCGCCAGAGCCGCAACCTTGATGAGATCATGTACAGCTTGGAGCACCCAAGCTGGGACAGGTTGTTCCACATTTATGATGCCTTAAGCTTAGGCGTACCTATCGAATCGGTACGTAAAGTTACCAAGATAGATCGCTGGTTTTTGAACCAGATTATGGATGTAGTGAACCTGGAGAACGAATTGCGTCGCTATTCACTAAATAACATCCCTGAGGACTTCCTTTTCACCCTAAAACAAAAAGGATTTTCGGATACACAAATTGCTTACATACTGGGCAATGTAACCGAAGAGGATGTTTACCAGCGCCGTAAGGCCCTTGGCATTAAGCGTGTTTACAAAATGGTTGATACCTGCGCTGCCGAGTTTCCTGCAAAAACACCATACTACTACTCTACTTACGAGGGCGAAAACGAATCTATCTGCTCAGATAAAAAGAAGATCATTGTATTAGGCTCGGGCCCCAACCGTATTGGTCAGGGTATTGAGTTTGATTACAGCTGCGTACACGGCTTACTGGCCGCCAAAGAATCGGGTTTTGAAGCCATTATGGTTAACTGCAACCCCGAAACGGTATCTACCGACTTTAACATGGCCGATAAGCTATACTTTGAGCCGGTTTACTGGGAGCACGTACGTGAGATCATCGAACTGGAAAAACCTTACGGTGTAATAGTTCAGCTGGGTGGCCAAACAGCCCTTAAAATGGCCGAGAAGATGCACGAGCATGGTATCAAAATTATAGGTACATCTTTCGATAACATGGATATTGCCGAAGATCGTGGCCGTTTCTCTGACCTGTTGAAAGACCTGGAGATCCCTTACCCTAAATATGGTGTTGCCGAAAGCGCCGAAGAAGCCCTTGAAGTTGCACACCAGGTAGGTTACCCGGTATTGGTGCGCCCAAGCTACGTACTAGGCGGCCAGGGCATGAGCATTGTTATTAACGATGAGGACCTGGAAAAAGCTGTAGTAAGCTTACTTAAAAACTTACCGGGCAACCGTGTACTGATAGATCACTTCCTTGACCGCGCTGCCGAGGCCGAGTCTGACTCGATAAGCGATGGCGACGATGTACACATTGTTGGCTTAATGGAACACATCGAACCTGCGGGCATCCACTCGGGCGATTCATTCGCGGTATTGCCGCCGTTTGATCTGTCTGACAGTGTGATAAGCCAGATGGAAGAATACACCATTAAAATTGCCAAAGCATTAAACGTGCGCGGCTTGCTAAACATACAGTTTGCCATTAAAAACGATAAGGTATATGTGATAGAGGCCAACCCGCGTGCATCACGTACGGTTCCATTTATCGCCAAAGCTTACGATGTACCTTACATTAACATAGCGGCCAAAGTAATGCTGGGTGTAAACAAGCTGAAAGACTTTACCATCGAGCGCAAGCTTTGGGGTTATGCCATTAAAGAACCGGTATTCTCCTTTGATAAATTCCCGGAAGTAAACAAGGAATTAGGCCCCGAGATGAAATCGACAGGCGAAGCTATCCGCTTTATTCCTAACCTGCAAGATCCATATTTCAGGCACCTGTACAAAGAGAAATCGATGTACCTGAGCAAATAATTGAAACATTAAATTACTAAACTTTGTAGTTTAAACACTAATAACATTACCCTGTAACTTACGGTTACAGGGTAATTATGGTTAAATTTAGTTACTATAGTTTGAAAGTTAATTTGAATAACAACCAGGCATTCAACCTCCAAAATATTGATCCTGAAGATCTCGACAACGTTCTTGTAAAAATTGAAAGATCATTTAATATCAGCCTCGAAGATACTTCTGTTAAAGATGTTAAAACTTTCGGCAAGCTTTGCGATATTGTAGTTGAAAAAGTAAAGCATGTAAACAACGAAAGTTGTACCACGCAGCATGCATTTTACAAAATCAGGAGCGCCATCAACTGCACCATTACCGCCCCAAAAGAACTCGTAAAACCCCAAACAAAACTCGAAGATATTTTTCCGCGCGATAACCGTATTGTGGTTATTAACGAGATTGAGCGCGAAATGGGCTTTCAGCTTAACCTGCTGCAACCCAAACAAGGTGTAATAGCCGCTTTTGCATTTATATTGATGGCATCATTGGCTGGTTTCTTCTTTCAGCCTATATTAGCCTTTTTCGGGTTAGCAGTAGCCCTTTCGGGTTTTGCACTTGCCGGCAAATTTGGTAAAGAGCTAAAAGTAAAAACCCTTGGCGATCTGGCCGAAAAAGTGGCCAAAGAGCATCACCTGAAATGCAAACGCGAAGCTGCAACAGTAAACCGTACCGAAGTAGCGCAAAAAGTAAAAGAGATCTTTGGTCACAATCTGATCCTGGAATCTGGTGGTGCTAAATTTAATTAGCCGCATAAGCATTTGATACTTTAAGCGTTATAACAGTACATACCACAAAGGCTCTTTTGATAAAGGGCCTTTGTTATTTACTAATAAAAATAACCTTATGAACGCTGCCTGCAAAGCATTAACATTCATTATGGCATTTTGTTGCCTTATTTTAACCACCAACCGTGCCATAGCCCAGGCCAAAAATGCCATTGGAGTTGGCCCGGCCCTTGGTGTTTCTGAAGATAATATTCCCGGTTTTGGTATCGCTTTTCAGGGCGAAATAAGGCTCAACAAGCAATTCAGCATCGCCCCATCCTTTGGTGTCGAGATCCCCTATGTTGTTTATGCCGGCCTGGCAGGCAGGTACTATGTGCAACCCGGGCTTTATGTGCACCTTGGCGGTTTTATACGGGCCGGCGGCGATGTATTTAGCGATAGCGGCCCCGGAGGTACGGCGGGCGTCGGCTTTATTGTGCTCTCCACCAAAAGAAACGTTATAGACCTTAACCTGCATGCCGATGTAATGAGTTACGAAAATCGGTCGAGAACAGTGGCAGGCATGCGGATAACGTACAATTTCTCGTTCACACGGTTAAAATAGATAATTCAAAGCATTCCCCCTTCAGGGGGTTAGGGGGCTCCGCTCCTATTTATCAACCATCAAGCCCTTAACCTCAAAGGCAAGCCGCCTTTTGGGGTCTGTTTTTACCTTATGCTGTTTTTTACCGGTTACGGTATCACCGGCCAGGTGTTGCAAGTCATCAGCAATAAACAGCTTTTGGGCCACGCCTTCCATTATTACTGTACGACCGACAATATCTTTAGGAATGGTAACATTATAATTTTTAAAGTGGGCGGTAATTATTTTGCCACCACCTGCATCCACTTCAAACCAACCGCCTTTTTGTTTGGTTACAGCTGTTACCCGGCCTTCAATAGTAGTACTGATGCGCGTTTTTTTACCCATAAAAGCTTCTACTTTAGCGGCCATCATCATGGCCGTGGTATCGGGCTTATCGCCATAAACCATACCGTGTGGCAGCGGTATATGCTTTTGAGCAAATACGCTTATCGAAAAAAAGAAGGTGGCAAATACCGGTAACAACTTCATAAGTTTAGCTTATTGCAGTACAACACCGGTAGCTGCAAAATGTTGTATCTCATTTACCTGTTACACTTTGGTGTAACAATGCGTATATATTCACTGTAAACTCATTTATTTATAGTCAATTTGCAAAAGGCTTGCATTACTTAAATGTTAATGAATGTTAAAATGCATTTATATAGCGTTAAGCATTGCCAAGTTGTTTATTTTTACGGCTGACAATACCGTGCTCAATTAATTCATATAATATCCAAATGAACAAAAACCTTACTAAATCCGTGCTGTTCGCGGTAATACTATTTACTATTGCCATAGCCGGAACGGGATGCCTTAAAGGTAGCAACTCTACACCGGGCACTATACCTGTTATAATAACCAGAGATGTTATTAAAGATGCTATTGATACCAGCGCCCATAGCGGTGGCTTTATCAGCGAAACGCTTACCAACGCCGTAAGCACTTATGGTATTTGTTGGAGCGCTACTAATGCTACCCCTACAACTTCCGATTCAAAAACTGCTGATACCGTTAGTCTTTTAAGTTTCACCAGCAGAATGAAGGGCTTAAAAATAAATACTAAATATTACGTACGCGCTTATGCAATTAACTCGGTAGGTACAGGTTACGGTAGTGTAATAGAAATTACCACCGGCGGCGATCTTACCTCAAAGGTTGGTACCGTGAGCACCCTTGCAGGTAATGCAAACCCCGATCTTATTGATGGTACAGGGGCCGCTGCATCTTTTTACAGCCCACAAGGTATTACCATTGATAATACAGGCACACTTATAATAGCCGATGCGTTTAACAGCGCTATACGTAAAGTTACAACCGGCGGTGCGGTAACCACCCTTACCGGCGATGGAACTATTGGTTATGTAGATGGCTCATTGGCCGATGCCCGTTTTTACGCACCGCAAAGCCTGGTTACCGATGCTACCGGCAATATTTATGTAGCTGATTTTAGCAACAACATTATCCGCAAAATTACACCGGCAGGCGTAGTAAGCACCCTGGCCGGCAGCGGTAGCGCCGGTTACGATGACGGAACCGGAATTGCAGCATCATTTAATAACCCACGCGGTTTAGTTTTTGATGCTACAGGCAACCTCTACGTATCTGACAGGGGTAATAACCTTATCCGTAAAGTTACCCCGGCAGGTGTGGTAACCACATTTGCAGGCAGCAGGGCATCAACTTATGCAGACCAGGCCACTGCCACCAGCGCAGCATTTAACAGGCCATCGGGCATTGCAATTGATGCAGCAGGCAATTTATTTGTGGCCGATGCATTAAACTACTCGGTACGTAAAATAACCTCGGCAGGTGTAGTTACTACTTTTTTAGGCGATCCTACACACAAGGTAATTGGCTCCCCGTCTGCTTTAACATTTGATGCCAAAGGCAACCTGTTTATAGTTGACCAAACCGGCCGCGTATTTGAAGTTACCACCGATAAAACATTATTAACACTAGCCGGAAAAAGCGCCACCGCGGGTTACACCGAAGGAAGTGGCTCAAGCGCCCTGTTTGCTTCACCACAAGGTGTAGCAGCCGATGCCAGCGGCAACATCTACGTAGCCGATGCCGGTAACAACAGCATCCGCAAAATTGTATTGCCTACTTTTTAGAGCAAAGATTTTTGGAGCAAGGATAAAAGACTTTTGAACAAAGGGCTTTTAGAAAAAGGACGAAGGATAGATAAACTACCTTCGTCCTTTTTGTTTTACGAATGACCGGAGTTCTGATTGGAGCAAAGGTTTCTGTCCCCTCAGGGTCTCTCGGAGAGGACTCTGAGGTTCTACTGTCATCTCGCATAAAACGCTGCTTTGGGATTACGACTTACATTGTGCAACCGCCGGGTCCTCTCCGAGAGACCCAGCGGGAACAGAAAAATCCTTAATCCCAAGAAAAACCCTTGCTCCTTCTGTCCCCTCAGGGTCTCTCGGAGAGGACCCTGAGGGCCTACTGTCATCTCGCATAAAACGCTGCTTTGGGATTACGACTTACATTGTGCAACCGCCGGGTCCTCTCCGAGAGACCCAGCGGGAACAGAAAGGTAAAAAGATAAAGGTTATTGATGAATTATAGAGAACACTCTCGTAATTCATCAATAACCTTTCGCCTTTTACGTTTCACCTTTTACCTATCCAAACAATTGGGCAAACACCTCTTCAATGCTGCTTACTATTTTAACATCTATATCGTAGCGGGAAAGATCCATACGTTTCCGGTCCTGGCCGCCCGAGGGGAGGTTGTATTTGGAGATAAATATTTGGGTAAAGCCCAGTTTTTGTGCTTCGGCAATGCGCTGCTCTACCCGGTTAACGGCCCTGATCTCACCGGATAGGCCTATCTCGCCGGCGAAGCAGGTTTTAAACGGAATGGGCATATCCTCATGCGATGATATAATGGCAGCTGCCAAACCCAGGTCGATAGCCGGGTCTTCTACCCGGATGCCGCCGGTAATGTTCAAAAACACATCCTTGGCCGCCAGGCGAAAGCCACAGCGCTTTTCTAATACCGCCAGCAGCATGCTCATTCGTTTGGTATCGAAGCCCGTAGCAGTACGCTGCGGGGTGCCATAGGCCGATGTGCTTACCAATGCCTGGGTTTCTATCAGCATGGGGCGCATACCCTCTAAGGTGGCAGATATGGTAATACCGCTCAGGGGTTCATCCCGGTGCGACAATAAAATCTCGGATGGATTAGACACTTCCCTTAAGCCCTCGCCCAGCATCTCGTAAATACCCAGCTCAGATGCCGATCCGAAACGATTTTTAATGGTACGCAGAATACGGTAAACATGGTGCCTGTCGCCCTCAAATTGCAAAACGGTATCAACCATGTGCTCCAGTATTTTGGGACCGGCTATCATGCCATCTTTGGTGATATGACCTATCAAAAATACCGGCGTGGAAGTTTCCTTGGCAAAACGAAGCAACTCGGCAGTACACTCCCGCACCTGCGATACACTGCCCGGGGTAGATTCTATGTGTGATGAATGCAGTGTTTGTATCGAATCTATCACCACCAGATCGGGCTCCAGGGCTTCTATTTGCTTAAATATGTTTTGGGTTGATGTTTCGCAAAGCACGTAGCAGGAGCCTCCGATTTGGGATTTCGGATTTGGGATTTCGGAATTAGGATTTAGAATTTGAGATTTAGAATTTGTTGCCTCAGGCACCAACCTTTCTGCCCTCATCTTTATCTGCCTTTCGCTTTCCTCGCCCGATACGTAAAGCACTTTAATATTGGGCATATTGAGCGCCAGTTGCAGCATCAGGGTAGATTTGCCTATCCCCGGTTCGCCGCCTATCAGTACCAGGGAGCCGGCTACTATACCACCGCCCAATACCCGGTTAAACTCCTTATCGGGCGTTAGCATGCGGTCTTCTTCGCTAAAAGTGATATCAGCCACCTGCACCGGCTTATTAGCCCGTTGCTGTGTGTTGGAGGTTACTTTCCACGTAGGTACAGCATTGTTAGGGGTGCCCTTGTCTATTATTTCCTCTACAAAGGTATTCCATTGCTGGCACGACGGGCATTTACCCAGCCACTTGGCCGATTCGAAGCCGCAGCTTTGACAGAAATATGCGAATTTAGTTTTAGCCATGGAGTTTTAGATGTGCAGATCTTTAATTATAGATGTGCAGATTTCAAATTATAGATGTGCAGATTTTTAATGCACAAATATGCAGAATTATTTAACACTTTACTAATTTAGTTAGCAACCGATATTGCGTACCTATAACTATAAATTGCTTTTTTTGAGAAACTGGCAAAAACTTTGGCAGCAAATTTCAAGACCTATCGTTGTCGCATTTAACCCCTTATTTGTCATACTACTACATCTTCTTATTGGCATTTATATACTATTTTTGATGTAAACCAACAACCACAAAATACCGGTTACCAAAACCATGAAAACAATATTTGACAAGGCCACCCGTACAGAACTAATTGCCCGTATCAACATGCTCAACGAAAACAGTACTGCGCAATGGGGTAAAATGAATGTGTACCAAATGCTGAAACACTGCAGCCTGTGGGAAGAGATGGTGTTGGGCAAAACCCGTTACAAACAGTCGTTTTTAGGCATGTTGTTTGGTAAAATGGCTTTAAAAGGGATATTAAACGATGATAGACCGATAAAGAAAAACCTGCCTACCGTACCCGGCTTTAAAATAACCGGCAACGGCAATGTGCCCGCCGAGCGTGCCCGATGGATAGCATTAATTGAAGAGCACAACCGCGTTACCAACCCCAACTTTATTCACCCCTTTTTTGGTAAAATGAGCCCCGAACAAACCGGCCGCTTTGCGTACAAGCATATCGACCATCATTTAAAACAGTTTGGAGTTTAGAGATCAATCTCTGCCATTTCCTCGCTCCAACAATGGCGGATAGCCTGGCGGCGCCAGGCTATCCGCTTATACTGCGCGAGGCATTAGCCACATTGGCCGGTATTCACTCCTATCCTTTACGCGAACCGCCGGTAACAACAAACTCCCGGATGAAAACTTACATCCCGGAGTTGCATATTGTATACCTTGCATAATGTTTACCTATCAGCGGGGCACACGCGACACGCGTGCGTTAGCAATGGGGAATTGGCGCAATACCTGGAGCAGCGATAGATGCCTTTGTTGGAAGGATTTATGGTAGTATAAAACGTGGTGATGTAGGCGCGGCCTGCGGTTGATTATTATTGTGATAACAAATAAAATGAGAAAATTGGAAAACGTTTTAAATATATTGCACTATTGCATTTATAGGGCACACTATAAATTTCATTTGCTTTTCAACAAGGTTAACCCAGGTAATCTGATTCAAAAAATACCCATTTTTAAAAGAAGGTATGAAGAATTAGGAATTAATGTTCAAAACGAAATCGACAAGGCATTCGGTGATAAAAAAAGCGGCATAAGCGTGACTGTTGCAGGAGGCCTGTTAGGAAGTATTGTATTTCTTCTGCTATTTGATATTTCTATTTTGTTGAAGAAAATATTAAAAATCGATACTTTTTTGTCTGTAGAATATTTATTTGCATTGGGGCTAATAGCGATCACTATATCTTATCTGTTTGTATTTAAAAAGGATAAATATTTAGTGTATTTTAACAAATTTGAAGGCTGGACAAGAAGTGAAAAGAGAAAATATGGCTGGCTAAGTCTAATGATTCCGATTGCTATATCGCTGTTAGTGTTGCTATTTTAATCGTTATTTGCTCTAACCTAGCGACAGCATGCTAAGTATGCGCAATACATTTAAAACACGCCGACGATACCGTAAGTCAAAATATTTTTTCAATTGTCTAAAAATACAAACTCCCGGATGAAAGTTTCATCCGGGAATTGCATATCGCAGACCTTGCATAATGTTTACCTGGCAGCGGGGGCACACGCGACACGCGTGCGCCAGCAATGGAAGCACAGGTTGTCCGTCCGCAAAACCCCAAACACAAAACCTGCGCTAAAATATTTGTTTAATTAAACTTAAAAAGCAACACTCCCGCCAATTTTAAACCCATAATAACTATCGTTTGAGCCATTAAACCGGGTTACAATTTGATTATTATTTTGCAAGTACGATCTATCAATTCCTTTATAGATTTTTCTTCTTCCGGCGTCTCCACTCATTGTTAAAGTAAATAATGAATTGAACATATAGTTTAAACCTATTTCTCCTTCGGCACCGTATCCTGTAGCATGTTGCTCGAAACTAACAGGATGTCTGAATATCTCAATTAAATTCCAATTAGCTTTTGAGCTATACTTTATTAAGCTGTAAGATAAGGAACCCCAAACTGACAACCTTTCGATCACCTTATAGCTACCACCGGCCAATAGCCTGGCACTTTGCCATTTTGCGCTGTAAGTGCTGTTTAAATTACCAAAATCCGCATTAAGAATTTGAAAATTTTGTGTAGTAGAGACGTAAGAAATTCCCGATTTAAATTTGAGATTACCCTTGCATAAAAAATAAAAATTCCCTCCAGCCCCGAAAATTTCTAATTGCCCTTTATTGCTTGAAAAAGGTTCTTTGTATGATACGTTTGTACGATTATCGTTTTGGTAATCTGCATCTGTCCCGTTTCCGCTTACCACATCGTTTCTTTGATAATAACCATTTAGTTCTAAATATTTTAAAGGCTTATATGTACCATCGAAATAAAAACCTAAGGAGGTTATTTTCTTAAAAACTAATTCTGATAAAATATTAGGCGATTTTCCTTCCAAATTTCCCGCAATTGACCATTGAAAATTGCTTACATCAATTGCTGCGCCTGTTGCAAAAGCAAATTGGTTATTTTGTCCTTTTGCAAATTTAACACAACATAAGAGAGCAACTAAAAGGAAAACAACCTTTTTTACGGTAATAACCAGCACTTTTGAAAGGTTTACCACGCAGATATATTTTGCAGCCCCGTAAAATAAAAAGTAGCGGAAAAATTTCCGCTACTAAATAAAGGTTAAGGTATGATCAACAAATTAAAAATTATTAGGGATACGGCAACAATTAGGTGGCGTAGAATTACCATTGTTTAACTGTGCTTGCAGATTAAGTCGCTCTTGTGCTGTCATAACGGTACCATCTTGTTTGTAAACCGTATTAGCTAATTCAGCATACACATCAGAGCGGGCAATATAAGGGATGTAAAAAGTATTGACCCATGATTTGTCTAAAGTTGAAAGATCATAGCCCTGGTTAATATAACTTCCATCTTTTTTGGTATACATAGGTTGATTAACATCGTTAACAAACGTTGAAACACCATTAATGCCGGAAGTAAAAGAAGAATAGCCCATTATCGAGTTGAAATCATAAGTCCCCAGCATGTAGTAATTTGAGGTTATTTTTGAGAACTGTGCTAATCCATTAGGTTTCAAATTTGATGTATTAAGATTAACATATGTGTCGCGGTCGGGGCGCTGCGCTTCATGAAACATGCCAATAGCGTGACAAATTTCATGTATGATTGCGCCGGGTTGGTATTGTACAAAATCGGCAAGGTTTATTTTTTGCATACCTCCCTGACGACCTACGTATGAATCACTTGCATCTAAGTTTCCAACGTAATAAAAATCAATGTATGGATACGCAAATCCATAAGTAGGGTCTACGGTCGGCTGTCCGGTGGCATTATAAAATCTAACATTTGATTCGTTTTGTATTTGTGTTAATATACCGGCAATTTCATTTTTTAACCAGGCTGGCAGGTTAGCATCATAAGTAAACCTCACCATTGCCCACATATTATAAGCTGTAGGGTACTGACTGAATGCCCTGGGCACAGCTTCATTATTTGAGCCGCTTTTCATAGGGATATTGAAAACGGGGTTAATTGTTGTATCCGGGCCGATATAGTCGGGGCGCTTTGTGAATAATGTACCACTCTCATCTAACGCTTTTAACTGGGTAGATGATAATAGGATATCCCCTCCCCAATAATAATTATTCCCTTTTTGCTCTACTACAATACCAGATTTAAGTGTAACCAGTTGGTCTTTACTGGCGGGACCAATAGGATCTATCGGGTGTATTGCATTTTTGCCATCTATTCCATTCTTTTTAGAACAGGCACCCAGGGCTGTGAGTAAAATCACTGATAAGTAAATTGATAGTTTTTTCATAATGTAACAGGTTTATGTTTATAAATTATTTGAAGAATATGTGTTTTTTATAGTCCGTCTACCTTTGTTTTCGATAATACTTCGATAAGCGAATATGTATCAATGGGGCCATCAGCCATTGGTTTGGCTAAAGGCGTAATTTGAACCTTAATTTTGTATTGATAACCCTCCACATAATCAAAACCTTGAATTGTGCCTTTAGCCAATACATATTTTTGATTCGAATTATCTTCAATAATATTATAGTAATAAACAGTATCCGGATTATTGGGAGAAGCCGGTGGCGCTGCACCTCCTATAAGCAACTTAGGAGCTACATTCATGGTAACTATTTTTCCCGACTTTCCGTCCTTCCTGCAACTTATTGTTAATGTAAGTGAGAAGAAACAAGCAAGCAGTAAAAGGCATTTTGGTAGATTTATCGACATATTATTTAAGTATTAGTTAACTATAAAATAAAGCTACATAAATTTCCCGCACATGGGAAAAACTTATTTGTAACTTCTATGTGACAATTAAGTTTGTATTCTAAGGCTCTTTTCAAATTACTCCGATGATGTTTCCTGAAACTATCCCATTGGTGGGAAAATTCATATTTTTGAATAAACTTAACTCCTATACCTATGTCAATAAAGCACAACATCGATTTTGAAAAAGCAACATTTAAAAACTTTGAAAACATCCCGGATTTAAATGCTTTTCAGAAAGCCGAAATTTTTAAAGATTTTACTGATTACATGGAAGACCAGGGACACATGAATTACCGCTTTGTAACCAGTAATGGTTGCGGCCCCGAAATGTGGGTAAGTTCGCCCTTTCAGAAAGACCCCAAAAAGTGTGTAAGCCTGGTTTCAAATGATTATTTAAACTTTACCCAACACCCCAAAGTAAAAGCGGCTGCAATTGCCGGAATAGAAAAATACGGAACCGGAGCCGGGGCTTCTCCCTTGATAGGGGGGCACCATGAATATCATGTAAAGTTGGAGAATAAGCTTTCTACCTTTTTCAATCGCCCAAAAGACTCCTCTATTATTTACACAACCGGATATACGGCAAATAGTTCTACCTTATTGGCCATGCTGAAAGCGGAAGATTGCGCCATTGTAGATATGGCCGTTCATGCCAGTGTATATGAGGGGTTATATGAAACAACGATTAAACGATTTCCTCATAACAGCCTTCTTCATCTGGAAAGGGCTTTGATCGAAGCCCAATCAAGATACCTTACCCGATTAGTGGTGATAGACGGTGTATATTCACAAGACGGCGACCTTGCCAGGATGAATGAAATTTATGACCTGACTAAAAAATATGGCGCTTATCTAATGGTAGACGACGCCCACGGTATCGGGGTTCTTGGGGAAACAGGCAGGGGCGCCATTGAAATGTTTAATTTGCTAAACAAGGTTGATATTATATCGGGAACGTTAAGCAAAGCATTCGGACATATCGGCGGATTTGTGATTGCCAAACCCGAAGTTGCTAACTACCTTAAATTTCAATCACGGCAACAGGTATTTTCCTCTACCTCTACTCCGGCGGCAGCAGGCTTGTTGGTGGCCATCGATTTAATAGATGAAGAACCCGAATGGCGTATTAAACTAGCCGATAACGTAGCCTATTATAAGAAAGGCCTGTTAGATATGAAACTGGATATTGGCAACACAGCCTCCCCTATTATACCTATTAAAATTGGGGATGCGCATAAAACCGGCGATGTAGCCAGATTACTATTGCAGGCCGGCGTTTACGCCAATGCTATCGTTTATCCCGGTGTTTCACGTAAGGATGCCCGGATCAGAACAAGTTTAATGGCCACGCATACCCGCCAACACTTAGATAAGGTTTTAAATGCATTTGAATATGTAAATAAAAAAGTAAGGATAACCAAAGACCAATAATTACCGATGAAAGAATATCCCCTGGCTTAGCGCGCTCATCTACATGGCCCCTGTTATAAAAAAATGCATAAATTAGTTGGCACCAAAAAAATATTAATGACAAAGAAGAGATATCAGGGGCCATCAAATGATAAAGAGCGCTCAACCCAAAAACTTATTGAGGCTGTTGGATCGATCATTAAAACCAAAGGCTATACCGGACTTAGCGCAACCAATATTGCCAGTGCTGCCGGTTTAAGCAGACGACTGATTACAATCTATTTCGGCACGGTTGACAACCTGATAGAAACCTATGTAAAAGGTAAGGATTATTGGCTGGCCGCCTCTGGGGATGCTGTTGAAATGATCAAAAACAACGAAGGTGAAAATACCAGGCCGATATTGGAGTGCCTGCTACAAAACCAAATGGATTATTTCTTCAACCAAGAAGAAATGCAAAAAATTGTTTTATGGCAGATCAGTCAGAGTACCCGGATCATGAAAGAAGTTTGTGACGAAAGAGAACTGCTCAGTAAATATTTCTTTGCCCTGTCTGACAAAGAACTGAAAGGAAAAAACATTGATTTAAGGGCTGTATCGGCCTTACTGGTAGCCGGCATTTATTACCTGGTATTACATGCTAAATCAACCGACACAACATTTTGCGAAATAGACCTTTTGCACCCCGATGGAATGGAAAGAATAAAAAATGCCATCAGTTTAATATTAAAAAACACCTATAACAATTAACTGCATTGGTTTTGTAGCCCGATTTTTGAATAAACCTACTCATCTGTAAGCTCCTTAGCGCCCCATTGCTGGCGCACGCGTGCCGTGACCGTTGCACAACTCAACGATAAAAGAAAATGCATGTTTTGTGTTTTATGGTTATTTAACGTCCTGGCATTTGTATACAAGCTACCTTGTTTCCGGCAATAGTTTAATATTAAAATTTCAGGCACTTGATGAGTAGGATTTTAAGTTTTTAATTTCTGTTCGTCGTTCTGCAACAGCCAAGTGGCGCATGTGCCAGCAATGGTTACATCAGGGAGTTGCAATAGTTCTACTTAGAGTTGACTTTCTAGCTTACTTGCTAAACTAATCAATGATCCTTTGTCTATCTCATTATTTAATGTTGGATTGGCTAATTGAAAAATTATTTCTTCTAATCCTTCGTTCTGAAAACTAAAATCATCTCTACATTCTATTAAATTCGCCCAATCCTCCAATTCTTTAAATGTAATTTTACCGGTTATCGCTTTGTATAAAATTCTTATAATATCAGAAGCGGTAATTTCTATTATCGGCTCAGGCAAATCCCAAGGGTATTGGGAAAGTTCATCATCTAAATTTTTAAAATTTCTATCATAAGTGATAATATCCCGAACGATATCGATTCTATTTCTCATAGCTACCTAACTTTTAAATGTCCCCACTACCGCAAGTATTTTTCTTTCGTTGCCTCTTACCTTGTGCGCCGCATGCTAACCGTACGCCATACCTTTAGTACATGGCAACTGTATTTTTTCAATTGTCTAAAAATACAAACTCCCGGATGAAACTTACATGCGGAAATTGCATATTGTATACCTTGCATAATGTTTACCTGGCAGCGGGGCACACGCGACACGCGTGCGCCAGCAATGGTTAAACATCAAAGAGACTCTTTGATGAGAAATGGTATAGATACAATCATTTACTATCATCAATATTGTGGTGAATGTTCTGTAAAAGTAAAAGGCGATGATAAGCCTAATTGTAAGGTAATTGATCATAGTTGGACCCTAATTGCAAGTTTCCTTATCTACAAGCAGAATGGTGATGCGTTTTCTTTAAAATTCAATTATTGTAAGCCCCCTATAAAAAGAAAGATAGCCTCGTGTAAATCAATTCCTTATTTTTTATCAATCATGCCAACACTACATAAAAGGGATGAAACTTATGTTCAAATGCGCAGGCAAGGCAAGTTTTTTCCCCCAGTCCCTACTGATGGTTCTTATGAAGAAGCAACCTTATATTGTCGGAAAAACAGGAGTGTTATTTCTTTGAATGAATATCAAAAAAATGAAGGATATAAATATTGGAAATCTTATTTCTGGATTGACAAAGAAATAAGATTCATTACTTTAATTGAACAAGACTTAAATTGGGATAAAATTAAAAGAAAGCACGGAATCCCCTTCGGTTGGCGTACGCAGGCAATGGCTTTTATTTTTCAATTATTATAAATTTAGTTTCCATTGCTGGCGCACGCGTATGCCCCGCTGACAGGTAAAAAACATGCCAGCTCCCGCAAGCGTTTTCGCTGCCTAAAGCCTCCTGCCTTGTAGCCCCCATGCAAAGTATACGCCATACCTTTAGTACATGGCAACTCCATTTTTTAAATTGTCTAAAAATATAAATTCCCGGATGAAGCTTACATTCGGAATTTGCATATCGCATACCTTGCATGGGGGCTACAAGGCAGGAGGCTTTAGGCAGCGAAAACGATTGCTATAAAATATTAGAAAACGATTCGCTCCATACGTCCTTTTCTATAAACTATAATAGTTATCGTGCCGGCCTTTTTAACAATAGAGTCTCCCTTTTGCATATTGAAATTAATTTGCCATTCAGAAGACGGCAAAAAATAAGTTTTATGGTTAACTACTATGTCAGGCGCTCCTTTTGAGTTAAATTTGATATTTGTTATTATCCCTGCAAAATCCCAATCAAGCATTTTCTTTTGAGCTTTATTATCTTCAATAATTATGAGTATCGTGAACAAGATTAAAACAACAATTAAAGAAAAGACAATCCAACGCCTAACTTTAGCCGAAATTGAATTATTAAATATGTTTTTTATCATATAAAGTTATATAGCGCATTGTCTTTAAAACGTGCCGACAGTACTATAGATCGACATGTTTTTTCAATTGTCTAAAAATATAAAATCCCGGATGAAACTTACCGCGGGAATTGCATATCGCATACCTTGCATGCGGGCCACAAGGCAGGAGCCTTGCGGCAGCGAAAAAATACCAGCCCAGGCAACAGGTATCGCGATACACGGTACAGCGATAACCAAACTAATCATCCACCTAATTACCCCAATGAACCACCCAAAAAACAGGGCCTTAAATAATTAACACTAAGCTATTGCCAGAAATTTTGAAAACTGTAACTTTGCAAACTTAATTTTGTTATAACAATGTCAAAAACCCAGGCGAATACCAAAGTTGCAGCACCGGAAAGTAATTTCGGACAGAGTGGCAACTTCGTGCGCGAGAACCAAAAAAGCTTACTGTTTATAAGTGGAGCCGTAATTGCTTTGATCGTAATTTATTTTTTATACCTTAAAGTGTACCTAGGTCCGCGTGAAGTTAAGGCAGCCGACCAAATGTACAGGGCACAGGATTTTTGGGCTCAAAAAGATTGGGATAAAGCCATTAAAGGCGATGCCAGCTATCCTGGATTTGAAAAAATAATTAACGACTACAGCAACACTAAAGCTGCAAACCTTGCTTATTTTTACCTGGGTTCTGCCTACTTAAACAAAGGCGAATACCATAAAGCGATAGAAAGCTTAAACAATTACCGTGGCGACGACACCATGGTTGCTGCCGAAGCGTTTGGTAGCACCGGCGATGCCTATGTAGAATTAAAAGACTACAGCAATGCCGCAACTTATTTTAACAAAGCTGTAGATAAGGCAAAAAATAAATTTCTTTCGCCGCTTTACCTAAAAAAATTAGGTTTGGTTTACGAAGAAACTAAAGACAATAAATCGGCAAGCGACGCTTACAAAAGGATAAAAACAGAATATCCGGAAAGTGCCGAAGCACAAAATATTGACGAGTACATTGCTCGTGTTGATGCGAAACTGTAATTTTTGATATCGGATTTCGGATGTTCGATTTCGGATTTATTTGGTGGTGATATGCC
The DNA here is from genome assembly GCF_014205845.1 of Mucilaginibacter cryoferens. GTDB lineage: Bacteria > Bacteroidota > Bacteroidia > Sphingobacteriales > Sphingobacteriaceae > Mucilaginibacter. Next base: position 38,450 of record NZ_JACHCR010000036.1, read on the forward strand.
TGCTAAATGAATCAGGAATCGAATTTTTTTGTTTCATATCAATTTAGAAAGATTTCGGATTTGGGATGTTCGATTTCGGATTTGTGAATTGGTAATATTACCTTTGCGCAAATCGGGAGTTGGACATCTGTTTTTTATATCAAATTACAAGTCAAAAATCCAACATCCGAGATAAATAAATCCGAAATCTCAATTCCCAAATCCGAAATAAAAATGGCTTCCTCACTAAAAAACCTTTCAGATTTTTCAAATACCGAGATCCCATCGGCAGCGCCTTATAGCTTTGGCATAGCGGTAGCCGAGTGGAATGCCGAAATTACCAATGCCCTGCTGCAAGGCGCTTATGATAGCCTGGTAGCCAATGGCGCGTTGCCGCAAAATATTTTTGTGCACCCGGTGCCTGGCAGTTTCGAACTTACATCTGCCGCCGACCTGCTGCTGCAAACCGGCAAGCCCGACGCGGTAATTTGCCTGGGCTGTGTGATACAAGGCGAAACCCGCCATTTTGATTTTATTTGCAATGCAGTTGCAAACGGAGTAAGCAATGTTGCCATAAAATATGCTAAACCTGTTATATTTGGTGTATTAACAACTGATAACCAGCAACAGGCTATTGACCGCGCAGGCGGCAAACATGGCAACAAAGGCGATGAAGCCGCAATTACGGCCATAAAAATGGCTGCACTGGCCGCAACCTTAAAAGGCTGATTTACGTTGAACTGTAAAGAGTAAAAAACGATGAAAAAATTAATTTACATAGCTATTATAGCGCTTGCAGTTGGCAGCATATCGTCATGCTCCAACAAATTATGCCCTGCTTACGGTTCGTATCCTAAGGCCGGCCGCTAACAGGCAATTGTCATTTTTTATAACCGGTAGAAAACTATTATCAGTTTTTGTGGTATAATTACGTTGATGATGGAGAGTCAAGAGGATAGAATCAGGAATTAAGACAAAAGGTAAAGGCATAAGAAAGTGGTCATAGTCCAAATTTTTCTTGCTTTTTTCCTTAAAACCTGGTACTTTTTATTAAAAACTTGCTTTATAATAATGAAGCTGTCTTGATTCCTGACTCTTAATTCTTAATTCTCATTTAAAAAAATTATGAACTGGATATTGCTCGAATCGGCAGATCAGCTAAACGGGATAAAACAAAATGAAGGCTACAGCCTCATTTTTAAACATAGCACGCGCTGCTCTATCAGCATGATGGCCAAAAGGCGTTTCGAACTGGATTGGGAAGACCTGCCCCAAGATATGCCCCTCTATTTTTTAGATCTCATCAAATACCGCGATCTATCTGCGTTAACCGCCCAACTTTTCGATGTGCACCACGAGTCGCCACAATTGCTCCTCATCAAAGACGGCGAGTGCGTGCTCGACCAATCGCACGGCGCAATTTCAGTTGAAGAAGCACTGAGTGTTTTAAGCTAAAAATCAATGTTGCCCCACTTATTATAATGCAACACTAATATGGTGCACGGTTTTGCTATGCGCGCAAGTTTTAGCAGAATAGATGTATTTTAGATGGCAAGACATTCGTAACCAGCCCCTTGCGGCACCACCCAAACCTGCCGAACACTTAACAGCCTAATCATCAATACATTAAGCGTTCATCCCCGAACACCCGAACGGTGTAATAAAAAACCGAACACCTGCCCAAAAATCTGCACATCTGAAATCTGCATATCTGCACATCAAAGCTTTGTAATAATTATTACAACCTAACCGTAAGCATATAATTGGTTATACGGTTTTTAACTACATTTGTAACATGATTGAATTGCCGGTAGTTCCTGCTGCGAGCCAAACCCAACGCAAGCCCGATTGGCTTAGGGTAAAGCTCCCTATTGGAAAAGAATATGCACACGTGCGCGGTTTAGTTGATGAACATAAACTGCACACCATTTGCGAAAGTGGTAACTGCCCAAATATGGGCGAGTGCTGGGGAGCCGGTACGGCAACCTTTATGATATTGGGTAATATTTGTACCCGATCCTGCTCGTTTTGCGCTGTAGCAACCGGCAGGCCCTTAGCCGTTGATGTTGATGAGCCAAACCGGGTAGCCACATCGGTAAAACTGATGCAGGTAAAGCATTGTGTTATAACCTCGGTAGACCGCGATGACCTTAAAGATGGCGGTTCCATCATTTGGGCCGAAACCATCAATGCCATCCGCCGCGAAAGCCCCGACACTACTTTAGAAACCCTATTGCCCGATTTTAGAGGTAACTGGGATAACCTTGCCCGCGTATTAGAAACCCGCCCCGAGGTTGTATCGCACAACCTGGAAACCGTAAGGCGTTTAACCAAAGAAGTACGCATACAAGCTAAATATGATAGGAGCCTGGAAGCTTTAAAACATGTATCGGCTGCTGGTTTGCGCACAAAATCGGGCATTATGCTTGGCCTGGGCGAAACCGAAGACGATTTGTTAGAAGCCATGGACGATTTACTTGCAGCTGGTGTTCATATCCTTACACTGGGCCAGTATCTGCAACCTACCCGTAACCACCACCCGGTTTTGGATTGGATTCATCCGGATCAGTTTGCCAGGCTAAAACAAATTGGCCTTGATAAGGGTTTTAAATATGTAGAAAGCGGCCCATTGGTAAGGTCATCTTACCATGCCGAAAAACACTTGTTTGAAATATGACATTTCCTTTATATATTCACCCTGTTGAGTAAGAAACAAAAAATATCACTTTCAGAAGACGAGCTGGTGCTTGCACTGAGGAATCATGAAAAAGTTGCCGTAGAGGCGCTTTACGACATGTATTCGTCCTCATTGTATGGTGTTATATCCCGCATTGTTATTGATACCGCCGTTGCAGAAGATATTTTACAGGAAACTTTCGTAAAAATCTGGCATTCCTTTTCGAGCTATAGTACCGAGAAAGGCCGTTTATTTACCTGGATGGTTAATATTGCGCGTAACCTCGCGATAGATAAGATCAGATCAAAAGATTTTAAGAATCAAAATAAAAACCAGGAGATTGAAAATAACGTAACTTTCATAGACGAGCAAAGGAATACAGTTTACAAGCCTGAGTTGATGGGTGTTAAAGATTTAGTTCAGACTTTAAAGCCTGACCAAAAATCAATCATCGATCTGGTTTATTTTAAAGGGTACACACATGTGGAAGCCGCCGAAGAATTAGGCATCCCTTTGGGTACTATTAAAACCAGGTTGAGAATGGGCATACAGGAACTCAGAAAACATTTTAATTGAAAGTGGAAGATTTAAAAGCATATATCGAAACAGGGATACTGGAACTTTACGTTCTGGGGGATATTACCCCCGACGAAAAGCGCCAGGTGGAGGAGATGGCTTCAAAACATCCGGAAATAAAAACCGAATTGGATGAAATAGAGCTATCAATGGAGTTTTATGCAAAAGAAAACGCAGTTGAACCATCTGAGAATTTACGTAGCCGCGTATTAGGCAGCCTACTTACAAATTTAGCTGATGATAATATTTTTACAGCCGCACCTCTGCACAACGAAAACGACTCATACGAAGAAGAAAATAATATTGTAGCCTTACCGGCAAGCAAAAAGGAAAATAATTTTTATAAATACGCGTTTGCGGCAAGTTTTGCCTTATTGATAGCAAGTTCTGTAGCGCTGGTAGATGTTAACAGTAAATTAACTGATTCAAACAGCCAGCTGGTTGCCTTACAGGCAGATAAGCAGCACTTTGCCAACCAGGTTAACCTGATGGACAAAGAGTTGAGCGTTTTTCGTGATACATCATATAAACTGATAAGGTTAAAAGGAACTCCAAAAACACCCACTTCGCTCTTAACTGTGGCATTTAGTCCGGTTCAGAAAAAAGTGATCATTGATCTGGCCAACATGAAGATGCCGGTGAATGATAAAGAACACCAATACCAGCTTTGGGCCCTTGTAGGTGGTAAACCTGTTGACCTGGGCGTATTTGACTCGGCTACAGATTCGGTTACCAATATCAAAGAGATGAAGTCTTTGGCTTCGGCAGATGCATTTGCGGTAACACTTGAGCCGCGTGGCGGCAGTGTTAACCCAACTATGGACCAAATGATGGTTATTGGCAAGTTTTAAATAAAAAAGACCCTTTTTGTACTAAAATATATAAACAAGCCTGTTATACGTCTGTATAACAGGCTTGTTTATATATAATTACTTATATATTTTGCCTTTTGAGGCTATTTTTGTTAACGTAATATCCATTTTATAAATTATTTAACGGTTATTTAACAATAATTCAAACCATTTATTCGTTTTTTTGTAACTATTAGGATGCTTCGAACGTCTTATAACCAGTTAGATTAAAACAGAACCTGTGGAGTAACGAAATTAAAGTGATGAATCTAACTCATAAACATGAGTATTTAGTTCTTTATAAGATCAGTTAATAGTTAATAAAAAAGGATGTATGATACTTGCATCCTTTTTTTATGCCATCAACTTTGCCATGGTAACCGGCAATTGAGCAACAAGCTTGCCCGGCAATACTACATTAAGCCTGTTAGGTAAAGCCAGTTCATCACCTGCTTTGCCGTGAATATAAGCCCCTATAATGCAAGCATCTAACGGCGAATAATTTTGCGCCAATAATGCTACAATTACCCCGGTAAGCACATCGCCCATGCCTGCCGATGCCATCGCAGCATTACCGGTTGAATTAAAATAGCATTTGCCATCCGGCGTTATAGTGATGGTGTAATCGTTTTTTAAAACAATATAAATATTTAGTTCCTTAGCTTTTATCAGCCCTGTTTGCAGCCTTTGCCACCAGCTTTTGTGATCTCCAAACAAGCGGTCGAACTCTTTCATGTGCGGGGTTAAGATACTCCCGGCCGGCAATCTTTTCAATAATTTTTTATCCTCGCCCAATAAATTAAGCGCATCAGCGTCTACAACTAAGACCTTTTTATGATTTTTTATAACGGCAGATAATAATTTTATCGCATCACTTCCCTTCCCCAAACCCGGACCAATGGCAATGGCATTAAACTTATCCCATTCAATCTCCGGCGATTCACTTTCATTACGTATAATGGCCATAATTTCGGGCAGATAACTATTCAATGCTGTCAATCCGCTTTCGGGCACGCAAGCAGTTGTTAAACCGGCACCGGCGTGTGCAGCTGCCGAAGCACTTAGTAACGCCGCTCCCATCGTTTTTGCCTGCCCTGCAATGATCAACGCATGCCCATAAGTTCCCTTATTACTGAAACGATGTCGCGGCTTTAGCATTCCGCGAATATCTTTCTCTTCGGTAAGCTGGTAGGGTGAGTTTAATGATTGTACAAACTTCTCATTAACGCCAATGCTCACGGCTTCCCAGCAATTAATATAGCGTGCTGATTCGGGTAACAGAAAGTTGATTTTCGGTTGCTGAAATGTGATCACCAGATCGGCCTTTATACCTGTGGCATCGGGCAATATCTCACCATCTGAGAAAAAACCGGTTGGTACGTCAACAGAAACTACGGTTCTATCAAGATCATTAATATGTTTAACCAGCCGTTCATAGTTGCCGGTAAGCGGCTTATTTAGTCCGCTACCAAGCAGGGCATCAATTATTATAGCGCTTTCTTCGATGGGCAGGGTATCTCCTTTATTTATTTCGGTTATATCAATACCCGTTTTTTGTAACCTATAAAAATTCGCGGTAAAATCCTCTGATTCCTTTTGGCTGAACCGGGCAATTTTAACGTTGATGTTTTTATATTGATGGTCTTTAAGCAGGCGGGCAATAGCAAGCCCGTCTCCCCCATTATTACCGGTACCACAGTAAAAAGAAATACTTTTACTTTTATCCGGAAAGTGATTAATAAACCAACCTACAAATGCCTTCGAGGCCCGTTCCATCAGATCGATAGATGAGATCGGTTCATTGGCTATAGTAAAGGCATCGGCCTGGCGTATTTGTTCGGAGATGAGTAATGGTAGCATATTACTCTAAAGTACTGAATTATATGTTTTGTTTTGATGTTGCTATCATATCTTCAAAAGGGGAAACTGAGCTTTCCCATCAAAACTTCCGGATTTTCTCCTATAGCCACAGGTTCGCCGCATAATGCTTCATTTCCTAACAAAGCAAATAATATTGCCTCTTTAGCATCCGGATCGATGCCTAAACCGCCGGTATCTTCAACATTTGTAAATACCTGTTTTAACTGGTCTACCACAAATGGATTTCTGGCACCGCCACCACTTATAAATATGTTAAGGCCATTCGTATTAATATTAACCTTAATAAAATTTATAATTGTTACGGATGTAAAAACACTTAACGTACTTACCAGGTCTTCGTTATTTATGTTACCTGTTCCCGACCGCTGCTTTGCCTCCTCAACAAACGCCAGGTTAAACAACTCTGGCCCGGTGGTTTTTGGCGCCGCTTCATTAAAAAACGGATGATGGAGTAAGGCGGCAAGCAAATGGTCATTTACTTTGCCGCTATTGGCTATGTTAGCGTCCTCATCAAACGGCTTATTAAAATATTTGCGGCAGGCAGCATCTATCAATGTATTACCAGGGCCAATATCCGTACACAATACCTTACGGGTATCACCATCGGCAGGTAAATAGGTTAAGTTGGCTATACCTCCAATGTTTAGCAAAACCCTTTCTTCTCCCGGCTTGCTCCCCAGCAACACATCGCCATATAAAGCTAATGGTGCACCTTCACCACCACCCGCTATATGCTTTTGTCTAAAATCACTTATAGTGAGTATGCCGGTTTTTACGGCCAAGTGGTCGCCATCACCAATTTGTAGGGTGGCATTAGGATAGCTTTCCTGTTTATGTAATCTTTTAGGCGCGTGATAAATGGTTTGCCCGTGGCTGGCTATCAGATCAACCATATCGGGGTCGATGTTCCATTTTGAAAGGGCCTGCAATACCAGTTTACCATGATAATTCCCTATATAAGCGTTCAGTAAAGTCAGCTTTTCCAGATTTACAGTTTTCTTAGCGAATACCTGTTGCACATCCGCTTTAAAACTTTCGGGATAAGGAATAGTTATAAACTGCTGTAGTTTAAACCGGGTTTGCAAACCGTTGCCAGTAAACCGGCACAGGGCAATATCCAGGCCATCCAATGATGTGCCAGACATTAATCCGATAATGGTTTTAGTTGGCTTTTGAGCAATATCAAAAAGCTTTTGCAAATTTTGGTTTAACGGTAACATCCGGTTAAATTACTATTTGTTGGGCGTTTACAAAAGTTAAAATAATAGGTGCGCTATGTAAATATCTGATATATTTGTTTTCAACCAAATTCAACCCCATCCCATGGCCCGATTAAATTTATTGGAAGAGACCCGGTACGAGAAGCTGCCGGTAAGCGTTTATGGCAACCAGCAGGAAGCATCAATTGCCGTAGCAGG
>NZ_JACHCR010000037.1 GCF_014205845.1 Mucilaginibacter cryoferens
AATAAACTGCTTAAGCAGGCATTTGCTATCGCAACGCAAAAAACTAAATACAATGAAAATTATTCAAATAATATTTGCTTTTAAACACAGTTCATCCTGAGGTACGAAGGATCTATTCGCCTACTATACAGATCCAATAGACATTGCAAATAATAGTTTTTTCACCGCGTTCCAGGATGACAAATGATTAGTTTGAAAATAGGTCATGAGTAGATATAAAATATTATCCTGAAATACAAATTGGCACTACAAGTTCAATCTTTAAATTTGAAACTTATTTCGAACCTTGAAGTGCCACATCCACATTTATCAAACAAAAAAAGCAGATAAGGTTGCCCTCATCTGCTTCTCCAATCGGTATTAAAACCTGTTAGTTATTTTTACCCGCTAACAATCCATCTAGCGTAACCGATACATAATACAGGCCACCAATTGTTGGGCCACCTGCGTATTGGTAATAGCGTTTGTTAAGAATATCTGTTGCACCTACTTTAAATGTTGCATAATATGCCGGTACGCGGTAAGTAACCTGGGCATCAAATGTACCAATTGCAGGTACATTGCCGGTTACCAGCGGGCTCTCCCACAGGTAAGCCTGTTGCCATTTGTAAACAATGTTAAAGCCTACATTTTTTGCTATCTCGCGGTTACCGAATGATACGTTGCCCGACCATTGTGGGGTATTGAAGCCTGTAACAAAAATATCAGATGTTGTTTGAGCTTTCAGTTTGTTAAAGCTTACGTTGCCCGATACGGTATATCTTTTATAAAAGTTATAGCTGATACCTGCCGATGAACCGTAGTTATGGTAAATATTTTTTGCATTGGTATACACACGATACCTGGCCTGGCCCTGGCTTGCAGCGTTGCTGGAAGTACCTGTAGTTGGGTCGCGGTTAACATCAAGCATGGCTAATACGGCAGCATTAGAACCAACCTGTACGCCATTTGGTACATACACCTGCACCTGGCCCAAAAAGCCATCGTAACGGTTGGTATAGGCATCAACATCAATAAATACCTTATTATCTAATATTATGCCTTTGTAACCAACTTCGTACGAAGTGATCTGCTCTGGGCGTGCAGGTGGCAAATCGGCCACTTTAAGCAGGTTTTTGTTAGCTAACGCGGCCTGATCTGTACCGCCGGCGGCATTTACTACCGAGTTAAAGTTGGCTACCGAAGTTTGTGTGTAGCTATTACCTAAGTAACCTAATCCATCATTAATAAATGGCAAGCTACCTACACGTTTAACACGGCCATTGTTTACGTAAGATAATGCTTCGAACAGCGATGGGAAACGGTAACCGTTTTGGAATGTAAACCTAAAGTTATGATTCTCGTTCAACGTATAAACAGCGGCCAAACGTGGCGTAAACTTAGGATCGAAGTAAGGATTGTAATCCCATCTGATAGAACCGAATAACTTTAATTTTTCATCAAAAAAGGTTTTGGTAACCTGGGTAAAGGCACCATATTTTTTGTAGATCACATCTTTACCAAATGTACCATCGGCCAAAGCAGTATTTCTATCGGCAATAGGGCGGCTAAAATCCACAAAGTTATTACCATCGGGAGTAATACTATATACACGTACATCGGCACCAACCAACAGGTCAACAACTTTAACCCTGTCTGTTAAATCCCATTGCCCCTCGGCGTTATACATGTGGCTTTTTTGAACCAATGCCGCACCACCTGTAGCAGGGGCGTTTGGTATCAGGCTCGATTTAATATCCCAGTTATTAATACCGATGATCGTTTTTCTTAAGGCATTAAAGGCTTGTGTGCCAGGAACTACCCTTCCGGCATCAGCTGCTGCACGTGCGGCTTGCTCCGCCGCAGCAAAATTTGCTGTCGTTAATCCGCCATTAGCCGCGCCATAGGAGGTTATAGCATTTTTAAAAGTTGTACCCCAAACAGAATTACTGGCATGAAACAGATCAAGGTTATCGGCCAATGGCTTTACGTTAAATGAATTGCCGGTATTTTCTATCGACTCGTAAGCACGCACCAAAAACTCTTTACCTTTTAACTCCACTTTATGGTTTTGTACGGTAGCTCCCTGTAACGAGATCTTATTACCGCGCTGAAAAACACCATCCAATCTACCATAGCGATAGGTGTATGATAATATAGTATTGGGTGTTAATTTATAAGATAGGGTACCATCCAGTTTCAGGTTGGTTACCTTAGGATTTACCAGGTCAACCTCGTTATAACCGGTACGGGCAACGGTAAGGCCTGGCATTGCTTTACCATCAACGGTAAGGCCTTTTACAACAACGGTGTTGCTACCGGCAAGGGCATCATCGCCATATTTGTTCCAGCCATCATAAGCAGCGTTGCTTGTTCCGGTAAGGGCGGGGAAGCCGGGATTGGCCGTTTTAAGGTAGTATGGGTTTTGATCGTTACGGGTATCAGACTGCCAGTCTTTACCCTGCATATAGCTTACATTCAATTTAAAGGCAAATTTATCATTCCAGGCCTTGGCGTATCTTAAAGCATCTTCGGTAAGCGTGCTGGCACCTAAAGGATCGTTACCTACGTGGTTTATACCTTCGCGGTGGTAAAAACTAAGTCCCTGGTATTTAAAAGGATCTTTGGTGATTAAGTTAGATAACCCGTTAATGGCATTTGTACCGTATAGCGCGGCGGCAGCGCCCGGCGTAATTTCAATACTGGCAATATCCAGCTCGGTTGGGCCAATGGCATTACCTAGTGGCACACCTAACGTAGCCGATTGCATATCAACACCATCAACCAGCTGCATAAACCTAAAATTGTTTGGGCTGTTAAAACCACGAGTGTTAGGTACTTTTAAGGTGATGCTGGTGGTGGTCATCTGCACACCTTTTACGTTTTCCAGGGCATCATAAAAACTTGGGCCAGGCGATTGTTTTAACGCGTTGATAATCAGCTTTTCAATAGCTACAGGTGAGCGTAATAGTTTCTCCTCTTTACGAGAGGCAGTAACAACCACCTCATTAATTAATAATGATTGACTGCTTAATTGGATATTTAAAGCGCTATTGGCATTTTTAACAAAAAATTCCTGGGGCTGAAATCCTACCGCGGTAAAAATCAGCGTAAAAGGTAGTTTAACACTGGTAGTTAACGAAAATTTACCGGTACTATCAGACGCGGTACTATTGGTGGTACCTTTGATGCTAACGGTAGTACCCAACAGGCGCTGACCGTGATCGTCTTTAACAATACCGCTTATGATATAAGAACCATTAAGCTGGGCATGACTTATTGCCGGGACAAGGAAAATAAAGAGCGCAATAAGTTTAAATGAATTTATAATTGCTTTCATGAAAAGGGTTAGTGGGGTTTTTAAATATATGTGTTGAACAACGGTATGCGGATAGATGTAGGGTGGGTACTATCAACAACAACATATATTGAAGAGCTGTATTGTATTTTGATTAGGGGTAATAATTGAGTAAATATGATACATAGTCTATGGAGTTAGTCGACAAAAATATAAAATAATTGTCTGGTGTCAACATTTTTCTTGTTTTTTCTCGATTTTGTCGCCAAATTTTCCGGATACATCTATAAAATCTACCATATTAGTGGATTTATTTTCAAATAATCGCCTGCTCTTCCCCGTCAATTTTGTAATATTGGCGGCTCAACCTGTACTATTATATAACAATGTCTTTCAATTACCAGCGCATCATTATTAAAATCGGTTCCAATGTTTTTACCCAGGAAAACGGCCTGCCCGACCTGCAACGTATAGAACACCTGGTTGGCCAAATAGCCGCTATCAAAAAACAAGGTAAGGAAGTGATCCTGGTATCGTCGGGGGCGGTTGCATCTGGCAGAAGTTTAATCACCATCTCTGAGAAATATGATGCCATTGCGGCAAGGCAGCTTTTAGCCTCCATAGGCCAGGTAAAGCTAATAAACACCTACTCGCAGCTATTTGAACGGTTTGATATCTTATGCTCGCAGGTATTGGTTACCAAAGAGGATTTCAGAGACAGGATGCATTATCTAAACATGAAAAACTGCCTTGATCTGTTATTGCAGCACCAGGTGATACCAGTTGTTAACGAAAATGATGTGGTATCGGTAACCGAGCTGATGTTTACCGATAATGATGAACTGGCCGGTTTAATAGCCTCGATGCTAAACGCCCAGGCATTAATTGTGCTAACCAACGTCGACGGCATTTATAACGGCGATCCTAAAGCGCCCGGTTCGGCGGTAATTGAAGAGGTAGCAGGTTCGGTGGTTGATTTTGCCGAATTTGTTTCGTCGGGTAAATCGCAGTTTGGCCGTGGTGGAATGATCACCAAATCAACTATGTCGCAAAAAACAGCTCAGTTGGGCATCGCGGTGCATATAGCCAACGGCAAGCGGGATAATATATTAACTGATGTACTGGATAACAAAGTGATCCATACCCGTTTTATTCCTAATAAAACGGCATCGGGTAAAAAGAAATGGATAGCCCACTCTGAAATTGCTGCTACCGGAGCGGTGCTGGTTAATGAAGGGGCTAAAAATGCGCTTATCTCCAGCAAGGCTACCAGCTTGCTTCCTGTTGGTATTGTTAAAGTAATTACCGACTTTAAAAAAGGCGATATTATTAAGTTAATAGATGAAAACCATAAGCTGATAGGCCTTGGTATTGCCGAATATGGTGCCGATAAAGCCAAAGAACGCATCGGTCAAAAAAACCAGAAACCTTTGGTACATTATGATTATCTTTATTTACAAGGCTAACAATGAGTTATAAGCAATATTTTGAGAACGCGCGGGCAGCTGGTCGTAAACCAGTCCTCGCTCCTGCCCTTATTAACCAGGTTTTACATGATGTGGCCGCCGAAGCCATTGCCCAAACCGACCTGATTTTAGCCGAAAACCTAAAAGACCTTGCTTTGATGGATTCTAAAGATCCGAAATACGACAGGTTAAAACTTACCGCCGCCCGCATGGAAGCCATTGCCGGCGATATGATCAACGTGGCCAATCTGAATAGCCCCCTGGGTAAACAGCTTTCGGAAACCCACATGCCTAATGGTCTTTCTATCTCAAAAATACGTGTACCGCTTGGCGTTGTTGGTGTAATTTACGAAGCCAGGCCTAATGTTACATTTGATGTATTTGCACTTTGCTTCAAAACCGGCAACATCAGTATTTTAAAAGGCGGCAGCGACGCAGATCACTCCAACCGGGCAATTATTGGCCTAATTCATAAAGTGCTTGCCAAACACCAGATAGATACCAATGTAGCAACCTTATTGCCTGCCGAGCGCCAGGCAACAGCGGCATTGTTAAATGCAGTTGGTTATGTTGATGTGCTGATACCAAGGGGCAGTCAATCACTTATTGATTTTGTACGGGATAACAGTAAAGTACCGGTAATAGAAACAGGTGCAGGTATTGTACATACTTACTTTGACAAAAGTGGCGACCTTGAAAAAGGCGCAGAGATCATTGCTAACGCCAAAACACGCCGTGTAAGCGTGTGCAACGCGCTGGATTGTTTAATTATTCATGCTGATAGATTAAATGACCTGCCAAGACTAAGCCATATTCTTAAAGAAAAAGAAGTTGAACTTTTTGCCGATGAACAGGCTTATGAAGTATTAACAGCCAACTATCCGGCATATTTACTGCACAAAGCACAGCCAGAACATTTTGGTACCGAGTTTTTATCTATGAAAATGGCAGTTAAAACTGTTAATAGTTTTAAAGATGCCTTAGCCTATATAGCTGCCAACAGTTCAAAACATAGTGAAGCTATCATATCAGAGGATGCTGATAACATTGCCACCTTTTTAAACGACGTTGATGCGGCCGCCGTTTACGCTAACGCATCAACAGCGTTCACTGATGGCGCTCAATTTGGTTTGGGGGCCGAGATAGGTATCAGTACCCAAAAGCTGCATGCACGCGGCCCTATGGGGCTTGAGGAGCTTACAAGTTACAAATGGATAGTTAAAGGTGATGGGCAGACTAGAAATCCATAACAAAACTTAAGTTCAAAATACTTAAGGGGCTTTATAAAGCAAAGCGTTAAATAACGTGCATGTATTACTAGTATTGCAAAAGTTTATTCCATAAAAAAAGGTGCCCCCAAAAAGGCACCTTAATTGTTTCCTGTGTGTTAGTACTTACTTAATTAAGTAGTTGGCAACGGCCACAAAACAAATGATCATCAGGATTACGCCCTGCAACTTCTGTTCTAATGTTAATTGGCTTATCATTTTATAAATTAATTAGGGTAAAGCAAATTTATATTGTAATTTGAATGTTACAATAGACGATTTCATTTTTACGTTTATTTTAATAAACAGTGGCAAAAGCTTTAGAATAGTCAACGGTACATTTAATAGTTAAAAAAATAGCAAAAAATATGTTTTAACATTGAAATAGTGTTAGCGTAACACTTCCTTAAAACGGCGAATTTCAGCTATAAAAACACTTTTTTTTGCGTTTTTTTTGTTCATTTTCTAAAAAAGGATTTTCGGTGGTATAAATTTCTCTTCGCTTTCTTCAAAATATAATATCCAGGTATTACTAACAGTTCAGTTACCTGACTTTTCTTCCCAATTGGTTGAATATTTATTTTTCAAAACGCTTGCAGTATCTGTATCATTCCCGTTACATTTATCGCAAATTATAAACAAAGAGAAAATGCCAGAGCACATCTTCATCGTATACCTGTTAGTTGCCTGCACGGTGATAGGTATATTGCTTAATTCACGTATTAAGCAATGGTTGAGTAAAAAGGGTTAACCTTATCATATCAAACTAAAATTTATTTGATACTGATACCCCTAATTAATTCTGAAAATTAAAGCCCGTTGCAGCGCAATGGGCTTTAATTTTATATGTCGGTTGGCTTTGCCTCTATTGTCGCCAAATTCAAATAAAAACTCCATATAAAATATACAACAAACTCAATATCAATACAAATTAACTATTGATTAACTATAGTTTTTTGAGTATTACCAATATTGCAACAGTTAACCGGTTCATCTTTATCAAAGTATTCTACGTTTAAAGTCTTTACCTGTTTGATACTTTTTAAATATTGCCCTATCCTGACCTATCCCCATTATCAACATAAAACACAAAACTGTATCTTTGCGCCCATTATGAGTAAGCATGGAAGGATCTTAGTGGCAATGAGTGGTGGTGTTGATAGTTCTGTAGCGGCAGTGATGCTGCATGAGCAGGGCTATGAAGTAATAGGCCTCACCATGAAAACCTGGGATTATGCATCGGCGGGCGGTAGCTCTAAAGAAACCGGTTGCTGCAGCCTGGACAGTATAAATGATGCCCGCGCTTTAGCTGTGGGGTACGGTTTTCCGCATTATATACTAGATATCCGCAGCGAGTTTGGCGATTTTGTGATCGATAACTTTGTTGACGAATACCTGGCCGGCCGCACTCCTAATCCATGTGTATTATGTAACACCCACATTAAATGGGAAGCTCTGCTAAAACGTGCCGATAAACTTGATTGCGAATTTATTGCAACAGGCCATTATGCCAATATCCGCTTGCAGGATAGCGGCCGTTATGTAATATCGAAAGGTAAAGACGAAAATAAAGATCAGTCGTACGTGCTTTGGGGAGTATCTCAAAAAAACCTGGCGCGTACCAAATTCCCCTTAGGTAGTTTTTCAAAACCCGAGATCAGGCAAATGGCTTTGGATATGGGCCAAATTGAACTTGCCGGCAAAAGCGAAAGCTATGAAATTTGTTTTGTGCCCGATAACGACTACAGATCGTTTCTAAGACATAAAGTAGAAGACCTGGAACAACGTGTAGCCGGCGGCAACTTTGTACTTGCAAATGGCACCGTAGTGGGCAAACACCAGGGGTATCCATTCTATACTATAGGTCAGCGTAAAGGATTGGGCATTGCTTTGGGCCAGCCCATGTTTGTAACCAATATAGATCCTACTACCAATACTGTAGTTTTAGGTACTGCCGATGAATTGGAGCGCAAACAAGCCTGGGTTAAAAACCTTAACCTGGTTAAGTACGCCAGTATTACCCAACCTATTGAAGCTATTACCAAAATCCGCTATAAAGACGCCGGCACTACCAGCAGCATTGTACAAATGGGCGAACACATGAAGGTTGATTTTCACCACAATGTATCGGGCATAGCACCAGGCCAGTCGGCCGTATTTTATGAAGGCAACGACCTGTTGGGTGGCGGCTTTTTAATGTAATACATACTTTCAAAAGCGCATTGAGTTAAAACGCCACAGTGCTATCGATTGCAAGATCCGGCATTTTAGCGTTTTAATATGGCTACATTTCTGCGCATCTAAGGTAACATTACAGTATTCCGGCTTTCAAATATTCCAACGTTTTTAGCAAAACTAATTGGCGTTTCGCTTTCTTTATGTTTTATTTGCAAAAAATAACTGCTTAAATGGCCAAAAATTTACTGATAGTTGAATCTCCGGCGAAAGCCAAAACCATCGAAGGTTACCTAGGTAAAGACTTTGTTGTAAAGTCGAGCTACGGGCATATCCGCGATTTGGTAAAGTCTGAAGATGCGATTGATATAGCTAATAATTTCGCTCAAAAATACGAAGTGCCTGCCGATAAAAAGCAGGTAGTTAGCGAGTTAAAGAAGTTAGCTAAAGAAGCAGAAATGGTTTGGCTGGCATCGGATGAGGACCGCGAGGGAGAAGCCATATCATGGCACTTGTTTGATACTTTAGGTTTAAAAGATGCCACTACAAAACGCATCGTTTTTCATGAGATCACCAAACCGGCTATTTTAAAGGCCATAGATACGCCACGTAAAATCGACTACAATTTGGTGAATGCACAACAGGCACGCCGGGTATTAGACAGGTTGGTGGGTTTTGAGCTCTCCCCTGTTTTGTGGAAAAAAGTAAAACCATCACTATCTGCGGGCCGTGTACAATCTGTGGCTGTAAGGCTTATTGTTGACAGGGAACGTGAGGTAAATAAATTTACATCAGAAGCAGCTTTTAAAATAGTAGCCATATTTGGTACCGGCAAAGAAGCTTTTAAGGCCGAACTTGCCGAGCGCTATGCCAAACAGGAAGATGCCGAGAAATTTTTACAGGATTGTATAGCTGCCGATTTTGATGTGCGCTCGCTGGAAACCAAACCAGCCAAACGTTCGCCGGCCGCCCCTTTTACAACCTCAACCTTACAGCAGGAAGCCAGCAGAAAACTTGGTTACTCTGTTGCACGTACCATGCAGGTTGCCCAAAGGTTGTACGAAGCAGGTTATATCACCTATATGCGTACAGATTCGTTAAACTTATCTGATACGGCATTAAACGCGGCACAAAGTGAAATTGAATCGGCTTATGGCGAAAAATACCATCAGCTCAGAAAATATAAAACCAAAAACGCCAGCGCTCAGGAAGCTCACGAAGCGATAAGGCCAACCTATTTCAATAACCATACTATCAACGGCGAATCTAACGAGAAACGTTTGTATGAGTTGATCTGGAAACGTGCTATTGCCTCACAAATGAGTGAAGCACAATTTGAGAAAACCACTGCAAAAATCAGTATATCAACCCGTAAAGAGGATTTAACCGCTAACGGCGAGGTGATGAAGTTTGATGGCTTCCTGAAAGTTTACCTCGAATCGAATGACGATGAGGATGAACCGCAACAGGATGGCGAAAATGCTATGCTGCCACCATTAACCCGCGGTCAGCGTTTGGCTTTGCAGGAAATGTCAGCTACAGAACGTTT
Organism: Mucilaginibacter cryoferens; assembly: GCF_014205845.1. Taxonomy (GTDB): domain Bacteria; phylum Bacteroidota; class Bacteroidia; order Sphingobacteriales; family Sphingobacteriaceae; genus Mucilaginibacter. Next base: position 9,736 of record NZ_JACHCR010000037.1, read on the forward strand.
CTCCCGGCCACCTGCAAGGTATACAGAAGCCAGCCTGGTTAAAAAATTAGAAGAGTTGGGTATCGGTCGTCCGTCTACTTACGCACCTACCATCTCTACCATCCAAAACCGTGGTTATGTAGTTAAAGAAGAGCGCGAAGGTAAAGTGCGTAACTTCAGATTAATGATCTTAAAAGCAGGCCAGATAGTTAAAGAACAAAAAACGGAGAACACGGGTGCCGAACGCGGTAAACTATTCCCTACCGATATTGGCGCCGTGGTAAACGACTTTTTAGTGCAGTACTTTAAAGAAATTGTTGATTTTAACTTTACCGCCAGCGTAGAAAAACAGTTTGATGAAATAGCCCAGGGTTTAAAAGAATGGACAGCCATGCTGCACGATTTTTATAACCCTTTCCATAAAGTTGTACAAAGCACCATTGAAACCGCTGATAAAGCTACCGGCGAACGCGAACTAGGCGTACACCCCGAAAGTGGTAAAAAAATATCGGTACGTATTGGCCGTTATGGCCCGTTTGTACAGGTTGGCGAAAATGCTTCTGACGAGAATGAGGAAAAACCGTTATACGCCAGCTTAAGAACAGGCCAAAGCATAGAAACCATTAGCATTGAAGAAGCTTTAGAGTTATTTAAACTCCCTAAAGTTGTTGGCGAATATGAAGGCAAAATAATGAAGGTTGCCATTGGTCGTTTTGGTCCTTACATTAGCCATAACAGCGCGTTTGTATCGTTACCAAAAGAAATAGATCCGTTGGATGTAACTGTAGAACAAGCCATAGAATTGATTGAAGCTAAACGTAAAAAAGATGCTGAGAAGCTAATAAAGGCGTTTGATGAAGATCCGGAAGTAAAAGTATTGAACGGACGTTGGGGCCCTTATATTGAATTTGGCAAACTAAACGTTAAGATCCCTAAGGATAAAGATCCGCTTACCTTAACGTTTGAAGAATGCAAAGCCCTGGCCGATGCCATGCCAAAAGATGCTAAAAAAGGCCGCTTTGGTAAAACCGTAGCCGCCGCAAAACCGGCCGCTAAAAAAGCACCGGCCAAAAAGAAGGCTCCGGCTAAGAAAAAATAAGGTATTGGTTGATTGAGTTAGATGAAGTTGATTGAGTTGGATTAAGGTGATAGATTTATCCTTGTCGTAAACCAATTAACTTAATCCAACCCAATCAACCACTTAACCCAATCAACTATTATGATCAAAGACCTCCCCGATAATAACGTTAAAGATATTGCCATCGCGGTTGCGTTGGAACGTGAGAGCGTGGAGAGTAAGATCTGGTACGTATATCTCATCAACCTTAAAAACGAACCTATAGAAAATGTGCTCATTACATCAAAAGGTTACGGCGAAAAAGACGGAGAGCAGGTAAAAACCTCCACTTTAAGACACATGATACCGGTGGTTGACAGCAAAGGTTATAAACTTATTGAGCCCATTGATGAGCAAACCTTTGGCCTTAATAATGAGTATTGGCTCAGTTATTATATTGGCACAAATATTTATGATAAAAAGTTTATTTTCCTGCCTGAGAGTATTGTAGAGATGAATTTCATCAAGCTCCCGGTGCTAAATAAACCAGGTGTAATGATACTATAACCCCCGAAAATATATTTCTCAATTAATTATTTGTTGTTATAAATTTTATACATTCATGAAATAAATAAACCTATTTCATGGAGAACGGATATACCAGGTTCCGCAAGCGTAAAAGCTTAATTACATTCGGTACTGCGCTCGCAGTAGTGTTAGTTATCGCTTACCTTATCGTTAATGGCCAGAAAAAAAATGTGGTCGACCCTGCCTTTAGCAAGTACATCGAATCGTATACAACCGGCGTTATCTCTAAAGGAAGCCCAATAAGGATTCGCCTGGCAAGTACAGTGCAGATTACCCACCAGCAAAACGAAGCTGTTGATAACGATCTGTTTGATCTTTCGCCATCTGTAAGCGGTAAAGCCTACTGGACAGATTCGCGCACCATTGAATTTCGCCCCAATAAAAATCTCGATCCCGATAAAAGCTATAATGTTAATTTTAAACTAGGTAAGTTAATTGACGTTCCCGGCAGGTTTAACCAGTTTAAGTTTAGTCTGCAGGTTATAAAACCCGACTATAGCGTAGCTTTTAATGGCCTCCAAACTGCCACCAGCACATCTACCGATGAAATGAAGCTGGAAGGATCGGTACAAACTGCCGATACAGAAGACCCTACCCTTGTTGAAAAAATGATAATGGTAAATTATGCCTCGCCTGTAAAAATCAGCTGGGGTCATAACATCGCCGCAAAAACGCATACTTTTAAAATAACCGGTCTAAAAAGAGAAAACGGTACCGTGGCCCCGCTTACAGTTAACTGGGATGGCAGCAGTATTAATGTAGATAAAAAAGGCGATCAGCACTTTGATGTGCCCGCTATTGGCGATTTTAAGGTATTGAACGTGCGTGCTGTGCAGGATAATGATCAATACGTGCTGGTGCAATTTTCTGATGCTATTATGGCCGGGCAGGAATTAAGCGGCCTCATAGGCATCAATAACATACCCGACCCGGCTTATACCATTGAAGGCAGCACCGTAAAAGTTTACGCGCCCGAGCGCCTTGAAGGAGATTACAGCGTATTTGTGAACGAAGGAGTAGAAAATATTTCGCATAAAAAGATACCGAAAACCTATACGGCTAATGTGTTTTTCGAAAACAGGTTGCCAGGTGTTACCATCCCGGGAAAAGGTGTTATCCTCCCCGACTCTGGCAAACTGATGATGCCTTTTGAAGCGGTAAATCTTAAAGCGGTTGATGTAACCGTTATAAAGATTTACGAAAGCAACGTTCCGCAATATTTTCAAAACAACGATTTTAATGGCGGCCAGGAATTGCGCCAGGTGGGTAAGCCTATTTTACAAAAAACTATCAGGCTTGATAACGACAAAGGGCTTAACCTCAATAAAAAGAACCGCTTTATGCTCGATCTCGATCAGATGATTCGCACCGAGCCGGGCGCTATTTATCGCGTTATCATCGGTTTCAGACAGGATTACTCATTGTACAATTGCAGTATAGCAGGCGTTGCTAAAAAAAGCAGCAGCGATGATGGGGAGTATGAGGGCGGCGGAGATTATAGCTACAGCGATAACGCAGGTAAGGTAAACGACGAGGATAGTGATTTTTGGTCGAGATATGATAGTTACTACCCCGAGGGGTTCGACTGGCAGGAAAAAGATAATGCCTGTACCCCATCCTACTACACCAAAACCCGCTGGGCCATCCGCAATATTATAGCATCAAACATTGGGCTGATTGCCAAACGGGGCAATAATAACAACATGACCATTGCGGTTACCGATATTATGAACGCCCAACCGATGCAAGGCGTTGAACTGCAACTATTGGATTACCAAAAACAGGTATTGCTAAAAACAACTTCGGGAGCTGATGGGCTGGCCAGCTTCGATCTTAAACGCAAACCTTATTTGTTGGTGGCAAAAAAAGGCAGTCAACGTGGCTATTTAAAACTTGACGACGGTAGTACCCTGCCACTTACCCGTTTTAACGTGAGCGGCGATGAGATACAAAGCGGCCTTAAAGGCTTTATTTACGGCGAACGCGGCGTTTGGCGGCCTGGCGATAGCATATTTATGACCTTTATGCTGGAAGACAAACTAAAAACCCTGCCCGCAGATCACCCGGTTGAGTTTGAGTTGAAAGACCCGAATGATAAACTGTATAAAAGAATTACGCAAACCAGGTCTGTAGATGGTTTTTATAGCTTCCACACCGCTACCGAAACCTCTGCCCCTACAGGTAACTGGACAGCCATGGTTAAAGTTGGCGGTGCCAAGTTTGAGAAAAAGATAAAGGTAGAAACCATAATGCCCAACCGGCTAAAACTAAGCCTAACATTTGGTGGTGCCGAAGAGTTAACGAAAGGCAATAACGCCAATGGGAAATTAACTGCCAGATGGTTGTTTGGCGGCGCGGCGCAAAATTTGAAAGCCAAGGTTGATGCTTTTTTATCGGCACAAACAACCAGTTTTAAAAACTATAAAGATTATGTTTTTGACGATCCTACGCTGGCCTTTAACATGCAAACCCAAACCGTTTTTGATGGTAAGTTAAGCGCAGAGGGAAACGCCGATATTGATGCCAACATTAATATTGAAAAACAGGCACCCGGCCAATTGAGGGCTAATTTTTTAGTAAAGGTTTTTGAACCAGGTGGTAATTTCAGTATCCAGCAGGCAAGCATACCTTATAATGTTTACCAGGGCTACGTAGGAATTAAAACACCTGAGGGCAGTGCCTTATCTGGCATGTTGGTTACCGATAAAGATCATAATATTGATATTGCCGATGTAGATGTAAACGGTAACGCGCTTGCCGGCAACCGCAATGTACAGTTGGAGTTATATAAAATACAGTGGCGCTGGTGGTGGGATCAAACCGGCAATGAAATGAGCAACTTTACCCAGGGCAAGTACAACAAGTTGATTAAAACCCAAAGCATCCAATTGGTAAATGGCCGTGGCAAGTGGACGCTGCGCATCCCCAAAGCCGATTGGGGCCGTTACCTGATTAAAGTTAAAGACGAACAAACAGGCCACACAACCGGCAAGATACTATATGTTGACTGGCCAAACTGGTCGGAAAGGTTACAACAGAGCAACCCTACCGAGGCGGCTATGCTCTCCTTTACATCTGATAAGCAAACCTACAATGTTGGCGAGCAGGCTACCCTTACCATCCCTACCGCGGCAGATGGCAGGGCACTGATCAGCTTTGAAAATGGCAGTAAAATTTTAAAAACAACCTGGATAGACACCAAAAAAGGACAAACCCAGTACAGTTTTACCGTTGAACCGGATATGGCCCCCAACGTTTTTGTGAATGTTACCATGCTGCAGCATCATTCGCAAACCATAAATGACCTGCCTATCCGCATGTATGGGGTGATACCGCTTACGGTTAATAACCCTGCTACCATATTAAAACCGGTGATAACAATGCCGGATAAGATAAGACCGGAAACCCAATCGACCATCACGGTATCGGAGGCAACGGGTAAAGAGATGACCTACACCATAGCCATTGTTGATGAAGGTTTGCTGGATATTACCAATTACAAGCTGCCCGATCCTCACAATACTTTTTATGCCAAAGAAGCGCTTGGGGTTAAAACCTGGGATTTATTTGATTATGTAATTGGTGCCTACGGTGGCGGATTGAACCGTATATTGAGCATAGGTGGCGACGGTAGCTTGGGCAACAACAGAAACGTATCTGTTAATCGCTTTAAGCCGGTTGTAAAATTTATGGGGCCGTTCCACCTCCAGGCAGGAGAAAAACAAACCACGGCCTTTAAACTACCACAATATGTAGGCTCTGTTAAAGCGATGGTGGTTGCCGGGCACGATGGCGCTTATGGCATTGCCGAAAAAGCTGTTGTTGTTAAAAAGCCGTTGATGATTCTGGCAACATTGCCACGTGTACTTGGGCCATCAGAAAAAGTACAGCTGCCGGTTACCGTATTTGCTATGGAGCCTAATATTAAAACGGTTACCGTAACCGTACAAAGTAACGCCTTTAGTAACCTTGCCGGTAACAACACCCAAACACTTAATTTTGCCAAAACCGGCGATCAGATGGTAACTTTCGATCTGAACGTTAAAGATTTTGTTGGCGTAGGTAAGGTAAAAATAGTTGCCAAAAGCGGGTCTGAAACAGCAGCTTATGATGTAGAGCTAAATGTACGCAACCCTAACCCGCCGGTTACCCGCATATTAGCGAAAGAACTTGCACCGGGCGAAGCATGGACTACTGCTTACCAGGCCATAGGTATTAGTGGTACCAATAAAAACACGTTAGAAATTGCCTCTATCCCAGCGTTAAATTTAGATAAACGACTGGATTACCTGATAGATTACCCACATGGGTGTGTGGAGCAAACTACCTCGGCTGCGTTTCCGCAATTATATCTGGCACAGCTGCTTGATCTTTCGCCGAGGCAAAAGGCCGAATCGGAAAGAAACATTAAGGCCACTATAGCCAGGCTTAACGGTTTCCAGGTGCAGGGCGGCGGTTTAAGCTACTGGCCCGATGGCGGCAGTGCCGACGAATGGGGAACCAATTATGCCGGGCACTTTATGTTGGCGGCACAGGCCAAAGGCTACAGTATGCCACTTGGTTTTATGGAGCAATGGAAAAAATATCAGAAACAAAAAGCCCTTACCTGGTCGCCGGATAGCCGTAGCTTTTATGGCGATGACCTAAACCAGGCCTACCGCCTTTACCTGCTTGCTTTGGCCCGTTCGCCGGAGTTAGGTGCCATGAACCGCCTGCGCGAGTTTAAATACTTAAGCGTAGAGGCCAAATGGCGACTGGCAGCGGCTTATAAGCTGGCAGGCCAGCCCGAGATAGGTTTACGAATGATAGATGGATTACCAACTATAATTAAACCTTACTACGCCATGTATGGCACCTATGGATCTGATTTGCGTGACGAAGCCATGATATTGGAAACACTTACTTTACTTGGTCAACAATCCCGCGCGGCTGCGCAACTGAGAACTGTAGCTGCAAGGCTATCGCAGGATGAATGGTATAGTACCCAAACAACTGCTTATTCGCTGATAGCGGTTGCACAGTATTGCGGGCAAAATAAGGCATCAGGTAAAATGACGTTTAATTTCCAGGGTGCTACTGTTAGTTCGCCATCGTACATCTGGCAAAGCGGTTTAGCAGTAACCGGAGGTAAAGTAAGCCTCAAAAACAATGGCACCAACAGGCTATATGTAAGGCTGATACAAAAAGGACAACCATCATCGGGCCTCGATGTAAAAACCTTTGTCGATCCACGGATATTGCAAATGCGTGTTGGCTATTTTACATTAACCGGCAAACAGATAGACCCATCATCTTTAAGACAAGGAACCGACTTTGTAGCCCAGGTGAACATTAAAAACCCGGGCAAGCGCGGCCGTTATGATAATTTGGCACTTAGCCAGATATTCCCATCGGGGTGGGAGATACTAAACAGTCGGATGATGAATAATGATGAGGCATTTAAATCGTCGCCATCTGATTACCGCGACATCCGCGACGACCGGGTGAACACTTATTTCAGCCTTCCCGAAGGCAGGGAAGTTACGTATTATGTAATGCTCAACGCCGCGTATGCAGGGCATTACTACCTGCCTGCAGTTTATTGTGAAGCGATGTACAACAACTCTATAAACAGCCTGATAAAAGGCCAATGGGTTGATGTGTTGAAGTAACAGAGGGGTGGATTAAATAGATCTTACCGAATTATCAAAAGCGCTAAACAAAAAGCAGGAATCGGGAACTTTGAATTAAACAAAGTCGATTCCTGCTTTTATAAATATATAACCTCTTATTTAGGGTATTTTATTATAATTTTCCTGTTCGCGATGGTTGATTAAGCGCAGATACGTAATTAAAGTTTTGAATTTGGTCGCCAAGCTGAATTTTGAACTCTCCTGCTTCGGTTACTGTTTTGCTTACATCGTTCACAAATGCCAGGTCTTTAGGAGTTATTTTAAAACTTACCGTTTTTGTTTCTCCCGGTTTTAGCGAGATCTTATCATAGGCCCTTAAGCGCTTAGTATCGGGTGAAATACTGGCGTATGACTGACTGGTGTACAGCAATACAGACTCTTTACCGTCAACTTGCCCGGTGTTTTTTACATCAACTGTTACCGTTAATGTTTCATTATCCTTTAACTCTGGTTTGCTCAAATGCAGGTTGCTGTAGCTAAATGTAGTATAACTTAACCCGGTACCAAACTCATATAATGGGTTGTAACCATGTTTATCATCCGGATTACCATTCTCCAGGTTTTTACGGTAGTAATTGTTTAGCGAATTGGTATAACGAGGATAAGTAACAGGCAATTTACCGGATGGGTTTACATCACCAAAAATCACACTGGCAATTGCATCACCACCTTCGTTACCCGGCAAATAAGCCATCAGCGTAGCTGCCGAAAGGCTCTCCGCATCGGTAACTATTCGCGGGCGGCCTTCTGCCAATACCAGTATAACCGGTTTGCCAGTTTTTGCTAATGCCTGTGCCAGTTGAATTTGAGCTACGGGTAGGTTAAGGTCGTCAATATTACCTACGTTTTCAGTATAAGAAAGTTCGCCTAGGCAAAGCACAATAACATCTGCTTTTTTGGCGGCTTTAACAGCCTCATCAATATTTTGGAGGCTGTCAAAAGCAGCACCGGCCTGGTAACTTACGTTATCCTTGCCAATTTTTTGCTGAATGGCTTCCAGAATAGTGTTTTTGCCAGCAGCAAATTTATCAGATTCATCGCCTTGCCAGGTATAGCTCCATCCCCCATCTAAAGAACGCATGGTATTGGCTGTAGGGCCGGTTACCAATACCTTCATATATTTTTTAAGCGGCAAGATGTGGTTATTGTTTTTAAGCAGTGTGATAGCTTCATTTGCCGCTTGTACACTTACCAGCCGATATTCCTCAGATCCAAATTTTGGATAATCATTAGGGTTACCTACCGGGCGCTCAAACAAGCCCAATTCGTATTTTACTTTTAAAATGCGGTGTACGGCTTCGTTAATGCGGCTCATAGGCACTTTACCTTCGTTAACCAGTTCTACCAGGTAAGTAAAAAAAGTATAATCGTAAGGCACCATACTCATATCCACACCCGCGTTAACAGCAATCATCACCGCATCCTTTTGGGTAGCGGCAATATGATGACGATCGTGCAGATACTGAATATCTCGCCAGTCGGTAACGGCAATGCCTTCAAAATGCAATTCACCGCGTAATACATCGGTAAGCAGGTATTTACTGGCATGCACAGGCACACCGTTAATCTCGCCCGAGTTGATCATCAGCGTTTTGGCACCGGCTTTTACAGCTTCGGCAAATGACGGTAAAAAATACTCGCGCATATAACGGTCAGGAATCCAGGCCGGCGTACGATCTTTACCACTTAACGGAAAGCTATAACCCAAATAATGTTTCATACAAGCGGCAACGTGGTATTTATCGCCAACGTCATTACCCTGATAACCTTTAATGATCGCGGCCCCCATAGTTTTTACCAGGTATGGATCTTCGCCAAAGGTTTCATAAATACGCGGCCAAAGTGGCGATTTACCCAAATCTAACACCGGCGAATAATTCCACGGAATATAGCTGGCCCGGGTTTCATAAGCGGTGATCTCCCCTGCTTTATGAGCAATATCACGGTTAAAGGTAGCTGCCATAGCTATCTCCTGCGGAAAAAGCGTACTGCCAACCGTATAGGTTACGCCGTGTATAGCATCGATACCATATATAACCGGAATTTTTAACCTATCCTGATCTGCTGCTTTTTGAATGGTGGAGATCACATCATACCAATGCTCGCGGCTATAGGCATGCCCGCTTACGTTAAGGATTGAGCCCACATGATATTTCATGATGGCTTCCTTTAATTTATCGGCATCCAGCTGATGATCTGGCACATTGGTTTTTGATACCACATCAGAGGTAACTTCGGTCATCTGCCCTACTTTTTCCTCCAGTGTCATTTTGGCTATAAGGGCATCTACTTTTTTATCAATAGGGCTTACCGCAGGCTTTTTTTGGGCCTGTACAGCCGGGGATATTACATTGAGCAAAAGCAAACTTGCCGCGGTTATGTAAATTTTTCGCATCGTTTTATTGGTTTGGGGTGAGCTGTTTTATTTAGTTGATTTTTCAGTGGCGCTTAACTCCTTTTGCAAAGCTTCGATAGCATTGGCCAGGTAAGCGATAGGCGCATTCCAGTTAATGGTGATCTCGTTGGCGGCATAAGCCCTTGTATCGTCAATATAAGCTTCATCGGGAACTCTGGATGGCACTTTAATACCATCTTGCATGCCAGGATTTGGCCCGCCCACCAATAAACCCGGTATAGGGTCAACCACACCATCACTGGCCGATGGGCGATGATGCGGATGCATAGGCGTTTTACTGCCAAACCCTGTTACGTACGAATATCCGGTAGCATTACGCCCCAAAAGATAATCCAGATCGGCAAGGGCATTATCGAGGTATTTTTTATCGTGCGAGAGCCTGTAAGCCTGCAGCAATAAAACACCTTCATTGGCAGCATCGGAGTTGCTGCCCCAACCAAAATGCCTTGCGGATAAGGTCATAGATGTTTGATAGGCGTTATCTTCCACCCCTTTTATCAGCCCATCAGCTGTGTTCAACAAGCGTTTTTTAATCTCAGGTAGTTCTTTAATGGCTTTTAAATCAGCGGCGTGGGTATCGTTGATCAATGCATAATAGCCCAATAGTTTTACCTGGCTCCATGTGGGTACAGGCATTTTATCGTCCGGTAACAAATTGATGTTGTTGATATATGCCGCATCCTGAGTAGCCGTAAACATTGCAGATGCTGCCCAAATAAATTCATCTGTAAAATTATTATCACCATAGCCTCCTGTAGTTATTGCGGGAGTAAATTTTATATTATTCTCTTCCTGCCTGTACGCCACATTGGGATTTTTAACAGCCCAGCTCCAGGCATTTTTCGCCGCAGCAATACATGAATCGGCTAAGCCGGGTGTTTGTTTTGGAAATTGTTTAAATATGGTTGCGGCCTGGGCCATAACAGCGGCAAAATCCAAAGTGGCAGCCGTCCCTTTTTGAACAACATAACGCGGAGTTGCATCTTTATCGGGCATTTCGAACTTATCAAAAGCGGCATTGGTTAGTTTATGATAAACACCACCATCGTTGGGGTCTTGCATGGTGAGCATCCATCTTAAATTCCATAATACTTCGTTGAGTATATCAGGCAGACCATTACCGCTTTCGGGAATGTTAAGCTTTACAGTATTCATATAAGCTGGAAAATCCTGATATAACGAAAGTAATGTACAAGTGCTGATACCGCTATTTACCACATACTTGTTATAATCGCCGGCATCGTACCAGCCACCGGGCGACGAAATGATTGTGCCGGCAGGTCTTTTATCACTTGCCGCCGACGGGTGAATCAAAACCTTATCATCCGGATGGCCCTCTGCCCTGTTCCATTTACCCGCGTACCTTGCACGCAATGGCGTAGATGCCCGCATAAAGTAGTAGGCCTTAACAACACCGGCCGCTACTTTTTGATGTACGTTATTTTGTATTGTAAACGGATAAGAGTTACCAAGGCCAGCAACATTAAGCAGATACTGGCCCGGCTTATTAAAGGTGGTAAAATCTGCTATATAGGTAGTTTTACCGGCAAAAGATGAATTTACAGACGGAATTAATTTACCGGTATACACCACACTCCTATTAGAAGTTTGAATGGTAAATGAGCGGCTATCGCCACTCAAAACAACCGCTTTTTTAGTGGCACCAGGATAAAAGCCGATCTGGTTTAACCTGATGGGATTTGATAAAGCATCATTTGTTTGAGCCGATGCAGAATAAACTACTGTCAGCAACAAACATATTCCCGTTAATTTACCTATAACAGTTTTACGGATTGTTAACTTTTTACGCATTGTATAATAAACCTTATAAGCTTTTGCTGTGCAACAATTGGCTTATAAATATAGGTGTACATTTTACAATAAGTATAATACTATTATAGCCAATTGAGTTTAAATTATGATACAAAAAAAACATTTTATGATACTATAATCTTATCATAAAATGTAAAAAAGGCCCGTCGAAACCGACGGGCCTTATACCCCAACATTGGCGTAAATGAATTTACAACGAGAATATTTTATAAGCCAGCGACAAGCTAAAAATGCTAATACGGGTATGTGAATACTCATTAGGGCCATAGCCTATTTTATTTAAACCACCTTCATACCTAAGATCGACAGAGAAATCTTTAATATCAACACCGGCTCCTACCTGGATGCCATAATTGGCATCTTTGTAGTTTAACTTAACTGCATTTGCAGCGGCATCGCTATAGCTTTGATCTTTATTTGCAGCAAATGAAAAAACGGGCCCGCCATAAAACCTGCCACCTAAGCCAAACGCGCCAATTTTGGTTCCTATCAACAACGGAACATCTACGCTGGTAAATTTAGCCTTATTAACATTTCCGTTATTGTCCTTTACATCCAAATTTTTGGATGTAACATACAACTCTGGCTGAAAATTAAATCCTAAAGCCCCAAACCGGGCCCATACACCCGCCAGATAACCTGCTTTGTTGCTATTGTTATAAAGGCCATTTGATGGAAAAGTGGAGTAGTTTAAGCCCCCTTTAGCGCCAAAAGAAAAATCCGGCAATATCTGGGCAGATGCAAAGCCTATGGATAACAGGCAGATACTTAAAGTAAGTAAGATTGTTTTTTTCATATTTCAAAGGTTTTTATTAAGGCGATAAATTTATTAAAAATATCCAGAAGCTGGGGTGCCAACGGTGTAGACTATGTTAAAATAGAAATATCCGGTTTGTAAAGTTGGCGGTTAACCAACAAATACAAACCGGATACCATGAAATTAATCTGCCATAAAAATAAAACTCTTTTTATAATTTCTATAGTTTTTGCACCTTTTTTAAAGCGTTAATTTACCCTGATAATAATCTAATATTTTGTTGTAGATAAAACAATCGTAACGGGCGTTAATCATAGCAAGTTTGGTTCTGTCGAGATTGTTTTTTGTAAGTACAAATTCAACAGATGTTAAAACGCCCGAATTAAAACGAATCTCGGCAATGCGAAATGATTCCTGGTAGGCTTTAACCTGCTCCAGCAAAACAGAATACCTTTCATAGGCCAGTGTCATGTTCAGATAAGCTTGTTCAACACTTTGCTTTAAAACTACTTTGGCATTATTTTCTACATACTTAGCTTCCTGTAGGTTTATTTTTGCCAATGTTACCTTGTTGCGGTTTTGGAAATAATTTAAAATAGGGATATGTAAACTAAGGCTTATTTGCGTGTTGTAGTTATTTTTAAACTGGTCGTAATATCCAATATTTTGAACGCTACTGTTGGCAACCTTAGTATATACAGGCTGGTTTACTCCCCCGGCACCTTTTAAATATCCTCCTGTATTAACTTCGGACGAATCGATAAAGGTTGATTTTTGTGCTGCACTTGAATAATTGGTAAAGATACCTGCACCCAAAGTAAGTGTAGGCGATAAGGCTCCCTGTGCAACCTTAACCCCTTTTTCGGCACTTTTACTTCTTAGCTCGGCCGCTTTAATGAAAGCCAACTGTTGCAGAGCAGTATCGTACACCTGCTCCGAAGAAGCATCTGTTTTACCTGATACATCCTGTACACTCAAAGGCTCCAGTTTAAGGTTTTTGTTATAAGGAACATTTAACATCTGCATCAGGGTAAGTTTAGATATCTCTAATGCACTTTTTGCCGCTACAAAATTCAACTGGTTATCGCCATAAGTTCCCTTTAAATCGTATAGATCTGATGGCAATTTATTGGCACCTTCTTTTTCTAAAATAGTAAGCCGTTCAACCTGTTTTTTTGATACATCCAGTTGGTTTACTACCTGGTTTAATAATTCCGCATTATCCAAAACAGATAAGTAAGCCGTAATCACCTGTATGGTTATCTGATCTTTAGCCTGTTGAAAATCCATCTTACCTGCCTGGTAAGAAAGCGAGGTTTGTTTAATATTGTTTAAATTTTGAAAGCCGCTAAATAATGTAAGGCTTCCGTTTAAACTATAATTACCAGAAGTTAAAGACTGATTTACATAGTTGTATGTATAAGTATTCAAACTGCGACCATTATTGATGCTATGATTAATATCGCTGCTAATTGTGGGCAACAAATACTCCTTGGCTTGTTTGTAACCAATGTTAAGCCTTTCCATGTCCAGTTCACTTTTCTTTACATCAAGGTTATTTTTAATGGCGATGTCGACACATTGCCTTATTGAAAGAACAGAATCTGTTTGTGTTTGGGCCTCGGCCTTTATGGCTTGCAAGGCAACCAAACTAAAAAATATAAATTTAAAATATCGCATTACTGTATAATGATCAGAGTTTTTTTGATGATGCAATTTTGCCGTCGAGCAGGTTGATGATGCGCGTACCGTATTCGGCGTTTTTTTCGGAGTGAGTTACCTGTATAATGGTTACCTTATCTTCCCTGTTCAGCTTACGAAAAAGCTCCATTATCTCCTCGCCTTGTTTTGAGTTAAGGTTTCCTGTAGGCTCATCGGCCAATAGCATTTTGGGTTTAGCAATTAACGCGCGTGCTATACCTACCAATTGCTGTTGCCCTCCCGATAACTGTGCCGGGAAAAGATCTTTTTTACCCACGATGTTAAATTTGTCCAGAATATCAGCAACCATCGCCTTACGCTCCGAGCTTTTAAAATCCTGGTAAATTAAAGGGGTTTCGATGTTTTCATAAACAGTAAGTTCGTCAATAAGGTGATAGGCCTGGAAAACGAAACCGATATACTGCTTGTACAAAGCCGAACGTTGTTTTTCTTTAAGCTGATGTACTGCGTGGCCCGCAAAATAATGATAACCATCAGATGGATCGTCAAGCATGCCAATAACGTTAAGTAAAGTTGATTTACCAGAACCTGATGGCCCCATGATAGAAATAAACTCGCCCTCGTCAACCTCAAGACTTAGGTCATTAAGCACATAATTTTTTAGTCCGCTTACCTGGTAGTATTTTGAAATATGCTGAAGTGATAACATTTTTTATTTGTGAATTAGTGAGTTGGTGAATTAGTGTTTTGCATTTTACTTATTAGCAATAATAGTCATCATTTTGATATTACAACATCAATAATATACCAAACTATCAACAATTTGAATATCAATCATTTACATCAATATGAAAATATAAAAACTGTACGCTTACGTAACATGGGGCGTTCGTTTATGATACAATGATGGAGGCGAAAGGGTAAAGGTTAAAGGTTAAAGGAACTAAAAGCAAAGGCGAAAAGAAAACCTTTCGCCTTTAACCTTTACCCTTTCTTCCTTAAGCTTATTCGCTTCTTAAACTTTTTACCGGGTTACTCATTGCGGCCCTGATAGCCTGGAAACTGATGGTGCCCAGCGCTATAATAGAGGCCAGAATACCAGCAATAGCGAATATCCACCAGCTAATGTCTATCCGGTAGGCAAAATCTTTAAGCCAACCGTGCATAAACAAATATGCCAGCGGCGATGCAATAAAGAAGGATATGATAACCAGTATAATAAAGTCTTTAGATAGCATATTAACAATACCGGGCACAGAAGCACCTAATACTTTGCGGATGCCTATTTCGCGCGTGCGCTGCAACGTACTGTACGATGCTAAGCCCAACAATCCAAGGCATGATATAAATATAGCCAATACCGCAAAGTTGAGGAACAACTTGCCGAAACGCTGTTCGGCCCGGTATTGCCTGTCGAAAAACTCATCTAAAAAGTAATAACTGAATGGCCTGTTGGGGATAAAGGTTTTCCATTTACTTTCAATAGCTGCAATGGTTGCAGATGTATTTTGTGATGATATTTTTGCCGAAACAAGATTAATGTTCTTTAACTCAATGCGCATGCTCAGTGGCTTAATAACTTCCTGTAGCGAACGGAAATGAAAATCTTTCATCACTCCTACTATTTTACCTTCACGGCCCCATTGTTTAAAGCGCCTGCCAATAGCCTGTTGTGGCGAGCTATAACCAAACAACTTAACCGCCGACTCGTTCAACAACATAGCCTGGGCGGTATCGGTACCAAACTCACGTGAAAACGCCCGACCGGCCACCATCTTAATTTTAAACTGATTTACGTAATCCCAGTCAACAAAATACAGATCTAAGTTGGCTATTTGCAGATCGCCCTTTTTGTTTTCGATCTCTGAGTAAGCACCCGGATTACCACCGCCCGGAACACTTGACGAAAGCGCGGTTGATTTAACACCCGGTATAGAGGTTATAGCTTCTTTAAATGCGTTGCTGGCTGGGTCGCCGTTAGTATCCAGTATCAGCATTTGATCTTTAGTAAAACCAAGGTCTTTGTTTTGCATAAAGCTCATTTGCGTGTAAACAATGATAGTACCAATAATAAGGAATATGGATATAGTAAATTGCGCTATCACCAAAGTTTTGCGTAACACATTGCCTTTGTTTGTACTGGCAAACCTGCCCTTTAATACCGAAATTGGTTTAAACGATGATAAAACCAATGCCGGATAAATACCAGCGATAAAGCCAATAGCAACCGATGTGGCCAATAATATAACCACGTAATACCAGTTAGAGAATATGCCTGCGCTTATAGTTTTGCCAGCCAACTGGTTAAATAAAGGCAAAAATAAAACAGATAGTATAATAGTGAGCACAAATGCAATCAAACATAGCACTACAGATTCGCCGATGAACTGGCTGGCCAGCTGGCCTTTTTCGGCGCCAACTACTTTCCTTATCCCTACCTCTTTGGCACGCTCTACCGAGCGCGCAGTAGTTAAATTTACAAAGTTGATACATGCTATCAGCAGTATAAAAACAGCTACAATGGTAAATATGTAAACATTATTGATGCTGCCCGATTCCTGCCCATTACGCTTGGAGTGCAGATAAACCGATTTCATGGGTTCTAAAAATAACGTATATGACATGTGCTGTTTGCGTTCTTCATCTCCATTACGCCGCTCTAAAAAAGCCGGAAATTGTTTTTCTAAGTTTTTAGCATTAGCTCCGGGTTTCAATAAAAGATAGCTTGAAGCACCAAAATTCCCCCATGACTTATCCAGATCCTTATTAAATTTTTGAGTAAGCGATACCATCGAAATGATCATATCCGCTTTTATCTGCGAATTTTCGGGAATATCCTTCATTATACCCGTTACCTTGGCTGGTATGGCATCGCCCGTAAGTAATACGGTTTGCCCAATAGGGTCGGTATTACCAAAATACTTTTTCGCGGCCGACTCGCTAAATACTATAGTTGCTATTTCAGATAAAGCCGTTTTAGGATCACCTTTAAGCAGCTTAAAATCAAACACCTTAAAAAATGTAGAATCGGCAAAAACGGAGTGCTCTTCCTGAAATTTAACATTGCCTTTCTTCACCAAAAAGCTACCGCCACTTACCCTCACAAACGCTTCTACTTCTGGAAAATCGGTTTTAATATTGGGTGCAAAGGGCCACGCAGTAACCCCTGTGTTAATGGTTTCTGTAGGTGTTTTAATATCTGTAACCAGGCGATAGATCCTATCGGCCTTAGTATGCATGTTATCGTAACTCAGTTCGAAACCTACATACATAAAAATAAAAAAACAGGCTGTTATCCCTATAGATAAGCCTGTTATATTAATAATGGAAAATGCCTTGTGCTTCCATAGGTTGCGCAAAGCAATTTTAAAATAGTTTTTTATCATGATGGTTTAAATTCTAAATCCTAATATTTTAAACTCTAATTTATATTGTTTAAATTCTAAATAAAGTGCCCCATTAATGATAAAGCTCTATCCTTTTGTTAGGATTGATGGGACTACTCGCTCCTTAAACTTTTCACCGGGTTTGCTATAGCTGCCTTAATAGCCTGAAAACTTATGGTGATCAATGTGATAACTATTGCTGCTACTGCCGATACTATAAACACACCCGGGCCAACGCTTATCCGGTAATCGTACTTTTGTAACCAGCCTTGCAAAAAGTATAGTGCTATTGGCGACGCTATTACACAGCTGATGATAACCAGCAATACAAAGTCTTTAGACAGTAAAAACCAAAGCTGCCCAACGGTGGCCCCTAATACTTTGCGTACACCTATTTCTTTAGTACGTTGTTCTGCAATATAAGCTGCCAGCCCGAACAAACCGAGACAAGATATAAAAATAGCCAAACCGGCAAAGATGCCCGATAGCTTACCTATCAGCACTTCCTGGCCAAACTTTTGGTTGTAATCATCATCAACAAAACGATAGGTATATGGATACGCCGGATTGTATTTGGCAAATATCTGGTTTAACTTAGTGATAGCCTGGTGCGGGTTAACATTGGGCGATAAGCGGTAGATCAAATTATCCTGAGGGTTGGTGTTATACAAAAACATTGTAGGGTCGGCTTTAGCAAATGGCGAAAGCATCAGGGCATCTTTTACCACACCGATAATTCTAAGTTTACCACCTCCATAGCTAATAATCTGGCTAATTGGATTTTTTAAACGCAGGCGGGTTATAGCAGCCTGGTTAAAAACTACATTTTGCGTATCTGAGGCTACATTGCTGTAGTTTCGCCCCTGTTGTATTTGCATACCAAGGGTTTGAAAATAATCGTCAGATACGGATATTGTTCCCATTTCAACCGTTTCGCCGGCAAATTTACCGGGCCAGTAATCGATGTTATTATGCAGCCAGATGTCTGTAGCCGGGCTGGATGCCATAGTAACGCTCTCTATCATGCCGCTTTGCAACAAATCGTTTTTAAGTGCACTATAATTTTTTCCAAGGTCGGCGTTTGAGCTGGTGGTAAGCAGCCGGCTAATGCTATACCCCGAAGGCCTGTTTTTGGCGTACTGAATTTGCCTGTAGATAACCACAGTACTAATAATTAAAGCGATTGAACAGCTAAACTGCATCACCACCAAAACCTTACGCGAGTACGAGGCCGACCGACCAACCTTTATAGTACCTTTTAAAACTTTAACAGGGTTAAAAGACGATAGGTAAAAAGCCGGCTTGCTGCCTGCAAAAAGTGCTGTAAGCAATACGCAGCTTATTGCAATTGCCCAAAATGAAATGCTGTTAAAAGGAATAGCTATTGAAGTACCTGTAAGCGCGTTGAATGGGCTTAAAGCCAACTGCACAAATAACACAGCACACAGAAAAGATATAAAGGTGATCAATGCCGATTCAATGAGAAACTGGAAGATAAGATGTTTACGTTGTGAACCGATAGCCTTCCGAATGCCTACCTCACGCGCGCGTTTTTCTGAGCGTGCTGTTGTTAGGTTGATAAAATTAACACAGGCTATCAGCAGTACCAGGATGCCTATGATGCTAAAAATGCGCACATAATCAATAAAACCGGCGCTGGCCACCCCGTTCTTATAATCGGAGTACAGGTGCCAATCTTGCATAGGCTGCATAATCACTTCGGAGTTTTTAGCGTTAACGTTGTTTTCGCCTTTCTCCATGTTTTTTATTTTGGGCGATAATTGTGCATACGTAACACTTTGCTTTAGTTTTACATAAATATTAAAAGCGTTATTACCGAAGCTACCATGAGCCCCCTTCATGTATGGATTAGTTTGCTCGAGCAAACTAAATGGAATAAGGTATTTAAACTGTAACGATGAATTTAGTGGCACATCATCAATTACCCCGGTTACCTTAAGGTTGAAAGTATTATCAACCTTAACCACTTTATTAATTACATCTGTACTACCAAATAACGAAATAGCGGTAGCTTTTGTAAGCACAATAGAATAAGCGTCAGTTAATGCCGAACCAGCATTACCTTGCAACATAGGATATTGAAATACCTTCAAAAAATCGCTGCCTACCCTGGGGCCGTCTAAAAAGAGCTTTTTATCACCTACCAATAATCCGTGCGAGCCGTTGCCATCAGTGGGTACCACATTTTCAATTTCGGGGTAGTTGGCCTTTAAAGCATCGGCCAGTTTAAGGGAGGTTGAACTAAAAGTAAGCGTTTCGCCATTACTGTTAAAGTTACGGCGCACCTGGTATACCTGCTGGTAGCCCGGCAAAAACTTATCGTAAGAGTACTCGTTATTAACCCATAAGGCTATCAATAATGCCACGGCCATGCCGGCAGCCAGTCCCAATATATTAATGGCACTATAGGCTTTACCGCCAATAATGTTTCTCCAGGCAATTTTCAGGTAATTTCGTATCATGTTCTTTAGTCGTTAATCATTTCACTTAGCTGTCATTGGTTATTGGTGTTTTTGGTCTTATACCTTCTGCCAACTAAAAACGGTATACAGCCAACCACTTACTCGCTTCTCAAACTCTTCACCGGGTTTGCCAGCGCGGCCAGTATTGACCGGTAACTTACCGTTATAGCAGCCACAACAAAGGTAAATAGTATTGATTCAAAGAAAATTGCAGGGCCTATCGGTATCCGGTATTGAAAATCTTTCAAATAATTATGCATCGCCCAGTAAGCCAATGGCGATGCTATAACAAAAGCTATCAGCAATAAAATAGCAAACTCTTTACCAAACACCCACAAAACAGCGGTAATGCTGGCACCCAGCACTTTGCGCACACCAATTTCTTTTGTTTTACGTACAGCCATAAATGATACCAGGCCATATAAACCAAGGCAGCCAATGGCTATGGCAATACCTGCAAACGCTTCAATCAGCGTAAGCAAAGTATTATCCAGCTCGTAAAATTTCTTTATGCTATCGTCCAGAAACTCGTATGAGTAAAATTCTTCGGGAAAGGTTTGATTCCACACCTTTTCGAATGAAGCCAACGTCGCTTTCGCATTGCGCATATTCATTTTTATAGCCACGGTAGAATAGCCATTATAATTAGGCATTATACAAATAGGTGAAATTTCGCTATGGAACGAATAATTGTAAAAATCGCGCACAACACCTACTATTGGCGCCGATGTACTCTTACCATTGATGGAAAGCGTTTTGCCGATCAGATCCTGGGGTTTCATATTCAGTTTTCTGGCAACACTTTCATTTACTACAAACTCACGTGTTGTATCCGTAGGAAAAAAGTTTCGGCCTGCAACCAGTTTAAGGCCAAAGGTGGCCAGGTAGTTTTCGTCGGCTGTTTTAGTGTTGATGCTCCAATGTTCATCCTCGGCCCGATGATTAAAATTAACCCCGGTGGTGTTATTTGATTGGGAAGCCGGTGCCCTGAAGCAATAAGATACATGCTCGACGCCTTGTATCTCTGTAAAGCGATTCTTCAGTGTACTTAGCGTAGCCTTGTCATTTTTAGGAATGGGCAGCATCACAATAGCATCTTTGTTAAAACCAAGATCGGCTGTTTGCGAATAATGCAACTGCGATATAATAATGATAGTACCGATGATCAATACCTGCGAAATGGTAAACTGCGTAACCACCAAAACGCGACGTAATGAAAATCCACCAATATCTTTTTGCGATAGCTTACTTTTAAGTGCCTGAATTGGTCTGAACCGGGCCAAAACCAAACCCGGATATGAGCCTGCAAGAAAAATTACCGCAATGCTGGTTAGCACCACAAAAACAGACAATTCGCCTATATTAAAATCCATTTCCGATTGAAACAGATGGTTAATAGCCGGCAATGCAGCATATGATAAGCCGATTGCAACTATCAGCGCAACTAAGGTAATTAAAGTAGTTTCGGCAATAAACTGCCAGAAAAGATGCACAGGTAAGCTTCCCAAAACTTTACGTACACCCACCTCTTTAGCGCGATTAAGCGCCTGGGCTGTAGCCAGGTTAACAAAATTTACGCAGGCTGTAATTATCAGAAACAAACCGATGAAGAACAAAGCCCATAGATATTTTTTATCCGCATAGCCATTCAACTCTGGATTAAAATGCATATCGTTAAGTGGCTGTAGTTTAAAAAACCAAACTTTTAAATCTCTGCCTACATAATGTTTTTTAACAAGCTGGGCCGTTGTTGCATCAATCTGGGCCTGGGTTACTCCCTTTTTCAATTTGGTAAAAGCTTCACTCCCGCTGTAAACGCCTCCCCAATTATTTTCGCGGCGTTTGTTGCCGGTATATTCGTCCATGTTACCATACGATACATAAATCTCCTGCCTGCGATCTGTGTTATTTGGCAGATCTTTTAAAATACCTGTAATGGTAAAATTCACCTTATTATCCAGGCGAAAAACCTTGCCAATGGCGTTATCGTTACCAAAATACTTGTGCGCAATTTTCTCGGTAACTATCGCTTCTCCAGGTGCCACCAATACTGTTTTTTTATCGCCTTTAATTAAGGGAAAATTTAAAATATCAAAGTATTCGGGCTCTGTAAATGCTACACCATTATCTTCTTGAAATTTTTTAACATCATTCCCCTTGGTGATGGTAATAAGCGTGCCTGTGAAGTTAATTACCCTTGCTGTTTTTTCACCAATGGTAAAATCATTTCGGAATGCTTTGCCCAGCGGTTGCGGAACTCCGTTTGATTTGCCGATACCATCATCGTGCCATTCGGTATACAGTCTGTATATCCTGTCAGAATCTTTGTGAAAAGTATCAAAGCTGAGGTGGTAAGTAATAAGTGTAAAAATCAGGATGCCGCAGGCAATCCCCAATGCTAAGCCAATAACACTAATGGAGGCGTATGCTTTATTACGCTTTAGATTTCTCCAGGCAATTTTGATATAGTTTTTAATCATGATGGTTCAATTGGTACAATTGTTTATTAGTTCACAGATGCTATTTGGAGGCCGACATTTTGAATACTGCAAACTATCGGCTATAAACCTATTTACTCACTCCTCAGGCTTTTCACCGGGTTTGTTAATGCCGCTTTTATGGCCTGGAAACTTATGGTGATCATTGTAATGATAATAGCTACCAGGGCCGATAATAAAAACACACCCGGGCCTATACTTATCCGGTAATCGTATTTTTGCAGCCAGCCTTGTAAAAAGTAAAATGCAACCGGCGATGCTATTATGCAGCTAATGAGCACCAGTAAAATAAAATCGCGCGATAATAGCAGCCATACATTTGCAATAGTGGCACCTAATACCTTGCGAATACCTATCTCTTTGGTGCGTTGCTCGGCAACATAAGCGGCAAGGCCAAACAAGCCCAGGCACGATATAAAAATGGCTAAGCCTGCAAACACGCCAGCGAGTTTGCCAACCAGCACTTCGAGGTTAAATTTGTGATTATATTCATCATCTACAAACTGGTAGATGTACGGATAAGCCGGGTTATAGGTATCAAATATCTTATTGATTTTTTTAATAGCATCCTGCGTGTTTACGTTAGGGGCCAAACGGTACATTACATTATTACCGCCACGGCCATGGCTAAAAATTGCAGGTGCCACAGGCGTAAAAGGCGACTCCATAAGCGCATCCTTTACAACGCCGATAATACGTACCGGGCCCGAGCTGCCATTCCAGGTAACCAGTTTATTGATAGGATCTTTAAGACCTATTCTTTTTATAGCAGCCTCATTAAGGATAACACTTGTGGTATCATCGCTCCATTTACTCGAAAAATCGTGACCTTCTTTCAGGGTCATCCCCAAGGTTTTAAAATAATTGTCAGAAACAAAAATGGCTCCTATATTTACCGACTCTTCATCGGCCGCTTTTCCCGGCCATTTATCAAGCGACATGTGGCTATAAATATTGGTAACTGGGCTTGATGCTGCAGCAACACTTTCCACTACCCCGCTGCTTATCAATGAGTTTTTAAGGGCATCGTAATTGTTGGCCAGATCTCCGCTCATATCAGTAACCATCAACCTTTCGGAGCTATAGCCGGTAGGCCTGCTTTTGGCATATTGAATTTGCTGATAAACAATAACCGTACTGATTATTAAAGCGATAGAGCAGCTAAACTGAAGTACCACCAATACCTTACGTGGCAACGACGCCGCTTTACCAACTTTAAAAGTACCCTTTAAAACCGTTACAGGATTAAATGACGACAGGTAAAACGCCGGGCGGCTGCCAGCCAGCAGGCCGGTAAACAATACATAAAGCAACATCCCAATCCAAAACAAGGGATTGGCAAAAGGTATGGCGATAGAACTACCTATAACCGTATTAAATGATGGCAATGCCAGCTGAACAAATACTATCGAAAACAAGGATGCGATGAAGGTGATCAGAACAGATTCGGCCAAAAACTGGGCAATCAGGTCGCTGCGCTGTGAGCCGATAGCCTTGCGTACCCCTACCTCACGGGCGCGTTTTTCTGAGCGCGCTGTAGAAAGGTTCATAAAATTAATACAGGCTATTAGCAATACCAAAATGCCTATGATACTAAACATGCGCACATAATCTATAAAACCACCAACCGGCTTACCCATTTTAAAATCAGAATACAGGTGCCAGTCCATCATAGCATGTAAAATCACTTCGGGTTTGGCGGGGCGCATTTGCACGCTATGCTGGTAAACAAGGTTTTTAATTTTAGGAGCTATCTGTTCGGCTGTAACACCTGGTTGTAACTCTATATACATGTTAAATGAATTATTTGTCCACGTAGTGCGGGCCGATTTCATCCAGCCTTCTGTTTGCTCTTTAAATGCAAAAGGCGTTAAAAAGCTAAATTGTTTAGTGGCATTTTTAGGAATATCTTTTATTATGCCGGTAACTTTCAGGTTTTGTTGATTATCAAACCGGATAATTTTATTCATAGGGTCGGCATTGCCGAAAAGCGCGGTAGCTGTAGCCTGATCCAATATAATGGAGTAAGGATCTTTAAAAGCATCTTTGGCGCTACCTTTTACAAAGGGGTATTCAAATATCTTTAAAAAATCGGGATGCGCGGCACCACCGCCTACATACAGTTTTTTTGTACCTACCAACAGATCATGATACTGCCAGCCTACCCAATCTGTTTCGGCAACATATTTTATACCGGGAATTTCTTTGCGCAACACCTCCGCCAGCGGAATGGCAAGCGCTGTTTGGGTATGCTCTTCCCGCTGTGTTGTAAAGTGCAGGTTTACCTGGTATAGCTGCTTGTAGTTGGGCAAAAACTTATCGTAAGAAAACTCGTTAATAACCCATAAACCAATGATAAGAGCAACCGCCATACCGGCTGCTAAACCCAATATGTTAATGGCGCTGTAAACCTTATTGTGTAGGATATTGCGCCAGGCAATTTTTAAATAATTTTTGATCATGATGTTGAAAATTCTAAGTCCTGTTGTTAAAATTCTAAGTATAAACCCGAAACACCTATTTTAATATATCAACACACAAGTTTTAAAGCCCTCTCCTTTGGAGAGGGTTGGGAGAGGCTTTACTCGCTCCTTAAACTCTTAACCGGATTGGCCAATGCGGCCCTTACAGCCTTATACCCCACTGTGATACATGCGATAACTATTGATGTTATAATAGCTAAAATAAACACCCATGCATTAAGGGATATACGGTAAACAAAAGTTTGCAGCCACCCATTCATTACATACCAGGCAGTTGGCATAGCTATAACAAAGGATATTAAGATAAGAACCATGAACTCCTTAGAGAACAGGTAAACAATACTACTTACCGATGCGCCTAATACTTTACGAATACCCACTTCTTTAATACGTTGCACCGCCATAAATGATACCAGACCATATAAACCAAGGCATGAGATAAAAATGGCTATTATCGCAAATACTTTATAAACTAATGCCATCTGGTTTTCCTGTTGGTAAAACTTAGCAATGTTTTCGTCCAGAAAATAGCCATTGTATGCATATTCCGGGTAGGTATTTTCCCACATTTTTTGCAATTGGGCCACTGTTTGCGTAAGGGAATTTGTTTGAATTTTGATAGCAACTATCCCATCAAATTGCTTGCGCGGCCCAATAACAATAGGCTTTACAGCATCACGCAGGGAGTTGGTTTTAAAATCTTTCACCACACCAACAATGGGCATCCATGCACCACCTCCCAGGCGTACGGTTTTGCCAATGGCGGTCTCGGCATTTTGGATACCCAGTTTATGAATAAAGGTTTCATTTACTACAACCTGCCTTGATGTGTCACTTTGCTCATAACCCTTACCCGCTATAAATTGAAGCCCAAAGGTTTTAAAATAATCGGCATCGCCATATTTAATGAACATGGTGTAACCAATATCCTTTGTTGAGTTGTTGAAGTAAAAATTAGTACCCCAGTTGTTATCAGATGAAGGTGCGTCTGACGCAAAACTCACCGATTTTACGTTTGGATTTTGCAATAGCTGCTGCTTAAATGATTCTACCTTACGCAGGCTCGCTGTATCTGTATATCCGGGGATGATCAGCACCGCGTTTTTATTAAAACCAAGATCGGCCTTGTTCACAAAATCCATTTGGCTTACGGCCACTATGGTGCCAATAATAAGTAATTGCGAAATAGCGAACTGTGCAATTACCAAAGCCCTGCGTAACGGGATACCGCCTACAGATGCTGCTGTAATTTTATTTTTTAAAGCCAATACCGGTTTAAAACCAGATACGATTAATGCCGGGTATACGCCCGATAATAAAACTACAATAATGGTAACCAATCCCAAAAATGTTATGCTCCCGTTAGTAAACAGGCTAATACTATCTGGCACGCTTGCTATATTTTTTAGCTGAGGCAAAGCTATCCTGGCAACAATGGCCGCTAGTATTACCGAGCCTAAAACCATTATCATGGTTTCGCCAATAACCTGTATAATAAGTTGTTTACGCGTACTTCCTAAAACCTTGCGGATACCTACTTCTTTTGACCGCCCTACAGATTGTGCCGTTGAAAGATTTATAAAGTTGATGGAGGCCATAATAATGATAAGTATGGCAATAAACGATAAGGTACGTAAATTAGCCTTACTGGTAACATGGTCGCCCAGGGTGTTACCAAAACGGGTATCAAAGTGCATTTCAGATAGCGGTTGTGCCATTAAGAGATGCTTTGTTGGGCCTTTTTGAAAATGCTTATCTGAGAATATTTTGAGTTGCGCGGCAATATTTGATTCACTAACTCCTGGTGAAAACAGCATAAAAATCTGGTGACTGCTGCTTAAATTTCCCCAATCATAATTATAGTTATAATCTTTGGGGTGCTGTTTCCAGGTAATGTACGATACCATCACTTTAAACGGAAAATCGCTGTTATCAGGGGCATCTTCAATTACGCCGGCTACCTTTAGGGTTATCACGTTATCCATTTTGAGGGTTTTACCCATGGCGTTTTTCCAGTCGCCAAAATATTTGGTGGCCGAACTTTTATCTATCACCACCATATCCGGATCTGCCAATACCGATGCGCCACCTGCTAACCATTTAAAAGTAAAAACATCAAAAAACTGAGGCTCAATAAAAGTGACACCGATAGCTTCTGTAAACTTTTTGTCGCCGGTACGGCTGCCCGCGCCTTCAGGTACTGTTATCTGGCTACCGTAGCTGGTATTTATGGAAGCCACTTTGGCCTGCGGAAAATCAAGTCGTAAGGCCTCGCTTGCGGGCACCGCAGCACCTGGATTATTAGCCGTTTCAGACTCGTGTTTCTCCTGGGATACAATGTGATAGATGTTTTTATAATTGGTTTGAAAGGTATTAAAACTCAATTCGTATTGAATGATCACAAAAATGAGCAAACAGGCCGCTATCCCTACAGTTAGTCCGGCTATGTTTATACTTGAGTAAGCCTTATGCCGTACTATGTTGCGCCACGCTATTTTTATATAATTTTTGATCATTGCGGATATTTCTTTTGCATAGGCATTTAAAACCCATACCAAAACAACAAACATCTAACAATCAATACTTTAAAATAGATTAGCAATACGAATGTGTTCGTAACTGAAACACCATGTGTACGATAATGATACAATGCGAAATAGAGAAATAAGAACCAGGATTAGAAAAAATCATCTGATTATTAAGTTATTGACTTCCCTTTTTTCCCATCGTCGCCAAAACCTCTGTTATATCCGTGAGGTATACCTGATCGGGCTCTTCGCAGTAGGGATCGGTACGATGATAACCGGTTTTTAAAAACAGGTCGCGGGCGTGGTTAAGTGATTTTGTAGCGTTCCTGGTATCGTGCAGCGCTAAATAGGTAAGCCCGAGATAATAATGAGTATCAGCAAGTTTTTGATATTTCTGTACCTCCAGTTTCAGATCGGCCAAAGCAGCCGCATATTTTTTCATTTTTAACAAGGTAACACCGCGGTGCAAATAATCAAACAGACCTATTGCGTTCTTTTTTTCGTGATCGCGGATGCATTCGTTAAAATAATACATAGCCAGCTTATTGTTGCCCATTTCGCGCTGCGATATAGCCATCAGCAAACGGAGATCGTAGTCGCCATCGCCGGTGTAACCAGGCTGGCCATTGGTAAGTTTGTACAAGCGATATAGATCAGCGTAGCAATTTTGATAATCGTGCAGGTGTTTAAAATAGCACCATCCTCTATCACCCAGGTAAGCTGCCGGATCGGCTTGTACTGCCTTATCCATCAATAATTTCCAGGTATAGAAATCGCCCCGCTTTAAATAAGGCACCGACATTTCATGAAGCGTTGGACCAAAAGTGACGCAAGCCTCTAACGACCGGATAAATAATTGCTGAGAAGCCTTTGCCCCCTGCGGGTACTCAATAGCATCTGTATAATATTGGCAGGCAAGCTGATGGGCCTTATCTTTATACACATTGCAATTAGTTTGGGCTTCAACCACACAGGCGTTTATTAAGCATATTAAGGTTAAAAGACACTTTTTCATATAGTTATATCTTTTAAATGCCCTTTAACAATTTTAAAGTACAGGTAAAAATAGGTATCGGCAACAGTTCCATCGGGCAATTTTCCGGGTATCCAACCTTTCAGGCTTTTAACCGCGTCTGATAGCTCCTTAACAAATGCAGGCGCAAACCTAATCTTCTGGTAACTACCATCTAACTGATAAACTCTAAACCAGCCGCTTTCTCCCTTACAATTTACTATAAAGCGAATTGTTATGGAGCCGTTTACTGTAGTAAATTGAGGCTGATACTTGATTTTAGCAAACAATTCCTTTTTCAAGGCTTTAATATCCCCCTTGTAAGAAGTGTTGAGACCATAATATTGATAGATATTATCCTTATCGCAAAGCTTAAAGTTGTATTGATCTGTTTGCGGGTTAAATATAATATCGCCCACCTGTTCTGGTAAATTAGCGGCAGCAGGCAGCTTCTCTTGAGCGAACGAGCAATAGTTAAGTAAACAAAAAAATATCGGGCTTAAAATGTATTTCATTAGTTTAGGTAAGAGCAAATAAGTAAATACGGCTTAAAAACGCAGCATAAAGCAAAGTAGTATCCTAAAGAAACATCTTAAATACCAAATCTTGTTAGTCTATTCAAATAACCTACTCGCTTCTTAAACTATTAACCGGATTGGCCATTGCTGCCTTAAGCGATTGATAACATACCGTGACAAAAGCAATTATTATGGCAATGCCTGCTGCCAGCATAAATACCCACCATTGAATAGCAATGCGGTAAGCAAAATCCTGCAAGTATTTACTCATGGTAAGCCAGGCTATGGGCGATGCCACAACTATGGCTATAAGCACAAGTTTAATAAAATCGGCAGAAAGCAGGGCAGTTATGCTGGTAACAGACGCGCCCAATACTTTCCTGATCCCGATCTCTTTGGTACGTTGAATGGTAAGTAAAGAGATCAAACCCAATAAGCCCAGACAACTGATAAAGATGGCTATCACCGCGCTGGATGTGATCAACTTATTCAGCAACTCTTCTTTCTCATAAAAATCGTTGATCTGCTCATCCAAAAAATGGTATTCAAAAACATTTTCGGGGAAAACAGACAGCCATGTTTTTTGGATGTGAGCTATGGCGTTGGCACGATTTTTAAGATCAATTCTGATACCTACATATTGATATTGGGTGCGGAAAGTGCTTACATACGATGGCTCAATTGCCCTGTATAACGATTTGGCATGAAAATCTTTCACAACACCTACTATAGTGCCTGGTTTATCGCCCAAATCGCCGGCCGTAAATTGATGGCCGATGATTTGCTGAGGATCTTTGATCCCTAATTTTTTTACCAATTGTTCGTTCACCAGGTATTCTTTGGCAGAGTCGGCCTCTGTGATATTTCTCCCGGCAATAATACGTAAGCCGAAGGTTTTGGCATATCCGGCATCGCCCATAAGAGTACGGCCAACAAATTTTTCCCATTCCCTGCCCTCATATTTTATGGAGCCGCCTTTATCTGCTGTAGATGATGGTGCCCGATAGCAAAAGGAAACCGCGCTAATAGCCGGGTTGGCCAGCAATTGATTCCTGAAAAAATCTGTTTTACTTTTATCAAAATCGGGCAATGGGAGCATCACTACTCCTGTTTTGTTAAAACCAAGGTCGGCAGTTTTTAAATAGCGCACCTGCATGGTAATGATGATAGTACCAATAATGAGTACCTGCGCTATCACATTTTGAATTACAATTAAACTTTTGCGACTAAAACCGGCCGATTGAGCTGCACCTCCTACCTGATTTTTCAACGCATTTACCGGCTTAAACCTACTTAATATCGATGCAGGATAAAAACCAGCTGCCACGGTGATCAATAGCATAGCTATCGCGATAAATACAAAAAGTACGGCATCGTGCTCAAAGTTGAAGGTTAATGTTGTTTGCAGCCACGAATTTAAAACGGGCAAAAATATCCAAACCGATAAAACAGCGAGTACACCGGCTGCAAATACTATTAACGATGTTTCGGCAATAAACTGCATAAATATGGCCGTGGGTGTGCTGCCTAAAACTTTACGGGTACCTATTTCTTTTGCCCGTTTAAAGCTTTGCGCAGTAGCCATATTGATAAAGTTTACACAGGCTATCACAATAAGCAACAGCCCCACAATACTTAAAGTGGTTAGCAACGATTTTTGTATCACCCCACTATACCGGCCATCAAAATGCACCTCATTTATAGGCTGCAATAAATATTTAAAAACTTTCGACATGTCTTTATCCAAAAGCTTCGTGATTGCAGCCTCTACCGTTTTTGGCGAAAGGTTTGAGGGCAACTGCAGGAACACAACATTACGGGAATCTTCCCAGGCCCAACTTTCCTGAAAATCTTTTTGAACATCGGGATATAACGTCTTTATAGCCGTGAGCGATAAAAACATATCACACTTAAAGTCGGTATTGTCTGCATTATTTGCCAGTATACCGGTAATTTTAAAATTGTGTTTACTATCCAGCCTAATAACGCGGCCTACCGCATCAATAGTTCCAAAATACTTCAGGGCCAGTTTTTGGGTGATAACCGCATTGTCGGGATCATTAAAAGCCGTTTGGGAGCTACCCGATAGCCAGGTATAGTCAAGCATACTAAACCAGTGCTTATCGGCAAAACCTACATCTTCTTTTTCGTAAAAAAGCTTTTTCGCTGCCCCATTGCCCTGTGGAATTGTAATGGTGAACGAGCGCTTTTGAACCAATATTCCCGCATCCGTTATCTGTGGCAATTCGGTTTTAATGGCACGGGCCAGTACCATTGGTGCCCCCTTTTCATAAAGCGTAGTACCATCATCAAGGTGCATTTGCTCAACAACCTTATACAGCGATTTGGTATTATGATGATAGGTATCAAAGCTTAAATGGTAACTGATAAACTGAAACAAAATAATGCCACAAGCCATGGCCATTGATAAGCCAAACACATTAATAAGGGCGTAAAATTTATGCTTCCACAAGTTACGCCAGGCTATTTTAAAGTAGTTTTTAATCATATTATTTTGCTTATACGATAATACTTAAAACTCTTTGAATGGGAAGTTAAATTTTGTTAAAAGGATAAAGGATAAAGGATAAAGGATAAAGGATAAAGGATAAAAAAACAGTAATGGGTAAACGAGGGCACTGAAAAAGTCTTTTAGAAAAGGCTGTTAAAAAAGGAGTAGGAGAATTAAGTTTTTCTGCTCCTTTTTTTGTATTTTAAAGGTGTATT
>NZ_JACHCR010000038.1 GCF_014205845.1 Mucilaginibacter cryoferens
ATACATATGGACTGAATCTCCTTGATTTCTCTGCTAACGGGTCAGGAGTTGTCCACCTACCAATAACAGGATCATAAAACCGCGCCCCATAATCGCAGAGGGTAATTAGTACCTATAAGTGCATAGAGGTACCGAAAGCCCATAGTTGCAACCAACTAAAAATTCTCTTTTTATTGTAACTATAAGTTAAATTAAAACTGCAATTTTCTGATAACTGAGCCATAAAATAAGGTTACCTCTTTAAACAAGCTGATACAATCAATTTGGTTGAGCTTGCAAAATAATAAAAACTTTAATAATCATGTTTAAAAACGGGGAAGCGAAGTTCAAAATTATGTTGTTCGTTTCGGATTAGTGATTATTGATGTAACAATCAAACCTATAAATCCACCCGCTATTAATGTAACTATTACATCGCCGTATTGATGATAAGAAAGACCGGTCATTAACCTAACTGCAAGTGTTATAATGGATACAACGACTATTTGAACCCAAAAAACTACTAAATGATGGTTTTTTTTGGGATTACCTAATGGCAAAGCGTAAACAGCCAATACTATAACAATTGCTCCAATTACTGAACTCCCATGCTGAATGACTTTATAAACGAATAGCCGGTGTTCTCCTAAGTGTATTGTATTGGATAAGACTGGCATCACTGTCACAAAATAGCCATTCGGATGTGTAAATCCGTCCCAAAGAATATGTGATGCAGCCCCAATCAAAATGGAAAGAACAACAATTAATAAGTATTGTAAAAATGAACCATGATTATCTACGCCCCTAAACCGTGAGAATCGTCGATTTAAAGCTACTGGCAGATGTAAAATAACGCTATCCTTAATTAATATCTGATAAACAAAGATTACTACCAAACCTAACGGCAGATCAAACCAAAATAATCCTGTCCATGTATGGCTATAAATGCTTTTCACCCTCATACGTATAAAATACTCGAAATCAGGCACCATGCTCCCAATGATTAGACCTGTTAACGAAACCCACCGTTTAGGTAAATATCTCAATGGTATAACAATGGCAGGATGGGAAAATGTAAAAGGCATAGTTCTTACTTTATAGGCAAAAAAAAAGCTGGATTAATATCCAGCCTTTATTATGATTTCAATCGTTTTATTTCTTTTGTTGACCAGGCAATCCCACCCTTTGAAGGGTTTGTGTAGCTTCCTCTAATTTTTTGATAAAAAACGGATCATTAGCATGACTTTTAACGTTATCGCTAACTACTCCTGGCCCAAAACCTTTTATAGTTTTTAATTTTTTTTCTACAGTTGGCATACTTACTCCTTTCATGACGCAATATTCAAATATAATTAATTACTTCTGTTTTACCAAAAACGCCACATAATTGATAGTGTTGGGCTTAAACACATGCCAAACATCATCTTTTAATCCATACACATCAAAATCCTTGCTAATTTCTTCCCACAAACCCGCTATCCCCATTTGATATAGTCTGGTACGTGCAGTTGTGCTACCCTTTGCATAAATATAATGGTTCCCATAGTGGTTGCAAAATTCAACAATAGTGTTTGCCACTGTAGCTAAAACTACGTCCCTATCTTCATTATTACTAACCACAACATCATCTGTTTCTCCTGAATATGGGTCTTGATCGCCAAATCCTAAATTATAAATTGGCGGTTCCGAATTGGGGATTTTTGTAAACATGACAATTTTTTTTATCCGTCCTTTTGGGCCGTCACTATAAAATTCATAGTCTTGAAAGTCATTACTATTAATGTATGGATAGCGTTCTAAATTCATGGTATTATATTTAGCAAAAATCCGTTTTCAAAAATAGTAAATAGTATTAGCGGTTGAGCAGATAAGCTAATTCGTGCGTTTTTTACTTGCCTTTGATTCATATTTAAAAGTTTGTCGTGTTAGTGCATACCTCTCATTTTCCTCAAACTATCCGCTTCCCTTTCCAGTTGTCTAATTCGCACTTCCGTTGTCTGTAATTCCAAGTAACGTTTTATGCTATCCGTCCGGTATTGATTGATTGCCGGGACATTCAGGCTGTCTAATTGGCTTTGTAACCTCTGCCTTTTCGTAGTGTCTGCTATTAAATAGTTCCAGTACCAGGCTTTACGAAAACGGCCGTTTTGGCTGTCCTTATACCAGTAACGGAAGCCAAACCAACTAACGAGGCCAACTATAATAGCCAAAGCAGTTAGGTACATACTGCGCTTTGCCATAGTTTTTAAAAAGCCCCTCCCGGCATCTTCCGGCAATACTAAAATCCTATTTTTGGAAAATAATTCATGCAATACCTGTAAGACAGCTGTTCTTGTGGCGGTCATACCTTCACTGGCAATTTTAGAAAGGGGTAAAGTACTTGGCGCGGGTACGGTGACCTCGATCTTTTGGTATTTCTGCTCAAAGCTGCTGATCAGTTTTTGCGTATGATTATCCTTTTCAGCAATAAGCGCATTCTTTTGATCGATCTGCTGCTGTTGCTCTTTTATAAAGTTTTTGATCTCCTTTAAATCAGCTGCATGCTCGTTCAATACGGATGTTAAGGTGATCTCATCAATTGGGGTTTTTTCATTTGGTTTCATGATGTTATTTTAAAATTTAATAATTCTGTTCATTTTAATCGCATAGTCATCTGCCTATACTTGGCGTATGCTGCCGTGTTTGCTGTATTTCCTTTTCCTGCTGTTGCTGTTTCTTCAATTCCTCTTGCTGTTGCCGTAACACTTGCGCCTGCCTGTTTTGTTCTTGTTGCTGTAAAAGCGGTTCCTGTTTTAGCTTCTTCTCAATATCCATCAGAGCATACCCAACTTGACTGCCTTTGAAGCGTACATGCTGCGCATCGGTAAAAGCGATACCCCGGCCTAACTCCACTTCGTAACCCCGCTGCTCCATATACTTTTTGACCTGCTGCACATCCTTGCTTTGTTTGATTGCTGCTTGCAGGTGCTTTTTTAAAGCCTCTTTGCGGCTGTCTAAACGCTGGCTTTGTGCAACCCTTTGCTCCGGCTTCAAAAACTTATTGGGGCTTAAAACCCGCTCTAATTTGTATTCTATCTCCATCTTCCGGGCGAACTCGGCCACATGCTTATAGCTGTTGCTGTCACTGGCTGTTTTGCCGTCGAAGCCGATTCGGTTGGCGACAATATGCATGTGTTCATGATCGGTATCTTTGTGCGCTACAACTACATACTGGTGGTCTTTGAAATCGAATTTTTCGGCCAGCTTTTCTACCATGTCTATTTTATCCTGCAAGCCTAACTTCCCGGCATCGCTGTGGGCGAAGCTTAACGAAAAGTGAAACACCGGCTTTGATTGATAAGGGTTTAGCTTGGCTACTTCGATCATTTCCCGCACCAGTTCTAACCGGGTGCCGAAGCATTGGTTATAAGCAATCACCTCCACCTGTTTCTTTTCAAGCTCCTGCATTTGCAGCTCTTTGTTTTCCTGCCGCCTGCCCTCAAAGAGGTAATGTAGTACGCCTCGGAAACTTTTGCCTGTGCCAACTTTCCCGATCATGATACATAGGCATTAATATTCTTCACCAAGCCACGCAGGCTGCGCACATCCTGATCGAGCAAAGCCCTTTCCATCGCATTCAGATCATCGCCCCGGTTGCGCCGCTTTGCGATCTGGTTGAGGTTGGCGGCGATGTGATTGAGCGTACCGCGCATTTCCAAAACAGATTTTGGCAGGGTCTTGACCCTGACCTCTA
This sequence comes from Mucilaginibacter cryoferens, assembly GCF_014205845.1. GTDB lineage: Bacteria > Bacteroidota > Bacteroidia > Sphingobacteriales > Sphingobacteriaceae > Mucilaginibacter. The sequence goes on from NZ_JACHCR010000038.1 coordinate 3,713, forward strand.
TCCGCGTATTCAATCCCAGGTTTCGCAGGAAAACCGACGGGTTCATGCCTACTCGTTTAGCGTTGGCTTCAATGATCTTTTTCTCGATGAGCGTACACATTACGCTCACGCTGCTGCGCCGTTTATGTGGTACGTTCGGGCGGCCACCACGGTTCACCCGGCCCAAAGGGGCCGGGTCTTTTGTATTTATTTTCTTTTTAACTTGACTTTCCATAAGCTTCAATTCGTTAAAAAATCCTCAAAAAATCCCCCCGAATGCGATAGCATGAGCGGGGGCCAGCAAGTTTCGGCATGGCCGAAACATAGCTGGCTCCGCTTACAGGCCAAAGGCCTGTTCCGCTATCTGTATATATGGCTATCGCCATATATACAGAGGCTGTTTGGGCAGCACCAAGGTGCTGCCCCGCCAAAAGCGGCTTGCCGCTTTCGCGGTTCTTCAATAATCGCTATAGCGATTATTGGGCTATTCAAACGGTGGCACCAAAGGTGCTGCCTGTTCTTTCCGGCGGCTTGCCGCCGGGTCTGTTTTACACCCGCCTGCGGGTGTCGGGCTTTCAGCATACCGCTCGCGGTATCGCTGATCTGGCGATCCTTTTTACCGATGGGCACCAATGGTGCCCATCGGTACGCTGCCCAATCACGGCGGGTGTGTCGGGCTGCGTTCAAAAAGCCGTTTACTTTTTGACGCACTTAAGATCGCCTGTAATGCCGTTAACTTAATTTTACCGCTAATGATAGGGATGGTAGTTTCCATACGCTCCATTGGCCTTAAAACGATTTGGATTTTTTACTTCCGGTTGTCAGATGCTGTAACGCATCTTCCCGGATTTCATCCGCCGTTTTCTTCCGGCCAGACTTAATCCATTCGGTTAGTTCCGAACGATAGAAATACAGGCGTTTCCCGCGCTTATTAACAGGGATTTCTTTACGGCATACTTTACTGTAAACGGTAGGGACGGCCAGGTCTAAAAATTCGGCGGCCTTTGTGATGGGCATAAGCTCTTCCTGCTCTGGTGACTGTTCTTGCCGACTGATTAAAAGCTGTTCTATGTTGTCCAGCTTTTCTTGCATTTTAGTTACCGCCTCGGGTAACTGGTCAAAGGTGAGTGTATCTTTCATTGCGCATTAATTTTGTTTAATGCTGCAATGGTATGGGCTTGTTTTGCAGGGTTACAAGTAGGTAGGCATTAACCCTGCGTCTACCCCCTCATTTTTTTGCTATTTTTTGTGGCAGAAGCGGGCAGAATAAAAAATTTGTCTTCCTTTTGTTCAATTTTCAGGATGGGGGACTTGCACGGGCGGCCTTTGGTTGACATCAATCCGTTGAGATAGTCTTCGGGTAGCTCGCGGGGTTGGGACTGCGGCGATAGATAAAGGAATTTTGGGGCTATCCATCTTTCGAGGTCGCTCATACGGCAGCCTACAATCAGGTTAGCTTCTTTGAGCTGTTTAAAAGCATCAGCCAGTTGGGTAGCGGAACCACGAAATAATAATGGACTGGCAGGGGCTTCGTCATCTAATAACAATTTTTCCAGTGAAGAATGTTCTTCAGGAACAAAATAGGTTTTCAATAAGTCAAATAGTTGCCCGGCTGCTCCCTCCTTAAAGGTCGGATAGTATCCCATTAATTTAGCAGCAGCCAACTGTTCTTCACTTAGTTCAGGCTCGGTGGGTGCTTCCTGAACCGCCGCTGTTTCCGGTACGCCAGGTGTTTCGGACTTTGGGGTTATTATTGTCTCGTTGGTAGTTTCAGCCGTTGCCGCTTTTTGTTTCTCTCTTTCGGCATCCAGCCATTCTTTAAATTCAGCTTCAGACCGCTTTGGCTTAATGGCTGTTTCAGTAGTATAGATCAGTTCTCTTAAAAACTTTTCCCGCAACTTGACCGATTCGCCAAGGTCTTCTGCAAATTTGCTGCTTACTTCGATTTCTGCGTTGGTGGATTGCAGTCCGTTAACAATAAATAAATATTCCAGGTTGACGGAAAAAATAAAGTGCCGTTCATAGACCTGTGTCATTTCCGAATGGTGGTCGTGGTAATTTCTCCAAAATTCCTTAAAACGTTCGCGTACTTTGGCGAGTTCTTCCAATTGTAGCTTGATGCGTTCTTTATCTAAAGTCATCAGATCGATAAAGGCCATATCTTTCAATACCCGTAATTCGCTCCGGTAAGAAAAACTGTCATAGTATTGGGTTTGATGGCTTAAGTCGTAGACCTTAACATGCTTCTTTTCATTCGTTCCCCATTCCATGTGAATATCGTCTTCGATAACACGCAGGTCGAATGTTTGGATACGGGTCAGAAATTCTTTAAAGTGCTGCATAATAGGTAGTATGTAGTAGAGCAAAGTTACATAATATACCTATTTGTCAAACCAATTCAGACCTGGCAATCCTATGTTGTTTGTGTGTTTTTTGTGAAATTGTGTGAGAAATGTGTGAGAATAAAAAAACCCCACTCGCCAGAGTGGGGTTAAATCATTGATTTTCAGGCTCCTGAGGCTGGGCTCGAACCAGCGACCCTCTGATTAACAGTCAGATGCTCTAACCAGCTGAGCTACTCAGGAATCTTTTTCCGTTTGGAGTGGTGCAAAAGTATGATTTCTATCGAAAATTCACAATTTTTCTGATAAAAAAAATGAAATATTTTTCAATTTTGTTGTTAGTTATTGATAATGTGGTATTTGTGTTTTGGATAATGGTGCGTTTTTTTGTCGTTTACATGCGGTTAACATCTGTGGTAGGCTTTTTTGTTGTTTAGTGTGTAAACCTGGTAAAAGCCTTGTTCGGTATTGCTCATTATTCATTCATTTTCGCAATATTTGCCGTTAAAAAATATAAATACTTTTACATGAGTTTGTTAGTTATAGGTACTGTGGCATTTGATGCCATTGAAACACCCTTCGGAAAAACGGATAAGATAGTTGGCGGGTCGGCAACGTTCGCGAGTTTGGGCGCATCTTATTTTTATGATAAGATAAACATTGTTGCCGTAGTGGGCGACGACTTTCCGCAGAGCGAGATCCAAGACCTGAACAAACATAATGTTGATACCGAAGGCTTACAGATTAAGCAAGGCGAGAAATCGTTTTTTTGGAGTGGTAAGTATCATAACGATATGAATAGCCGCGATACATTGGTTACCGAATTAAATGTTTTGGCCGATTTTGATCCTATCATCCCAGCATCGTACCAGGACTGCGAATACCTGATGTTGGGTAATCTATCCCCACAGGTACAGCAAAGTGTTATAGAGCGCCTTAACAAACGCCCTAAACTCATTGTAATGGATACCATGAATTTTTGGATGGATATTGCACTGGACGAATTATTAAAGACCCTGAAACTGGTTGATGTATTAACCATTAACGATGCCGAGGCCCGCCAATTATCTGGCGAGTTTTCTTTGGTAAAAGCCGCCCGTAAAATTTTAACCATGGGGCCAAAATACCTTATCATTAAAAAAGGCGAGCATGGCGCACTACTTTTTCACGGGGATAAAATATTCAGCGCTCCTGCGCTTCCGTTAGAAGAGGTTTTTGATCCTACAGGTGCAGGCGATACTTTTGCCGGTGGATTTATAGGTTACATGGCCAAAGCCGGCGTTGTAAGCTTCGATAATATGAAAAATGCTATCATCTTTGGCTCTGCGCTGGCATCATTCTGCGTGGAAAAATTTGGTTCCGAAAGATTGAGAAATCTTACACAAGAAGAAATTACAGCCCGCTTAGATGAATTTGTTGGTTTAGCTAAGTTTGAGTTATAAGCCTCACCCAGCCTTTTCCTAAGGTAGATGACTTTTGATTTATAAATTTGGAAGGCATGTATAGCGTCAATCTTTATATGCTTTCTAAATTTAAAACCTCTCCCTAGGCGGTAGCGGGGCTCAGTATACCCACCTTTTCAAATTTTTCAAATACGGTTTCGGTATGTGGGGCATCGGCTAATTCGGGTGTCAGATCCTGGCCTGCCCAGTGTTCGTAGTGCTTACCGTTTCTCCATAAACGACTTTCGGTTACATCATATATAATTCCTTTGTAAGCCACCCAAATCTGCGGCTTATCCTGCCCGTTGCGTAGGGCCAGTTGCGAGCGGGTATATTCAGGCAGGTTGGTCATTAGTTTTGTTTCTCGCTTTAAAATACTCAAAAAAGCCGATGTTCATTAGCAGCAAAGCCATGAGGTAAAAGTGATCCTCTAGGGGGATAGTTCCCAGTCTTTTACCCATGTTTTGGTTGTTGTTATAAATTACAACAGGGATAGCCGTAAGTATACCGTTAACTATATAAAATGGTACAAGTGCCACCAGGTAAGCAATATAGAAGCGGTTAAGCCAGTTCACTTTAATAATGTACTCTAATGCCACTATCAAAACCAATAATAAGCCAAAAGTAATTGCTGTATATATCTTGTTATAATAAAAAAGAAGCAGGAGCATGCATAACATAACCAGCAGGCTGCTTATTATGCCTGTTAGCCTGATATCTATCTGCCATTTAATATAAAAATTTAAGCAGGCATAAATAAACAAACAGGCAAAAGGCACCGTTAAAAAAAATAGTATTTCTTCTAACGGTAAGGCTAAAAAGTTAATTCCGAGAATATAAACAGCATTAAACGACCAAACCCCCTTCATGGTAAACAGTACATCCCAAAACAGAAAGAACAGGCCGGTAATAGCCATTCCGGGCCATATAAATTTCCAGCTTTTGTAAAAGTGAACCTTTTTATCAAACGATAGTACAATCGGAAAAAATATCGTTAACAAGTTAATAAGCAGGTAAGTGTATCTCACTTTAATTCGGCTAAATGTTTATTCAGGTCTTGGTTTTGGGTAGCGGTGCAGCGCTTAGACTGGAGCAAAAATTTGATGATAGCCACGGTTAAATCCTTGTCGGCGGTGCCATAATTCTTTTTATCCAGCTGGGTTATGATCTCCTCACTATCAGTAGTTAAGTCTTTATTAAAGCCCAAAAAGCCGGGTACGTTATGTTCTACAGAGAAGCGTAAAAACCTGATCTCGATGTTATGCGGATCGGCGCTTACGGCTGTTTTATAGGTGGCTTCGGCATTGTTCAAATGCTTTACCTTCATGTATGGGTTCCAGCTTAGTTTGGCTTTACAGGCCGACAGCGTAGCCAGGTAGCCGCTGATAACTCCGGTACGGTTTTTTATTGCCGCAAGACTTTTATACAACGAATCGGTAGTTTTGCTGCTGTTCATACACACTACCAGCAGGCTTCGGATGTGCCTCAGGTTGGGTTCGTCTGCTTTAACCTGTTGGTTAACAGTTAGTGATAAAAGAGCCAGTGCTATAAATAATATACGTTTTACTATCATATTACATTTAATTTTTGCTGCAATACAGCTTTAACGTATAAACCCATTTTGCGGGTATCAGATATCCTGATCCTTTTTTGGAGGATGACGTTTGCCGGGGTATAGCTAATTTTTTTGAACAATTGCAGGTAATAAATATAGGCGATGTATACCCCAAGTCGTGTACCGTTGGGTAACCTTTTGATACCCTCAAATGCATCGTTAAAGTTCTTTTGAATATCTTCCTGGATGTCTTTCTTATCCTCTTCGGTAAAATTGCTAAAATCTACACCCGGGAAATAGGTACGGCCACGTTCGTGAAGGTCGGCCTGTACATCGCGTAAAAAATTCACTTTCTGAAAAGCCGCGCCAAGACTGCGGGCCTGGGGCAAAAGCGCCTGGTAAAGCGTTTCATCATTGGCGGTAAAAACACGCAGGCACATTAAGCCTACCACTTCGGCCGAGCCATAGATATAGGTTTGATAGGCATCCTCACTATAAACCTTTTTTTCGATATCCATTTCCATCGAGCTCAAAAAAGCTCCGATCTGTTCATGGTGTATCCCATACTGGGTAACTACCTGTTGAAACGAATGCAAAACCGGATTTAGGCTGATGCCATCACTTATAGCCTTAAAGGTTTCGGCTCTGAAATTATTGATCAGTTGTAATTTATCATGGGTATGAAAAGTATCCACAATTTCGTCTGCATACCTAACAAAGCCGTAAATAGCGTAAATAGGATAACGGAAACTTTTATCAAAGGCCCGAATCCCGAGGCTAAAAGAGGTGCTGTATTTTTGGGTAATTAACTTACTGCATTCAAAACAGGTCTCGTTGTACAGTTTCATCATTTGCAATGCCGTTGTGCCCCAAAAATACAAAATCGATGGCGTATTGTTTTTTTATCGGCATAAAACAATTTACTTTACAATGGAGGTGGGTTCGAGGTTCGTGTTGCGAGGCTCGGGTAGGATTGGTTCTGGGGCGTGTTAAAAGGTTCGAATAGGAATGCGAACACAAACCAGGCAACACCAACCTCGAACCGGAGTAAAAAACAACAATGCAAAACATAAGGAAAAAAGACGCCGGCAACACAAGTCCCAAGCCTCAAAATCAACAACACGAGCCTGGCAACACGAGCCACGAACCAAAACAGATCATCGTTATAGGGGCCGGCTTTGCGGGCCTGTCTGCGGCCTGTGTTTTGGCTAAAGAAGGGTACAAGGTTACTGTGCTGGAGAAGAATGATCAGCCGGGTGGCCGGGCACGGGTTTGGGAACAGGATGGTTTTAAGTTTGATATGGGCCCAAGCTGGTATTGGATGCCCGATGTGTTCGAAAACTTTTTCGCGTTGTTTGGTAAAAAGCCATCTGATTATTATAATCTGGAAAGATTAGACCCCGGCTACCGGGTTTATTTTGGTAAGGATGATGTGATGGACGTACCTGCCGGCATGCCGGAGTTAGAAACTCTTTTTGAAAGCATCGAGCCTGGTAGCAGTAAAGGCCTGAGAGCGTTTTTAAAACAAGCGGCCTACAAATACAAAGTAGGTATGGGCGAATACGTTTTTCGTCCGTCGCACGCTATAACCGAGTTTATTGATGTAAATCTTATAAAAAAAAGCTTTAGCCTGCAGTTGTTGGGTAGCATGAGCAAACATGTGCGTAAGTATTTTACAAATGCTAAATTGATTAAGTTGCTGGAGTTTCCGGTGCTGTTTCTGGGTGCCACCCCGCAAAATACCCCGGCCATGTACAGCATGATGAATTATGCCGACCTGGCCCTGGGTACCTGGTATCCCCAAGGTGGAATGAACCAGATAGTAGGGGCCATGGTTAGCCTTGCCGGGGAATTAGGTGTAGAAATAAAATTAAATACCGAAGTAACTAAAATCAATACAGAAAACAAACTGGCCGATAGGATTGAAACTACTAACGGTCTTTTTAAAGCTGATTTTATAATTGCCGGTGCCGATTATGAGCATGTAGATCAGCATTTGCTGGATAAGAAAGATCGGAATTATACAGAGAAATATTGGGCCGACCGCACCATGTCGCCATCGAGCCTGTTGTTTTACATCGGCACCAATAAAAAGGTGGAGGGGATACAGCATCACAATTTGTTTTTTGATGAAGATTTTGAGCTGCACGCCAAAGAAATATACACCACACCAATGTGGCCAACCAGTCCGTTGTTTTATGTATCCTGTACATCTAAAACAGATAGTAGTGTTGCGCCGGCCGGGGGAGAGAACCTGTTTTTTTTAATGCCGATTGCTCCAGGCCTGGATGATGATGATAGCATCCGTGAAAAATATTTCAATCTGATGCTTGATCGCTTTAAGCATATAACAGGCAACGACATCCGCGACACAATAGTTGTAAAACGAAGCTATGCTTTAAATGACTTTAAGGCCGACTATCATTCTTTTAAGGGCAACGCCTATGGGTTGGCAAATACACTGGCTCAAACTGCTTTTTTTAAGCCTGCCATGCGTGCGAAGCATATTAAAAATATGTTGTATACCGGGCAGTTAACAGTGCCGGGGCCTGGTGTGCCACCAGCTATTATATCCGGCCAGGTGGCGGCTATGGAGGCAATGAAGATCCTCTCTTGAATCCTTTATCCAAACAGAAAAACCCGCCTTAACAGCGGGTTTTTCTTGTATATAGTTTGAGTTTATGATCTTAGTTTTCGGCGTACACGGGTTTGGCAATGCCGTTATCGTATGCTTTTAGGTTTTTCTTCAATAGCTTGCGGGCCACGTGAATGCGGGTTTTTACGGTACCGATAGGGATCTCTAAATGATCGGCAATTTCGTGGTATTTGTGGCCTTCAAAATACATGGTAAAGGGTACGTAGTAATCTTCGGGCAGCCTGTCTAAAGCTCTTTTAATATCATCCATTACAAACTTGGCTTCGCCTTGGTTTTTGGTTGAGCTGAATACCAGGTTTGGTGACGAGATCTCGTCACTTTTGGTAACAAATGTGCTCATTTTAACAAAACGGCGATAGTTATTGATAAATGTATTTTTCATGATGGTGTATAACCATCCTTTTAAATTCGTTCCTTCTTTAAACTTATTGTAATAAGTTATGGCCTTCAACATTGTATCCTGAACAAGGTCGTTAGCATCGTCTGCATCATGCGTAAAGTGTAAAGCGTAAGATCTTAACGATGTAGCTTGACGTAATACCAGGGTGTTAAACTCAATCTTTGTCATTTTGTTAAAGTTTTGTGTTAACAGTTAGGCAAGCATAGTGCCAGTACCGCATAAAATGCCGTATAAATAATCTGTAAACTCAAAAAATGGCGGATTGAATGGATGTGTAAATATTACACTTTGATTACAATTAAGTAGCTGACAGGTAGTTGTTTAATGGTGATTACTGCAACGCCGGTAAGCAATGTTGTAACTGTAATTGTAACAGTAATGTTATTAGAAATAGATGAAAACAAAATGAAATATTTAGTTAAAATTTAATTTTTTAACTGATAATATTCACTTCGCGTTGTAGTGTAACGCCAAATTTAGCGTACACACTGTCTATAATTTGCGACGAAAAGTTGTACACTTCTTCGCCGGTTGCCCCGCCGTGGTTCACTAATACCAATGCCTGGTTCTTCCAGGTACCGGTATTTCCAATCGTTTTTCCCTTCCAGCCACACTGTTCAATAAGCCAGCCGGCTGCCAGCTTTATCTGTCCATCGGCTGTAGGGTAATTTACCACATCCGGAAACTTAGTGTATACAGCTTCAAACTCGGGCTGGCTTATTACCGGATTTTTAAAAAAGCTGCCGGCATTACCTATAGTACCCGGATCAGGCAGTTTAGATACCCGGATATGCGATACCACCTGCGATACATCTTTAATGGTAGGCAACGTAATACCACGGTTAGCCAGTTCTTGCGCTATGGCGCCATACTGGGTATTAATATTGGCAATAAGCGATAGATGGAACTTTACCGATACTATAATGTATTGCCCTTTCAGTTCGTTTTTAAATACACTTTCGCGGTAGCCAAATTTGCAGTCGGCTTTGCTAAATGTTTTAAAGATGCCTGTAGTAATTTCAAAAGCTTTGCAGCTTACAAACCCGTCTTTTAACTCAACGCCATAGGCACCGATATTTTGAATAGGCGATGCACCTACCGAGCCAGGGATCAAACTAAGGTTTTCGATACCGGCATATTGGCGGGCTACGCAAAAGTTTACCAGATCGTTCCATACCTCACCGCCGCCGGCTTCAACAAATACATCCTGATGGCTTATGCGATGTTCTATCCCACGTATATTCATGCGGATAGCCAGACCATCAAAATTGGTAACCAATAATAAATTACTGCCTCCCCCCAAAATCAAACGTTCTGTTTGCTGCCATTGTGGGTCGGCAAACAGTTCAACCAGGTCATCCTCGTGGGCTATCTCAACAAAATACCGGGCACGTGCATCAATACCAAAAGTGTTAAAATTTTTAAGCGATACGTTTTCTTGTATTTGTAACATATTTTGATTTCGGATGTGGGATGTTCGATTTCGGATTTATTGCTGCGAATTTCGGAATTTTAATTTACAAGATTTGGGACCTTTTTGAAAGTGATTAATTCAATTGTTTGCTGCGCGATCTCTATTGATTATATTTATCAGAAAAATACCTGAACCCATGAAAAATAGTGCAACACTATTGGCCCTATATTGTATCGTGTTATTGTCGACTTGCAAATCGGGTTCGCCAAAAACAGATATGGAGCTTTACAATGATACAGCTGCCAATCCGGCAAAATCAGTTATTGCCGTACTAAACTCCGAAGACCCCGTTTTGATAGATAGTTCGGAGAATGTGATGTATCCGTTGGTGAATAAACTGGCTGATGATAGTCATGAAAGTGGATCATTTAGCAGTGGCAGGTCGAAAACCTACTGGAATATTATATTTTACAATACTGCCACCCAAAAGTATCATTTGCTGGATTCAAGCCGCAAAATGATCATTAGTACTTATAATACTTCCTACGCCAGCCACGAATATGGTTATTCGGGGTCGGAAGGTGCCGGCGAAGTTTCGTCATTAAACGTTACAAGAAGAGGTAGCTATATTTTTTACGCTATAGCGGTTGACGATTTTAACAAAAACGGGATGCTTGACGACGAAGATCCTGATTACCTGTTTATCTCCGACAAAGAAGGGAATAATTTTAAGCAGATATCCCCCGACAGCGCTAACGTAAATAGCTGGGAATTAATAGAAAAAACGGGGAAGGTGCTGATGCAAACCGTTAAAGACGGTAACCACGATAAAAAATTTTCAGACGATGCAGTTGTCATACCTTATATATACGACCTGAAAAAAGGGGGGGCCGCAGAGCAGGTATTCAATTTGAAATTTAGCAAAATGGTAAATGATCTGCATCGAAAATTATGGCTTGTTAAAAAATAACCAGTGTTGTTGGTTATTCCACCCAGGGCAGGTACTTAACCGTATTAGCTACCTGTAAAGTTGGTGTTTGGGTATTTAGTTGCTGGCCGTTCAAAATCTGTTCGTAAAGGAGCAGGTACTTTTGCACCATGGTTTTTACGGTAAAATGCGCTATTGCGTAATCATGGCATAGCTGGTTATTAAAATCGCCGATGGCTTTAAGGCCATTGGTGAGTGTAGATATGCTATTACTTAGCAAGCCAACTTCGGCAGGCACCAATTCTGGTAACGAGCCGTAGGGGGTACCTAACACCGGGCAGCCGAAGTATAGGCTCTCAATGATGGCCAGGCCAAAAGGTTCGTGCCACAACACCGGGAACAACAAGGCTTTGGAACTATTAAGCACTGTTGATTTAACATCGTTATTAACCATGCCTTTAAAACGTACATTTAGGTTTGGTGTAAACCTTAATCCCATTTTTAAGTTTAAACGTGTGCCGCCCAATACAATAAGTTTATTACCGCTTTGGGTTGCCACATCAATAGCACCTTTTACGTTTTTTACCTTCCAGGCGGCTTTTGCCAAAAAGTGGGTGTGGATGCGTTTTTTAGATAGATCGGGTTTGTGGTAGTCATCCGGATCGAGGCCGTGATGTACAAAGGTATCCCCGCCATAGCGCGAAGCCTGGTTGGCAGATACAAACACCGAATTTTGATTGAGTTGCCTGCCAAAGCCGGGATTATCATGTACATTTATAAGGTAAGGCTTTTTGGTAAAGCCGGTTACCTGGAAATGAAAATGCACCAGGTCTACATCATCGGGCACCTGCAGGTTAATATCAACAGCCGGATCATATACCAATACTTTGGCAAACGGGCACGATGAGCCGCCAGCAACCAGGTAACTAATATGGTGCCCCAAACTATTAAGTTCTTTACCAAGCCACCAGATCATACGCTCGGTACCGCCATATTTGGCCGCCGGTATCTGGGTATTGTTTACTATCAGTATCTTCATTTAAAAATGTAAGCGCCCGAATTTCGTAATTTTAATCGGATTGAGGGAATAGCAATACATAGGCCCATGGAAGCAATCGCTATTTGCCAAATTGCCCTTTTATTTACTTATTTTCGAATTTTGATGCCAGTAATATAAATTATCCACTTTTTTAATTATTTTAGAAACTTCATTAACTTATTAATAAATCAATCAAAAGAAATGGCATCCATTAGCAGTCCCGAATCGTTGGCGCAAAAGAAAACAATTGTAAGCCCGGTAATAATCATAGGCGTTCTGTTTTTTATTTTCGGTTTTGTAACCTGGTTAAATTCGGTATTGATCCCTTATTTAAAAATAGCCTGCCAGCTAAACAACCGCGAATCGTACTTAGTGGCAAGTGCTTTTTATATAGCTTACCTGTTAATGGCCAAACCATCGGCGTGGTTGCTTAAAATATTCGGTTTTAAAAACGGAATGGCTGCGGGCCTGGTAATTATAGCCCTTGGCGCGCTTGTTTTTATACCGGCCGCTTTAACCCGTACTTATGCCATTTTCTTAATCGGCTTGTTTGTGCAGGGTAGCGGGCTTGCTGTTTTACAATCGGCTTCAAATCCATACATTACTATTGTTGGTCCGCCAGAGAGTGCTGCCAAGCGTATCAGTATAATGGGTATTTTTAACAAGTTTGCCGGTGTACTGGCACCTATAGCCCTTGGCGCAGTGGTTTTAAATAATATCGACGCGTTTAATGCCAACCTGGCAAAGCTGGATATAACTCAAAAAACAGCCGAACTGAATGAATTGGCATCGCGGGTAATATTACCTTATGTGTTAATGGTTATTGTATTGGCCATATTAGCGGTACTTATTTATTTCTCTGGCTTGCCAGAAATTGATACCGACCACGAGGACGAGACCGTAGCGGCCGCTAACTCTGGTAAAACCAGTATTATGCAATTTCCGCATTTGGTGTTGGGCGTAATAGCACTCTTCCTTTATGTAGGTGCCGAAGTTATAGCCGGCGATTCGATCATTGGTTACGGTACGGCGCATCACATTCCATTATCAACGGCCAAGTACTTCGCATCGGGTACATTAATATGCATGGTGATCGGCTACATCGCCGGTATCCTGTTTATTCCAAAGTATATTTCGCAGCAAAAGGCTTTGGTTTATTCGGCAATATTGGGTGTAATTTTAACGGCATTAGCTCTTTTTACGCCTAAATATGCTTCCATTAGCTGTATTGCTCTTTTAGGATTAGCCAACTCATTAATGTGGCCGGCTATATGGCCTTTGGCGCTTTCGGGCCTGGGCAGGTTTACTAAAATTGGTTCGTCATTACTGGTAATGGGGATTGCAGGCGCTGCGATATTTCCACCGATATATGGTTTATTGGTCGATAAAATATCAGCCCAAACTGCTTACGTTATCCTCATTCCTATTTATCTCTTCATCCTTTATTTTGCAACCATTGGCTACAAAAAAGGGAAGCATGTAATTGCGGTGTAGCATTACACTTTAACAATACTTTAAATAAAGGCAGCAATAAATAATTATATTGCTGCCTTTATATTTTAAACCTTATTCATGAAAATAAGACTCAATTACTGGCAATTGCTTTTATTATTGCTCCCTTTTATAGCAGGAATTACTCTTAACTTTAAATATTTTACTCACACTGTTCCTTTTACGTATCTTCTTGATGCCAGGGTAATGAATTTTTTTTTGACATTAAGCATGTGCTTAATGGTATGCTACCAGGCATATTTGGGCATAAACTTCAATAACTCAAGGCCAAACAGATCTGAATGGTTTAATTTTAATGCCTACATACCTGTAGTGTTCAATGTTGCCTACCTGCTTTATGAAATTTGCTTTACATGGATTTTGCCGGTGCATAACCATTTAAGCCCGGGCCCAATAAAAAAATCCGACCTCAATCCAACATCGTTGGTCATCATTGTTTTATTGATACAAACAGCAATTACATTTCTTTTTGTAAATACCCAATATGTATCTAAACGGATAAAGTTGATTACTGATATCGAACAGCGGGAAGATGCTAAAATAGATTTCTTAAATCCTATGAGAAAGCTATTGAAACTATCCATAATTGTAGTTGCAAGCAGTTTATTAATATCGATAATGGTTGATATTATAACATTTGGAGTTATGTCAAAGTAAGTTTCAATTTAATGAATTGTATATAATTCAGGCCGCCGAACTATCAACATAAAACAGCATATTCGTTTAATAAACCTCACAATGATGTATCCGGTTCAGTTTCTGTTTAGGATTGCCAAAGCAATGGCCGTGGCTGCAATTGGTTTAATGGCATTATTGGTGGTAATAGGCAACACTACCGACTATTTTACCAATTACCATTTTGTTGAACATGTAATGAAAATGGATACCATTTTTCCCGGTAGTCATTTATATTACCGGCACATCAATAATGTATTTCTTTTTCATGCAGGGTATATTGTACTTATCGGCACCGAAGCCGCCATGGCATTCTGCTGTATTAAAGGCAGCTTGCTGCTTTTTAAAAACTTAAGGTCGGCTGCTGCGCTATTTCATGCATCAAAAAACTGGGCAGTAGCCGGTATTATCATCGGCATCATGATCTGGTTTTTAGGGTTTGAGGTTGTTGGTGGCGAATGGTTTGCCATGTGGCAAAGCAGTGTTTGGAACGGACTTGGCGCTGCCGAAAGAATTGTTAGTTTTTTGGTGATGGTGCTCATTCTGCTTCATTTTAAAGAAGAGGACCTGTAAAAGCAATCGCTGCATATTTAATCTATAGCAATTCGTTTACATCGCGCCCATAATGTTCCTTAAACAGTTTGCTGAAATAGGCAGGTGTTTCAAACCCTGCTATATACGATATTTCTGATATGGTACGATAACGGCCGCTCTCAATAGCCTCGCGCGCAATTTGTAACCGGATATCCCTGATGTACCGGTTGGGAGTTAAGCCGGTGATGCTTTTAACTCTTCTGAAAAGCTGGCGTTCGCTTAAGGCCATATCATTGCTTAATATCATCATGTTTAAATCAATTTTGCCAACGTATTTGCGTACCAGTGTTTCAAAGTCGGCCAGCCAGAGCAAATCGGCCGGAGAAACGTATGGTGCATCCTGCGCGTCGTTTTCCAATGCAGTTGCATCCGGGTTATTCAATTGGGCAAACTCCTGTTGGTCTTGTGCAGAAAAGCCCGCTCTTTCGGCAGCATTACTAAGCAGGTTACCAACGCGGGCCAATAACTCGCTGCTTATAAATGGTTTGGTGAGGTAATCATCTACACCTATATTTAACGCCTTTAGTTTATTTTGATGATCGCCGAGGGCAGTAAGCATAATTACGGGAACGCGGCAAAACGAGGCATCGTTTTTTAAATGACCAAGTAGGGTAAAACCATCCATTTCGGGCATCATTACATCAGATATAATAAGGTTGGGCTGCGTGGGCATGGTTTTAAGTATCTCCAGCGCTTCCTTGCCATTATTGGCCGTAACAACCCGGTAAAAAGGTTTAATAATAGAGCCAATGTACTGTGCCATTTCATGATGATCTTCTACCAGTAACACCAATTGTTCGCCTTCGCCGCCTGCTACTTCCTGCGTGTTTTCTATTACAATTTGCCCCTGTTCTGCCAGTGCGGCATTTGAGGCCGGTATTTTAGGAATAACAGCTATAAAAGTGGAGCCAGTGCCCAAGGTACTTTTAACTTTAATGCTGCCACCCATCAGCTCGCTAAACTCACACGCTATGGCCAGGCCTATACCGGTGCCGCCTTCTGCCTCAGTTTCGCCTCGTTTGCTTTGATAGTAGCGATCGAAAATTAAGGGCAGATCATCCTGGTGAATGCCTTTGCCATTGTCGGTAACGGTAAACTCAATCATTTCGCCGGTAATTGCTGCCGTTACACTTACAGCTCCGCGCGGCGACGTAAATTTGATAGCGTTACTCAATAAGTTATTGGCAATTTTCTCAAACTTATCCGCATCCAGCTGCACAAATAAATGCTTATCAATATTGTTTAGCAGTGTGTAGGTTACGTTTTTATATGCCGCCGCCGAAGCAAAGCCCTGGTAAATAACGTTTACAAACCAGGCCAGTTCAACCGGTTTTAATTTTACAGTTAATGTGCCCGCCCCTATTTTGCCCAGATCAAGCAACTCGTTAACCAGGCTGAGTAGTTTTTTACTGTTCCTGAAAACGGCCTCCAGATAGGTTTGTTGTTGCTGCTCATCCATTTTAGTTTTATTGAGCAACTGCTCCGTTGGGCCCATTATCAGCGTTAAAGGGGTACGCAACTCGTGGCTAATGTTGGCAAAAAACCTGGTTTTCATGGCATCAAGGTGGGCCAGCTGCTTATGGCGTTCATTAAGCAAAACGCTTTCTCTTTTTTTCTTATTGGAAAGCCATATAAATACAAGTATAACGGCCAATAATATAATAGCAGCCATCACTATAATAAAATCCCTTTGCAGGGTGGCCTCCCTTTTTTGGTTGGCGGCTATAATCAGGCGTTTATCGGCTTTGTATTTTTCGGCCAGTTCGGTAGCAACCCTGTCTTTATCAAGGTCGTTTAGGCTATCTTTTATATTGGTATACCTATCGTGGTATTCAAAAGCCATTTTATAATCGCCTATGCCCCAGTAAGCTTTACTTAACTGAAAATAAATATCCCTTGTTTGTGTGCGGTTGCTTTGTGCTTCGGGTTGGGCGGCCAATACCTGTTGGGCATAATCTATTCCGGCCTGGTAATGCCCCTGGTCTATCTCAATGGTCATTAACTCATTAAGCGAATGCTTTTCTACGGCTAAAAAGTTTTCTCTTTTTGCTATCGCAACTGATTCCTTTAGCACAATTTTGGCTGTATCAAACCGGTCTATCTTTCGGTATATACGGCCAAGGCCGCTTAAGTAATTTGCTCTTTCGTAGGCAGATAGGGTGGATACGTATGGCGCTTTAAATATGGCTTCCTGGTAAGGAACCGCTATTTTTAAATACGCGGGTGTTTCTATAGATGTATAGGAGTAAATACCGCACAGCAGGTTTAGCGATGCCAGGTACATGGCTGTATCCTTCAGTGTTTGAGCCTCTTTCATGGCTTGCAAGGCGTAGGGCCTACTCTTAAAAGGGTCGCCTATGGAGCGGTACAGGTTACCAATGCTAATGAGGCAGCCAATGCCTTGCTTTTGCCAGCCTTTGGCATCTGTTACCTTTAAAAGCTCGAAAGCAGTGTTGATAGCCTCCAGACTCCGGCCCCGGCGGCCCAGCAGATCGGCTATCATAATGCCCGATCTGGTGTACGTTTCCGGATCTTTTACCGAGGTAAGTTTATTGGCTTTGTAAGCCAGATCAAGCGCGCGTATTTCGTCACCGTTTGTGTAGGCTTTAAAAGATTGTGCAAATAGCACCTGAGCTTCAAATAGTTGATTGTGATTCTTTTGAGCTATGCCCATGAGTTGGCGGGCATAGTTTTCGGCCGAGTCGGCGTTTCTTATCTGTTTATATTTTGTTAAAAGCGGCTGTGTTTCTTTTAGTTGCGCCAATGTAACCGAGCAGGGGAGTAGCAATAAACAAACGGCAGCAATTTTTAATTTATGTAAACGGTACAACATCGTTATATTCAATAAGGGCTGCCTAATGTACATTTTATTATGGTTTAAACACCGGGTGACCACAGATCCAATCAAAAATGTGACAGAGGTTTGTGCTGTTTAAGTTAATTGTGGTAAAAATGTATAAATGACAATTTAAGTGTTTAATATTTATATTTCTTTGCCGTAATTTAACGCGCATTTTGTAACCAATCCAATTTATTATAACCACCTATGATTAACCTCCTCTTTAGCAAACAATTTGCTAAGCTTTTATTGATCTCCGTTTTTATTTTTAGTTATAAAGTAAGCTCAGGTTTTCAGCAGCAACAAAGTACCGGGCTATCAAAAACAGATACCGCGTTTGTACCCAAAGAAATTGAAGATCCCGAAAATATCGGGATAAATAAAGAGGCAAGCCACGCTACATTAATGCCATATGCTACTTTAAAAGAAGCATTGGCCGCTAACCGCCATGCATCATCTTTTAGCCGCAGCCTAAACGGACTGTGGAAGTTTAACTGGGTAGACTGGCCCCAAAAGCGCCCGGTAAATTTTTATAAAACCGACTATGATGTATCTGGCTGGAAAGATATTAAAGTGCCATCTAACTGGCAGGTAGAAGGCTACGGAACACCTTATTACAGCAACTATACCTATATTTTCCAAAAAGATTTTCCGAGGGTGATGAGCACTCCGCCCGTAAAATATACTGCTTACAAAGAGCGCAATCCGGTAGGCAGCTACCGCCGCGATTTTACGGTACCGGCAGAGTGGAGCGGCCGCCGCATATTTATAACCTTTGATGGTGTGGATGCAGGTTTCTTTATATGGGTAAATGGTAAAAAAGTAGGCTACAGCGTAAATAGCCGTAATGCCGCCGAGTTTGATCTCACCAAATATCTGCAACCCGGTAAAAACACCCTGGCGGTTGAAGTTTACCGCTTTACCACCGGCAGCTACCTGGAAGATCAGGATATGTGGCGCTTAAGCGGGATTTTTAGGAACGTAACTTTATGGAGCGCCCCGCAAGAGCATATCCGCGATTATTTCATCAAAACAAACCTCGATAAGCAATTTAAAAACGCCGATCTGGTAGTATCAACCCAAGTAAAAAACTACGGTACTATAGCAGTAAAAGCACGCGAGTTAAATATTGCCTTGTTTAATGGTAATGTTGCCGTACCGGGTGCCGCAACTAAAAAAACTATCCCTGCATTACAGCCGGGTCAGGAGGTTGTGGTTGAAGCCAGCGTACACGTAGCCAACCCGCAAAAATGGACGGCAGAAACACCAAAGCTGTATACCACCGTAGTGAAAATTAATGATGGCGGCAATACTGTGGAAACTATATCATCACGTACCGGTTTCAGGAACATAGAGATCAAAGGACGTTTGTTTTTGGTGAACGGAGTACCTATTAAACTAAAAGGTGTTAACCGTCATGAAAACTGGCCAAACGACGGGCACGCCGTTACCGAGGCGCAAATGATCAGCGATATTTTACTCATCAAACAGGCCAATTGCAACCACGTACGTACCTGTCATTATTCCGACGATCCGAGGTGGTATGAGCAGTGCGACGAATATGGAATTTACCTTGTTGCCGAAGCTAACCTGGAAAGCCATGGTGCCTGGGATGAGTTTAACGAAGAGCCAAGAATTAAAGCGGCCCTTATTGACAGGAACGTAGCCAATGTGGAGAATTTTAAAAACCATCCATCAGTTATCATCTGGTCGTTAGGTAACGAGTGTGGCAGTGGGGGTTCAAACTTCAGGGCAATATTAAAGGTGATCGGGGATATTGATCCAACCCGCCCAAGGCATTACCAGGGTTTTGGCATAGGTAATAACAACCCTGCCGATATGGATAGCGAGATGTATACCGATGTGGAAAGCCTCGAAAAACATGCCAACGATAAAACTTTAACCAAGCCGTTTTACCTGTGCGAGTACGCGCATGCCATGTTTAACTCCATGGGGTCGGTTGATATTTATAACGATTTGTTTGATAAATATCCTCAACTATTGGGTGGCGCTATCTGGGAATGGCAAGATCAGGGGATTTATAACAACCGCGATCCTAAGCATCCTATAACTGCTTTTGGTGGTGGTTTTGGCGAGTATCCAAACGATCAATATTTTATTCACAAAGGCGTGGTGTTTTCAGACAGATCGCCAAAACCTCATTACCCTGAGTTGAAACATGCTTATCAATGGATTAGCATCAAGGCAAAAGACCTTAAAAACGGAGTAGTTACCATTAAAAACCGTTACCAGTTTATAAACCTGAATGGCTTTACTGCCAAATGGGATCTGAGCGAAGACGGTAAAGTATTGTCTGCCGGTAGTTTGGCGGTGGGCCTAATTAATCCGGGTGGCGAAAAGGATATCAAAATACCATTTAAAGTTAATCCTAAACCAGGCGCAGAATATTTTTTAAGAGTCTCTTTTGATTTGGCAACAGATAAGCTTTGGGCAAAAAAAGGATTTGAAGTTGCATCGCAGCAATTACAATTACCGGTTGCCATACCGTTTGTTGAGGATAAAGCGAAAGGTGATGCATTAACCTTAAACGATTCTAAAGATGAGATCAAAGTAGCTGGAACTGGCTTTAGACTTCGGTTTGATAAAGCAAAAGGCACTTTCACTAAAATGGAAAAAGACGGCGAAGACCTCATTAAACAAAACGGCGGCCCTATGCTGCACTTGTGGAGAGCACCGCACCGTAAAGATGATATGTGGGCTTATGAAGATTGGGAGAAAAATGGATTAAAAGATCTAACCTGGGTTGCCACCGATGTGAAAAGCATACAAATTGCTGCCAATATAATAGAGATAAAAGCAAGCTTAACAGGTACCGGTAAAAACAACTTTGTTGTTAATCATAAAGTGGTTTATACTATAAATGGTAAGGGCGAAATTAAGGTTGATAACGACGTTACTTTCAGCGATCCTAAACTGATCCTGGCCCGCATTGGTGTGCGGATGTTTTTGAATAAAGAACTTGATCAGTTTGATTACCTGGGCCGCGGTCCAATGGAAAACTATGGCGATCGTAAAAGCGGTTTCGACGTTGGTCACTACTCCAGCACTGTAAACAAGCAACTAACCCCTTACGAAAAACCAATGGAATGTGGTAACCACGAAGATGTACGCTGGGCCAATGTAACATCGGCCAAAGGTTTAGGTATCAGCATTAAAAAAGGGGATGCATTGTTACAGGTTGCCGCGCTGCCATACAGCGATGAAGAAATGACTGATGTAGAGTATAAAATAGATCTGCCAAAAAGCAGTGGCACTGTTTTGTGTATTAGCCATAAAACATTGGGTGTTGGCTCTTGGGGTTGTGGTCCGCGGCCGTTGGAGCCTTACCTGGTTTATGCTAAACCAACAACATTTAGTTACCAGATCCAATTATTAAAAAAGAAATAATATAGCGTAAGCAGTTATAAAAGGTTTTAAAAGCCACTTTTTAGGAGGAAAGAGATCAATTTAAAGATGTTTTTTCCTCCTTTTTTATTACCAACCTATTGGTTTAAATAAAAACAGGTAGTTTCCGGGAACGATTGCACAGTTTTAGTTGAGCATATTCTTTTTTAATCGGGCAGGAGTAATTAATCTTGTTCACATTAAGCCTGCCTTGTTTAACCTATAAACCAGTTATGAAAAAAGTACTACTGCAATTATTGTTTACATTGATGTGCCTGAGTGCCTTTGCACAGGGTACTATAGTTAAATACCTGTCTGGTACAGATAAAGACCATACCACGCCCTGGGATTTTTATTGCACCGGTGGACGAAAAAGCGGGGTATGGACAAAAATTGCAGTACCCTCAAACTGGGAACTACAGGGTTTTGGCACTTATAACTATGGCCACGATAAAGTTAAGGGCAATGAACAGGGTTTATATAAGCACGATTTTTTTGCCGGCAATTGGGCCGGTAAAAGAGTATTTATAGTTTTTGAAGGATCGATGACCGATACCCGGGTGATGGTAAACGGCAAACAAGCGGGCCCTGTTCATCAGGGGAGTTTTTATCGCTTTAAGTATGATATTACCGAGCTGATAAAACCCAACGCTCAAAACCTGCTGGAAGTTACGGTTGATAAAACATCAGCAAACTCATCTGTAAATGATGCCGAGCGCCGCAATAGCGATTTTTGGGTTTTCGGTGGTATTTACCGCCCGGTTTACCTGGAAATTGTTCCTGAAACTTTTATTGACAGAATGGCCGTAAACGCAAAAGCCGATGGCTCTTTTCGGTTGGATGTTTACCCTCAAAACCTAAAAGGCGACGAAACCATTGAAGGCCAGGTTCAAAACCTGAAAGGGGAAAACGTTGGTAAACCATTTTCTATTCAAGCAAATACCAATAACGATCACTTAGAGCTAAAGTTCGGTTTTAAGCAGCCTTTAACGTGGAGTGCCGAGTTCCCTAACCTGTACCAGGTGCTGGTAAGCATCAAAAACGCGCGGGGAATTATTCACCAGGTTAAGCAAAAGTTTGGCTTCCGCACGGTGGAGTTACGTGTTAATGATGGTTTGTATGTAAACGGCACAAAAATAATGATGAAAGGAAGCGATCGGCATAGCTTTTGGCCCCAGACGGGGCGCACTTTAAGTCACGGCGTTCACCTGTTGGATGTTAAGTTGATGAAGGAGATGAATATGAACGCAGTACGCATGTCGCACTACCCGCCCGATCAGGATTTTTTGGATGTTTGCGATTCACTGGGTGTGTATGTACTGGATGAGCTTACCGGTTGGCAAGCCAAATACGATACCGTGGTAGGGCATAAGCTGGTAAAAGAACTGGTAGTGCGCGATGTAAATCATCCTTCCATTTTGTTTTGGGATAACGGTAATGAGGGAGGATGGAATCGCGGATTGGACAACGACTATGCCCTATACGACCCGCAAAAACGTACCGTGATCCATCCCTGGGAAAAATTTAACGGTACCGATACCAAACATTATCCCGATTATAATTACATGGTTAACGCGGCAGCCAACGGAAAAGAAGTTTTCTTCCCTACCGAATTTATGCACGGGTTGTATGATGGTGGTGCAGCCGCCGGGCTTGATGATTTTTGGGCACAGATGGTGAAACACCCGCATGGTGGCGGTGGTTTTATCTGGGCGTTTTTGGATGAAGCGGTTATTCGTACAGATAAAGGAGGCATTTATGATTCTGACGGTAATCATGCTCCAGACGGTATTGTTGGTCCGCACCGCGAAAAGGAGGGTAGCTTTTATGCGATAAAAGAGATCTGGTCGCCGGTTTACATCAACCCGCAATCCATTGACTCTCATTTTGACGGAAAAATACCTGTCGAAAACAGGTACTCGTTCACCAATCTTAATCAATGCTCATTTAAATGGCAACTGGTTAAATTTCCATCGGCACAAAGTAAAACCACTGCTGCTATTGTAAAGGCAACAGGCTTACTTGTCCCCATTGATCTTAAACCGGGCGAAAAAGGCGAACTAAATTTGCCTTTGCCGGTATCATGGGCAAAAAATGATGCCTTATACCTTACCGCTTATGGGCCCGATAAAAAAGAGATATTTACCTGGAGTTGGGTCGTCAATACCCCGGCAGCTATAGCCAATAAAATAGTTTTGTCGCCGGCAAAATCGGCCATTAAAACCGATGAAACAGATGCCTCGCTTACTGTAAAATGCGATGGGATAAGCTATTATTTTGATAAAGCTACCGGGTATATTCAAAAGGTTGTTAAGTCATCGGGTACTATTTCATTATCGGGTGGGCCGGTTTTGGCTGGGGTTAACACTCAATTAAAGCAGTTTACCCATCAATCTTTTAAAGGCCAGCAGGTTGTTGAGGCCGATTACCAGGGAGGCGGATCATTACATATAAAATGGACATTTGCCACTGGGCACCCCGTTAAACTGGATTATCAATACGCGCAGCAGGGCGATGCCGATTTTATGGGCATTACTTTCAACTACCCCGAGGGAAAAATTACAGGTATGAAATGGCTTGGCCGCGGGCCGTACCGGGTTTGGAAAAACAGGCTTAAAGGCCAGCAGTTTGGTGTTTGGCACAAAGCCTACAACAACAGCATCACCGGCGAAACCTGGGGATATCCCGAATTTAAGGGTTACCATGCCGAAGTTAACTGGGTAGTGATCGAAAATACAGAATCGCCGTTTACCGTTTATTCGGCCGATAAAAATACATACCTGCAAATGCTGCATCCGGCCCGGGAAAAGGATGCATTAAGCAATAACAATGTGGAGCCCGCTTTTCCGGATGGGAGCATTGGTTTTTTAAATGCCATTGCGCCTATCGGTACCAAATTTCAGCCCGCCAAAGTAATGGGGCCGCAAAGCCAAACCAACCATGCCAACGGCGAGCAAATAAGCGGAACACTTTGGTTTGATTTTATGCACTGATGCTAAACAATAATTAACTTAATAACAATAAATCAACTATGAAAAAAGTACATCCTCATAAACACCGTTCAAAACCGGTATCCTGGCTATCTTTTGTTACGCTGCTTGCAATTGGTATTGCAGCGTTTATTTTTCCGTCTTATATTTCTCCCCAAATAAAAACACCTAAACAAAATACCGATCCCGCTAATATAACCGTAAAAGTACAGCAGGTTACAGATAACCTGGAGGCCCCCACCGCTTTAGCGTTTCCGGGCAATGGTGATATTTGGGTAACCGAGCAAAAAGGGAAAATACGGGTAATTAAAAACGGTAAGCTAATCGATGGCCCCCTGCTTGATTTAAAAAGTAAGATGATAAAGGTAAACAACGGGTACGAAGAGCGCGGCCTGTTGGGTATTGCACTGCACCCTAAGTTTAAAACCAACAGAAAATTCTACGTGTTTTACAGCGCCCCATCTGCAAATAAATCAAACCACATGGATGTAATTGCCGAGTATAAAGTGCCCGCGAACGCAGGACCGATTGACCCTAACAGCGGCCGTATTATACTTACACAAGAAAAACCTGATGGTAACCACGATGGTGGCTGTTTGCAGTTTGGTGCCGATGGTTATTTATACTTTTCTTTTGGTGATGGCGGCGGCCAGGGCGATAAGCATGGCGAAATTGGCAACGGGCAAAAGTTGGATATTTTGCTTGGTAAAATATCGCGTATTGATATTAACACGCCCAACGGTTATTTAGTACCTAGGGATAACCCGTTTGTAGGGCGCAAAGATGCCCGGCCCGAAATATGGGCTTACGGTTTTCGCAACCCGTACCGCTTTTCTTTTGATAAAATAACCCGTCAATTATTTGCTGGCGACGTTGGTCAGGATTTGTGGGAAGAGGTTGACATTGTAAAAAAAGGAGCAAATTACGGTTGGCGTTTGTTTGAAGGAACGCACCCTTACAACCCGGCTTCGGGGTCTGATACAAAAGGTATCACAATGCCTATAACTGAGTATAGCCATAAAGAGGGGGTATCTGTTATAGGCGGATATATTTACAATGGTAATCAAGTACCGGTTTTAAAGAGCAAATATTTTTTTGCCGATTGGGCCGGCCCTGTATTTTACTTGCAAAAGGCAGGTGCAAAATGGCTGCGTGGTAAAGTGGTTTTACAAAACATCCCGCCAAGCTTAAAAATTACTGGTTTTGGCGAAGACCCGTCTGGTGAGTTATACATGCTTACCAACCCCGATACTGGTCCCGGTAATACCAAGGGGTGTGTTTATAAGATAGTTAAAAACTAATGGAAACAAAACAGGCTGTCCGTAAAATGGGCAGCCTGTTTTGTTTGTTTTAAGGTTATTTATAAAGGAGCTTAAAGCAATCTTTGCTGTAAACGTGCCGCTTTTATAATTACTTCTTTAAATTTGGGCAGAACTACCAGATTAACAGACCTATACACATGAGTAACCAAACTAAAAACCTTTTAAGTATTGTAATAATATTTTTGCTGGCCTCAACGGCGGGTAAAAGTCAAACCAAACCAGCCTATACCAAGTATGTAAATACGTTTATTGGTACGGCGCCGCTTAATGATCCTAAAATACTGGGTTACGAGTTGCCAAAGGGCTGGCGTTCATGGGCTGGCCTTACGTTTCCGGGAAGCTCGTTGCCTAATGCCATGGTGCAATTAAGCCCGATAACCGCATTTGGCTCGGGGGCGGGCTACCAGTACGAAGACTCGGTTATTTATGGTTTTGCACATACCAATAAAGGGCATTGGAATCTTTGTAATATTCCTATTCTGCCGGTTTCTAATCCGGGTAGCAAGTTTGGTTCGCGGTTCTCGCATAAAAGAGAAAGCTCGGCACCGGGGTTTTACCAGGTGTATCTTGATGATTATAATGTTAACGTAAGCCTTACATCAACCCTGAGGTGCGGCTACCATAAATACGAGTTTAAAAACAATACCAACAGGCAGATTCTTTTCGACCTGGCTAAAGCCAATAGCGGGGTATCAACCTGGAATATTGAGCAGGTTGGGCCGTCGGCTCTGCAAGGCTTTCAGGGCGGCGAGAATATTTATTTTTATGTAACGCTGAATACCAACATTGAAAAATTAGATAAAACCAACGAGGGGCAGCACAATGGCTTTGCCCTGGTGCATTTGGCCAATGGCAGCACCGGACCGGTTGAACTTAAAATAGGACTGTCGTTTGTAAGTACCGCTAATGCCAAACAAAACCTGGAGCAGGAAATAGGGGATAAATCTTTTGATGTTATCCGTAACGAGGCCACCCAAAAATGGGAAACCCTATTATCAACCATACAGGTAAAGGGCGGTACCGAAAAACAAAAACGCATGTTTTACTCGTGCCTGTACCGTTCGTTTTTGTGGCCGGCTTTGCGCAGCGATGTAAATGGCGAGTATACGGATGCCAAAAAAAATGTTTCGAAGGCCGATTTTAACTATTATACCGAACCTTCGTTATGGGATACCTACCGCAATAAGGATGTATTGCTGGGGCTGATAACGCCGCAGGTTACTTTGGGGGTAATTAAATCAATGAAGGATGTGGGCGATAAAACGGGCTTTATACCTACCTTCTTTCACGGCGATCATGCGGCGTCGTCTATCGCCGGGGCTTACTTAAGGGGGATAGACAACTTCGATATTAAAGATACTTACAGGTTGTTGTTAAGAAACGCCAATGTTGCAGGTGGTCCCCGGCCATTTATTACAGAGTATATTCAAAAGGGTTACATTTCTGACCCGGATATTGCCGATCCGCAGGTAGAGACCAAGGCAAAGGCTGGTGTTTCAAAAACGCTGGAATATGCTTATGATGATTATTCGGTAGCGCAGATAGCCAAAAAACTGGGCGATACGCTCAACTACAGGCTATTGATGGAGCGATCAAAAAATTATAAAAATATGTTCGATCCAGGCACCCGGTTTATGCGGGGCAGGTTAGAAAACGGCGACTGGATAAAGCCCTTTAATCCACAACAGCCATATTACGAATATATGTACCGGGAGGCCAACGCCTGGCAGGTATCGTTTTTTGCGCCGCATGATATGCCGGGGTTGATAGCCTTGTATGGTGGTCCAAAAGGTTTTGAATCTAAACTCGATTCGCTGTTTACCTTACCCTGGAACCCTAACTATATTGCCCGCAATGTAGAAACCATGATAGGCCAATACTGCCAGGGTAACCAGCCAGATCATGAAGCGCCTTTTGCCTATATTTTTATCGGCAAGCCAGCAAAATCGCAAAAGATAATCGATAATATTTTGAACAATTTATACGGTATAGGCGATGAAGGCCTGGAACTTAGCGGTATGGACGATGCGGGCGAAATGTCGTCGTGGTACGTATTCAGCGCGCTGGGGCTCTATCCGTTTTCGGCAACCGATCCTAAATATATTGTTACCGCGCCGCTTTTTGACGAAGTAAAATGGAAAACAAGCTCCGGAAAAATACTCACCATCACCAAACCCGGAAAGGGCAGGGCGTTAACAGCCATTAAGGTGAACGGAAAAAGGCTCAACGGCTACTTTGTATCGCATGATCTGTTTAAAAATGGTGGTAATATAACTATTACCACAAAATAGGTATAAAATAAAATTGATGATGTAACAATGGCATTAACTGTATAAGTTGATGCCATTGTTATTTTAGCGGCTTCGGGATGGTTACGTGCGTATCGTTTAACTGATGCGGCCATTGCTGCATCTTTGATAGCAAGCCCTGCATGTTTAAACCATCTATAAAGTTTATTAAACAGATTAGCCGGGGAAGCAATCACTTTTAAACGCTGATTGAGACCTTAACCATAGCGATGGGTTTCAAACCCATCGCTATTTGCTAATATTTAATGCTAATACCCGTTTTTTCTTATATATAGACTAAACCCGACTTCCCTGGCAGGTTAATGTGCCTTTTGGCCTGCAAATAATTTTTCACCGGCGTTTACAGCTATGGGCAGCCGGTTTTCGTCGGGAGGTTTGGGGCACGAGTAATTGCCGCTAAAGGCGCAATACGGATTATAAGCCTTGTTAAGATCTATTACTACGGTGCCGTTTTTAAAATCGTTTTTAGTAAGATCTATGTAACGCCCGCCGCCATAGGTTTCTTTGCCATTTGTATCATCGGTAAATGGTAAAAACAGGTAATTGCTGTACATGGGGTTTTGCGATAGCGCTATGCTTCTGTAAACGCTAAGTTCCATTGGCTTGCCCTGAAGGGTAAATTTTAATAAGGCATATTTTACATACTGGCTGCCGGTGCCGCTAAATACCGGCATGGTAAAAGTGCTTGCATCTGGCAGCAGGGTTGCCTGGGCTGTTACCCTGTAGGTACTGTCGGCATCATAAAAGCGGAGCTGGGCAAGGTCGTCTTTTTTAAGGGGCGAGTTTGCGTCCTTCAAAAAATCGTCCATATAACCTTTGCGGAAGGTGGCTATTTGTGTAGCATAATCCTGCGCGAAGCAGGTAGTAGCAGTCATTAATAATAAGATCAGAATGTACTTCATGATTACCGGTGTTTGATTGTTAGCGCCAATATATAAAATACAATGTTTAAAGCCCAAGGGCGGAGAATTATTGCCAATAAGTTATATGTATAACGCAAAATAAGCTTAAACCTGTGTTAAAATAAGCGCGAATAATAAGCAAAATTAAGAGGAGCCGGATATAAATCCGTGTCTTCGGCTTTTGCCAATGTTAAAAATAAACCCATTTATAAGGTCTCCTTTGATATAAAAAACACAATCATTTAACCCTATTGTAACATAAATGTTAATATACGGGCAGCTTTGGCAAATTTCTGAAAAAAAGGGAGGGGTGGCCGCAAATAAATTTACAAATCTGAAAGTCAGATTTTAAATAAAATAGAATTTAACCCCAAAAACTTTAATTTATGAAGTTGAAACATTTACTAAAAAAGCTTATTTTTTCCTTAGTAGGCATATTTGTATTCTGTTTTAGTGCTTATGCGCAAACAGTTGCCTTAAAAGGAAAAGTAACTGACGATAAAGGTTTGCCCATCCCAGGCGTCACCGTCAGACTTAAAGGTACCAACAAAGGTGTTAGTACCAATACCAATGGTATGTTCAGTATCAGTTACCCAGGTACGGGTACTATTAGCTTCTCGGCCATAGGCTACACATCCAAAGATGTAAAGCTCAGCGGCGAAACAGAAGTAAACGTTGTATTGCCCGAGGATAATAAAGCCCTCAGCGAAGTGGTTGTAACCGCGCTTGGTATTAAACGCGATAAAAGGGTATTAACCTACAGCAGCCAGGAAGTAAAGGGTACCGAATTGGTACAGGGAAAAGATCCCAACATTGTTAATGATATTGCCGGTAAAGTATCGGGCGTACAGATCACCAGCTCATCTGGTAGCCCAGGTAGTTCAACCCGTATCGTTATTCGTGGTGCATCGTCATTTTATGGCGATAATAACGCTTTAATGGTTATCGACGGTATCCCGGTTGATAACACCGAAACCGGGAACCTTAACTCGGGCCCTGGTACCAGCAGGATTGCCGATCTCGATCCCAATATTGTTGAAAGCATCAACGTTTTAAAAGGCGCGGCTGCAACGGCGTTATATGGTTCGCTGGGTGCAAACGGGGTAATTATTATTACAACCAAAACAGGCTCGGCCAATAAAAAACCCACTATTAATTTCTCTTCAGATTTCTCGTCCGAAACGGCGTTGCTTCCGCAAATTCAAAGCAAATACGCGCAGGGTACAAACGGTATTTTTTACGATGGTACAACTTTAAAAACAAGTACCTCATGGGGCCCTTTAATGGATACTCTTAAAATAAACGGTCAACCCGCAAAAAAATACAACCAGTCTGATTTGTTTTTTAAAACCGGCCATACCTACAACAATGTGGTAAGTATTAATGGTGGTGGCCCTGCATCTAATTACTTTATATCGTACTCTAACTTTAACCAGACAGGTACAGTACCTACTACTACATTTTTGCGTAATTCTATATTTGCTAAATATGGTGCGCAGATACTTCCAAACCTCACCACTACTTTCCAGTTAAATTATACCAATTCGCAAAACGTGCGGTTGCCAGAGGGGTATGCTTTGGAAAGCCCGGTGTGGACAATTTTTACCGCTCCTATATCATACAACCTGTTGCCTTATGAAAACGCCGACGGCACACAGCGCTTGTATCGTTACTCCCGCAATAATCCTTACTGGGTGCTTAATAATATCTCCAATAAATCGGGCGTAAACAGGTTTATGCCAACTTTTACCGCCGACTATAAGCCCCTGAAATGGCTTACCATAACAGAGCGTTTTGGAGCCGACGTTTACTCGGAGCAGGATAACTATCATGAGTCTGCCAACTCAGTATCTAACCCTAACGGCCGTATTGTGGTTAATAATACCATTTTCAGGCAGATTAATAACGATCTGATTGTTACTGCCAATCACCAGTTTGGCGATTTTAACATCGATGGCATTTTAGGGAACAATATTTTTTCGCAATACACCGAAGATTCGTACGCCAATGGCCTTGGGCTTTCGGTAGCTGGGCTCAATAATATCAGTTCGGCCTCAAATATTACCTATTCAGAAAGCCACACACTAAAACGCAGGATAGGTTTTTACGTGCAATCTAACATCGATTATAAAAAGTTCCTGGTGTTATCTTTAACCGGCAGGTACGATGGCAGCTCCGTACTGGCAACTTCAAATAGTTTTTACCCTTATGGCTCGGCAGCAACAAGCTTTATATTCTCAGAGTTTTTCTCTAAAGATTTTCAGGATGTAATGAACCTGGGTAAATTACGTGTATCATACGCTACAGTTGGCGGCAGTAACGTTGATCCTTATTCGCTTACAACACCATACAATAGCCAAAGTGGTACTTATGCCATACGTAATATCTCGTTCCCATACCAGGGGCAATCGGGCTTTTTGCTAAACCCTACGCTGGGTAATCCCAACCTCAAAAACGAGCGGATAAATGAGTTTGAGGCTGGCTTTGAAACAGGCTTTTTTAATAACAGGATAACACTTGAAGCATCTTATTTTGCCAAGAAAACCACCGACGGAATTATTCCCGGTGTAAGTATTGCCCCATCAACCGGGTATAGTGGTACCACCGTAAATACCGGTATAATGCAAAATAAAGGTGTGGAGTTATTACTTGGCCTGGTACCTGTAAAAAGCCGTGACTTTAGCTGGAACGTAACGGTAAATTTTACAGTCACCAGGAATAAGGTATTGAGTATTGATGGCGATCTGGATCAGATAGGCAATGGTTTTACTACCATTATTAAAGGCCAGCCATACGGTACCATATACGGAACACGTTATGCCCGCAATGCGCAGGGTAAGCTGTTGATTGATGCAAGCGGCTTACCTTATGCCGATGATACGCAAGGCATTATTGGTAACATTAACCCCAAATGGACCGCCGGTATTACCAACAACCTGCGTTACAAACAGTTTAACCTGAGTTTCTTCTTCGATGTGAAAAAAGGAGGCGACATTCAGAACAATGTTGACGGCTACGGATATTTTTATGGCACACCTAAAGTTACCGAAAACAGGGGACCAAGAGTGGTTGATGGTATAAGCGCAGCAACAGGGCAGCCCAATACCATATCTGTTAACGGCCAGGCTTACTACCAGCGTATAAACGGTATCACCGAATCTGTAATACAGGATGGTACCTATATTAAATTGCGTAATGCAAGTATAGGTTACTCTATAAAACCATTATGGTTAAAGGGCACTCCTTTTAAAGCGCTTAATTTTAGTGTTACCGGTCGTAACCTATGGATCTATGCACCGCACTTTACCGGTGGCGATCCGGAAGTAAGCTCATTCGGTTCATCAAATGGCTCGCAGGGTATCTACTCCTTCTCTACCCCAACATCCAGATCTATCGACTTTAGCTTAAAATTCACACTTTAATTCATTTATCAAACAAAAAATATCATGAAAAAAATATCAATGATTTTAATGTCATGTATCCTGATAAGTGCTTCGGGGTGTAAAAAATATATCGATGTAAACCAAAATCAAAACCAGCCAATTGATGTGGCAGAGGCGCAGATACTGGCTCCTATTGAGTTGGATATTTCATCGAGCTTACATGCCGGCAACGTAGCTGTTATTGTGCAGGAGTATATGCAGGTAGCCGCCCTTAACCAGGTAGCGCCCAATGCCGGCACCTATTTAATGTACAACTCAGATATGGATGGCGATTGGACCAACCTGTATGTTACCTGTTTAAACAACCTGGTAACGCTAAATACAAAAGCGGTTGCCAGTGGCAAAACAAATTATGCAGGCATAGCCAAAATATTAACAGCTTATTGCCTGGGTACCGGTACCGATTTGTGGGGCGATATACCTTACTCAAAAGCCTTTGGCGGAACAACCAATCTGGTGCCAACTTATGATGCCCAAAAAGATATCTACACCCAGATACAAAGCTTACTGGACGCCGGTTTAGCAGATATTGCCAAAAATGGCACAATAGCCCCCGGTGGAGATGATTATTTTTACGCCGGAGATATGACCAAGTGGACAAAACTGGCTTATACCTTAAAGGCCCGTTACTATATGCACCTCACCAAAGCACCGGGTTACACCGCTGCCGCGCAGGCGCAACTGGCACTTACCGCGCTTGAAAAAGGCATGCAATCAAACGATGATGATCTGAAAATGACCTATCCCGGTGCTGCAGGTACCGAAAACCCATGGCAACAAAACTTTATATCGGCCAGTACAATAGTTTTGGGAGCCACTTTTGTTGATGGTTTAAAAACCCGTAACGATCCCCGTTTAGGCATCATGGTTGCGCCGGCACTTAATACCAGTTTATACACCGGGCTTGGCCAGGGTTTAAGCACCATTGGGCAGTTGGAAGATTACTCGCGCCCCGGCAGTTTTTATGGTGCAACAGGCGCAAATAACTACATTGTAAATTACTCCGAAGCATTGTTTATAAAGGCCGAGGCTACACTGATAACTTCGGGTTACGCGCTTGCGGCACCTATTTACCAAAGCGCTGTTTTATCGCACATGACCAAGCTTGGTGTAAGCACAACCAATGCCAATAGTTACCTTGCCAACAGGGTATTAACTACCGGCAATGCCGAGCAGTTGATCATCGAAGAAAAAGGTATAGCCAATTTTCTTTCGTTAGAAAACTTTACCGATTACAGGCGTACTGGTTACCCGGTTTTACCTGCGGTGCCCAACGCGCTCTCTGCAATTCCGCGCAGGGTGTTGTATCCACAGGTAGAAATTACCTCCAATCCGCAGCCACAGCAAACGGCTAAATTAACGGATAGGCTTTGGTGGGATGTGCAATAATTGACAAGCCCCTTTTTATAGCATACATATTGCATCCGCACTCCTTAACAGGATGCGGGTGTTTTTTTGTGTTAACATTTTGTATTGCATGCAAAAAACGCGCAAAATATACCCTCCTCTGTATTTTATTTAATTTTTACAATAGTCACTTAAACATGTGCGTTGGCGCGTAGATGAATAAATATATAGGTATTAACCTTGCTGATGCTGGCCTTGTCAAAATTTTATTTGCTGGTTGGTTTCACCCAAAAAATGCAGCAATGCTAAAGTTTTAACCCTGTCATCTGCTTAAAATTAACAGATGATAGCAACATTTTATCCGGTTAAGGGCAAGTATTAGTTATTAGAGTTAAGTAATTGTAAATTCAAGGAAGATTAAAAGCAATTCATATGAAAGTTTTACAATTTACTATCCCTGTACCCCATGATAAGAGCGTGATAGCAGAAAAAGTTTCTCTTCCATACCATTATCCTTACCTGCACAGGCATAAAGAGGTCCAGATAACCTGGATACAAAAAGGAGAAGGAACGCTTATTGCGGGTAACAACATGCATGATTACTCATCGGGCGATATCTTTTTATTAGGGGCCAATTTGCCGCATGTATTTAAAAGCAACCCCGAATATTTTATAAATGGCGGCGATAAGCAAATTGAAGCCATTTCCATATTTTTTAACCCCGAAGGGGCATTATCATCCCTGTTTGATTTGCCCGAACTAAAAGCCGGTAAAATATTTTTACAACAGCACCAACAGGGTTTTAAAGTGCCCGATTGCGCTGCCGACCAGGTATCTGAAACCATGATGGCTTTAAAAAACGCCGGCGGTACAGATCAGCTGGTGCAGTTTTTTAACCTGTTGAAGGCGCTTATTAATATGGGGGTTAAGCCCGATTCATTATCTACCTATGGTAACCTGCCAGGGATAACCGAAAATGAGGGCATCAGGATAGGTAATATCTACAACTTTATTATGCAGCATTACAGCGAGGACATAGCCCTGGAGGATGTTGCCAAAGTTGCCTTTATGACCCCCGAATCTTTTTGCAGGTACTTTAAAAAGCATACCGGGCATACCTTCATTTCGTTTTTGAACGAGATACGGGTAAACGAGGCCTGTAAAAAACTAATAGCCCATAAGTTCGAGAGCATAAACACCGTAGCCTACAAATGCGGGTTTAAAAGTATAACCAATTTTAACCGGGTATTTAAGTTTGTGATAGGCAACTCGCCTCGCGGCTACCTGGATGCGTACAACAATAATATGGCAAGCCTGAGCAGGGCTGCAAGCTAAAAATCTACCAACATCTTAATTACATCTCTAAAAACTAAACTGTGTTAACCATAAAAAAAACATCATTCACCTTCGTCATAGCGTTTTGTTTAACCGTTTGTTGGTTGGCAGGTAGCGCGCAAACAGGTTCGGTAAACAACGCCCTGTATGAGCAAACCAGCGAAATAGCCGGTACCATTATAAGGTATGGACAGGATATAAACGCTATTAAGGATTTTTATTCGCCGTATAATGTAAACGAGCATGCCGAAGATCAGTATAAAATGAATGTGCTTAACTCGCCCGAGCAACGCAGGCGGCTGGTTGAGGTTAACAACGATTACTTAAAACAGCTGTCGCAGGCAGATTTTAGCGCCATGAGTATTTATGGTAAGGTTGATTATATACTGTTGAAGAAGCGGATCAACTTTGAGTTGAACGACCTGCAAAAAGAAGACGAAAAGTATCAGCAGATAACCAAATACCTCTCTTTTGCCGATGGTATTTATGCGCTGGAGAAAAAACGCAGGCGCGGCGATTTTCTGGATGGCGAAAAAGTAGCTACCGAAATGACCGCTATACTGAAACAATTAAAAGCCGATTCGGCAACATATAGCAAACTACAAGGGTTGGATATGCCTTTGGCCAAAATGACCCGCAACGCTTTACTGGGTTTAAAGGGCCGGTTGAAAGATTTTTACGTTTTTTACGATGGCTACGATCCCGCGTTTACCTGGTGGGTACCCGAGCCTTATAAGGCCCTGAGCAATGCGTTGCAGAAGTATAGCGATATGGCGTTGAGTAAAGGCAAAGTAATTACCACCCAAAAGCCAGATAGCAGCGGCATAAAGGGTGTGCCTATTGGCAGGGATGCTTTGATAAGCCAGCTACAGGCCGAAATGATCCCATACACACCCGAAGAACTCATTCAGTTAGCTAACAAGGAGTTTGCCTGGTGCGATAAGGAAATGCTGAAGGCATCACAGGAAATGGGTTTTGGCAACGATTGGAAAAAGGCTTTGGAAAAGGTGAAGAACAGCTACGTGCCGGTAGGCCATCAGCCCGAGTTAATTGTTAAACTTTATAACGATGCTATCAGCTTTATTAAAGAGCGCGATCTGATCACTATTCCGCCATTGGCCGAAGAAACCTGGGGTATGGTGATGATGTCGCCCGAGCGGCAGTTGGTTAACCCGTTTTTTACCGGGGGAAAGGAGATCAGCATATCGTACCCAACAAATACTATGGAGGCGCAGGATAAGCTAATGAGCATGCGCGGTAACAACCCGTATTTTTCGCGCGGAACGGTACAGCACGAATTGATACCAGGCCATAACCTGCAATATTTTATGAATAGCAGGTATAAAGCCTACAGGCAGGATTTTTCGACCCCGTTTGCAATTGAAGGCTGGGCCTTATACTGGGAATTGCTGCTGTATGATAAAGGTTTTGCCAAAACACCCGAAGAAAGAGTGGGCATGCTTTTTTGGCGCATGCACCGCTGCGCCAGGATCATCTTCTCGCTCAATTACCACCTGGGCAAATGGACGCCACAGCAATGTGTAGACTTTTTGGTTGACCGTGTAGGGCACGAAAGGGCAAATGCCGCTGGCGAAGTAAGGCGCTCGTTTGAGGGCGGGTATAGTCCCCTTTACCAGGTAGCTTACCTGTTGGGTGGCCTGCAAATAATGGAGCTTAAAAAAGAAATGGTTGATAGCGGCAAAATGAGCTACAAACAATTTCATGATACCGTAATGAAAGAAAACCTTATCCCCATTGAAATGATAAGGGCCACATTAACCAACCAGCCCCTAACCAGAGACTTTACCACCAGCTGGAAGTTTTACGATTTTAATAAGTAGGGGGAGGTAGAACAAAAAACTCTCCCCCAGCATCACCATTGCGAGGAACGAAGCAATCCCCGATTTACAGAGTCACTATCTAAATTCGCTCTGTAGCTTGGGGACTGCTTCGTCGTACCTCCTTATAATGACATGTTTGTAAGGTATTGATTTTCAGCATGTATTTTTTAAACACAAACCCCTCACCGCCGTCATTGCCTTTAGATTAGCTTCAACAAAATAATATAGGTTATTATTATTATTGTTGAAGCTTTCTTTTTGCTTCTTTTTCTTTGTTAATAAC
>NZ_JACHCR010000039.1 GCF_014205845.1 Mucilaginibacter cryoferens
AAGCCCCGTTATTATTTAGTCCACAACCGCCCATTTGTAACCATGTCATTACTGTTTTTTCCAGGTTTACCCTGCTTGTCACTCGCAATGACGATCTTTTTTAGGATGTCATCAATGTTTTTTCCAGTCGAGCTGGTTGTCACTCGCAAGGACGGCGGCGAGGGTATTGTGTTTGAAAAATTGATGCTGATAATCAATGTTTTAATGATCTGTCATGAGTAGGAGGTACGACGAAGTAATCCCCAATTTACAGGGCGGATTTAGACTGCGACTCTGTAAGGCCTACCGTGTACACATCTTTTTAATTAAAGGGAAATGACACCGTTTTTGTTTAGGGGTATTATCCTAAACGATGTGTACACATGTTATCACTTAAGCGCGATGTTATTAATTTAATACAGGTGTTGATAATGGCAGGCTAAAGTAAAAGGTAGATCCTTTTCCTAATTCACTCTCAGACCATATTTTGCCGCTATGCCGTTGTATGATCTCGGCCGATAGGTAAAGGCCAAGCCCGAAACCCGAGATGCTTGCAGTATGCGCGCTTTGTATACGGTAATAACGATCGAACAGCTTTTCCTGCTCCTGCGGATTAATACCCATGCCTTCGTCTTTAACGCTCACCTGTAACATGTTATTTAATTGTTTACAATGTAGCCTGATGTTGCTGCCCTTAGGCGAATACTTTACCGCGTTGCTCAAAAAGTTATTGATCACCTGGCCTATTTTATCCCTATCGGCCTTAATTGAAAAAGCCGGACCGGGGACTATGCTAATAGGATGATTATTGCTTGTTAACAACAGTTCCTCCACAACCTCGCTTATCAGGGTATTCATTTCAAAGGTTTCTTCATTCAAATAAATTTTACCTGCTTCAAAACTCGATGCGTTTAAAAAACCGTTGATTAAGGTAGTCATCTTTTTTACCTGGTTATTGGCCCTGTTAAGGTAAGTAACTGCAAAATCGTCGCTGGTTTTTTTTGCCCTTATATTTAATAGCTGTAAGTAGCCCTGTATGGCCGTAAGGGGTGTTTTCAGTTCGTGACTTGCCATGGCAATAAAGTCGTTTTTTCTGATCTCATCCAGCTTATGATTGGTAATATCAAGCATAAGGCCTGTAAAATATTGTGGCCTGCCATCCTTATCAAATGCCAGGTTGCCAATACCCTTAACCCATCGCAGCTTTTTATCATGAAATCCGTGCAGCGGATACTCCACATCACATTTGGCACCACCGCCAATAGCGGTTTCTACCGCGTTGGTTACTACATGCCGGTATTTTTCAGCAATTTGAGCTACCAGGTTTTCGTAGGTCATTTGCTCATCTGCATCAAAACCAAACATGGTTTTAAGCCTTGCCGATGGCGTAAACTCGCGGGTTTTAATATCTATGGTCCAGGTGCCCATCTCGGTAGAATCTATGGCCATACCCAACATGGTGTTACTGATATTCAATTGCTGCTGAATGGTTTTTAGTTCGGTAATGTCATTAAATGTAATGATAGCGCCATTTCTTTTATAATCAGATTGCTGCAGGTAAGGCATGGTCATTATCTGGTACCATTGTCCGTTGTTGGTTTCAATTTCTTTGGTAATAACGCTGCCATCTGTCAGTACTTTTCTGACATCATCAATAATGGTTTCAAATTTAATATTGGTAGAGATATTGCTTAAGGGCCTCCCTATATCGGTTTCGAGCAGGTTGATCTGTTTTACCGTGCCTGGCGAAAACTTCATCAGTTCCAGATCGTTGTTAATAAAAAGCTGGCCGTTAACGTTGCTCCTGAAATAATTGTTCAAATCGTCGTTAGTTTCCAGCAGCTCTTTGTTTTTTAACTGGTAGTCGGAGTTTATGGTATGTAGCTCTTCATTAACAGATTCCATTTCTTCATTGGTGCTCTGCATCTCTTCGTTGGCCGATATCAGTTCTTCGTTAAACGATTGCATGTTTTCGTTTGATGCATCCAGCCTTTCATAGGCCGCATTAAGCTTAAACTTAAGTTCCTTTAACTCCTCTTCCAGGTTTTGGGTGTACTTATCGTGATAAATTTTTTCGTCAAATATTTTATCATCGCCGGTAAGGGCCGCCGCCTTTATATCTTGTATAAAAGTGACCATTAACAGTGGCTGATCGCCTTTTTTTGGTGGCAATGGTATAACCGATAGGCTTACCTTAATTAATTTTTTACCCTGTTTAATTTTTATGCCGCTTACACTAACCTTTTGGTTTGTTTTTAAGGCATCGGTTTTTAAGGCATTAAATGCTACGGCAAGCGGCTTTGGCAGCAGTTCGGCAAGGTTGGAGTTAAAGTTTTGTTGCAGTAAATATTTAGATGTATCGCCGTGTGCTTTTACTACATTATTAGCTTCATTAACGCAAACAACCAGGTAGCCCATTTCTTTTGCCAGTATGGCATGCATAGCTTCGGATAGGGGAGTATTGGTGCTGTTGCTGGTTTCTTCAATTAAAAATTGCGCCGGGGTGCGTTTAATATCCAACAGCTCGGGCAGCGAAAAGGCATCAAAGCTAACGCCCCGCTTGGCTTTAAGGTTTTTATAGATCTTCCATTTTTTATTAACCACTTCCAGATCTTTAATAATGGGCATGGGGCTTTCGCTCGATCCTAAAAATAAATAAGCGTCAATTTTTAGGCCAAACAACAGCATGGTATATATCTTCTTTTGCAGTACCGGGGTCATGTAAATAAGCAGGTTGCGGCAGCTAATGAGGTGCATATTGCAATAAGGCGGATTTTTTACCAGGTCGTGCTGTGCAAAAATCACCATTTTACGTATGGCCGGTGCTATTCTGTAACTATCTTTCTCGGCTATAAAGTATTTCTGCAGCCGTTCGGCCGATACATCTTTTGTAATGGTTTGGTTATAAAATCCTTTGCCGGCGTGTGCCATAGCAGCGCTATCAATATCGGTTGCAAAAAGCTTTACTACGGTATTGGCAAAAGGGCCGGTTAACTGCTCGGCAATTAATATGGCCATAGAGTAAACTTCTTCGCCCGTGGCGCAACCTGCAATCCACATTTTCAATTCTTCGCCCGGCGCAAGCCCGGCCAGTAAAACCGGTAAAACATCGGTTTTAATAAATTCAAAAGCTTCCTTATCCCTAAAAAAAGAAGTTACGCTGATCAGGAAATCTTTACCAAGGGCTTCTACTTCTTCGGGCGATGTTTTTAAAAAATCCAGATAGTTGTCGAGCGATATATAATTGTTATTTGCGGCCCGCCTTTTAGTGCGCCGCAAAATGGTACTTAGCTTATAATCCGAAAAATCAAGCGGCGATTTTTCTTTGATCATGGTTATAATATTGGCAACCACTTTTTCTTCCTCTTCGTTGGTAGCCAATAGCTCATGCTCGTGTTTTACATACTCTTCAATAGCGGCAGGCATAAATTCGGGCTCCAGTATAAAATCAACCATGCCGGTAGCTATTGCGTTTGAGGGCATGCTGCCATAAGCAGTTGTTTCGGGGTTACGGGCAATCACCATTCCGCCGGCTTTTTTAATAGCCTTAATCCCCTCGGTTCCATCGCGCCCCAAACCCGAAAGTATAATACCTATGGCTTTTATACCACTATTTGCCGCCAGTGAATTAAAAAAAGCATCAATAGTAAGGTGCAAACCGGGGTGTTTGCCTTTGTTTGTCAACATCAGCCTATCGCCCACAATGGTCATAAACTGGTCATGGGGTATCAGGTAGACCTCGTTACTTTTTACGGTGATGCCATTTTGGGCTTCTTTTACCACCAGTTTGCTGTGCCTGGCCAGCAACTCAACCATCCGGCTTTTAAAATCGGGAGATAGGTGCTGAATAATTATGTAGGATACCCCATCCAGAGGGGTGTGATCGAAAAACGAATTAATTTCATCCATACCGCCGGCAGATGCGCCAATGGCAATAATATGGTGAGGGTCTGCTACGGGCATAAGATGAAATTAAGGGGCTTAAAGAATTATTAAAAATTCTGATGAAGAGAGGTCAAAACTACCTTTAAAGTTACAATTAAATAATCGACATTAATGGGGGAGTTTTAACTATCTGCTGTAGTTCAGTATCTTAATATGAAATGTTAAGTAATTGTTTTGAGAATTTTGGTTTTTACTTATTAGTATCGGATATTAGTATCAAGTATCAAGATAAAAAATGTCATTGAGTGACAACCAGAGTTAACCTGGAAAAAACGGGAATGACGTAATTGCAAACGGGGGGGTTGTAGAGGCGCATCACATGCGTCTCCCGTCAGACAATCGGATTTGCAAGGTTGGATTTGCATGCGTAGAGACGCATGTGATGCGCCTCTACGTTTAAAAAACATTTGATAATCAATTATTTAAAAGCATGTCATTATAAGCGATAGCGTGGTAATCTCGTAGCCCTACAGCGTAGCCCTGTAAATCCGACAGTTCTTTTTTAGCGCAGGTATTGTGTTTAGGGTTTTGCGGGATGGGTGACTTGTACTTGAAGATATGTTTTGTAGATAAGTCGCAAGTCCTCTACGCAAAGGCAAAGTTAAATGAAAATATTTCTTACCCTTTCCCCACGTATGTTCCCGTTTCAAGGGTTCGACTGTCTTTTATTTAATGATAGAGAATCTTACTTGTGCATACGGCTCCTATTTTATCATTTCATAAGCAATTACATGTAGAACTATTATAGCAATAAAGAAAATGGTGACGAGTAAATATTGATTATCTGACCAATTAAAAATAGTATTATTGAAAAAGAGAAATAATAACGAGTAAAATATTCTTACAATGATTTACTACACGCAGCTTATTTTTATAAAACCCGGATGTGAGGAAGAGTTTCATACGTTTGAGGATAACGTATTACCTCTATTGAAAAGCCATAATGCTGAGTTGGTTTACCGCATAAGACCCAATGAAAATGCGTTTGTTGAAGCCAGCGCGGAATTGCCTTATGAAATACATTTAGTGACTTTTGGAGGAAAAGAAGATTTTATGGCTTACGCGGCTGACCCGAAACGGTTGGAGTTTATTGAAATGAAAAACAATTCGGTTAAAAAGATAATTTTAATTGAAGGGTTCGCTTTATAATGGAACAACACAACAGGGAAATCGCTTTTAAAAAATTGTTGTATAAAGAAAGGTAAGCCCTACGGGGCAAAAGAAACATTTAAACTTTTATTCTACAAATTGGTAGCCTCTACGAGGCAAGCATCTTTATTAGTATGGTATTATGCCTCTACGAGCAATGTCATTAAGTTAATGACAAACCTTTTTAACCTCATTTACCATTCCTGCTTCTCATACTTTATAATTCGCAGTTACATAGTTTTATCGCCAATGAAATTACACAACTATACTGATAATCAGTACTTGATACTGCCTATGTTGTTTATCCAATAATTATTGCAACAATTATGGCGTAGCCCGGTCTAATGAGCAAGTGAGTCACCAAAACGAATATCATAACACAGACCAACACCTGGTATCCAGAAGTGTGGGTGGCGACAGGCATGCTTTCGGTATCATTATTAAAAACACCGAAAGACTTGTAACCCAGCTGATATTTAAAATGATACCAGTTCCGGCCGATAGGAAGGACCTGGCACAGGATGTTTTTATGAAGGTTTATAAAAATCTGCCCGGTTTTAAATTTCAATCCAGGCTATTAACCTGGGTAGGGCAAATAACTTATAATACTTGCCTCAATTACCTCGATAAAAAGAAGGTGGTGCTAATAGATGTACGCGACGATGATGACGACAACCAGCAACAATTGCTTGATAGGTTGCAGCAAAGAGATATAGCCCGGTACGATAATGAGGTAGAACGTTTGCTTTCGGCTAAGGAGTTATCGGTAATATTAAATGCCGGAATGGATAAGCTACCTCCCGTTTACAAAACACTTTTATCACTGTATCACCAGGAAGAACTAAGCTATGCCGAAATCAGCGAGATCACCAATTTACCCGAAGGTACTGTTAAGAGTTATCTTTTCAGAGCCCGTAAAGCTTTAAAAAAAAATCTGTTAACCAACTATAAACGCGAAGATTTATGAGCAGTAATCATCCATCAGAAAATGAGTTGCAGCAATATGCCATAGGCGAGCTATTTACCAACGAAGATGTTGCGGCCCACCTGCATAGTTGTGCGGGGTGCCACGCCAGGGTAACCAATTACCGTTTGCTTGCGCAGCAATTAAACGCCATGCAAAGCCCCGCCTTTGATTTTAACCTGGCGCAGCTGGTGTTGGAGCAACTGCCCGCGCCCAAGGCCCAATTTTCATGGATCACCGTTTTTGGGGTTGTTTTAACACTTGCGTTTTTGGCCGCGGTGCCATTGGTGTTTGGTGGCTATATTGTAAAGCTGTTTAAAAATTTGCCGGCTTTATTTGCCACTGTTTTAACGGTAAGCACAGTGGCTATATTTATTGGCCAGCTAAATACAATAATTAAGGAGCACTACCACGAAATAAAAAAACTGGATTTTAACTGATCAATTGCAACATAAATAAAAGCTGCCGGTCTCACCTGGTATAACAATAATAATAAATTGAAACAATGAAAAAATTAGCCACCATTATAACCCTTATGGGTACCGCCATTACTGCCAGCGCGCAAACCGTTTTTAACCCGCTTGCAGATGAGCACGCTTTTTTTGATCTGATGCACTGTACCGTGATCATTATCCTGATCTTCCTCATCTCGTCGTTTTTGCTTACGCTGATAAAGCTGTTTCTTGACGATAGGCTTAAACGTATCATTATAGAAAAGGGCGTTACCGAAAGCGTTATAGCCCAACTGCTGCCCGGTAACCAAAAAGAAAAAAACAATTCGCTTAAATGGTTTGCCCTGTTAACGGCTATGGGTATCGGCCTTACGGTTGTTAGCTTCTACATGTCGTCGGGTGTGTACGTAGCGGTGGTGATGTTGTTTAGCGTCGCCCTGGGTTTCCTGGGATATTATTTTCTGCAAAAAAGGCTTAACGGCTAAAGCTTTATAGTCAAATAATTTCTGTACACCATTTAATGCCTGTAAAAAAGGCAACGGGCAAAGCTATGCCCGTTAATTACTCCAATATCTTCATCATTAACCAATCACCAATCATTATGAAAACGCCTTATGTTATACTCATAACCGGTATCATCGCGCTAAGTATTTGCCTGGCATTTACCATTGGCAACAGTAGCAACCGCACCAATATTAAAATAACCGAAACACCCTGGCTGTTTAAATTAGAGGCAAGCTACAATCCTGCGGAAAGTAAAAACGTAGAAGATTATTTAAACCAATCTTTAAAACCCCTAAGGGTATTTACCGGTACCGGGGATGTAGACAGGCAGATAACCCTTGCCGATAGCACTACCTTTTACATCAGGGCATCTGCCGGCCGGCTGCTGCTTAAGGCCTATAAATGCAACAACACGGCAGCATCCCTGCAACGCGTTAAAAACATTTGCGGGCAATTAAGTAAAAACGTTATTAAACCCTAATGTGGCGTTAATTGTAACCTGGTGTTTAATCTCCAATTGACTAAGCAAACAAAAAAGTAAATACTACTTATAACTTTCGGCAAAAGACTATTGAATTTGCCTCGATAGCGTCAACTTTTTAAATTTTATGAACATGAAAAAATTACTCGTGGTTATTTTAACCATCTGGATAAGTATTGCCTCAATTTTTGCAAACGCGCAAACCGTATCCTGTAAAATAAGCGGCAACGTATTAACCACCGGCCAAAAGCCCATTGATGGTGCTACCATAATTTTGAATGGTGCTAAAGATTCTGTAACCTTAAAGTACGAGCTTACCGATGCAAGCGGGCACTTTGTTTTTGACGCGGTTAAGCCCGGCAGCTACCGGGTTATAATAACAGCCGTAGGCTACGTTAAATATAAAAGCGCCGTTATAGTAATAAGCCAGGCACAACCGCAAATGGTAGTAAGCAACCTGGTTTTGGAGCTGGGTAATACGGCTTTAAAGGAGGTGAGCATCACCGGCAGAAAATCATAC
Organism: Mucilaginibacter cryoferens; assembly: GCF_014205845.1. GTDB lineage: Bacteria > Bacteroidota > Bacteroidia > Sphingobacteriales > Sphingobacteriaceae > Mucilaginibacter. The sequence continues at coordinate 7,995 of NZ_JACHCR010000039.1, forward strand.
ATCGAGCATAAGATAGATCGTACGGTGGTAAATGTAGATGCACTCATCAGCAATGCGGGCACTACCGCCCTGGATGTGCTGGAGAAATCGCCGGGGGTACTGGTAGATCAGAATGGGGTTATCAGCCTTAAAGGGCAACAGGGCGTTGTTGTTTTTATTGATGATAAGCCATCGTACCTTTCTGGTGCAGCCCTTGCCGATTATTTACGCGCCCTACCGTCATCAACCCTGCAACAAATAGAGATCATGACCAATCCGCCGGCAAAATACGATGCCGCCGGTAACGCGGGTGTTATTAATATTAAAACTAAAAAAACGCAGGCAGCAGGTTTTAACCTGGGGCTTAGCCTAAGTATTGGCCAAACGCGGTATACCCGAAGCAATAATAGCCTTAATTTTAATTATCGTAAAAACAAGCTCAACCTGTTTGGCAACATGGGGTATACGGTGCGCAACAGCTATGCCGATGTGGCCATCTTTCGCCGGTATAAAAATGCCGATGGCACCACAAGCAGTATTTTTAACCAGGATACCTACAACCACCGGACGGGCCACGGCAGCAAAATTACCCTTGGGGCCGATTATGATGCATCGGAAAATACCACCTACGGTATTGCCCTTACCGGCCTGGCCCGGTACCCCGGTTTGCAAAGCAACGGTACTGGCAGCCTGCTGAACGCCGCAGGGCAGCCCGACTCCTCCATCACGTCAAAAAATATCGAAAAAAGCAGCTTTAAAAACGCCGCCGTCAACCTCAATTACCGCCACCTGTTTAAAAAAGACGGGCCCGATGTTACCGCCAATCTCGATTATCTTAACTACGCTACCACCAATAACCAAAATTTTGATAATCAAACCATTTCGCCGGGGGGAGTGCTCATGAGCCAGGGCCAGTTAAACGGCAGCCTGCCCTCAAACATTCGCATACTATCGGCCAAGGCCGATTATGGGCATCCCTTAAAAGGCGGCATCAAACTGGAAGCAGGGGCAAAAGCCAGCTATACCCAAACCGATAATGTGGCCAATTATTTTAATACCGTAAACGGAAGCACCACGCCCGACTATGATAAAACCAACCACTTTAACTACCAGGAGCATATTAACGCCGCCTACCTTAACCTCCATAAAGATTTTAAACGCCTTAGCATCCAGGCCGGCTTGCGATTAGAAAATACGGGCTCCAACGGGCACCAGCTGGGCAACCCCATCAGGCCCGATTCGACCTTTAACCGCAGCTATACTAACCTGTTTCCAACCCTGTTTGTGTTGTACAAACTGGATAGCCTGGGCAATAATCAAATACAGCTTGATTTTGGACGCCGCATAGACCGGCCTTATTATGAGGATCTTAATCCTTTTATTACGCCGCTTGATAAGTTTACCTACTATGTAGGCAACCCATACCTGCAACCATCCTTTGAAAACAAAATAGAGCTGGCCTACATTTTTAAAAACAACATTACCGGTACGCTAACTTACAGCGATACCAAAAACGACTCTAACGAAACGATTGAGATAGTAAACGGCATTTACTACAGTCGGCCGGGTAATATTGGGCGTAAAAGGGTTGCCGGGTTTTCTGTAGATGGCGACTTTGAGCCTGCAAAATGGTTTAGCATACATGTAAGTGCCGAAGTTACCCATGTGCACTCACGCAGTAATTTTTACACCGGCGTGCTCAATACCCAAGGTACATTTGTATATGGCCAAAGCGTGTTGCAGTTTAAGCTAAAACAAGGTTTTAACCTACAGGTAGATGGTAATTACCAAAGCAGTATTACAAACGCCCAGTTTGTTACCGGCAGCAAAGGCGCGTTAAACGTGGCAGTATCTAAAACCCTATCGCCCCAATTTACAGCCAAACTAAGCGCCAATGATATTTTATACACCAACATAAACAGGGGTGTCATAAATAATTTGTACCTAACCGATGCCAGCTACACCAACCACGGCGATACCCGGTCGGTTTTGCTAACGCTCAGTTACAGGTTTGGTAAAACCATGGCCGGCCAGCGCAAAAAAGAACAAACCGGCGCCGACACCGAACAAGGCAGGGTTAAAAATTAGTATCGGGGAGTAAGATTTTTTTAAGCCATGTTGATACCTGATACTAACTACTTGCTACTATTCTCCAATTTCTATCCACACCGGGCAATGGTCGCTGGTTTTTTCCCAGCCGCGTACATCGCGGCTCACCCCGGCGGCTTTGAGGCGGGGGCTTACCTGCGGACTGAGCAGAAAGTGGTCGATACGCAAACCGGCGTTGCGGCCGTAGGCATTGCGAAAATAGTCGAAAAAGGTATAGATCACCTCGTTGGGGTATAGTTTGCGGATGGCATCGGTCCAACCCTGGTCAACCAGGTTTTTAAAGGCTTGGCGCACTTCGGGGCGAAAGAGGGCATCATCTACCCAGCGTTCGGGCTTGTAAGCGTCGAGTTCGGTGGGCATTACGTTGTAGTCGCCGGTAAGTATAACGGGTACCTGTTGGGCCAGCAGATCGGCAGCGTGGGTGGTAAGCCTGTTAAACCAGTTTAGCTTATACTCCAGCTTAGGGCCGGGGGCGGGGTTGCCGTTGGGCAGGTACAGGCAGCCTATAACAATGCCGTTCACCAAGGCTTCAATGTAGCGGCTTTGCTCATCGTCGGGGTCGCCGGGCAGGCCTTTGCGCAGTTCTTTCAACTCGTGCCCTTCGCGGGCGAGGATGGCCACCCCGTTCCAGCTTTTTTGACCATGCCATATGGCCTTGTAGCCGGCATCTAATATCGCCTGCTCCGGAAATTTATCCTGCGGTGCTTTTAGCTCTTGCAGGCAAACAACATCGGGCGCGGTTTCGGCAAGCCAGCGCAGCAACACCGGCAGGCGACCATTTACGCCGTTTACATTATAAGTGGCAATTCTCATTTGGTAAAAGTTGAAGTTTTTTCTCGAAAAGTACTAAAAACCGGGCCGGAAGTATGTGATAAGGTAAAGAAAAATATCCTTTTATTACGGGTGTTGAACGCTGGTTAAGACTCACCCCGGCTACGCTTCGCTGGCCGACCCTCTCTCTGACTTCGTCGCATAGAGGGTAAAACCAACTTTTTTTTGCCCCTCTATGCGGCGAAAACCGGAGAGAGGGGCAGCCGGGCGCGGCCTCGTCGGGGGCGAGTCTTCGTCGCTATGCAATGGCGCTATTTGAACCCGGACGTTGCCAGACCAGGCAATCCGCTAAGAAAACAACCCGTGGGTGATCTCTTCTTTTTCCGGATCGCCATAAAAAAAGATGGTAAAGCCGGGTGCGCCCTCTACTATGCTGAGGATGTCTTCGCGTTTAATATTGTTTTCGTTGATGTAAAGCGCCAGCCGGGCTGCGGAGGTAAACGTATCGGTTTTTACGATGATCATTGGTGTATGTTTTTATAAAGATAGAAAGCTGCTGCGTTTGTTACAAAAAATAGCCCCACAAATGCTTTGCCCCGATATTTATATCCCATCTAAAATAGCCGAACACTTAAATATCTTATAATCAAATATATAGTCTGTTACCCCCGAACGCCCGAACACCCCACAAAAAACCGAACACCCATATACAAAAGAAACCTGCCGTTTTACAACAACAGGTTTCGTTACAATATACAGGTAGAGATAGGGTACTGCTATTTTGACGATGGCGGACAAAGCTGCATAAAGGTAACTATGCTGCTTGCCTCGTACGATTGGATGTCGCCCGTAGGGCAGGCTACCGCGTAGTTGCGGTAGGTGAGGTTGCGGGTGGCGTCGCGGTTTATCCAGCCGGTATTTACGTTGGTTTGTATCCAGCTTAAGTACTGGGTTTGGCCTTCTTCGGTTATCAGCTGCATTACGTATTGGGCAAATATGGCCTTTAGTACGCCCTGCTCATTAAAATCGCCTTCGGCGGGTAGTATGCCGCTGGTACAGAGGTTGTTTTTAACATAGTCGGTATATAGCTTGGCATCGTTAAGGTAGGTGGCATCGTTGGTTACCTTGTACAGTGCCAAAGCCGCACCTATGGCCGTCCCAGAGTTATAGGTATAATCCTGGCCGCCAGCCGGGTTGTTGCCAATCTTATTATCATTTATCTTACCAGATGCATCGGCCAAATTGGCTTTGCTCCAGGCGTATATGGCTTTTGCCTTGTTACAATAGCTGGTATCGCCGGTAATGGTATACAACCGCATGGCTGCAATAACGGTAGGGTAGTTGATGCACGAGTTTTTACCACTATGCTGAAAATCCCAGTACATGCCCCCATTGGCAGCATCATAAGAGCCAGCCCAAACGTGGTCGAAACCGGCTTTGGCTTTATCGAGATAGGTAGCGTTGCCGGTTATTTGGTTGGCGCGGGCCAGGGCCATTACCCACCACATCATATCGTCATAAATAAACCATACGCTGGTGTTGTTCCAGTTGTAGCCGTCGTATTGGTTATAGTTGCCCTGGTACAGGTTGTTGATCATATTTAGCTGGGTGGGTGCCTTTGTACGCTGGTATACGTTGATGGCCATATCCAGGTAAATGGCCTGCGTCCAGATGGCGGCTACACCGTCTTTTTTAGTAGTGCTGTAGTATAATTTAGCTGTAGGGTTGTAAAAATAGCTGTTAAAAGCAGTGTAGGCCAGGTCGGCATCGCCGGTAGTAAAATCCTGGTCAATAGGTTTAACTACCGATGTTTTGGTTGGTGTGGTATCCTTACCTTTACTACAACTTACAAAGCTTATAAACAAACCAAGTATCAATAAACAGGTTAACTTTTTCATGCTGATGTTTTTAAATGGAACATTGTGCCGGCTAACCGGGATTGGTTTAAACAGGCAGCAACGGAATTACTCCGCTGCTGCCGCAATTGTGTGGCTGTGTTACCAGCCTGGGTTTTGGACTAATTTTTTATCGGTATCCACATCCTTTTGCGGGATAGGAAAAAAGTAATGACGTTTGCTAAATACCCGTGTTTCAAATGGTACTACTTTCAAAAAGTCGGGCAGGTTGGCGTTGATATTGAGGCCATAGATAGGGCCGTTATCGGTTTGCTCGGCAATTTTCCAGCGGCGTACATCAAAAAAGCGTACGTTCTCAAAGGCCAGCTCCACACGGCGTTCCTTGCGGATAGCTGTGCGCATGGCATCCTGGCCAACAGGTGCAGCCAGATCGGTAGAGCCATACTCTGGTACACCCGCACGATTGCGTATAAGGTTAAGGTATTTTAAAATGTCGGGATCGCCGGGAGCGTATTCGTTAAGGGCTTCCACGTAATCCATATAAATGTTGGCTAAGCGTAACAGCATCAGTGTGCGGCCACCAACGTTCCAGTTACCCAGTCCCATCATTTTACGTACAATATAACCTGTTGGCGAGTAGTCATTACCACCTGTTGCCTTACCCGAGTTGCCGGTATTGTACAATTGGGTAATTACGATGCCGGTATTGGTATCAAGCCAGGTGCTACCATTATAGGTAATATCTACATAAAAACGTGGCTCGCGGTTTACCCATTGGTTATAGATGCCAGCGCTGGTGTATTTAGTTGCAGTGGCCGAATTACCGCTTGTTACGTAGCCTGATGTAGGGTCATCGATGCTTTTACCGTTGGCCATAAAAAAGGCATCAACTATGTTTTGGGTAGCACCCAAGCCTCCAGAGCCACGTACTTCTGATGCATAACCGTTATGATATGGTGTCATCTCGTACTGGCGGGCGCTTAGGGAGTTGTTGGCACGGGCCAGGATAACCTCTTTATTCCAGTCGGTTAACCAATAATCGCGGCATGACAGGTATGGATCGAAATTGCCTGCCGCATCATTTTTGCGGAAAAGATCATAAACGCCCGGTACAAACTGGGTAATAAAATCCTTGTAGGCATCAGCAGCGGTTTTCCATTTGTTAACATCGGCAGTTTGGCTGATAAGCGCCTTGCCATCGGTGTTTTTTAACGCGGCCTCATCAGTATTGCCGTTATATAGCGGACTGGCATCCATCAATAAAGTTTGCGCTCTAAAAGCCAAAGCTATACCTTTTGTAATGCGGCCATAGTTACTATCGTTTGATGGTGTAACGGGCAAATTTGCGGCCGCTGTAAGTAATTCTGCTGATACATAGTTGGTACAATCATCAAAGGAGCTGCGGGGCAGTTGTACATCGGCAAAGGAGGCATCGGGAGCAATTACATTATCGCCCAATAAAACTACCGGTCCATAAATGCGCATCAGGTAATAATAGTACATAGCCCGTATGGCTTGTGCCTCGGCTTTGTACTGGATTTTAAGGGCTGGGGTCATATCTTCTACCTTATCTACATTGGCAATAAAAAAGGTTGCCGAGCGGATGCCCTTGTAAAAGTTGGTCCAATAATCTGATACAAAGCCCGAGTTTGCATCCCAGTTACCAATGTTTACATCGTTTGATTGTACAAAGCTCCAGTCATAATCGGCCTCGTCTGATGCGCCCGTCCATAAGCCGGCGTTGCGTGAACCTCCTGGGTTGCGCTGTCCAAATTCATCGGGGATGTAGCTGTATACATTGGCCAAAAACTTTTCGGCGCTGGTGCGGCTGGTAAAGGTTTCTTCTAATGAAAGCCTGTCGTTAGGTACTTGGTCTAAATACTTTTTACAGGATGTAGCAAGCGTTAAGACTAATACCGATGCTAATAAAAATATCTTTTTCATAATCTTTTGTCTTAATGGTTGATTAAAATTTAAGGTTAAGGCCAAGTGAAACGGTTTTGACACTTGGGTATTTGGCGCCATCGGCACGGCCATTCTGGTCGGTATTCAGCTCGGGGTCCCAAAGTTTAAACTTGCTAAAGGTTAACAGGTTATAGCCTATCAGGTAGATGCGTGCATTTTTTATTTTAAATTTGCTAAACAGATCTGCTGGTAGGGTATAACCAAACTCGGCAGTTTTTAGGCGGATAAAACCAACATCCTTAACCCACCACGAGCTTGCCTGCGAGTTGTTAAAGTTTTCGCTATCGCCATAAGCTAAACGCGGATAAAATACATTCTGACTTGGGTTTTGCGGTGTCCAGCGGTCAACAGCGTTGCTGTAAACGTTGGTTTCGCCGCCATCGCCGTTAAATGGAATAATACCGGCACCACCTAATTCAACATCGGCATTGGCCACACCCTGAAAAAACGCGCCTACATAAAAACCTTTGTAGGCCACGTTTACACCAAAACCGTAAACGGTTGATGGTACATCGCCATTGCCAATTTTAGTTTGGTCATAAGCGTTTATCAATCCATCGCCGTTAAGGTCTTTGTATTTGATATCGCCCGGTAATACTTTCGATTTATCGCCCGGTACCGCGCTCGCGTCAATATCGGCCTGGTCTTTAAATAAGCCTACAGCCTGATAGCCGTAACGTGCCAGTATTGGCTGGCCGCGATGATCGAGCCATGGATATTGCTGTGTTGGCCTGTCGTCTTCAACTATTATAGCTTTGTTGTAGGTAAAAGTACCCCTGAAACCAATGTTTACTTTACCAAGCTGCGCATTGTACTCCAGTGTAGCATCAATCCCTTTATTGTTTGCTATACCCAAATTACCCTCTGGCTGACTTGATAAGCCCACAAAATTGGGAACCGACTGCCTTTGTAAAAATATGCCTGTACGGTGCTCCTTAAACAGATCTACAATTAGGGAAAGGTTGTCATGAAGTGTTTTAACTTCCATACCCAGATCCTGTTTGTGCGATTTTGCCCAGCTTACGCTAACACCATAATCGGTAACATTTATTCCGTTTGAGTTTTCGAAGCCTTTACCAAAAGTATAACCACCGTTGTTTACATCTGTTAACTCCGATACCAGGGTTAAGTAACCAAAGCGCCTGCCGTTGCCCAGGTCGTCGCTACCTACGTAACCGTTAGAGTAGCGAAATTTGAGGAAAGTAATAGCATCTTTTATCGGCTCAAAAAACTTTTCGTTTGATGCTACCCATCCAATACCTAATGATGGGAAAAAGCCGAACCGCCGTTTAGGGTCAAAGTTTTCGGACCCGTTATAACCAAAGTTGGCTTCAAAAAAGTACCGGTCGTCATAAGAATAGGTGCCTCTGCCTGCAAGGCCAAGGTATCGGTGTGGTATCGAACCGCTAAAATCGCTGGCAAAAGCATCAACCTCATCTCTGGCATTACCTAAAGCAAGGCCGGTTACGCGGTGTTTGCCAAAGCTTCTGTCGTAGTTAATGGATGCTTCTGTATAAACTTGCCTGCTGCCGCCGTTGTTTCGGTTATAACTTAAATAGTTACCGTTACCTGTGTAAGTACGTACCAGGTTTAGTGTCCCATCGGCATTATAAGGGTTGTTTATATCCGGAAAGTAGGTGTTTTCGCGTTTTGAGCGGTTGATGCTATGTGAACTATAGTTATCAAATGAAAACATTGCCGTTGCGCTTAAACCTTTGGTAAAAAAGGCCAGATCCTGGCTCATCCGCAAATTGGTTAAAACAGCATTGTCAAAATCGGTATTGTAACCCCTGCGCGTTAAATCGGCATAAGGGTTTCTGAAACCCCCGTTTGCCGATTTACCAGGGATAAAGCCACCAGGGTACGATATTGGATACTCTACCGGTGGTACGCTCAGCGCATTAACAAAAATATCCTGGGTAGCAATTGCAGGGCCGTTTGAGTTTGCGGCGTAGCCTTGCACGCCCAAATCGAGTTTGGTTGTGCTGCTTAGTTTAAGATTTAAGTTACTGGTAAAGTTGTATTTTGTATAGGTAACATCGGAATTATATTGCGATAGGTCGTCTGTTTTCAGAAAGCCGCCTTCGTTATAATAGCCAACAGATACATAATACTGGGCATTATCCACACCGCCGCTGGCGTTAAAGTTGGCGCGCCTGTTGTAGCCAAGTTTGTTAAAGGTAGCTGCCAGCCAGTCAACATTAGGATACAATAAAGGATCTGTTTTATTGGCGGTATTGTTGATGTAGTCTTGGGTGTATTTTGGCTGCGATCCGCGGGTGGTAAGCGCTTCGTTCACCAGGTTCATATAAGTAACGCCATCGGCCAATTGAGGGCGTTTTGTAAAGGTGGTAACACCCTCATTGTAGTCGAGGTAAATTTGAGTTTTGCCCACTTTGCCGCGTTTGGTTTGTACCAACACCACGCCATTAGCGCCACGCACACCATAAACGGCAGTGCTTGATGCATCTTTAAGTATGGTAAATGAGGCTATATCTTCGGGATCTATCTGATTAATGGAACGTTCTACACCATCTACCAATACTAAAGGATTTGATGAAGCACCGCCAAAGGTAGATACACCCCGAATCCAGATGTCGGCTAGATCTTTGCCTGGCTCCCCCGAACGTTGCACCCCTACAACGCCCGAGATACGCCCGGCCAATGCCGATGTTATATTTGAGGTAGGCAGTTTTAGCTCCTCTACATTAACTGTTGATTGTGCACCTATCAGACTTATTTTGCGCTGCACGCCATAGCCTACCACTGCTACTTCGGTAAGTAGGTTGCCGGCCTCTTTCATTTTAACACTGATGATGGTTTGGGTGCCTACAGGTACTTCGGCAGTTTCGAAACCGATAAAGCTGAACACCAGGATAGATTCGGCCGATGGGGCCGATATGGTGTATTTACCTTTCACATCTGTTGAGGTGGCAGAGTAGGTGCCTTTTATGCCTACGGTAACGCCCGGTAGGGGTAAGCCCTTATCGTCGGTAACAAAACCGCTTACCACAATGGCTGCCTGGCTTTCGTTTGCTGCTTCCTGGGCTGTTTTTCTTTTAACTACTATGGTATTGCCATCAATAACATAGGTTAAACGTTTGCCTGCAAAGCAAACAGAAAGTGCATCCTGTATGGTAGCATTACGCAGATTAACGCTTACTGATGATGATTGCTGAATGATTTCGGCATCGCAGAGGATATTAAACTTGGTTTGTTTTTGTATTTCGCGAAATACTTCCTCCAGCGAAACGTTTTTTTGCGACAGGCTGATACGCTGGCCATAGCTTTTTGCGCTAACCTGCAATAAAAATCCTATCATTATAACTAAAGTTAGCTTCATTATTAGCAATAGTTTAGTATAGATGCCGCTTGGTTTACGGCATAAATAATCAGGAAAAAAATTCATAAATTTGAATAGTTTGGGTTTATAACTGAATATGGTTTATCAAGATTTATATAAGGGTAACCCGGACTAATTGCCTACAGGCATTTTTATTATCCAGGAGTGTTGCAACCACTTCTGGATTTTTTTTATGCTGTTAAATAGCGGGGTATACAGGTAAAAGTTTGTATAACTATTTCATCACTGTAATCCTCCTTCCTGTTATTTCGAAATGTGCAACCCCTGTTAGTTCAATTATCTTAAGTACTTCAGATACATTATCAAATTTTGATACGGTACCCCATATGGCTTTTTTAGGTGCGTTATCCTGGTATACAATATCTACATTGTACCACCGGGATACTTTTCTTAATATGCTTTGAATGTCTTCGCTGGCAAACATAAAATTGCCGTTTTTCCACGCTACAGCTTCCTCAACATCAGCCTTCGCAACTTTAAAATTGCCCGCCTGCCGGTTAAAGCTGCCTTGCTGACCGGGTGCCAGCATTACCTGGCTTTTATCGGCCGTTAGCTTCACAGAGCCTTCCAGTAATGTGGTTTTTAGGGTTTCCTCATCGTTATAGGCGTTCACATTAAAGTGAGTACCCAATACTTCTACCTGTACTTTATTGGCGGTTACTTTAAATGGTTTCGCTTTGTTTTTGGCTACCTCAAAATAAGCCTCGCCTGTTATTTCAACGTCGCGCTCGTTGCCTGTAAAGGCAGTAGGGAATTTAATTGATGACATCGCGTTTAACCAAACGGCGGTACCATCGGCCAAAACAACCTGGTACTGGCCGCCACGCGGGGTGGTAATTGTATTGTATTGTACAGCTGCAAGGGCAGATTTGGATGCTTTGTAGGTGAGCAAACCATCGTTAACTTTATTAACAACCGTTTGTCCCTGTTTGGTAAGCAATCCATTTTTTACCTGGCTAAGTACCATAACGGTTCCGTTGGCAAGGGTAAGTGTTGCCTTATTGCTGCCGGGTGCTACATCGTTTTTAAATCTCTCTTTACGGGATGCTAACTGGTAATTATGAGGTTTGCTGGTATAAAAGAATAAGCCTGCTACAAACAGAATGATAGCCGCGGCTGCAACCGAGATCCATCTCTTAAACGGATATGCCTTAGCAGCCTGGCTCTGGTTGATATTGACCTCCAGTTTTTGCCATATTTTGTCGCTTAGCTCCGCATCAATGGCGCGGGGTTGGTTTATTTCCTCGCTAAACCGCGATTGTAAACTTTTAAGCAACAGGCGGCCTGCCTCATCTTTTTTAAGGTGATCAAACAGCTCTTCTGCCTCGGCAGCCGTACAGTTATTCAATAAATACTTATCCAGCAGGCGCTGGTAATTCTTCTTAGGATTCATAATCGTTTGTATATATCCTAAAGGCAGAAGGTCGGGGGGGTGGGGGTGAAAATATTTTTATTCTGTATCGATATTTTATCCTTTGGGAAATAAAACGCGACAGTTATTCCTTATACTTGATAAAAATGTCGCTATGACTGTTTTGGAATTATTAGATATAAACGTACTGAACGGAGTTGAAACGAGTAAGCACCTTTATTCGGATTTCGACTTTATTACTTTAAGTAACAATGGTATTTCAAAAGCTTCCGTTGAAGCCTTGATTGGGCATATAGGTATGTCAAAAAAAAGCTTTGCCGAAGATATCTTACATCTTTTGGTAAAAACACTCGAACGCAAAAAGAGCGACGATAAATTCGACAAATACGCATCATCGCATGTAATTGAAATAGCAAAGGTAGTTGAACATGCGTTTGAGGTTTTTGAAGATGCGGGCAAAGTGCAGCGTTGGTTAAATAGTCCAAACCGGACTTTAAATAATATGAAACCTTTAGAGTTGTTTTATATACCAACAGGCCTGGCCATGGTTGATAATATTTTGGGTAGGATAGAAGAGGGCGTTTGTTCCTGATGATTGTTTATCGTATTGCAAAATCAAGGAAACGCGCAACAGATATTTCTGGCATGGGCGCTTATAAGCACGGGTATCACGATCTTGTTATAATAAGTTCTGTTGATGAACTGGATGTAGATGTTAGGCTGATAAAGTAAGATTTTCAGATTTACGAAGTTTTTAAAACTTCGTAAATCTTTCGGTAACACTTGTGTTAAATATGTTTTTCTATTTTACCGGGAGAAACAATGCTGTCGAAATTTAAGAATGATAAGATATCCTCCCTTATTTTGTGCTCAAACTATTAAACTTATAAGTAAGCGTGAGTAAAAAATATCTTTTCAGTGTATTGTTTTGCACATCATAAATAGTGTTATCTCCAATATAACGATATACGCTGGTATTTTGGTTAAACAAATCGTAGCCGGTTAATTTTATTTCGCCGCGGTCTTTTTTTAGCATTTGCAGGGCCACCGAACTGCTTATTACGTTGATGCTTTTCTGAAAACCACCGCTTACCTGCGAGTTATAGCTAAACTCCTGCTTAGTTTCCCAAATTATGCGTTTTGGCCAGCGTATTACCAGGTTATTGTTCATGTTAAAATTGTTGTTGGTTACTTTTTTATGATCGCCGTAGTTGTACTGTGTATAATTGGTGCGATAGCCAGCCCCTACATTCATATCTATCTTATCGTTCCAGCTTAGGTTAACGTTTTGGTTAATGCCCGGCGAATACGTTTTTTGCCAGCCCTCTACATCGTTAATAATGTTGAGGCTATTGCGATAGTAACCATTGATAGAAGTGTTGGTGTTTATCATCCATTTGCCCATTTTTTTAAACTGCTTATACAAACCCATTTGCAGGTTGGCATTGTACTGGCCGTCGCGGTTTACAAAATGGGTTGATTGGGCGCCATTACTTACGCTTATTTGTGTTTGCACAATAGCGTTGTTCTCTGCAGTATAATTGCCATAAAAATATAGGTTAACCTGCGATGCCTGGAAATACTTATTAAAGTTGGCACCTAAGTTATCATTGGTTGATGGTTTTAAGAAAGGGTTACCGGTAAAACTATACAGCGGGTTATAAATAATGGTTTGCGGCTGCAATGCCGATAAGTAGGGCAGATTAGCAGATTTATTGTATGATAGCGAAACCGGCCCCAGCTCCATGCGTACCGATGGCAGTATAAAAGCGTAGTTATGATAATTGGTTTCGCTTATAAATTTGTTTTGTGCTTGCTGATAGTTAAATGATACGCCCGCAATAAGCGAGATATCTTTAGTGATGTGGTAAGTAAAATTGGGTTTTACATCCTCTATCCAGGTGTTACGTTTTAGGTAGGTACTTTGGTCCTTCAAAAAAATATCGTAGGTGTGGGTAAGTGTATCTAAACTGTAAACATAATTTTCTTCGCTGGTTTTATTGTAGGTGCCGGTTACGGTGATATCGGCAAGTAGTTTTTTAGTAACAGGATAGGTGAAATTACTGTTTACCGAAGCATTTAAATTAGTGTTTTTGCCGTTACCCAACCGCCGTTGATTATCTGACGGCAGGGTGGAAGTAAAGGAAGTAAGATCGTTATTATTGATGTTTCTTGATTGGCTGGGGTTATATTGAAGGTTATGCCCAATGGTAAATGTGGCATCTTTTTTACTTTTAAGCCGTTTGTTGTAATAAAAATCCTGCTGAAGCTCGGTGGATGTACGGTTGTCGTTGGCATTGCCCGCTACCTTGCTTAAATGACCAATGACATTGTTGAAATTATCAGAAAACGAATCACTTGCCGAGTTGTCGCGCTTAAAAACAACCCTTGGGGTATAATGCAAACTGTTTAGTGTATCTGGGTTCCAGTCAACCAAACCGCTTATAGAATGGGCGTAACTATCTGACCGGTAATTGGTATTTGCAGTAGTTCGGATAGTAGTATCGCCCAAAAACTTTTGCACAAAGGCCGAGTTTTGAACCGTGTTGTTTTTTTGACTATAAAAGTAAAGCAGGTTAAGCTTTAGTTTTTTGCCATAATCGGTATTGAGGTTAAAACCACCCGAAGTTATTTTTTCTATACCGCCGCCCCAGTTTCGGCCGCCGGTGTTTACCGTACCATTATATAAATTGTCGCCGCCGCTGCGGTTAAACCCTCCCTGCGAGTATAGCTCATCGTTTGAAAAAGCGGTACGGTTAAGGTTGTTGCTTAGTCCGATGATACTTACCTGTAACGTATCTCTGAACAGGTTAAACAGGCCTCCGCTTTCGTACCTGTCCCGGGTGCCTCCGCCGCCAAACACTTTGCCAAATATGCTGCGCTTTATGGCCCGTTTAAGCTTAAGGTTAATTATTTTTTGAACTTTAGTTTCGCTAATTAAATGGTTAGGGTCGCCTTCGCGGTCGTCATAAACCTGTATGGATGCAACAATGGCCGCATCGAGGTTTTTGGTAGCTATTTTAATGTCGCTGCCAAAAAATTGCTTGCCGTCTATCAGTACCTTGGTTACGCCTTTTCCGTTAACAGTGATACTGCCGTCCCCATTTATCTGTACACCGGGCAGCTTTTTCAATAACTCTTCTACAACGGCATTTGGCCGGGTTTTAAAGGCTTCGGCGCTAAATTCAATGGTGTCTTTTTTTATGGTGATGGGTGGGCGTTCTGCCCTTATCACCACTTCATCCAGCATTTTATTGCTCAGGGCAATATCGCCCAGGTTAAGCGCTTCGTTTTTCTGAAAGGTGAAGATCTTAACAAAGCTTTTGTGCGATGTAAAAGAGATAACCACTTTTACTTTTTTGCCCGCCGGGAGGCCGTTGAGTTCAAAGTCGCCTGTTTTTTTACTTAGGGTATAAGCAATTAAAGAGGTGTCTTTTACATCTACGGCAGCAACGGTACTTAATTCTAAGGGGCTTTTACTAAGCGAATCTATAACGCGGCCTTTTATTGATACGTGATTTTGGGCAAAAGATGTGGCTATGCCAATAAGCAGGAGCAGGGTAGTTAGCAGGGATTTCATGAAGGTGTAAGGTGTTATAAGGTAGATTAACCTGGTTGCAGCAAGGTTTTGAATTTGGGCAGGTTTTATGTCATAAGGGTTGGGTAGTAGTTTTTTTGAGGGACATATTTATATCCGCAGGTAGGTATGGTAAAAATAAGGCCAGTCAAAAGATTATCTCAAAAATATGAGCAATAATCAATTATAACAATGGACTATCTGAATAACATAATGGACAATCCGGGTGATATGTGATTTTGTGCGATTTTATTGTGCATAATAGTTTGGTTTTGGTAATCGGCTTTAATATTTTATTGACCTGTTAAACGGCTATTTGCTCAACGTATTGTTTGTTAGATAATAATTTTTATAAATAGTTACGCTGATTGTTTAATTTATAATTAACTATCTCTTTTTTAGTGTATTTATAAGTAAGATGATTGGTAGGTATTTGTGTGATACCGAAGTGCGGCGCCAAAAGACAATGACTTTTGTAAATCAATATGTTGGTGCAGGCAAATAAGTAGCCTACAAAAATATTAGTTATTCCTGTAGGTGTACAGCAAAAGAAATACTTGGATTTCCCGACGCTAATTTCCTGATTCTTTTCCCATCACTCACATTGCCTGTTTTTCAAACAACTCAATTACCGATCCCTCTATCATTAGTTTGGTATGTTCGTAGTGCAGTTGTTTATAAAATTGAGCATGTTCCATCACAGAGGTAAGCAGGCTCTTTTTTAAGAGGAGGCTTACAATATGAAATTTAATCAGTCGAAATTTATGGGGATGGGCTATGCTGTCAAAGTATTTATATTCCATCATCACCTGGTCGTAATTATTATCCAGCATTGCCATTTTAATTTTATAACCATGTAGCAAAGCCTGCATAAAAGGGGTGTAAGCTTGATCGTGTTGGTTTGATGTTCTGGCTATTGCTCTGTAGCAGGCTATAAAGCTGCCTTTATCGTTCCGCATAAAAAAGGCATCGGCAGCAGCAATGTTTAAGAAAAAGGAGTATTCGGCGTAGTATTTCGAAAAATCTTTGTAGTTGTGTCGTAAAATGTCAATAAAACGCAGTTGCTTGCGTTGGTTATGCATCAGCAAACACGTTAAAGTTGCCAGCATAAAAGTTATATCGTTGGTTATGCTATCATTAAACCATTCGCCCCGGCCGGGTGGATTAAAGCAAAATTTGGAGATTTCTACAAAAGCATCTTTTTTAATAATACCATATTTTAAATAGTGAAATATGGTGTTGATGCACTTTAACGGATTAACCGGAAACTTAAATAACTCCGTTTGAGATACCTTTTTCACCAGCAACAGGTACTGCTCAAGTGCTTTTAAATCCAGCTTAAACATGGCTGTGATGGCCAGGCTGCATAAAACCAGTAACCGTTTGTCGTCCGGTAGGTCAAATTTTAGTAACGATAACAATGTTTTCTCGTAACCGGTGTCGATGTTTTCGAGGCCGAAAAAATAGTAAAACAGTTGATTATCTATATTTAGTTTAAAAAACTGTTTGGTAATTACCTGGCTGCTGCTCCTGGCAAGTTCGCGATCAAAAATATCGCCTAAAAAGCATAGCAGCTCGGCGCGTTGGTTTAGTGTAAGGTCGGTTTTGGTGATGTAATTTAGGCTGTGATGCTGTTCGGTTTTTATGGCATAAATAACTATCCACTTTATTACATTAAGCTTTACCCCGCTGTTTAATATCAGGTTTACCTGTACCACAAGGTCGGTATTTAAACGGTTGTTATTGTCAGTCAGTAGCTTTTGGGCCAAAACGTACTCTAATAATTCATCACTGCCCAACTCTACGTAGGTATTGTAAACCATTTCTTCGCTTTTATTAAGCTCGCGTAAAAAGCCCTGGCTCACCAATTCGGGGTAAACGCTATGGTATTTGCTGATGATGTGATTGGCGTTTAGCTTATTAACATGGTATAAGCCATTTTTATGGCTCATGATCTGTACCAGTTCAAAAAGCAGGGCCATCCGCTCGGCAGAATGTTTATCCAGGTAAATTTTATCCAATACATAGGCCGATATCAGATCGTGCTTTAACAGCGAATCTGCATAATTGAGCGAAAAATCATCCTTATGCAGTTTATAATAAAGTTGTAGGTAAAGCGGGTTGTTCACCAGTTCGATGATAGCGGGATGTATGAAAATTTTGGCCTGTTGATTGATCTTCAGGCTAATCTCCTTTATTTCGGGCAAATTAAACAAGGGCACGTTGATGTACCTGTTATCGTTGCCAAAGCCCGTAAACCATTTACCGCTTTTATTTAACTCGTGCCGGTTATTGGCCCAGGTGCTGCTGCGCATAGATAATATCAGCCTGAAAGAACTATCGGCCCCGTAAAGCGATAGGATATCGGTAATATGATTAAGTATTAATAAAAACTGGTCGTTTTTAAGGGCATGCTCATCAAACCCATCAATTATCAGATAAAATTTTCCGGTATTGTTATCCCGGTTATTGAGTAGGGTAACCATGTTATCGGCCCGGTTAAAGCCCAATAAGGATAATAGCCAGATATGAATATCCTGCCCGCTCATTAATGCCGACTGGAGCGTTGAGGTGCTGAAAAATAAGATAATATCATTACCGCCATCCACAGGTTCCAACTCCTGCCGCTCCTCTATCCAGTGGAGCAGCGCTATGGTTTTGCCATAACCGGCGGGCGCAATTAAGGCTGTAGCTACACAATCTGATGTTATAAAATCATCTAAATGGTGGTTAATAAATGAACGCCCAATGGTTTTAATGTAAGGGATGCCAGAGCGGCCTTTAAGTGCACGTAAGGTAAAGCCGGTAATTTTATCGGCCTGGTCGGTAAGTGAAAACCAGTTGAGGCTTTTGTCCGATTCTGTTTTTTGATCGTGATCTTTTAAAAAGCTGGTCCAGGTATGGTAACCGCAATATTGCAGTAAGGTATCAATAGTAAATTGCGAGGGTTTAAATTCGCTGTTGGCAAAGCCATATACCCGTTTTAGGGTTGTTTCGCTTAATTTTAGTTTGGTTTTTTGAAAAATAAGCTCACTCAGCCGCTTACAATCTGAAGGGTTTACGTGACTTAGATTAGACACCGAAAGTACAAGCTTTTTGAGCAACTGAAAATGATGTGATAGCATGTGTGTAATAAAAATTTACAGAGTTTCGATCAAATTTTCAGGGGATCAACAAAACTTTGTGAGGTTTATGTATTTCTCATTGGTTAATTATAAATTTAAAATTTATGTTTAAAAAAAGTCGCTGTGAATAAAAGTGAACAGGGACAAGGCGAATGAACAACAATTGAGTGGTCGATTTTATACTTAAAATTAAAACATTACATAGGTTTAAACTTATAGCCATTATATTCAAACATTGGTCTCTAAGCCATTTTATTCTTCGTTATGTAATTTTTGGAGATATGCATTTATTAACTTTTAGAAAAGAATTGTACATAAAACAATTTTTTTGACCGATAATTGTACCTGCAACATCCAGTTACCTATTTTAAATGACCGTTAATGATATTGTGCTTTGCGAACGCCTTAAGGGCGGCGATGTAGATGCGTATAAGCATATCTACGATAAGTACCATAGTCAGCTATATTACTACGCTTTGCGGTTTTTAAAAATGCCCGAACTTGCCGAAGACGTTATTCACGATGTTTTTTTGAAGCTTTGGGAAATAAGAGAACAGTTGAAACCCGAATATGGGGTTGCTGGCTATCTGTACAAAATAAGCCGTAACCAGGTATTTAAGCTCATCAAAAAAATATCGGTAGAAACCGAATTACGCAATAAGGTTATCAGCATTATAGAAGAGCAGGCTATGGAAAGCGAGGCCAGCTTGCAATGGAATGAATATGCCGGGCTACTTGGCGGCGCTGTTGATCAATTACCGCCACAATGTAAAAAAGTGTTTAACCTATGCCGCCAGGAAGGTAAAACTTACGAAGAAGCAGCTCAAATTTTAGGTATCTCCAAACATACCGTAAAGGAACACATGATGGCCGCCATGAAAAGTATCAAAAAATATTTCAGGCAAAATGCTGATATTGTATTTGGTATGCTGATAATAGAGTTGCTGAAAAAATAACCCCAAAATATTCTTAGAGAGCGATGGGTTATAGAGGGTTGTGACTCACAACAAGCTTTTCGGCAAATGTTATAACTCCCAATTATTGGCGTTTTACTGCCTTTTAAAGCCGTTTCTGTATAAAAACTATCAATTATTAACTTACCGATTTATTTTTTCTAAATCACTTGGAAATGCCATATTAAGTTAGTTAGATTTGTAGTGCACTATCTAACTAGTTCACTTAATATGATAGAGATAAAAGATCTGCATTTTGGATACAAAAAAAATAAGCCGCTTTTTAGCGGACTTAATCTTACGCTAAGCACAGGACATATTTATGGCCTGCTGGGAAAAAACGGCGCAGGTAAATCAACTTTGCTTAAAAATATGATAGGCCTTGCTTATCCGGCAAAGGGTGGCTGTTATTACAAAGGCAAAAATGTTTTTGGCAGGCCGGTTTCTGTTTTAGAAGATGTTTATTTTTTAGCCGAAGAGCTTTTTATGCCAGATCTTACCCCGGCGCAATATGTGGCCAATACCGCCGTGTTTTACCCCAAATTTAGCAAAGCCGATTTTTACCAATACCTGGTTGCCTTAGATGTTGATATGGATGCGGTGATGAATAAGCAAAGTTATGGTCAGCAAAAAAAAGCGATGATAGCTTTTGGCCTGGCCACCAATACCGGCCTTATCATTATGGACGAGCCTACCAACGGGTTAGATATTCCATCTAAAGTACAATTTCGTAAACTGATAGCATCGGTGCTTACCGAAGACAGATGCATTGTAATATCTACTCACCAGGTACGCGATCTGGACAGCTTGATTGATACACTGCTTATTTTACACAACGGCGGGATACTGGTTAACCAATCAATGGATGAGGTTACCGAGAAAATAACTTTTGGCAGCTATGCTGATACCGAAGGTTTGGCGGTGTTATATGAAGAGAAAGGCCAGCGTGGCAAAAACGTAATTATGCAAAATACCACAGGCGATTACAGTAAGGTTGATCTTGAACTACTGTTTAATGCCATTACCAACGGTAATCAACCCGTTTTACAAACCTTAAAAGCAACAGCAAATGAACGAGATATTTAATCTAAAGCGCTTTGGCAGGCTGTTTTATAAGCATACTACTGAGCATTATAAAAGCTACCTGATGTCGGTAATTATGTTTACCGGTGTACTGTTGCTTGGCGGCAGCTTTATGGTTTTTATGATTAATGTACGCATGGAGCTGTCGGTACAATTGGTATTGCTGGGCTGGGTGATATTATTTACCGGTACCATATTTACCAGCGCAATATTTGCCGATCTGGGTAACGACAAAAAGGCGCTCGGTATGCTTACTTTACCGGCTACCCATTTCGAAAAATACCTGGTGGCATGGCTATATTCGTTTGTGGTGTTTTTGGTAGTTTCTATCGGTTGCTTTTACCTGGTGATGCTGTTTTTATTACACGCCAAACATTTTTCGGGCCCGCCTTTGGAGATTTTTAGCCTGGGGTACAATGTGATGGGTTTTAATGGTAATGTAATATCCATTATACTGGTATTATACTCGCTGTTTCATTCTATCGCGTTTTTTGGTGCTATCTGCTTTAAAAAACTACATTTTGTAAAAACCGCGCTCTTGTTTTTTACATTGGTGGCTATATCTGTAGCCTGCAATAATATAGTTATGCAGTATATGATAAACCGGGATGTAATACAGGTGGTGCCATTTACGTCGGTAGGGTTTATGGAGAAAGGCAAATACTTTGCCGTAAACGCCGAAGGTTTTGTGTGGATAGGCCAGCTTGTTTATGTTATTATGGCCTTCATTTTATGGGCGGCCGCTTACTTTCGCTTAAAAGAAAAACAGGTGTAACACATTATGGAATTTAAAGATAAAGATGCCATATACCTGCAGATAGCGGCCTATGTGAGCGAAAATATATTATTGGGCAAATGGCTGCCCGAAGAAAAGATACCCTCCACGCGCGATCTAGCTGTAGAACTGGAAGTAAACCCAAACACGGTTATCCGGTCGTATGAGTTTTTGCAATCACAGGAGGTGGTTATCAATAAAAGAGGGCTGGGTTTGTTTGTGGCGCCCGATGGTCCGCAAAAGGTGAAGGCTTATCGCAAACAGCGTTTTATCCAACAGCAATTACCAGATTTTTTTAGAAATATATACCTGCTGGATATTGATATTAACGATTTGGAGGATATGTACAAGGCATACACGGCCGGTTTAAACCAGCCAAAAACAGACGAAAGCAAATGAGAACGAGCACAAAAATATTTATAGCCGGTTTGGCGTTACTGGCGCTGTGCATTTTAGGTTACGACCTGCTGCTCAAAAAAGAGTTTTTAACAGGCAACTACAAAGATATTTATTCGCGCTATATCCCGCTGCAATACAAAGATTTTGACGCATTGGAAATAAACGCCCCGCAAAAAGCCAGCGTTAGCATAGTACGTGGCCCCTTTGGTGTAAGGGCCGAACCGCACGTGTTGGAATATATACACTTTACCCAAACCGGCCGGTTATTACAAATGAACATGAAATACTCTGCGGAGCGATTTTATAATGGCGACGGTTATCGCGTGGTGATCTCATGTCCTTATCTGACTGATGTTAAAACCAGCGCATTCATCACAATCAATAATCAAAAGGTGATTGATACCGCGGTAAACGACAACTGGAATTATGGTAAGGTGCTGATTGATGGCTTTAAACAAGATAGTTTAACCATTACCCAGGATTATGGTAGCCATGTAGTGCTTGCCAATAACCACATCGGCATGTTAAACGCCATGGTAGGGTTAAGTCCGCTGAGCGGGTCGCGCATAACCATTTTAAAAAGCAACCAGTTTGATGTTGCAAAATTGCAGGTACTTAACAAAAGCACGCTGATACTTAATGAAGCTAAAATAAATCACCTGGATTATCGTCCCGGCGATAGTACACAATTAACTATAAACGGGGCTGCCAAAAACAGCCTGTTACCCTATATCTACCCTAAACAATAAAGCCTTATGAAATTACAGATCAATTCCCTTTCAAAAACTTACGCCAATGGGGTACATGCCTTAAAGGATGTATCCCTTACCTTAAATAATGGGATGTTTGGCTTACTGGGACCAAACGGTGCCGGTAAATCATCCCTGATGCGTACGATAGCTACCCTGCAGGAGGCCGATAATGGCACTGTGTTCCTGGACGACCTGGATGTGCTCAAAAACAAAACCCAAGTGCGGCAACTACTTGGTTACCTGCCGCAAGAGTTTGGCGTGTACCCCAAAATATCGGCCGAGCGAATGCTGGATCATATTGCCCAGCTTAAAGGTATTGGCAATACTGCCGAACGTAAGGAGCTGGTGGGTAGTTTGTTAGAAAATGTTAATCTATCCAAAGATCGAAAAAAGCACCTGGGCACTTTTTCGGGAGGGATGAAACAGCGCTTTGGTATTGCGCAGGCACTGATAGGCAACCCCAAACTCATCATTGTTGATGAGCCAACAGCCGGCCTCGATCCTGCCGAACGCAATCGCTTTTACAATCTGCTAAGTCAACTGGGCGAAAATACGATAGTAATATTAAGCACCCATATTGTGGAGGATGTGAGCACACTTTGCGCCAATTTTGCCATCATTTGCCAGGGCGAGGTACTATATGCAGGCCAGCCGGATACAGCGGTAAATGAACTGGAAGGCAAAATTTACAGCAAGGCTATCAATAAGGCAGATCTCGGCTTTTACAAAGATGATTTTTCGGTGATATCCACCCAGTTAAAAACCGGCCAGCTCCATATTCGTGTAATACAGGATACCGAACCCGGCAATGGCTTTGTGCCCGCCGCACCAAACCTGGAGGATGTATACTTTAGCAATATTGCCACCCGTGTGGATGTAAACACCATTTAATCCGCTTAAAACCCTCATGTTATGTTTCGGAAAATATTCATTTTCGAGGTGCAAAACCGCCTCAGAAGGCCCGCGGTTTATCTTTATTTTGCCGCCGCCCTCGCATTCACCATCACTACGTTTGCCACCGGATCTTTACCCTTAGGCGATAAGGAGCATATCAACGCGCCTTTTGTACTGGCATTATGGTGTGCGGGTATCACCATGTTTATGATGCTGGTAAGCTCATCTATTATGGGCGAGCCACTTTATCGCGATATTGAAAACAATACCAAAGATTATTACCTCACTTACCCAATTACCAAAGCAGGCTATTTCTGGGGCAGGTACCTGGGGAGTTTTGTGTTTATGCTATTTATAGCCAGCGCCATCATTATAGGTGCTTACCTGGGTACAAAGCTTGGCCCTGCCATGGGCTGGAAAGATGCAAAGGAATACGGGCCCAATAAACTCATTTATTACCTGCAGCCGTTTTTGGTAATGGCGCTGCCCAACCTGTTTTTTACCTCATCGTTGTTTTTTGGTTTGGTGGCGCTTACACGTAATGTAAAGGTGATTTATGCCGGTGGTATCCTGTTGTTTTTAGGGTATTTTGTTTCCGTTTTTTTTCTGCAACACACCAATAATGCCACGGTAATTATCAATGCCGATCCCTTTGGCCTCAGTGCCGTTCGCTTCGTGTCGAATATTACCACATCGGTTGATAAAAATACCACCTTGTTTCCGGTTACCGGTGCTTTTCTGGCTAACCGGTTAATATGGACAGGAGTGGGGGTGGCTATATTGATATTTACTTATGTGCGGTTCAGCTTCGAAAGATTTTTTGGTGGCCGGCGCGATAGAGCTGCTATTGACGATGTGGTATCAAAAACAAAACGGGCGTTGACAATAAATTCTAATGTAAGTTTTACAGGTTCGTACAATCGTAAAACGCTATTTAACCTTGCCCGGGTTGAGCTAACCAATATCATCCGCGATAATTATTTCTGGATAATTTTACTGGCCGGGATGGCTTTCCTGGGCTTTGTATTCTGGTTGGGCGAAACCGATTATGGGGTGGCCTATTTCCCCCGCACAGTACTGCTGATGGCCATATTTAATGATGTATTCCCTTTTTTCATTTTCTTCATCATTATATTTTACACCGGTGAGACCCTGCATCGCGATAAGATCACGAGGTATGCGTTTATTAACGATTCGTTGCCACCGCCAAACTGGGTGCTTAACGGGTCGAAATTGATAGCCTTGCTGGTACTGGGCTTCGGGCTATCATTGGTGCCGCTGTTAACAGGGCTGGTAGTGCAAACCATAAAAGGCTTTCATCAATATAACCTGTCGTTTTTTTTAATGTATGTGTTTACGGTGGTAATGCCTCGTTTTCTGGAGATGGTGATATTTGCTTACGTAGTACACGTGGTTATCAATAATAAATTTGTGGCGCATGGTGTTGGGGTAGCCATTTGGGTGGCGGTTTTCTTTTTAAATACAACAGGTATATTTAATTATAATTTGCTCATTTACTCTTATACCCCATGGTACGGTTTATCAGATATGGATGGTATTGGCCACATGCAGGCGCCGGTATATTGGTTTAACCTGTACTGGCTGCTGTTTGGCGGGCTGCTTATTATTGTATCGGCATTGTTTTATTACCGCGGTGTTACCAGCTCATTTAAAGAAAGGCTGCAACTGGTGGGGCAGCGGTTTGATACTAAAACAAAACTATTTACCTTTATTTTGGCAGCGGCTTTCTTAACTGTAGGCGCTTATAATTATTATAATGTAAGTTATTTAAATAACTTTTTAACCAAAGGCGAAAATGACGATCGGGCTGTTGTGTACGAAAAAACCTTAAAAAAATATGCAGGCCTGCCTTTACCAAAGGTAACGCGGATAAAGATGTTTGCCGATATCTATCCGGATAAGCAGGAAGAAAATGTAAAAGCCTTTGTTACAGTTTTTAACCGCACCGATAAACCGATTGAAAAGTTATTGTTAGATGGTGACGACCTTACCGGTTACTCTGTTAAAACCAATGGTAAGCCGGTGCCGTTTACTTACCCGCTGTTGTACAAACGCGGTATGTTTAACTGGTTTCGCCCTAAACAGGATACCGCCGAATTTAGGTTATACCAGTTTGAAAAACCGCTGGCTCCCGGCGATTCGGCTGTGTTCGAGATCAACTCTTACATCAGGCATAAAGGGTTTGAAAACGGCCTGTACTCTAAAAATTTACTGCATAATGGTACCTTTTTTAACGGTGGCTTGCCAGGTATGGGTTACGATGAGGATGATGAATTGGGCAGTAACTATGAGCGCAAAAAAAATGGCCTGCCAGAAAAGCACGAAGAGGAAGTTGCGCAAAATGACCCGGTGGGTATCAGTAATTTAAATTCGGGCAAGTCGGCTGATCTTTCAAGCGTTGATATTACCGTGAGTACCTCTGGCGATCAGGTTGCTGTTGCCCCTGGCGAGCTGCAAAAACACTGGCAGCAAAATGGCAGAAACTATTACCACTACACCCGCGATAATTTTTATGCCCCGCTGGCCATCCTATCGGCAAGGTACGCAAACCGGCACGAAACGGTACAGCTCGATCATGAGGTTAATGTTGATATTTACTATCATCCGGCGCATAATGCTAATATTAACCGGATGATGGCTGCCTATAAAGATGGGTTGCAATACTTTTCAAAAGCATTTGGGCCTTATCCTTTTAATGACATCCGCCTGGCCGAAACAACCGACTTTGGTCCGCGTGATGCCTCCTTAACCACGCTGGATACTTATGCCGAACGTTATGCATGGAACGCCAATTTTCAAAATGCAGATCAGTATGATTTTGTTTATTTTAATACCAGCCGCCAACTCGCGCAGCAATGGTGGCGCTACCAGGTTACACCAAACGCTACCGTAGGCTCGCTGGTAATACCCGAAGGACTGGCCAGTTACAGCGCCCTGCTTTTGGCCGAGAAAAAGTATGGGAAGGATAACATGAAGTGGATATTGTATGGGCAGATAGATTTTTACACCTTCATACGGCACCGCCTGGAAGAGAAGGAACATCCCCTGATAAAAGCCAACCAATGGTTCCTATGGGGCGGCAAGGCAGGGCTTGTTCTTTATACCCTGAAGGATTTGATGGGTGAAGACAGCCTAAACAGCGCCTTGCGCGAGTTTAAAAATGCCTACGCCTTTAAAAGTAAGCCACCCTACGCTGGCAGTGCCGATTTGTACCGCTACCTGCAAAAGCATGTGCCCGATTCTTTACAGTATTACCTCACCGATACGTGGCAAAAAATAACGCTGTACGATAACAAACTAACAGACCTAAGATCGGTGCCAACCGGCAATAAAAATGAATACAGGGTTACCCTTACCGTTAATGTAGATAAGGTTTGGATAGATAAAAAAGGAAACGATGTAGAGGCCAAAAATATGAACGATTATATAGATATAGGTGTGTTTGGCGCCAATATTACCAATAAAGAAGGTCGCTCAGTAACCAATCCGCTGTATATTAAAAGGCATAAGCTAACGGCAGGTAAGCATATCATAACGATGATTGTAAAAGGCAAGCCCGTAAATGCCGGTATCGATCCATACAATAAATTGATAGATAGGTTGATGGGCGATAATTCAAAAGATTTTTAATTTTTGGGGAGTAAGGATTTTTGGAGCAAGGACCAGAGGTAAACTGAAAAAAACGGTAATAACATCTTGAAAAAGATCGTCATTGCTTCGTCGTACCCCCTTATAATGACATGTTTTTAAAGTATTGATTATCAGTGTGTATTTTTTCAAGCACAATACCATCGCCGCCGTCATTGCCTTTAGATTAGCTTCAACAAAATAATATAGGTTATTATTATTATTGTTGAAGCTTTCTTTTTGCTTCTTTTTCTTTGTTAAT
>NZ_JACHCR010000040.1 GCF_014205845.1 Mucilaginibacter cryoferens
ATACATATGGACTGAATCTCCTTGATTTCTCTGCTAACGGGTCAGGAGTTGTCCACCTACCAATAACAGGATCATAAAACCGCGCCCCATAATCGTAAAGCCTCAAGTCCTCCTGCAATTCTTTCTTATTGTAAAGGTATTCATTTTTAGGACTAACCGTAGTCCCTCTCGCTATTTCGTAGCCGAATGGATAATAGTCATCCTGCTGTAGTGGGGTTACGGCCCCTGTATTGGTATCAAAACTCAGGCGGCTGTTGCCCAGATGGTCGGTAAGGGTATATTGGTAATGGTAGCTGCCCGCGCTGTTGAATGCGCGGCCTTCTTCCGTCTGAACAAAACTGATACTGCCGCCTTCGTATTGGATACCGTCTATATAATCGGTATTCACGCCCGATATGGTGCTCGTCTTGCGTAACTTCCTGCCTGCCGCGTCGTATGTGAAGGCGGCCGAGCCTGCGCTGGCCGTTGCCGTTTGTGGCAGGTTGAGCAGGTTGTAGCTGATATTGGTGATTGCCTTACTGGCATCGGCCTTCATATTACCATTGGCATCGTACTGGTAAGCCTGATTATTGCCGGCTTTATAGCCATAGATGCTGTTATCAGGGGCCACGTCGCTGATGTTTTGCACTTGGTTGGTGTAGTTGCTGCCTGCATCGGTATAAGTATAAGTCAAGTTGTCTATCGCCGTTGTGCTGCCCATGGTGCGTTGCAGGGTTTTGATATTGCCTGCCACGTCATACGTTATCCCGTTTTCGTTATAATTATCGGACGAAGTGCCGCTGCTCAGCCTGTTCAGCTGGTCGTAACTGTAGACATAGGTTTTCGAGTTCGGCGCCGCCGCCGTTCCCCAGCTCTGGCTGGCAATATTGCCGTTGTAATATTGAGCGGGTGTCATCCCGTTTTGGGTATTGCCCGTGTTATACTGCAATTCTTCTTCAAACAGCTGGGCGCTGCTTTTTAACAACCAGCCCCGCTCGTTGTAGGTATAGCCAACGTCTTGCAGATAGCTGGTGCCGCTATTGGCACTATGCAGGTGTTTGGCCTTCAGTTGTCCTATCTCGTTATAGTCCTCTTTTGACAATACTGTCGGTGTCGGCAGTGTACTGCTGCCGCTGGCAATGGCCTCGGTGGTTTGGATTTTACGCCCCACATGGTCGTAACTGTAGCCGGTGGAGGCGACCAGCGCCTGCGTACCTGCAACATAATGGTGACGGATTGATTGGGTAACCGCGTTGGTAAAATCGTAGCTATTGTCTACCTCATCGTAATTATTATTATTTACGCTGCTTTCGCCGCCCAGATAATGTTGTTTAAGGGATTGCACCACCCGGCCCAGGGCATCGTAGTAGCTTACCTGCCATAGCATGGAGCCATAAGTGCCATCCGGCAGCAATACAGCAGTCCTGCTTGCTGTTGGCAGCCCGGTGGGGTTGCCCAGGGTACCGCCTATCGTGGGCACATAAGGATTGCCTGGGAATGTGTAATTATCATAATAATTGAGTTGCAGGTAGCGCAATATATTGGCCTGTGGCCAGGCGGTACCACTGTAACCCGTTCCGGCTGTCTGGGAGGTTTCCCACAATACGGTTTGCCCGTCGGCGGTTAATTGCAGGGCGGCCCGGTAGCTGGTACCCGGGCTGCTGCCGGGGTACTGGTATATACCCCAGTATGCCAGTCTGCCCAAACCATCATATTTACTAAAAGTCCATTCCTGGGTGGTTTTGCCGCGCTGCACGGCATCCTGTGTAGCTATAACCTGGTCGAGCTTGTTATACACCATGTATTCCCAGCCTTTGCCCGGCAGCTTTTTTTGTACCAGGCGGTTACGGCCATCGTATTGATACTGATAGCACAGGTTGTCCAGTGTTGTTTGATTAGGCAATCCATTATCGGCACTGCTTATAGGCGGCAGCACAAAGGCCAGGTTACCCAGATCGTCGTACACGTAATAGGTGCTCAGCACCTGTACCGTGGTTCCGCTCAGGTTAAACGTACGTTTTAATACTACGTGGCCTTCCTTGTCTTTGTATTCTTCGGTGCTGCCCGGTTTGCCGCTTGCCCAGTTCTCGTCGTAGCTGATCGTGACATATAACTGACCTGCCTGGTAATAATTGCCCGCTGTATTGCCCAGGATAAGCGTACGGCTTTGGTCGCTGTTGATGGTTGCGGTATATAGGGTAGCAATTAAACTGTTGTTTACATCTGTTATGGCGGTGGTATTATTGGTGGTATAAACCATTTTTATGGTATGGCCCACAGCAGGGCTTGCAACAGGTTGCCAGGGTGCCCCTGGTGCGCCCTGCTCGGTTACCCGGTTGAGCGGCGAAGGCTCGAAAATAGTTTGCGCGTATGGATTGGGATTAACCACAATGCCATTGGTTTGCTGGGTTCCGCTTGTACCATTGCCACCCGGATTGTAAAACGCCCCTATTTCGGAGCTAATGGCATTTGGTTTATAGCTGCCGTCGGCTGTAGGCGAGGCATACGGCAGGTATTTGGTCGCTTCGCGGCCATAGGCATCATAGCCAACCGGCTGTACCACATCTTTAAGTGCGGTGGAGCCTTTTACCTGTATGGTTTGCAAAGGCCTGCCAAGGCCATCAAAGTATTGTACCGTTTGCATCAGCTCGCAGGTATTGCGGTTAGCGAAATCGCCCCCGTTGATCCCTGTACCCGCGTTCTTAAAGTTCCCTACACGGGGTACAGAGGTCAGGATATAGTTCTGATTAGCGCTCAGGGCCGTGGTCTGCGGTACACAGTCGGGGCTTACAATATAAAAACTCAGGCTGCTCCCGCTCGCCGCTGTAAAGCTAAAAGTGGGATTTAGCGTGATGCTCGTATTGCTGTAGTAGGAACCCGCCGCAGGGGCCGCTGTCAGCGTTGCCGGTGGTGGGAGGTAGGTTTGCCCCTGCGCCTGCAGTGCAAAAAACAGCGAGCATAGGGCGGTGAAAACCTGCTTCTGCGTATCTTTTATCGAGATGTGGATCTTGGCCATCTTGTTGTCTGTTAAGGTTGTTGGTTAGCGCTACTGTCCCTGGTAATGATAATCCGTGTGCTTTACAATGTTCAGGTCCTTGTCCCGGATGTTGATCAAACGCTGGAAGCCGTCGTACTCGTAATACGTCGTCTGGTTTTTGGCATCCGTTGCACTCGTTATACCTACCAATGGATCGTAGGTGTACGTGCTCATCTGCGCATCAACAGGGTAGATCCGGACATCGTCGATCTGCTCGCTTAACGTAATTGTATAGCTATTGCCCGTTACGGTTACCGGGGTAATTATTAATAACCACGTACTGCCGGATTTCTGCCAGTAGCTCAGCGTATAGCTTCCCGCGTCCAGGTCCGACAATGCCTTGGTGTAGGGCGTAGTGCTGCCGTTGTAGCTGTAGTGTCCCGTCTTGCTGTCGTTCAGGGCGCTATTGCCGTTTCCCTCTTCAAAGCTGTCGTAAAAAACATCATTTGATTTGGCGTTAGCCGCCTGGGCTACCGGGTATTGTTCATTATATCCCCACTGATAAACAGTCGACCGGATGCCATTTTTTGTAATCTGATCAATATTATACGCGGTATTATATGCTGATGTAGTATTTAATTCATACTTGGAATCGTAAACAAATTGTCCTGAACCGTTTATCGAACTTTTTACAAAAGCAGTTAACAACACAGGTGTATCTAATTTCAGGCTGTAATAGTCTTTGATCAACGGCTTATCTTTATAGTAGAAAAACAAAGAGCCACCCGTAACGTAACTTAAGCCCGTTTGCCGGTTGCGCACAATATTCAGCTGTTCAACCGGAGCTTTAACTTGGTTGGAAAAAATCATGTTTTTTATACCAAGAGCAGCATCGTCAACTGCATTTGCTGAATTGTAGTTAGCAATATACTGTATTTGTTGGGTAAAGATATCCCCATTGCTTTTTACACTTGCACTGCTGCTATTTTCAAGACTAACAGGGTCAAATGAATTACTGGTGCTTGTGGAGGTAAATACTGTGTTATTTTGACTATCAAAGTCTTGTGTTGTGGTACTCGCAGTAAAATAGCTTTCAGAGGAAGTATTATACTTTAAATAATCATGTTGATATACAAATTGGTAAACGGGATCTCCTATAATGTTAACCTCATTTTGCAAGATCTTTATATTTGTATTTAATTGATAGTTCAAATCTGAATCCGCAAAAAAATGGTAGGTGTTGTCAATTTTTGACACCGGCTGATAAATACTATTTTTATTGACGTAGGTATATTTGGACAATAAGTTTCCACGCCGCCACTCATAGCTGTTGGCTGGCGGAAAAGGCCAAACAAATGATGCTGCTATACCACCATCCGGATATCCCCCTGGTATGGAGGTATCGTTGGAGGTATATTTATAAACAGTTTTACCAGCTTCTCCGCCGCTCCCAATATATTCTGTTACCTGAGAGTAGCCTACCTCCGCACCCGAGCTCCCAAAAAGTGAAGATTGATTTTTACTGGAATTAGTATGAACCTTGTAATAGTCAACATGGCCCATAATTATTAGCGGGAAAGTGTAAGAGTATACAGGAACTGCGGCTACCACACCAGAAGTTCCTCCTGCATCCGTTTTATATTCATAAGATTTATTTATGGTAGCAAGTGTTACAGGATCGTAACTCTGAATATTTTTAATTCTTAGACCTCCAACGTTAAAAGTAGGGATTGTTGCAGGAGAAATTACAGGGACTTCCTGCCATGTATAAATTGCATACGCAACCCCTTGATAGCTTGAATGCCATACTATTTGAATTTTATAGGTTGTGTTTGGCTCAATAGTTACCGTACTGCCTCCCAAATTAGTCCATGTTCCATCCGTATTTTTCCGCCAGAGATTATTACTAAAGCACTGTGTCAATGTAGTACACGTATTACCGTCATTTGACAATTCGTGAAGCGTAAATTGAAACGTAGCACCTTGAGCGGTGTTGCCAACCGTAAACTCTGGACCAAACCCAGTTGCGGCTCTCGATGCGTCGTTAGGTATGTCATACTCTGTAGTTCGGTTTACTGGATTAGAAATCAAGTTGCCTATAAAATCTAAAATGGTTGTATCATTAGGGATTGCATCATTATTTTCATAAGTAAAATTTGAATAGCCGCCCGTTGGATATACGATTTGGGTTAAAATATCAAATTGCGTAAAAGAGGAATTTACCGGACGACCGGGAGCAGCACTGAGCTTTTGATAAGTATCAGACGTTGTAGAAAAGTAACTTACCGGATCGGGCAATCCCGTCCCCCGATAATATCCCCAGTAGTCAATTGGAGCATCCCTCGGCAATGAAGTTGTCGTTGGGTCATAAGTCATCGAATATTTCCCTATTTTTTTCTGTAAATTGTCATACATTTCAACTCCCTGAAGATTCAATCTAAAAGAATTAGATAAATTGGTCAATGGAGCGGGGCTTATATTGGCAGGATTATTAGTTATTATCTTGAATGTCTTGAGCAAATTGTAGTTCGAACCTATTTCATTATAGATATTAATCCTATCCAATACCTTATCCTGCGGTAAATCCGCCCTATTAGAACCGGCGACAAATTCAACTTTACCCCCAGGATAGGTTATATTGGCCAGTCTTAATGCTGTGGTAAAGTTTAAATAATTAAATTGCCCACTGCCCGCACTTTCATTAATTCTTGAATCCCAAAAGAAAGTCTGATCTCCTGTAGAAACAGTGGAGTAATTATAGGTTTCGTAGTTGAAGTTGATTTTTTGGCCGTTGGTGAGGTCGATTTCAGCAAGATACCAGGAATTAATAATCGATTCGGGAAGCGTTTCCGTTGTGTAATAGCTTTCAGGGGTGACAACTTCAAATGTATTTATATTATTAGCCGAACCATATAAATACTTAGTTCCGTCATTGTCTGTTACCACCCATTGGTTAAAGCAACGGATACGGGCGGTTGAGGCGGGCAATATACGTCCAACTGGCTGAATCATCAACTTATTCGCAGGCATCGCATGGGCATTTCCGGCAACATCCAGATAGAACTTGCTACTGCCACCTGGCAGCATACAATTAAAGATATCTGATTCCGTATCATAGTTTCCCTGGAACATGCCGTCCGAAGATGTTAGTGGGGCCTGGGTATTGGTGTATCCTAGCGAGTTACTTACAGAACTGGCAAGTATAGTAGCCACCTGCGACTGGTAGGTGGGATAATTATCAATCATAAACTCATCATTTACACCACGCTGCTGACGGTTGATCACGCCAGCCGCATTAAGTGTCCATCCGGTTCCTACCCATGAAGGGTAATCCTCGACCTTTACTCCGCTTGCGTGGTAGCTAAGTGATATCGGCAGCGAAAACTTCCCGACCTTGATTTCGTAGATCGGAATCTGGATGTTTGGAACGCCGGTATAAAGTGAAACGGGGACATCGCCATATTGTCCAAGTGCAGCCGCTTGGGGCGATTTAGGACTGGAGGGCACATAGTCAGTAAACTTAAATTGCTGCGCGAATGTGTGTAAATTACACACTAACAATAAGATTACAAAACTTAGCCGTAAAGAGCGTTGGGTAATTTTCATTTGAGATGGAAGATTTATTATTTAGACACCGCTTTTAAATGTTCGTTTTGTTGTTGAAGGGCCAGGATTTCTTATTTCATTTCAATAAGGTATAAGGTCAGCTCCTCCACTTTCTTCAGCAGCAGGGTGTTCATCTCGCCGAGGTTGACGCCGTTTGCCGCAACCTCCTGAGCCGAGGGTATTTCAGGCAGGTGCTGGTTCCGGTCTATATACGCCTTCACCTCTGCAAGGGGGCGCAGTCGGTACTCGGACTTGAACACGTAGTCGGCCCATGGGTATGCCTTGACCGTTACCGAGTTCGCTATCATGCTACCGTTGACGGCAAGCCTGTAGTATTTGGTGTCCGTCGTGTTGATGCCGATGTTGCCGTTCTGGTCGATCGTCAGCCTGCGGAGGTTGGCCGTGACCAGGCTCATGGTGGGGTAGTTCGCGTAGATGTTGGCGCTTTCGAGCAGCATGCCGCCCATCTTGTCCGACTCCACCGCGCTGCTTTCGGTCGACAGCTTCAGCACTATCCCCATCTGGCGCGAGATGACGTCGGAGGTGACGCCGGGATGGCGGATGGTGAACAGGTCGGCGAACGGCGCCGATCCCGCGTATCCGGTCACGACCTCCAGCTTGGGGGTCGACGAGGGAAACAGGCCGGCTGCCGCGTTGACGGTGTACGGGGTCGGGTTGCCGATGGTCACGTTGCCGGCATTGGTGTTGTAGATGTCGGTGCCGTTCGTCCAATGGGCGCAGGCGAGGGTCGAAAGGAAAAACATGAAAGTGATAAGAGTCGTTTTTTTCATTGCTGAAGGGATAAACGGTGTATGTGGTGGGATTCTGTTGTCTTTCTGATCGCGGCTAAGCAGCCTGCCTAGTCGGCCTTCCGGGCTATCGGGCCCGGTTTTGCTTCAAGCGCCCTGATTCGCTCGTCCTGCTCAGCCTGCCGTTTATTGCTTTCGATCAAGTACAGGGTAAGCTCCTCCACCTTCTTCAATAATAGCTTGTTCATCTCGCCCAGGTTCAGGCCGTCTTTGGCGACTGCTGCTTCGGACGGAATTTCGGGCAGGTGATGGTTTTGGTCTATAAAGGCCTTTACATCGGCCAATGCGGGCAGCCGGTAATCGTCCCTGAACACGAAGTCGGGCCAGCCGGACTGCAGCTTGACGGTGACGGACTCGGCAATCGCGCTTCCTCCCACCGCCAGGGTATATCCTGCCGCCTTGTTGATATCCGTTACGTTAAGGGCAAGCTGGCCATCCATGACGCTCGCGTAAGTGGGACCGGCTACCAACATGGCGCCCGAAGAGTTGGGGCTGGCATCGCCCACCGTCATGGTCGTTCCCAATCCGGCCGGAAATCGAAATAGTATGTTGATCGTCTTGAACGGATTGAGGCAGTTTGCCACTACGTTCACCTGAGTCGGCGAGACGAACCTCAGTTCCAGCGTAACGTCCGGCGTCTTTACATCCTGCACTATCAAGTATAGGGAGCCGGAAAAGTTCACGCTCACCTTGAAATTCGCAACGACGGGAAGTGCCTGTCCCCAGTTGCTCCTGCTGTCGACGATCTGTCCCACTAGTTGCGCGCCATTATAAGGGTAGGAGGCGTTAGACGCGTTTATGGTGGCTACAACGGCTTCGCCGGTGGTGGCGTCATGGGAGTTTGTCCAGCTATACTGCAGGGACGGGCTTGGATAATTGTCGGCACGGACTACCGCAGTCGCGAGAATGGCAATTAGTATCGTTGAATAGAATTTTTTCATTGCTGTATGTCTTTAAGGGTTGATGGTGCGGAGTCTCCACTCGGCGCACCTTGGGGCACCGGGCGGGAAATTCCGGTGCGGGGCAAAGCGGCGAATTGTCGCCTGGACGGAGTGGGTGCATGCTTCATGAGTCGTGATATGGCTTTTGTTATCAATAGTTTAGGGCAAAGATATTGTCCCGCGCGGGACTCGCAATAGGTGTTTTCACGGATTGCGAGTTTGGGGAAAAAAGCGCACGCGCGAGGCCCTTCGTGCTTCGCGCGTCCTGGTGCCTACAGGTGCGCGAACGTGTACCGCGCCGTCTTGTACTGGATGTAGACGAACTGCCTCGTGAATACCAGCGACGACTTCGTGAGGGCGACTATCGTCGAAGTGGTCTCGGTGGACGCGCCCGTTATCACGACCTGCGTTCCGTTGGCCGCGATTTATCGCTATTCGTCATGGTGTATGAGTATATGATACTTGAAGAAATAAAAATGGCATGATGGAAGCAATCCAGTACTTGGTTTGATGCTCAATATTTATGGCTTCAAATAGGTCCCAACAAAAACAAACACGATACATTTTTGATTATAATCGTGAACCCGGATTTATATTTTATATCAATTTAATAAGCAAACCAGGCATACTTGCTTATTCTACAGGATGTAATACAGGGATTTGTTTCATGATTTTTTACAGGTGATAAGGTGGAAGATTTTATAGGTAAAGGCATATTATTTCAACAAAGACTGATATGTTCTTTATTTGCTTCTAAATTATATATTTTTTTCTGATCTGCAAGCAGTAACGATTTATTTTACAAGTATGAGAAATAAATCAATTTCCGCCCCCCTGTTTTACTTTACGCAAACAGCATGATTTTTTTAAGATATACTAGCCCCGGCAGATATTATTAATTATACCGATAAATTATCATACTAATTCTTAATTTAGTGCTGCATGAAACGCTTATCACTTCCAATACTATTATTTACATTTTTCGCTATAACGGAAATACTATCCTCCTGCAAAGAATTTATAGAACCCTCCATCGCCAAAAGACAGGTTCAGTTGGAAGCCCCGGCCAACCAATATCAAAGTTCCAAATACACCATCAGCTTCTGGTGGGACGATGTGGAAGATGCCCTGAGTTACCGGCTACAGGTAGTTACCCCAGGCTTCGACTCCATTGGCGGATTGGTACTCGACACCCTGGTTAAAGGTGATAAATTCGATGCAACCCTCGATCCTGGCAATTATCAATGGCGTGTAAGAGCGGAAAACGGAAGTTCCCAGACCGCTTATTCCGCGCCCCGGAGCTTTACCGTTGAACCATCTTCGCTTACCGATCAGACCCAAACCCTAACCTCGCCGCTTAACAACGCCATCAGCAACCAAAACCCCACCCTGTTCAAATGGAACAGCCTGTACGGCGCCACCAAATACCAGATAGAGATAGACACCAACAATTTCGCCGATGAAACCAACCTGGTGTACAACCAGGTCATTCCCGGTCAGCAATTGAATTTTACCTTTCCCAAAGAACAGATATATGGCTGGCGGGTAAGGGCAGAAAACGAAACGCAGCAATCCAAATGGTCGGCGGTCAACTACGTCGCCTACCAATTACCCGCTCCGGGCCAGGTCAGCCTCAACTCACCGGCCAACAACAGTTTAGCCAGCCAACCTGTGCCACTGAGCTGGAACGCCATCAGCAACGCGTCTGGCTATAAACTATACGTTTATAAAAGCGATTCCACTACTTATTACAATAGCAGTTTCCCGCTGAATGTGAGTACCAATACCTATAGTTTCAACCTCGGCAATTTCGGCGAAAAAATATACTGGAAAGTAAGTGCAGTTAACTCCACGGGCAAAGAAGGTAAAGCCAGCGCGTTAAGAAACTTCACCCTACAGTAAGGAAAGCGACATGATCAAGAAAAACAAAGTTTTAACTTACCTGATGGTTGCCGGCGTACTTGTAGTATGGGGACTGATCATCTATAAAGTCGTCTTGGCATATAGCGGCGGAACTGATGATACCTATGTCCCTCCCACTGCCGCTAAAGAAATATTTAATGATTTCGCCATACCCAAAGACACCGGTCGGTTGTTGCTGAATTACCGGGACCCTTTTGGTTTAGCCGCAAAAAAAGACACCGCGAAGCCAAGGCCAGCCGGCAGGTTATTATTGAAACCAGTAACTGCCATGCCACCGGCCTTCAACTGGGATATCATCCGGTATTCCGGTTACATCAAAAACCCCGGCTCCAAAAAGCTGATGGCCTTTTTACATATTAACGGCAAAGAGGTCACCATGAGTGAAGGGGAAACCGTTGACCAGGTGAAACTGGTGCGCAACCTTAAAGATTCTATACTGGTACAGCATGCCGGTAAAACCAGGTACATACGTATTCAATCCGCCATCTAAATGAAATATATCTATACCCTGCTTTTTGTCACGCTAACCTATTCGTCATTTGCCCAGAAAATGCCCGATTACGGTTTGCATAAGATACGGATAACCGACACCAGCAAAACCATACAGGCCGAAGTGATCCCTGTCAGTTCCGAACCAGCTATATCTTCCAGTCTCACTTATTATTGGTATGCCGCCAATAAGATACATGCCCTGCAGGGTGGCTATAGCGGGCAGCTCCTAAACGGCAGCTATACCGAGTTTTTCCTGAATAAAAATCTGGAAGCCCAGGGTATTTTTAGAAAAGGCCTGAAAGATGGCATCTGGAAAGCCTGGAATGAGCAGGGTGCGTTACTTAGTGAGGTGAACTGGGATAATGGCATACGTTCCGGCAGGTTTAGTTTTTACAATGCGGATGGTAGCCTGAAACAAACCGGCAACTACCGGCAAAATGAGTTTAACGGAGCTGTTATCATTCACGAAGGACGCGATTCTGTCCGTACCGAATATTACAAAAATGGGCAACTACTTAAGGGCAAGCCAGCTTCTATCCTGAACAGGATCAACATTTTTAAGAAGAAGAAAAAAACAGACCAGCCTCATGCTTAAAGGGTCGGTCCTTTATATCGTGATCATTATCTCCATGGTAATAGCCGTGATCTGTTCCTTCCTGATCCTGGCCGCTTATTTTTTCAGGGAACAGTACCTGGTCAAATCCCGGTTCGACCGCTTGCAGAACAACCTGTCTTCGGGTGTACATATACTGCTGAGCACCAAAGACACCACCTACCTGCGGGGTAAAACCATCAGCCTATTTAATAGCAGCGACGATTCGGTCAGGATGCAGACAATACACTGGGGCATCTACGATATGGGGGTAGCCGAGGCTTTCCGGCAAAAAGACACCGTGTTTAAAGTCTGGTCAATGGCATCCGCTATTGATTCCACCAAATGGGCGGCCATCTACCTCATCGATGAAGACCGGCCATTATCCCTGAGTGGCAAAACCAATGTACGCGGCGATGTTTACCTGCCCAAGGCCGGCGTAAAAGCAGCTTATGTAGACAATAAAGCCTACCAGGGAGATAAACGGATGATCATCGGCAAAATAGCCGACAGCCAGCGAAAGCTGCCGGCGCTACAGGAAGAACGGTTAAAAATATTGAACAGTATGTTAGGAGCGAAAAGACCATCTGTAAGTAAATCATGGAAAGCGGATACCCTTACCCGTTCCTTCCGTGATACCGCTTATGCCGTTAACCTGGGCACCCTTCCTTATACCCTGGAGCACATGAAACTTTCGGGGCATATTATCCTGTATGCAGATACCCTGCTGACCATCGACAGCACCGCAAAACTTGATAATGTGCTGGTATTCGCCAAAGCGATACTGGTAAAAAGTGGTTTTCGGGGTAACTGCCAGCTATTCGCCACGGATTCTATCAGCATCGAAAAAAACTGTCATTTTACTTATCCTTCTTGCTTAGGCCTGTTACGTTTCAAATCGCCGTTAGTCGGTTTTCCACCGCAGATCAGCATCGGAACAAACACACAATTTGATGGCTGTATTTTTACTTATGAAAAGGAAGCATCGGCCTTACCGGCCACCATCAGTTTAGACAAGGGCACAAAGATTAAAGGGCAAATCTACGCCCAGCACATCCTTTCCACCAAAGACAGCATTTCCGTAGCGGGTAGCGTGTTCACCTCGCGCTTTATGTACCAGAGCGCTTTCACCCGTTATGAAAACTACCTGATCAACCTTAATATTGATGAAAAGGCGTTATCCGGGTATTATCTGACCAGCGAACTGTTACCGGTCGCCGCACCGAAAAAGAAAATACTGCAATGGCTGGAAGTAAAATAAACCGAAAAGGCATGCTGCCCGCCGCCACTTTAATAGAGGTCGTGATCGCGATGGTAATCATCGTGGTGATCTTCGGCATGGCGATGATGATATTTGCCAATATCAGCGGACAGGCGCTGTCTGCTAAAAAGATTCGTGCGGCAGCTACGTTACAGGGCATATTAGTAAATATCGAACAGTCTCAGAAATTGCCGGAAGCCCCCTTTAACCAGGACGGGATAAGAATTGTACCCGAGATCAAACCGGTTGATAACGAACCGGATTTAAGTGAATTGCATCTGACTGCCTTTGATGAGAACCAACAGGAGATAACGAACGTACAAGAAATCATGATTAACCGGCATGAACCGTAAACTAAACGCTTTTACCATTATGGAGGTCACCATTGCCATGATGGTTTCCGCGATCCTTATTTTGATCGTATATACCGCGTTTTCTGTGGTCAGTAATGCTTATCATCACTTTATTGTTCAAAACGAACAAGCGGCGACCGTGGTCCAACTGGACCGCCTGCTGAAACGTGACTTCCGCCGGGCCGAACTCATCGTTAAAAACGGGGAAGGATTACTGTTAACCGGTGATAAAGACAGTGTACGTTACCTGTTGGACAGCAATTATATTGTGCGGATAAGTGGCATTACCGATACCTTTAAAGTAAAAACGGAAAGTTCCACCATGCTGTTTGAGCAGGAACCCGTTGGCTTGGCAGAATCCGGTTCACCTGTTACACGGGTTGATGAACTGCAATTGAAACTTCACTATCCTAACGATAACATGCATTTCATTTATTATAAACCCTACAGCTCTGCTAACCTTTTTAACCAGGACGATCATGCCGGCAATTGACCTTAAACCCTACGGGAAAAAGAAAACGCCCAAAGCTGCGCAACCAGAAGGCGAAGGCGGTCTGCTCGCCTTTTTGAACAGGGATATCAGCTTTGGCGGTACGGAACTCAGCGATAAGAAAAAAGAATACCTGTACCTCGAACTCAGCTCCCTGCTGCTAGCGGGCATCAATTTAAAGACCAGTATGGAACTGGTAACCGCCGAACAAGAGAAGGAAAATGACCGGAAGCTATTCCAGGGAATACAGGATAACGTACTGGGTAAGGGAGTACCCTTTTCCAAGGCCCTGGAAATTTCCGGTAAGTTTTCCCTGTATGAGGTTTACAGTATCCAGATCGGCGAAGAGACCGGTAAGCTTTCGGAGGTGCTGGAAGATCTGGCCAAATTTTACCAGGCCAAGATCAAGCAAAGGCGCAAAATCATCTCTACCCTCACCTACCCTTGTATGGTGCTCCTGTCCTCTTTTGGTGCCGTGTACTTTATGCTCAAAGTTGTGGTACCCATGTTCGCCGATGTACTCAAACGTTTCGGCGGGCAGCTGCCCTGGATCACGGAGATGGTGATCAGCATATCCAAAGGTATGGAGGCCTATTTTGTCCCTTCCTTTTTGCTGCTGACAACTATTATTGTTTTGCTCTACCGCGCCCGCAAAACGGCAACCTACCGCAGGATCATATCGGGTTTCCTGCTGCGGGTACCCGTGGTGGGTAATCTGATTAAAAAAGTATACCTGGGCCGGTTCTGTAATTCCATGCGGTTGCTGATCAGCGCGCATGTTCCTTTACTCCGGGCCATAGCGCTCAGTAAGCAAATGGTGGGCTGGTACCCTATCGAATCTTCGCTTCAAAAAGTAGAGGATGATATCCTGCACGGTAGTTCCCTGCACCAGAGCCTGCAGCAGTTTAGCGTTTACCCCTCCAAAATGATCCAGCTGGTGAGGATCGGTGAAGAATCCAATAAACTGGATTATTTTTTTGGTAAGATAGCCGAACAATACAGCGAGGAAGTGGAATACCAGACAGCCTCCCTGAGCAGTTTGATGGAACCGTTGTTCATCATTGTTGTTGGCTTCCTGGTGGGGGTAATTATGATAGCGATGTATTTGCCGATGTTCCAGATGGGGAATACTTTTCAGTAGTATTTTTTTTTTGGGGGGGGGAGGGGCTTTTGGAGAGGATATAAGTGTCTAAATACTGGGGTACTATAATATGGTAAAAAACAAGAAAAATATACGGCTAATTGTGATTTTCTTATTCAAATAACCCCCAACATTGGCTCCCCCCACCGGTAGAAGCTGGGTCAGACTGTCCGTTTATACTGCGCGAGGCATTAGTCACATTGGCCTGTATTCACTTCCTTTACGCGAACCGCCGGTAACAACAAACTCCCGGATGAAAATTTACATCCAAGACTTGCATATCGTCTACCTCGCATAATGTTTACGTCAACGGCGCACACGCGGCACGCGTGCACCAAGCAGGGGAGATATTAGAAACAAAATTCGTTCGTTCTAACTGTGCAGTAAAAGTTAACATTCCATAATTTCTTTAAACACGTGTTCATTCAGGTAAAAAATTTTATATAAAATAGGCAGTGTTAAAGCAAGTGAAAAAACAATGGGCATAACTATATTATTCGTGTAAATACCAAATGCACAAACTAACATTACAAGAACAGCATAGTAAGAAACGGATGTAAGATATATTAATTCTACTTTTGTTTCATGATCGGCCGAGTAGTTAAATGCAAACTTACCTTCTCCAATCCTCGTATGGAAGTCTGATCTGGATTTTCTTCTGTCACTAAATTCATCTTCAACAAAGATTATGTATCCTAAGCCCCTTTCGGTAATTCTATAAGAGTTCTTTCTTAGATATATGCTAATTTTTTCTTCCAAAACTTCGGTTTGAGTGTTGAATGTCTTTTTGATTTTATATTTAAATTTCATGTTAGTAGCCCCCCATATATGTCATAGTATTAATATATCTTTGACTAGCCCCCCCCCCTGGAAGTCTATAAGGCGCACCTATCCAAGACGTACTGCCAACATTAAGCGCGCCACCGTTGTTGCTCCCATTCGTAAAATTAAGTGATTCTGGAGCTAAACTTGCACCAAGACTCCAAAGTGCATAATTTGATCCAAGGCCACCGCCCAATGCCACAAAATCGAAAGAACCAGATATCCCTTTTGATATACCATTCCAATCAGAGAAAACAGGAAGATTTTTATCATCTGTGGAATAGATAAAGAAAAAGCTATGCGACACGGAAGGCGAAGAAAAGCCAGGAGAATAGTATCTAGTTATGTAATTTCTAGCCCAACCTTTATCGGTAATTACCGTTCCTGTTTCTATGCTTCCACCAAGAAGCACTAATGAGGCTGAGACAGAAACATTATATCCCCAACTTATTTGTCCATATTTCGCAAGCTGCTGTGCATGGGTCAATTCCCCCTGATTGGCCCCATCCCCATTTATATATCCAAACTTGCCAACAACGCCAAAATCAACTATTTTATCTCCTCCCCCCCCTGTAACAACGGCTTCATTATACTCATATCTTGTTCTTCCATCTATGCCAACCGCAAAATGTTTTGTGTCATTCAATGTTTGGCTCAGCGCGTCACTACTGATACCTCTAGCGGGGTCCCAATTATTAGTTGGGTCGCCTGCATGATAGATGTTTTGCCCCTGCGGATTATTAACTGATTGCATCCAACTATTAAACGTAGAAACCGTCTGATCTATCGTATTCATGTCATCATCTACTTCGCTGCCACCACCCGGCGCAGCAAATGCAGGCGGCACATACGGA
Organism: Mucilaginibacter cryoferens; assembly: GCF_014205845.1. GTDB lineage: Bacteria > Bacteroidota > Bacteroidia > Sphingobacteriales > Sphingobacteriaceae > Mucilaginibacter. The sequence continues at coordinate 16,241 of NZ_JACHCR010000040.1, forward strand.
TCATCCTGCGGCGCTAACTTTAAGTTTCCCATCGGGTCGTTAAACATAATAGGGTTATTGCCACTATAATGATACGTACTCATACTTTCAGCACTTTCCGGCACCGGGTCAACAGCCATCCAGCGGCCTATAGCCGCATCGTAATTGCGGTAGTAGGTCTGGTAAAAATCGGGCATATTACTAAAATCGTTCTGCCACTCGCTGCCACCGTTATACAGGTTTTTGTTGGCTCCCGTGGTAGTACTGCTGCTGCTTAACATCATCCCAAATCCGTAAAAACTGTTTTCCTGCGTGATACTGATGCCGCCGCTCCCGTTATCGGTAAAGCTCACCCGGGCATTACCCTGGTTATCGCTTATTACATACTCCGGCTTTAGCGCACCGCCATTATACAGCACCCGCCCTTCGGGCATGGCCAGGTAACTTAATGTTCCATTCAAATATACAAAACCATCTACATAATCGGTAGTAGTGGTTGTACCCCCGGTACCCGTATCCGTTTGCTTTTTGTGGATCATCGCCCCGGATGCGTCATATACATAACTGATGCTTTTGGTAGCGCTTACCGTTACCACATCGGTACGGTTGAGGTCATTATAGGTAAGCGATAAACCTTTGTAAGGGTCTGTTTGCAGGTTACCGCTTGTGTAATAAGCATAGCTTCCGGCAGCGCCATTCTGATTAAAACCCTGGGCCTTGGTAGCCGTTGGCGCAGCATCGGTGACCGTTAGCAACCGGTTAGGACTGGTAGTGTCATAAGTGTAGGTAAGGTTATCTATCGAGCTTACTGTACCAGACGATAGCTGGCTGCGCTGTAAAGCCTGGATATTGCCATTTTCATCATAAGTAATGCCCTTTTCGTCGAAACCGCCGTTATTCGTGCTAAACGCTCCGGTTGCGGCCACACGCTCGGCATATACCTCTGCTTTTAGCCGGTTAACTTCATCATAGGTATAATAATAACTCCGCTCGTTACTTGCCGTTCCGGCGGTGTTTTTGCTCATCCATTTTACTGCCGAGATGCGCCCGGTATAGTCTGCCGTACTGCCCGTTATATTGGCATCCGCAACATTGTACTGTAACTGCATCCCGAATATATCGTTGCCGTCATCATTCAGGGTACCATCATTAGTTAGCCTGCTGTTGTTGATGCTGGTTAACTGCCCCCGGATGTTGTACCGGTAATCTACAGATTGCAGCCCTGTTGGTAAACTGCTGGTTACTCCCAGCTGCTTATCTACCAGCTGTCCCATCTCGTTGTAAATATATTTGGCAATATGGAACGTGGCCGATGCGGTAGTGTTGTACGTATATTGTTGATCTACCGCCGCAGGCCGGCTCCAGTTATCATAAGTAAAGCTGGTTAATACTGTAGTTGCTCCGGCAGGAACGGTTTTTACCGTTTTAATCTGCGTGGGCTTACCTGTAAAATCGGCCGATATGGTATTATAATCTGCAACCGTGGCGTTTAGCACATTATTGCTTTGCACCTGTAGCTGCCTGCCATTTTTATCATAAAAAACAACTTTGGTAATCCATACGGCAGTGATGCCCGTGCCAACCGTTTTTTGTTTTACACCGGTAACCATTCCACGGGTAAGTGCGGTAGCGGTTAAGGTAGTATATCCCTGGGTATTAAAACTATAATCGGCTGTATTGTCATTATTAAAATCATAATCATCGTAATAGCTATAGGCCAGCGGGGTTATGTTAGCGGCTACTGTAGGGAAAACGCTGTTGGTGTAATAACCATCTGCCGAACTGGTATTACGGCTTTCAAAATAGGTAGTGCTGTAACCGGTTAAGCCACTCACATAGGTTTGCATAGCTGTAGGTGTGGTGTTTGTTGCATCCACGTAAATCCCCTGGCTTACAGGCCTGCCCTTTACATCGTATTTTATATAATTCCACTTGTTATTTGCCTTTAAATTGGCATCCTGCATGAGTACAGGCCTGTTTAGCGGATCATAAATAATACTCATAGCCGCGGCCCCGGGCACTTTTTTAGTGATAGGCCGTCCCAGCGAATCATAAACATAACTAAAAATGAGCTCACTTACGCCCGCCTGGGTTAAGGTATAATTACCGGCAGTTACCATAGCCGTTACCGCCTTTGGCGGAATAGCGTAGCTGATTTGCCCGGCCAGGTTATACACATAGTAAGTATCAAAATTGGGTACAGATACACCTTTAACCGTTTCATCGGCTTGTTGCCTTTTGAGGATGGTACGCCCCGCGAGGTCTGTAAATACGGTAGTTTTTATACCGTTTTCATCGGTTCCTTCAGTTACCGAAAGCAACCCGGCTGCATAATTGCTGCTTTGCTTTGTACCTGTGGCATCCCAGTTCCAGACAGCATCGGTGCTGGTATTGGAACGGTAATTGGCCGTTTTCCAGTGATTGGCGCTTACGTTGGGTTGAAAACCCGTACCTACGCTGCCCGCTGCCAGTACCCGCTGCAAAGGGCTGTTTTCAAAAACCTGCTGTGTAAAGGCATTATCGTCGCCTGCTACCTTGTTGCTACCCCCGGTGTTGCCATGGTAATAATTATATTGGTCTGTAACCGCGTTAGCCCGGTAGCTGCCGGTAAAGTTGGTAGAATTATCTACATAAGGTAAATAGCCCGTTGTTTGCTGCCCCAGCGCGTTATAAGCTTGTAGCTGTACAATATCCTTATTATTTACCGGACTGGCCTGTAGCATCACCGTTTGTATTGGCCGGCCAAACCCATCTATATAGGTACGGGTAGACTGGATGTTTCCCGGCGTAAGACTATTGATCTGGGCATCGCTACTAATTCCCGATACTTTGATAACATCCTGTTGTACAAAGCCCGGCGTTTGTGCAAACACAGGAAGAGAGGCAAACAAACCTATCAAAGTAACAATGTATTGTATGTTTTTTTTAGCACGCATGGTTTTACGATGTGTTTGGTTTGAGGCTTTTAAAAATGGAGTGTTTGTTTTCATGTTTATTGTCCTCCTCCCGTGCACGCTGCCGTGCTCATTTTAAAACCGGCGCTGGGCTCATACGTCAGATCGGCCGATGCTATGGTGAAATCGCCCCCGGTATAAGTAAAACACTGGTAAATGTCATCGCTTGCTGTAAATGTAACTGATTTGTATCCCTGCCCGGTTCCTGAAGTGTAAACCCCTCCTGTAGGATGAATGACAATAGTATAAACACCAGGAGTAATGGTTACACCGGCAGCTAGCTGGGCGGTTGTAAACGTATAAATAGTATTGGAACCTTGTTTAAAGGTTACCGTGCCAATGGCACTCCCGGTTGTAGTATTGGTGTAACTTATATTTACCGCCGGTAAGGTCGTTATTGTTACCGTTTGGGTAGAGGATGTACTGCCATATGTTGAAGATGAAACAGTATGCCTGATGGTATAGGTGCCGTTTGCTGAGTATTGGTGATATATAAGATTATATGGGGCAGCCGTACTATTAAAAGGGGCAGTTCCGTCTCCAAAATCCCAGGTATATGACAATCCCGAATCATAAATACATACATTATAAGGCATAGATGACGGAATACTCCAGGCATAATAAATACCGTGATAACCACTTGAAGGGCCCGATATAACGGGGGCAACAAAGTTTGCCGCATTTGCAGTGCTGGTATAACTTGTCCGGCTCAGCATATTTTTATCCTGATCAAGCGCATATAGCTGCCTGCCAAATTTATCGTTTACAAAGTAGGCAGCCATACCATTGGTATTGGTAATAGCCGTTTTACTAAAGTTTACGGGGTCGTAGGCTATTGTATTTACCTCGGCAACATCTGGATAAGCCCAGGCATCATCAATAATAATGCTTTGATTGGCCCAAAAATCCATTTCAAACGTTGGCGTGGTTATAGTGGCCAGCGGTAGTTTAAACTCGTAATACTGCCAGCCGCTTGGCGTGTTAGTAACGGTTAAAGGTTGTGTTTGCGTAAGCGTGCCGCCGCCGGTAATAGATACCGAGAGTGTACCCGTTGCTGCTGATTTTATCCATACCGAAAAGATGTAATTTTTTGCGAGTAGATTTTTGTTGATTACTTTATAAATATCTTCATTACTGGGTAAACTAAGTCCGTACTTCCCGGTCCTGCTGGTAGTTGAATAATTTATAGCGCCTTCTACAATAAAGTTAACATTGGGCAGTTTACTGTCAAAATCACTAAAAGCAATCTCATCGTAACGGGCGTTGGCTACTGTTGCCACGGGTTTAAAGCTATTGTGATCGGTAAGTATGGTGGATATATGTTTAAAACCGTCATCTGCAGATTGCAGGTATCCCGAATAATCATAAGCTAGACTATTGCCCACCACCGTATAAGGCCCCGGATAAGAAAAGGCGGTACCGCCACTTACAGATGATGGCGTAAAAGTTCCGCCGGCAGGAGCTACAAATTTCAGTTGTTGCGATGGCAGAGTGAGGTTATAGCCAGACGAGGTGAATACAGCAAATTTAGTAAGTGAAGCATTTACGGTTTTGGCGGTGCCGCCGGATGGCGTTACCTGCGTATAACTTTCTACCGGAGCATTAACATTAGCCGTCTGCAGGTTTAACAATGCCTGGGTCATACCATCGCCACCCGATGTAATAGTATAATCTTTTACATATTTAATATTGGTAGTAATCGTACTGCCATCACTGTTGGTCCCAGTTTGCTGAGTTAACTGCTTATGTGCAGCGCCGCCATAAGTATAATTAACCGTACTTGCCTGGCTCAATGAAGTAGAATTATGATCATACTGTTTAGTAACTGCCTGGATAAGCAACGGTGTTGCTGTAGTATAAATGGAATACTTACCATAGGCCTTTTCACTCGCGGTATTTGCCGCGTAGGTAAACCCTGTAACGGTAACAGGCGTTTGCGGTGTTTGATAGGTATACACAGTTTCACTTACCTCATTGTTGCTGTCATCATAATTTTTAACGGAGGCTAAAGTTCCGCGTTCGAATTCGTAATTGATATTGGGCAAAAACGGGTAACTGTTGCTATTATTGGTTAAGAAGCCAATTGCTGATGTGGTAGGCGAGCCTGTATAATTTATGGTGGGAGCCCACGCCGGGTAGCCGGCTGGGGCGCTGGTATCCAAAAAGGTTACCGGTATATTATTAGTGTATACGGTATAGCCCTTTCCAACCTGTGCTTCCTTAACCGTTCCGTAAACTATCGAGTGGTCTTCTACAGACAAATCCCGCCAGCTGATAACGGTCGATTTACGCCATTTTGTAGAATCGGCCTCGGCACTGGTATAGGTTTGGGTAAATGCAAACTTTGGCGACGAAATTGGTTTTCCTGTAGATGTGCCTGTCGCGTCGGTATAAGTATAATTTTGTGTAACGGCATTTGCAGTTATGCCATCATTACTGGTGATCTGCTTAACCCTTAGCCCACTGCCCGTTACCACATAACCGGTAACACTGTCGTAATAATCATTCGTTTCATACACCAGGTTTGTATAGCCACCTGTAGCATACGTTATCTGATTAAGCGTACCAATCCCTGTATAATTAGAAATTGCAGATCTTACGCCCGTAGACCGGATTAAATAGGGGTAAATGGTCAAATTTGGAGGATTATCATCTGTCATATTGTGATATCGTTCGTAAGCGGCGTTACCTGGATTGATGTAAATATTAGGGCGCAACGAATTATTATAGTTAGCGCCATTATAGTATCCCCATAAGTCCAGTGCTAATGTTGTCGTGTCAGGCAGGTTTTGAGGGGCGTTGTATGCAAAAGAATAGTTTACCGGTGTGTTGCAGTCATTATCGTTAATATTTGTTAAAAAGTACCGTGTTAAAGCCACACCGCCCGGTGCCGTGATGCCCGAGTAGCTAAAGTTGAATAGCCTGCCGTAACCGTTAATACTATATATATAATCCTTACCGGTCTGATAATTAGTATAATAGTTGAATGAAAAAGCGTTCACCGGCGATCCTGTTCCGTTTCCTTCCTGAGAAGTAATGGTTGAGATCAATAATGGTATGTTATTACCCGATGCCGTATATAAGTCGGTTGCATTTGTAGTCCCGTTTAAATAAACCTGCAGTTTATTAGAATACCACTTTTTTGTACCTGCCCTGTAATTAATATTGATCGCGTTATTATAAATATCTTTTATCTGTGTTAAATCCCATGCGCTGGTGTAAGTAATACCATTTTGGTATTGCTTAAAATCGGTATCGAACCATAACGGCGACGTTCCTGTTGCTTTTTTTATGGCCACTTCCAGTGCCGAAAAGATATAAGAAGTACCCTGATCATTTGTAACCGTAAAAGAAGTGATGCCTGCTGATGTTGAGGTGTAAGTGATTTTTACATCCTGGTAAGGTATGGTTCTGATGGCATGGTCGTTACCAAATACAAATTGCAGGGAAAGTCCGGGTCCACTCACATTAAAAATATCTGGCTCCGTATCAGAAAGGTCTCCAAAATTACTGCTGATGCTGTTAACATCTGTTTGCACATTCGCCTGTACAGGAGTACCGCCTGTATTTGCCAATGTTAAACTATTGATCTTGGTGCCGTTGGTATTGTTTAACCAGCCAAGCCGGCCGGCAGATGAATTATCTGTGGAAATATCATCGGGCAGCCCGCGTACCTGCCTTGTCACCGCTCCACCTGCACTTATATTCCACCCAACACCGGCACTACCTTCCACATCAGTGGGACGTACACCTTTGGCTGAATACTGTACACCAACAGGCAGAGAAACGTGCCCAACAGCAACGGTATACAAGGGGATATTGACGTATGCTGCTCCGGTTGTTTTATCTACGCTTACCACGTTCCCCTGGGCAAGGGATAATTGAGTGGAAATAATAATGCAAAAAAATAAAAAAGCAGGAAAAGTTTTTTTCATAAAAACGGTGAATGGTTAGGTTAATACAAATCCATATCGGCACCAGGCCAAAGGGAGTAATCAATTATGATGATATATAAAATGGGGTCGTTGCTGACCTCAAAAGAGAAAATCTCTGTTTAGAGATTTTAAAGTGGGTTTCATTTGGATGCAGGTTATAAGAGTTAATAAAGTTACAGGTTAAGTTACAAGCTTCTCTTTTAGAATTGCTTACAGCTAAAATATCAGTCAATGATGAAGAAATTATGAAGAAAACTAATTGATTAAAATAAATTTAATTTAAACGAATCTGCAAAATTTCTTTACGTGGCCCTTGATAAAAATACATTGATCGCTTATTTACCCCCTTGTAGTCGACAATTCCAGGTAAACCTGCAGCGTAAGCCGCTTATCATTTTCAACACCCGAACCTGGGGTTATCAGCTTAAAATCGACAGACCTGATCATACCGATTGCTTCTTGCGTATGCAGCTGGTCTAAAAACTTACTCAGATCAACATAGCTTCCCTCGAAGTTTAATTTTTGGATCATAAACTTACCAGTATGGTAAAAAGCGTCCCGGGCGGGTACTTCTATCAGTCGTACATTTTGCTTTTGAGCCAACACGGTTACGGTGCTGATAATATTACTACGCAGCAAACTGGTATCTGCCTTGTAAAGGTCGAGGATCTTATCCAGGTTCCGGCCTTTTCGCTCCAGGTAATCGGGCTGGTAATCCAGGTTGCCTGCTTTGGTTAACTGATTGGTCAACTGCCGATGCATTTGCCAGGCCTGTACCGCTTTTTTGAACGACAGCTGGTAGCTAATGAGCAAGAGCACCACGATGCCCCCTATCAGCAGGTATTCCTTTTTTATCGGCAGATCTTTCAACATATCAATAGTTAACGATGATGGTAAATTTCCCGGTATTAAGTTCGGTACTATAATTATAATTCTCCAGCTGGGCGTTCTTTACCCATTTCAAGGTTTTGATCCGGGCTATCCATTCATTTACCGCAATTACCTGCTCCGAGCTTCCTGCCATCCTGATCCGGCGGCCGAGGAATTTCAACTCCTGCCCGCTGCGGTTGTTGCGCTCATCTACCGGGTTAACGGCTATATCCTTCATCGTGATCTCGCCGGGCATCAATGCTGCAACCTGATCGATCAGCCTGGCTTTGTTCGCCCCGCCGTCCCAACCCAGGTCGGCCAGCAAATCCTCCTTTTCTTTGATCCGGTCTGTTAAAGCCTGCATATCGCTGGTACTGCTTGCCGTAAGGCTTACCTTATCATTCAGCTTCAGGTTCTCTGCATTTAACCAGGAAAGCACCACAAAATTAACCAGCAACAGGATAAAAAACACGCCAAGCGCCAAAGCGGCGTTCACCTTTAGCTTCCTGGTGGCGGTTACCTCACTAAACCTGGTATCCAGCAGATCAACCGCCGCGCTTACCAATTCCAGTTTGGCTGCCAATACCAATTGAAAGGCCGCCGCGTAAGAAACCAGCAGCTTTTGGTCGATCACTTCCGACCCCAGCTTTAACGTGAATGGCGCGGTGAATGCACTGTCGAAAGTTACACCCGTCCAATTATCCTTTTCGTCGCGGCTGATCTTGTTGCCGTTAAATAGTACTTCGCCTTCGTAAACATTAAGCTGGTTTAAAACCTGTGCAACCGGAAACGGCCCCAGGCTCAGCATCAATACCGTAAATCCCTGCTCCCGCAAAATATTGATCCAATGATCAGCTACCGCTTTCCGGATCAATGCCAAAAACAATACTTCACCAGATGTAAACCGCTGCACATAAAAATCCTCCGGGTTAATGCCGGGGATGAGTTTGGAGATATCTTCCTGCTGATCCTGCGCCGAAACACTGATCTGCCGGAACAAAACTTCTTTACCCGAAAGATTGAGCGCAACGGGGTTCTTGGTATTCAGGCGTTCGGGCAGATTGGCTATAGCCTCCAGGCCAACCACCTTCTTTTCAATGGTGAGTTGTTTATGGTCTGTTGCTACCCCGCAACAGCTAAGCTCATAGGAGCCGTCCTTCCGGAGGTCTACCGTAATACCTGTCGCCTCCCCTATGCCATAATACTGCGCTAACATATCTTTTGATTAACGGATGATGGTTGACTTGATGAATAATACCGTAACTACCTTCGAATTTGTTTTACTACGGCTGCTGAAGATCCATTTTAAAATAGGTATCCGGGAAAGAATAGGTACTCCCGAGCCGCTGTCGTCACTTTCTGTACGCTCCAGGCCGCCCAGTACAATCGTATCCTCATTGTGTACCCGAAGGCTGGTTTCAAACTTACTGATCGCCTGCGGCGGAGGTGAGCCATCCGTAGGGATCGCGGTAAAATCGGATATGTTCACTTTGATCCCCAGGGTAACCTGGTCGTCACCGGATACTACCGGTTTAATGGCGATGGACAAGTCAGCGTTAACCTCCTGGTAAACATTGGTAAATATGGATTGTGCACTCTGAATAGAGGGGATCACATTCTGCGTGGTGTTTTTATAATAACGCTTGCTCCCGATACTCAAAGTAGCCGAGTGCCCGTTCAGCGCGGTTAACTTAGGAACCGAGCGCACATCAATATTATTATTGGCCTCCAAAGCCTGTAAGCGCACATAAAAGTTGGGCACTACATGCCCTAAGTTAAGCGAGGTAAGTTTGCCTACGCTATTCAAAAAGTCATTTACACCTTTGGTTCCAAAGGTATAATCAATGCCAGGCAATATCGTGCCACCCATTTTTGCGCTATCGGAAACTCCGGCAGATATACCCGTGGAAATCGTGCGACTTTTGTGTACGTCGATCATGGTCACTTCGATGAGTACCACTGGTACCAATACATCCAGTTGTTTTACAAACCCCTCTACTTCATCGATCTGGGCGCCCGAACCGGAAAGCAGAAGCGTATTTTGTTCCCGAAACTCCTTGATCTCAATACCCCTCTTCCAATCGACGGGAATCATTGTCAGCACGGTATCAATTGACCGATTTTGTAAATGAATAGCGCGGAAAGTGCGCAGGCCTTCCAGCTTCCGGTCGCCAATCACGTAAATGCCGTTCTCTGCATGAAAAGTATATTCGGTACTTTTAAATAACAGGCTCATCAGGGCATCGTAACTTACATCATTAACGTGCAAGGTGATTGTACCTTTGATATCAGAGTAGATAGAATAATTTTTACCGGTTTCCTGTGAGGCCTGTTTAACGAGGTCGATGATCGGCGAATTAACAGCGTCTACAGAGATCAGCTTTTGCCCGTTAACAACCCGCACAAACAACCCGTTCGCCCCGCCTGCGCCCTGCGGCCCGGGATTACGGAAGGTTTTGCGGACAGAGGTATTTTTATCACCGTTCACATAAACCTCCTCATTTTCATCCAGGGGTTGAAAAAGATAGAAATCATCGGCCGTATGCACCATTTTTATTTCGTTGACATAGGCCAATTTATTCAGGGCCGCATCAAAAACAGCGTCAGCGATGAAGGCGGTTACCATTTTATTCTGGAGTGTACCGGGTATAACCACGTTTTTGCCCGATACCTGCGTTATCTTCCGGGCTACGGCCGCAAGGCTATCATTATTCAGGGACAGCGATAGCTTATTTCCGGCTGCGTTGTATTTCACACCAATTTCTTTAGGAGGTGGCTTCAGAAATTGGTTAGGATCTCTGTACGGTGTGATACTAATGATAGAACCGACAGTGGTGATATCCAGATTATACTTCTGGGCCAGCAGCACCAGTATATTAGCCGCGGTAACCCCCGAAAAAGTATCAGATATGGTAAAATTCATCCCCTGATCCGAACTGATACTTAACCCGTTGGAGCGGGCGATAGCATTCAGATATTCGTGTACAGATACCCCTGTAACCAGGAGTTGTACTTTCTGGTTTAGACCGGGCACATCCGCAGATAGTTCATCCAGTTTTTGCCTGATTACCTGTATCCTGTCCTGTTGCTGGGCAAACACCCTCAGCGAACCGGCACACAAACACCAACAAAAAAGAATACAAGTAAATTTTTTAAACATAAAAACCTTTAATAATTAAATAATAGCGGGTATATCTCATCAATGGACGTAAGGCCTGTACTAAACAAAGAAAACGCGTTCTCTGCCAGCGTCCGGATTCCTCTTTCTTCCAGCAGACCCTGCACATTCATATTGCCGTTTTTAATTTCCCGGGCCAGGTCCAAATCAACGGGAATCACCTCGTAAACCGCCTTTCGGCCTTTATAACCCGTATAATAACATTGTTCGCAGCCCTGCGCGGTGTAATGAACCGCTACCTGTTGGTAGGGCTTGAATTGCCTTGGGTAAAGGCCCTCATCAAAAACTTTTTCCTGCTTACAATGCGGACAAAGCAGGCGGATCAGGCGTTGGGCCACCGTGGTATTCAGCGTATTGGCTACCATATAGGAAGGAATCCCCATATCGATCAACCGGGATACCGTGCCCCAGGCAGAGTTGGTATGTATGGTTGACAGTACCAGGTGACCGGTAAGTGCCGCCCGGATAGCCATATTGGCGGTCTCGGTATCCCTTATCTCCCCTACCATGATCACGTCTGGGTCCTGGCGCAGGAAGGTACGTAAGGCAGCGGCAAAAGTGAGCCCGATCGACTCTTTCAGCTGCACCTGGTTTACCCCCTCCAGCGTGTATTCCACCGGGTCTTCAATAGTCAGGATGTTCCGGGTCTCTTTGTTCAGTAATTTTAAAGTGGCGTAAAGGGTTGTCGTTTTACCAGAACCTGTGGGTCCGCTGATCAGGAGGATGCCGTTTGGTCGCTTGGCCCCCTGCAGGTAATTATCCAGGTCAAAGGCCGAAAAACCAAGGCTATTGAGGTCAATATCCGTTGCATCATTGTTGAGTAAGCGCATCACCACTTTTTCGCCATACAGCGTAGGCAGTACCGAGGCACGAATATCGAACTGGTGCCCCTGGTGGCTGAAATTGATCCGGCCATCCTGCGGCAAACGCTTTTCAGCAATATCCAGGTTACCCATAATTTTTACTTTATTGATCAGCGCGGGGTAATCTTCATCCTTCAGCAGGTAACGCTCTACCATGTTGCCGTCGATGCGGATTCGCACCCGGCATTTATTCTCGTAACGTTCTATATGGATATCACTGCTCTTGAGGTTCTTGGCTTCGCCGATCAGGTTCATCAGGAAATTATCTTCGTCGTGCTTCACGTTCACCTGCGTAGATAGTTGCCGGGTATTATCTTTCAGGTAATAGGTAGACAAAAGTCTGGCTATAGTAGTCGCAGGAACGGGCTCCAGGATCACCTGTTTACCCAATAAGATCTCCAGGTCGGCAGCCAGACTTTCTCCATCAGCTTCCGATTCACAATACAGCGAAACCTGTTTAACGGTGCTCCCCTTTGGCAACACACGGTAATGCCAGGCCATCTCCCGCGACAGGAGATGAATATGCTCGGTTAATAAAACTATCTGCTGCGCTGTATCCATGGCATAACGTTACGAAGTACCCAGTCGTCACCGGTGATATGTAGTTGAAAACAAGTCCAGTCTCCGGCTAAAAATAGTATGAATAATATTGATTGAAAGCCCGCGAGCGGGATATGTTTATTTTTATTACCGGTTACCGACTGCCATAATAACCAGAGTAATAATACCAGCGGCATACTGGCTATATAAAAGAACAGATAGTTTAGCACCGATAAATAAAAAGCGATAGCTCCCTGGAACAGGATATCAGCCCATCCTATAAAACCATCCGTTATATTGATCAGTCTTCCTTTCCTGAGGAAAAGATAAAGGCTTAACAGGCCCATAATCATGATCAGGAAACCTAAATTCACGATGACCGGCTGACTGAACCCGGCAAAAGAACTGACAGGGTTCTCCAGCCATTTCAGATACAACAGCCCCAGCGCCAGCAGCGGAAATATTATCCAGTGCACTGCCCTGAACAAAAGGTCTTGCACCAGCACAAGCAGTAACAACAATACAATAATGATCCGGGTAATTAGCAGCACGTTAATCCGGGGTAACTTCTTTTAACACCTTATCCTGGTTCATTTCCCAAACGTTAAACGTCCCGTTCTGGTTAAAATCCACTACCGAAGTAGCCCTGGCTGTAAAACCGGTATTGGAGGCGCTGGATATTTCGATGCGGTAATTGGCCCGTGCGTCTTTATCTTCCGTGGTTAGTTTTTCCTGTATAAAACCCAGTTCGTTAAGGTCGTTGGTATATTTGGAATGCTCGTAGAAATAGGTTTTTTCGAGCATCTGCACATGCTCCAGCTGTAATTTGGCTTCCGTAGTTTTAGCACGGGTTATTACCGGTAAAAGATTAGGAAGTACCAGCAACACCAGGATGCCGATAATAATGAGTACCACCAAAACCTCCATAAGTGAAAACGCCTGCAGTGCACGCTTTGAATTGGGTTTAAGATACTTGGCGAATAAAAACATGAGTGATTGTTACTGGCTTAGGGTAATTCAATAATTTATTTCGAGACCAAGATAATAATTTCTCTTTGATTACTTATTTTTTTCTTTTTATGAAAAGAAAAAATAGGTAAATGAGTACATGAAGGCATCTTTCACAAAATCTCCTTCCATATATAGTCTGTATCCTTAGCAAAGCGTTCACTGTCGTCTTTCTTTAGCATTTCAAAATAAAGATAAAAAACCATGTAGTATCGAACTCTTAAATTACCTATTGACTATCAACATAAAGACATGAAAATCAAATTATTAATTCAATAAAACTGATAGAAAAACTTAGAGTTAATGTCGCGTATATAGGATTAAGATAACAAGAAATCGAGCTTATTAAAAAAGAGGCTGATCATGATTTATACAGCCTCCATTTATACTTTGGACGTATCTCTTTTACGGCCCCCTACACACAGGTTGTTTCTTATTCCAGAGTTATTAAAGGCGACTTGCATCGTATGTTCACCGCAATTTTCTTTTCTTTCCAAGATTGATTCCGTCATCTTGTCTTAGCGACAAGCTATTTAAGGAAATTAAATAATTTAAGTACAACTCTCCTTATTGTTATTTCTTAAACGAAGCAGCTCGCGTAATGAAATTCCGAGAACATCAAAGATTGCTCCCATCGTGGCAAGCGTTGGGTTGGTTTCCCCCCGCTCAAGCCTTCCTACTTGAGATTGTGATGTCCCAAGCATATTTGCTACATATTCTTGCGAAAGTTTCTGCTCATTGCGAAGCTCCCGGAGAGTTTCTCCGAAATCTTTACTTAGCTGAGGGTCACGTTTGACTTTCACAACCCGAAATTGACTCAAAAAAATGTAACCAATAAACCCATATATGGGTGATTTTTATTTATTTTTACTTGTGTTAAAGTTTAGACAGCGTAGTTTCAATAACTATCACATTTTATAAAACAATTGGGGTCGGCATTAAGCGAAGTATCCTTGCATGACGCCCAAATAGGAACTTAAAATCACTCAATGGACCACAGTTATTTGAATTTGATGAATATTATAAGATCAATTAGTTGCAGATATTTCTCGAACTGATTGACTTTAATAAGTAATGGGATTACTTCACCCGCTTTAGAACCAGCGGGCTAATTGAAAGTTGGAAAAGTTAATTTTTTACAAATCTGAAATAATTAAAAATCATGACCACATTTTCGGAATCAGACATCCTCGAAAAGAAAATTAGCAAGATGAAATTTAGTAAAGAATTTAAGGTATCGAGCATAGGCCTGGGCTATGACACACTACAGCAGATAATAGCGACAGATCCAACGATCCTGCAGAAAAAAAAAGGATTTAACTATGTTTGGTTCGGAGAACTTGTAGAATTTCTGGTCGAAAAAAAACTGTTGCACTTGCTACAGCCTAAACAGGGAAATAACGGGATTTAAGAAACCCAGAGGAATTATTAAAAATCCGTATCATCCGGGCAGCAGTTGGCAAACTGATATTATAAAACGCATTACTTAAACTGTCACGTGAAATATGCTCTTGCTTTTTGGTAGTAAATACAGCAGCAGCATGGTCAAATATCGCTGAAAGGCTTACAGTCCCATAAAAACCAGCCTCATAAAGCGCACGGATCATACAGCCAAGATAGTTAACAGAAATATTAAGAGGCACTTTAAGGAAAGACTGGACAACCTGTTCATTTGCAGATCCAAGATTCAGCACGGTCCCCCATTCCACAAGCCAGCCTTTGTACATATCGCAGATGTGTGACCATCTTTTATCAAAACACGGACAGCTTATGGCATTAGGTGACTGAATAGTCGCACTCAGTTCAAGAAGGTATCTGCTTTGTTTTTCAACAGGTATCCCGTTAATTATCGATATCACTTGCTCCCTGAGATAGCTAAAAAAGCGAAAGTGATTAAAATTGAAAGCCATTAACACGGATATCAAGCTTTCTTCTGGCGTTTGTGCCATGCCAGCATCTGTAACGGCAAGCGCGGTAATAAGCTCTTCCCGGTAAAAAAGTGCGTTCAAGAACAGGCCATCAGATGGAGTATCAATGTAAAGAGGAGAAAGACTTATTTTCAGACAGTTTATTAATGCATTATTAATCTTTACCTCCTTCAGTCGTTTATTAAACCGCTCATAAACCGGCAGAAGCAATCGTAGCCTGTAGGTAAAATACCTGGTAGAAACTGGTTGTTGCTGATCAATGAAATTACCGTAAAAAAGTAGCAAATGATCCATTAGCAAACAAAGTTCCGAGGGTTCATCGCTCTCCTGGCAAACGGCATTTTCCGAGATCAGCCCAGACAAAAATTTGAAATGAAAGTCAAAGTAACGTCGAAGCGTATCGTCATTGCTATCAGAAAAAACTGCGGCTGCCCAGGCCTCCCGGACTTTACCGCAGCTTTTTGAAACTACTTTGCTGAAATCCTGGACAGCTTTATGTTGCGCAACACCGTCACTCCCATTATGCGGGATGAAATCGGATGCCAATATTTCCAGCTCGTTTTTCAGCATGTCGCCATTAGATTTTGTTGAAATGGGTGGAGGATGCAACACTAGTGCAGGTAGTAGTTACATCTGTACCGCTTGATGTCTCAAAGAACTTCTCTGCTCCTATTTTACGATAGCTGTACAATTTCGAAGTTTTAGGTGTCGTTAAATTTAGTTTTTCTGCTTTCATAATTATTTTTTTTGTATATTAATATATCTTTTTGATTATCGACATTAATAAATGCAAACGACACTTTTCAACCTATGAACGTCAGCAACTACCTGCTTAAAAATATTTGGAGCGGTCAATACCAACGTTTCGGGTTTCATCTTATCGCTTGGGTATTATATATTTTTTATGAGTTGTTTTTTGCTTTTTTTATATTTCATTTAACAACTCCTGTAAAAGATTATATTTTTTTCTATACCTGTAACATTGGCTTGTTTTATGTCAATTGCTTCATATTAAATAAATGCTTAGACAGACCACAACCTCGATACTTGCTACTGGTGGCCTTGATAATGTTAGAGTTAACTACGTTCCTATTTATTAAAGGAATATGGGAATATTTCGCATTTGTTTCAGGGATCTTTGCCGGCAAACCACGGAGTCTACTGAAGATTGCAATATGGTCGGATCTTTACCGGAATCTTTATTATTTATTCATTTCAACAGTTATCTGGTCTGTAACAAATTATAATAAATTTCAACAGCGAATTACGGATTTATCGTTGAAAAAGGTATTGGCGGAAAAGGCTCACACAGAACTTCAGTATCAATTCTCGTGTGCACAAAATGCCTTTCTAAAACAACAGATCAACCCGCACCTGCTTTTCAATTCGCTCAACGCCATTTATAATACGGTTTACCAAAGCTCACCAGAAGACTCAAAATCTGTGTTACTGCTGTCAGAGATTATGAGGTACAGTTTTGAGGAATCCGGGCCGGATGGCCGCGTTTCGCTCGATAATGAACTGGCGCAGTTAAAAAAACTGATCGAATTAAATTCTTACAGGTTCGACTATCCTGTGGTTGTTGATTTAGACATTCATGGCAATCCGACAAAATACACGATCATCCCGCTCATTCTAATCACGCTCACCGAAAACATGTTTAACCACGGAGATCTTCGCTTTTCGCCCCGTTCCGTTAACATAGAAATTGATAACGCAGGCCGAATGATTTTTATCACCAAAAATGTGCCTAAGCGGATCAGGCAAAGCAACGAAAATACCCATATTGGTTTAGCCAATACCCGGTTACGATTGGAATATGCTTACCCCGGTAGTCATATTCTGAACATCATTGAAACTGATGAATTGTTTACGCTTGAACTGACTATTAATCTACAATTATGAACGTAGCTATTATTGACGACGAACGACCAGCTATCGCATTGCTCACAGCATATATTCAAAGAACGAACGGACTTGTGTTGGAAAGCACCTTTACCGATCCGATGGATGCCCTCGGGCATTACAATCATCCCAACCCGCCCAAATTAACCTTCCTGGATGTGGACATGCCCGGAATCACTGGCATCGAATTTGCCAGGATCGTCGGGCCGAAAACCCGGATTATTCTGACCACCTCTTTCCGAAACTACGGTGGATATTCCGGGGAAGTTGACCAGTAATTCATAGATAAAGAGTAAAGTGATTCCGCTGGAAATTGACCAGTGCATTCCGGGTCAAGTTGACC
>NZ_JACHCR010000041.1 GCF_014205845.1 Mucilaginibacter cryoferens
CTACCTCTTCCCATTCCGAACAGAGAAGTCAAGCCCGCCAGAGCCGATGGTACTGCGGTAAAACGTGGGAGAGTAGGTCGGTGCCCAATCTTAAAGGCCGAAAGGCTGAATCGCGAAAGCTCTTATCTTAACAGGTAAGGGCTTTTTGCGTTCGTATACTTTGGAACCTAACCATCCCCTCGGCAATAAGGTGTTCGCTTTTGACTAACACCGTTGGGGTGTTCGGGGACGAACACTTAAGGTGAAGATAGTCAGTGTGATAGGTGTTCGGGGTCTCGCTCCCGATTAAGAATTGGCAGCTTAAACCCACAAAACCACGGTTACAGCCCGGGTTGCCCCGGTTTGGGAACGAGCAGTTAAATAAACTGGAACAAAGCTTGAATAATAGGCTATTATTCGCTGATAAAAGTGGAATAAATAGCCGCTTTTACCGAAAATATAATAACAACTTTCAAATGCACTTTTATGAGCACCTGGAGGGGTACTTTAGTTTACGGCTTCTCCGATACGGGTGTACTACCAGGATAAGCCGGTAATCCCACCCGGATGCCGGAACTTGTTATTGGATGAATTGTTAACCAGGAGAGCCGGCAATTGAGATTACGGGCGTTTGTTAAACTAACAACAGCAGGACCCTCGGCGATTTGTCCGCTGGGTTATTGTCGGCCAGTTACGAATGTGGGAAGTGACTGAGTGTTTGTAAGGCGGCGTGCCGTTAAGTGCAAATTTAGTGTATACGCCGGGGTATCGTTGTGTTGGCGGGAGCCTATGAGAATGCGATCATATCAAGGCGTGGCGTCTTTGATATCAGCGGAGGCGTGTATGGTGCGTTTGAGGCGGTGGCTAGGCTTTGGTGCTTTGCCGGGTAAAACACCTTGAAGGGTTGTTTAGGGCCATTTACGACCGATGTTATGTGGCTGTTATTTTGGTGTTAAATTATTTTCAAATTGATACTACAAATTTGCCCGAAATTTTTACTTTTGCGCCGGAGAGCTGGCAGAGTGGTCGATTGCGGCAGTCTTGAAAACTGTTGAACTGTGAAAGGTTCCTGGGGTTCGAATCCCTAGCTCTCCGCTCTAGAAAGAGGCTGCGTCCCAATCCGGGTGCAGCCTCTTTTTGTATTTTTGCACCTTGGGGCCATACCTGTGCCGCACGTTGGTGTGTATGCCGCTTTGCAATGGGCTGGTTGTTTGTGCCCTATTCGCCCATCTAATATGCCACGGGCTGCTGAGTGCAAAGATCTCCCCCATCTAATAGCTCGAACGCCCACAAATCCGAAAGTGTCAAAATCTGCAGCGCTCCACGTTTAACATTACCTCTATAGCGTTTCCCCGTTGGCAGAAACGGGGCCGGGCTTTACATTCATACGCCTGCAGGCATTACGCGCGGGCCGGTATCCATTTCAGTCCAACGCGAAGCTGCGGATACAAACCTACCTTTCGGTATAGAAACAAGTTTTTGGTGCTGAAACTAAAATGCTAACGCACGCGTGTCGCGGGTGTTTTATACAAGCAACAAGCCATTGTTTTCAATGTGCTTCTAATCATGGAGTTTATTTGTCAGTGGGGCACACGGAATTACTGAGTCGAATTTTGGAGGATAAATCAAATGTATATTTATAAATTTACTGATATGTGTGTTAATCATTTTTTTTTATAGACTTTATTTTTTTAATCTCCTTATCAAAGTCACTTTCAAAGTTTTGATCCTGAATGCCCCTGAATTTATCGTACTCTTTTTCCACTAATTTTATGGCTACTTCGTGGCTCACCTTCCCTGCATCCTTCAATATTTGATACTCGTTGAATTGCAAGAATGCATCTAAACGGTTTATCCAGTCGCCCATTTTCATGGGTGTTTGCCTCGATGCCTGTAATTCTGCAAAATCAAGATACATCGTAACCACCCTCTCCAGTTCTTTGATCTCCTTTTCTATGAGGTAGTTTTTGGCTACACCTATATCACCCTTCAATACTTTCCCGCCGGGCGCATTTTTAAAAGTTTGCAAACCCATATTAGGTTTATCGGCACTTGCTCTTTCGGCAATGATTTGCGCTGCGGTTTTACCCGATATAGCAAAGTGTAGTTTATTTTGAACAGTCTTGAAAAACTTTTGGGTTATATCAGCATCCTTGTTATAATCGATGCTACATTGCTCGTATATATCAGTTATTTTAAGGTAAAAGCGCCGTTCGCTGGCGCGGATCTCCCTAATGCGGTCTAAAAGCTCGTCAAAATAATCTTTGCCAAAACGTTTACCCTGTTTTAATCTTGCATCATCTAAGACAAAACCTTTGACAATATATTCCCTAAGTGTTTTAGTTGCCCATATGCGGAACTGTGTAGCCTGATAGCTATTAACCCGGTATCCGACGGCTATGATTGCGTCTAAATTGTAAAAGGAAGTAAGATACTTTTTACCATCACTGGCAGTTGTTTCCATTTTGGAAACAACTGAATCTTCTTTTAGCTCATTACTTTCGAAAATATTCTTCAAGTGTTTACTAATGGCGGGCACTTCCACGCCAAAAAGCTCTGATAAACGTTTTTGAGTTAACCAAAACGTTTCATCATTGAAAATTACTTCAATTTTCACATCGCCCGTAGGAGTGTTGTAAAAAATTATGTCATTAGACTGAGGGTTATCGCTCATGCTATCGCCTGTTTTATCAAACCAACTATATAATCCAAGTTTTCTATATCGCTTACTATTAATTCATAATCTCCATTGCCATTATGCCCTTTTAAAATTGATACATCTCTCATTAAATTTAAAGGGTCGTTCAATTGGCCTTTCTTTAAATTAATCCATAATTTGATTGTCTTGTCCTGTATTTCAATATCAACAATGTTGGTTTTCTTTTTAAAGGCGATATAAGTTTTTTTAGGTATAATGTCGATTCCTGAGTTGAGTTTTAAGATGGCTTGTTTGAAGGTTTGGTATAACTTAATCACCGCTTCCAGATTTATGGTATCAAATAATTTCATTACGTAAGGCTGAATCCCGTAATTATCGGTTTCAGCCAAAATAAGCCAGGGTTTGGTTCTCCCCCCGGTCATGATGCGTTCAAACGAGATGGCTTTGTAAACTGGTAGCAATAGTATTTAATATGACGTAAGTTTATAAAATTACTTTATCTATTTGGCAATTGCAATAAGGTGCTGGTTATTAATAGGAGTAGTTGCATTATACTATCTAAATTGAGGTATTTCCAAATTCCTACGCACTGCGTAAGAATTTGGAAAAGAGAAAACCCGACGGACTGCGTCGGGTTTTAAAAAGATAAAGACCATTAAGGGGCAAAAAACGTTTTCTTGTCAAAGAGACATGTAATGCGATTAGCACTTTTCAAACATATTAATGTTGCCAGCACAATGTTTAAAAATTAATTATCTTCTTCGAAATAATCACTATCTATTTTTTTAATCTCATACATTCGTTGCGGTGAAACTCCAAGATTATAGTCTATCATTAGTTGAGTTAATTGCTCGCCATCAATAAGTACAATTTTTGTTTCGTTGCGTGGCATGTATCCTAGTGCATCTTTAGTAAATGACGAAGTTGTAATAAATATACCTTTTTTAGCGCCTTGTCCGGCCAAAGCACCAACAAATTTGTGGAGCTCTGGCCGACCAACAACGTTGGATGCTTGCCAGCGTTTTGCCTGGATATATATTATATCTAAACCCAATTTGTCTTCCTTAATTGTACCATCAATACCTTCATCCCCTGTTTTGCCAATCGCTTTACCTGCATCTTTAATTGATCCGCCATATCCCATCTTGACTAATAGTTCCACTACTAACCGTTCAAAGAAAAGCGGTGACAATCGTTTTACAGTGTCTAATAACTCTTGAGCTAATGACTGCCGAATTGCCTGGTATGAGTTTTCTATCGTTTCTTCCGGCGTTTGCTTATCTGTTTCGCGTAATACCTCAATTGAAGAAATTTTTTCCCCTTCTTCTCTTTTTAAGCTTTGAAAATCAACAAACTCAGAAAATCGCCTTAAAAGTGTATTGTCAATTTTTTTTGGTTTCTCTTTTAAAACTGCCAAACCCCTTGAAGTAATTGCTAATGCTCCACGTTTAGGCGAATCAAGAAGCCCCGCTTTTTTCAAATATGTACGCGCCCATCCTACGCGATTTGAAAAAAGGAATGCTTGCCCACTCGGTAGCAATTCTTTTAATTCATCTTCAGACAGCTTAAATTCAATCGCTAATATTTCAACAATATCTTTGAATAAATAAGTTTTTTTGTCGGCAACTTGCCTTAAGAGGGGCAGCATTACCGATTGATAATCAGGTATGGGCATTTAGGTTATTTTTAGCTAAGTTATCAATTCAAATATAATAAAGAGATTTAGCCCGCTGCATCTTTAATGAACGATGAAACTGTTAGTCGATGCACTCCTAAAATCCTGCCAATTGCACTATATGATATTTTTTTCTTTATCAGCGATTGAATTTCATCCTCCTTACCCGTTAGTTTTCGGGTTTGTGATCTACTACCTTTAGGTCGTCCCAATATTTGTCCTTCAGCTTTACGTCTTGCTAATGCTTCCTTGGTGCGCTGAGATATCAGGTTTCTTTCAATTTCTGCCGATAGGCCAAATGCGAATGCCAATACTTTTGAATTAATATTGTTGCCTAATTCATAATTCTCTTTAACGGTATAAACCATAACATCCTTCTCCATACAATCGTGTAGAATTTTCATAATCTGCATCAAGTTCCGGCCCATACGGGAAAGTTCGGAAACTATAAGTACATCCCCTTTTTTCATACGGTTCAGTAATTCTCCAAATTTACGTACGTCAAGTTTCTTAGTTGAGCTAATAGTTTCCTCAATCCATTCGTCTATTACTAAATGTTTAAGATCGGCAAATTTTAAGATTTCGTAGCGCTGGTTTTCTGTTGTTTGCTTGTCGGTGCTAATGCGGATGTATCCGTATTTCATGATTGTTTAGTTTATTAATGGATTTTATTTAGACTGTAAGGAGATAGTATAATAAAAATATGCCATAAATAGCTTCACTGTTTTATGAAAAACAATGAGCGTTTATGTTAGGCAGAACATAAATGTTACAAATAATCTTTCCAGTAAAAATAGTTGGATTATCTCGAATGAAATCGCGGCAAAAATAAAAGCCAAAATTGAAGCAGTCGGGATACCGTTAGCAAAATGGGATATTCAGATTAACTATGGTATTAAAACAGGTTATAATGAAGCATTTATAATTGACCAAGCAAAACGTGATGAATTATTACGAATATCTCCCGAATCTGATCAAATTATACGTCCGATTCTTCGCGGCAGAGATATAAAAAAATATCTGTTAAATGATGAAAAATTGTTTTTACTATTTATTCCATGGCATTTTCCATTACACAATGACAATACAGAAAAAGGTGTGTCTCAAAAAGCCGAAGCTTTATTTAAGAGTGAATATCCAGCTGTGTATGACCATTTGCTAAAATTTAAATCCCAGCTAGAACTACGGAATAAAGCAGAAACCGGAATAAGATACGAATGGTACGCGCTACAGAGGTTTGGCTCTAATTATTGGGAGGAGTTTGACAAACCCAAAATTATTTATCCAAACATGACGAAATTTTTGCCATTTTATTACGACACAAATGGGTTTTATACGAATCAAAAATGTTTTGTCATTACAGGCTTTCATATAGAATACTTAACTGCGTTCCTTAATTCTTCTATTTTTAAATTCTGTTTTCGTGAAAATTTCCCTGAATTACAGGGAGGAACGAGAGAATTAAGTAAAGTGTTTTTTGATTTAATTCCAGTAAAACAGATTGATGACGAAATCAATAATGTTTTTAAAAAGAAGGTTGACCAAGTCCAATTTTTAAAAAGACAAGGAATCGAAACAATTAGTGTTGAAAAAGAGATAGATAGTATTTTATTCGATTTATATGAATTGACTATCGAGGAAAGAGAAGCTATTGGATTTTTCGAAATTTAATGTTATTGATATAACCTATCTCATCATTTGTTAAACCATACATTTGATAAACAAATTGATCAATTTGTAGTTCAATACTTTGGTCGTTATTTATTTTTGAAATATTTAATAATTTTAATAGTTTTTCTTGGTCATCAAAAGAAATGTCCGGTACAGGTAGTTGCTCTACGAACATTGGTTTATATTCGAAATAGCCACCGTTTCGGGTGACACCTAATTGTTTTATATAAAAATCAGCAAGTTTAGAATTTAATATTGCGATAAGATAAACTTGATCAGTGGCTATAAAAGAAGAAGGCGCATTAATATAGTAACCTGCGTCTACGAGAGCAAATTGCCCCTTTAAAGCTAAATTTCCCCACGCTATTTTTTGTTTTTCAAAGTCTTTGTAATACGCCACATTGTCTTGAATCTCAAACCATTTATACGGCCCCGGTTTTCTTCCCGTAGATTCATTATTATTTCGAGGGCGTAGACTACTATAATAGGCTTCTAAGTGCGCTTTAATAACAGGATATTTCTCTATATCAATTCCTTTTCGTGTGAATATAATCCATTTGTTATCCCAGTTAAACTGATAACGCTTAATGTTTTTGCCAGACAAAATCGGACGTATAATTTCTGCATTTTTAGGTGAAGATGCGACCAATATATCTCTTGTGTTTTGATCAATTATGAATGCTTCGTTATAACCTGTGAGAATACCTCTATAAATATTGATATCCCAATCTTTCAATGGCGTTCCGACTCTTTCGATCTTGTTTTTTATCTCAGCTTCTAAAGCTGATAGTATTATCCAGCCATTTTCCGCTTTGAAGCCTTTTTGCACAGTTCTGCGTTGACTAATATAAACGCTCATTTTTTCTAAACTACCTAAACTTTTATCAAGCAGGCAGGTTTCAGTTGATCCACCGTATGGCGTGTTCTGACAAATCAAAATGTTCGCATCAACTGTTGCCGATTCAAATACCTGAAAGCCACCGAAATCTATTAATAATAAAGGATTGGTATGTTCCAAAAAGAATCTACGGGTGGCCTCGCCGTAATTTGCTCTCATCCATTTATTAGAGGTGATATATCCAAAAAAGTAACCGGGTTTTAAAAGCCGCTGAGCTTGCTCGTAAAATAAACAATAGATATCGCCGGTACGTGTAAATGTTTTATAGCCACATTTCTGCAATACATCCGCATCGGCTCCCATCTTTTGTAATTGGATGTAAGGTGGATTTCCGATAATAACTTCGAAACCTTCAAAGTCCCCTTTTTCGTCCAATACTTCCGGGAACTCAAAACGCCATTCAAATGCGTTGCGATATAAGGCATTGTTTTCTATCTCTTTTATTTCAAGTTCGATCTTATCAATGTTCAATGTAAGACGTCGAACTTCTAATTCCATCTCTTTTTGAGAACGTTTTTGCCCAAAGAGATCAAAATTATTTTGAGCTAACGCATGTTGACCTCTCAATTCAGAAAGTCTTTTTCGACGTGGATCTCGGCGACCTACTGTTTCATGGAATTGGTCTTTTATCTTTTTTATAAACTCTTTTAATTCTTCTTTCGCAACCTTATCCGAAGCTTCTTTATACGCTTGAACCGCAGTTTGATAATCAAAAACACTAAATTTTTGCTTGCGAAAAACTTCTGATAAATCTTCTGTTAACGAATACTTGCTTAATAATGAATTGCCCTGTTTAATATTAATATCAATATTGGGTAGCGTTTCTAACTCGATATAGTCGCCTGGCTTGTAATAGGTATGTTTTAGTAGCTCAATCCATAAACGCAAACGGCAAATTTTTACTGAGTTAGGATTGATATCTACACCGAATAAGCAATGCTCAATGATTTTTCTTTTTTCTTCAAACAGCGTACTTTGTATCCGTTGTTCTGAGCTCGAAATTACGTTGCCTCTATCCGAAGTTGACTTTATGGAGTAATCAAAAAACTTTAGTGTATCGGGATAAACAACTACTAATTCATCATTAGCTATACTAACTTCAATTTCTGATAGGCAGCTGCCGGATGCATCTGCCAAAATTCCTAATTCGGATTTTATGCTAATAATTTCGTTTAATCCAGAAACAAGAAAGTGACCAGAACCGACAGCAGGGTCGGCTATTTTGATATCATTTATTAGTTCATTAAATTTTAGGATATCTTTAGTATTACGTTTCTCACGTAAATAGTTTTTTAAATCGCTGATGGTTTCGCATTCCCAGCTATAGGCATCGTTGAATTTTTTTAGAACAGCTTTGCGTATAGTTTCACGACATAAAAAAGTGGTGATAGCCCCGGGTGTATAAATAGAACCATCTTTATAGCCATTGATTTTTTCAAACACCAACCCCAATACAGCGGCGTTAATAATTGTTTTATTCTCTTCCTGTACTTCTTCCTTACCTATGGATGCAAAGTTGTACGCGTCTAAAAAGTCAAATAGGTAATGTAGCGTTCTTTTGCTACTGACATCTTTATTATTGCCTGCTCGTTTAAGAACAGAATTAGCGTATAGATCAATATTTGAATTATCATCAAGTGCATTAACCTTAATAGTGTATTCTTCCAGGTCGGAAAACTCAAAAAGTGAACTATTTAAATAAGGTATGTGACTGTATTTGCTTTGTATGATGGCAGATCGGTCTTTAGCTTGTTTAGCTAAAACCTGGAAAAATAATTTATATAATTCGCTGTAATCGTTAACTACCTGTTGATTTAGAAAGCGGTATTTGCGGTCACCTTTATGATATTTAATTAGTTGCGCTTCAAGTAGCTTTAAAAAGAGTATCCTGTTAACCCAAGTAATGCTCAATTCTAACGCCGCGTTAAATAATTGTTCTTCGGTGGTATCGCCTTGTAAATATTGGTTAGGTGTTTTACGCAATGAATTTTCAACCTCTAAAATATTGATAGCGTTTTCAATAAAAGATGCCGGATGTCGTTTCCCCTCCGGTAAACGGCGGATGATTTTACGCCCGCCATCCTTCACTTCCTCTAACCCAATTATGTGTAATAACTCGCTGAAAAAGCCTTTATCCAATGAATTGCTGTCATTTAAAAAAGGCAATTTCAAAAGATTGACCGGAGTGAAAAATTTGTAAAGAGGTATTAGCTCATTATCATTACTTTTATTTAAAAGAGGCAGAAACTTTTTAAGGTCGAAATAAGTAAAGCTTATTTCATTATCAAAAAGATCTAAAAATGGTTTAGCTATCTCCTTATAGAAATGATCTGTAGAGGCACTTACTTTTTGCTTGTTCTCCCATTCGTTAAATGTCTTTAGTAACTGTTTATTTTCATTGAATATTCTTTCAAATATTGTAGCGTCAAAAATAAACCATTCATAAATATTGGTAATTACTAAATGGGTTAATGAGTTATTTTTATCTTTTGACCTTTCACGCAGATAATATAAAATTAGCTCGTGCATTGCCTTGGTGTTCAGGTTGGTTTGAGTAACCATATCGGCTTTGTTGTTTGGGCGTTTAACTTCAAACAATACACCTGCGGCAGTAGTGGCGTCCTTGCCTAAATGTATAACAAAATCGGTTTTACCTTTAGTCGCTATTAAATGATCGGGATTGTAAAATGTATTTTTCAAAAAATCCATTAGGTGGATTTTTACATTCTCTTCACTTTCTTTTTCGTCTATCAAACCCAGCATCAGTTGCAGGTTCTTTTTAAATTGGTCGAGATCAACCCGGCGTGGACTTATCAATCGATAAGCCTTGTTCAGGCTTGCTTTTAACTCGGCAATGTTTATGGTCATTAGGTTTTATATAACAAGGGTATTAAATTAGATATTTTTTATGAAATTATGTATAATAGATTACCTCAATTATTTTCGAAAGCGATTTTCTAAGATATTTGCACAAGCCCTTAAACATTAAACCCGATTGGCAATGACACCGGCCTCGCGGTTTAAGCCTTGCGCAGTATAAGCATAAATTGAAGCTGCATTAATAAAAACACAGGTATTGATTTAAGTGATCGGCGTTATTAATACTAACCTTCCCGTTTCTTTTGGGGTGTTATTCTTTTTATGCTTTTATCAATTTGCTTTAAAAAATGTTTTTCAGCTTCCGAAATGTTGTTTTTGGCTTGTTCTTTATATTTTTCAAACTCCGTTTTAGCTTTTTTTAAAGCCTGGTCATGACTAATGGTACCGGCATTTTGCAAAATCTCATTCCCTGTCATCCGTACAAAATCATCCAAACGGGCTATCCAGTCTTTCATATACATTGGTTTCCTGTTTAGCGCCTGGAGTTCGGCCAGTTCCAAATAGGCAGTTACCATGCGGTTTAGCACATTCAATTCGTTTTCGTCGAGATAGTTTTTTGCAATTTCAACTTCCTGGCGCGTGGGTTTGATTCCTTTTATGTGTGTAAGGCCAAGATTTGTTTTTGTGGCATCTATACGTTGGTAAATTATTTCGGCAGCGGTGTGGCCATGGGCAGCCCAATGCATTTTATTTTGTACGGTTTGAAAAAAGAGTACAGAAATTTCAAGTTTAGGGTCGTAATCAATACTGGTAGCGTAAATGTCAAGTACTTTGCGCCAAAATACCTTTTCGGATGATCGTATATCACGGATGCGGGCAAGTAATTCTTCAAAATAGTTTCCGCCTCCGGCTTGTTTTAACAGGTCATCGTTCATTGTAAAACCTTTCACAATGTATTCCCGCAGTCGCGCTGTAGCCCATTGGCGAAATTTGGTGCCTTGATGGCTTTTTACGCGGTAGCCAACGGAAATAATTACATCAAGGTTGTAAAATGTTGTATCATAATTTTTATTGTCTGTTGCAGTTGTTCGGAATTTCCGAACAACTGAACTTTCGTCAAGTTCAGCCTCGTCAAAAATATTTTTAATGTGTTCACTAATCGTAGATTTAGCTTTTTGAAAGAGTTCTACTAATTGTCCTTGTGTAAGCCAAACAGTTTCATCTTCCAGGCGGGTTTCAATTTTTGTATTGCCGTCTTCGGTTTGGTATATGATTATCCTGCTATCATCCATGATTTAACTCCTTGTTAGGGATTTAAACGAAGATACTAAAAGCAATAGCATTTAAATAATTATTTGCGCCTGTGCTTCCCCTACCAATAGATGTTTTGCTGAGCTATAGGTATTTAACCACATACAAATCAAAACACCTTTGCAAAGTCCGAAGCCCACGATTACCGCCGCAGCTTCGCGTTAGTGATGGAAGTGGATACCGGCCCCGCGCCTAATGCCTTGTGCGCGTATGAACGTACAGCACGGCCCGAAGGGAACGCTCTTTAAATTCAAAAGTTAAAAGTCAAAATTCAAAAAGGAAAGGGAACGTTCATTAGTTCACTGGTTGATTAGTTTGTTGGTGGATAGTTTGATAGCGCTTTTGATAGGCATAAGGTTGCATTATATGAGTATTCCAGGCCCTTAAGCGCCTGCCAATCATCGTCTATTCAACTACCAAATTGGTAGATTATATAAAAATGTGCATATTTGGGGTTTAGAGTTTATTATTTAACAAATTAACACAATGAAAATCGCAGTTGTAGGTGCTACCGGCTTGGTAGGTACCAAAATGTTGCAGGTTCTGGCAGAACGCAACTTCCCCGTTACAGAATTAATTCCCGTAGCTTCCGCTAAAAGTATTGGTAAAGAAATTACTTTTAAGGGTAAGCAGTATAAGGTGGTTTCTGTTGAGGATGCGATTAAGATGAAGCCGGATGTTGCTATTTTTAGCGCCGGCGGCAGCACTTCATTGGAGCAGGCTCCGCTTTTTGCGGCGGCCGGTACTACGGTTATTGATAACTCGTCGGCCTGGCGTATGGACCCAACCAAAAAACTGGTTGTGCCCGAAGTTAATGCCGATGTATTAACTGCCGAAGATAAAATTATTGCCAACCCAAATTGCTCAACCATACAAATGGTGGTGGCGCTAAAACCGCTGCACGATAAATATAAAATTAAAAGGGTGGTGGTTTCTACCTATCAATCTGTAACCGGTACGGGTGTTAAAGCTGTTGACCAGCTGTTTAACGAGCGTAAAGGTATTGACGGACCGAAGGTTTACCCATACCAGATAGACCTGAACGTAATCCCTCAGATTGATGTTTTCACCGACAACGGTTACACCAAAGAGGAGATGAAAATGATACTGGAAACCCAAAAGATTATGGGCGACAACAGTATTAAGGTTACCGCTACTACGGTGCGCATCCCGGTTATGGGCGGTCACTCGGAGTCGGTTAATATTGAGTTTTTGCACGATTTTGATTTGGGCGAAGTGCGCGAGCTGCTGGCTGCGTCGCCGGGTATTGTGGTGGTTGATGATACGGCCAACCTTAAATACCCAATGCCGTTAGACGCGCACGATAAAGACGAGGTTTTTGTAGGCCGGTTACGCCGCGACGAAAGTCAGGCCAATACCCTAAACTGCTGGATAGTATCAGACAACCTGCGCAAAGGTGCTGCTACCAACGCCGTACAAATTGCCGAGTACCTGGCTGCCAAGCATTTGATAGGCGCGCCGGTAGAGGCGTAGCCTCACCCACCCCTCTCCAAAGGAGAGGGCTTTAAGAAGATAATTTGAATAGGGATACCCACACGGTTATCCCTATTTTTATTTGATAGCTATAAATTGTAACTATTATTTATCATTGCAGCGGTTTTTTACTAACTTGTTACCAATGAAAGCCTTTAAGCTAATCGTTGTTTTATGTTGCTGTTTGGTTACGGCAAAGGTATCGGCCCAAAATATCAGCAGTCCGCAGGCTATCGAGGCCGATCTGCTGCGGATTTTTAACCGGGTTAATTATTATGGTAACCACAAAAAGGAGTGGAAGGCTGTTGATTCGCTCAAAAAGATGAACAGTATGTTTGCCTACAAGCTTAAATATTATACATCTAAATATCCGTTCACTATCGATCTGAAGTTTACGTCGCTGGTTAAAGAGCGGCTGGTGATCGCTACATCGGCCGATGGCCAGTTTCGTACCTACTCCTGGGATACCCGGTTGGGTACCACTGGATACGATTTTGATAATATACTGCAATACAAGGTTGGCGGGCAAACGCTATCGCTGTTAAAAATGGATGCGCCGGGTAAGGAGGCTTACTGGTTTCCGAAGATATACACGCTGGTAGCTAATAACAAAACGGTGTACCTGGCGGTTTATAATTCTATATTATCGGCCACCAAAGCGGGGCAGGGTATAAGGGCTTATGCCATTGAAAAAGGAGTGTTGAACGGTAGGGTGCCGATGGTTAAAACCCCCACCGCGGTGCTGAGTAGGCTGTATTACGAGTACAGCCTGCAATCGGTAGCCGACTGGGACACTTTCCCCAGTATTACTTTTGATAGCAAGGCCAAAGTTATCCTCACCCCACTGGTTGACTATAAAGGCAACATGACCCGCAAGTTTATCACCTACAGATTTAACGGGCAGTTTTTTGAGAAGGTAAAAAGTTAATATATATGGATAAAATAACCTTCCTTATTGAACGTGCGGAAGAAGGTGGATTTAACGCGAGGGCTATAAACCAATCTATATTTACCCAGGCAGAAACGTTGGCACTACTTGAAATTAATATTGCTGACGCCATTGAATGCCATTTTGACGATATTCGTCCCGGCTTTGAATTAAAGTTAGTTGATCTATGAAGCTGTGTAAAAACACAAAAGCATACCGTCATTGCGAGGTACGAAGCAATCTCTACACAGGCAGGTTGGAAATGCAAATCCTCTCTGTATAGCATAGAGATTGCTTCGTGCCTCGCAATGACGCTTGAATATATGTTTCATTAGAACTACAAAAGCATTAATAAATCAAATTTAGACAACCTCTATGATCTCTTTCGCTCACCGTGTTTTTATGGAAGTTGCTGCCAATTTGAGTTTCTCAAAGGCGGCACAGGTGCTGTTTGTAACCCAGCCGGCCATCAGCAAGCACATTAAAGCGTTAGAAGATCAGTACAAAGTGCCGCTGTTTGAACGCAAGGGCAACAGCATATTACTTACCGAAGCCGGTAAAAAGCTGAACGAATACCTGCAGCAGGCCACCGAAATTGAACGTAAAATTGAGTACGATCTATCGGTGCTCAGCAACCTGTCGCAAGCGGCGGGGCATTTGCGTTTGGGGGCCAGTACTACCATCGCGCTGTATATATTGCCATCTATACTATCGGGCTTTCAGCGCGAATATGCCAATGTAGATATTCAGCTGGTGAACCGTAACTCCGAGTATATTTTAAACGCGCTGCTTAACCATGAGGTGGATATTGGCATTATTGAGGTAGATAATAAGCTTACCACGGTATCGTATAAGCCGTTTATGAGTGATGAGGTGATTCCGGTATGTTCGGCAAAAAGTCCGCTGGCGGGGCGGTCGTTAAGTTTAAAGCAGTTTGTAAAAACACCGCTGGCAGTAAGGGAGCGTGGTTCGGGTACGTTGAACGCGGTGTTAAAGTCGCTTTCGGCGCTGCATATTAAACCGGCCGACTTATCGGTAAAAATCCGTCTGGGCGGCACCGAGGCGCTTAAAAACTTTCTGCTGGCCGATCAGTGCCTGGGCTTTATGCCCCGCCCATCCATCATCCGCCAGCTGGCCGAAGGCGACCTGGTTGAAGTACCTGTAGAAGGATTAAAAATAACCCGCGATTTCTTCTTCATCCGCCGTAAAGGCACCGAAGATTACGGGCTCACGAGTAATTTTATCAATTACGCGCTACAGCATATTGAGTCTTAAGTTGTAGGTCGGAGGTTTTAAGTTGGAAGTTTTAGGTCGGAAGTCCCAAGTCAGACTTTTCTCTTTTCTATACTTAGAACGTAACACTTAAAACGTCCAACATAAGAATCCAGACTTAAGCTAAATTACCCTTACACTTCTCCACTTTACCTTTGCATTTCTCAATCACTTCCAGGTAATAGTTTTCGTAAACGGGCAATATGGTTGCCAGGTCGAACTGTTTGGCGCGGGCAAGGGCGTTATTTTTAAAAGTTTCCAGGCGGGCTTCGTCTTCCAGTATGTAGATGGCTTTGGCGGCCATGGTGTCAACATCGCCAACATCACATAAAAAGCCGGTTTCGCCGTCAACATTCAGCTCGGGCAAACCGCCGGCGTTGCTGCTTATTACGGGTACCTTGCAGGCCATGGCCTCTAAGGCTGCCAAACCAAAACTTTCTGATTGCGATGGCATCAGGAAAAGGTCGGCTACCGAGAGGATCTCTTCAATGGCATCCTGCTTGCCCAAAAAGCGTACGTTGTCGGTAACACCCAGGTCGCGGCACAGCTGTTCGCAGCCAGAGCGTTCGGGACCGTCGCCTACCATCAGCAGTTTGGATGGGATAGTTTTAACCACTTGGGCAAATATCTTCACCACATCTTCGGTACGTTTTACCTTGCGGAAGTTGGAGGTATGCACCAGCACTTTTTCGCCCGATGGGGCTATAGCTTTTTTAAAGTGATCTTTGGCTTTGAGGCTAAAACGGTTAAGATCTATAAAGTTGGGGATCACCTTAATATCGTTCTCTATCTCAAAAAACTTATAGGTATCCTCGCGCAGGTTTTCTGATACGGCGGTTACACCGTCGGATTTATTGATGGAGAAGGTAACCACCGGCTTAAACGTACGATCTTTACCCACCAGGGTAATATCGGTACCGTGCAGCGTGGTAACCACCGGGATATAAATACCATAAGTTTCCAGTATCTGCTTGGCCATAAAGGCCGCCGAGGCATGCGGAATGGCGTAATGCACGTGCAGTACATCCAGCTTCTCGTGGCGCACCACATCAACCAGTCGGCTGGCCAGGGCCAGTTCATAGGGCGGAAAATCAAACAGCGGATAATTACTTACCGAAACCTCGTGGTAAAACAGGTTTTCGGAAAAAAGATCCAGGCGTGCAGGCTGGTTATAGGTAACAAAATGCACCTGGTGACCGCGGTCTGCAAGGGCTTTACCAAGTTCAGTAGCAACCACTCCGCTTCCGCCGAAGGTTGGGTAACAAACAATTCCGATCTTCATTTATGTGTTATAATTCGCTGCAAGTTTAACAGCAATTTATGGCAAATGTGTTACCACTGTGTAAAATCATTTAACTTAGTTAACTTGTTTTTACAAATCAATTACCTACAAATATAACCTACTATGGCAAACAGTATCAATTTAACAATCAACGCTATACAGCACATCGGCGTCCCGGTTACCAACATCGTGGCATCGCAGCAATTTTACAGCCAGCTGGGCTTTACCAATGTAATGGAAGCCCCCTTTATAGATAATGGCGACACCGGCACCTGCGTAATGATGCAGTTTAACAGCATGGTAATAGAGCTGTACCAACTGCCCCCGGCAGCCCTTGCCGAAATTCGCAGCCGCAGCAACGGCCATATAGATCACGTAGCTTTTGATGTAAACGATATCGACGAAGCTTTTAAAACCATCTCCCAGGCCGGCTTTAACGTGCTGGAACCCGCCCCGGTTTTTCTTCATTTCTGGAAAAACGGCTGCAAATACTTCAACATCACCGGCCCAGATGGAGAGCGACTGGAGTTTAACCAGATACTGTGATTTTTGGGGAGCAAGGATTTAGGCAGCAAGGAGCAAGGAGTAAAGATTTTTGGAGTAAGGATTTTTGGATGATGGATTTTTCAGGGTGTCCGTCCGCTTTGGGGTATCGGTGTTTGGGCGGACGGGGGGCTTTTGGGTTTTAAAACTATGTGATTGGGAGATTACGTTTAATTCGTAAAGAAAGTTCTGATAGTCAATGCTTTAAAACTATGTCATTGCGAGTGACAACCGGGGGTAACCCAGAAAAAACAGTAATGACATCTTAAAAAAAGACCGTCCTTGCGAGGAGGTACGACGAAGCAATCC
>NZ_JACHCR010000042.1 GCF_014205845.1 Mucilaginibacter cryoferens
TCGATGCATTTAGAAGAGAAAAAGCTATATTCACAAATCACATCTGACAACTTATAAAACAACCCAACTGTCAGATCAAATAGTGGCTATTACAACTTAGATGATAATAATTTAAAGCCATTGATCAGAGATTTCTATCAATGGCTTCCCAATGCGCTAAAATCTTCTCTTTTTTTTGCACAGGCTGAAGTTGTTCTTTTGCCATATATTTAAATAAATTTTCACTCGGTATATTTATGAAATTATCCTCTAACTAGTAATCCAAATTCTTGCCATCCATAATTCCATTTTTCGACCAAATGCCATCCATTGTGAGGCTAGATGAGATTTGTAGCGCCTCAATAGCAACTCAATAGAAATATTTATATACTACACTCAAATTTGATTATGTCGTATTTTAATTGATGATGATCGCGGGGATCTTATATAATTCATGAACTGGACATTATAGTCTACTGCTTTATGGGATTTCGTTTGTAATTGGGGCTGTTTTTTGAGTGTTTGGTTGAGTTTCGCTGGGTGACTACCACTAACCGGGGAGCTATCAGTTAATATGGTCGTCGTTCGTTGACTACAGTATTTGTGTGGTATAATGTGTAGACAACGGGTCAATTACCCCTGCTAAATTTTCTAATACTTATTTATTCGGCGACAAAACAACTATCGGATTTATTTGAAACACCCGTTAAAGAATTTTTGAATTTACCGAGGCCTTGCTACCGGAATTTAGGAAAGCGATTAAATGAACAGGGAGTTCTTTTGGCGACAGATTACAGTTTGCTCAAGATTCGTTTTTTCAATGAAGAGTCGAGGATTTACCTATCAAGTAGATGTGAGTAGGCTGTTTTTTATAAAAAATGATCTTTTACCTGTTTCTTTGGTGCACAACCGGTTAAACAGTAACAAGTGAGACATGATTTTACATTTAATTTTAGGCGGCGTTGCAGGTTTTCTGGCGGATGGTTAGGCGGGCGGGTTTTGGGTCTACTGGGATTACATCTCCCTGGGTGGAGTTATTTTGTTACTGTTTTTTCCGGAGTTGTTCTACTGGTACGATAGTAAGACTTTTAAAAGGTAGCTAAACAGCTTGATTTAACATGAATTTTAGATGTCAGAATTTTAACCATGTGTATGAGGTCAATAAACCATTAATTTTAAATAACAAATCAATCATGAGGAAATTTTCAACAAAAAAAGGAAACGACGGTCAGTATTATTTTAATCTATTAGACAAGAACGGACAGGTTATTCTGATTGGAGAAGCTTATACCTCTATAGCAGCAATGCATGGCGGCATAGCATCAGTTAAGAAAAATGCTGCTGGGGATAAACACTATGAGTGGGCTATGTCTAATAACAAAAAGTTTTATTTTAATTTGAAGGCCTTAAATGGGGAGATTATTGGTACAAGTCCAATGTATGAAACTGAAGTCGGACGTGACAATGGTATGGAATCGGTCAAAAAGAATGCCCCAGAAGCTCCAATAGTAAACGAGTACTAGTAAATTATGTCATTTGGAAAAATATCCAGGAGAGTTCTGTAACGCTTACTTACATGGGTATTTTGCAACCTACTAATAATGGCTGCTGCAACCCCAAAAGCAACTGCTGCCCATCCGTAGCTATCCAAACAGTCAAAGCATATGGAAATAAATACACCTATTGGTTACAGTGTATATGTATTAAAATAGTAAATCAATTGTACCGGCGGAACTTTGATCTTGTTGTACTCCTTACATTCAAATCTCACCCTTAACAGTGCGCTAAAGATCCGGTAACAGAAACCGTGTCGCTGATGTAAGCCAGAGAAGGCGCCTTTTGGGACATCAGCCTTGCTGTCCCAAAAGGCTTTTTTATCATCCAGATTTTTGTAATTCGCAGGCACATTGTTATAAATTGTCGTCAATAATAATGCTTTTTTTCTTCAATACTGTGTATAATCTGGGGGACCAGCGCTTCTGTTGAATAGATACTATCACTTTGTTGTATACTATATGAAGGAATGCATAGCATTCCGGTTAAAATTAACCAAGCGGCTCGTATTTTAGAAATAAAATACGTTCAAGGATCATGTGAAAAGCGATTAGTTTACACGATCAAAAATTCGTGCAGTATATCAACATGTAACCAAGCCATACATGAGGGCGATGGATAGTGACTTTCTGGAGTGTAGGTACGGGTATTCACCACAGTTTTGGCGGCTGAGAAGTAACATGCGCGATATATTTAATGCAGCGAACTGGCTTGCCGGGGTTTCTGCATGTTCTAGGGATGCAGAAACCAGCGGCCAACCCATTTATCTGCTTTACTTCTGATAAACTCAGACCTTGTATCTGCGTACTTTCGTCTCTGTCATTAGCCGATAGCGGTTCTTCATGCACTTAGCGCAAAAGAACTTTTGCAGAGGGATAAGAAACAAGAAGTTACGCCCAACCCAATTTCTTTTTACACGGTAATGAAAGGGCTGGGAGCAGCGACGGCAATACAGGTAAGGTTTTTCTTTGTGCATTGGTTTAAATTCAGGAGCGAGAGGATTTTCGACGTTTAACATAATGGGCGCAAAGTAACCGAGAAGGAAAAAAATAAACATAAAGTAAAACTACTTACATCTACACAATCAAGATTAATATATTGATGTAGCGTAAAAAACGCTGACCGTCAGCAGCATTGAATTTGTATCTTTTTTTTAAACCTTAAGGAATATGATTGCGTATAATTATAAAAAATGAACTTATGCATACGATGATTGTCATCCGGAGCGCTTATTAGCTTGTACATGATCAAACGCCTGATTGATTTAAAAAGAAGCGGATTGAGAGACGGTTTACATGAAAAGACTTTTAAAGAAAGTAAAGATATATTGTTAAAGACTGTTTTATCATATTTTATGAGGTCAGGCGAAGAGTGCTTTTGTAAGACTGGTTGATAAGTAGGGATTTAAGGAGTTTAGGTGAGTGAAATAAAGTTCTCAAATCTGTAATTAAATTAGAAGTGCGGCGCAATGACGTTTAGAAAGTAGTAGACTTGCATAACCTTATCATGATGAAAAATGTATATTCAAGCGCAGAATTATTTGTTGAATTTCTTATTAGTGCAGATCTTGGCACAGAGTATTTTAATATTGCTGTAATCGGTTTAGATAAGATTTCAGGTAAGCTTATTTTTGAGAATAAGGTGACAAAAACACTACATATTGCAAACTTTTGTGCGCTGAATGAACCTATTCTTAGAAGAACTAATATCTGCCTGACTTTATCCAGATCCGATGCAAAATTCTCGATGCTGAAAAACGGGAAACTTGTAGCTACCCGAGTAATTAGCTCGGAGGTGAAGGATTTTCAGGAGCAATTACGTACAGTTCAGGATGTTTTTTTGACCGTTTTAATAAGGCGAAACGGTGCTTAAATACAGGGTGCTTTATTTTATTATTAAAATGCCGCTCACCAAAGTGATTTTCCGACGCAAATAGTAGGGTATAGTTTTTGCTAATATTAGCGATATTTGGTTATCCGGCGGAAGACTTCAAAACCGGAAACGGTTCTCTGCGCTGGTTTAAATTCGATTGACCGGGAACAAGAAAAGTTAACCGACTCCCATGAAATAAATTACTATTTTAAATGGTAAATCAAATATTCACGAATCAAAAGAGGCATACTACTTGAGACCATAACAAGTCAATATCGACTTTAACGTGCTTTGGGGCTATCAAATGAAGATACACGCATCTACGTACGGATATAAAAAAATGTTTATTAGGTGTTTAAAAATGGCTCTTGGCAAGCAAAACCACACTTTACGGAATGGAGAGTTTCAGATAAATCCGAAATGGAATGGATGCTTTAGTGAACTATATTACCTCGGTAAAGACCATTCTGTTGGGCGGAGTAGGGGGAAATACCGGATAAAAAACAGGTTTGCAAAAAGACCAATATGTCAATATAGATGGCCAATACATTGTTTTGTTTCGGTCGTCCTAATATCTCTTGATTTAGATGTCATTGCCAGCTATGGGTAGATGTGTGTAGTTGTTTATCCTGATATTTCTTTTCGTTTTGTTTGCTTTGTGTCAAATTGAAATCATGAAAACTTTACTAGAGCTTTTTATTCCGTTGACCCATAACATGTTATTATTATGACGCAGGCAACAAACAATGATATTAATGGTATTACTGAAGAGAAAACAGAAGAACAGCAGCGGGAGTTTGATAAAAATAACCTGAACGCCCTCATCAATAGTACAGATGATCTGATATGGAGTGTCGACAGGAAATTAAATCTTATTACCTGTAATGAGCCCTTTAAAAGAGCGTTGGAAACAATATCGGGCCATGCTATTGTAAAAGGAGAGTCTGTTCTTCCAAATGAAATTCAACCAGATCTGGCGGTCGCCTATACAAAATTTTATGAGCGGGCTCTTACCGGAGTCTCCTTTAAAGAAATCCGACATAATAATGATAACTATGCCGAGGTTTCATTTTACCCTATTCAGCTTGGAACTGAGATTATTGGTGTTGCCTGTCGCTCGCGGGATATTACAAAAATTAAACAGACACAAGATAGACTAATAAATAGTGAAAGACGCTACCGCCAGATTGTTGAAACATCCCAGGAGGGCATCTGGGTGCTAGATGAACATAACAAAACCATTTTTGTCAATAAACGAATGTGCGAAATACTCGAATATACTGAAGAGGAAATGATTGGTCGAACCAATTTTTCGTTTAAAGATGAAACAGGGCAGCAAATCGCGAGAGAACAGCTTGAAAGGAGAAAAAATGGAATTAGCGAAACAGAGGAAACTAAGTTTATAACAAAAAGCGGGAAGCCTATTTGGGCCCAATTGTCGGCTAGTCCCATTTTTAATGAAGCAGGGGGGTATATTGGCGCCCTAGCGATGATATCCGAAATTACTGGGCGAAGAAAAATAGAACAAGAGCTGGCACAGAGTGAGTCGCGTTTAAAGGAAGCTCAATCTTTAGCTAAAATAGGGAATTTCGAATGTGATATGGACCAGCGTTCGGAGATCTGGTCGGATGAGATTTATAAAATTTATGGTTTAAATAAGGAAGAGGTCACTCCCTCTAAACAGTTGTTCCTATCATTTGTTCATCCAGACGATCTGAGCGATGTAAAAATGGCAATGACCCAATGTTTAACGACCTTTCAAAACTCCATTTTCGATTTTAGGTTCAAACGGAAAGATGGAGCCCTTAGATATGGCTATAGTGAAGTAAGATTACAGTTTGATAAAAAACGGCGGCCAATCCGTATTTTTGGTATTCTGCAGGATGTTACTGAAAGAAAAATGGCGGAAATGGAGCGTACTAAAATGATTAATGACCTCATGCTGCGGAATACGGAGTTGGAGCAGTTCGCTTATATCATTTCCCATAATCTAAGAGCGCCCCTCGTTAATATTATCGGAGCATCCAATGTGCTGACCGACCCAGGCCTAAGCGTAGGAGATAAGGAATTCCTGTACGCCGCCATAAACCTGTCTGGTGTAAAGCTTGACGATATTATCAAAGACCTTAATCTTATTTTAGAAATAAAGCGTGAAATCAATACGACTAAGGAGCTGGTCCGATTTTCTGATCTGGTTGACAATATAAAAACACACATCAAGGACTTGATGCAATCGTATGATATCGAGATTCGATGCGATTTTTCTGAAATCAATGAGCTTTTGACTTTAAAGATATATTTGCACAGTGTTTTCTATAATTTGATTTCCAATAGTATTAAATACCGTAAACCAAATGTTCAAACTATTATTGAAATAAAAAGCCGGAATATCAACAATAAAGTCGAATTGGTTTTTATTGACAACGGAATGGGGATTGATCTTCAAAAGAATGGCGATAAGGTTTTTGGGTTATATAATAGATTCCATAACCATATTGCAGGTAAAGGCATGGGGTTGTTTATGGTAAAATCACACGTCGAAGCACTGGGTGGGAAGATAGCCATCGAGAGTACAGAAGGCCAGGGGATTCAATTTAAAATTGAATTTAACATAAATGCGTAAAACGTTTGGGCAACGCCTCGTGGTGATTCCTGACACATTGCCAATCTATTCGCTGAAAATCAGATCCTATTCGTACGGAAGACAGGTCTTTTATTTTGCGCGTAAAACTACTTCGGCGATGATAACATACATACTAAAACGAAAAAGACTACTTTTTTTTAATACCCATTGCCTTACGGAGATGTACACGCGAACGGGAGGGCCATATCCGGAACATTATTAACGCATGGATTCTATTTGAATTATACCAGCGCCTGCGGTACTAAGCTGATCAATTTCAGGTTCGAAAGTAAATTGGGCGTTGCCTCTGGTAACGGGGTAAATTCAGTCCTGCTTTTAGCCAATTGCCGAAATCTACAGGACGGTTAGTTTGTTTATTTTCTGATAGGGAGAACGCTGCCCCTAATAGGCTGCTGCATATGTAACCCTTCCTTAGCTCGGATTGGTATTTTATAGACTTATTTAATTCAAAAGTATAATTATTGTTGTTGGAACTGTGGGGATATTGAAAACTCGGCAGAGTTTTCAATATCCCCACAGTTTAGCCGCTTATACAGGTCTGGCGTTATACCTCCCAATGCTTCATGCGGCCTGCTGTAATTGTAATCTTCCATCCATTCATCGGCTAAAACCTGTACCTGATTGATGTCTTCAAATAAGTAAGCATCCAGTATGTTTTCCCGGAAGGTTCTATTGAACCGTTCGATATAGCCGTTTTGCATAGGCTTGCCGGGCTGTGTGTACTGGACTTTTATACCCTTGCTTTCACACCAATCCTTGAACTCTTTACTGATAAACTCAGGGCCATTATCTACCCTGATGCAGCTTGGCCTACCTTGTTCATGAATGGTTCGCTCCAGAATCTGCGTTACCCGCATGGCAGGCATCGTATAAGCTGCTTCCACGGCAATAGCCTCCCGGTTAAAATCATCAATGATATTCAGTGTTCGAAACCTTCTTTTGTTCATCAGCACATCACACATGAAGTCCATAGACCAGGTATCTCCAGCCTGTTCAGGTACGACCAATGGCACTTTAACGCGTGCAGGCACGCGTCTGCGGACCTTTCTGCGGCGATTCATGCCCAATAACAGGTAAACTCGTCTTACACGCTTTTAGTTCCATAGCATGCCTTGTTGCCGAATTCTGCTGTAATACAGATCCTGACCCTCGGTGGGATGCTTTTCGGACAGTTCCAGCAACTTATCAATGGTCTCTGAATCATCACTGAAGTTCTTATAATAATACATGGATTTGGGCAGCTTTACTACCCGGCAAGCCCTGCTAATGCTTACCTGACGGAATACCATTAATAAGCAACAATGTCCTTACGCTGGCAGGGTTTTAAAACTTTTTTGAGAGTACGTCTTTTAGTAAGCTGTGATCTAAAGCCAGTTCTGCATACATGTGCTTTAGTTTACGATTCTCTTCCTCCAGCTCTTTTAGCTGTCCATGCCGGCATACTTTTTACGCCAGTTATAAAAGGTGGATTTGTGCACGCCCGGTTCGCGGCATACATCGGTTAGCTCACGGCCACCTTCATATTCCTTGATGGCCTTTACAATCTGGGCTTCGGTAATAATCGAGTTCTTCATCGTTTGACTGGTTAAAGTTAAGACTTTTCGTTCTTTAAGCAGTCCGGTTTTTAGGAGGGGTTACACGTAATGTAGTGTGGCTTCCAGTTGCCTTGTTCAGGGATACGATCCCCAAAAAATCAATATACGCGCCAATTGTTTTTAAAAGATCCTCATCATCACTTGCAAGATGGTATGGGTTAAACCTTTAATTAATATTAGTGATTTTCGACCAATATCCGAGCTTAGTTTTCAGTATTTTACGACAAAAAATGCTAATTCATGGTTGTATCACTGAAATATCTAAATAATTGACAATTATCGTTCTTAAGCCAGAATCACGGAGATATTGGGTATTTATTATGTTTATCACACCTTGACACCGGAAAAGTTTGAACTT
This sequence comes from Mucilaginibacter cryoferens, assembly GCF_014205845.1. Classification (GTDB taxonomy): domain Bacteria; phylum Bacteroidota; class Bacteroidia; order Sphingobacteriales; family Sphingobacteriaceae; genus Mucilaginibacter. Next base: position 8,003 of record NZ_JACHCR010000042.1, read on the forward strand.
AAATATTGGTCATCCAGATATTGATGTCTTGATCAGAAGGAATGTCCAATTTTTTTCTTATCCTATATTTTTTGCCTTCCACCGCACGTACGGAAGTTTTAGTATAACGGGCGATTTCCTTTGTTTCAAAGTTCAGTCGGAGTAATACGCAGAATTCAATCTCTGTCGCGACCATATTAGGTGCGATGGAAAGGATTTTTTTGCTGAACGCAGGATCGTAATCATTAAATTTCATCAGGAACGCCGGGTTATTGTTAACGATGAGCTGTATAATCTCCTTTAACTCCTCCATTTGAGAAGCGGACTGTTTACCTTCGCTCAATTCGACTTTCTTTACTAATTCTTCTATTTTCTGTTGAGCAAGATTAATCGATAGGGCATTTTCTTCTCTCAGAAAAAGTTCAGCTTTGTTAAGCTGAATAATAAACATAACCAATATTCCCGCAAAAACGAAAATAAGAAGAAAGGCCGCTGTGTAAAGCCTATTTAATAATATTGTAGCTTCTTTATAATTTTTAAGCGTTACTTCCCTGAAGTCATCGGATATTTTGTAATTAAGATCCTTAACATCATTAATAAGGCGTTCCAGTTCATTGCTAATATGGGTGTTCAGCGAGATTAATTCGCCTTGTAGGTCAAGCAACCTGCTATGTTGCTGCTGCAGTTGCTGCAACTTTTTCGCATAGATATTCTTGTTGTTTGCTACGACTTTTTGGGTATAGGAATCTGTTACGTGGGTATCTCTGTTATGGTTAATTTCTATTGCTGAAACATCGTTTTTATTAGAAATTGCATCTTTCAGCCTGCCAAACAGGCTCTTTTTTTTCAATGGTATTACTTTACGAACAGTGTCTGTTTTGTTTTTTTCATTTTTCTGATGGATATGGATGCTTGTATCGAACTTTTGAAATTTTCCATCTTTTTCTTGATTAAAATGAGCATAGCCGGTAAGAAGTGAATCTTGCTCATGTTTGAGTAAATATAGTTTATGGGAGAGCCCTAGTTTTTTACCATACCAAAATTTCACCCGATTTCTTTCCAAAGCAGTTAATCGTGATGTGTCAACCTTTTCTTTCAACAAGGTGTCGATAATATTAAAAACCAGCGACAACTTGGCCTTATAGCTGGCGCCTTTGTTGTTATCGGCATCTAATAGTGACTCCTGGAAATCATCTTCTGCACTATGAATCAGTAATAAAATTTTTTCTGGTCTGGATTGGTCTTGGCCAAGATCTTTTGCGAGCTTAGACGTATTCTTTAGTTTTGTAGTAAGTGAACCGCGTATAACGAGTGATACAATTGAAAAGATAATTGCGAATCCCAGAAATATGAATAGGATTTTTCTGGCTAAAATCCAAGTATAGGTTAAATTCATTAAATTATAAAGTGAAGACAAAGTAATTGCCGTCAATTTCTCTTTTCGGCTTTCAATTGCCGCAAAGGAAACAACTTGTAAGAGTATGTCAGTGTAATTTGTCTACTCACATCTACTTAGAAATATGTTGAGCTCTGAAAGTCAATTATTTGCGTGCTGGATTGTTGTTGTTTGCAGAATGAAGAAAAAGGGGGGATTGGGGTGCATTATTCTATGAGGGCTTATTTTAAAGCTATTTGATTTTTCATCTTAAGCCCTGAGGGTTTTCTCTTAAGGAAAAAGCATAAAAAATGATTACTGTAAAGAGTACGCGCATTTTTGGTCATTTTTCTATTTGTCAAAAAAGTCAACTGTCTTTTTTATAATTCCACTTACAATATAAATGATATAAGCACGCTTTTTAAAACGAAAGAAAACATTCGACTATCTAATATAGCCTTGGAATTTTTTAATGAATTGTTCAAGGCTTTTATAGTACTATGGAATGGTTTTCGATTTGGATTGATAAAAAGTCGACACCAAATGTGATATGTATTTTGGTGGCTTTTGTGGCGAAAGGCTGGAGATAAATTCTCTTAGATTTTACGAAAACCCTTTTAGGCGCAAATGAAGATAATCATTTTTTGTGCGAAATGGCCGCGAACAAAAGTGATCTCTTACTATACAGCGTTGAATAACCTGGTAGAAAATTTCGAAATTTATGTGGGCAAGGAATTTAGCCGGGTAGAATATATAATAAATCAGGTTGATAATTTAAAAGAACGAATCTAAGCGTTACCGACACAGTTGGAATTATCTTTTGTCGTCTTAACCCATTTCAGAATTCTTCAATCATTTGGAGTTCTACACTTTCATTCTTTTCGGCATATGTCAGCTGGATATTTTATTGTGATGCAAACGAATTTGATCCATAAATATTGTCCAGTGAACTTTAAAAGAAACTAATTATTAGTTATTTTTTTATAAAAATCTAATAATCAATTACTTGTCTAGTGTGTAGATGTGAGTGCTTTAATTTTTTTTTTCTTCTCTGTTAAATTATTCCTTTGCGTCCCGCAATAAAAGGAAGCAGGTTCATCATTTTGAACATCTGAATTAAATCTTCATTGCAGGTATTTCTGATCGGGTATTTCCAATCAATATTTAAGATAATATATCAAGTTACTTGATTGAGTCAAAGTACTAGCATCATAAAAAGTATTCACAAAGTAATGACCATCAATGGTGATGGGGTTATTATAATTTAAACATATGAAAAAAACGCTACTCATCAGTTTTGCCCTCTCGATAGCCACGTTGGGTGCTGTTGCTCAGCAAAAAGTAAAGGACGGTACTGTTAGTAATGGAAATCTACCTAATAAGGATGCAATCCTGGAGTTGGAGAGTTCAAATAAGGGATTGTTGCATACCAGGGTGGCTTTGAGGCGAACAATAGATGCCTTTCCATTAACCGCGCATGTGGCGGGCATGATGGTTTATAATATAGCTTTTCATGAGGATGTTGTGCCCGGTATCTATTATGATGACGGAACTAAATGGGTCTTTATTAAAGGAACTAAAGGGGACCCCGGCACCTTAGTCATAGAGGCACAACCAGGGAAAACGGGTACTCCAGGGATACCAGGTCAGCCTGGTGGTCCCGGGGAGGGGGTTACTATAGTTACAAACGGTAGTGGCACCTGGATTTATAGCCAGGCCACGAATACCTGGACAAATATCAACGGCCCAAAAGGTGATAAAGGAGACCCTGGTATTGTAGGGGTGCAGGCGCAGCCGGGGAAAACAGGAGCGCCCGGAATCCCTGGTCAGGCCGGTGGTCCAGGTGCCGGTGTTACCATAGTTATGAACGACAGCGGTACCTGGGTTTATAACCAGGCTACAAATACATGGACAAATATCAATGGTGCAAAAGGCGCAGATGGCAAAGGCATTTCAACTACAACAACTGATCCTATAACAGGTGCGATCACGATAACATATACCGATGGTACGACTACGGTAACCCCGGGTCTGAAAGGTCCTGCGGGAACCAATGGTACCAACGGTGTTGACGGTGCAAAAGGTGCAGATGGAAAAGGTATTTCAAGTACAACGACTGATCCCGTAACAGGTGCGATCACGATAACATATACCGATGGTACGACTACGGTAACCCCGGGTCTGAAAGGTCCTGCGGGAACGAATGGTACCAACGGTGTTGATGGTGCAAAAGGTGCAGATGGAAAGGGTATTTCAACTACAACAACTGACCCTGTAACAGGTGCGATCACGATAACTTATACGGATGGTACGACTACGGTAACCCCTGGTTTGAAAGGTCCTGCGGGAGCAGATGGTAAAGATGGTGCGGTGGGTACTCAAGGTCCGGCTGGTGCGACAGGCGCGGCCGGCACCAATGGGATTGACGGTAAAGACGGCGCAAAAGGAGCAGACGGAAAAGGTATTTCAACTACAACAACTGATCCTGTAACAGGTTCGATCACGATAACTTATACCGATGGTACGACTACGGTAACGCCTGGTCTGAAAGGCCCTGCGGGAACAGACGGTAAAGACGGCGCAAAAGGAGCAGATGGAAAAGGTATTTCAAGCACAACAACTGACCCTGTAACTGGGGCGATCACGATAACTTATACTGATGGTACGACTACGGTAACCCCTGGTCTGAAAGGTCCTGCGGGAGCAGATGGTAAAGATGGTGCGGTAGGTGCTCAAGGTCCTGCGGGAACCAATGGTACCAACGGTGTTGACGGTGCAAAAGGTGCAGATGGTAAAGGTATTTCAAGTACAACGACTGATCCCGTAACTGGTGCGATCACGATAACTTATACAGACGGCACTACTACAGTAACCCCGGGCTTAAAAGGCCCTGCGGGAACAGATGGTAAAGATGGCGCAAAAGGAGCAGATGGAAAGGGTATTTCAAGTACAACGACTGATCCTGTAACAGGTGCGATCACGATAACTTATACCGATGGTACGACTACGGTAACGCCTGGTCTGAAAGGTCCTGCGGGAACAGATGGTAAAGATGGTGCGGTAGGTGCTCAGGGTCCGGCTGGTACCAATGGAACCAACGGAGTTGACGGTAAAGACGGCGCAAAAGGAGCAGATGGAAAAGGTATTTCAAGCACAACAACTGACCCTGTAACAGGTGCGATCACGATAACTTATACCGATGGCACGACTATGGTAACCCCTGGCCTGAAAGGTCCTGCGGGAGCAGATGGTAAAGATGGTGCGGTAGGTGCTCAAGGCCCGGCTGGTACCAAAGGTACTAACGGGGTTGATGGTAAAGGTATTTCAACTACAACAACTGACCCTGTAACAGGCGCGATCACGATAACTTATACCGATGGTACGACTACGGTAACCCCTGGTTTGAAAGGTCCTGCGGGCGCTGATGGTAAAGATGGTGCGGTAGGCCCTCAAGGTGCTGCTGGAACCAATGGCACCAACGGGGTTGATGGTAAAGACGGTGCAAAAGGCGCCGATGGCAAAGGCATTTCAACTACAACGACTGATCCTGTAACAGGTGCGATCACGATAACTTATACCGATGGCACGACTACGGTAACCCCTGGTCTGAAAGGTCCTGCGGGAGCAGATGGTAAAGATGGTGCGGTAGGTGCTCAAGGCCCGGCTGGTACCAATGGTACTAACGGGGTTGATGGTAAAGGTATTTCAAGCACAACAACTGATCCGGTAACTGGTGCGATCACGATAACTTATACTGATGGCACGACTACGGTAACCCCTGGTCTGAAAGGTCCTGCGGGCGCTGATGGTAAAGATGGTGCGGTAGGTGCTCAGGGTCCGGCTGGTACCAATGGCACCAACGGGGTTGATGGTAAAGACGGCGCAAAAGGAGCAGATGGCAAAGGTATTTCAACTACAACGACTGATCCGGTAACTGGGGCGATCACGATAACTTATACTGATGGTACGACTACGGTAACGCCTGGTCTGAAAGGTCCTGCGGGAGCAGATGGTAAAGATGGTGCGGTAGGTGCTCAAGGTGCTGCTGGTACGAATGGTACCAACGGTGTTGATGGTGCAAAAGGTGCAGATGGAAAAGGTATTTCAACTACAACGACTGATCCTGTAACAGGTGCGATCACGATAACTTATACCGATGGTACGACTACGGTAACGCCTGGTCTGAAAGGTCCTGCGGGAGCAGATGGCAAGGATGGCGCAGTAGGTCCTCAGGGAGCAACAGGTCCGGCGGGGGCGAATGGAGCAGATGGTAAAGATGGCGCAAAAGGAGCAGATGGAAAGGGTATTTCAAGTACAACAACTGACCCTGTAACAGGTGCGATCACGATAACTTATACGGATGGTACGACTACGGTAACCCCTGGCCTGAAAGGTCCTGCGGGAGCAGATGGTAAAGATGGCGCAAAAGGAGCAGATGGAAAGGGTATTTCAAGTACAACAACTGATCCTGTAACAGGTGCGATCACAATAACTTATACCGATGGTACGACTACGGTAACGCCTGGTCTGAAAGGCCCTGCGGGAACAGACGGTAAAGACGGCGCAAAAGGAGCAGATGGAAAAGGTATTTCAAGCACAACAACTGACCCTGTAACTGGGGCGATCACGATAACTTATACTGATGGTACGACTACGGTAACCCCTGGTCTGAAAGGTCCTGCGGGAGCAGATGGTAAAGATGGTGCGGTAGGTGCTCAAGGTGCTGCTGGTACGAATGGTACCAACGGTGTTGATGGTGCAAAAGGTGCAGATGGCAAAGGTATTTCAAGTACAACGACTGATCCTGTAACAGGTACGATCACGATAACTTATACCGATGGTACGACTACAGTAACCCCTGGCCTGAAAGGTCCTGCGGGAGCAGATGGTAAAGATGGTGCGATAGGTGCTCAAGGCCCGGCTGGTACCAATGGTACTAACGGGGTTGATGGCAAAGGCATTTCAAGTACAACGACTGATCCTGTAACAGGTGCGATCACGATAACTTATACCGATGGCACGACTACGGTAACCCCTGGTCTGAAAGGTCCTGCGGGAACAGATGGTAAAGATGGTGCGGTAGGTGCTCAAGGCCCGGCTGGTACCAATGGTACTAACGGCGTTGATGGTAAAGGTATTTCAAGTACAACAACAGATTCTGTAACTGGTGCGATCACGATAACTTATACAGACGGCACTACTACAGTAACCCCGGGCTTAAAAGGCCCTGCGGGAACAGATGGTAAAGATGGCGCAAAAGGAGCAGATGGTAAAGGTATTTCAAGTACAACAACAGATCCTGTAACTGGTGCGATCACGATAACTTATACCGATGGCACGACTACGGTAACCCCTGGTCTGAAAGGTCCTGCGGGAGCAGATGGTAAAGATGGTGCGATAGG
>NZ_JACHCR010000043.1 GCF_014205845.1 Mucilaginibacter cryoferens
CACTTTACAAGCGATGTAAGCCACGGCCAAACACCGGTATCAAAATCACTCGATAAAAAGTTTCTTAATGATTTTGCAGGTATTGTAGAGCAAAACCTGGCCAATGAAAACTTTAATGTAGACGACATTTGTAAAACCATAGGTATTTCTCGGGTGCAGCTGTATCGCAAAGTAAAAGCCTTATTGGGCTGCAGCATTACCGATTACATTTTGAATCGCCGGTTAAAGAAAGCAAAATATCTGTTAGTTCATGAGGGGTACTCCATATCTGAAATAACCTATATGGTTGGCTTTACAAGCCCCAATTACTTTTCAACGGTATTTAAGGCACAATACAATTGTACGCCAAGCGAGTTTAAGCGAAAACAAACTTCATGATGATTCTTTAAAATCATTTTAATCGCTGGCATTTCAAAAACAAATAATTCTAAATACCACCTAAAAAGGCGTGCATCGTTACCTGTTCAGAAGCAAAAAGCGACCACTTATTTGTCAATCACGCGCGATTAACTAACATGTCTAAATTAAAATATCGATAAAATATAAAACTTTACCATAATTATATAAAAAGGCATCGAAGAATTGCCTTAATTTAGCACAGTGAAAAGAATAGCAGTCATATTACTTCTACTGATCTACACAGTATCTGTTTATGGAATTACCATAAACAAGTTTTATTGTTGTGGTAAATTAGCCAGTATATCTCTGTCTGTTAGTTCGGCATCAAAAAGTGCCTGCAAGGCAATAAGCGGCTCCGATTGTTGCAAAACCGTAAAGGCAAACTTTAAGGTAAAAGACAATCACGTTTCGGCCAAAACCGATATTAACTTAAAAAACTCGTTTGCTTTAGTTATCCCGGTATTTTCCATTCCTGCTTTAGCAGAAAGAATAACCTTAAAAAAAGTAATTGGTTACAATAGCCAGGCACCGCCGGTCCAGCATTACCCGCTTTATATCCTCTACTCCAACTACAGAATTTAATACCTCCGGTACTTCTCCCCTATTGTTTAATTGCCATGCCAGCAAATTAGACTGTTCTACATATTAATTAATATTTTCTATCCATCAATTTGTTGCTAAACTATTTTAGCAACTGTATACCTGTATTTTAAAAATGAAAACTTTAAAATTTTCAATCATTTTGCTTGCCCTGGTTTTATCAAAATCATTGGTGCAAGCCGGTAGCTTTAATGCTCCAACTATTTCTTCAACGCAAGATTCACTTGTTGCCATAAAACATCTTCGCGTTTCCGATTTCAAAGTTTTAGAGCGCGGTGCCATTATTATTTACCAGCGCCAACGCCCCGGCGATAAGCTTAACCTTTTTAAACCAATCCTCACTCATTATTTTAGTGTAAACGGTTCAGACAAAGTTTACTTGCTTACGCTGGAAAACTTAAAGAAGATTTATAGAAACGGCCGGCCATTCGAAGTTTTGGATACCCGATTTAGAACAAACAGCGATCTATTGGCCTACGATGCCATTCATCAACAATACAGTGTCAATTATTACTTGTCAAAAGTAGATCCTTCCTAATTATAACAACGCGCATTTAATCATCAAACCATAATAATTAAAACTCATGAAAAAAGTAACGTTAATGGCTGTTGCCATCCTATTCTCAGCAGTAACCGTTTTTGCAGCCCATACCAGTACTACGGTATCAGACACCAGCAAAACCAAAAAGGTAAAACCCGTAAAAGTGCAGTACACCTGCCCGATGCATCCGGAAGTGTTGAGCGATAAACCGGGCAAATGCCCTAAATGCGGTATGACGCTGGTTAAAAAAGAACCAGCCAAAAAGAAAGCTGAAAAAATGAAAATGTAATCATTAAGTCCGGCAGCTTACGGCTTGCCGGGCTTATAAAACTATTAAGATGATTAATCAACTTATTTCCCTGTCTTTAAAAAACAGGTACATTGTTTTGCTGATCGCCGCTGCTCTTTTTGGATGGGGAGTATATGCAGTAAAAGAAAACCCTATTGATGCGATACCCGACCTCTCGGAGAACCAGGTGATTGTATTTACCGAATGGCAGGGCCGCAGCCCGCAAATTATGGAAGACCAGGTAACTTACCCATTGGTGAGTAACCTGCAAGGTATCCCCAAGGTAAAAGCCATCCGTGCCACTTCCATGTTTGGGATGAGCTTTGTTTATATTATTTTTGACGATAAAGCCGATGTATATTGGGCACGCAGCCGGGTATTAGAAAGACTTAACTATGCACAACGCTTATTACCCCAGGGTATTACGCCAACCCTCGGGCCGGATGGCACAGGGGTTGGCCATATTTTATGGTACACGCTGGATGCCAAAGGCATGGATCTGGGCGAACAAAGGGCTCTGCAAGACTGGTATCTAAAACTGGGGCTGCAAACCGTACCGGGTGTTAGTGAAGTAGCCTCTTTCGGCGGTTTTGAAAAGCAATACCAGGTAGCCATTGATCCGCATAAACTCAACTATTATAATATTCCGCTATCGCAGGTACTCAAATCCATCAAAAGCAATAACAATGATGTGGGTGGACGAAAGTTTGAGATGAACGGTAGCGGCTATATTGTTCGGGGCCTGGGTTATATCAAAACCTTATCCGATGTGGAGAACATCCCAGTTGGCGTAATCAACACCATACCGGTAAAGATCAAAGATATAGCCACCGTACAAATGGGTGGCGATGAACGCCTGGGTATTTTTGACCAGAATGGCAACGGCGAAGCAGTAGGCGGTATAGTGGTAATGCGTTACGGGGAGAACGCCGACAAGGTGATTCATGCGGTGAAAGATAAAATGGCCGACATCCAAAAAGGATTGCCGCAGGGCGTAAAATTTAAGATAGCATATGACCGGAGTGAGCTCATTGAAAGCGCGATAGGCTCTGTTAAACATACGCTGATTGAAGAAATGATCACAGTATCCATTATAGTGATCCTGTTCTTACTGAGTTTTAAAAGCGCGTTAAGCATCATTATTCAAATTCCAATTACCATAGCAACAAGCTTTATTCTGCTCAATGCATTTGGCATCAGTTCCAATATCATGTCTTTAACAGGCATTGCGCTGGCGATTGGGGTGATTGTAGATAACGGCATTGTGATGGTTGAAAACTCGCACCGGAATTTATCCATTGCACAAGAAAAAGAAAAATCATGACCACAACAGAAAGAATTAAAATTATCGAGGCATCCTGCAAACAGGTGGGCCGTGGCGTGTTCTTTTCCACACTTATTATTGTAGCTTCATTTCTCCCGGTATTTTTACTGGAGGGACAGGAAGGCAAACTGTTTGGCCCGCTGGCCTGGACAAAGACATTTATACTAGCCATAGATGCTATCCTTGCGGTAACATTGGCCCCGGTGCTCATCTCTTTCTTCCTTAAAGGCAAATTAAGAGCAGATGACCGCAATCCCTTAACCAATACACTGGAAAAATTATACCGGCCTATCCTCAACTGGTGCGTTACCTGGCGTAAAACAACTATCGGGATCAACCTTGTTGCTTTATTGATCAGCATCCCCCTGCTGTTAAGCCTTGGCAGCGAATTTATGCCTCCTCTGGATGAAGGCACCATCCTGTTTATGCCGGTTACCCAGCCCGATGTATCCAACTCACAGGCTAAACAGCTTTTACAGGTACAGGATAAGATCATTAAAAGCGTACCCGAGGTTAAAAATGTTTTGGGTAAAGCCGGGCGTGCAAATACCGCTACCGATAATTCGCCAATCAGCATGACTGAGACTATTATCCTGTTAAAACCCAAAAGCGAATGGCGCAAGGGCATTAAAAAGGAAGATATTATCAATGAACTGAATGCCAAATTGCAGATACCCGGTGTAGTGAATGGTTGGACACAACCCATCATCAACCGGATTAACATGCTCTCCACAGGTATTCGTACCGATGTAGGTTTAAAAGTTTACGGGCAGAACCTGGATACGATATACGCTTTATCCAGCCGTATGAAACAGGCTTTGCAAGGCATTAACGGGGTAAAAGACTTGTATGTTGAGCCGATTACGGGCGGTAAATACCTGGATATCCAGATCAATAAAGAAGCGATTGGCCGGTACGGCCTAAGCGTAGATGATGTGAACGAGGTGGTGGAAAGCGCCTTGGGCGGTATGAACCTAACCACTACCGTTGAAGGCCGGCAGCGGTTTAGCGTAAATGCGCGGCTGGCGCAAGATTACCGCAATAACCCGGATGCGATCAAACGTACATTGGTACAAACAACTAATAATGGGCCAATTCCCTTATCATCCGTTGCTGATATAAAAATTAGTGATGGCCCTGCTATGATACAATCTGAAAATGCCCTGTTGCGGGGGACCGTTTTGTTCAATGTACGCGACCGGGATTTGGGTAGTACGGTTAAAGAAGCCCAGGACAGGCTGAACAGTATGGTGCAAACTTTACCCAAAGGTTATTTTATTGAATGGAGCGGGCAGTACGAAAACCTGATCCGGGCCGAGCATACGTTAAAGCTGGTGTTACCCATTGTACTACTCATCATTTTTGCCTGTTTATATTTTGCCTTTCATTCTATCAGGGAAGCTTTTTTCAGCCTCATCTCCATCCCGTTTGCATTAATCGGCGGTGCTTATATGGTGTATTTTTTTGGGGTGCATTTATCTGTTGCCGTAGCCGTGGGCTTTATCGCCCTGTTTGGGATAGCTGTAGAAACAGGTATTGTAATGGTCATCTACCTCAATGATGCCATGCAGCAGTTAATCACCTTAAAAGGTAATTCAAAAGAAACCATTACCCGTGATGATTTGCGCATTTACGTGATGAATGGCGCGGTGAAACGCCTGCGGCCAAAATTAATGACGGTTTGCGTAGCCCTGTTTGGTTTGGTGCCGGTGCTTTGGGCAACCGGAACAGGCAGTGATGTGATGCTGCCTATCGTATTGCCGATGATTGGCGGGGTTTTAACTTCTTCCACACATATTTTGCTGGTTACCCCGCTCATCTTTTTAATGGTAAAGGAGTACGAATTGAAAAAATATGGCAGGCTGGAAGTATTAGAAGTAAAGGAATAAAAACATGAAAACGAAATTTCAAATTATAGTTACAACGTTCGCCTGTTTTGCATATCTATCGGCAAAAGCGCAGGTACAGCACCTGCCGTTGGATAGTGTTATTGCGAGTGTAGCCTACAACCCGTTATTGCAGGCTTATGCTGCAAAGATCGGTGCGCAGGATGCCTATGCCACTGGGGCGAAAAGTTTAGATGCGCCAAAAATCGGCGCGGGTCAATACATGGTACCTTATCAATTCAATCCAAATGGCGGTTCATTCATGATCCAGGCAGAGCAAATGTTCATCAACCCGGCCAAACTGCGTGCCAAAGAAGATTATATGAAGGGTATATCCAAAGTAACGGCCGAAGATAAAAACTACCTAAAAAATCAACTTGTTGCGCAGGCTAAGCAATATTATTACGAACGGGTGGTACTGGAGAAAAAGATGGCCCTGTTGCAGCATACGCAAAGCCTGTTGGAGTATATGCTTAAAGATGCCAACATCAGGCTAACCTATGGCAAAGAAAAGTTAAGTAATATTTATAAAGCGAAAGCAGATTTATACGAGTTGGACAATACCCGCGATCAATTGAACAACGAGATCATCCAAAAAAACATCCTACTTAATACCCTGATGAACAGGGATAAACAAACTGTTTTTTTGGTAGATACTGCAATTGTATTAAATAACTATGAAAGTGCACCAACTGATACAGCTACATTGGCCAATGCCCGGAGTGACATTAAAAGTATCAACCGTAATATTGAGTTGCAGCAATTAAGTGCCAAAATGGAATACAGCAAACGCAAACCCGATTTTGGTATCCAGGCGGGGCATATGTTCAGCTACGGGGGAATGGCTAACCAGTATATTTTAATGGCTTCTGTTACAATCCCTATTGTTCCATGGGCGTCTAAAGAATATAAGGCTAACCTGAAAGGTATTCGCTACGAAGCGAAGGAATTACAGCAGCGAAAAATGGATGTGCTTAACCAGGCCCAGGGGCAACTGGCCAGTATAAGAACAGATATAGTAAGCAAGAAAAAGCAGATTGGCAACTATCAGCAAAACATCATCCCCGCTTTACAAAATGGTTATAAAACAGCATTGCTGGCCTATGACCAGAATACCGGCGACCTGCCATCTGTATTAATTATAATTAAAGATCTGCAAACGTCAAGAATGAACGCTTTAGACCGCTTGCAGGAGCTTTTAACCCTACAGGTTGCTTATGAACGGGAAAACGAAACCGCGGCATTGCCATTAAATAATCAGAACAAATGAAAAGTATTAAAATGATAATGATCAGCTTGCTTTCGGGCCTGTTACTGTTCGCTTCCTGTTCTGATCAAAAAAAGAAAGTGGCTAAAGAGCAGGTTAAAACTGATGTAAAATACACCTGCCCAATGCATCCGCAGATATTGGAAGACCATCCCGGCAGCTGCCCCATTTGCGGGATGACGCTGGTAAAGAAATCAGGTCAGGCTAGTGAAGGCTCGGATATCAATTTAAACACCGTTTTACAACCGGTTAATTCTTCGGTAATATCGACAGTTAATGCCATCACTCCCGAACAAAAGGAAATACCAACAGCCATCAAGGCACAGGGATATCTCGACTTTGATACCCGCACGTTTAACAACATCGCTTCGCGTTTTTCGGGTCGTATCGAAAAATTGTATATCAAATACGCTTTCCAGGAAATCCATAAGGGCCAGCGCATCTTTGATATCTATAGCCCGGATATAGTTACCGCCCAGCAAGACTTGATCTACCTTACAAAGAACTCTGCACAGGAAACAGGATTAATTGATGCCGCAAGGCAGAAATTGCTATTACTCGGCATGACCACTGAACAGGTAAACCAGGCGATTAAAACAGGGAAGGCTTTTTACAGCCTGCCGGTATATAGTGCTTATGAGGGGCATGTGCATGATATGCCGCACAGCCAGATGGCAGGCGCTGTTCAAACACCCGCGCCATCCGGTTTTACAAGTAATTTGCCACTATCTGTTAAAGAAGGCATGTACGTGCAAAAAGGACAAAATCTATTTAATGTGGTTAACCCGCATCAACTTTGGGCCATTATAAAAGTTGATCGTTCTGCAGTTATCGGCTTAAAGTTAAACCAACTGGTAACCATCACGCTGCCCGATGTACCGGGTAAGATCATCGGTGGCAAGGTTAATTTTATTGAGCCTACCTTGCAGGAAGGTGATAAAACAACCAGCATCCGCGTTTACCTCCATAATATGGATCACGATCTGAAAGTAAATAGCATTGTGAAAGCTACCATACAAACAGGCAGCACAAACGGTTTATGGATACCACGATCTGCGTTGGTTGATTTGGGTCATACTAAAATTGTGTGGTTAAAAAGCGACGGATCGCTTCATGCTCACCAGGTAAGTTCGGGAATTACTGATCATAACGAGATACTGATCATAAAAGGGTTATCGGTTGCAGATAGCCTGGCATCCAACGCCCAATATTTAACAGACAGCGAAAGCTTTATTAAAACGCAAAGCCATGAATAACATACGGAAACAATTTTGGGTGTTGAGCGCAGCAAGGCTATTATCCATTATGATATTAATTGTTGTACTTTTCACAGCCTGTACGCAAAAACCGAAGGTAACCGTTGCTAAGGCGGCAAACAAAGCCTATTATACCTGCTCCATGCATCCGCAGATTCATGAAGATCATCCGGGCAACTGCCCAATCTGTGGCATGAAGCTGATCAAAGTGGAAATTACCGAAAATAGTATGAATATGACTGCAAATAAGATCACGCTTACAGCCACACAGATTCAATTGGCTGGCATACAAACGGATACAATAAAGGAACAAAACGTAGGCAGCGAAAAAACATTAACCGGAACAGTTACCACCGATGATAATCAATCGGAAGAGTTGAGCGCAAGACTAGCGGGCCGGATACAGCAATTGTTTGTAAGAACCACCGGTGAAAGAATAGCCATAGGGCAACCAGTTTATTCTATCTATAGCGAAGATTTGCAGGAAGCAGAAAAGGAATACCTGTTAGCTAAACAGCAGCAAAAAGTACTGCATAACCCAGATGTGGATTATCCGCAGCTGATTAGCGCCGCTGAAAACAAACTACAACTTTGGGGATTATCATCCGCTCAGATCAAAAATATAGCGGCCTCTGGTAAAGTATCTGCAAACACAACCGTGTTAAGTAAGGTTAGTGGAACAGTTAGTGAAATAGCTGTTCACGAAGGAGACTATGTCAACGAAGGGATGTCTATTTTGAAGACACAAACACTGAATAATTTATGGGTAGAAGCCCAGTTGTATGCCAGCGAAACTAACAATTATAAGAAAAACGACCGGGTAAGTGTTTCATTTCCTGATCTGAACGGCCAGGTTATTCCCGGCAAGGTTAATTTTGTTAACCCCGAATTATCGGATGCCTCCAAAGTAGATTTGATAAGGATTAGTATCCCTAACCCACAAGGTCTGGTCAGGCCGGGAATGCTGGCTTATATTTCTGTTGGCGTTGGTAGTATCCATGCTTTAGCGGTGCCCGTTTCGGCTATTTTAACAGATGGAAAAGGCAGCCAGGTATGGATTAAAAATTCGGATGGCAGCTTTTCATCCAGGATGATCAAACCGGGGAACGGTAATCAGAGTTATGTGCCTGTTCTTTTTGGTTTAAGTGCAGGGGATATTGTGGTTACCAATGGAGCATATTTACTAAACAGCGAAATGATATTTAAGAATGGTGGCGACAATATGGCCGGTATGAAAATGTAATTACCTATAATCCGGCGATATTCTTATCGAATCAAAAACAACAGCAAAAACGGATAGCAAAAACATCCCCATATAAACTATGAAGGAGGATGATAGTAAATTATCATCCTCCTTAGTTAAGGTAACTTAGTTTAGCCCCAACAAGCTATAATATGTAATAGCCACTATTTGATCTGACAGTTGGGTTGTTTTATAAGTTGTCAGATGTGATTTGTGAATATAGCTTTTTCTCTTCTAAATGCATCG
>NZ_JACHCR010000044.1 GCF_014205845.1 Mucilaginibacter cryoferens
AAAACGCTTTTACACCATTTGCTGAACTCGTCCGCCAGCTAAATCACTGCTCTCTTTGCCAGTGAATCTCATGGTCAACTTCCCCGGAATATCCATTTACCTGCACCGGCCAGGCCCAAAACGGCGGTTGAGCGGTGTGGATTAATAATGTTGATATAGGAATCCCTTACTTTCCCATTCAGGTTATATTTCGCGGGTAGATTTATAGAATACTCATTTTCTAATAGTCTTTCCTCTTGCGGAAACGTTTCGTTGTCTTTATTAAATATATCCTTAGTCAGATTAGCTTTAATAAGCCGTGACAACCAGGTACCACCGGTTAAGATAAGCAGATAGCCGGCCCCGGTTATACCCATATACCCGATAGCCACCACGCTATTCCCGGCGGGCAAGTAGAAGATAAGCAGGCTGAGAAAATAGATGAGTAACCCACAAATAAGGTAAGCGCCTATGCTGTTCCGCTGGATTCCCTCGTCCTTTTTACCTTTTGCACCGAGCAAGGATATGCATAAGAAAAGCAATGCCGCAAGTTTCGGTCTAAGCGGGTCATTAAAGAAGCCTGTCTTAGCGACATTGCCTATAATCCGGTCGGTAAAGACTGCTGTCCAGTGCCATTCCCGAAATGCCTGATAGCAGATTATATAGAAATGTATGCTTAATATAACCAAGCTTATCAGCCTAGTCAGGTCAATGATCTTTCGTAATCCTTGTGTATCTTCCCCTGTATTCATTTTTTATTGTGTTAGTTGATTGTCATTTGCTATGCCCTTACGCTTCTTTCGTTTGCGCTTGCATGGTATACCTGTCGATGGCTCATAATCTGCTTTGTCAAATAAGGTGGCCAGAAACCCAGATGGTTCCGGCGGTTTGAAGTATGCAGTTTCGGGATTGCTCTTTTTCAGGTACTCTGTTTGCAGCCGTGATTTTAAATAAGTATTTGGCTGTGTTATCCTGTCGGTAAGTGCAAATCGTTCTGTTATCGCTTTGACGCTGTATGCTTTGCCCAGGTCGTTACCGTTGAACACGGTGCGATTTTTATTATCTATAAAAGTTAGGCCGTAGATAAAGCCCTGCTCATTCTGCCGGAACATCGCATGTATATTTTGTCGCTGTAATTCTTTAAGGAAAGTGGCTTTGGTAATGTCTCTATAACCCGCAAAAATCTTGTCGATCCGCTTTTTTAGATCATCCTTGTAGGGCTTGCGTTTTTCCTTGTTCTTTTCAAACTTTTCTTCCAGGTTCTTTAAAGTTGGTTTACCATTCAAACTGCTGGCTTTAAAAGGTATGCCGACCTTATTACCCTCTTTATCCAGTATGGAATATATCAAGCCTTTCTTTTCAAACATTAAAGTATCTTCCCGACCACGGTCGGCGATAATATTAAACTGTTTTAGTACCGCATTGAGTTCGGCTACAGTTGTGAATTTGTAAGTATTAGCTACTTCCGTAACTATATTGGTGATAGCCCGTTTAGTTGGGGTTTTACCATAAACCGCTTTTTCAATATGAATAGGCTTAATGCCTAAAGCTTCCTTTAAATCGTTGCCCTCGGCTTTAACTAAATTGTATGCTATTTCCAGTTCCTTACGTGCTGGCTCTGAAATCAGTTTACCGATATTATGGATATCAATGCGTTTTCCATGGGCTTGCATATTGGTGGTAACAATGTGCACGTGCTCGTGTGACGTATCTTTGTGCTGATAAACCAAATAGGGCTGGTCCCCAAACCCGATCTTCTCCATGTAGGCTGCGGCAATTTGTTGCAACTTTCCCGTGCTTATCTTCTCTGATGGATCAAAATTGAGCATGATATGCATTGCATTGGTTTTTACCCGGCTGTTGAGCATGGTGAGATTTTCAAACCTTGTCAGTTTGTTTTTAAAACTTAATTGGTCAATATCGCCGCCAAACCTGCTGGCCATAATCAATTCGGCTTTGTTGTTCTCCACCTTGTTTTCATTGTAGCGTAATAGCCCCCTGATATTTTTACCAGTGATTATTTTTGCAACCATTTCGCGGATAATTGAGAGATGATCAGCAATAGGCTGTCTACCTTTACCTCCACCTTTTCATAACGTTCAGCGACCCTGATCATAAAAAAGTTTTTTTGTGCCTCATGTTTGGAGATATGGAAACCACGGGTAAGCTGATTGATATTGATCCCAATGGCTTTAAGTTCTTTACGGATACTGGCGAGTTCTTCCATCGGGCCATTTAGGCTGATGTCCTTGTGGAAATATAAGATGCGTTGCTTTTGCAGTATCTTTCTGATCACTTCGCCTAATGACTGGCAGTTGCTGTTGGTCTGTAGCTGCATCAGCTTTTTAAACTGGCTTTCACTTACCCGCATAATAATCGGATGACTCAATAATTCGTCTTGGTTCTCGGCTTTTTTACGGCTCATAAATACATGTTTACTGGTGTCCAGAAACCGCAAGTTCCGCAGCGGTTTCCCCCGAAGAATAAGGGGCAAGATTTTTTCGTGTATACGAAAATACATCTTGCCGTTAACTGGTGTTAACTGTCTATTAGATAAAAGCCGCGCTGTTGAACAGCGTTCCTGCTGTTAATTAATGTTGTTGATTGCTGCCTTTCGACTATTGAATGATCACATCTAATTTTTCCATGTTAAGCTTTGAAATGGAAAGGCGTAAGCGTCTTTTGACCGTGTGCCTGGGATGCTCCCGGATGTATCTAATGATCGGCTTGTCATTCAGCTTGGGATTCCTTTTGGTGTGTGGTCTTGATTTCGTTCTGCTCATGGCTATTCGTATTTGAATAGCCAAAGGTGGAGAGAACAAGATTTTAAACATAGGGACTTTGTTGGTGTCACCCTCAATATTGCTTAGATAGCAAAGAGTTATATTTTGGATGTTTTTAACAGATAATATAGAAGATTTGTAAAATCTCAGGGTGACCCTTTAAAAGTCACCAATACGCCGAATTTAAAACTTTCATCATTGTTTCTTATAAGTTAAATGATGAGGGATAAATTATATAACAAACGGAATATAACAATCGAAAAGGCTATTGAAGTTTTGGCTGGAAATGGAATTAAAGTTACTTCAGAAAAAGCAGAAGAAATTTTGGATTTGATGTATTTTTTGGCGAAATTGATAGTAAATCAGAACTTTAAAAAATGAAAATAGCGGATTTATATATCCGGGTTAGTACGGATGAACAGGCAGATAAAGGTTATTCCCAACGCGACCAGGCAGAGAGATTGCAAAAATATTGTAACGACAGTAATATTACCATTAGGAAAGTGATTTATGAAGATCACTCGGCAAAAACCTTTATACGACCGGAATGGACTAAATTGCTGGTTTATTTACGTCAGCACCGTAACAAGTCCAATTTGGTTTTATTTACTAAATGGGACAGATTTAGCCGTAATGCTCCTGATGCCTATAACATGATAAGCATGTTGAAGTCATTCGGAGTAGAACCACAGGCTATTGAGCAGCCGTTAGACATGACAGTACCGGAAAATAAGATGATGCTGGCTATTTATCTGACAGCCCCTGAAATTGAGAATGACCGTCGCGGATTAAATACGTTTTACGGTATACGAAGGGCAAGAAAGGAAGGACGTTGGCCAGGCCTGGCACCAGTTGGTTACATCAACCGTACCGCAGAAGACGGCAAAAAGTATATCGGTCCTGACGGAGAACAGGCTAAGTTGATGGAGTGGGCATTTAAGGAAATTTCTAAAGGCAAATACTCAACTGAACAGATATTTAGAAAGGCGGTGGAATCCGGTTTGAAATGCAGTAAAAATAATTTTTTACGGCTTGTTCGCAATCCGATCTATTGTGGTAGAATTCCCATAGCGCAATTTAAAGATGAAGATGCTTTTACTGTTATCGGATTACATGAACCAATTATATCAGAATCCTTGTTTTACGAAGTACAGGACATATTAGACGGTAACAAGCGGACGATCAAAACTAAAATTATCACCAATAAACATTTTCCTTTGAAAGGCTTTATTTGTTGCTCAAGATGCCCCCGCACACTTTGCACAAGCGGTTCAAAAGGCCGTAGCATGTATTATTACTACTACCACTGTTGTTCTGAATGTGGTTGCAGGTATAAAGCGGAAGACGTTAATAACGAACTTTTAAAGTTATTTGATCTGTATACGCTAGATCCCCGTGCTATTGAGTTGTTTAAAATGGTCATCCTTGATGAATACGCCAATGACACCATTGGATATAAAGAGTATAAAGTTTCTTTGGCAAAACAGCTTACAGATTATAATTCCCGAGTTTCCAAAGCTCGGGAATTATTATTGGCAGGAGATCTTGATGGCATAGATTATAAAGGTATAAAAGCAGATTGCGAGCGGGGGATACTGATTACAGAGGCTCAAATTGCTGAATTAGGCAAAAATAAGTATGCCAAAAGTCAATTGGAACCCATTATAGACAAAGCGATAATAACTTATGCTAATCTAAAGGTAATTTATTGTAAATCAGATAGTGAGGATAAAAGAAGGCTAATTGGTTCGATGTTTCCCGAAAAAATCACTTTTGAAAATCTAAAACATCGAACCGCTAAAGTGAATGAAAGCTTTCGTTGTATATATGTGATTAATAGGCAGTTATCGGTCAAAAAAAAGGGGCAAAAGACTTTTGAAAATCTCTTGCCCCGTGAAGGGTAAATGATGGGGCTCGAACCCACGACCCTCGGTACCACAAACCGATGCTCTAACCAACTGAGCTACATCTACCGTTTGGAGAGTGCAAAAATAGAAATCTTCGCGCTATTTGCAAACTCTTTTTAAAATTACATTCAGTTTACCTCATTAATTTAGAACGATTATTATTAATGGTTAAATTTGTAACTATGGCTGAGCAATTAATTGAACTTAATGTGACGGGGATGCATTGTAATAATTGCGCCATGTCTATTCATAAACTCCTCGAAAAAAAAGGGTTACAAAACATACTGGTTGATTTTGCCGGCGAAGAGGTAAAGTTTTCAACCAACGACGATTCTAAACTACCCGAAGTAATAAAAGGAATAGAAAATTTAGGATTCAGGGTAATTGATGATATTTCATTGCATTCGCCGGCATTTTATGACCGGGTTGAGAACAAATTTATCTTTTGCGCCCTGTTTACAGCGCCGCTTTTGCTCCATATGCTGCTTCCCTGGCATTTTTTACATCAGCCTGTTTTGCAGTTAATTTTATGCCTGCCCGTTTTTATAGTGGGCTGTATTCATTTTGGTAAAAGTGCATGGAGCTCGGTTAAAGGTGGCGTGCCCAATATGGATGTACTGATATTTATTGGCTCTACATCGGCATTTGTATATAGCCTGGCCGGTACTATTCAAAATTTAGGTGAGCAATACCAGTTTTATGAAACCTGTGCTACCATTATAACCCTGGTGCTGTTGGGCAACGTGCTCGAAAAGCGCTCCGTTACCCAAACTACATCGGCAGTAAAAGATCTTATCAAATTTCAACAGGTTAACGCCAACCGCATTGTTGATGGTAATATAGAGGTGATCAGCGCCAAAGAGGTGTATCCTGGCGACACCCTGGTAGTTAATCAGGGCGATAAGATTCCCGTAGATGGCGAAATACTATCGGGCAGTGCATCTGTGGATGAAGCTATGCTTACCGGCGAAAGTATGCCGGTTGAAAAAGATAAATATGATAAGGTAATAGGGGGCACTATTGTAGTTAATGGCAACTTCCATATGCTGGCAACTAAAGTTGGTTCCAATACCATCCTTTCGCAAATCATCGATCTGATGAAGAAAGCGCAGGCCGCCAAACCACCCGTACAAAAACTGGGCGATAAGGTAGCATCTATATTTGTACCCGCCGTAATACTCATAGCGCTAATTACTTTTGTACTTACCTATTTCGCGGGCGGTGCAGGCATGCAAAGGGCATTGATGAATGCTATTGCCGTATTGGTAATATCGTGCCCCTGTGCCATGGGTTTGGCCACACCTACGGCTGTTATGGTTGGCCTGGGCAGGGCTGCAAAAAATGGTATTCTGATAAAGGGTGGGGATACTATAGAGGCTGTGGCCCATACCAAATATGTAGTGTTTGATAAAACCGGCACTTTAACCACCGGCAAGTTTAGCATTAACGAGATAAGGGCGGAAGACGGTGTTGAACCTGATGTTATCAGGGGTATTATTACCGCTATAGAAGAGCGCTCAAATCACCCTATTGCCAAATCGTTGGTTGAAGGGTTGAAAAAACAACCGCAGCAAAAGGTGATCTTAAAATCGGTTAAAGAAGAAAAAGGACTGGGCATGCGGGCCGAAGACATATTTGGTAATCATTACTTTTTGGGCACGGCCAAGCACAATACAAATGATCATTTCAACCTTTCCCTCTATAAAAATCAAATCCTACTGGCACAAATTGCTATCGACGATGAGGTTAAACCCGAAACTGCGTCGCTGATAGCTAAACTTAAAAAAATGGGGATTGTACCGGTACTGTTAAGCGGCGATAAAAAGAACCGCTGCCTTAAAGTAGCGAGCCAGATAGGCATCACCGAGGTACATGCAGAAATGCTGCCCGATGAGAAACTGAAAGTGATAGATATATACAAGCAAAAAGGCAAAACTGTAATGATAGGCGATGGCATTAACGATGCCCCGGCGCTTACCAAGGCCGATGTTGGTGTATCTATGAACGATGCCAGCCAGGTGGCCATCCAATCGGCCAGTGTGGTGTTACTCAATACCGATCTGCATTCGGTTATTAAGTTTTTACAGATCAGTAAACATACTTTGCTTACCATTAAACAAAACCTGTTTTGGGCCTTTGCCTACAATATTGTGGCTATCCCGGTAGCTGCCTGCGGTTTTTTAAACCCAATGGTGGGTGCCTTTGCCATGGCTTTTTCTGATGTGGTGGTTATTGGTAATTCGTTGAGGTTGAAAGTTAAAAAGGTTGATTAACCCCCTAAAGGGGAACTTTTGATTTGCTGAACGGATATTTTTTTGCTCCCCCTTCAGGGGGTTGGGGGGCTTTGCTATATTTGCACAATGATCGAGATTTTTACAGACGGTGCATCAAGTGGTAACCCGGGACCGGGCGGATATGGGGTGATCCTGCGGTCGGGACAGCATTATAAAGAGCTATCCGAAGGTTTCCGTAAAACTACCAATAACCGTATGGAGCTGATGGCTGTTATAAAAGGGCTTGAAGCGTTAAAGACCCCTAACCAGCAGGTAATGATCTTCTCCGACTCTAAATATGTGATAGATTCTATCGAAAAACGATGGGTGAACGGCTGGGTTACCAAAGGCTTCGCCGGTAAAAAAAACAAAGATCTTTGGATGCGCTACTTAGATGTAAGTAAACTGCACAAGGTGAAATTTACCTGGGTACGTGGCCACAACGGTCATCCCGAAAATGAACGTTGCGACCAATTAGCCGTTGCCGCCGGTAAACGTGCGCCGCTGCTTATCGATTCGGTTTTTGAGGTAGAAAACGCTAAAGCAGGCTTATTATAGGCATTAACCTATTATTAAGGCGATGGGTACCCCCAACATTCGATTTTGCTTTTTTAATCTTTTCGTTTCTTAAGCTTAATAACAGTTATCTCGGGCCAGATGCCTATGCGGCCTTTAAAGCCCAGGAAACCGAAGCCCCGGTTTACATACAGGTATTTACCATGCCTGTTGTAAAGGCCAGCCCATTGCGGATAAACATACTTAACGGGGCTCCATTGAAAACCAAACAGCTCGATGCCAAACTGCATGCCATGGGTATGCCCGGCAAGCGCCAGGTTAATATGTTTGGTATGATCTAACGTTTTGGCCTCCCAATGAGATGGATCATGCGACATCAGTATCTTAAACTCTTTATCGGGTATGCTTTCGCCTGCCAGCTCCAGGTCGCCGTATTTATGAAAACCGCCTTTACCCCAGTTTTCAACACCTATTAAAGCAATGCTTTGGCCATCTTTTTCAATATGGGTGGCCTGGTTAAGGAGCAGGTTAAAGCCAATTTCGTGGTGTACTTCTTTTAAGCGGTGAAGGTTGGCCGCCTGCGCTTGTTTGCTTGGCCATTGTTTATAGTCGCCATAATCGTGGTTGCCCAGTACCGAGTATTTACCAAAAGGAGCTTTAAGTTGAGCAAATGTAGGTATCCATGGTTCCATTTCTGATGCCTCGTTGTTTACCAGGTCGCCGGTAAATAATATCAGGTCACTTTGTTGCTTGTTTACCAGGGCTATGCCCTTTTCTACACCTTTTTTGCTGGTAAAACTGCCTGCATGAATATCGGAGAGCTGTGTAATGGTAAAGCCGTCAAAAGCTTCGGGCAGGTCGGTAAACTCCGGGTTTACGTGATGTACTTTATAACGATGCCTGCCGCCTGTCATCCCGTAAATTAATCCAACAAACGGAATGGCGGCTATAATGAGGGCCAGTTCACTCACCCAAATGCTTCTCGGCGGGAAATGGCGGAATATGCGGGTAAGGTCTTCGAGCAATAAAACGGGCATAGCAAACAACTTGGGCACTACGCTGAGTACGGCCAGCGCCATAAGCCACGAGCCAAGCCGTGTGGTTGAGCGCCCCGAAAAGCGCAGCCCGGCCACCAATACAAAACCTGCAAGCAGTAATAATTCGGGCAGGCGGTAAAGCCATGAGAAAATGCCGCCGGGGGCAACGGTTTCAACTATCTGGAAAAAATATACTTCGGCAACTATCCATGCCAGTAATATAAAGGGGAGTCTGTTTTTCATTTTTTGCTTTGTTGTTAAGAAGCTGTCTGAAGTAAAAAGGTGTAAAACCCGCTTGTCATTCTGAGGTACGAAGAATCTATTATCCGCCATACGTCTTCGCTCTGTAAAGTAGACGAATAGATCCTTCGTACCTACCCATGACATGTCAAAAAACGCTTGTCATTCTGAGGTACGAAGAATCTATTATCTGCCATGCTTCTTCGCCCGGTATAGTAGGCGAATAGATCCTTCGTACCTCAGGATGAACTGTGTTTAAAAGCAAATATTATTTGAATAATTTTCATTGTATTTAGTTTTTTGCG
>NZ_JACHCR010000045.1 GCF_014205845.1 Mucilaginibacter cryoferens
AAGCCCCGTTATTATTTAGTCCACAACCGCCCATTTGTAACCATGTCATTACTGTTTTTTCCAGGTTTACCCTGCTTGTCACTCGCAATGACGATTTGTTTATTTATTTTTAAACATATCCCCAAACACTGGTTACCCATCCCGCAAAACCCTAAACACAAGACCTGCGCTAAAAAAGATGATAAAATGAATTTAAGGTTGCAATAATCCATTAAATAAAAAAGAGCCGAAAAACTCTCGCAGTTTAATCGGCCCTACATCTACCTATGAAAAACAACCCTTTGAGAAGGGCATTAAGTTAAATTCAAATGCTGTGCCAATTATTAAATACTGGTTAAAATCCATAAAACAGCACTTTAATTTTAGTTGCCTAATAGTTTGTAGAAATAATTCTACTGTTATTGTGTAAAAACGACACACTTTTATAATAACAATGCCCCATTTGCAGTAAGTAATTGGCAGCGAAGCAATCCCGTTGGCTATTCCCCACTTAGCGCATTGAAAGCACAGGTCATCCATCCCGCAAACCACACATACACCCTACGCTAAAAATCATTAAGTTAAGCGTTTCTTCCCCCAGCGGGGGAACCGCTTTGTAGCAAAAAACAAGATGAAGCTCCGTGCCAGCGGTACGGAACGTTAAGTAGCATACTTCTGGCACGCAAAAGATTTGCTGTCGCTACAAAGCTTTTGCTCCGGAGCAACCTAACACGCTCTTTAACTTAACCACGTACACCCTGCGCTAAAAAAGGTGGCAGTTTTGTTTGAAGCAGAGAGCTTGCCGACACAATTTTTTGCTTTTTCAGACTAATTTTCGATTCTTTTATTCACCTTTATCCAAACCCAATTGCGATGTTATTTTTTTGGTACAGCGTAGTGGCAAGCCTTATAACCATTGGCTTAACCCTTTATCTTCTTATTAGCTTTAAAGGCATTAAACAACTCAAATTATTGCCGGTAATTAATAATCCGCCTTCGCTGGTAATCATTATACCGGTACGTAACGAGGAGGAGGATCTTGAAAAAGCCCTCAGCAGCATTTGCCATATCAATTACCAAAACCACCGGGTAATTGTTGTTAACGACAGATCAACAGACCGTACTGCCCAAATATTGCTGGGCTTTGCTGCCCGTTATCCGCAACTTAGCGTTACCACCCTTACCTCGCTGCCCGATGGCTGGCTGGGCAAAAACAATGCCTTATACCGGGGCTACCTGGATAGTACCGAAGAATGGATACTTTTTGCTGATGCCGATATTGTTTTTCACCCCGACGCCATTAATAAGGCAGTAGGTTACGCGGTACAAAACAAGCTGGATCATTTGAGCATATTACCAGAATTGGTATCACCTTCGGCTATCTTAAATAGTGTTTTTGCTACCTTCTCCATTATGCTGATGATTCACATGAAGCCCTGGGATGCCAAAAAGCCAAAATCGAAAGCATTTGTGGGCATTGGCGCATTTAACCTGGTTAGGCGCACGGCTTATGAACAAATGGGTACCCATACCCGCATCCGTTTAAGACCGGATGATGATCTTCGGCTTGGCATGCTCATTAAGGCAGAAGGTTTGCGCCAGGATATACTGGCCGGCAGCGGTTACGTTTGCCTGGAGTGGTACAAAAACTTAAAGCAATTTGGTAACGGCATCCTTAAAAACTCCTTTGCAATAGCCAACTACCAACTTGTGCAATCAATTGGTAATGCGATAGGTATTTTAACCAGCGTAGCCTTACCCATGCCGGTTATGTTCATTTTTGGCACTACAGAAATTCGCTTAATGGCATGTGTGGTATTACTTTTTCATGTGTTGTATATGGCGGTTGTTTTACCCAATAAATGGTGGTATGCATTTGTTATTCCGTTCGCAGGGTTTTATATGGTTTGGTTTACCTTAAAATCGGCCTTGTTAACACTTAAACAGGGCGGTATTTATTGGCGGGATAGCTTTTACCCGCTTAATGTATTAAAGGGGAACCGATAACCCGATAGATAGTAAATTTTTACATCAGTAGCACTCACTTAGCACAGGTGTTGCGTGGCTACCGAAGCACGGATAACTGGTACCTTATCGAAAGCACAGCTCATCCATCCCATTTAGCGCAAGTCTTGTGGGACGGCCTGTGCGTAGAGGACTTGTGACTTATCTACAAAACATATCGTCGAGCACAGGTCACCCATCCCACAAAACTCAAACACAAGACCTGCGCTAAAAAAGGGTTTAACAATAAGATTCCAAAAGATGTGTACACACGGTAACTCCCGCGGGAGGGAATTAAATAATCTTCCGAACACCCATCATCTTAGGACTAACAGAATAACATGTATAGGATTTACTCACCATCTGTATAGCTATTTCCGGATTAGTGCAATTCAAAATCGAACGGCCTGATGTTCGGTTTTGTTACAATAATTAACATAATTAAAACACAATCCGAAACATATCAGCAAGTTAACTATTTGGAACAGAGATTGAGGGCGATAAAACTACTTTGAGCGCATATACTTTCCATATCACCACCTATGGCCTGGCTTTCCTCGGAACGATATTTATCGGGCTTACTTTTATCATGCAGTTATGGTTCGCCAAAAAAATCAACCGTACGGCAAACCGCTTTCTTGGCCTGGCCTTGGCAACTACCGTTTTGTGGATAGCCTGGGTATTAGGGATTGAGATGGGGCTGCAAACCTACTTTCCGCACTGGAGCTGGCTGCCGCTGCAATTTTCGCTCGCACTTGGCCCCCTTATTTATTTTTACGTGCTTACAATAACCCAGCCCGAATATAAACTCCGCCCAAAAGATCTGCTGCATTTGAGCCCCGTATTGCTGCAGCAGGGCATCCTGGTATTGGAGATTAAGGAGAGTATAAGCACTGGCGTGGCTACCTATCATACGCAAACTTTTCGGCAAATGAGCCAGGTGTTGCAGCTGGCGGCGTTTATTTCGGTAGTTATATACTTGTACTGGTCTTTTAGGCTGATAGAGCGCTTTTACCAGGGGCTGAAATTTAATAACATGAGCGACCGCTACCGGTACCAATTGCGGTGGATACATCGCTTACTGATGGGTTTCGGCCTGCTATGGCTATTGTGGATACCTTTTACCGTTGTGAGTTTTTTTTGTTACCATTATCAGTTAAGCATACATGCTTATTATCCCATGTATTTACTTTTAGCGATAATGATGATCTGGATAGCGGCCGCTGCTTTTTCGAAACCAGAAGTTACTGCCCCTGTTCAGGTGCCTCCTTTTTCAAAACCATCGTCGCCGGCGGCGTTGAAACAAAAAGGTATTTGGTTGAAGAAAGCAATGGAAGTGAATCTGTTTTACCAGGATGCCGAACTCAGTTTGGGCTCCCTGGCCGAAAAGCTAAACATACATCCCCACGAATTATCACGGATCATTAATATCGCGCTCAAAAAAAACTTCAATGATTTTGTGAATGAATACCGCATCAGGGAGGTGACCCGGAAAATGCACGACCCCGCCTTTGACCGGCTAACGCTGCTGGGCATCGCATTTGATGCCGGATTCAATTCCAAATCAACCTTTAACCGTACCTTCCGGCAAATGACCGGGAAAAGCCCGGCCGAATACAAGGCACACCTGAAAAAAGAAGGCCCAACTTATCATTTGAGACCTTATTCACCTACTACTGCGGTAGTTTTACGTCACGAAGCCGCCCCGGGGTGGTCTTCTGATAAATTAAACCGCAATAATATGTTTGTAAACTATTTAAAAATCGCGTGGCGAAATATCCTTCGCCACCAAAGCTATGCTGTAATTAATATAGCCGGGCTAACGGTAGGGATTGCAGCCTGCCTGCTTATATTTGTTGTGGTGCAGTACGAACTGAGCTTTGACACCTATCATCCGGGCTATAAAAACATTTACCGCATGGCTACAAAAAAAGAGCGGGAAGGAAGCATCCGGTACAATATTGGCACAGCGGCACCAGCCGTAGGCGCCTTTCGCCTTTATTTTCCACAGGCTACTGTTGCAGGTATCAATGCCATTTACGGTACTCAGATTGTAGCACCTGCCTCGGCAGGTAATGCGACCGCTGATAAAAAATTTATAGAAAAAACAGGGATCATGTTTGCCGAACCCCAGCTTTTCGATATTTTTTCGGCAACGTGGCTTGCCGGTAGCCCTTCAGTTTTAAAAGATCCCGATATGGTGGTGATCGATCAAAGCAGTGCGGTAAAATATTTCGGCGATTGGACTTCCGCCATGGGCAAAACACTCCGGATGGACAACCTGCTTACATTGAAGGTTGCGGGTGTGATCAGGGATGTGCCTGCAAATACCGATCTTCCTTTAAAAGTGCTGGTTTCATATAGCACCTGGAAACAAAATGCAAAAAACTATGATTATGCCGACACCTGGGACGAAACCAGCAGCAGCTGCCAGGTATATGTCAAATTTCCGGCAAACATATCCCGCAGCACCATCGACAGACAGTTACTCAGCTTTTCCAACCATCAATTTAACAACGAAAAACGCACCACCCGGAAAAAATACCAGATAGCGCAGCCCTTATCAGAGCTTCATTTTGATACCCGTTTCGGTAGTACCCTGGGCGATCATATCGCCAGCAGGGCCACCTTGCGTACACTATCGTTTATAGCCGTGCTCATCATCATCATGGCATCCATCAACTTTATTAACCTATCTACGGCGCAGTCTATAGGCAGATCGAAAGAAGTGGGTATCCGCAAAGTGCTGGGTAGTAGTCGCGGGCAGTTGATAGGTATGGTGATAGGCGAAACGGCTATGATCGTGTTATTATCGGCAGGGCTCGCCGTTGGCCTCGCCCTGCTCACTTTACCATTTTTGAAAAGTATGGCCGGCGTGCCGGATACCATCAGCCTGTTCAATACCGGAACCTTGCTTTGCCTTGGGGGAGTAGTATTGGTGGTTACCTTACTTTCCGGTGTATACCCGGCGCTCATCGTTTCGGGGTTTAAACCGGTACTGGCCTTAAAAAACAAGATCAATGCAGCGGCTATCGGCGGCGTATCCCTCCGCCGCGTTCTGGTGATTACCCAGTTTGCTATTGCTCAACTGCTCATCATCGGTACGGTGATTGCTATAGAGCAAATGAATTTTGTTAACAATGCCAATCTCGGCTTTGATAAAGAGGCCGTACTGGTGATACCTTGTGGTACCGACAGTATAAGCCTATCGCGCATCAACAGCTTTAAACAACAGGTGCTTGCCTTGCCGGGTGTAAAAAACGCCAGCTTTACATCTGATGTACCCTCCTCATACAATAACAACTCTACCAACTTCAGTTTCGATCATTCGGATAAAGAACCGGGCTTCGACGTTTTTACCAAAATAGGCGATGCCGATTATTTTAAAACCTTCGGCCTTCGGTTTATTGCAGGCAAAGGCTACCAAAAAAGCGATACCGTGCGCGATGTGGTGATCAATGAAACGATGATGCATAATCTGGGCATCAAAAATGCTAACGATGCTTTGGGCAAAACAATTAAGCTGGAGAATAACCGGTGGCTGCCTATCATTGGCGTAGTTGCCGATTTCAAAACCAACTCCATGCGGGAGCAGATTAAACCCACGGTACTGTATCCCGATAAAAAATTTGAGCAGGAAGTAGCCGTAAAAATCCAGAGCCGGAAACTGGTGCAAACGGTGACCAGCGTACAAAACCTTTGGAACAGCACGTACCCCGAATATGCTTATACCGGTTTTTTTCTCGACGAAAGCATTGCCGGGTTTTATAAGCAGGAAAACCAGCTGGAGCAGATCTACAAAATGTTCGCGCTTATTGCAATTTTCATTTCCTGCCTCGGCCTGTACGGTTTGGTTTCGTTTATGGCAGTGAAGCGTACCAGGGAAGTGGGGATACGCAAAGTTTTAGGTGCATCTACAGGTAGCATTGTGTATATGTTCACCAAAGAGTTTATAGTGCTTATTGCACTGGCTTTTGTAATGGGTGCACCTGCTGCCTGGTACCTGATGCACCAATGGCTGCAAACCTTCGCCTATCGTATTTCGCCTGGCATATGGATTTTTGTGGCAGCTATTGCAACCTCGTTATTAATAGGCTGCGCCACCGTAGGCTATAAAGCCCTAAAAGCCGCACTAATAAACCCGGTGAAAAGTTTGAGAAGTGAGTAAACTTGATACGCAACAAAAGCAATGCAGTGGCTAATGCCTCCCGGAAACCGAAACGCCACACGCAAATACTGCCAAAAGTAGGAGAAACAAATGGCCTGGCGGCTGGGCAAGAAAAATACTGGTCCAGAAACGTGTCATCTGCCATTTGGTTAAAACAGCACAAACCTAACCGGCATAGCGTTGCCTATGCCAGTTAGGTTCATTTGCGGCGCTACAGAAACCCGCTTAACGGCATCCGTGGTATCACTTTTTCATAAGTTGTATACGGTACTTGTTTTTACTTCGGTATGCTGTATTAAATTAAGGGTGTAAATACTCAAAAAAGCGTATATCTTTGCGGTCAAATTTTATAATCATATTTTCATGGCAAAGGCATCTGAAATTAAAGTAGGAAACATTTTACGCTACAATGGCGAGCTGGTATCAGTTACAGAAGTTTTACATCGTACGCCGGGTAAAGGCGGAGCTTTCTACTTAGATAAATTTCGCAATATAAAAACCGGGAAAATTGTAGAAGCCCGTTTAGCAACCGACGAACAGGTTGAAATTTGTCGTGTTGAAACCACCGATTATCAATACCTCTATGAAGAAGGTGATTATATGGTGATAATGGATAATGTAACTTACGATCAGTTTAGCATTCCAAAATCCCTTTTTGGTACATCGGCAAGATTTTTAAAAGAGGGCATGAACGTTATTGTTTCTTTCGAAAGCGAAGAACCTATTATGGCCCAGGCACCTAACAATGTTGAGTTAGAAATTACTTACTCTGAACCTGCTGTTAAAGGCGATACATCATCTGGTGCTTTAAAGAGCGCTACCACAGAAAATGGCGTTGAAATAAAAGTACCTCTTTTTATAAACCAGGGCGATAAAGTAAAAGTAGACACCCGCACAGGAGAATATATTGAGCGTGTAAAATAGTTTTTATACTCAAGCATATTAAGCGGCTTATAAAAATATAGGCCGCTTTTTTGTTGCCATAAAATAGCCCCAAAAGTTTTTTTATACCCAGGGCAAATTCTATCTGCGATTTGCACTGATAGATCCTCCAAATTCGTCCCCAACCAAGCTCAATTAGGGAACCACAAACCTCCGCAGAACAATATCCCGATCTCTACTCATCACTTACGCACAAAGGAAAAAGCGCAGCAGGTAACAGGTACAAGTGCATTAAAAAAATGTTATTATATTTTCGGTAAAAGCAGCTATTTATTCCACTTTTATCAGCGAATAATAGCCTATTATTCAAGCTTTGTTCCAGTTTATTTACCTGC
>NZ_JACHCR010000046.1 GCF_014205845.1 Mucilaginibacter cryoferens
TCAATAACCAATTTAATAACTAACTTTGAAAACGCTTTTACACCATTTGCTGAACTCGTCCGCCAGCTAAATCACTGCTCTCTTTATCTATGAATTACTGGTCAACTTCCCCGGAATATCCATCCATGATCCAGATACCTACATTCGCCGAATCAAGGGCCACCCTGGCCATGTCTATCGCCTCGAAAGGTTCTGTAAAGCCGGAGGGTTTATTATCTTCGGGAATTGCATTTTCCGCACTATTATTGTTCATCAGCAGTCATCAGGTTCAATCTCAAGACAAAAATACGCTATTTAAGTGAGATGTGAATTGTATTCAAAGAGG
The DNA here is from genome assembly GCF_014205845.1 of Mucilaginibacter cryoferens. Taxonomy (GTDB): domain Bacteria; phylum Bacteroidota; class Bacteroidia; order Sphingobacteriales; family Sphingobacteriaceae; genus Mucilaginibacter. Next base: position 326 of record NZ_JACHCR010000046.1, read on the forward strand.
AGCGGTTATGTTAGCTTTTCAATAATAAACAAAAAAAAACACCCTCCGTTAAGGAAGGTGCTTTTCACAATAATTTTAAATATATAGTGTCTTAAGCTACTTTTACATTTACTGCGTTTGGACCTTTACGTCCTTCTTCTACATCATAGCTAACCGAGTTATTCTCACGAATGTTGTCAATTAAGCCTGTAGAGTGAACAAAAATCTCGCTTCCACCATTGCTTGGTGTAATAAATCCGAATCCTTTTGTTTCATTAAAAAATTTTACTGTTCCTTGTTGCATTATATTAATATTAATAAGCCTACAAGGTAAGCATAAATAATGATGTATTTTCTTTTTGGTGAAAATATTTAACAGATATTTAATCTCCTCTCCAATTATGCCTTTAAAATTGAAGCAAAAAAAAGATGCTCTGGGCTAGCTGTTAATGAAAAATAAAATTGACTATCAAATTATAATTTTCCTTTTTTGGACTGAGATATTATTTTTTATTTTACCCCTAGAAAATTATTGCGAATCAAATTTTAAATCTTTTTAACCATGAAAAATCCATTTAAAAAAAATGATCACACCGTTCTCATTGCCGGTATCGCAATTGCAAGTGCCGCTGCAGGTACCTTGGCATACCTTTACCTGTCTGAAAGCGGTAATAAAACCCGCAAAAGCCTTAAGAAAAAAGTAAAGGAGATCGCCAAAACTGCGGCCGCTGAAGTAATTCAAAAAAAGGCCATTTTTTCTAAGAAAACGAGTGAGGCCTTAGCCGAAGAGGTCGTTGAATAGCCGCTAAATCCATTCCGAAAAAGCACTCGCAAATACGGGTGCTTTTTTGAACAGATCAATAAGCGGTTAACCGAGCCTCGTTTGAAATCAAATCGGGTTTAGCAATAGGAATAATGCAGCTCTTTATCAAATTGGTGCTGTATGCGTCTTTACCTACAATAATTATGATGATGAAAAGCTTTTTGATCTGTTTGTGCCTGCTTCCTGCATTTTCATTTGCACAGGACGCCTCCAATATGATTCCTCAACAAAGCGCTGTTAAGGACACTTCCAGGCAAACAGACCTGATCGACATTGCCAAGGACGTGTTCCATATTAACCCTAAAAAACCGAGGATACAGCGGGAAAAGAAAATATATTTTTCGATCCTTCCTATTCCTGGCGCTGTGCCGGGAGGAGCTGGCCGTGCCTTGATCACCAGTACCACTGCGGGCACTTACCTCGGCCCTCAAAGCACTACTAATCTTTCCAGTGCTAATTTTGCACCCTACTGGAACCTGCACACCAGGTTTGGTTTACCGCTGCGTTCCAGCATCTGGCTCAAAGATAATACATGGAACATCCAAGGAGATATTCGGTTCCTGAGATATCCGCAATATACCTGGGGCTTAGGCAGCGGGAATGATTATAGTGAAAAGACATTGGTCGATTATAACTATGTCCGCTTTTATCAGAGCGCGCTCAAGCGAATTACGCCTTATTTTTTTGCCGGTGGAGGTTACAATATCGACTACCGCAGCAGTATTAAAAGTGATGATCCTGCGGTTGACTTAAAGCAGTTTACCGGCTACAATTATGGTACCGGCGGTAGTTCCGTTTCTTCCGGCATTAATCTGAGCCTATTATACGATACCCGTAATAATTCCATTAACCCTTTGCCGGGGTCCTATTTTAATCTTGTTTATCGTGTCAATCCTGCTTTTATGGGTAGCAATGATAGCTGGCATTCCTTGTATTTGGATTACCGGAAATATGTGCCGATGAATCCGGCTAATAAGAATCAACAGAACACACTGGCTTTTTGGTCTTACTTCTGGACGGTATTAGGGGGTAACGCGCCATATCTTGATCTGCCGAGCATCGGATGGGACCCTTATAACCGCTCCGGTGAGGGCATTGACCAGAACCGTTACCGGGGTAGATCGTTGTTTTACCTGGAAAGTGAATATCGGCGGGATATTACGACAAACGGTCTGTTGGGTTTTGTGGCTTTCGCAAATGTCAATACCGTAAGTGGTTCAGGTACTATATTTAAATCCTGGCATCCGGCGGCTGGTACGGGATTAAGGGTGAAATTTAATAAGGGATCGAACACCAATATCGGAATCGATTATGCTTTCAGTAAAGGGTATAATTCGATTATCCTAAATGTCGGCGAATCATTTTAGATGAAGTAAGTTGAGTCAGCATTTGACAGGTTTCCGGAGAAACGAGTAAATAGTTGATTGAACTGCTAAGGATTAGCCATCAGTCGGTAATTATTATGAAACAAATTTTCTTATTTAATAATATCTTAGTCATTTTCGTTAATTTCGGCTATTTTAGCACCTGTATGCAACTCATCGAAATCAATGAATTTTTGGCGAACTCCAGTTACTTCTATACGATCGCCATCGGAATGGATAGCAGGTACAGTTATGTTAGTGCGAATTATAACCGGAATTTTGATTTTGAAAATAATTCCTTACTCGGAAAGCATTTTTCTATAACGCTTCACGCGGACGACATGGCTATCTGCGCAGAAGTGGGTGCTAAATGTTTCGAACACCCAGAGCAGCTTTTTCCTGCGACGCTGCGCAAGCACGACGGTCGCGGCGGCTTCGTAGTGACGCAATGGGAAATGAAGGCTTTAATGGAAAAAGGTCAGCCGGCCGGTATTTTTTGCATTGGTTATAATGTTACCGATTATGTGAACACCCGCAGCCGCCTGGAAAGCGCAACCACGGAAATCGCAGAAAAAAACCATCAGTTAACCGAGATCAGCTTTATGCAGTCCCATGTAATAAGGAAGCCTCTGGCAAACATACTTGGATTGACCAGCATACTTGCCGGTATGAACATCGATGCAAATCAAAAAAATATCAATGACATGATCATTACAAGTGCTCAGGAACTTGACCTGGTTATCCGGGAAATTAGCGTCAAAGCAGAATAAACCGCATGCGACAGTAAGTTAAATAATTATGCTGCTTTGAAACAGCAAGACGTTCAGCCGCCGCTCAAAGAGCAATTGGTCATATCTTTCTATTAACGGATGTTCGTTACCCACAAGGCAGGTTAGCATCTGATGCAAAACGACATATTCCTGAAATTGTAAGGAAAATAAAGCTCCGAGAAATTGTTCATCGTAACTGCTGCTGGACAGCTCAGCTGCAATTAAATGATTTAAAAACATAATTTGCCGGTTACGACTATGAACGACAAGTAATAAATAATCAGGTTCAAATGCTGCCTTCACTGAATTAATAAGAATTTTTTATAATAGGTTTTACCGTAGCGCGATTTAATGCCTGACGTTATTTTAAAAGAAAAATAGCGTGCTTCTTATCGGCGATGATAAGTCGCTTAAACCGTGTTCGGGTTACAGCGTATGAATCTTTTTCGCGCCTTAATCCAAATAAGTTATAAGTTCGGTTTTGAGTTCGTTTAACAAATTGTGTGGTATTGCTGTTTCTTTGATACTGACGCGAATCTTTGGATGCCAGCTAATCAACAGGTAATCGATGACCGAGCTTCCGGCTTTCGCAAAAAAGTCATGATGCTTATCTTGTAAGCTGAGCAGGGTCTTGAAAATATTATTAGGATTTGCCATATCCTGTAAATCTGGTTTGCTGATGCAATTTACGAAATACGCGCTATTTGGTTGAAAAAAAAGCTCAACTACTATTTTGAAGCTGTCCGCATCCGGTAACTTTAATAGGACTCTGCTTTTCGGATTGCTTACTACTTAATCGCGGGTATTAAACATGCTGTTAGTATATCCTCCAGATTATTCAGAATTTGGTGTTTTGCTTTTTTCATAGCAATGGATATCCACTATCGCTCCGCTCCAAAATTTATTGTGTTTATTTAGAACTGTTGTCAAATATAATTCTGGGAATAACGGCGTGTGGTTCGGCACTGTCGGCGAAGTTAAATAATTCCGTTTGACGCTCAAGCCTACCAAAAAGACGTTCGCGGACGAAAAGGGACGGCATTATAAAAACGTATCTTTGCCATTTGAAATAAAAGGATAATCTGAATGCCGCAATTGAATTTAAGTTCCTATGAGGAAGACCGGGTAGCCGCTCTGCGCTCTTACCAGATCCTGGACACAGACGAGGAAAAGGACTTTGATGCCCTGGCCGCCTTGGCTTCAGCGATTTGCCAGATTCCGATTGCCCTCATCACTTTTATTGATGAAAAGCGGCAATGGTTTAAGGCGCACCATGGTACCGAATTCACGGAAAATGTCCGTGATCTATCCTTCTGCACACATGCCATAGCTTCCAGTGATGAGATTACGATCGTGGCAGCTCCTTTATCGGATGATCGTTTTGCCAACAACCCTTTAGTGACTGGACCGGCAAAAATAGCATTCTACGCCGGCGTACCCCTGATCAATGAAGACGGCTTCGCCCTTGGTACTTTATGCGTACTGGACGATCAGCCCCATCAACTTTCGGAGAGCCAAACCGAGGCACTGAAAACGCTGGCCAAACAAGTGGTGGATAAAGTGGAACTTCGCCGCAAAGTTTTATCGCTGCAACAGGCTAACCAGGAATTGCTCAATTCGAATATTGTTATTCAAAAGTTTGCCGCTATGGCCGCTCATGATATAAAAAATCCTTTGAGCAGCATCTTGCTAACGTCGCAAGCCCTAAGGATACGTCATGAAAAAATGCAGGATGAGGGCTGCCTGCGGTTGGTAGACCTGAATATCACTTCTACTAAGAATTTATTAAATATGGTGGAAGAAATGTTGGAATACTCCAAAACGCCGGATCTGTTGCTGGCGCGCAAGCAGGAATTCGAATTGAACGCGCTTCTGCAAAAAGTTATCGCTCTGCTTACGGTGCCGGATAATATTGAAATTATTTTGCCGTCAGAGCGTCATGTATTAAAGCTGTCCGTTATCGCCTTTGAGCAGATCATGCTCAACCTCCTAAGTAATGCCATCCGTTACAATAACAAAACAAAGGGACTGATCAGAATTATTTTCCGGGAGGATAACGAATACTACCATATGGAAGTAGCCGATAATGGTATTGGCATTGCCGAACAGTACCATGAAAAAATATTTGGCAATAACTTTACGTTGAAAATCACAGACCGGTATAATGCCAAAGGCACCGGTATTGGGTTGGGAACCGTAAGAGACCTGGTCAATGCGCTTAAAGGCCACATTCATGTTCAATCTGCTCCTGGTGAAGGGGCGGCTTTCATTTTTTCGATTCAAAAATAAGCCTGCGCATTATTTCGTTTAATATATAACTCGTAAATTCTGCTAGCCGCCCGGCAATTGGTCAGAAAAAGCTTTAATATAAGTATTCAGCCTATTTTATATCCGGAATAGTAATAGCATCTAAGGAATGATTCAGGTCTAGCAATAGATGCATTTAACTATTGGCTAATGGGAAGGTTAAAATAGAATTTGGACCCGGCGTTTGCCTTGCTTTCGACCAAGATCCGACTATCATGGAACCGGAGGATCTCTGCAACCAGGTATAAACCTATTCCAAATCCAGCGACATTTTTAAGCTTATCATTTTCAACCCGGTAAAAGCGGTCAAATAATTTGGCCTGGTCTTTTTTTTCAATACCGATACCGGTATCTGATACAGCTATTTGTGCTTGCCCGCCAATCGCTTTACAACTTATCGTTATCGTGCTTCCCAAGGGTGAGTACTTAACCGCATTACTGATCAGATTTCCCATCACTTGTGCAATCTTATTCCTGTCGCCGGTGACAAACAAATCTTCGCAATCTTTCATTATAATCGGATGACTTGGTGACAAAAGCTTGGCATCTTCTGTAATTTCCGTTAGCAGATCATAGGCTTTAAAACGTTCAATCACCAAGTCTAATTTACCCTCCAGTAGTTTGGCGCTGTTGAGAAAGTTCTGAATCAGCGCGGACATTTTATTGGCCTGTTTTTCAACCCTGCTTAAGGCCTCTGTCTTAAATTTATCATTATCAGTACGTGCTTTACTGAGAAGGAGCTGAACATAAGATTTAATTGTGGTTAAGGGTGTCTTTAATTCATGGCTTGCAATCGTGATAAAATCATTTTTGCGCAGTTCAGCCAATTTCTGATCAGAAATATCCCTCGCAATTTTTGACAGTCCTATGATCTCATCATCTTCATTCTTTATCGGGGATATCGTTAGTGAAATATCGATCTGCGTGCCGTCCTTCCTCAATCGCGTGGTTTCAAAGTGTTCAAGCCGTTCGCCTTTTTTAACCCGGGAAAGAATTTGCTGTTCTTCATCCTGTTTACCTGGCGGGATGATCTTGAAAATTGACTGACCTATCATTTCCTCCGCTGTAAACCCGAACATCCTTTCCGCTGCACCATTCCAGCTTTCAACCAGGCCGTCCAGGTTTTTGCTGATAATCGCATCATAAGATGATTGAATGATCGCTGATAAAAGTGCGTTTTTTTTATTGGCCTGTTTGATATCTGTAATATCAAATACCGCCCCTATAAAACGTATGGGAACGCTATCTGCATTGAAAAATACTTTCCCCCTGGATCTTATCCACCTGAGCTTTTTATCGCGCGCACCAATAATGCGATAGGTCACATCATATTTTCCATCGGATAGCGCTTTCACAAAGGCAAAATTTAAAATGTGATCATTCACCCTTTCCCGGTCATGAGGGTGCAGGCAGGCTAAGAAATCATCATCATAGGTCACTGTTTTCCCCGCGGGAATATCAAAAAGCTCTCTGCATCGTTCATCCCAATGCATATTTTGTGAAACAAGATCCCTGTCAAATGTTGGACATTCCGGGGCCATTGACCACCCTGTTACGGAATAGCAAACAGTTGATTTCGTAACACTTTGACCATATTAATTTATTGATTTTCAATTATGATCTTTCCTGGTCGCCTACACAAATAGATGCTCCAAAGCGCACGAAATCGCCTGGTCAAGCCTCGCGGAATATCCACTTTACTAAGCTATATGACCGAAAGAATGCATTGGTGGCAGCAGAGATGCTTAATGACAAAGTGGTGCCGTTTTATGAGCAGCATGATCTGCGTC
>NZ_JACHCR010000047.1 GCF_014205845.1 Mucilaginibacter cryoferens
AGTTTAATGAGCTGGTTTTTGGTACGGTAATCGGGGAAGTGTTTTACCGCCGATCTTACACCATCGGCAGAGAAACTGGCCATCATTACCCTTGGAGCATTTCCGCCAAAATCAGAAGCATCGCCCTGCTGGAAGTTTGCCGACCATTGGCTGCCAAAGTAAATTCCGCAATAATTATAGGTAAGGCTGTCCTGTGTTATTTTAACATACATTCCTGTAAGGGCATCCTGTGCTGAGGCAAATGGAATTGCAGAAACATCGTTTTTAAATGCACCAGTTGATAATCCGGCACCATTAACGGTAAGCTGATCGCTTTTAGGTGCCGACATAATAAGTGCAGGGCCGGTTAATTGCGTGGTGGGCGACTTTTGAGCTTCGGTAAAAGTAAGCGAGCTTCCTATGCCTGTAGCATGTACTATAAAGCCCTCGCCGCTAACGGCGTACCCGGCCGATGGTGCCGATGTTCCATTCTTGGTATAGGCAATAAATGTTTGGTTAGGCGAGTTTTTGGCCGATAGCAGAAAAATGCCATCGATACCTGCATTAGCTGGTAATGATAATACAGAGAATAAGTTAATGGTACTTGCATAGGGGTTACCCACCATATTATAACCTGGTCCTGAAGCTAAGCCCGCTGTGTAGGAAAGATTACCCGAAGAGCCGCCAGCAGGTGTATACCATAAATTTACGGTAATATTTTGCTGGTTTAAATAGCCGTGGGCAGTAAGTACCGCATCGGCAGGTGTGGTAGCCGTACTGCTGTTGGCGCGCGTACTTGGGCCAATAAAAAACATTTCGTACCCATTACCAACAGGTATGGCCAGTGAAGTAGTACCATCGCTAAGGTCAACTGTATTGGCGGCAGGGAAGGTGTTGGTAGTGAGTTTGTTAACACCAATGTTTTTGCCACTGGTGTAGGCTTTGTTATCATTTTTCTTTCTTTCGTCCCACAGGTAAACACTTGGACCATAGCTTTGTACGTGAAAACCTCCCGCTGTGCCAGTGGTGCCACCAATATATGCGCCAGGGTATGTAATGCCATTAAAGGTATGATCCCTGATATAGCTTATGCTGAAGGTATTAGAAAGGCTTGAGGTTGAATTGGTTTGATTAACAGGTGATGATAATAACCTGTAACCACGGTTTGAGTTAGAGTTACCCCCGGTAATAAAGCGTTCAACATTTAAAAGGCCGGTAATGGTACTTGTAGATGGCAATATGCCTACCGCTGCCGATTGCGTGCCACTGCTTTTTAAAGTTAGTGTTGCCGGCGATGTTACTGCAAGGTTACCGGTTGTCATGTTAAGGCCGTAATAAACATCAAGGCTACCACTGTTGATGGTAATGGTACCAGGAGTGGCATTGGTGTTAGCAACCGTCATGGTACCTACCTGAGTTGTATTGGCCGTTGTGCTGCCCGTAAAGCTTTGGTTTGATACACCACCTGCCCAGGTAATACCCGATGCGTTGTTTGATGAATAAAGAATCTGGCCGCCCGAACTGTTGAAAATATTACAGCCAACACTTAAAACTTTGCCGTTTAGGTTTAGGGAACCTCCATTAGCAATGGTTAAGCTGTAGATGCTTAAATTGCTGGTCATTGCTGGGTAAACACCTAACCCGCCAGGAATAATAACACTCTCAGTTCCCCCAAACGACGGTCCTCCTGTGGTAGTTGATCCGGCTATACCTGTAGATGAATTGGTCCAGTTTTGGCTACTGCCCATTGCTGTGGTACCGGCAGCACCACTCCATGTGTAGGTTAAAGTGGTTGGTGTTACAATGGCTGAAGATTGAGTGCAGCCGTTCACCGTGCTTGTCAATGTATAATTGGTTGCACTTGCATTAGTAAAGCTAACCGGATTGCCTGTACCTGTGGTGGCAGGAGTGGCATTGTCAACCCAGCCATATGAGGCACCTGTCACGGTTTGTGCTGTTATAGTTAGTGGGTTATTTACACAATAAAAGTTAGTGAATTTATAAAGGTTCATGTCATTGGTACCCGTTTCAGCAGCACTTGTAAATTCATGGTTGTAAACTGCAATATCGTCAAGCGAACCGTTAAAATAGTTATTTGAGGTTGAACCAGTCCAGCCACCTTGATAGTCACCGCCTATTTTCCAATAACCTGCCAACCCTTGTGCCTGGTAATAAGTTCCAGAAATTTGCAAAGTACCATCAACAAATATGCGCATGCCGTTTGTAGGTCCGTTACTTACAACTACGTGATGCCATAAACCATCAAGATACGTTGTAGGTGTATTAATCGTTTTGACAGATGCACTTGCTGGGGGGCCATAAACACCAAAATAAAGTGCACCCGAACTATTCATATATAAGTTACGGTCAGTATACGTACTTGGGCTTGTTGTACCGTCCCCAAAGCCAATTAGCTTCCCTCCGCCAGTGGTGGTTTTAAACCAAATGCTTATGCTGAATACTATTGGTGGCGGGCTATAATTTGTAGATGTATATATAAACTGCGGACTCGCATTGGTGCCGGCAAACTGGTAAGCACCATTGGCCTGACCATTTCTGTCTGCAACGAGAGTAGGCGAGCCGGAAGTTGTTCCATTGTTTCCCAAACCAGACCAGTCTAAAGTGCTGCCGCCTTCCAAAGGTAATGATATCATCGGGCTGTTGATAGACGATGAAAATTTTTGGTTAACGGTAACGGTTACAGGAGTACGGGCGCTTACACCTACACCAGAAGTGTAGGATACATATAAAGTGGTAGTGCCGCCCATAAATGGGCTATAAGCAGCTGTACTTGCTATTGCGGTACCACCGGTAGCTACTGTATACCAGTTATAAGTACCTGCCGCCGGTAAACCTCCGGATGCTGTTAACGATGTTGTTTGAGCACCGCAAAGTGTAGTTGTACCTGCAACCGTTGGCGCTGCAGGATTTACTATGATAGTTAAAGGCGTGGTGCTATTACCTGCACTATTGTAAGCGGTAACATTTATAGTAACACCTGCCGGCGCTGTTACAGCTGTGGGGGTTCCGCTTACTGTGCCTGTTGTGTAATCAAAACTTAAGCCTGCGGGCAATGTGCCCGTGTAGGTGTAGCCAGTTACAGATAGTTTGGTAATTGTATTACTGGCAGTGTTAGAGATATATAGGAAATTTCCTGTCTGGTCTAATAAAATACTCCTCGGATCATTTGTTCCCGTTGCTAATATTGAGGTTGCCGTGGTGCTGCCTGGCGCAATAACGTTAATATTATTACCTGTAACATCGGCAAAATAAATAGAACCGTCGGCTGCAAGTGATATACCCGTTGGACTACCATAGCCACCTGTTCCTATTTGAGTTTTAACACCGGCAGAGGTAATTTTGTAAATTTTGCTCGCTGCCCTATCTGTAACGTATATCAATCCCGTGTTATCAGGAGTCACATCATAAGTACCGGTATAACCGGTCGAAAAAGTACTTAGTGTGCTGGTACCTGCGGCAATTTTATAAACGTTAGCCCCTGCTCCGCCATTATAACTTGCTATGTACAAATTGCCTGCATTGTCGAGTCTTATTCCATAGGGCGTAGCTAAAGTTGATGATGTGAGCACAGTACTTGCCACACCGGCCGGCGATATCTTATATATTGTGTTGTTGCTGTAGCCACTCATATATACGTTTCCCGACGGATCAACCGCTATACCTGTAGGTACACCCGAAGCAAAACCAGTAGCCCAAAGAGTTTTTGTTCCGGCTGAGTTTACTTTGTAAACGCCATTATTATCTGCAACATATAAAGTACCGGAAGCATCAAAACCCATAAAATAGTTGAGGCTAAACCCGTTAGCAAATGTGCTTGAGGCCAGGTAGGTATTAGTAGGCACCGCTCCACCTGCATTGGCAGGAGCTAAGGAGCTGATGCCTGTTCCTACAGTGTAAGTTTGGGGAGTAACGTAGCTAATGGCAGGTGCAGCAAGTGTTGTAAATGATGTTACTGTGCCATATGATGTACCTGTTGCGTTGATAGCATAGGCATTTACATAATAAGTAGTATTAGGCAACAAATTTTGCAGTGGTGCCGAATACGATGTTGTAGTTGTTGCACCTGTACCCATTACAAATTTACTGTTACCTACAGTTGGATTTGTTGATTGGGCGGCTGTTGAATATACCACACCATATTCGGTAACGGTGCTGCCGCCGGTTGATGTAATGTTACCACCAACGGTACCTGTGCCACCATAGATGGCGGTTATAGGTGTAGTTGTTGTGACGGTAGCCGTAGTTGGATTGCTAAAAGTAATGGCTGAAGTTGTACCAGGGGAGTTTACAATAGTTGCAGCGGATGAATTACCAGAAGCTTTTACTTCGTATATTGATGAGAAGCCATTGTAAGTTAAAGTTGAACTTGCGTTAACACTTGAATTTAGGGTTGCTGTAATAAAATAATACCCCAGGTTGGTAACGCTGCCATCTGTATTACCCGAACTTACATAGGTGTCACTAAACGAGGATGTGTTTTGAGTTGTGTTATCATATAAACTAAGCGCGTTATTAATCAAGGTTGAGCCGGTAACAGCGAATACACTGTTAGTTGTGCGGTAAAGGCTTGCATTGCCGGTGAAATTGCCTTGAGCATTATTGGTCCCTGTACTTGTAAAATATATCTGAGACCCCATTTCATAGTTGCCCCTTGATTGTATTTGCATGCCATATAATATGGCGGTGCCCTGCCCTGCATAAAGCGGCGATGGAGTAATGCCGTTGGCGGTGCTTGTTATTCCGGTATATTTTAAATATCGGGTATACATGTGCATTTCATCAAATTGGAAGGCCCCATCGAGCAAACTAGTTGTATTTTCAGCCTCCAAGTAGGATGAACCATAAGTAAGTGAAGCAGCTTGTCCATCATTCGCATTTGTTCTTGAAGTTTGTAACGTTTGAGCTTGTGTTACTGTTGATGTAAGCGGATCTAAGTACATTTTCCAATAGCCACCTACGTTTCTTTGTATTTTTATACAATAAGAGGTTCCGTTGGTTAATGCGGCGTTACTTACAATTAGCGGTGTAGCAACGCCCGCCAGTACAACATAAACACGTAAGAAACCAGATGCATCTTGCGTTAAATAAAAACCATCCATTGAGGTTGAAAAGGTGCTGCTTGATGCACTTAGCCAATACCGCCATGAGTTTGAGGCTGATATCAAATTCGCGCTAATCGTGGTCGATGGAGTAGAGGGGCGAAGTATCCCTAGATTGCATTTATAAATCAATGACCATTCCCAATCATTACTATTTAAAGATGTTTTAAATGATGCATCAGCTGCATTTGGAATGTAATTTACCGCCAGTCCCTTTGGCGTTAATTGGTATTTTGACTGTAAGCATCGACCGGATGCTGCTGCAAGGTTATTAGTTGCAGCACCAGACACAATTACAGATGTGTTATTCCCGACAACATTTGGATCTGGCAAAAAGCCTGGAGCGTAAACACCACTTGGGTTGTTATTATTGGTGTTATCTACTGTATTGTTATCAAAATAGTTATAACAGGCATATCCTATACTATTAGTAATGTAACGTTGTGCTTTAACTGTAAAAGCCGAAAAGCATGTAATACATACTGCCAATAAAACTTTAAGTATACGTGTTTTCAAATGAGTAAGGTTATTTGGGGGGATAAGACAATAATGATGCTAATGAAATTTAAGCGCATAAAATTAGCTAAAAATCTATCAATTACGTCATTTACGTAAAACAATGGTAATAAAGTTGCGTTTTAGGTTATAAAATCTTAAAATCAATATTCTTGAAAGTTGTGAGCTTTTCCCCATGTTGGGGATTTTTTTTCCTTTGAAATAATTAGGTGATTACTACACCTCCTCCTAAGCAATTTAAATTTTATTGGTTATTTAAATTAATCAATATGACATATTTGGGATGCGAAGAATATTTTTTATTTATAAAAAAAGCGGTGGTAAAATAGAATAATGTAATTGGCAATGCCGGTAGGCTGATGTGGTTTGCCATTGCGGTAAGTAACAATGGAAGTTGTTGCAGTTGTTTAACTATTCGCCGTTTGCCCGGTTAACCATGCGGTTTAAGGGTGCGGCCCAGTTTTAAGTTGGGTGGTAATTTTGCGTTGACTATACCCCTTATTGTGCAGCCAGGCTAACTGGCGTGCAGTGCGTTCCCGTTCCAGTGGAATGCTTTCGACAAAAAGCGCGGACGTAATTGCCTCAATCTGCAATTTTTCATTTATCCAGTGGTAACACCATGTCTGGTATTTCATGTTAGTTGGAGGGAACGCCTGCAACTAACCTCTGTAAATATTATCGTTTTAAAAACTTGGCCTTTCCCAATGAGTCGCCTGTTGTGTTTTTTAGTTCAACAATATACACTCCAGGTTTAAATTGGGATACGTTTTCGCTCCAGTTAACATTGCTTGATGACTTTTGCATCACCAATGCCCCTGTAGCATCATAGATGTTTAGTTTATA
>NZ_JACHCR010000048.1 GCF_014205845.1 Mucilaginibacter cryoferens
ATACAATGAAAATTATTCAAATAATATTTGCTTTTAAACACAGTTCATTCTGAGGTACGAAGAATCTATTATCCGCCATGCTTCTTCGCCCTGTATAATAGGCGAATAGATCCTTCGTACCTACCCATGACATGTTAAAAAACGTTTGTCATTCTAAGGCACGAAGAATCTATTATCCGCCATGCTTCTTCGCCCTGTATAGTAGGCGAATAGATCCTTCGTACCTCAGGATGACAAACCTAAATAATGTCATTCCACCTTCAGAATTTCGCGAAATTTTATCACTCAGCATGACAACTTTTTAGGATACCATGCTTCCTTCAAAGTCCCAGGATTTTACAAAGGCAATAACGGCCATTTTTTAACCTCTTATTCCAGCACCTTGCGCATCACATAGTCATTCATCCAATAGGGGCCAATGGCAATATCTTCTTCGTAAGCCACGGCAAAGCCCATCTTCTGGTAAAAACTTAAAGCTTTATTATGCCGGTTTACGTTAAGCTCTAACAGGTGCTTACCGGCTTCCCGGGTTTTTTGGGCAACGGTGTTTATCAGTATTTTGCCATAGCCTTTGCCCTGGGTTTGGGGCAGGCAATACAGCTTGTGCAGCTTATAAATATTGGCATCCTCTTCGCGGGGCGAATAAGCGGCAAAGGCCACCGGTGTGCCGTCTTCCTCTTCCAGCAACAAGTAAGTTTGCACGTTATTGGCTATTTGTTTAGCGAGCTTATCTGCCGAGTAGATCTCGTTCAGCATAAACCGTAACTGTTCTTCAGATAGTATAACCGAGTAGGTAGCCCACCACGTGGTATCGGCTATGCTAAATATGGTATCCACATCGTTTACAGTGGCTGTGCGTATTGTATACATCAGTAAATTTATTTATCTCTGGCAAATTAGCCTGTTACTATTTTTCTTTCTTAATTTTTGATCCCCGACTTCACACCTCAGACTCCACACCTCAGAAATCACACTCCCCGCTCTTCCCAAATGGCGCACAGGTGCAAAATGGTTTCTACCGCTTTTTGCATATCCTGTACCGATACCCATTCCTGCTTACTGTGAAAAGCGTGTTCGCCGGCGAAGATATTGGGGCAGGGTAACCCCATAAACGATAACCTCGAACCATCGGTACCACCGCGGATGCTGCACAGCCTGGCGGTAAGGCCCGTGCGACTGATGGCTTCCATCGCGTTAGCAACAATCTCGGGCTGCTGCTCCAACACGTTTTTCATGTTGCGGTATTGCTGGCTGGTAGTTAACGTATAGCTGGAGTTTGGGTACCGCTTTAAAACCGTATCGGCCGTTTTACGGATCACATCGGCATGTGCCGTTAAATTATGCTCGTCGAAATCGCGGATAATAAAATCAACCCCGGCGGTTTCTACATGGCCATCTATACCTACCGGGTGCACAAAACCCTGCATCCCTTCGGTATGCTCGGGCGACAACTCATCCGGCAAAGCCGCAACAATTTGGCCTGCAATTTTTATGGCGCTCTCCATTTTACCTTTGGCAAAACCCGGGTGTGCGCTTACACCCTGTATTATCAGCCTGGCACCATCGGCACTAAAAGTTTCATTTTCCATGTTGCCTGCGCTTTCGCCATCTATGGTGTAACCTGCATAAGCGCCCAGCTTGGCAATATCTACATGATCTACCCCGTGGCCTACCTCTTCATCGGGGGTAAACAGTATACGTATGTTGCCGTGCTTTATTTCGGGGTGATTGATTAGCTGGTAGCAGGCATCCATAATTTCGGCTACGCCGGCTTTATTATCCGCCCCCAGCAGGGTGGTGCCGCTGGCGGTTATTACATCGTTACCCAGCTGATTTTTAAGGTCGGGGTGCTCGCTTAGTTTAATTACCTGGGTGTTATCATCGGGCAGTACAATGTCGTGCCCCTGGTAGTTGGGGTGTACAATGGGCTTTACGCCGGTGCCGCTGCAATCGGGCGCGGTATCTACGTGCGAGCAAAAACATATTACGGGCACCGTTTTATGGGTATTGGATGGTATGGTGGCATACACGTAGCCAAAATCATCCAGGTGGGCATCGGTAACGCCAATGGCCAATAGCTCCTCAACCAGCAACCTGCTTAAGTTTTTTTGCTTTTCTGTTGATGGAAACGAAACCGAAGAGGGGTCTGATTGCGTATCGATGGTAACATAGCGCAAAAAGCGCTCTGTTACCGTAAAATTTAGCGGCGAATTAAAACTCATAAGCTATATTAGTAAAAATTTTTGTGAACCACTTTGGGGCCAACCCGGTTACCCTTGTAAATATTGATAAAAAATAACTTTGAAAAAATATATTCTGTTTTTTGTTTTGGCATTTGCGGCAGCGGCCGCTAAAGCCCAGGGCGGTTATAACTACTACCAACTGGGTGTTGGCGTAGGCGCAAGCTACGGTAAGGCCGAGGCCGATTTAAAAAAGCAAGACTATCACCCCGCCTTTAACTTAAATTTTGTTTATAACTTTACCCCATTTGTGCCCATAACGGCCGAACTGCAAAAAGGCACCTTCTCTGGCGGTGGCCCCACCGCAGCCGAAGATGCATCTGGTCGCTATTTTACCAACTCCTATTTTTCATTCAATATCCACGCCGATTTACAGGCCGGCGAAATAATGGATTATAGCGACAGCTGGATATTAGATCGCCTTAAAGGCCTTTACATAGGTACCGGCCTCGGCTTTATCTACAACAAGATGACCCGCATTCAGCGCTATAACCAGTTCCCTCAAAACGGCTTTATAGGCGATACCGAAGGTTTCCGCGGAGCCAATAATGGCATCAACCTTATTATCCCCATCAGGCTGGGCTACGAGTTTAAGATATATGACGATTACGACCAGCCCCGTTACGGTATTGATTTAGGCATACAACACTATTTTGCCCCCGGCGAAGGCATCGACGGTTATAACGACCCTGTGCCCAAATACAAAAACAACGCTGTTGATCAATATAGCTTTGTAACCATTGGTTTTAAATATAACTTTGGCATAACCACATCATACACCAAGCTAATACGCAAGTTTCAGTATTGATGAACATAGAAGAATTACGTGATTATTGCCTGCAAAAGCCAGGCGCAACAGAAGGTTTTCCGTTTGGCGAAGAAACCCTGGTTTTTAAAATAGCCGAAAAAATATTTCTGCTTGTAGGCCTCACCAACGCCAACCGCTTTAACGTAAAGTGCGACCCCGAACTGGCCATCGACCTGCGCGAACGCCACCCCGAAGTAATACCCGGCTACCACATGAACAAAAAACTGTGGAACACCGTGTACATGGATGGCACCCTCACCCGCCACCAACTCACCCAAATGATAGACCACTCGTACCAGCAAGTAATAAAAAGCCTGCCCAAAAAGCTACAGGCCGAGATTGCAGAATTGGAGTAGAGGGCCTGCTTTTGTCATGCTGAGGTATGAAGCATCTATTAGCCTACTATACAGGGCGAACAAGCATGGCGTAGAATAGATTCTTCACTATCGTCCACAATGACAAAAGGATACTTTAAAATGCAACATTAAGCACAATGCAATTGTAATGTTTTGCTTATCCTGTTTATAATAAGCACCTTTATACACAGCCTTATTCGCCCAGCATGAAATCTTTTGTATTCACCCGGTATGGTTTAATCAATGCACTTATATTCTTGATTCCAATATTCCCAAGCTGGACACTATTTTTACCCGTGGCACTTCAATTACCGATTGAAAATATAACCGGCAACTGCGAAGAAAGCTATGTTATTATTTTATGGGCATCTATATTGTTAACAATAGTGGTTATTACCACTTACTTGTTTCGACTAAAATACATTTTACTCAAGCAACAAAAGCAAATAAAAAGAAACTTTCGCTGGCTGTTTTGCCTGCCGGTTTACATGTTGGTAAATACAGCTGCTTTCATTATCATTTTGGGACCATACTTAGCCTGCCACGGTGATGGGCAAACAGTACTGGTCGCACTCTTTTCGGGGCCTATAGCCAGTTTGTTTATATTGGCACTGGGGGTTTTAACAGATGTAAAAATTGCGCTATCAAACCGAAGCATGATACAGGCTTAATACCTTGTTTTGGTAATGGCATTCCCGGCGAGGCAGGCTATATGTGTTTGTACGCGCGCGAGGCCTTAAGCGCGTCAATATATTAATATTAGACAAACAATAGTCCCAAACCAACTAGTGTTAACTATTGATTCTCTTTTCCAAAAAGTATCTGTCAGCAAAAGCCCCTATGTTTGTATTGGGACATTTCTATCGGGACAAAACGGGTTTAAATCGTCAGTATTATTCTAAATAAAACGACCGACATCCCAAGTTCACTTATAACCGATAGTAAAAGCCAAAATCATTAAATACTTTTGCCCATGCTCCCCAAGTATTTAATAACAGATCAACCCAGTACCTGCCCAATTTGCGGAACCCGAACAGATATCGTTGCCGACTTTTTGCATACGGCTCAAAAACTATCTATCAACGAATGTTTAAATACCCAATGCAAACACGTATTTTTCGAGGTAGAAGATAACTAAACATGAAAGAAGGCCAAATGCATTCGCGCAATGCGGATGTGATTGAGTTGGCGAACTTGATAGATAGGTCGCCAAGTGCGGTGGCGCGTAAGCTGGGCAATTTTGCCAGTTTTGACCCGAAGCTGAAAGAGCGTGGGGTTAAAGGGTTAGAAAACGCCAGTAAGCTGGATAGTCAGATCTGGAATGAATACATGCATGACTGGGACGAGCAGTTTATTGAAAGCGAAAAGCTCCTTGCCAAAAAGAAGCACACCACCATCGAAAAACTAAACTATATCGACCTTGAAAATCTGCCCAATGTGGAGGGTAAAGAAAAGGAACGAATGATTATAGTGCGGATAAATCAATCGCTGTTTCGTAAAATGGTACTTACCAATTTTAATAACCAATGCTGCATTACCGGCATAAAACAAACCGAATTATTGGTAGCCAGCCACATCTTACCGTGGAGCAAGGATAAAGGCAATCGCCTAAACCCCAAAAATGGCTTAGCCCTAAACACCCTACACGATAAGGCCTTCGATTGCGGCTTAATAACTATTACCGAAGACTTAAAGATCAAAATATCATCGAGCTTTTTAAAAAACCGAGATATTCCCAGCATTCAGCATAACTTTATAGAATATGAGGGCAAGCATCTAATTGAACCGCAGAAATTTTTCCCAAGCGTCGATTTTCTAAAAGTGCACAACGAACGGTTTAAACCCTAAACTTCACTTATATCCGATTGCCCAATTCACAGCACCATGCTATCTTACCGCATGGCAAACATCCAATTCAACTATCTATATCGCGATGCCGGCAACTATAAAAACTTCGGCTCCGTGATTTTCGCCAACCCCAGTAATATTGGCGTGACAGAACTCTCCGGCCTAATCCAATCCAACCTGATAGACCAAACCTGGTTTTACAACCACTACTGGCACCTGCCCGATCTTCGCCCCAAAACCTTCAATAACCACACCGACCCAACCTGGCACGAGTTTGAAAGAGTGGGCTATACCGATGAAGCGGCAAATTTCAAAATAGAGTTATCGGAATTTATAAAGTTGATAATGAGGGAGAGCCGGGAATGATTCCCGTAAGGAAACAAGCTAAAATACTCTCCGATCAATTTACCGACGTCGGTAAATTGATCGCCTAACATCCCTACGCTGAATCATCCAGCAAGCATCCTTAGCCCTCTTTTCAAGGAAACCCTTAGGTGACGGAAAAATGCTATTACAATCTGGTAGTTAACGGAGGTAATCTCGTAGCTCTACACGGCTAATAAGCATGGCTACGAGATTGCTTCGTACCTTATAATGACATACTTTTAAAGTATTGATTATCAGTGTGTATTTTTTCAAGCACAACACCATCGTCGCCGTCATTGCCTTTAGATTAGCTTCAACAAAATAATATAGGTTATTATTATTATTGTTGAAGCTTTCTTTTTGCTTCTTTTTCTTTGTTAATA
>NZ_JACHCR010000049.1 GCF_014205845.1 Mucilaginibacter cryoferens
AAAAAGAAGCTACAAAACTTGGATTTATCATTCAGAAAGTAGCTTGATTATCAATAACTTAAAAACACGTCATTATAAGGCACGAAGCAATCCCCAAAATACAGGGCGGATTTGCACAGCTACTCTGTAAGTCGGGGATTGCTTCGTGCCTCGCAATGACGGTGGCGAGGGTGTTGTATTTGAAAGAAAACATACTGATAACCAATACTTTAAAAATATGTCGTTATAAGGAACGAAGTAATCTCGTAGCCATGCATATCCGCCCTGTAGAGCTACGAGCTTGCTGCGCTGCGCTCAATGACATTTTTTTTTAAATGCGTTATGGGTAGGTCAGAATGAACAATTTGCATACCATGCACTTGTTGTTTAAAATCAAAAGCTACAATCCGCCGATTAAACATGCGGCATTTCTACCATAAACGTGGTACCGCTGTTTAATATAGAACTAACCGCAATACTGCCTTTGTGCAAATCGATTATTTTTTTGGTAAGCGATAGGCCTATCCCGTTGCCACCGGTAAAGCTTTTATTTTCTCCACGGTAAAAGGCGGTAAATATTTTAGGCAGCTCATCTTCGCTTATACCAATGCCCTGATCCTGGAAACGCAGTATGGTTTTATCCGAAAAATAACTTATTGCTACAGACGATTCATTTTCTTTTGAAAACTTGCAGCCATTTTCAATCAGGTTCATAAAAGCAACCTTCAGCAAATACTCGTTACCCAAAACTGATATAAAATCATCGTCCTCAATTTCCAGTTCAAAAATAATGTTGATCTTATAACCCGGGTGGTTATGCAAAACATCATTGCGGGCATCTAATAAAATCTCATCAAGGCGTACTTCTTTAAACGAGATCTCGGTATGGTCGTAATTGGCTTTGGCCAAATCTAACAAGCTGTTGGATAAGCGCACCAGTTTTTGCGCGTCGCTTATGGCATGGTTAATAGAGTCTTTGTAAAAAAGGTTATCCCTTTCCTTCTCTACGGTTACCTGCAGTTCGGTAAGCATGGCGGTCAAGGGTGTGCGCAGCTCATGCGATATATTGGATACAAACTCCTTTTGGGCATCAAATGATTTCTCCAGCCGGTTAAGCATGGCGTTAAAGGTAATGGCCAGTTCGGCAATCTCATCTTTGCCGTTCCCTTCTTTAATCCGCAGATCGAGGTTAGTGGCGGTGATCTCTTCCACTTCATCTACCAGGTCTGAAACCGGTTTTAACGCCCGGCTGGCAAAAAACTGCCCTGCTAAGTAAATAAATACAATGGCGATAAAAAACGCGATAATGAGGTTATACTTCAAATCGCGCAGCTTGCCATAGCCAGCTTCGTCATTGGCGGCGGCGGTTATCACATAGTCGTTTTGTTTGTGATGATACAGAAACCCCACCACCTGTAAACTGCCCTGGTAAAACCTTATCTGCTTTTTATGCACTATCTCATCAATCATTTCGGGGGTTTCCTTCACCTTATCAATATCAACGGCATCATGATACAATAAATGGAACGATGTATCGTAAATAGCTACCTCCTCCTGAAAAAGTGAATTTTCGGCATTGCGATATATCAGTTGTAGCACAGCGGGCTGTACCCTGGCATCCAGCAGTAAATTGGCTTTGGTAATTGCCGTGTGGTGTAACAGGCTGTAATACTCCTCCTCCCGGTTTTGGGCAAAAGATAGATAGATCACCAGGGCAAATGCAAGCAGTAACGCAGCAATAATGGTGGTAAACAAAATGGTGAGCCTGTTACGTATCGTCATGCTTCTGCTTTAAATATAAAACCCATGCCAGGCCGGGTGTGAATAAGCTTTACTGCAAAATCACGATCGACCTTTTTACGCAGGTAGTTCATATAAACATCAATAAAGTTGGTACCGGTATCAAAAGTTGTTTCCCAAACATTTTCGCTTATCTCGGTTCTTGATAATACCCGCTCGGGGTTGCTCATCAGGTATTCCAGTAGTTTAAACTCTTTGGGTGTAAGGGTAATCTCCATGCCATCGCGTTTTACTGTTTTGGTTTGCGTGTTCATTTCAAGGCCTGCTGTTTGCAACAGATTAACGGTTGCCGCCTTTGCAATGGTGTGGTTTCTTTTGGCCAAAGCGCGGATGCGCACTTCCAGTTCTCTAAAATCAAAAGGTTTAACCAGGTAATCATCGGCACCGGCATCAAACCCCTCTACCTTATCATCGGTTGTACCCAGGGCCGTAAGCATAATAACAGGTATTTGCGGCCGGGCAGCTTTAATGAGCTTACAAAGATCAAGCCCGTTAATTTTAGGAAGAATGATATCCATAATAATAACATCGTAATCATCCTGTAAGGCCAGTTTTTGCCCCATTTGCCCGTCATAAGCCACACTTACTTCATGGCCGGCCTCGGCCAGGCCACGTTTTATAACCGAGGCTACCCGCTCATCATCTTCTATGATCAATATATGCAGCATGTTCAAAATTAGGCAACATTATCCATACATGTTGCGCTCTAATAAATTTCTAATTTTTTTATAATGGATCTCTAACGGCATAAAAAAGCAGGCTGGCTTACCTTTGCAGTGCAATTCAGAAACAGTTGCAGCTAATACAAACAAACAATGGATACAGGTCCGAGTATAACAAACAAATTTTTTAGCCCCTCCCGATAAGCCCGGACCGCGACTCGTTTTACGCCGCCCCTGCCTTACGGGGGACAATGAACAAAGCTATGCGTAAAAGAGAAAGAAGGAATAAATCATTCCACAAAAAACAACTGTTTGTTTTTACCAAAACAAACTCATTTAGTACCCCAGATATAAATACCAGGCTGATAGCCTTCTCCAGCGGAGGGATCAGTTTTGTTATCAACACGCTATTGCACCAGGCAAGCGGCGCTTTGGATGAGGGCTAATCAGCCCTGGTCCGTATTCCGTTTAAAAGCAACACAAGTATCCAACTCAACCAGGCAATGTAATGACCATCAAAAATATTACCGCTAAAATAACCGCCCCAAAATCATCAAACGACTTTGACGAGCAGGCGGCAACCAAGCTCCGCAATGTATCAAAAGAAGATAGCACTTCTTTTTTTGCAATGCTGGATAGCAATGACCAGGGGCTATCTGTAACCAACATAGCCGAAAAAAGAAAACATTATGGCTTAAACGAAATACAGCACGAAAAAGCGCCAGCCTGGTATATTCAGCTTTTTCAGGCCTTTGTTAACCCCTTTATCGCTGTTTTAATAGTGTTGGCCATTGTATCGTTTATAACCGATGTGTTAATGGCCGATGCCGCCGACAAAAGCTACAAAACAGTAATTGTGGTTGGCGTAATGATAAGCCTCAGTTCACTGCTGCGTTTTTGGCAGGAGTATACCAGCAACCGGGCCGCCGAAGAATTAAAAAGTATGGTTAAAACCACCGCCACAGTATTACGCAAAGATGCTGGCAAAAAAGAGATAGATATTAAAGACCTGGTACCCGGCGATATTGTTTACCTGAGCGCCGGCGATATGATACCGGCAGATTGCCGGGTAATGCAGTCGAAAGATCTTTTTGTGAGCCAGGCCATGCTCACCGGCGAATCGTTACCGTTGGAAAAAAGTGAAATGGCCATTGCCGACGCGCACGATAAATCGCCACTTGAACTGGATAATATTTGCTTTATGGGCACCAACGTAGTTAGCGGCGCAGCAGCTGTTATTGTAGTTACCACGGGTAACCTCACCTATTTTGGAAGCATTGGTAAAGCCATAACAGGCAAACGCGCTGAAACCAGTTTTGATAAGGGTGTTAATAAGGTAAGCTGGCTGCTCATCCGCTTTATGCTGGTAATGGTGCCCCTGGTATTTTTAGTAAATGGCCTTAGCAAGGGTAACTGGTTTGAGGCTTTGCTGTTTGCCATATCGGTAGCCGTGGGCCTTACCCCAGAAATGCTGCCCATGATAGTTACAGCAAATTTGGCCAAGGGAGCCAAAAACATGAGCAAGCGCAAGGTAATTGTAAAACGGTTAAATGCTATTCAAAACATTGGGGCTATGGATATACTGTGTACCGATAAAACCGGTACGCTTACCATGGATAAAATTGTATTGGAACGGCACCTTAACGTTTTTGGCGATGAGGATGATGAAGTGATGAAATGGGCGTACCTCAATAGCTTTCATCAAACCGGCTTAAAAAACCTGCTTGATGTTGCCGTATTGGAGCATGCCGAGATCCACAGCTGTGTAAACGCCGAGGAGCATTTTGTTAAGATAGATGAAATTCCCTTTGATTTTCAGCGCCGGCGCATGAGTGTGATACTGGAAGAGAAGAACGGCAAACACCTGCTGATTTGCAAGGGAGCCGTTGAAGAAATGCTGGAGCTATGCACCCACGCCTTCGACCCCGGCGAAGACAAACAACTGCACATTGAAAATGATAAAATTGTGCCGATGGATGCCGCCATGCGCAAAAAAATACTGGATACATCGCGCAAACTGAACGAAGAGGGTTTACGTGTGCTGCTCATCGCCATTAAAGAGGACGAAAAACGCCCCCTTACCTACGCCGTAGCCGACGAGAGCAATATGGTACTAACCGGTTTTATAGGCTTCCTCGACCCGGCAAAGCCATCGGCCAAACCGGCTATTGAAGGCCTGCATAAACTGGGTGTAGAAATTAAGGTACTAACCGGCGATAACGAGATAGTAACCCGTAAAATATGCAAAGATGTAGGCATCCCCGTACAGCATATTTTATTAGGAAAAGACATTGAGCACTTAACCGACGAGGAACTTACCGCCAAATTAGATGAAACCAGCATACTGGCCAAACTGAGCCCTATCCAAAAATCGCGCATTGTAAAACTATTACAGGCGCAGGGGCATACCGTTGGTTTTATGGGCGATGGTATTAATGATGCTGCCGCGCTAAGGGATGCCGATGTAGGTATTTCTGTTGATACCGCGGTAGATATTGCCAAAGAAAGCGCCGATATTATTTTGTTAGAGAAAGACCTGATGGTTTTACGTAAAGGCGTTATATACGGCAGGCGTACGTTTGGCAACATCATTAAGTACATTAAAATGACGGCCAGCAGCAATTACGGCAATATGTTTAGCATGCTGGGTGCAAGCGCCTTTTTGCCTTTTTTACCTATGCTGCCCATCCAGTTGCTGGTGCAAAACCTGCTGTACGATATATCGCAGGTATCCATCCCCTGGGATAGTATGGATGAAGATTTTATTGAGAAACCACAAAAATGGGATGCACGCGGCATCAGCAAATTTATGCTGTACATAGGCCCCATCAGTTCCATATTTGATTATGCTACGTTTTTTATCATGTTCTATTTCTTTAAGGCCAATTCGCCGGCACATCAAAGCCTGTTTCAAAGCGGCTGGTTTATAGAAGGTTTATTATCGCAAACACTTATAGTGCACATGATACGTACACGTAAAATACCTTTTATTCAAAGCTGGGCGACAGCGCCGGTGGTAGCGCTTACATCGGCCATAATGCTTATTGGTATCGCTTTACCATTTTCGCCGCTAGCACCGGCATTAAAATTAACAGCATTGCCTTTAAGCTATTTTCCATGGCTGGTTGGTATTTTATTAAGCTACTGCCTGCTTACACAACTTATTAAAAACTGGTTCATCAATAAATTTCAGCAATGGCTTTAAAAAAATCCAACTGGCATTGGTGGCTGCTCGCAATCATTGTACTTATCATCTTAAATATTATACTTGATCATTGCTTTGTACCCCGTCATCACTAATAAATAAATAACCCTATCCTAAAAAAAGCACTCCATAAAAGGTTAGTAACATAATCTTATGGGGGATGCCTTGTAAATTTTTAACTTTTAGAAGTTGCTTAAAAATAAAAGAATCGTCATTGCGAGTGACAACCGGGGGTAACCCAGAAAAAACAGTAATGACATCTTAAAAAAAACCGTCCTTGCGAGGAGGTACGACGAAGCAATCCC
>NZ_JACHCR010000050.1 GCF_014205845.1 Mucilaginibacter cryoferens
CTCAACTTCTTTCGTTATCGCTAACACCCTTCCGTTTGGGTCTGCAAAGGTAGAAACCTTTTCCTTATTTCCAAAACTTATTTTTTTTATTTTTTGGAGCCCTTAATCGATCATTTTCACTTAATCTTCCTCTTCGATTGCGGGTTGCAAAAGTGCGAATTTTATTTTGATTTGACAAGTGATGGTTTCACTATTTTCAATCTTTTTTTTATTCGCTAAGCTTTCAAAAAACAACACCCTTTTTCTGGAGCGGCCACAAATGTACACAGAAAAGCGATTACACACCAAGAGAAATTTGCAAATAATTAAAACAATTTTGCAACTATCTGTAAATTAAACACCATTTCAACTTACCAACCTAATAATACCTTATAAACAATAGCATATATTGAATTTGTATATTTACAAAGTATATGAATGATCACCGGTTCCCTCATAATTTTCTGCAATCGTTAAGCGCGGAAAATGGCTTTAACGAAGAAAAATTTATCAATGCACATCAAATTACTGATGCGCCTACCTCTATAAGGCTAAATCCGTTTAAGCCGTCGGTAGCAAAAACAGATGAGCAGGTACCCTGGTGTGCCAATGGCTTTTATTTAAATAGCCGCCCATCGTTTACTTTCGACCCGCTTTTTCATGCAGGGTGTTATTATGTACAGGAGGCATCCTCCATGTTTATCGACCATATATTTAAAAATATCCGCCCCAATATAGATGATGCGGTAAAAGTGCTCGACCTTTGCGCTGCCCCAGGAGGCAAAAGCACCTTGCTTAACTCGGCTATTAATGCCAACGATCTGTTAGTGGCTAACGAGATCATCAAAACCCGGGTACCTGTATTAACAGATAACCTTAGCCGCTGGGGGCAGGGAAATGTTATTGTGAGTAATAATGATCCGAAAGATATTGGCAGGTTGAAAAGCTTTTTTGATATTATACTGGTTGACGCCCCCTGCTCCGGCTCGGGTATGTTCCGCAAAGATCCGCAGGCGATGAATGAATGGTCGGAAGCCAATGTGGAGCTTTGCCACCAACGGCAGGAACGCATACTGGCCGATATATTGCCGGCCTTAAAAGAGGATGGATACCTTATATATAGTACCTGCTCTTATTCGCACCAGGAAAACGAAGATATTCTGGATTGGCTTTGCCAGGAATTTGACCTCGAAAGCATCCGTATACCTATATATAAGGAATGGGGTATTGTAGAAACACAATCTACCAGTCAAAAAGCATGGGGTTATCGTTTCTACCCGGGACAGGTTAAGGGCGAAGGGCTATTTGCCTCCTGCCTTAAAAAGAGAACCAGCACCGGCGAGCTGGGTACCTTTAAAAATAACATGCAGCAAAAAATAAGCAGCAAGGAAATTGACCAGGTAAAAGCATACATCAACAATCCGGATGATTTTTATTATTTTAAGGTAAATGAAGATTGGCTGGCTATCAATCGGGCACACAAAGAAGACCTGAACATTTTACAACGGCACCTCTATCTGAAAAAATCGGGGGTACGTGTTGGGAAACTGATGGGTAAAGATCTGATTCCAGACCATGAACTGGCCTTAAGCACCATCCTTAATAAGGATGCCGTTTTACAAACCGAATTAACCTACGATCAGGCCATCCAATACCTGCGCCGGGATAATATCGACCTAAACCCAGCAGAAAAAGGCTGGAGCCTGATGAATTTTAAAGGACAACCTTTAGGATGGGCTAAGTTATTGCCAAACCGAATCAATAATTACTATCCTAAAGAAATCAGGATATTTTCGAGCCCGAGCCCCCAGGCCCCCTAAAGGGGGAGTTTTTTGAATAGCATGATGGTTAATGATCGTCAACTCAAAAAACAAATACAGGAAGCAAACCGAAAAGTTCTCTTTCAGGAATTGGGGACTTTTAATACTGCCCTATACTCAACAGCACCAGCGTACAGGCATACTCCGTTTCAATCCCTTTTTCTTCGGCCATACGCCTGAGTTCAGCATTTTCGGTGCCGGGATTAAAGATGATCCGTTTGGGATGGGTATTTAATATATAGTTGTACAGCGGTGGTTGATTTTGCGGGCCTATATATAAGGTAACCGTATCTATATCGTTATGGATGATTTCGGCCTTCTCTATGGCCACACCTGCCACCTCCCCGGTTTTGATGCCTACATTAACTATAGTATGCCCCCGGCCTACCAATCTATTGGCGGCCAGATTAGCATACCTGCTTGTATCTGGTGTAGCGCCTAATATGAGTGTTTTTTTATCAGCCATTGATAATCCTGTTTAATAAAGCGATCTGCCCCGAGTGATACACATGGTGCTCAATGAGTCCGTTAACCAATTCCTCATAGTTAACACCTGTGCCCAGTTGCCGGTTGCGCTCGTCTATTGTAGCCTCATTCCATTGTTCTTGCGGGAAGTTTTGGATAACGCCTACCAAATTTACGTTCACCAGTTTTAAATCATCAACATAGTTTTGCCATTTTTGTTCGTCGGGAGCCCCGGTTTCGGGCCAGTCGCCGCTTGTGGGTATGCCCGATGGCAACCCGTTCATCCTGTCCATCACTTCTTCTGTCCAGGCAATCATATGTAAAACAATTTCGGCAATGTTATGGACAGATCCGGGCACTTTTTCATAGGCTGCCTCAAAGCTGATGCTTTCTACTATCTCATAAACCGGAGAACCATACCAGGCATCGCCCGATAAGATTGTTTGTAATTGGGTACTTAATTTTTCGGAAATACTCATTTTAATATTTTTAAAGTTGCCAGTGCGCAGTTAATACCATCTATAGCTGCAGAGATAATACCACCGGCATACCCCGCACCCTCTCCGCAAGGGAATAATCCTTTAACCTGCGGATGCTGCAAGGTTTCTTTATCCCGGGGAATTTTTACCGGTGATGAAGTGCGCGACTCCACCCCCACCAAAATCGCTTCGTTAGTATAATAGCCTTTCATTTTTTTGCCGAAAGCAGGCAATGCTTTTTGCAGGCGTTTATGTATCCAATTGGGTAATACTTCCTTCAACTCGATGCTTTTGGTACCTGGCAGATACGAGTTTACGGGCAGATCATTTGACAAACGGCCTTCTACGAAATCAACCATCCGCTGGCCTGGGGCTACCAGGTTACCTCCACCTGCTTTAAAAGCAGCACGCTCTACTTCGTGCTGAAAATTCAGCATCTTGAAAGGATCGCCATCGTCGCCGGTAACATCTTCCATATTGACCTGCACAACAGTGCCCGAGTTAGCGAAAGGATTATTCCGTTTAGACGGGCTCCAGCCATTAACCACAATTTCGTTTGCTTCGGTGGCACAGGGAGCAATAATGCCCCCGGGGCACATGCAAAACGAGAATACTCCCCGGTCTTCTACCTGCTCTACCAGGTTATAGTAAGATGGCGGCAAATCCGGACCACGATATTCGCAATGATATTGAGCCCGGTCAATTATTTCCTGCGGATGCTCAATCCTTACGCCTAAGGCAAAAGGTTTGGCTTCTATTAATATATTTTGATGATGCAGCATTTCGAAAACATCCCGCGCCGAATGGCCGGTAGCCAGGATCACAGCATCGGCGGTCATTTTTTCGCCATTGGCCAGCTTTACACCTTTTATTTTGCCAAACTCTACCAGTAAGGCAGTCACTTTTGCATCAAATATAAATTCGCCACCGGCGTTCAATATCGTTTCGCGCATGGCGGTGATGATCTGCGGGAGTTTATTGGTACCAATGTGCGGGCGGGCATCTATCAATATATCCTCATCTGCACCATGAGCAACAAATGCTTTAAGCACCTGGTTTACATCCCCCCGCTTGGTTGAACGGGTATACAGCTTACCATCAGAGTAAGTGCCTGCTCCACCCTCGCCAAAGCAGTAGTTTGATTCGGGGTTTACCAGGCCTTGTTTGTTGATATTGGCCAAATCGCGGCGGCGTTGTTTAACATCTTTGCCACGTTCCAATATCACCGGCTTTAACCCTGATTCGATACATTGCAAAGCGGCAAAAATACCTGCCGGACCAGCACCTACTATAATAACCGGGCGACCAAATTGCACATTGGGATAATTAACCGTAAAGGTTTCGGGCAGGTAAAGCTGATCGATAAATATCTGCACCATCATGCGGTAAACTACTTTACGGCCACGGGCATCTATAGATCTTTTTAAAACTTTTACTGCAGATAATTGTGTGGGCTGCATATTTAAAGCTGCCGCTGCAAGGCGTTTAATTACCGCTTCGTCTTCGTGTTGCCCGGGAGGGCATACTATTTCAATTTCCTTTGTCATAATAATTGCCGGGTTTTTATCCCGGATCAAGAGCAAAGGTAAGAAGCCCCCTCTAAATCTCCCCCTGAAAGGGGAGACTTTTTAAAAATACTTTAAAGCGACAGCATAACTTTAACGAATATCTATCCTTCGTTCTCCTTCAGAGCTTGGACTTTTTGTCCGCATGTGCGTATCAACCGTCCGCTAACGAACAGTTTCAAAATAGTGATATTTTATAAATTACTAATAATCAATAAATTACAAAATGGCACTTGTATTGGCATAGGCTTCACAAATAAATACACAATACAATGACTACCGCCGACGACCGTTTACAGACAATTTGGGAAGGGTGCTTACGCAACGAACGTAAATGCCAGGAACAATTTTATAAATTATTAGCGCCACGTATGCTTGCTGTTTGTATGCGCTACGCAACAGATAAAGATGAGGCCCAGGATATTTTACAGGAGGGTTTTATTAAGATATTCAGAAATATGAAAAATTACCGTGGTGATGGCAGCCTTGAAGGTTGGGTTCGCCGCATTATGGTACACTCTGCTATATCACGTTACCGCAAATTAAAGCCAATTGTTTTGGTAGAGGACTTTGCCACCGATACTGAAATGCCTATCAGCAAAAGTTATAATGATAATGGCCTTGAAGCCAAAGATCTGATGAAACTGATACAAAAGCTGCCAAAAACTTACCGCTCGGTATTTAATATGTATGCTATTGAAGGCTACTCGCACCAGGAAATTGGCACATCATTGGGTATGAGCGAATTGCTATCGCGCACAACTTTACACCGCGCACGCACTGCCCTTAAAGAAATGATTGGTAAATTAACCATGCGCGAGGAGCATTGTTTGGCGTAAAGGCCTCACCCTGCCCTCTCCAAAGGAGCGGGTTGTGATTAGCTGGGTGGTAAATCTGCTATTGTCCTGTACCCCAATCTGTATTGCCGTGGCCGTCGCGGCATTTCCAGTTGTATTTTATATCTAAGGCTTTCCAGGTTTGGTTGCGTTGGGTGGCAATCATTACAATTTTTTCGGCAGCCAGGGCATCATCGTTCACAATGGTGTCTATCGCGGTAATTTCATAATCGCCAGAGTCAAGCTTTCTTGAGCTAATGCTGAGTTTTGGATTTCCGCCATTTTCTGAATACTGCGCCCTGTAGCTATAGTACGCCTTAATGAGTTCATCAGAAGTTTTAATATCCTTACGCTTGTTTATCAGATCATTGAATTTTTCGGGCGGAAGCTTTTTAAAAGATTCGGCACATGAACTAAAAAATACCAGCATAACCAACGCGGTTATAATTTTCTTTGAGTTCATGCACCAAATAAGTTTAGTTTCATTTTCAAATCTTCAAATTACCAAATTTTCAAACATCTGCACATCTGAAATCCATAATCTGCACATCTACTACCTGTGCTTACTGCCCATATAAAAAGTGATCTCTCCACCATTCATAATATCGGCATGGCTGATGAACAGGCTGTTCATCAGTTTGCCGTTCAGCACCATCTTTTGTACATATACGTTTTT
>NZ_JACHCR010000051.1 GCF_014205845.1 Mucilaginibacter cryoferens
ATTTTACGGCTCCCCGTATTACTCCAGGTAATGCCGGCATATTCATCCGGTCCATAGTCCAGCCAGCGCGTCTGGGTATCTGCGGGGGAAAACTTGTTACCATCGAAACTGCCCACAAAATATTGCGTAGCCGAGCCTCCGTTGGGGCCTCCGGGGTTGAGGTTTACAACAAGTACCCAATAGGTTTTGCCGTTCAGCTTTAACGGGAACAGGTCGGGGCATTCCCATACCCCGCCGTGTGCTCCCGCTCTTAAACCAAACTCACTCTCCTTTATCCAGTTCTTTAGATCCGGCGCCGAGTAAAAGGTGATATGATCTTTGGTCGCCAGCGTCATTACCCATTTTTTTTCTTTAGCATACCACATCACTTTAGGGTCGCGAAAATCTCGGATGCCCGGGTTTTTGAGCACCGGATTACCCGCGTACTTGGTCCAGGTATTGCCTTCATCTAAACTATAGGCAATACTTTGGTTTTGAAAAACATCTGTACCCGCCTTTTCGCCCTTTGGATCATGATGCGTGAATATGGCTACCAACGGAACCTTCCCATTTTTGCCAAAGCCCGAAGTGTTGTTGGAATCGACAACGGCGCTGCCCGAAAATATGTAACCCAGGCTATCGGGATATAACGCAATAGGCAGTTCTTTCCAGTGGATAAGATCTTTACTTACCGCATGGCCCCAATGCATCGGCCCCCAAACAATGTCTTCAGGATAGTATTGAAAAAACAGGTGGTAGGTATGGTTAAAATAAACCATGCCATTAGGGTCATTGACCCAGTGCTGCACTGGCGAAAAATGCAACTGCGGGCGATGCGGCTCATTATAGTGCGTTACGTTGGCGTTTTGCGCATAGCCAGCAAAACTTAAGCCGTTAATTGCCAGCGCAATAAAAAGTTTGAAATTTATTTTCATATCAGATTTAACTGGTGTTATCTTAAAAGTGAAAGTATCAGGACAAAACAGTATTTTGTCCTGATACTTAATTTACCAACCTGGATTTTGTTTGTATAAACCTTTACTAAAGTTAATTTGGTTTAGCGATATGGGTAAATACTCGTCACGATTTTTGGTGAATTTTGCACCTGCCAAATGAGGCGTGCGGGTTGTTTCTACCTGAAAATAAGTGTTCAGGTAGGTATCCGCTATACCCCAGCGCACGAGGTCAAAAAAGCGATAGCCTTCCATTGAAAACTCCAATCGCCTTTCAAACATGAGCGCCTGCCAGGCGTAAGCATTTGTCCATACACAATTTACACCGGATTTGTAAATATCAATTTTATAGTTTGATGTCGTTGAGCCATCTGCTTTAACCAATAAGGTAGTACTGTTTATGGCCCTTTGACGTACCATGTTAATTAATGGTAATGCCTGGGTTTCCTGCCCCATCTGAATCAAGGCCTCGGCTTTCATTAGCAACACATCTGCATACCTGATAATTTCCCAGTTTTTGGCGCTCGACATAAATGGTGGAAACCGGGTAAAAGATGGATCTGTATAAGCAACGGTTTCCTTCATACTTAACAACGGGCCATAAGTTTGCGGCGCACGCGACCACGATGCATCATAAACCAATCCTGTTTGATATTTATAAGGATGGCCAGGTATGGCAACAGTATGATCGAGCCTTGGATCAAAGGTGTTGGTTTTATAATCTCCTGTTGGTACAACATCGGTATTATTAAATGTACTAAATTCCGGCAAACCTGAAGCATCGGTTTTAAAGGCATTTACCATGTTATCACTCGGTACATGAAAACCACAGCATCCGTATTGTACGTTCATTGGGTAATTTAAACAATGCCCATAATCAACCCTACCAAGCGGTGTACCATCATTTTTAGAGTATTGAACAGCAAAAATACTTTCTGTAGAGTTATTGTATTGCGGTAAAAAATTATTGGCAAAATCGGCTGTAAGGCTGTATTTATTAGAATTGATAACGCTATCGCAATAGGTATTTACTAATGCCAGTTTTGTTTTGTCGATACCTGTTACATTGTTTTTATCATCCTGCGTGTAGGCTTGGTACAAAAGCGTTTTGGCCAGATAAGCTTGCGCTGCTCCTTTTGATGCCCGGCCAACCTGTGCTTGTGTAACCGGCAGGTTAGCAGAAGCGAAACGAAAATCGTTGGCAATATTTGTCCATAACTGATCGCTGGTTAGCGCCACGTTTGATACCGTGTTATAGGCTGATTTAGACATGGTTTCATCGAGCCAGGGAACATGGTTGAATAATATTTTTAGCAGGAAATAGAAATGACCTCTCAAAAACCGTAATTCGGCCTGCCGTTGAACCTTTTGCGGATAGTTTGCCACAGGTTGTGCGTTCACTAAAGCAAGTGCGGCATTGGCCCTGGCAACACCAACGTAAAGCTGGTAAAATACAGCATCGGTTGACCCGTTTGTGATCAGGTTTGTTGAAAACGTTTCATATTGATCAAACTCAACAACGTCACCGGCCCCACCTCCGCCTTTATAGGCATCGCCACTGCGGATACTGCCAAACGCCCACATACTGCTAAATGGATAAGTATAATGATCATTGCCCAAGTATGAGTAGGCCGCGGTAACCATCGCATCCGTGTTTGTTGCGGTCGACAGATCGGCGGAAGAAACAACACCCTGAGGGTTTTCATCAAGATATTTTTTGCACGAGGCCGTGATCATCAAAATGATAAAAGCGGCTATATATTTAATATTTTTCATGTTATTGGTTTAATAATTAGTAAGAAAAATTTACGCCAACAGTAGTAATAACCGGTATTGGATATAGGTTGTTAGAGTTTTCAGGATCGGGACCTGTATACGATGAGCTCTTGAACTTTAATAAATTACTTGCTTGTATATACACCGTAGCACGCTGAATTTTTGCCTTTTTCAGAACATTTTTAAGGTTATAAGCCAACTGAATATTCCTTAATTTGAGATAGGAGGCGCTCTCCAAAAAATAATTGGAATACCGGCCTTCGTTGTTGGCATTTACCAGGGTTAGCGCCGGTATTGTCGATTTTGAATTTTGCGGCGTCCAGGCGTTTAATGTACGCGTACCCCAGTTTGAGCCTGGTGCCAGAGATGAAAAATCTGTAAGGTACTTATAGTTATTATAAACCAAACCACCTTGTACACCCTGGAAAAAGAATGATAACGACAGGTCTTTATAGCCTATAGCTGTATTTAATCCATAGGTAAAATTAGGATCAGATGTTCCGAGAAACTTTTGGTCGTTCTGGTCAATCAGGTTATCGCCATTTAAATCGGCATACCGGATGCGCCCCAGGCCTTTGCCAGGTTGCGCGGCCGAATTAGCAACCTCATCTGCAGACGTAAAGATACCTTGTACAACATAACCATATTCTGAATTTATGGAACGGCCTAAAATAGTTTGTGTAGTACCATTACCAGGGTAGCCCGTAAGTACATCTGATGGCAATTTGGTTACTTTGTTGCGGTAAGCGGCGATATTGCCTGTTAAGCTGATGGTGATATCCCGGTTTATATTTCCGTTATAAGAAAGCAACGCTTCGAAGCCATTGTTTTTTAAGGAGGCTCCATTAAGATATTCATTTCCACCCTCGCCAAGTACAGCCAGGTAAGGAGGGCTGATCAGTATATTGGTTGTATTTTTGATAAAATAATCAAAAGACCCCGTTAGGGCATTATTAAATAATCCAAAATCCAAACCTATATTGGATTGAGTTGTGGTTTCCCATTTCAATTTTGGATTACCTGTTTGGGTTGAGGTAAAGCCCGAAGGAAGCGTGCCAGAGCCTTTTCCGTTAAGATCGTAAGCACTACCGCTATCACCATTAAATGCCTGCCCGTTACCATATATAGATTGGTAAAGCGAATAAGTAGCGTTATTGGCTATATTTTGATTACCAGTTTGTCCGTATCCGAAGCGAAACTTAAGATCTGAGATTACCGGAACAGCTTTCATAAAGTCTTCCTGGCTTATTCTCCATCCAAAAGATCCGGCAGGGAACACGGCATACCTGTTATCGGCACCAAACTTAGATGACCCATCTCTGCGGACCGTTGCAGAAAAAAGGTATTTATCGTTGTATGAATAAGTTGCCTTAGCAAAATATGATAGCAATGCATCGCCCGCGCCGCCGCCGCCCGCAAGCACGTTGGTGGTACCCGCGCTTAAATAGGCATAATCAATATTGCTTAAAGCTAAGCCCTGGGCACTCCCATTCAGATTTTGGTACTTATCTTTAATATTTTCTTCACCTAATAAAAAGTTAAACTTGCTTTTACCGATGTTAAGATCATAGGTTAACTGGTTTTGCCAGGTAAGCGTAACAGCATAATCTGAAGATTGGCCTACCGTTGTAGCCGGGTTAGATAAAAAACCAGCGGTATAAGGCACCTGAAGCGACCTGAAATAGTTACCGGAAAAATCTCCGGCATACGTAGTTTTAAAATGCAGGTTTGGTAAAATGGCGAAATCTAAAAACGCGTTGCCAAATACCCTTCCAAAAGCATTTACATTTTGCTTGTTATCTTCAATTAGTCTAACCGGGTTATCCCTGTCATCCATACCGGCAACCGGGCCGCCATAATCTCCATTAACTGCCTTTACCGGAATGAGCGGGTTTTCTATCAATGAAAGGATAGTAATATTAGCGGTTGGCAATATAGGGTCTTTCATATAGGTTGCAGACAATGTTTCGCCTATTTTTAGCCTACCGTTGAATAAATTATACTGGCTGTTATACCTTAAGTTGTACTTGGTGTCGCGGGTTTCTTTAATAATTCCCCTGTTATCAAAATACCCAATAGAGAATAATGAATTGCCTTTTTCGGTGCCGTTAGAGATGCTTAAATTGTAAGCCTGTAATACCGAAGGACGCGAAATTTCATTAAACCAGTTGGTGTTTGAAGCCAGTTCGTTATGGGCGGCATCAATATATTTAGGAATAATTACATTATTTAAAATTGGGTTCTTATAGTCTTTGTTCCAATCATACGTAAAAATACCGTTGCTTACAGACGGATCTATAGGGCTGCTTACATTGGGGCCAAACTGATCGTCATTCACTTGTGCCTGCCAGTAAGCGGCGCCCCGTTGTATGGAATTTAGCGCCGATATTTTGCTGTTATAGTATTGCAGAGACGCAGATGCATCAAAATCAATTTTTTGAACACCCGCTTTGCCTTTTTTGGTTGTTACAATAATTACACCCGCAGCGGCTCTTGAACCATAAATGGTGGCTGCTGATGCATCCCGTAATACCTGGATAGATTCGATATCATTCTGGTTTATTTCCTGTAGGCCTCTCTGGCTTGGTATACCATCAATAATGTATAGCGGATCGTTATCATTTAAGGTTGTGGTACCCCTGAGCCTTACCGTTACCGAGCCATTTGGCGAGCCATCTGCAAATATGGTTAAACCGGGCACCCTGCCTTGCAAGGCTTTCATGGGATTGCCTTCCGGAATGTTTTTAATATCATTAACGTTAACCACGGTAACCGCGCCGGTTAGGTCTTTCTTGCGCTCGGCGGTGTAACCCGTTACGACCACTTCATTTAACGAGTTATTTGTAAATTCTAATTGAACATTGAGTTTGGTG
>NZ_JACHCR010000052.1 GCF_014205845.1 Mucilaginibacter cryoferens
TTATTTCTAAAACAAGATTAAGCTTTTTTCATCCTTATCAAACACACGTCATCCCCTCTTTTTCCAGTTAGACTGGTTCGATACTCGCAATGACGGTGGCGATGGTGTTTGTGTTAAAAAAAATAGCATTGATAATCAATTATTAAAATTATGTCATTGCCTCCGTTGGCTAACAGATCGCAATGACAAGTTGTAGATGGCAGTATGCCAAGTGGTTGTGATATAATTTCTCCGCCCGCGTCGCCAGATGTTATACGCTGAAAAGTTATTTTAAAGTCTTAATTCCCCAATGTTAATTCTTAAATCTATTTCCCATTTCCCCCTGCATTTCTTATTCTACATCAAGTTTCCCCAGCCGTTTATGCCCTAATTTTGATATCAGATAAAACAAACAAATAAAAGAAAGCAACATCATGGAAAATACAGTTAACGGCATTCAC
This sequence comes from Mucilaginibacter cryoferens, assembly GCF_014205845.1. Taxonomy (GTDB): domain Bacteria; phylum Bacteroidota; class Bacteroidia; order Sphingobacteriales; family Sphingobacteriaceae; genus Mucilaginibacter. The sequence goes on from NZ_JACHCR010000052.1 coordinate 441, forward strand.
CATATTACAGCAATAGCCGGCAATGCCAAACGCAATTACGATTTTTATACCAAAGTGTTGGGCCTGCGCATGGTTAAAAAGACCGTGAATTTCGACGATCCCGAAACTTACCATTTATATTATGGCGATAAAGAGGGTACACCAGGCACCATCCTTACATTTTTTCCCTGGGAAGGTATCTCTGCCGGTCGTAGAGGAGCCCGCCAGGCTACAGAGATTGGTTACTCGGTACCAGAAGGCAGCTTTGATTTTTGGTTGAAACGTTTTGAAGATCATAACGTGATCTACAACAAAGTGGCCGAAAAATTTGGCGAGCCATACCTTACATTTTTAGATCCGGATGGTTTAAAACTGGAACTGATAGCCGCCAAAAATACTGATACCCGTTTACCATGGGAAACTGATGAGGTTAAGGCTCAAAATGCTACCAAAGGTTTTCACAGTGTAACCATTACTACCAATAAAATGCAGCCTACTGCCGATATTTTAACCGGTGTATTTGGTTATCGTTTATTAGAGCAACATGTAAACCGTTTCCGTTTTATTACCGATGCGGTTGAAAATGCCGCCATTGTAGACCTGGTTGAAGTAGCGGGCGAAGTTGCAGGCCATGTGGCAGGCGGTTCGGTTCACCATGTAGCTTTCCGGGTTAAAAACGAGGAAGTGTTGATGCAGTACCGCGAAAAAATTGCGGCCCTTGGTTTACACATTACCGATAAAATAGACCGTAACTATTTCTACTCGCTATATTTCCGCGAACCAGGCGGTGTTTTGTTCGAACTGGCTACCGATAACCCGGGCTTTGCAGTTGATGAACCGGTTGAAGAATTGGGCACCCATTTAAAATTGCCTGCACAGCACGAGCAGTTTCGCGCTACGTTAGAAAAAACGTTACCACAATTATATTGATCATGTACACACATCAAAAAAAATATGCTACAGCAGGCACCCCGGCAAAAGATGCCGGGGCCGCACTGGTGATGATTCATGGCCGTGGCGGCACAGCCCAAAACATCATTAGCCTGGCCCAGGATTTAAACGTTGCAAACATGGCCATCTATGCGCCGCAGGCCGCCAATAACAGCTGGTACCCTTACAGCTTTATGGCACAGGATAAACAGAATCAGCCTGCCTTAGATTCGGCGTTGGAGGTGATAGATGAGTTGGTGAAACAGATAGTGGCCGATGGCATCCCCGAAGAAAAAATTTACTTTATAGGCTTTTCGCAGGGGGCCTGTTTAACGTTGGAGTACATTACGCGCAACGCCAAACAATATGGCGGTGCGGTGGCCTTCACCGGCGGATTAATAGGCGAAGAGCTTAATTTGGCCAACTACACAGGCGATTTTAACCATACCCCCATCCTCATAACAACCGGCAACCCCGATCCGCATGTGCCCCTGGGCAGGGTAGAGGATAGCGTAAAGGTGCTGCAAAACTTAAATGCCGATGTTACCCTAAAAGTATACAACGGCCGCCCGCACACCATTACCCAACAGGAAATTGACCTGGCTAATGAGTTGGTGTTTGGGTAATAGTGGGGGGAAATGACAATATAAAGCTATGTTATTACAAGGAATGGTATAATTATAAATGATTGATTATTAGTAGAGGTAAAAAACACACTACCATCGCCACCGTCATTGCGAGTGACAACCAGCTCGACTGGAAGAAACATTGATGACATCCTAAAAACAGATCGTCCTTGCGAGGAGGTACGACGAAGAAATCCCCAAAATACAGGGCGGATTTGCACGTCTAATCTGTAAGTCGGGGATTGCTTCGTGCCTCGCAATGACGGTGGTGAGGGTGTTGTGTTTGAAAAAAAACCAATACTTTAAAAGCATGTCATTATAAGGAACGAAGCAATCTCGTAGCTATACAGAGCGGATAAGTAAGTCCGATATGCATTGGCTACGGGGTTGCCGCGCTGCAATGACAAGTTGGTCTTTCTCCGGATCGTCATTTACCTCGTTTAGGCACTTTACCCCAGTGGCAACCTAAAATAAAATGTAGAGCCCCTGCCTAGTTTGCTTTCTACCCATATTTTGCCGTTGTGGCGGTTGATGATCTCGGCGCTGAGATACAGGCCGATGCCGAAGCCCGAAATATGCTTGTGGTTGGGGTTTTCTACCCGGTAATAGCGGTCGAAGAGTTTTTGGGTGTCCTGCTGATCTATACCTATGCCCTGGTCGGTGATGCTTACCTGGGCCATACCGTTAATTTTTTGGCAGGCTACGTGGATGCTTTTTTCTTTGGGCGAGTATTTTACCGCGTTGCTAAGCACGTTGGAGATCACCGAACCTATTTTTACCCTATCGGCATTAATAATAATGGCCGTGCAAGGCGCAAAGGTAATATGATGACTGAGTGATGCCGGCATAGTTTCGGCAATGGTATCGGCAATAAGCCCCACCAGGTCAAAAATTTGCTTTTCCAACAATATCTTGCCCGATTCTAACCGCGACATGTTGAGAAAACCATTGATCATCGTGCTCATGCGTTTCACCTGTATGTTGGCTTTATCCAGTGTATCGGGCATTGCCTTATAATCGTCGTTTTGGGCTTTCAACTGCATAATTTGTACATAGGCGCTTAGGGAGGTAAGGGGTGTTTTAAGCTCGTGGCTCACCATGCCTATAAAATCGTTTTTGCGCTGCTCATCGTGCTTTTGCTCGGTAATATCCAGCACCGCGCCAATAAAGCGCCTTGGGGTGCCATCGTCTTCAAAATATACTTTTCCTTTGGCACGCACCCAACGGGTTTTGCCGTCTTCGGCGCCAACTGTGCGGTACTCTACATCGTAGTCGCCGTTGCTTATGGCTTGTACCATTACCTGGTTATCAATGATGTTTATGATGCGGTTGCGGTCGTCGGGGTGTAAGCCGCCAACAAAATCTTTCTCGTAATTAACCTCGTTATGATTACTAATACCAAAAAGCTCACGGCAGCGGTCGTCCCAGTACATGGTGCCTTTTTTAATATCCATATCAAAGGTGCCCATTTCTGCGGCATCTATTGATAGTTTTAAGTTTTCGCGGGCGGTTTCCAGTTCGCGGCGGGCATTCACCTGGTCGGTTACCTCGGTGCCTATGGTAATTAGTCCGTTTATAGCGTTGTTGGCGTCGTACAGCGGCTCGTATACAAAATTTATAAAAGTATCTTCCACCTTCTCCTGCCGGGTTAGTTTAACTGGCAATTCGGTAAACGAGAAAGATTTACCGCCATGGTATACCTCATCCAGCAGCGCCTTTATGCCTTGCCCCTCCAGCTCGGGCATGGCTTCCAGTATGGGTTTGCGCATTACCTCGGTTTCGGTGCGGCCCCATAGTTCCAGCGCGCGTGCGTTTACGGTTTCTACTATGTAGGTTGGCCCGCGGAAAATAGCTATGGCTATGGGGGCCTGTAAAATAACAAGGCGCAGGTTTTGTTCGCTCTCTACCAGAGCTCTTTTCTGGGCTTCTTCCAGTTCGCGGGCCTTTTTTAGCGCGTGGCGGTTAAGTATTTTCTCGGTAACATCGGTAGCGGTGTGCAGTATGCAGTAGGGCTGCCCGGCATCATTTTTAATGGCCCGGTACTCATAATCAAAATAAAATGTTTGCAGTTTACCTTTAACGGCCAGCTCGGCGGCTATGCCTTCGCCAATGCTATCGGTGCCGGTTTTTAGCACATTTTGTAGTATACCAATAAATGGCTGACCTTTTAATTCGGGCACGCCTTCTGCCAAAGGCAATCCAATAATACTTTTGTCGCGGTGCCAGAAAGCCAGCATCGCATCGTTAGCCCATTCAATTATAATATCATTGGTGGTATATATGGCTGTAGCCCTGTTTGAACGTGATAGTACTTCCAGTAACTGCGTGGGTAACAAAGGCGTAGTACTCATTTATTAAAAGGGGATGCTGAGGCCGAAAAATATAACTTTTATTTTGATTGAACAACATAAATAAAGATATGTTGGGCAGGGTAGGAGTTTTTTGAAGAAAGGATTTAAGAACCTGTCTAAATTTGGTTTAACAAAGTTTTTATACATTCATGAGACACATATCCTACCGTCATTGAGTACCCACCAGCTATGCCTGGAAAAAACAGTAATGACATCTAAAAAAGGCCGTCCTTGCTTCGTCGTACCTTCTTATAATGACATACTTTTAAAGTATTGATTATCAGTATATATTTTTAAAAAAACACAATACCCTCGCTACCGTCATTGCGAGGCACGAAGCAAT
>NZ_JACHCR010000053.1:0-3156 GCF_014205845.1 Mucilaginibacter cryoferens
ATTACCTGCTATGAGAAAGCTTCGGGCAATTAGTATCACTCGGCTATGATGTCACCACCTTTATACCTATGACCTATCAACGTAGTAGTCTCCTACGACCCTCAATGGAAGTCTCATCTTGTGGCTAGTTTCGCACTTAGATGCTTTCAGCGCTTATCTATTCCCAACGTAGCTACTCTGCAATACAGCTGGCGCCATAACAGATTCACCAGAGGTTAGTCCAACCCGGTCCTCTCGTACTAAGGTCAGCCCCACTCAAACTTCCTGCGCCCACAACAGATAGGGACCGAACTGTCTCGCGACGTTCTGAACCCAGCTCGCGTGCCACTTTAATGAGCGAACAGCTCAACCCTTGGGACCTTCTCCAGCCCCAGGATGTGACGAGCCGACATCGAGGTGCCAAACCTCCCCGTCGATATGAGCTCTTGGGGGAGATCAGCCTGTTATCCCCAGCGTACCTTTTATCCTTTGAGCGATGGCCCTTCCATGCAGAACCACCGGATCACTATATCCGTCTTTCGACCCTGCTCGGCTTGTCTGCCTCACAGTCAAGCAAGCTTATGCTATTGCACTCCACGTACGGTTACCAAGCGTACTGAGCTTACCTTTGAAAGCCTCCGTTACCTTTTTGGAGGCGACCACCCCAGTCAAACTACCCGCCAAACAATGTCCTCCGCATTACAGAGTTAGACACCAAATACAGAAAGGGTGGTATTTCAACGTTGACTAAACTACTCCTAGCGAAGCAGCATCACAGTCTCCCACCTATCCTACACATCCTGTATCCGATATCAATGTTAAGTTGTAGTGAAGGTGCATGGGGTCTTTCCGTCCCGTTGCGGGTAACCGGCGTCTTCACCGATACCACAATTTCACCGAGCTCATGGCTGAGACAGCGCCCAGATCGTTACACCATTCGTGCAGGTCGGAACTTACCCGACAAGGAATTTCGCTACCTTAGGACCGTTATAGTTACGGCCGCCGTTTACCGGGGCTTCGATTCAATGCTTCGAATTGCTCCTAACATCCCCTCTTAACCTTCCGGCACCGGGCAGGTGTCAGGCCATATACGTCATCTTTCGATTTTGCATAGCCATGTGTTTTTGTTAAACAGTCGCCTGGGCCTTTTCACTGCGGCTTCCATTGCTGAAAGCGCCCCTTCTCCCGAAGTTACAGGGCCATTTTGCCGAGTTCCTTAGCCATGATTCACTCGAGCACCTTAGGATTCTCTCCTCGACTACCTGTGTCGGTTTACGGTACGGGTTTTTATAACCTGAAGCTTAGCGGGTTTTCTTGGAAGTCTGATTACCTGAACTATCACCTCATCCGAAGATTTGGTGTACTATCAGCTTTCAGCATGGTCTGCGTACTTAACTACAGTCCATATACCTACGGCCTTTAACGAACTATTCCGTCAGTTCGCGTCAGTGTCACTACTCCGTCACCGCATCGCAGTTATAAAAAGTACTGGAATATTAACCAGTTATCCATCGGCTACGCCCTTCGGCTTCACCTTAGGCCCCGACTAACCCTGATCCGATTAGCGTTGATCAGGAAACCTTAGTCTTTCGGTGGGCGGGTTTCTCTCCCGCCTTATCGTTACTTATGCCTACATTTGCTTTTCTATAACCTCCACAGTCGGTTGTCCCTCCTGCTTCGCCGGCATATAGAATGCTCCCCTACCAGATGCACGTTAGTGCAAATCCATAGCTTCGGTATACTGCTTGATGCCCGTTTATTATCCATGCCCGATCGCTCGACTAGTGAGCTGTTACGCACTCTTTAAATGAATGGCTGCTTCCAAGCCAACATCCTAGCTGTCTGTGCAATCGGACCTCGTTAGTTCAACTTAGCAGTAATTTGGGGACCTTAGCTGATGGTCTGGGTTCTTTCCCTCTCGGCCCTGGACCTTAGCACCCAGAGCCTCACTCCAGCGTATATTAATAAGCATTCGGAGTTTATCTGGATTTGGTAGGATTTGACTCCCCCGCACCCAATTAGTAGCTCTACCTCTTATTAACTCAACCGCCAGGCTGTTCCTAAAAACATTTCGGGGAGTACGAGCTATTTCCCAGTTTGATTAGCCTTTCACCCCTACCCACAAGTCATCCGGAAACTTTTCAACGTTTATCGGTTCGGTCCTCCAGTACCTGTTACGGCACCTTCAACCTGCCCATGGGTAGATCACAAGGTTTCGCGTCTACCTCCCCTGACTATACGCCCTATTCAGACTCGCTTTCGCTTCGGATCCGTGTCTTAAACACTTAACCTTGCCAGGAAAGAGTAACTCGTAGGCTCATTATGCAAAAGGCACGCCGTCACAGAACAAGTCTGCTCCGACCGCTTGTAAGTACACGGTTTCAGGTTCTATTTCACTCCCCTGTTCGGGGTTCTTTTCACCTTTCCCTCACGGTACTGGTTCACTATCGGTCTCTCAGGAGTATTTAGCCTTACCGGATGGTGCCGGCAGATTCCCACAAGGCGTCTCCGACCTCGCGGTACTCAGGATACCACTATCCTATCATCCATTACCCGTACGCAGCTTTCATGCTCTATGGCTAGGTTTCCCACCCTATTCCGGTTTTGTTTGATATTCATGTTGTGGTCCTACAACCCCAATTATGCCGTAACATAATTGGTTTGGGCTCTTTCCCTTTCGCTCGCCACTACTCAGGAAATCATTATTATTTTCTCTTCCTCTGCTTACTTAGATGTTTCAGTTCAGCAGGTTTGCGCATATTTGCGACTAGTCTTCAACTAGCCAGGTTTCCCCATTCAGAAATCTACGGATCAAGTCATATTTGCTGATCCCCGTAGCTTATCGCAGCTTATCACGTCTTTCATCGCCTCTGAGAGCCAAGGCATCCCCCGTGTACCCTTTCTTACTTTCTTCTACTATACCGCCTTTTGCCCGGTATGTATGCTTTTTGATTCTTGTTGTAATTCGGATTGTTGGATTTTTGGAGCAAAGAATAAGGACCGAAGTCTTTTATCTTTGTTCTTTCTATCTTTAATCCAAAGTCTACAACAGTCCTCTATACTGTTGTCTTCTTTTTTTCAATTACTTCTTCCAATATGTCAAAGAACTTTTCCCCTATTCCATTTGCATGGAATATTTGCATGATATCCTATTCCCTTTCAGGAAAACGGAGGGAT
>NZ_JACHCR010000053.1:3253-4600 GCF_014205845.1 Mucilaginibacter cryoferens
GAGAGATTGGCATCCTGTTGCCAGGTAGCGGCCCTCTGTACCATCCATTGTAGCACGTGTGTAGCCCCGGACGTAAGGGCCATGATGACTTGACGTCGTCCCCTCCTTCCTCTCTATTTGCATAGGCAGTCTGTTTAGAGTCCCCACCTTAACGTGCTGGCAACTAAACATAGGGGTTGCGCTCGTTGCGGGACTTAACCCAACACCTCACGGCACGAGCTGACGACAGCCATGCAGCACCTAGTTTCGTGTCCCGAAGGACTAGAGCGTCTCTGCTCTATTCACTAACTTTCAAGCCCGGGTAAGGTTCCTCGCGTATCATCGAATTAAACCACATGCTCCTCCGCTTGTGCGGGCCCCCGTCAATTCCTTTGAGTTTCACCCTTGCGGGCGTACTCCCCAGGTGGAATACTTAACGCTTTCGCTTAGACGCTGACCGTATATCGCCAACATCGAGTATTCATCGTTTAGGGCGTGGACTACCAGGGTATCTAATCCTGTTTGATCCCCACGCTTTCGTGCCTCAGTGTCAATACCACCATAGTAAGCTGCCTTCGCAATTGGTGTTCTGTGACATATCTATGCATTTCACCGCTACTTGTCACATTCCGCCTACCTCTAGTGGATTCAAGCTCATCAGTATCAAAGGCACTGCGATAGTTAAGCTACCGTCTTTCACCCCTGACTTAATAAGCCACCTACGCACCCTTTAAACCCAATAAATCCGGATAACGCTTGGATCCTCCGTATTACCGCGGCTGCTGGCACGGAGTTAGCCGATCCTTATTCTTACCGTACATTCAGCTTGATTCACGAATCAAGGTTTATTCCGGTACAAAAGCAGTTTACAACCCGTAGGGCCGTCTTCCTGCACGCGGCATGGCTGGTTCAGGCTTCCGCCCATTGACCAATATTCCTTACTGCTGCCTCCCGTAGGAGTCTGGTCCGTGTCTCAGTACCAGTGTGGGGGGTCATCCTCTCAGATCCCCTAAACATCGTAGCCTTGGTAAGCCATTACCTTACCAACTAGCTAATGTTCCGCATGCCCATCTTAATCCTATAAATATTTGATCATTAAATAATGCTATTCAATGATGTTATGCGGTCTTAATCTCTCTTTCGAGAGGCTATCCCCCTGATTAAGGTAGGTTACATACGTGTTACGCACCCGTGCGCCACTCTCATCGGGAGCAAGCTCCCAAATCCCGTCCGACTTGCATGTATTAGGCCTGCCGCTAGCGTTCATCCTGAGCCAGGATCAAACTCTCCATTGTAAAATGTTTTGTTTGTTCACTGACCCTATTATTAATAATAGAATCTGTATATAATTATATCTTTATACAGTAT
>NZ_JACHCR010000054.1 GCF_014205845.1 Mucilaginibacter cryoferens
CCAAAAAGCGTTGGATCTGTTCTAAGGCCATACCTGAATGCAGCAAATGGCTGGCAATGCTGTGGCGCAGGGTATGCAAGCCTGCGGGCTTTTTTATCTTCGCTATGGCCTTTAACTTTTGCAGCCGTTCATAGGCCATGTGGCCGCTTAAACGTGTGCCGTTTACATTCAGTAACAAAGCACTCTCTTTTTTATCCGTAGCCAAAAGCGGGCGGGCATACAGGATATAGTTTTCCAGATCGGCTTTCGCTGTTCCGGCCAACGGTACGTAACGTTCTTTATAACCCTTGCCTTTACGCACGTAAACCAGTTCTTTGTCTAACAGGATGTCTTTAACATTGATATTGGCACCCTCGTTTTTACGCAGGCCGCAGCCATAATACAAAGCCAGTATAGCTTTATCCCGTAAACCCAATGTATCATCTTTGACGGCTTCGTATAGGCTACTGATCTCGGCAAGGTTAAGGATACATTTTACGTTAGTGCTTTTGCCTTTGATACGCAGTTTCACCGTAAAGCTTTCCTGTCCGCTTTCGGTAAGGTAGCGGCTGAACTTGCGGATCACCTGTAAGTGCTTGCGGATATAGTTCAGGCTGATCGCACCGGCTGCGGTTTTGCTTGGCCGTTCATGCAGGTATTCCATGTATCTTTTCAAATGCTCCTGCCGGATGTCATGCGGACGGTGGCAGCCATTATCTTGCAGCCAGATCAGGAACTCGGTCAGCATTTTAGGCATGTCGCGCGGGCTGGTCGGTTCAAAGTTGAGTATGCGCAGCCATTGGCTAAAGCCTGCCTGCAGGCGGATATAGAGCGGATTATAAAGTGTGCCTTGCATTTTTTATTATTCGTGGGTTACTGGTCGTTCGCCGCTGATTTTCTGCATTTTATGTAACCCATTAAGGCTTTGGGTTACCGGTGGGATACGGGTTACTAACTTGATGTTTTCAAGGATGGATTTAACCATGCTTTGCGCATCGTTTGCTAAGTTTTCAAGATCATTCCAACTTTGTATTTTATACTCAAAGCCCTTGTAACGGCTTCCTTTGGCTATTTTAATATAGCCCATGCGTTCCAGTTCATAAAGGTAACGGCCTATGCTGCTCGGAGTTAACCGCATGGCCGACCTTACTTCCTTGCTGTAAAAGTTGTCGGTGTCCTTTTCTTTCAGGTAGGTCTTTAGCTTTTCAAAGAAGTCCCGGCAGGCATCGTTTAACTCGTCGCTCTTTTTGAGCAAGGTAGTTTCCAGTAACGCAAAAGCGGCTTGTATGTCTTCTATGGTGGTTTCAATATACTGCTCCCCGGTGTCCTCGTCCGTTTTCAGTTCCCTTTGGTATTGGTGGTAGTAGGTAATGGTTTCTGTAAACAACAGCAATAAAAGCATGGTACGCCGTGGTTTAAAGACAGCCTCCGGCAGTTGCAGGTAAGGGGCATAAGGATTTTTAACGCTGATGGGTTTTAACATGCGCTGCACGTTTTTTAAAGCCTCCCGTACTTTCTTTTCTTCATATTTGTCAATCAGGCCTGCGCTCATTTTACGCTGGTAATCCATGATCTTTACGTCCTGCTCCGGGCTGTTATCCATATAAAGCAGGATGCAGCGGTTCGCATTATCTTCATACATCTGCTCCCTTGTGGTGCAGCCGCTGATACAAACAGGCCCCTCCACTTGCAGGGTGATGGTTTTTGGGTTGCCCTTGCTGTCTTTTAGGGTTACCGTTTTGGATATTTTGCGCTTGCTTTGCAGTTCCCTGATCGGGTACAGCACATCTTCCGCACCGTCCATATCTTCGAGCAATAACAGCTTGTATTTCAGTTCGTCCTTGCCGAAGTAGTAAAAGGCGTTTACGCTGAGCGTAGTGATTTCCAGTTTATCTTCTTCGGGTATCAGCTCGCCTACTTTCTCCTGTAACCAGGTCTTACCTGTGCCGCTTGCGCCTAAGCATAGCAGGTGTAAAGGTGTTTCACGGGTGCGTGAGGTGTAGATAAGGTAAGCGATCAAGGCGTTGGTTTCTTCGCCTACAATGCCGCTTTGGCCGATGGCCTGCTTTGTTCTGCCTAACAGATCAGGACTTTTTAAGTAGGCTATGGCCGCTTTACGCTCGGCTTCTGTAAGCTGTTTCTTTTCCGGCTGTTTGGGCTTCATGGCCTCCAAACGTTCTGAACGGTATTGTTCTAAGGCGGTGGTCAGCCCCGTTATGGCCGTGCTGATCTCACGGGTGCCAGTGTTCAATGCATCGGCTGATTTCTCGATCAGCTGCTCGGTTTGGATGCTGTTGTAAAGGTCTAAGTTATGGCGGAATACGTTTTGCTTATCATCCGTATTCACCAGTTTGAGCGTTACTTTTAAACGGTCGAACCCGGTCAGTTTAATGCCGCCTAATATGGTGATATGCAGTTTGCCATCTAAGTACAATAGTAATTCTGGGTTGTCTGTGATAAGACCTACAGGTTTTTGCATGGATAAACTTTATGGCATATTTAACAACTGATAAAACTACGTTATTTGATTTATTTATCAAATAATCTAATAGATTTTATTAATTAAGTCAAGTTTTTATAGGCTCAATATCATTGATGCTTGTTCTTGTATTGTAAAAGCACTTGACAAACAACAGGATTAATCCTTTTTTAACGAAGCCAGGCACTTTGGGTGTTAAAGAATGTTACTTTTACATAACCTTGCGAATATGATTTATTAGTCAACAGGCAAAGTAGACTTTGTCGTAAATGCTTGAATAATCAAGCATGAATGACGAAATTAGATGTGCTATTAAGCATTACATGAACATTGGAGAGCAAATAAAGAAAACAAGAACAGCTAAGAACCTTTCACAAAAGGAAGTGGCACTGGCGCTTGAAATGGATCAGGCACAATTCTCGCGTATTGAGAATGGTAAAACCGACCCGTCTTTCTCTACCATTGAAAAGATAGCCCATGCATTAGGTGTTGGCCTTGTTGAATTGGTTAATGCTGATGATATATTTAAAGAGGTAAACTCTTACGATAAGTCCATCTTTGAAAAGCTGGCTTTGGTAGATCAGCTTGAAGAAAAGGAAAAGTCTGCATTCTTTTCAATACTCGATGCGTTGGTGTCTAAAAAGAGATTGAAAGATACTTTGTCCCACGCTCTTAATATGATATAATAAGAAAGCCCCTTTCGGGGCTTTCTTATTTATTGATATAACTTGTAATAAACTCCATCGGTAAACTTCTTTCGAATTACTTTGAATGTGGATTTCTGTGGCGTATAAACCTGATACTTTAAGCTATCCGGATAGTCAAATACAATCTGCCCGGTTGTAAAGCCTTCGATATTGCTTTTGTTGTTTTCGTAATGAACAATCTCACTTCCGTTCATAAAGATGATAGGCCGCGTAAATTCAACATAGTGAGGGTATTGAACTCCCAATGCTTGATTGATTACTTCTAAAGATACGGGCGCATTAAAGACATACATTCTATCCCATTTGAACTTCACAAGCTGTGTTATTTCAAGCATGCAACTGTCCGTTTTGCATTTATCTTGTACCGTCTTAACGATATTATATTCTATGTTATTATTGCTACAGCTGGCGTATAGGACAGTTGTAAAAAGCAATAAGTATAATAACCTTTTGTTCATAAGATGTACAATTATTTTATAACTCTATTTCTTTCTTCGTCTTCCTTTTTTGCTTGTTGAGCAGGTGTAAATCCGTCAGCATTAGTATTTTGTAAGTTTTTCACTGCCGTATTGTACTGTTTGTCAGTAATCTTCGTTCTGGAGATTGTTACAGAACCATCTTTGTTAACAGTTGCTGTAAAAAGCCCCTTAGTATGGAAAACGTCTAACGCTTTTCCTGCCAAGTCCTTTATGGAAGCTCCTTTATTGTCTGCGCCAATTTGTCGCCCGATTTGATTATTAAGAAGATCAATGCTTTGATCAGCCAGGTGAAGTGCGTTATCGCCTGTGAAAGACCGTTTTGAAAGATCAACTTTAGGGTCATCCTCATGTGCATTGCCAACTTGTGTAGCGATACCCGAACCAAATTGACTCGTTATAGTTGCTTGCCAAGTGCTATGCCTTAAAGCATTGACCTGAGAACCTTCATGCGCATCATTTTCATCTAATCCACTATTAATCCCGATTCTTGCAGCATCAGTTGAGATGTTGGTACTATTATGTGAGACGCTTCCGATTTGAGAAGCAATAATCGGATGACGTAACGCAAATCCTATTTCACGAGTGGTTTGCATTGCACGATAAGCTTCAAAAGGCTCATCATCACCATCTACGGCTTCCATTCCATCGGGATCAATAAATCTTACCGGGTTGTTTAAACCATATACATATGGACTGAATCTCCTTGATTTCTCTGCTAACGGGTCAGGAGTTGTCCACCTACCAATAACAGGATCATAAAACCGCGCCCCATAATCG
>NZ_JACHCR010000055.1 GCF_014205845.1 Mucilaginibacter cryoferens
CTGGTCAACTTGACCCGGAATGCACTGGTCAATTTCCAGCGGAATCACTTTACTCTTTATCTATGAATTACTGGTCAACTTCCCCGGAATATCCAGCTATGATCCCGCTTGCTGCGATATGCTGCTTTGTCCTAACTAACAAGTCAGGACTTTTCAGGTAAGTTAAGGCGGCCTTGCGTTCGGCTTCTGTAAGTGTCCGTTTCTCCGGCTGTTTGGGTTTCATCGCTTCCAGGCGTTCGGCCCGGTAATCTTCCAGGCCGGTGGTTAACCGGCTGATGGCCGTGCTGATCTCCGCCGTGCTCATGTCCAGCGCCTCCGCTGATTTCTCAATCAGCTGCTCCGTTTGGATGCTGTTGTACAGGTCTAAGTTATGCCTGAAAGCATTTTGCCGGTTATCCGTACTGATCAGCTTTAGCGTTACTTTTAAACGGTCTAAGCCGGTTAGCTTGATGCCACCAAGGATGGTGATGTGTAGTTTGCCGTCCAGGTAGAGCAGTAATTCAGGGTTGTCAGTATGCAGTTTAGCCATGTTGAAAAATAGTTGTATGAGAACTATGCTGCACAAAAGTAAACAATGATTTGTTTTTTACAAGAGAACGATTATTTTATTTATTAACTTTTGTTCTCTACATTTGATATAATCAATAGCGTTAAGCACGCTTTTGTGCATTATCATGAACATTGGCGATAAGATTACTGCATTACGTAAAGCAAAAAAGCTATCACAGGCCGACCTGGCTAAGGAAGCGGGTGTGTCCCGCGAGATCATCGGGCGGTATGAACGGGGCGAGGTTTCACCCTCGGTTGATGTGGCTAAAAAGATCGCCGATGCGTTAGAAGTATCGTTAGATTACCTGGCCGGCGGTAGCGATAAGGCCGCTTTTGATAAGCAAACATTAAAGCTTATCGATGAGATCGAAGAACTCGAACCTTCCGTTAAGGACAAACTCATATTCCTGGCTAATGCCATTATACGCGATGCTAAAACCGGTAAGGCTTACGCCCATTAAACAACAAAGCCCGGCATTCCGGCCAGGCTCTGTTTATTTTACAACATTACTTTTATCTAATCCAACTGTAGTTATAAACTACAAGCATAGCCGCTCGAAGAGACATTTGAACAGCGGAACTCTACGGGCAGTTGGGGGAAGTCACATTGGTCACAATGCTCTGACGATAAGCATCGGCCGCAACCCTCTTAACCGTATTCTCATTTAAAATAGCTCTTCGATCTTTTATCATCAGTTCAGCGGCTTTGAACCATTCTATTGGAATATTATCAACAGGTTTTAATGGAATGAACTTGTAAAGCGCATCCTCATAAGAATTTGAGTTAACCATGCTAATAACTCCCTTTGCTAACTCGTCCATGTTACGTATTTCAACACTATTCTTTACAGAATCAAATAAATTCGGTTGTGATAAGAATCGTGATTCTGTTATAGACACAGCCTCAAAAAAGTACTTCAAACTATTAGTATCATTAGCATCCCACCAAGCATCTCTTATGCCTATTTTGGAATGCTGTTCATCCAGTAGTTTTTCTCTTTCTTCTTGAGTTAAGAAATGGCCTATTCGGACATATGATTCATTGGGCATATCCCCCCATACCGCAGCCCAGGTTGTTGTCTTCGACAGGTAATAGGAAGCTGTGAATATATTGTCAAAATGCCTGGAAATGGTTAGCCCCAACGATAAAAACAGGGAGTCGTCCACCTTTTTAATATAAAGCCCTTGGGCAGCAGTGATACTATCGGTCACATATTGATACCCAAGCGAACTCAGGTCTTTTTTCGAAAGCGCTATAAGCTTTTGTTTAGTCAACTTCATTGTTTTAAAATTTAACTCTTAGGTCCGATATAAGTTGGCGAACCGGGCTGGTATACTGGGTCATTGGGGTTATAAAGATCTGTCTTGGGTAACGGTTTGTCTGTCCCATTGTAGCCATTCTTTTTAAGGAGTTCTTCTCTTTTTTCTGCAGACTTCCTTCCTGATTTTGTATCCGGTTTAATTATGACTGGGGTACCATCTTTTTCTACTACATCTTTCCTGACTTTTGTTCCATCGGGCAGTTCGATTGGTACTTCTACATCATGTCCTTGCTCTTTTGCCTCCTTTTGTTTTTGACGATGAGCTTCTTGGCCTGTCGTCCTCGCGTTGTCCGATGTAGGGTTTTTTTGCCCCTTGGGTTTACTTGGAGCAGTTTTCTGTTCGTCACTTGACGGAGATGGCGCGGGTGTCGGGTCACTACTGGCGCTCTGCGAAGCATACCTCGTTGAAGTTGCATGGTGTACAACTACAGTTGAAACCACTGCTGCCGCTGCGAAATATGCTACACCTTCTTCTACTGCAAAATATAGCGCGACAAGACATATCGGGCAATTGCCATCAGGGTCGGTTAAATTTGTGGGATTATTCCACCCATAAGCATATGGTGATTTATCAATCTGATTTTGGTGATCGGCGAGTTTATCCACGCTCGTCCAGCGCCCAATCACCGGATCATAGAACCTTGCGCCATAATCGTATTGGCTGCCACAAAGTTTTTAAGTTTGTGACTGTTTTCCATTTTGCACTTTTCCAGTGCTATAAAGAACGTTCGTTAGGGTAAAGATAAGCTATAGTTTTTCATTTGCAAGGCCGTTGGTTTGTGGTTTTTTTGGCCGGGGTTGGCCGGGTTGGTTGATCATCTGTTACAGCAAAGGTAGCCTCCGAAGACAGGGCAGTAAAGGGACTTTCGCGGCATAAACCCGCAAGCCTTTCACCCACAAGGCTATTTATTCCACGTTCCCTTGACAGCCCCGTCTTCTACCGCTTTTGGTTGCTTAACAGAAGATAACCTGAACCCCTGATGATTAAGAAAGGTTTAGCGGATGATGCTTGTTTAGCGCATCTTTCAGGTCTTCAAGGTTATTGGTCTTATAACGCTCGGTGCTGCTGATATAGCGGTGGCCCGCCATATATTGAACCGTCCGCAGGTTCTTTTCTTTCAGCCATTCCGTTATTACACTTTGCCTGATCTGCACGCCATGTTTGTACTTCGGGTTGATCTTTCGCAAAGCATAGTTAAGGTGTAACAGGCTGTTTTTTAGGGTTTCCTGCCCGTTCATGGTAACAAAAAGCCGCTGTACATCTTCGACGGCCTTATATTTATCGGGCTTTCTGCCGGAACGCTCGGCCATACGTTCGGCCAGTATCTTAGGCCTCACGATCAATATATATTCTTGTAAGTCTAAGATCTGGTGCGGTTCAAGGCTAAGCACACGGCTATTTAGCTTGCCCGTTTGCGGGATGTGTATTTTGCCCTCGCGTAGTTTCAGGTGGTCAGGGCGCAACGTTTCCAGTTCTTCCCTTGTTAATGCCTGGTAAACAAACAAGCCTACAATTACCTTATTGCGGTGTGTGCGTTCGTCTGTTATAGGGTAACTTTCGTAAAGCGTTTCCAGTTCGGTTTGGGTTAACAGGTCATGGGGAACGTGCCTGATCGTACCTTTTAAGATGATACCCGCTGCGGGGTTATGCGTGGCCTGCCCCGCATATTGCAACCATGTGAAGTAATATCTAACGGCCAGCATCACCCGGTTAATGAGCCGTATGGTATAGCCGTCCTGTTTAAGCTGATCGGCAAACTCCAACACATCGGCATGGGTTACCTGTATGACGGCCAGGCTTGCTTCTTCCATCCATCCCAGGAAGATACCCGCATAGTTGCTGTTCTGCCGGATATAGTTTTTGGCGTAGTGTTCCTGCTGTAAATAGGTTTGGTAACTGTCCAATGCTGCCTGTATGGCCGGGGTGAACTCATATTTGTTGTTCATGCTTCAGGTGGGTATAGATCTGCGTACTTTCCATGCTGCTATGCCCCAAAAAGCGTTGGATCTGTTCTAAGGCCATACCTGAATGCAGCAAATGGCTGGCAATGCTGTGGCGCAGGGTATGCAAGCCTGCGGGCTTTTTT
>NZ_JACHCR010000056.1:0-1458 GCF_014205845.1 Mucilaginibacter cryoferens
TGATGCAGCAAAACAATCTCTTTAGACAAGGAAAGCCCCAAGCCGGAGCCCCTGGCATTGTCATTATCAACCTGATAAAACTGGTCGAAAATATGTTCTGCTTCTTCTGGCTCCATACCTATCCCATTGTCCTGGATGGCTATTTCAACGTTTTGGGTGTTTTGCGTAAAAGTTATCTGGATGCGTCCGTTATCTTTGGTAAATTTAAGCGAGTTTGATAACAGGTTAAAGAAAACTTTATCCAGCATATTGGCATCAAACCAAACATTGATGTTTTTTTCAGACGATATTAAGTTGAGGCTGATGTTACGTTTGCGGGCATTGTGCCTAAAACTCTCCTGTATATCGGTTACAAAATCTACCAGATTATTGGGTGCCGCGTTAATCTGCTGTTTATCGTACTCTATCTTCCGGTAATCTATCAGTTGGTTAACCAGTCGTAACAACCTGAATATATTCTTGTGAATAAGTTTTAAGTTTTTGCCGGCTATTGAATTAAGCTTTTCATTTTCCATCATATCCTCAACAGGCGATAGGATGAGGGTTAATGGCGTACGGAACTCGTGCGAGATGTTGGTGAAAAAATTAAGCTTGGCCTCTGTAGCAACTTCGGCCCTGGCCGACATTTCCATCAACTGATTACGCTGTGAGAGAATTTCGTTATTTTTTACTTCAAGGCTTCTGTTTATCTTGCGGTTCTCCATTAACCAGTAAAACGCAAGGCCTCCAAAAACAATAGCCAAAACCAGCGTTATTACAATGATATTTAAAATTAGCTGCTGACTGTTATAAACCTGCCGCTGCTCTTCCAGTAGCGATTGCTGCCGTTCAATATCTTTTTGCTGACTGTTGATCTTGCTCCATTGCATTTTCATGAGCCGTACGTTTGACGAATCAATAACCAGCGATTGCAATATGTTTTCTTTAGCAAAAGCTTCCTTATTCAATATTCTGAACGCGGTGGTAATGGCCTCTTTACCGCCGGTAGGGTATACCAAACTGGCATCAATAGTTTTAGAAGCCACCATTTGCAAACCGCCTCCAACGCCAGGCATCGCGTCAACCCCTAACACTTTAACATGGTGGCTCAAGTGCATATTGTTCAATACCTCCCTTGATCCATTGGCCATTACATCATTATGGGCAAACAGGGCATCGGCTGTTTTTAAATCCTGTTGTACCAGGTTAAGCTGTATTTGGGCGTGATCTTTCAGCCAATCACCGTACACCTGGGCTTTAATTTGTATGTTTTTAAATTTAGCCAGGGCATCAGTAAACCCCCTGTGTCTTTCAATTGCAGGCGAAGAGCCTGGCAGGCCCATTACCTCAATGATGTTACCTCTGCCTCTTAAGTTACTGCCAATATATTCGCCGGCCATTTTGCCGATCTGGTAATTATCGGCGCCCACGTAAGCTGTATAAAGGTCTGATGATGTTTTACGATCAATTATAATAACC
>NZ_JACHCR010000056.1:1556-3161 GCF_014205845.1 Mucilaginibacter cryoferens
TATAAAGTGAGCATCTGGATGTAATGAAAGCTCCATTTTCATTTCGTCAAGCATATTGCGCCGCCACAGGTCAGAGCCTACGCATTGCGAAAAACCTATCTTATACTGCGCTGTTTTGGCAGCTTTGTTACAGCCGGCGAGTACCATCAGCAGCATAAATAGGGTTGGTAACAACAGGTTACGCAGTTGATGATGCAAAGTCATTAAAGAATATTAAATAAACGTTTAAGTACGGTTTTATTGGTTAAAGCGATCTTTCTCGGGATGAGTGTATACAAAAGTATCAATAAAAGTTTTTACAATACAAATAGCACGTCTGTGCGGTTGCTTCTTCAAAGTATCAGCATGTATCAAAACTGTAATAACCAGGTAACAAAACCAAACATATTGATTAAATGAGTTTTAGAAATTATTTTATTTAATTGATAATCAGTTGTTTGTGGTTTTTTTAATTTTTATACTTTTTTGGTACAAAATCAATAACTGCTGCTTTGCATATCCTCCTACTTTGCAATCGTAAATCCAATTAACACCTTTTATTATTATGAGAAAACATTCCGTCCTGGCCTGGTCCATGGTGGTAGCCCTTGGTGGCTTCCTTTTTGGCTTTGATACCGCTGTGATATCAGGCGCCGAAAAATCTATCCAGCAATTTTGGCACCTTTCGGTATTTGAGCACGGGCTTACTATATCTATCGCGCTTATTGGTACTGTAATTGGTTCGTTGTTTGGCGCCCGGCCGTCAGATATGTTTGGGCGCAAAAATACTTTATACTTCGTGGCCGCAGCTTATCTGTTATCATCAATAGGCACAGCTATGGCCGGTAACTGGTACTTGTTTTTATCCTTCAGGCTGTTGGGCGGGCTAGGTGTTGGGATATCATCAGTAACCGCGCCTATCTACATATCAGAAGTTTCCCCTGCCGATAGACGAGGACGGCTTGTTGGCCTGTTCCAGTTCAATGTTGTATTAGGTATCCTCATCTCTTATCTATCTAATTATCTCATCAGTCAGGGGGGCGAAACCTCGTGGCGTTGGATGTTGGGCGTACAGGCCTTCCCATCCGCGTTGTTTTTAGTGCTTATTTATTTTATACCCGAAAGTCCGCGCTGGCTTATTCTCAAAAAGGGGGAAACAGGCAGGGCGCTGGAGATACTGCGTGTA
Source organism: Mucilaginibacter cryoferens (assembly GCF_014205845.1). GTDB lineage: Bacteria > Bacteroidota > Bacteroidia > Sphingobacteriales > Sphingobacteriaceae > Mucilaginibacter. The sequence goes on from NZ_JACHCR010000056.1 coordinate 2,722, forward strand.
ATAAATCCGCTTAATTGCGAGCAGGAGCTGGCATCCATAAAAAATTCTACACTCCATGATACCGCTTCAAGCAGCCACCTTTTTTCCGGCCAGTATAAAACCCCGGTAATATTAGCTGTTCTATTCGCTTTTTTCAACCAGGTGTCGGGCATCAACGCCATTATTTATTATGCGCCGCGCATTTTTGAAATGGCAGGGCTGGGTGCACATTCCTCCTTGCTTTCAACAGTGGGCATCGGTTTAATCAATTTTATATTTACGCTGCTGGGTATCAATATTATTGATAAAGTAGGCAGGCGTACGTTAATGCTGGTTGGCTCATTCGGTCTTATAATCTCATTAGCCCTTGTGGCATTTACCTTTTATTCGGGCCATTTTAGCGGTTTTGCCATCCCCGTGTATATGATGGTTTTTATCGCGTTTTTTGCTTTTTCGCAAGG
>NZ_JACHCR010000057.1 GCF_014205845.1 Mucilaginibacter cryoferens
ACGCTTTTACACCATTTGCTGAACTCGTCCGCCAGCTAAATCACTGCTCTCTTTGCCAGTGAATCTCATGGTCAACTTCCCCGGAATATCCAGTTACATGTAATCTAAATGACGATTTTTGTAGGCGTAATCACGAAAGCAAATTAAGAACAGGTAGACGGAAGTATATTCAATTAAATAATTTCCGATAACTAAGCGGGGGGAAGATCAGGTTTATTTTAAAAACCTTATTGAAAGATTGCGGGTATTCAAAGCCCAGTCTATAAGCGATCTCAGCAATCGACAACACTGATGTGGCTAATTCCTTAGCCTAATAAATTGGGATTTCTTAAATTAAAGGCATTTTATTTTCGCTATTTTATTTTGAAATCTATTTCAATGCTTTTTGTTTGGGTGCAAGCCCAACTGCTTTCCGAATAAATGGAATCACAAAAACATTTACCATCATTCTGACCATGAATAAACCCTGCTTGAAAATATTGAGGCTGAACATGGAAAGCATATCGCTCAATGCGTTCGGTTGGTGCATCCATTCGGTATTAAACATAGTTCCTTGTCCGGCTACTGCAAAGCGTTTGAACATTTGCTTTTCATAACTTGCTATTGCTGTTTGTGTATTTACAAATTCAGAACTTGTAAGTGCTTCGCTTAATCGTAGTGCATCTAACATCGCCATGTTTACGCCTTCTCCTGCGAAGGGGGGCATCCAATGTGCTGCATCGCCTATGAGTGTGATGTTTGATTGGGCTTGCCACTTTTGATTTAGCGGCATACAATATTGTGGCCGTGGAATGAAAAGCGTTCCTTCATGTTCAAATAATTCATACCATACGCTGCTCCATGCTGCATATTCTTGTTTGAACCAAGCCAGCACTTGTTTGTTGTCTTTGAAATCTATTCCACTTTCCTTATCCCAAAACTCTTTTGTTTTGAAACTTACACCAAAGCCCAAACTGCCGTCGCCTTTGGAACTTACGATTAGTGTTTTTTCGTTGCCATAGGCAAAGATCTTTCCGCCTTTTAAAAGCTGGTGAATTTTGGGAGCCGTTTTTTTAGCATCTTTTATGGAACCTTCTATCACCATAATGCCTGTCCAAAAAGGCTTAATGTCCGTAACGAATGGCCTTATCTTGGAGTTTGCTCCGTCTGCTCCAATCACCATGTCGGCAATGATGGTTTGACCATTTTGAAAAATTAATTTCCACGTTTCTTGTAATTTTTCAATTGATATAATATGACTGTCCCAAACAAGGGTGTCAGGCTTTAGAGAATTCAACATTATATCTCTTAATGGTCCCCGGTCAATTTCGGGTCGGTGGTCTTTGTGTCCAAACTCATAAACTGGAGCATTGGCGTGCTGGTCGGCAAAAATTTTTGCTTGGTTGTCAACCACCCGAACCAACTCTGCTCCATGTCGGTAATGCTTTTTAAATTCATGGAGTAAACCAGCTTTGTCTAAGGCGGCTAAACCTGATTCGGTGTGTAGGTCCAATGCACCGCCTTGAATTCTTACAAGTGCGTTGATATCTCTTTCGTAAACTTTTACATCTACTCCTTTGAGTTGCAGAAGCCGTGCAAGTGTCAAGCCACCAGGGCCACCGCCAACGATGGCTATTTTTTTATTTTGTAGTAACATATTGCCATTTGTGAGTTTTGCGATCATTTCCATCCTGGGTTCAAATGATGACACAAAATTACGTTGCCTATGTGTATAAAAATACCTATATTCAGCCTATTAATATTCGTAAACAGTCATTGATCAGGGAGTGGAAATAAAAATAAAAGGCAGAATAGGTTTAACGGAAGGTTTCGCCAAATTGGTAGATGGCAAAATAGAAAATGGCAAAATTATTATACCTGAACATCATGGCAAGGGGTATATAAGGGGCTTTATGTTTGGTCCAAAGATGACCATGATGATACAGGATTATGAGTTAAAAAAAGATCTCCTGGTAACGAGAAAAGCAAAACCCGGCGATGCAGAAAATGTTGTCTTTCGTTTTAGTAATGTGTTCAAATCAAATTTAGCGGAAGAATATAGTTCGGGGAAAATAAAAATCCCTTTTGTGCAAGTGGGTTCAAGCAACATAGATTCAGAAAATATTTCTGAAAAAACTGTAAAATATAATGCGATAAATATTGCGGTAAATGTTGACTATCTGAAAGAATTGATAGACTCTGAATTGGATAATGAGATTTTGAAAACCATAGCTGAACACAATCAATCCTTTTTATTTGAAGAATTAATATCCCCTCCGATTCAAAAAGTAGCCAATGAAATAGCCAACGCTGAAATTGAATTGGGTTTGCAGCAGTTTTATTTCAAATTAAAAGCCGAAGAACTCATTTGTTTATTGTTTGCCGAATTATTGAAAAGAGAAAACATACCTATCGCTACATTAAATGCAAATGATGTAGCAGTCATTTATCAAATTAGAGATAGCATTATCAGCAAGTTAGATGAACCACCGGTTATCAGCGAACTGGCACAAAAGGCAAGTTTCAGCGAATCAAAATTGCAACGTATATTTAAGCAAGTATTCGGAAACAGTATTTTTAATTATTACCAATCCTTCCGTATGGAAGAAGCCGCACGTTTGTTAAAAGAACAAAAGCTAACGGTATCTGAAGTAGGCTATCGTATGGGTTTTAGTAACCTAAGTCATTTCGGAAAAATATTTGAAGAACATATTGGTATGAAGCCGAAAAAATATTCGAGTACTGTTTAGTTGTAATAGCCACTATTTGATCTGACAGTTGGGTTGTTTTATAAGTTGTCAGATGTGATTTGTGAATATAGCTTTTTCTCTTCTAAATGCATC
>NZ_JACHCR010000058.1 GCF_014205845.1 Mucilaginibacter cryoferens
TTGATGATCTTTGCTTGGGTTGTCATAATACTAATCTCTGTTACGTGTTTTAAATTATCGTAACTGTCAGATTAAATTGTGACTATCTCATATAAATATGAACCAAGCTGCGTTTTTATCTTCCGAATGATAATGGCAAATTTATTTTTTAAGGTCTCTCTCAGGATTGTTTCCGCATGCTTTGCTTAATTTTTTCCCGGTGCTGTTCACCCCATGCACCTAATTCGCCTAATACGTTTTTTAAAGTTCGGCTATATCCGGTCGCTTCATAAATAATGCTTACCGGCGTAGTTGGATATACGTTACGTTTGATAAAGTCATTTAACTCCAGGTCTTTTAATTCTTTAGCTAATACTTTGGCGGATATGCCGGTAAGCTCCTGCTGAATCTCGTTAAAACGCTTGGAGGATTGCATCAGGGAAAGAATCAACGCCAGCTTCCATTTTCCGTTAAGTACATACAGTGCGTCGAGGACGTTTTTGAGCGAGCCTGCACAAGTTGCTTTGTCCGGAAGGTTCTCATCTTTAATCACTTTCATAGCGCAAAGGTAATCACTTACCTCAATGTAAGCGGTTACCTTTAGGTAAGTACTCACTTTTCACCAGTTGGTAACCATAGTTTTGCCTTTGATAAATAATCAAATAAATACTATGACACACATCCTTCATTTAAAATCAAGTATACAAGGTACGGCATCGCACAGTATTAAGCTGGGTAACGCTATTGTTGAAAAGATTCAAGACAAATATCCGAACAGTACCGTAGAAGAATTGAACCTGGTCGATATCGAAATTCCACATTTAAACCCTGCCGTCCTGCGCGCTATGTTTACGCCTAAAGATCAGTTAAGCGAAGCAGATAAAGAATCTGTTCGCCTTTCCGACGAGTTGGTTAAACAGCTGTTCGGTGCAGACATCATTGTCATTGGTGCGCCGCTGATCAACTTTACCATCCACTCGGCGTTAAAGGCCTGGATAGATCATATTACCCGGCCCGGGATCACTTTTGGTTACAGTGAAAATGGCCCTATTGGAAAGATTACTGGAAAAAAGGTTTACATAGCCATGTCTTCCGGTGGTATTTATTCAGAGGGGCCGGGCAAAGCCAATGATTTTGTTGCGCCTTATTTGAAGGCTTTCCTTGGCTTTTTAGGGATGACCGACCTAACCTTATTACGTGCAGAAGGGCTAAAAGTACCTGGCGTTAAAGAACACGCAATGGAGAAAGCGATAGGCAGTATAAAAATCGATTAAAATCAATCTTAACATTTGTTCCATATTGTAGAAATATTAACAACCTTAAAAACGTCAACCAAACACGCACGATTTGAAACCTAAGGATGCCTATATTATTGCAATTGAAGCCAATCCCCTCAAATCCCCCATAACGGTGTTCGAAAACTGCGACCTAAAATTACCTTTTAATCAACCACTTATGAAGTAATTTCATAAGTGGTTTTCTTTTACAAAATGGCAAGGTTATTCTACGCCATGCTTTATTCTATACATGCTTTATTCTATATATCTTCCGAAATCCCCATTCTGACGGCTCATGGTGAGTGACCTAGGGATAACTTGCAAGTCGGTTATCGTATATTTTCTGTGACTTTACGCCCCTTCATATACATAAAATTCATTTAATGCCAGATAGACTTTAAGCCGGTAATAGCAAGGCTTTTTATTTTTAGCTTTTTATCAACCTGAAGTGCGAGCTTGGTGTAATCCTGGTTAGGGAAACAAACGGCAGTCATTGACGTCAATCCCCCATCGGCAAATAGTTCAATCGATGCATTGTCGACCACAAGAGTCAGGTCTGAACTTTTCGATACGGTTAACCTCGGCGCGGTAAACCGGCCCGCAAAGTCCTTCTGAAAATCAACCTCGCCCGACTTTGTCCTGTCAATAAAATACTGGTCTTTAACATCATCGTAGCCTACCAATACTTCCTCTCCTTTAGAATTGGATAGTTTAAGCGTATAACTTTTTAACTGCGCGAGGCTTAGTTTTAAAACATATTGGCTTTTTAACTTGCCGGTTTTGGCAGATAAATCGAGCGTTTGGTTAACCACCACATTTTTTGACGCTACGGTATTGGCATAGATGTTAGCCAATTCTGGAACCGGAGCCGAAGCGATCACTATCCCTTGTTTACTTTGTATTAAACGCAAATCGCGGGGCGTTGTCATGGCGTTGCGCCATTTTTCGGTAGGTACCTGGTTGGCATATGTCCAGTTGCTCATCCAGCCCAGGAAAATTTTACGGCTCCCCGTATTACTCCAGGTAATGCCGGCATATTCATCCGGTCCATAGTCCAGCCAGCGCGTCTGGGTATCTGCGGGGGAAAACTT
>NZ_JACHCR010000059.1 GCF_014205845.1 Mucilaginibacter cryoferens
GTGATCTCTCCACCATTCATAATATCGGCATGGCTGATGAACAGGCTGTTCATCAGTTTGCCGTTCAGCACCATCTTTTGTACATATACGTTTTTGGAACTTTGGTTCTTTACGTTGATGGTGAAGCGTTTGCCGTTGTCCAGGTTGAGGACTGCACCGTTTACTGCTGGGCTGCCCGTAGAGTATTGGTCGGAACCAGGCGCTACCGGGTAAAAACCCAGCGAGCTGAAGATATACCAGGCACTCATCTGACCCGTATCGTCGTTACCCCCCAATCCATCAGGTGTGGGTTTATACATCAGCGGCAATATCATCCGCACCCGTTCCTGTGTTTTCCAGGGTTTATCTGTCCAGTTGTATAAATACGCTACATGGTGCGATGGTTCGTTGCCATGTACGTAGTTGCCGATGATCCCGTCCCGGGTAATATCTTCCGTTTCTGCAAAGTATTTATCCGGCAGGTTCATCGTGAACAGTGAATCGAGGTACCTCGTGAATCTTTTATTGCCGCCCATCAGCTGGATCAGCGCTTTAGGGTCCTGAGGGGCAAACAGCGTGTAGTTCCAGCTGTTGCCTTCTATAAAGCCTTCGTTGATGGTGCTCAGTGGGTCGAATGTTTTTCTGAATGTGCCGTCGGCTAATTTAGGGCGCATGAAGCCCGATTTGGGGTCGTACACATTTTTGTAGTTTTCTGATCGTTTGATAAACTCATCGTAAACATCCATCCGGTTCAGCTTTTTGGCCAGCTGGGCGATGGCCCAGTCGTCAAAAGCATATTCCAGGGTAGAGGATACCGATACTCCGCTTTTTTCATCCGGGATATAGCCGTGGTCTATATAGTCGCCTATGCCTTCATAATCCCGGTGTTTGGCGGTGGCTACGCAGGCATCCAGTGCTTTGTTGGCATCAAAGTTTATATTGCCTTTTATTACCGCGTCGGCTATTACCGCTACGCTGTGGTAGCCGCTCATGCACCAGTTCTCGTTTCCTGAGTTGGACCAGATGGGCAGCATGTGTTCCGGGCTTTGATCGTAATGTGCCAGCATGCTTTTTACCATATCCGCATTCCGTTTCGGTTCGATGATATTGAACAGCGGGTGCAGGGCACGGTAGGTATCCCAAAGCGAAAACGTGGTATAGTTGGTAAATCCTTCGGCTTTGTGTATGTTCTGGTCCAGCCCTTTGTACTGGCCATCGGCGTCCATGTACATCGTTGGGTTGATCATCGCATGGTACATGGCGGTATAAAAGTTTTCCTTTATTTCCTGGTTGCCCGTGATCTCTATTTTATGCAGCTCGTTTTCCCATAGTTGCTGCCCATCGGCTTTTACTTTGTCAAAGTCCCAGCCGGGGATCTCGGTTTGCATGTTGTTTAACGCGCCATCCATGCTTACCGGCGACAGCGCGAATTTGATTTTTATCTTTTCGCCTGCCTCGGTTTTAAAGTCGAACCAGGTACGGATCTGTTTACCGGCTATCTCCGGGAAATCTTTGTTGCGGTTAAACTTACCCCAGAAGCCGCCGTATACTTCTCTTTGGTCGTACTTTTTATAGCCATGCTGATAAAATGCTTTGTTAAACGTCATCGCGAAGTACAAGGTACGGGTTCTCGCCCAGCCGTTGGTTTGGCGGAAGCCGGTTACCGTACTGTCGTTTACTACCCTTACATACGTCCACACGTTTTTATCGGGGTAGTTATAGATGCCGGCCATCAGGTCCAGGATAATATGCGACTGGTTTGACTTGGGAAAAGTATACTGGTGGAAGCCTACTCTTGCACTGGTGGTCATTTCGGCTATAATATTGCTTTCGTCAAGCTTTACCTTGTAGTAATTGGCCTCGCTTACCTCGTTCTGGTGCGAAAAGCCCGAGCGGTACCCGCTGCCGGGTTTATCGGCTGTACCCGGGTTTAGTTTTAGGGTGCCTACCGTAGGCATAATTAAAAAGTCGCCCAGGTCTGAGTGGCCGGTGCCACTGAAGTGGGTGTGGCTGAAGCCTACTATCGTTTTATCATCGTATTGGTAGCCCGCGCAGTATTTGTATACATCGGGGTTGTATTTACCGTTCAACTCGTAACTGGGCGTATCGGTCTCCGGGCTTAGCTGTACCATGCCAAAAGGGACCGTGGCTCCCGGGTACACGTGCCCCATGCGCTGGGTACCTATAATAGGACGTACGTACGGTACTAATTTCTCGGATGAATGCGTTTGCGCCTGT
>NZ_JACHCR010000060.1 GCF_014205845.1 Mucilaginibacter cryoferens
CCACCAGGTGGGCCAGCAGTTCATCGGTTGTGTAATCATTGGTTTTGCCAGTTTCCAGGGCACTTTTAAAAGCATGGAACATACCGAAGAACTTCATCTTCCGCAGTTTGTCTAAGGTGTTTGTATTCATTATTGATTATTTAAAGGGTTATTGGTAATAGTCTTCTCCTCTGATATTATCATGACTGGGCATCGGCAGTTCATCGGCAAACAGGCTTTCCTCATATTGATCCATGTTCTTTTCCAGGATCATTTGAATGGTCTTGTAATTATAGATACCATAGTGAAGGCCTCTTCTGCAAGCCAGTATCAAACGCTCATTACCGACCTTCCGGGAAAAGTTCAATATCCCCAGACATGATTTATAAGCTTGTTCGACATGCGTTTTACGGTCAAATATGTTATGGATATAAAGCCTTACATCTTCATGAATAGCGGCTGCCCATCCCAGGAACCGCTCCGGATTCCAGTCCGTAACGAACTGGTGGGTGGAGGCCAGATGTTCTTTATCTGTCGTATAACCATGCATACTCCTGGTGCGCTTATGTATAGCGATCCGTTCATAATGATAAAAAGCCTCCACCGAATTGCTGGAATATAAAAGCTTGATTTTTTTGCCGATAAACCGGTAAGGCACACTGTAATTGTGTTTATCGGGACCGAGGCAGACATGCCCGTTCTTCATGATCGTGGCATGGAACTGCTTTTTAAGCTCATACCGTAACACCGGTAAAGGCGTGAGTACGCCCCGTTCCACTTCTTCAAACTGCTGCCTTCGGCTGTAGTTCCGGCCCTGCAATAATAGATTGTTATGTATTTCCAGGGCTTCCCTGATTGCCTCATTCAATTCATTTAGCGTATGATAAACAGTCTTCCTTAATGGCGCATAGATCCGGGTATACATGATCTTAACAGCACCCTCTACCAGCGCTTTGTCACGCGGGCGGTACGCCCGCGCTGCAAGGATGGTTGTGCCGTAGTGGTCTGCAAAGTCAGCGAAGGTTTCGTTCAGGGTGGGCTCATAACGGCTGCTTTTGGTCACCGCCGCTTTCAGGTTATCCGGGACGATAGCGTCAGGAACACCACCGATATAATGCAAGGTGTGCTCACAGGCCATAATAAAGTCCTCCTTTTGCTGGGTGAGCACAGCTTCCACATAGGTGAGCTGGCTGGCTCCCAGGATGGCTACAAAGACTTCTACCTCGATGATCTCCCCGGTATCCTTATCTGTTATGCTTAGCTTTTTACCTGCAAAGTCCACATAAAGCTTATCTCCGGATTTGTGGTCTATATGCATCACCGGATTTACCCGGGCCTTCCACTGGTTGAAGTAAAAGCAGAACTGGCTGTACAGGTAGCCGTCCGGAAACTCTTTATAATACTCTTTCCAGAGCATCTGCCGGTTAACACCGACACGTTTCAACTGTTTATCTACATGGGGGTAGCAGCGCAGCATAGACTGCATACGGCTGTTAGGCGGATGCTCCTTGCTTTTACCAAACAAGTCCTCCAGCTCTTTGTCATTCAGCGCATTGACCTCCTCGAACGTAAAGCCGCTATCCTTAAAAGAGGTCAGGTACTTCTTTACCGTGTTCCGCGAAGCGTCCGCCTGTGCTGATATCGACAGGATGCTGCGCCCATGGCTGTACATCCTTAATATCTTTCTAATCTTACTCATACTGATCGTTGTGTTGGCCATGCTTGCGAGGGTTGTTTGAAACCTCACAAAGATGGTTGCTTCTACAGTATAAGCTGGCTCGTTCGGGGTGGTCAGTTTGATCCGGATTAACTGGTCAACTTGACCCGGAATGCACTGGTCAATTTCCAGCGGAATCACTTTACTCTTTATCTATGAATTACTGGTCAACTTCCCCGGAATATCCA
>NZ_JACHCR010000061.1 GCF_014205845.1 Mucilaginibacter cryoferens
GAGGGCACTGAAAAAGCTCCCTCATTAATATAGTCAACAATTAAAAGCGATCAAGTAAGGCATAGTTTTACTTGATCGCTTTTTTATTTGTACAGTCGTGATGGTTAGCTGTGGATCAAAAGGTGTTCAAAGAGGGCTGAAGGGAAGTAATTGAGTTTGTTTTCTTTGTTAGGCGATTAGTTTGATTATTCTTTTAAGATTAACTGTGAAAATGGCCAATGCTCCTTGCATCTGCATATTTTCAATCCCATAAGATATGGCCCGGTCATACCCATGAACGTTTTTTAACTCACTGTTTTTTGCCTCGATCTTGTACCGGTGTTTTGCTTTATCCTTGTAGTGATCGGTTTCCTGAAAAGCCATCTGCCCACGATGCGTGTCTGATTTGATAGTAACTGAATACGTTTTGTTTTTTGCCCCGGGTTTATAACAGTTATCCCTTAATGGGCAGACCTTACACTTTTCAACATCAAAGTAATAAGTGTCTACCTGGTTTTGTCCAATATTCTTTTTCCCGCACCGTGCCTTTCGAATGGCCAGATGCCCCGCAGGACACACAAACATGCCAGCATCCTTGTTATAATCGAAAAGATTTTCATCTTTTCGGTAGCCTTGGGTAATTGATGGGTGTAGTTTCGCTACGATTTTTATATCCTGTCCATCCGCCATTGCAAGATTTTCCTTTCCTGAATAAGCCGAATCGCCGATTATCGAATCTACTTCTATCCCATTATTCCGGCTTATTGCCAAAAGTTCAGGAAGCTCCGGGCCGTCTCCTTTTTCCCCGGAGGTGACCACGGCGGCTGTAATGATACGTTCCTCCGTCATAGCCAGATGAGTTTTGTACCCAAAGAATGAGTTGTCGGTTGATTTATGGCCGGTTCTGGCATCTCTGTCTTTTGAAAGCGTATAGTTTTCTTGCGTATCTTCTACTGTCTCTTTCAACAGGTTCAGTTTTTCTTTGATTGCCGGGATCTGGCTTAACGTTAGGTCTGATTCAATACATTTTTCCAACCTTCTGCAATAGGCCAGTTCTTTTTCCAGATCATTCGAATCATTCTTTTCCGGCATGCGGCTTTTCATGTCTTCGTCTATAGCATAAACAGCTTTGCGGAGTAACTTCGCACGTTCCCGCAATACTTCCATTGCTGAGTATGGATTTGATCTTGATAATGAATGAGTAGCATCAACAATAATCGACCTGGAACGGATAATACCCTTTTCAAGGGCAATCGAAACAGTTTTATTGATTAACAGGTTTAACAGATCTGCGTCCTTCAACCGCAGTTTTCTAAACTTTGTAAGCGAACTCGGGTCAATAACTTCCTGCTCCGGCGACATCTCCAAAAAATACTTGAAAGACATATCGTACATGGAACGCTCAACAACGTCTACATCCGAAACGGTATAGATCGTTTTTAAAAGCAGGTATTTGAACATGCGTACAGGGCTTTCTGCAGTACGTCCATTATTGGGACAATACTTGTCAACCAGTTCTTCTAGGATAAAAGTAAAATCTATCAGTTCATTGATCTTGCGAAGAAGATTGTCTTTGGGTACGATCAAATCATACAATCCCGAAAACGCGCTAAATTGAATCTTTTGTTGTTGAGCTAACATCTGAAAGGCGTTCTAATACACCTTTAAAATACAAAAAAAGGAGCAGAAAAACTTAATTCTCCTACTCCTTTTTTAACAGCCTTTTCTAAAAGACTTTTTCAGTGCCCTC
>NZ_JACHCR010000062.1 GCF_014205845.1 Mucilaginibacter cryoferens
CGAGTATCGAACCAGTCTAACTGGAAAAAGAGGGGATGACGTGTGTTTGATAAGGATGAAAAAAGCTTAATCTTGTTTTAGAAATAAAACAGGACAAGCTACATACCCCGTTTACCGCCTGGCACCGAAAGAGTCCGCTTGCGAGTTTGGGACTGCCCTTCTTTGAAAAAAATATTATCGGGAACTATTCGCGTAGTTCACCATGCTTTTAAGCTTAAACATTTTAAGAGCGGCAGAGCTTGCCCTGTTTTTATTAAAAATAAGAACATGAGCAAAAGTAGTAAAAAAAAGAAGCATGTTCCTTCAGATCAGGGAACTCAAAAGATGGAACGTTTCGGCTTACTACATCCCCGTTCGGCCGGGATCGATGTAGGGAGTATGCTGATGATGGTATCCTATACCGACAGGGAAGATAATATCAATCTGGCGGAATTTGATGGTTTTACAAGCAGCCTTTACCGTTTAGCGGAATTACTGCAAGGGGAGCAGGTTGAAAAAGTGGTGATGGAAGCCACCGGCCCTTACTGGGAACCGCTTTACAATATCCTGGAAAGGCACGGAATGGAAATGGTACTAGTTAATCCGAGTCATTACAGGAACGTATCGGCCCAAAAAACGGATGTAAATGATGCCCAATGGCTGCACCAGTTACTGGCCCACGGCCTGGTCCGTAATTCACATATCGCACCTGAGTTATACCGGGAGCTAAGACAATACCTTCATGAAAGAGAAATCTACCAGGATCAGAAAAGCGCTACGCTGAACCGTATCCAAAAACTCCTTACCCTGATGAACATTAAGTTCCAGCACCTGATCAGCGATATTGAGGGTGTATCAGGAATGCGATTACTGCGGGCTATCTGTTCGGGGATCTGCGAGCCGGAAAAACTGCTTGGCCTTATTGATGTGAAAAGATTAAAAGCAAGCCCGGACGAACTGCTTAGTTCGTTAAAAGGGGAATACCAGCAGCACTATCTTAACATCCTTTCCAATACCCTAAAGAGTTACGACTTTTTTAAGGAACAAATGTTAGCATACGAAACCTTTATTGAAGCCACTCTGGGGCAATTACTGATCTGTAATGAACAGCAGGAAGTTGTTGCCATTAAAAAGAAAAGAGGATTGGTAAGAAAGAACCAATATAGCTTCAATCTGAAAGGCTATCTGCTAGGCGTGTTTGGAGTAGACCTGACGGAAGTGGAGGGGCTTGATGAGATCGGTCTGTTAACCATACTTGCTGTAACGGGAACCAATATGAAAAAATGGCCAACAGCAGAACACTTTGTCAGCTGGCTTAATCTTTCACCACGGCCCAAAATATCCGGGGGGAAAGTAATAGGTTATGAGAAACGAATTACCAACAACCCTGCAACACAGGCATTCCGGATGGCAGCACATTGTTTATGGCAAAGCAAGGGACCAATGGGACAACAATACAGAAGGCTAGCCGGAACCAAGGGGAGTAAAAAAGCGATTAAGGCCATAGCCCGGAAAATAGCTGTGATCTTTTACAATATGGTGCTTAAAAAACAGGCATATGATGCAAAAAGAATAGAACCCAATATTGAACAACAAACGGCAAGAAAAATGGCTCGTCTGCAAAAAGAAGCTACAAAACTTGGATTTATCATTCAGAAAGTAGCTTGATTATCAATAACTTAAAAACACGTCATTATAAGGCACGAAGCAATCCCC
>NZ_JACHCR010000063.1 GCF_014205845.1 Mucilaginibacter cryoferens
CTCGATTTCTATGATCTATGCAACTAATTTTAGATAATTTTTTTCATATTTTCTATTTTGATTGACGCAGGAAAAAATTCGTTGTACAAGTTTGTTCCTAACAGCGTTAATTACACTCATTTTGTTCTTCTTTTCGACGTTGACTTTTCGTTCATAATATAGCCTCAATTCATCATTATATTGGATGGCTACCAATGCGGCCATATGTAAAAGTGTCTTAACTTTTTTGTTGGCCATATGCGAGATCCGGCCTTTGCCTTTGAATACACCGGACTCCTCGAGATAAGGCACCAGGCCGGCATAGCAGGCATAGGCTTTAGCATTGTTAATATCTTTAAACTCATTAGTGGTCACTATTAACTGTACTGCTGTGACTTTGCCTATCCCTACTACAGAGGTAACCAAAGTAAACAAACGCTTCAGTTCAGGGTCAGCGTTGATGATATCCATTATCGATTTTTCCACATGCTCCAGACTCGCCTCAATCCCATTCAGCGCTTTGTTACATACATCTGTGTTTTGTTTGACTGCTTTCTTTTTGACAAAAGAGCCATATTCTTTAAGCGGGGTTTTGAGCATCTTCTTTGCTTTGATAAGCCTCGAACGCGTAGATGACAAATGGGCCAGTTGCTGAACTTCTTCTCGCCTGGGGGCCCATAAACGCAGTTCATCGCGATTTTTATAAGCATAGGAAGCTATTCGCATCGAATCAACCTTATCGTTCTTCCCCCGGAGGCTGCCAAGTGATTTTTTGATCTGGCTGGCTGACTCCAAACAAATATTAGCTTTTTTCTGATACAAACAAGATAACAGGTGATTGCTGTAAATGCCGGTATGCTCCATGCAGAAAATAGCTTTGCCTAAAGAAAAACCTTTCAGCTTACCAAGTTCTTTTAAAAGCGTATTGATCGCTTCAGGTTCATTAACTATTTCCTTGTGAAAAAGGAAGTGCTTCCCTTGCTGAACTGAAAAGTCTAGTTCATTCTTTGATACATCGATCCCGATGAAAAATTCAAATTCCATATCTTTGTTCCGTTTATGTGAGTAAACAGTTAACAGTTTTAAACCACATCAATACCTTACTAATGAGCCTTCAGAACTCTAATTTCTATTTGATGCCACAGTTTAAAACAAACGGTAAGGGATTCAATCGAGACATAGGCCTTTAAGCCTGGCAATGACGATAATGCACCCTTACCGTTGTTAACTTTTCCACAAAATTCAAGGTTATTAACAAAGAAAAAGAAGCAAAAAGAAAGCTTCAACAATAATAATAATAACCTATATTATTTTGTTGAAGCTAATCTAAAGGCAATGACGG
>NZ_JACHCR010000064.1 GCF_014205845.1 Mucilaginibacter cryoferens
AATAATTTTCATTGTATTTAGTTTTTTGCGTTGCGATAGCAAATGCCTGCTTAAGCAGTTTATTAGCTACAGCTATTAACGCTTGTTTCTTTGCTTTTCCTTTTGCTATTAATCGGTCATAAAGTTCCTTACACGATCTGTTACAGCTTTTGGCGCTCCATGTACAGACGTACAACATTGCCCGTATCCGGGACATGCCCATTTTGCATATTCTTTGTTTTCCTTTAACACTGGTTCCCGAGTCAAATATCCTCGGACAAATGCCAATATAAGAACTCAATTTACGATGATCATCAAACCTGCTGAAACCTCCGCTGAGCACGATCAGCATCATTGCTGTCTTTTTACCTATACCGGGGATGCTTTCCAGGTTCGCTAACATCTCAGCATAATGTTGTTCAGCTAACTTCTCCATAACATCCGTTAGTTCCTGTAACCGTTTTTGTTTATGAACTAACTCTTTTCTTATCATTTTTTCAAGCTGCCGGATTAACATTCCGCTATGCGTAAAGCTTTCCAGCTGGTTACTTAAAGCGGTTATCTCTTTATTGAGATTTAACACCAAAGCTTCCATTTGCTGCAAGGTAATAACCTGTTGTTCAGGAATCTTCCATAGCGCAGGCTTTTCTGTCTTCCCGTATTCTGCGATCATGCGGGAATCTTTTTTGTCTGTTTTCGCTCTTGTCATCCTCATCTGGCAGAACCGGCGGATAACCAACGGGTTGACAACGCTTACCGCGATCCCGTTACGATACAAATAACAAGCTAACTTTAAATAATAAGGCCCTGAAGCTTCCATCACTACCTGGCTATCCAGACTAAGTAATTTTAGTAATGATCTAAAGCCAGCCTCATCATTACTGAACTTATAATGTTCATACCTGCCATCTATGCTGATAGCTACATCAAAGAACAATTTTGAAATGTCAATTCCTGCATAATTTGTTTGTGATTGCATAACTTTGTTTTGAGATAATAAAATTGGAAGATCTTGCTTAGTGACTTATCAATCCTACATTCAGGCTTATGGCCTAATGAACTGTTCAAGCTCTTAAGCAAAGGGTAAAGTGATCGGCATCCTGAACAGCCTTTCCTGAGGCTAATGACAGACCATGATCTTTCTCTTTACCCTTTTCTTCTGATTTAAAATTATTCCTTATTTATCTCTTTTCACAATCTCCCACAAACATAGGATGACAA